>NZ_JBDJLJ010000009.1:0-164008 GCF_039673305.1 Achromobacter spanius
AAGACGCCCCCCGCTTGTTAACCCTGGCGGCGGCCTTCTTGCATGCGGCAGCGGGACTTAGTCCTTGCGGCTGGTCACTTCAACCAGGTGATAGCCGAACTGGGTCTTCACCGGGCCCTGGACTTCGCCAACCGGGGCGCTGAATACGACGGTGTCGAATTCCTTGACCATCTGGCCAGGTCCGAACGTGCCCAGATTGCCACCGTCGCGGCTCGACGGGCAGCTGGAGTTTTCCTTGGCCAGCTGGGCGAAGTCGGCGCCGTTTTCGATGGCGGTCTTCAGTTCATTGGCCTTCGCTTCGGTGGAAACGAGGATGTGACGGGCGGAGGCTTGTGCCATGTGGAGGCTCCTTGCAGACTGATTTGGGGAGGGGAGAGTAACGCATTTGGGCGGACTCACTACCTTGCCATCATAAACGGGGATTGCGTTGGCACTGGGGGCAATAGGCTTCCAGTTCTTGCTCGGACTTTCAAGTTGCTCCAGATACTTCGCTACTATTACAAAAGATAACAAGGAGCGAAGGATGAATTTCTGGTGGGTGAATCACAGCAAGTCCTACAAGGCCGAGCTAGGAGGCGGATATATCTGGTGTCCGCAGGTTCATCCGGGGGACGTGCAGAGGACTCCGTGGCTCAACGTCGCCAAAGTTCTTCCTGGCGACATGATCATCTCCTACGCCAAACAGCACGTTCGGGCCGTGGGCGTTGCGCTGACGAGTGCCTTTGATTCGCCACCGAAGCCGGGTTATGTGGAGAACGGTTGGAGCACTTTGGGATGGGAGGTTGGAGTGCAGTGGGAGATGTTGCCGCTGCCCTTCTCGCTAAGGCCCTTCGTCGAAACCATCAATCCCTTCTTGGCCTCGAAGAATGCGCCGTTACTGCCCAATGGCAATGCACAAATGGCTTATCTGACTTCAATCAGTCGGGAGTTTGGTGATTGGTTGATTCGCAATGTGGGCGTGAATGAGGCGTTGATCGTCGATCTGGCCGTTGATGCCGAGGTCAACGCCCAGGATATTCCGGCTACCGAAAAGGTGCGGTTGTATCAAGCACGCTTGGGGCAAGGGTCGTATCGACGGGAGGTCTTGCGATTGGAGCCCCGCTGCCGCCTTACAGGAGTTTCAGATCCGAACTTCCTGATCGCCAGTCATATCAAGCCTTGGCGGGATAGCTCGAATTCAGAGCGATTGGATGGGCACAACGGGTTAATGCTGGCGCCGCATGTGGATCGTCTGTTCGACCAAGGGTGGATTTCGTTTGGGGATGACGGGGATCTGTTGGTTGTACCTGAAGTGGAACCGGTGATAAATGCGTGGGGGCTGACGACCAGTTTGAACGTCGGCGCGTTCTCAAGCCAGACTTCTGACTATCTGGATTTTCATCGGGATAGGATCTTTCGAAGGTCTGCGTCATAGAGGGCGAGTACTGAATTGCAGGGAGAGCTCAGCATGACTCCACATCCGCACTTCCCCTAATACCCCCTCCCATCCTTATACGATTATCGTATTTTCAACGCGCCCCACCCAGGGCGCGTCCACAGCCGAGGCAACGCGGGCTGGCAATGAGATGCACGTTTTCGGACGAGACTTCCTATGCCTGATTCAGCTTCCCGAGTACTGTTGAAAAGAGAATCGGTCGCGCCGTTTTCGTCAGAGCCCAATCTGACTGACCGGGTCACCGAGATGCTGCTGGATGAGATCACCAGCGGCGACTATCAAGTCGGCGAGGTCCTGCCCCCTGAGCAGACCATTGCGACCCGGCTTGGCGTTTCGCGCACGGTGCTGCGCGAAGCGGTTTCCCGCCTGAAGGGCGATGGCATCGTACAAAGCAAGCAAGGACGCGGCCTGACCGTCATGCAGACGGCGCGGCCGTCGGTGTTGCGCATGCAGGCCGCGGACATCGGCGATGCGGACCAGGTGCTGCGCATCGTGGAACTGCGCCGGGGCTTCGAGATCGAGGCCGCGCCCTTGGCGGCTGCGCGCCGCAATGACGAAGACCTGGCGGCCATGCGGCTCGCCCTGCGCAAGATGGCCGATGCGATCGCGTCCGGCGATGTGGCGGTGGGCGTGGATGCCGACATGGAATTCCATCGATGCGTCGCGCGCGCGACGCGCAATGAACACTATCTGAATTTCTTCGATTTCCTGGCGGTGCTGCTCAAGAAGAACCTGCGCGTGTCGCGCTCGCGGTCGGCCAAGATCGCGGGGCGCGGCGCGCAGGCGCAGAAAGAGCACGAGGCGCTGTTCGCCGCCATCGAGAAAGGCGACGTGGAACTGGCGCGGCAGCATGCGCGCACGCACGTCGACAACACGGAAGCACGTCTGCGTACAGCGGCGGCCACGGCGGAAAGACCGTAGGCGCCCAATCAAGGGCATCCTCCAAGGGGAAGTGGTGATGGGTCATAAGACGATCGATGAGTTGGTGCGCGCCGACGAAGGGCTGGTCAGCCGGTCTATCTTCGTGGACGACGAGATCTTCCAGCAGGAACTGAAGCAGGTGTTCTCGCGCGCATGGCTGTTCGTGGGCCACGAGAGCCTGGTGCCCAAGCCCGACGACTATTTCGTGTCGCGCATGGGCACGGAGTCCGTGATCCTGACGCGCGACCGGCAGGGGCAGATCCAGGTCATGCTCAACAGCTGTGCGCACCGCGGCATGAAGCTGTGCCGCTATGACCACGGCAACAACCGGACCTTCACCTGTCCATACCATGGCTGGAGCTTTTCCACCGACGGCAAGCTGGTGGAGCGGCCCGGCGAGCTGGTCGGCGTGCCCGGCCATGCGACGCACTACAAGGGCGAGCTGGACAAGAAGCAGTGGGGCCTGAAGACGGTGGCCAAGGTGGTCAATTACAAGGGCGCGGTGTTCGCGACCTGGGACGCGGACGCGCCGCCGTTCGAGGACTACCTGGGCAACATGCGCCTGTACCTGGACGCGGCGCTGGACCATCGCGACGGCAGCCCGGGCGGCTCCGAGGTGATCGGCGGGGTGCAGAAGTGGCGCATCAAGTGCAATTGGAAGTTCGCGCCCGAAAACTTCATCGGCGACCTGTACCACGACATCAGCCACCGTTCCGTGGACATCGTGGGCATCGGGCCGGGCGGGGGCAAGGGGCGGCGCGATGCGTCCGTCAGCCGGTCCGCCATCTGCTTCCCGGACCTGGGGCACGGGCTGCTGGGACGCCTGCCGTTCTATGAGGAAGGCCCGTACGTGCCGCAATACGGGCGCTATCCCGAAGTGGAAGCGTACTACCGCCAGATCCACGAAAAGCGCGAACGCACGCTGGGATCTGCCATGCGGGTGCAGACCAGCGTGGGCACGATTTTTCCGAACATGTCGTTCCATGGACGCCAGCCGCGCACGCTGGCGGTGTTCCATCCCATCAGCGCGACCGAGATGGAAATGTGGCGCATGTACCTGGTGGACAAGGACGCGCCCGAGGCCGTCAAGGAAGCGGCGCGCCACTATTTCCTGCGCTATTCGGGGCCGGGCGGCATGACGGAATCGGACGACATGGAAAACTGGACCGGCGCCACCGAGGCGAGCATGGGCGCCATGTCGCGCGAGCTCTACTTCAATTACCAGATGGGCGTGGGGCATGTGCAGCCGGTGCCGGAGATTCCGGGCTGTGCGGTCAACGGGGAATACACGGAAGAGAACGCGCGCGCCTATTACCGGCGCTGGGCGCAGTTCATGAACGGCCTGTCGTGGGACGAACTGATGGCGCGTGCGGTGCGCATCGAGGAGAAGGCGGCATGAACGCGACCATCGACAACGACGCGCCGGTGGCGCAGGACGACAGCGTGGACGACATGCTGCTCTGGTGGGAAGCGCAGCGCTTCCTGCACCTGGAGGCCGATCTGCTGGACCATCGCGACTTCGACGCGTGGCTGGGCCTGCTGGACGAAGACATCGCCTACCGCATGCCGCTCACGCGCAACGTGCGCCGCGACGCGATGGCGCAGGAGTACTCCGGCAAGCAGGACGCGGCCTGGTTCGATGAAGGCATCGACACCCTTCGCCAGCGGGTGGCGCAGATCAAGACCGGGATTCATTGGGCCGAAGAGCCGGCCTCGCGCGTGTCCCATCTGGTGACCAACATCCGCGTGCTGGACGTGACGCCTGATGAGGGCGGCGGCGATCTGGTGCGGGTGCGGTCGCGCTTCCTGATCTATCAGAACCGGCTGCAGGCCGAGGTCAACCTCTTCGTGGGCAAGCGCGAGGACGTCCTGCGCAGGCGCGACGGACGCTGGACGATCCTGCAGCGGGAGATCCACCTGGACCAGAACGTTCTCCTTTCGAAGGCGCTGACGATCTTCTTCTAGCGCCGATCACAGCCGCGCCGGCCGCATTGCCGGCATTCATTCGATGGTTTTCTTTCCACTCGGGGCCTGTCCGCCGGAAGGGCGAGGCTCGCCCATACCTGGAGTCGCAGCATGCATAGACGTACTGTATTGAAAGCCATCGCCGGCGGCGCCGCGCTGGCTGCCACGGGGATCTCGCGGGCCGCTGACGGGGCCTTTCCGAGCAAGCCGATACGCCTCATCGTGCCTTATCCGCCGGGCGGCGTGACCGACGTGGCGGGGCGCCTGGCGGGCGAGATCCTGAGCCGCAAGTTTGGCCAGCCGGTGGTGGTGGAGAACCGCCCCGGGGCGAACGGCATGATCGGCAGCCAGCAGGTGGCGACGGCGCCGGCGGACGGCTACACGCTGCTGCTCAATGGCCTGGGCGGGATGGTGCTGCCGATGGCCACGGTGACCGGGCTGCCGCTGGACACCTCGCGCGCCTTCACGCCGATCGGACAGATGGCCGAATTCATCAACGTGCTGATCGTGCGCGCCGATTCGCCGATACGCAGCGTCGACGACCTTATCGCCACGGCGCGCAAGCGCAGCAAGGACGGGCTGAACTACGGCTCCAATGGCATTGGTTCGTCGGTGCATCTGACCACCGCGTTCTTTGCCCAGCACACTGGCACCAATCTGCTGCATGTGCCGTACAAGGGCAGCGGCGAGATGCTGGTGGACGTGGTCAACGGCAACCTGGATTTCAGTTTCAGCAATCTGCCGCCGGTCATGGGACTGATCCGCAAGGGCTCGATCCGCGCCATTGCGGTCACCAGCAGCTATCGCAGCAAACAGCTTCCCGACGTGCCGACGATGGCGGAGCAGGGCGTGGCCGATTTCGACGTGACGAGCTGGCTGGGGCTGTACGGCCCCGCCGGACTGCCGCCGGACATCGTGCAGAAGCTCAGCGCGGCCCTGCAGGAAGGCATGGCGCTGCCGCAGTCGGCCGAGACGCTCTCCGCCGCCGGCTTCGAGCCCAGGCCCACCGGGGCCGCGGCGTTCGCGGAATTGAACCGGGCCGAACTGGCGCGCTGGAAGCAGGTCGCCACGAAGGCCAGCATTTCCCTGAAATTCGGAGCCTGACCATGACGGAAATGCCATCCGATCCGCAGCGGGTCCACACGGCCATCATCGGCGCGGGACATGCCGGGGTGGAGTGCGCGTGGGCGCTGCGCGCGGCCGGCGTCGAAGGCGACGTGGCGCTGTTCGCGGCGGAGTCGCACCCGCCCTACGAGCGTCCGCCCCTGTCCAAGGCGCTGCTGACGGGGACGACGAGCGCCGAGCGCATCGCATTGCGCGCCGACAGCGCCTACGAGAAGTCGCGCGTGGTGATGATGGCGGGCGATCCGGTCGCCAGTATCGATACCGCGGCGCACACGCTGCGCACGCAGTCCGGAAAGGTTGTGGCGTATGAGCACTGTGTGCTGGCGACTGGTGCGAGTGCGCGGAGTATTGCCGACGTGGCGGGCGAGCAGGTGTATTCCGTGCGCGGCCTGGACGATGCGCACCGGCTGCGCGAGGCGCTGCGGCCGGGAATCCGGCTGCTGGTGGTGGGCGCGGGATACCTGGGGCTGGAGGCGGCCTGTTCGGCGCGCAAGCTGGGCGCCGAGGTGCTGGTGCTGGAGCAGGGCGGCAACGTGATGGCCGGCAAGGTGTCCGAGCCGACGGCCACCCGCATCGGCGACCTGCACCGCGAGGCCGGCATCGAGATCCGCCACGGCGCGGCGGTGGCGCGCTGGGAGCACATCCCAACGGGCTGGCGCGCCCACCTGGCCGATGGCGGTGCGCTGGATGCGGATCTGGTGCTGGTGTCGATCGGCGCGGTCGCCGAAACCGCCCTGGCCGAAGCGGCCGGCCTGATCTGCCTGGACGGCGTGGTGGTGGACGAGTGCTGCCGGACGTCGGCGCCCGATGTGTACGCCATCGGCGATTGCGCCAGTGCCTTTCGCGGCGAACTGCAGCGCTATGCCCGCATCGAAAGCGTGCAGAACGCGCTGGCGCAGGCGCGCACGGCGGCGGCCGCCATCGCCGGCAAGAGCCCGCCCGCCCCGCGCCCGCCGACCTTCTGGTCCGAACAGCAGGGCCGGCGCCTGCAGATGGCGGGCTTGGTCAATCCGGCCGAGCCGTGCCGCGACGTGTTGCTGCCCACCGCCAAGGGCTGGCTGGTGGAACGCTATCAGCAGGGCCGGCTGGCGGCGATCGAAGCCGTCGACAGCCCCGTGGAATTCATCAAGGGCGTGCCGCGCATCGGCTCGCCCGAAACAGCCGCATAAGTGTGGACATACACCAGGGAGACGATATGCCCTCTGCCATCTTTGAATTGCCGGACGGCGCCGAACAGGCGCTGGACGTTCCCGACGACTGGTCGCTGATGGAGGCGGCGCGGCGCGACGGCCTGGACGGCATCGTCGCCGAATGCGGCGGCGGCGCCATCTGCGGCACCTGTCATGTGCAGGTGGCCGCCGATTGGTACGCGCGACTGGAACCGCCCGGCATGGCGGAAGAGGCGCTGCTTGAAGTGGTGCCCGAACGCTGCGCCACCAGCCGCCTGTCCTGCCAGGTGATCATGAACCCCGAGCTGGACGGCATCCGCGTGCGCGTGCCGTCCACGCAGCTCGAACTGTAGCCGCGGCCTTTTGGAGCCCACCGCCATGGCCGACAACAAATCCATCAATCTCGTCGATCTGCAGCCCGGCGTGCGCGTGCGCATGGCCGGCGGCGCGCTCGCCGAGATCATCGAGAACCCGCAAGACGGCTTCTGGCTGATCGTCCGTTACCTGGACCATCCGACCGAACCCGCGCTGGTCGACGCCGGCGAGCAGCAGGTCTTCGCCACCGACGTCGAAGCAATCGAACCCTGACCTTTTCTGGAGCCCTCAATGAATCAAAAGCCCAAAGTCATCGTCTCCGCGCCCGTGCCGGCCGACCTGCGCGAACGCCTTGCGCAGTGCTGCGAGATCATCGAAGTGCCCACCGGGCAGAATCCCGCCGAGGTGCTGCCGGCCGATCAGCGCGCGCAGATCGAAGGCATGGTCTGCACCGTGCGCACCAAGGTCGACCAGGCGTTGCTGGACGCCTTGCCGGCGCTAAAGGTCAGCTCGAACTTCGCGGTGGGCTTCGACAACGTCGACCTGGCGGCCGCCACGCGGCGCAAGGTGCTGATCTGCAATACGCCCGGCGTGCTGGATGGCGCGGTGGCCGACGTCACTATCGGCCTGATGCTGTGCCTGGCGCGCAACCTGGTGGCGGGCGACGCCTTCGTGCGCAGCGGCGCCTGGACCAAGGGCGCTTTTCCGCTGACGCGCGACATCCGCGGCAAGACGCTGGGATTGCTGGGCATGGGCCGGATCGGCCGGGTGGTGGCGCGGGCGGCGCAAGCCTTCGATATGAAGGTGGTCTATCACAACCGCCGCCAGGATCCGCAGGCCGAAGGGCTGGCAACCTTTGTCGACCGCGACGCGCTCTTCAAGACGTCGGACGTGCTGAGCGTGCATATCCCGCTGTCTGCAGAGACGCGCCATTCCATCGGCAAGCGCGAACTGGAGCTGATGAAGCCGAGCGCCTACCTGATCAACACGGCGCGCGGCGCGGTCATCGACGAGGCCGCGCTGGTCCAGGCGCTGCGCGACGGCACGATCGCGGGCGCGGGGCTGGACGTGATGGAACAGGAGCCGCTGCCGGCCGACAGCCCGCTGTGCGCGCTGCCCAACGTGGTGCTGCAGGCCCACGTGGGCAGCGCCACCCACGAAACGCGGCGCGCCATGATCGACCTGGCGGTGGCGAACCTGATGGATGCGCTGGGCGGCCAGAAGCCGCAGGCCATGGTCAATCCGGAGGTCTGGCAGGCGCGCGCCTGATGCGTGTTGCGCGAACAAGGCCGGGGCCGCCCAATCGGGGCGGCCCCGGACTGTCGGCGCTTGCGTGCGCTACTTGCCGCCGTAGTCCACGACGATGCCGGCCTGCTGCGCGACTTCGCGCCAGCGCTTGAGCTCCGCGGCGGAAAACGCCTGGAACTGCGCCGCGTTGCGCAGCTTGGGCTCGAATCCCGCGCCGATGATGCGGGCCTGGAACTCGGGCGTCGCCAATCCGGTGACGATGACGTCCGACAGCTGCGCGATGATCGCGGGATCGACCTGGGCGGGCGCGTACATGCCCAGCCAGCTGGTGACGTCGAAGTCCGCCATGCCCTGTTCCTGCATCGTCGGCACATTGGGCAATTGCCGGGCCCGATAGGCGCTGGTGACCGCCAACGCCTTCAGGCGCTTGCCGTCGACCATGGCCAGCGTGGGCGGCAGGTTCATGAAACAGACGTCCAGGTCGCCGTTCGCCGTGCCCACCAAGGCTTCGCTGGCGCCCTTGTAGGGCACGTGGTCGAACTTCAGGCCGGTGCGCATGGCGAAGAGCTCCGCCGTCATCTGCGATGAGCTGCCGACGCCGTTGCTGCCGTACAGCGGCTTGCGCTTGCTGGCGCGCAGATATTCGATCAGTTCCGGCACCGTGTTGGCGGGGTGGTCCACGCGCACCACCAGCGCGTTGACGAATTCGGCCACCTGGGCGATGGGCAGCAGGGCGGTGGGAATGTCGATGGGCAGCCCGCGCAGGGTGGCGGGTGGCAGCACGTTATGGCCCAGGCCGCCTGTGGTCAGGGTGTAGCCGTCAGGCTTGGCGGCGGCGGCCGCCTGCATGCCGATGACGCCGCCGGCGCCGGCGCGGTTCTCGATCACCACGCTCTGGCCGTACTTGGCGAAGAGCAGGTCCCCGACCAGCCTCCCCGCAAGATCGGTGGCGCTTCCTGGTGTGGACGAGACGATGATCTTGATGACTCGGGATGGATAAGGCCCGCTCTGTGCCCAGCTTGCGCCGGTCAGGCTCAGGCCGGCGGCGGCCCCCATCAGCTTCAACGCACTGCGACGTTTCATGACGACTTCCCCTTGGGTTATAGACCTACTGCTTCACGTGCTGCTCCAAAAATGTGATCCGGACTTTGTACGATAAACATATTTCTCGTACGGTACGGGGCACGCGCAGACACGCAAATTGCGGCTAACCCTAGGGAAGGTCCGCGAACCACTCCCTGAACGGTTCGGGGTCCAGATGGGCCGGCACGTACCAGACCTTCCGGGTCCGATCCCATTGCGCTCCCATCTTCTTCACCACGTCCCGGTTTGCGTATGCGACCTTCAGGTCGCGATGGCCCAGGGCCTTCGCGGGCACGGCCAGATTGCGGCGCAAGGTGTTGTCGGCCCGCGCCTGGATGCTGTCCAGCTGCATTTGCGCCAGGAACGGGCTGCGCTGCGCGGACGCTTCAGGGGCAATCAGGCTCAGCCGCGATTTTGTGCGGGTCGCGGCGACGTAGAACAGGTTTCTTTCTTCTTCGAGTTCCCGAAGCGGATTGGGGAATTCGCCGGCGTCCATGAACGGCAGGACGACGTGCGCGAATTCCTTGCCCTTGACGTTCGCGATGCAGTCGATCAAAACCGTGTTCTTGCCCGGGCGCGCGCCGGCGAAGGCTTCCGCGGCGCCGATCCATTCGGAGAACTCGCGCAGGGTCTTTCCGGACTCGCTCGCCGTCGCGATGAATCCCTGTACGGACTTGGTCACCACCGACGCGTCGTAGGGATGGATATACAGCCGTCGGGCCAGGTTCTCCATGTCCATGATGCGGCAGACTTCCTCCAGCGCGCCGTGGGCGGGCGCGTCGGCGGACAGGCCGCGCAGGTGCGACACGGCATCGGCGATGCGGGTGCGTGCGGCAACGTTGCCCACGCGCTGGATCTGCCCGTCGAAGAAATGCTTCAGCGCCGACGGTTCCTTCGACAGCGTGGCCTGGGCTTCGCGCAGATCCTGCGGCGACAGGGGCACCTGCGCAAACGTGGCCAGGGCTCCGACAATCGCTTCGCGCGTGGCGGGGGCCGCGACGTGGTGGAAATCGTCGAGCGCGATGGCGATCATGCCCCGCAGGAACAGGATCTCTTCGCGCAGCAGGTAACTGTGCATCGTCAGCGTGCGGTATTGCACGCCCGCGTTCATCAGCGCGTTTTCGATTTCTATGGATTGGTGGGCGTCGCGCAGCAGGATGCAGCACCCGTCCAGGGGCCGTTTGTCCTGCTTCCATTGCTGCACGGCCTTGAGGACTTCGGCTCCGCACGCGCCCGGAGCCGCCGCATAGGCCGATTCGCGGATATCCGTGCGCAGCGGAAGGTTGGAGTCGACGGGCTTGTTCTTGAAGGCTTCCATGGCGTACGCCAGGTGCGGCCCGTGGCGGTACGTCATCGTCAGGGCAAGCCTGGCGCAATCCGGGAAACTGGCGGCGACGCGGTGCTGCAGGAAGGACTCGTCCGCGCCCAGGTGGGAATAGATGACCTGGTCCTTGTCCCCGACACCGACGAACCAGCTGACGTCGACGCCCAACAGCGCCTCCAGGATGCGGAACGACGCCTCGTTGACGTCGTGCATTTCGTCGCACACCACCAGCTTGAAGTGCGGCAGCTGGTGGCGCGCATCCGGGTCCGCCGACAGCCGGCTGGCCAGGTCGTAGCTGGCATCGAAGAATCCGCGGGCGGCCACCTGGCCGAACACGTCGACGCGCTGCCGTTCGTATTCGACGGCCCACAGGTAGTCGGTCAGGGGAACGCCCGCGCTGGCTGCCGCGTATTCGGGATCGTCGCTGCCATCGGCGGAGACCGCCATCGTGGCTTTCAGCCGCAGCAGGTTGTCCAGGAACTGGCTGACGGCCGTGTTGTGGGTGCGGATGTCGAGCGAATCCGCGTACTGCGGGTTGCTGAGCGCCACGCTTTCCAGCGCCGCCAGGGCCAGGTCCTGCTGTTCGCGCCTTGAGTGCAGGATTTCCGGCTTGCCGTCTTCGAGGTTCGCCAGGACGCGCTGCGCGAAGCCTTCCATGGTCTGGACGTTGACGCGCCGCGCGGTGGCGTAGGCGATGCCCACGTCCTGCAGGCGGGTTTGCAGGACTTGCCGCGCTTCGTCGGTGAACGTCAGCGCCAGGATCTCTTCGGGGGGCAGGCCCCGGGTCAGGGCTTCGCCGATGCGCAGGGCCAGGGTGGTGGTCTTGGCGGCGCCGGCATTGGCGATGACCAGGGTGGTACGGTTCCGCGAGGTCTGGATCTTGCGTTGTTCTTCAGTGGGGACGAATCCCGCCGGGGTGAACTGGGCGGAAACGGAAGGTGTGGTCATGGGCGGGCAACAGGCGGACAGCGAAGGCCGCTGGGTCCAGCGGCGCCTTCAGTGTAAGCGGACGGCGGCCCTGCCCAGGCGGGCAGGGGCCGAAATCCAGCGCCGCGGCCGCCCGGGCCCTTACCTTACCGGCCAGCCGTACATCAGGCCGCCGTTCCGGTACGACGCGTTCAGGCCGCGTTCCAGCTTCAGCGGGCTGTTCGGGCCCAGGTTCCTTTCGAAGCTTTCACCGTAGTTCCCGATGTGCTTGATGATGTTGTAGGCCCACTTGTCGTCCACGCCCAGGTTCTTGCCCATGCCGGGCGTCACGCCCAGCAGGCGCTGGATGTTGGGGTTGGTGCTTTTGAGCATTTCGTCCACGTTCTTGGACGTGACGCCGTATTCCTCGGCTTCCAGCATGGCGAACATGGTCCAGCGGACCAGGTTGAACCACTGCTCGTCGCCCTGGCGCACCATGGGGCCCAGCGGTTCCTTGGAGAAGTTCTCGGGCAGGATGTCGTACTTTTCCGGATTTTCCAGGTTGCTGCGCGCCGCGGCGAGCTGGGATTTGTCGCCGGTGAAGGCGTCGCAGCGGCCCACGGCGAAGGCGCGGATGATTTCGTCCAGGCGCTCGACCACGACCGGCTTGAATGTGACGTTCTGCGAACGGAACCAGTCGGCCAGGTTCAGTTCGGTAGTGGTGCCGGGCTGCACGCAGACGGTGGCGCCCTCGAGTTCCTTGGCGCTCTTCACGCCCAGGGACTTGTTCACCATGATGCCCTGGCTGTCGTAGTAGTTCACGCCCACGCCGATCAGGCCCAGCGTGGTGTCGCGCGTCAGCGTCAGGGTGGTGTTGCGGGTCAGCACGTCGACTTCGCCGGACTGCAGGGCGGTGAAGCGCTGGACGGCGCTGATGGCCTGGATCTTGGCCTTGGAGGCATCGCCGAACAGGGCGATGGCCAGCCCGCGGCACAGGTCCACGTCCAGGCCGATCCAGCCGCCCTTGCTGTCGTTCACCGAAAAGCCGGCAACGCCCGTGGATACGCCGCAATGGACGAAGCCCTTGCTCTTGACCGCCTCGAAGGTCGCGCCGGCATGGGCGTTCAAGGAGGAAATGAACAAGGCCGTTCCGGCCGCAGCCAGTTTCAGTGCTTTCATGGTGTCTCCGCGCGAATTTGCGCCTGTTATCGCTCAGCCGAAGGCTGAAGTGCGGCGAATGGTAGCCAGGGGGTGTTGGGGGGAGAATCAGGGAATTCCCGTTAAATCCGGGGGGCGGAATTTGACGAGGCTACCGGCTTGCGCCCGGCCGTGGCGACGCAGGCAAGAAAAGTAGGACAGCCAGCCGGTTTGCCGTCTCCGGACCGATCGCCCATACTGGGCGCTTCCCCGATGAACGCCATGGCCCCGGCGAACCGCTTGCGGCAACAACCGCCTCTCGCGCGACAGAGCCCGGCCAGCACAGGACCGCCATTCAGGCCTCCCCATGAAAAGCAGTGACGACTCCCCGGAACCGGACGGCAAGCCGCGCCGTTCCTACGACTTTGTCAAAAACCAGCTGCGCGGCACATGGACCGAGCTGACCCGGGTCAACACCAGCGACCGGCCCTGGGAAATGCCGCTGGCCGCGGCGCTTTCGTCCGGCCTGCCGCTGATGGTGGGCGCGTATTTCGGGCGCATGGACTACGGGCTGATGTCCAGCCTGGGCGGCATGGTGTTCCTGAGCCTGCCCAATGCCTCGCTGCAGATCCGCATGATGATGCTGCTGGCCGCGTCCTTCGGCATGGTGGCGTGCTACGCGCTGGGGGCGCTGACCCAGTTCTGGCCCACCGCGACCATCGCGGCGCTGACCCTGATCGCGATGGTCGTGAACATGGTCTGCCGCTGCTACCGGCTGGGGCCGCCGGGGAGCCTCTTCTTCATCATGGCCACGGCGATCGCGGCGTACACGCCCGGCACGATCGAAGACGTGCCGCTGCGCGTGAGCATGGTGGCGCTGGGCTGCCTGGTCGCGTGCCTGGTGGCCTTTGCGTATTGCCTGCACATGACGCGCGTGGCGCCGCCACCGCCTGCCGTTGAATTGCCCAAGCCCACGTTCGATTTCGTCGTCTACGACTCCGTGATCATCGGCCTCTTCGTGGGGATATCCCTGCTGGTGGCGGAACTGCTGCAACTGCAGCGGCCGTATTGGGTGCCGGTCAGCTGCCTGGCGATCATCCAGGGGGCCAGCCTGCGGGCGGCCTGGAGCCGGCAGCTGCATCGCATCCTGGGCACCACGGTGGGCCTGTGCGTGGCGTGGGCGCTGCTCAGCCTGCCGCTCAATGTCTGGACCCTGAGCCTGGTCATGATGGCGCTGTCGTTCGGGATCGAGACGCTGGTGGTGCGCCACTACGCCAGCGCGGTGGTGCTGATCACGCCGCTGACGATCTTCCTGGCCGAAGCGCCGCACCTGGGGCAGGGCTACCCCATCGACGTGATCGAGGCGCGATTCCTGGATACCGTGATCGGCGCGTTCATCGGCGTGCTCGGCGCCATATTGCTGCACAACCAGCGCATCCGGCCGCTTCTGTCGCGGTGGATGCGGGCGGTGCTGCCCCGGCGCGTCAACTGATCCGCCGGGCGCACGTCAGCTGCGTTTTGCGGCGCTGCGGCGCCGGGCGGAAGGCGGGGTATCGGGGGCTGGCCCCTCGCCAGCCAGATAGGCCTGCACCAGCGTGATGATGCGTTCCGCCGTGGGCGACAGGCTGCGCCGGGCGCGGTGGATCACGCTGTAGGTCAGCGGGCCGGTGGCCGGGTAGGACAGGGGCAAGGGGACGAGCATGCCCTGTTCCAGTTCCGCGGCGATGGCCTCGCGTGTGCAGAACAGCACCACGTCGCTGCCCACGGCCACATCGCGCAACGCGCTGACGCTGTCGCACTCGAAAGCGATGGGCAGTTCGTCCGGGCCGCCTACCTGGTACAGCTTTGCCAGGTACTCACGCGCGCGCTGGGGCAAGTCCGTGGCGGCCAGGCGGTATTGCGCCAGCGCGGCGCGCAGCTTGGGCTTGCGCACCCATTGCAGCGGATGCCCGGCGCGCACGAAGAGTCCGCCGTGCTGCGGCGGCAGCGCGCGCACGGTGAAATCCGCCGGCGGCGGCAGGCTGTGGGTGACGGCCACCGCGAAGTCCAGCTTGTCCTGCAGCAGCTTGTCCAGCAGGCGCTGCCAGCTTTCGATTTCCACATGCACGCTCAGGCCGGGGTGTTCGCGCGCCAGGCGCACCAGCAGCGGCGACAAAAATCCGGCGGCGGGAAAGGCGCCCACGCCGAAATTGACCCGCCCGGTGTCGTGGCCTCTCATCAGTTCGGCCTCGCGCCGAAGGGCGAGGACGTCGCCAAGGATGCGGCGCGAACGATCGAGCACCATTTTTCCGGCCTGCGTGGGCGTCACGCCGATGGACGCGCGGTCCACCAATACCAGGCCCAGCGTTTCCTCCAGCGCCTGGATGCTGCGCGTCAGCGCCGACTGCGTCAGGTGCAAGCGCTGGGCCGCCCGAGAGAAGTGCCGCTCTTCGGCAAGGACGGAAAAGTGCTGGAGCGAACGTATCGTCAGGCCCATGTATTTTTCTCATCGGGAATGCGCCAAATATGCATTTGATTCGGGTCAATTGCAAGACTAAAACAGCTTGACCACGGGGCCGGGCGCAACGCTCGAGGCATCCGGGAAAACACCACGACAGAGCGCTGCGCGAGCTCGCGACACGCCAACCTCGCAGGAGGAGACAACATGAATCGCATGCCGATTTTCCATCTGGCGGGCTGGCGCGCCGCCGCCGCGCTGAGCATCCTGGCCTGTACGGCGACCGTCGCGGCGCCTTCCCCGCAGCCCGACGCCTGGCCGGCGGCGGGCAAGCCGATACGCATGGTGGTGCCGTTCCCCGCGGGGTCGGGGTCGGATTCGCTGGCGCGCATGCTGGCGGCCAAGGTGACGCAGCAGACGGGCGCGTCCGTCATCGTCGACAACAAGCCCGGCGCCGGCACCATGATCGGCGCGCAGGACGTCGCGCGCGCCAAGCCGGACGGCTACACGCTGCTGTACACCATCGTCGTCACGCACACGCAGAATCCGCACTTGTACAAGAAGCTGCCGTACGACCCGGTGAAGGACTTCACCCCGGTGCTGCAGGCGGTGCGGTCCGCGACGGTGCTGGTCGCCAACAACAATGCGCCGTTCTCCACCACGGCGGAACTGATTGCCTATGCGAAGGCGAATCCGGGCAAGCTGAACTACGCCTCGTACAGCCTGGGTTCGACCTCGCACCTGAACGGCGAGATCCTGAAGATGAAGACGGGCACGGACATCGTGCACGTGCCTTACAAGGGCACCGCCGACGCCAGCCGCGCGCTGCTGGCCGGCGACGTGCAGGTGTACTTCGACGGCACCGCGACGGCGGTGGAGAATGCCCGCGCGGGCAAGGTCAAGCTGCTGGGCCCCGCGACGGATCGCCGGCTGAGCGTGCTGCCGGAACTGCCCACGCTGGAAGAGCAGGGCATCGAGGGCCTGAACATCGTGGGCTGGCAGGGCATCTTCGGCCCGGGCGACATGCCGCCCGCGCTGGCCGAGCGGGTGGCCGAGGTCTTCCGCGCCGCCCTGCAATCGCCCGAGGTCACGCAGACCATCGTGTCGCAGGGCAACGAGGTCAGCGGTGCGGGCCCGAAGGAGTTCTCGGCCATCGTCCAGCGCGACAGCGCGCGCTGGGGCGATGTCATCCGCCGGATCGGATTGGTGCTGGAGTAACAGGCGCGCGCGGCGAACGCGCGTAGCGGATACGCAGGGACAGGGCTTTGCGCCTTCAGGAGAATGCGATGCATGATGTAGTGATACGCGGCGGAACGATCGTGGACGGCTCGGGCGCTGGCGCCTGTGCGGGCGACCTTGCCATCGACGGCGGACGGATCGCGCAGGCGGGCGGCAAGGCCGGGCCGGGGCGGCGAGAGATCGATGCCAGGGGTGCGCTGGTCACGCCGGGCTGGGTGGACATCCACACCCACTACGACGGCCAGGCGACCTGGGACCCGTATCTCAGCCCGTCGACGTGGCACGGCGTCACCACCGCCATCATGGGCAACTGCGGCGTCGGCTTCGCGCCCGTCAAGCCGGACCGGCGCGAATGGCTGATCAAGGTGATGGAGGGCGTGGAGGACATCCCGGGTTCGGTGTTGTCTGAAGGAATCCAGTGGGACTGGGAGACCTTTCCCGAGTACCTGGACGCGCTGGACCGCCGGCCCAAGGCGCTGGACATCGGCGCGCAGATCCCGCACAGCGCGGTGCGCGCCTACGTGATGGGCGACCGCGCCATCCATCACGACGAGGCGTCGCCCGCCGATCTGCTGGCGATGCGCGAAGTGGTGCGCGCGGCGCTGCAGGCGGGCGCGGTGGGCTTTTCGACGTCGCGCACCTTTCTGCACAAGTACGACGAGCGCAAGTATCCGCCGGGCACCTTCGCCACCGGCGAAGAGATCAGCGCGCTGGGTTCCGTCATGGGCGAGGTCGGCCATGGCGTATTCCAGATGACGGCCAATCATCCGGCCATGGAAGGCGAAATCCCGTGGCTGGAGCAGCTTGCCCGCCACAACCGCCTGCCGGTGCTGTTCAACCTGCAGCAGACGGATGGCGCGCCGGACGTCTGGAAGCAGATCGTGCGCACCCTGGACAAGGCGCGCGACGACGGCGTGCCGCTGCTGGCCGGGATTAGCGGCCGGCCGCTGGGCATTCTTTTTTCGTGGCAGAGTTCGCTGCATCCCTTCATCGCGCACCCCACTTATCAGACCTTGCATGCGCTGCCCCTGGCCGAAAAGCTGGCGCGGCTGCGCGATCCGCAGACGCGCCGGCAAATCATGAGCGAACAGCGAGGGCTGCTGGACCGCCGCGCCGAAACCCTGTTCAGCAGCTTCCACAAGATCTACCGGCTGGGCCAGGACCCGGATTACGAGCCCCTGCCCGAGGACAGCGTGGCGGCGATGGCGGCGCGCACCGGACGTCCCGCGCTGGAGCTGGTCTATGACCTGATGCTGGAGAACGACGGGCGCGCCATTCTCTACTACCCGTCGTTCAACTATTCCTACGAAAACCTGGACCACCTGCATCAGCTGATGCAGCACGCCAACACGGTCAACAGCCTGTCTGACGGCGGCGCCCATTGCGGCTACATCTGCGACGTCAGCATGCCGACCTTCATGCTCAGCCACTGGACGCGCGACCGGCGTCGCGGCCCCTTGCTGCCGCTGGAGCACATCGTGCGGCGGCAGACGCGCGATACGGCCATGGTGTACGGCTTGCGGGACAGGGGGCTGCTGCAGCCCGGCTACAAGGCGGACGTGAACATCATCGACCCGGATGTCTTGAAAGTGCATTGTCCGGAGATGGTGTTCGACCTGCCGGGAGGCGGGCGCAGGCTGGTGCAGCGCGCCGACGGCTACGCGGCCACCCTGGTGAACGGCGTACCCATTTTCGAGCAGGGCGAGGCCACGGGCGAGCTGCCCGGCAGGCTGCTGCGCGGCGCAAAGACGCAGCGCGCCTGAGGATCCGGGCAATCCCGAATATATTGGCGGCATCGAATAATCAGCCGGAATTTCTCATTTGTTGCTCAGGATTTCACTCCCTATGATCGGCGGGGTTGCATCACCTGCAACCCAAAATCAAGGGGAAAAAAATGAGAAAGTGGAAACTGGCCGGCGCGGCCATGGCCGCGCTGTGCGCTTTCGCCACGACGGCGAACGCCGATGGCGCGGCTTATCCGAAGGGGCCGGTCACGCTGGTCGTGCCGTTCGCGCCCGGCGGATCGACCGACGTGATCGGGCGGCTGCTGGCCGAACGGCTGGCGGTCGCGCTGAAGCAACCCGTCGTGGTGGAAAACCGCTCGGGCGCCGGCGGCAACATCGGCGCGGCGATGGTGGCCAAGGCCGCGCCGGACGGCCAGACGCTGCTTTTCGGCACCACGGGCATCCTGGCGATCAACGAGTTCCTGTACAGCAACCCCGGCTACAAGGCCGACCGCGATTTGCGGCCTGTGGTGTACACCGCGTCCATCAGCAATGTGCTGATCGTGAACAACGACCTGCCCGTGTCCAGCGTGGCAGACCTGATCAAGCTGGCCAAGGCCATTCCCGGCAAGTATTCGTTCGCGTCGTCGGGGGCGGGCAGCTCCACCCACCTGTCTGGTGAACTCTTCAAGAACATGGCGGGCGTGGACCTGATGCACGTGCCCTACAAGGGCAGCGGCCAGGCGCTGGTGGACCTGGTCGGCGGGCAGATCAACATGATCTTCGACAATGCGCCGTCCGCGGTGCCGCTGGCGCAGTCCGGCAAGGTGAAGGCGCTGGCCGTCACCAGCGCCAGGCCGCTGTCCGTGCTGCCCGGCGTGCCGCCGCTGGACCAGGCCGGGCTCAAGGGCTACGAGTCGCTGTCGTGGACCGGCGTGGTGTCGCCCGCGGGTACGCCGCAGCCGGTCGTGGACAGGCTCAACAAGGAGCTCAATGTCATCCTGGCGGACGAGAGCGTGCGCAAGAAACTCACCGAACTGGGCGCGCAGGCCACCGGCGGCACGCCCCAGGACTTCTCGGCGCACATCGAAGCCGAGCGCGCCAAGTGGGGCAAGCTGGTGAAGGAAGCGAAGATCGCGGCGCAGTAGGGGCTTGGCGCCGCGGCGTCATGGCTGCGGCGCTTTCTCTTGCTGGCGCGCCTTCCTGTCCCTGCGTCCCAGCACCTTCACGCCCGCCGGCACCGGCTTTTCGTTGATGACGTCCCGCATGTATTGCAGGAACAGCTCTGAACTGGCCGACAGCGAACGCAGGCGGCGCGTGATCAGGCAGACCTCGCGCGACAGCCGCGGCGAGCTCAACTCGCGGAATACGAAGGGGCCGGGTTCGGCGCCCGGTCCGGCGGGAGGCGGCGCGATGGAACTGGCCGCCAGCGCCGGCAGGATGGAATAGCGTCCGCCGCCGCGCAGCACCGCATGCAGCGACGACGTCCGGGAGACTTCGTCGTGTTGTTGTTCGAAGAAACCGGGCTTGCCGGCATGCGCGCGCAGGAACGCGCCGATGCCGGTGTCTTCGGTAAAGCCCACGTATTCGGCCGGATCCAGGTCGGCCCATTTCAAGGCGCGCGATCCTTGCGCATAGGCGTACGACACGGCGCAGACCACCCCGTAGCGGTCCTCGAACAGCGGCGTGTAGACCAGCTCGTCAAAGCCATGATGCGACGTGGAAATCGCAAAATCGATGTCGCCGTTGGCGATCATCTTCTCGACCAGCTCGGATCCCGCGTCGTGCAGCGAAAACGTGATCTTGGGATAGGCCTGGCGGAAAGCGGCGATGGCGTCGCCCAGGAAGTAGTTGGTGACCGACGCCACCACCGCGATCCTGACGTGGCCCTGCCGGCCCTGCGACAGCGCTTCCAGGTCGCTCAGCGCGCCGTCGAACTGGCTGAGGATGCGTTCGGCCTCGGCCTTGAAGCGGGCCGCCTCGGTGGTCATCGCCACGCGGCGCGTGCTGCGGTCAAAGAGCTTGACGCCCACCGCTTCCTCGAACTGCTGGATCGTCGCGGTCAGCGAAGACTGGGTCAGGAAAAGCTGCGACGCGGCCTCGGTGAACGAACCGGTGTTGGCCACCGCCACGAAGCTGCGGAAATGCCGCAGCGTGATGTTGCGCTTCATCGTCATGCTCCGGAACCGGGGGGGCGCGCCGCGGGGCACGCTGGATATATTGGCAAAACCGAATAATAAGCAAAAATCAACAATTTGTAGTGAAGAAAACCCCGCTCTAGAATTTCTTCCATGCTGGCGCGGCGCGCGTCGGCGCCGATTGCGTGCAACAGGGAGCGAAGCGAAATGAGCAGTGCGGGCGTATTGCAGATCGAGTCGATGCGGGACCGGTGTTCCGCCGCGGAATGGCAGGCGCGCGTGGACCTGGCCGCCTGCTACCGGCTGGTGAACCTGTACGGCATGTCGGACATGATGGCCAATCACATCTCGGCGCGCGTGCCGGACGAAGACGGCGCGTTCCTGATCAACGCCTACGGCATGATGTACGAAGAGATCACCGCGTCCAGCCTGATCAAGGTGGGCCATGCGGGCACGGTGCTGTCCAAGCCCGACTTCGGCGATCTGGGCTATGGCGTCAACAAGGCCGGCTATGTCATCCACAGCGCGATCCACGCCGCGCGCCCCGAAGTGGCGTGCGTCATTCACACGCACAGCTGGGCGTCGATGGCGGTGTCCGCGCTGGAATGCGGCCTGCTGCCCATCACCCAGACCGCCATGCGCTTCCTGAAGATCGGCTACCACGACTACCAGGGCGTCGTGCTGGATGTGGCGGAGCAGGAATCGCTGATCGCGGACCTGGGCCGCGGCGAAGCGCTGATCCTGCGCAACCACGGCGCGCTGACGGTGGGCAACAGCGTGGGCGAAGCCTTTAACTGGATGCATCGCCTGGAGCTGGCCTGCCGTTCGCAGCTGGCGGCCATGTCGGCGAACTCGCCGCTGGCGCGCGTGGCGGATCCGGTGCTGCGGGAAACCTGGAACAACTACCAGCCGGGCACCCGGCGCCCCTACGGCGTCATGGAGTGGCCGGCGCTGCTGCGCAAGCTGGACCGCATGGATCCCTCATTCCGCGACTAGGACGCCAACATGACCACACAACATCCCCTGCGCGTCCTGATGTCGGCGCAGACGCTGGACCGGATCGGCGATGCCGTCTCGGAAACCCTGGGCAGCCGCGCGTTCGAACCCGTCATTGCGGCGCAGACGCACGGCAGCGAGCCGGCGGACGTCGACCTGGCCTTCATCTCGCGCGACGTGACCGGGCTGTCGACCAAGCACCGGGTGCTGGAGCCGCTGGAATCCTTTTATGTCTCGCTGCGCAAATCGCCCCGGCTGGCGTGGGTGCACGCCCATTCGGCGGGCGCGGACCGGCCCATCTTCGGCGAACTGAAAGAACGCGGGGTGCGTGTGACGACCTCGTCCGGCGCCAATGGGCAGGTGGTGGCCCAGACCGCGCTGGCGGGCATATTGGCGCTGGCGCGCGAGTTCCCGAAGATGTTCGAGGCGCAGCGCGCGCGCACATGGACGCCGCTGATCGGCGGCCTGCTGCCGCGCGACCTTGCCGGGCAGACCGCCGTGGTCGTGGGCTGGGGCCCGATCGGCCGTCAGCTGGGCGGCTATCTGCAGATGCTGGGCCTGAACGTGATCGCCGTGCGCAGCGCGGCCGCGCCTGCCGCGGACGGCGTGGAAACCCATGCTTTCGAGGATCTGGCGCGGATCGCCTGCCGCGCCGACTGGCTGGTGCTGGCGTGCCCCCTCAGTGACCGCACGCGCGGACTGGTGGACGCCCGCGTGCTGGCGAACATGGCGCCGCACGCGCGGCTGGTCAACGTGGCGCGCGGCGAAGTCGTCGTCGAGCAGGACCTGATCGGCGCGCTGCGCGCCAAGTCTCTGGCCGGCGCCTACCTGGATGTTTTCGAGCACGAGCCGCTGGATGGCGGATCGCCGCTGTGGGATCTGCCGAACGTCATCGTCACGCCGCATTCGGCCGGCCATTCGGACGGCAACGAGGCCCGCGTGGACCGCATCTTCCTGGATTACCTGCGCGAATGGCGGCAGTAGTCCCTGCCCTGAGGCCGGGCGCAGGCGCCCGGCCGTGATTGACCGCATCCCGAATTCATCCATTTTAGGAACACCATGCTCCAGACCGCCGCGCGCATCCAGCGCATCAAACCTTCCCCCAGCTCCATGGCCGGCCAGCGCGCGCGCGAGCTGCGCGCCACGGGCCGCGACATCGTGGCCCTGACGGCCGGTGAGCCGGATTTCGACACCCCGGACAACGTCACGCAGGCGGTCATCCGCGCGATGGCGCAGTCGCGCACCAAGTACACCGACGTCGGCGGCACGCCTGAACTGAAGGCGGCCATCCGCGAGAAATTCCGCCGCGACAACGGCCTGGACTACGCCGCCGGCGAAATCATCGTCGGCAACGGCGGCAAGCAGATCATCTTCAACGCGCTGCTGGCCACGGTGGAAGAGGGCGACGAGGTCATCGTGCCCACCCCCTACTGGGTGTCCTATCCCGACATCGTCCTGCTGGCGGGCGGCACGCCTGTCTTCGTCGCCTGCCCGCCGGCGGAAGGCTTCAAGCTGCAGCCCGCCGACCTGGAGAAGGCGATCACCCCGCGCACCCGCTGGCTGATCCTGAACGGACCGAACAATCCCAGCGGCGCGACGTATTCGCGGCAAGAGCTGAAGGCCCTGGCCGAGGTGCTGCTGCGCCATCCGCACGTCTGGCTCATGACGGACGACATCTACGAACACATCCTCTACGACGGCCGCCGCTTCGCCACCATGGCGCAGGTGGAGCCGGCGCTCAAGGAGCGCACGCTCACCATCAACGGCGTATCCAAGGCCTACGCGATGACCGGCTGGCGCATCGGCTACGGCGCGGCCCCCGCCGCGTTGATCAAGGCGATGACCAAGCTGCAGTCGCAGAGCACGTCCAATCCTTCGTCGATCAGCCAGGCGGCGGCGCAGGAAGCGTTGTCCGGGCCGCAGGAGTTCATCGCCGAGCGCACCCGCATCTTCCAGGCGCGCCGCGACATGATCGTCGCCAGCCTGAACCGGATCGAGGGCATCACCTGCCATGTGCCGGAAGGCGCGTTCTATGTGTTCCCGTCGTGCGCAGGGCTGCTGGGCAGGAAGACGCCGGCGGGCCAGGTGCTCAAGACTGACGAGGACTTCATCATGTACCTGCTGGATGAGGAAAACCTGGCGGTGCTGCAGGGCGCGGCCTATGGCGTGTCGCCGTTCTTCCGGATTTCGTACGCGACGTCGATGGATCAGCTGGAAGAGGGCTGCGCGCGCATCAAGCGGGCTTGCGCCAAGCTGGGCTGATGCACCGCGGTGCGGGCCGTGCAGGCTGCGCGGTCCGTCACTTCGCCGTCACTTCGCCGTTGCGCAGTACGGGCAATCGGCCTCGCAGGATTTGCCGGCGGCCGCGCCGTTGCCGTCCCCGCCGTGAAAGCACTCATGCGCCAGCCACTGGCTCAGCCGGTCGTAGCTTTCCATGTTGCTGCGCCAGTTCGGCGCGCAGAGATAATAGCCAAGCGGGCTCTCGAAACTGCGGCCGAATATGTCCACCAATTGCCCGGTGGCCAGTTCCTTTTCGATCAGGCAGTGCGGCATCAGCGCCACGCCAAAGCCCGACGACGCCGCCTGGATAATCATCGAAAACAGATTGAAGCCGGGGCCGAATCGCGCCCGGTCATAATCGCCCAGGTACGTCGAAAACCAGTATTCCCACGACAGCGGAATCTCGATGTGCTGCAGCAGCGTGCATTGCTTGATGTCTTCCAGGCTGCGTATCGGGTGCTGCTCAAGATATTCCTTCGAGCACACCAGCCGGGTTTCGCGCCCGGTCAGGTATTTGGCGTCGCCGTCGTGCCAGTCCCCATAGCCATACTGGATCGAGGCGTCGAAATCGAGTTCGGTGCTTTTGTAATCGGCGACGCTGTAGCGCACGAAGTTGATGGAGATGTCCGGATTGACCTCGCGGAACGTCTTTAACCGCGGGAACAGCCATTGCGCCGCAAACGTCGGCGCGGCCGAGACGTTCAGCGATTTGGCGGACTGCTGCGTCGCCATGACCTGCGACGTGGCGCTTTCCAGCGTGTGGAGCGCCGGGCGGATCAGGCTCAGGTACGTGGCCCCCATGCGCGTGAGCTGCAGCCCATTGGTGCCCCGGATGAACAGCGCGTGCCCCAGATAGCTTTCCAGCGTGGCGATGTGCCGGCTGATGGCGCTTTGCGTGACGAACAGTTCCTTGCCCGCCTTCGAGAACGACAGATGCCGGGCCGCCGCGGAGAACGCATTCAATTCAGAAAGGGTGGGGCAGCGACGTCTCATAGGGGGTATGAGTAATGCTCATAAGGCTGTTCAAATTTGTGTCGAACGCATAGGGGGAGACCCGGTATCGGACCCCCGAATTGTACCGGTAGAGTTCGGCATGCCGTTATTTCCAGGCACTTTGAACTGTTTACGTGGTCGATTATGAAGCCGGTTGTCATCAAGAATTGCAGGATCCTCAATACCCGAACCCTGGCCCTCGAAGCCGCCGCGACCGTGCTGGTCGAAGACGGTCTGATCACCCGCATCGGCGCCGATGAATCGGCCCCCGCGGATGCGCAGGTCGTGGACGCCAAGGGCATGACCCTGATGCCCGGCATGATCGACTGCCACGTCCACGTGGTGGCGTCGTCGTTCAACCTGGGCCGCGTCGCGGCCCTGCCCAACGCGCTGGCGCTCCTGCGCGCGCTGCCCATCATGCAGGGCATGCTGGACCGGGGCTTCACGTCGGTGCGCGACGCCGGCGGGGCCGACTGGGCGCTGGCGCAAGCCGTGCTGGACGGCACGGTCGATGGCCCCCGCCTGTTCTGCGCGGGCAAGGCCCTGTCGCAGACCGGCGGCCATGGCGACTTCCGCCAGCGCAACGACGAACTCGATCCCTGCCCGTGCTCGGTCAAGATCGGCAACATCGGCCGCGTGGTCGACGGCGTCGACAACTGCCGCCTGGCCGTGCGCGAGGAAATCCTCAAGGGCGCCACGCAGATCAAGGTCATGGCGTCCGGCGGCGTGGCCTCGCCCAATGACCCCATCCAGAACCTGGGCTTCTCCGAGGCCGAGCTGATCGCCATCGTGGAAGAAGCCAGCAACGCCAACACCTACGTGATGGCGCACGCCTACACGCCCCGCGCCATCACGCGCGCCGTGCGTTGCGGCGTGCGCACCATCGAGCATGGCAATCTGGTCGACCGCGAGGCGGCGCAGGTGATGAAGGAGCACGGCGCCTACATGGTGCCCACCCTGATCACCTACGAAGGCCTGGCCAACGACGGCGAGCGCTATGGCCTGCCGCTGGATTCCGTGAAGAAGATCGCCACCGTGCGCACGCAGGGCCTGACCGCGCTGGAGATCCTGGACGAGGTCGGCGTGAAGATGGGCTACGGCAGCGACCTGCTGGGCGAGACCCACTACATGCAGTCCGATGAACTGGTGCTGCGCAGCCGCGTGCTGGGCAACGCCAAGGTGATCCAGCAGGCGACCCTGATCGGCGCCGAGATCCTCAACCACGAGGGCCTCTTGGGTGAAGTGTGCGAAGGCGCCTACGCGGACCTGCTGCTGATCGACGGCAATCCGCTGGACGACATCGAACTGCTGACCAAGCCCGACTCGATCAAGCTGATCATGAACCGCGGCCTGCTGCACAAGAACGCCTGCTGACGTCCCTTTTCTTTATTTCCTCCGGAACCTTCCCACCATGTATTCCGTATCGGACCGCCTTGAGCGGCTGCCGTTCAGCAGCTTTCATTTCCGGCTGCTGATGATCGGCGGCCTGGGCCTCGCTTTCGAAGCGCTGGACGCCGGCATCATCGCTTTCATCATTCCCTCGCTGCGCACCCAATGGGGGCTGAGCACGGGCCAGATCGGCTGGATCGCCAGCAGCACCTATGTGGGCTTCCTGGTCGGCGCGCTGTTCTCCGGCATCCTGGGCGACCGCTACGGCCGCAAGAAGATCATGATGTGGGCGCTGCTGCTGTTCTGCGTGGCCACGTTCGTCAACGCCTTTGCCCGCAACTATCACGAGTTCTACATCCTGCGCATGATCGCCGGCATCGGCATGGGCGCCGAAGGCGCCATCATCGCGCCGTACCTGGCCGAGTTCGTCAGCAGCAAGTACCGCGGCCGCTTCACCGGCGCGCTGGCGGGCTTCTTCTCGTTCGGCTTCGTGATGTCGGCCCTGCTGGGCTACTTCATCGTGCCGCTCAGCGACGACGGCTGGCGCTGGATCATGATCATCGCGTCGGTGCCGGTGGTGTTCCTGCTGTGGTGGCGCAAGTCGCTGTTCGAATCGCCCCGCTGGCTCGAACACACCGGCCAGACCACGGAGGCGAACCGCATCTGCGAAGCCATCGAAGCCGAAGTGCAGCAAAGCACCGGCCGTCCGCTGCCCAAGCCGGTCGCGACGCGCAAGGCTGCGCCCACGCCCGCCGACCAGCAGACCGCGATGGCCAAGCTGGCGTCGCTGTTCTCCAAGCAATACCTGGGCACGACCGTGCTGGTCTGGGTCTTCTGGATCACCGTGCTGTTCTGCTACTACGCCTTCCTGGTGTGGATCCCCAGCCTGCTGGTCGAGCGCGGCTTCACGATCACCAAGAGCTTCTCGTACACCATCCTGATCTACCTGTCGCAGATCCCCGGCTACTTCTCGGCCGCGTATTTGAACGACCGGATCGGCCGCAAGTACACCATCCTGGCCTACATGCTGCTGTCGTGCCTGTCCGCGCTGGGCCTGGCGCTGGCCAGCGGCGAGCACCAGATCATCATGCTGAGCATGCTGCTGTCCTTCGGCATGAACGGCGTCATCGCCGGCCAGTACACCTACACCGCCGAAATCTATCCCACGTCGATCCGCGCGACCGGCATGGGAGCGGCGTCGGCCTTCGCCCGCATCGGCTCCATCGCGTCGCCGACCATCGTGGGCGTGGCGTACCCGGTGCTGGGCTTTGCGGGCGTGTTCGCCATGATGACCGCCATCCTGCTGATCGGCGGGCTGGGCATCCTGTTCTACGGCAAGAACACGCGCGGCGTCGTGCTCGAGGAGATCAACGCATGAGGAATGCACCCGTCATGGCATTGGGCGCCCTGGCCGCGCATGCCCGCACGCTGGGCCTGGCCCGCGACCAGCAGGCTCAGTGGGCCGCGATCTCGGCGCTGCTCGAGGAAGCGTTCGGCCACAAGCTCTTCACCGCGCTGGTACACCTGGAAGAGGAGCGCCTGATGAAGCGGCTGCATACCTCGGACGAGAGCATCAGCCCGCTGGGCGGCTTCAAGGCCACCGGCAACGGCCCGTGGTCGCGGCTGGTGCTGCAGGAAGGGCAGATCTACGTGGCCAGCAACGAAGACGACGTGCGCACCGTGTTTTCCGAGGCGTCGATGTTGATCGAGCGCGGACTGCAGTCGGCCTTCAACATCCCCGTGCGGCAGGAAGGGCGCGTGATCGGGTCGCTCAACATGCTGAGCGGACGGCATGCCTACGACAACGCCGACCACGATCTGGCCGCGGTGATCGGCGGGCTATGCGCACCGGTCTTCATCGAGGAGATGCGGGCCGCGCAGGCGGCTGCCGCAAGCGTGGACCGGTCGGCGCTGGACAGCGTGTGACCGCTTGAAAAGTGGTGCGCCGTCACCAGGCCGTGACGGTGTCTTGCGGGCCGCTCGATCGAGCGGCCTTTTTTTGGCGCTGGCGCCTAGGCCGGCCGCTTGTTCAGGATCACCAGCGCGACGCCCAGCAGCACCAGCGCCGACGCGGCCAGCAGCAGGCCCGTCAGCGGCTCGTCCAGGAACACCGTGCCGCCAAACGCGGCCAGCACCGGCACGCTGAGCTGGACGGTGGCGGCGCGCGTCACGTTCAGCTGCTTGAGCGCCGCATACCAGAGGATGTAGCCCAGCCCCGACGTCACGGCGCCGGACACCACCGCATAGGCCGCGCCGGCGGCATCGATCCGGATGTGCGACGCCACGAACTGCACAAGGAACAGCGCCAGCGCGACAGGCGTGGCCCGGATGAAATTGCCCGCCGTTGCCGCCGCCGGATTCTTCGAGCCCCGGCCCAGCAGCGAATAAATGCTCCAGGCCACCCCCGAGAGGATCATCAGGAACCCGTAGAACACGGGCGGCGCGCCTACGCTGGGCAGCATCAGGCCCACCAGTCCGCAGATCGCCAGGCCGATTCCCAAGCCCTGCACGAACGACAGCCGCTCGCCGATCACCAGCCCGTACACGATCATGCTGATCTGGATCGCCCCGAACAGCAGCAGGGCGCCCGTCCCGGCGGGGATCCGCGTATACGCGTAGGAAAACGCCACGGCATACGCAAACAGGGCCAGCGCGCCCGCCCAGTTGCCTTCCAGGCGCGCGGATTCCCGGCGCAGGACCAGCACCAGCCACAGCATCACGGCGCCGGACACGATGCGGATGGCGACAAAGGTGGTGGGGTCGATGGCCGTCTGCTTGAGCGCAAGCCGGCACAGCAGGGAATTGCCGGCAAAGGCCAGCATGGCGAAGAGGGTGAGCGCGAAGAGGCGGAGTGTCATGGCGCGGGCCTTTCAATGACCGCTGCGAGCCTCGCCCGCGCCTGTTACTGCGCGGCCTGGGCGGCCTCGCGGAACCGCTGCACCAGCGGGGAACCGTCTTCGGAACGATACGCCAGCAGGACCTGGCTTTGGGCATCCGGCGTATCCAGTTCGCGATAGGCCACGCCGGGTATGCCCGTCTTCATGTACGTATCCGGCAGGATGGAAATGCCCATGCCCGCCGCCACCAGCCCGATGATGGTCGCGCCTTCGCGCGCCTCCTGGCCCACCTGCGGCGCAAACCCCGCCCGGCTGGCCAGCACGCTTACGTGGTCGAACAGGCCGCAGCCCAGCCCGCGGGGGAACAGGATGAAGGATTCGTCCGCCAGATCCGTCATCGGCAGCGGCGTGCTGCGCCGCGCAAGCGGGTGCGATTGCGGCATGGCGACCATCAGCCGGTCGCTCCACAAGGGCAGCGTCGCGATGTTGGGCGGCGGCACGAACAGGATCGACGGGCGCAGAAAGCCTACGTCGATGTTCTTGGACGCCAGCGCCCGCAATTGCTGGCCGGTCGACTGGTGGCTCAGATCCACGCCCACCCCGGGGAATTCCGTGCGAAAGGCCTGCACGATGCGGGGGAAGGCGTCGAACATGGGCACCGACGCGGTGAACGCCACGCGGATCTCGCCGGTTTCGCCCAGCGCCGACTGCCGCACGACTTCGCCGGCGCGTTCCAGGTGCGCCAGCGCGCGGCGCGCCTGGTCCAGGAACAGCGCGCCCGCCTGGGTCAGTTCCACGCTGCGGCTCGTGCGCGTCAGCAGCGGCGACCCCAGTTCTTCTTCCAGCGCCTTGATCTGCAGGCTGAGCGGCGGCTGGCTGACATGCAGGCGGCGCGCGGCCTGGCTGAAGCTCAGCTCCTCGGCGACGGCGACGAAATAGCGCAGTTGGCGGAAATCCATATCAATTTGGAAAGCAAATAGATGATCTTGAAAAACGGTATTGGACGATATGAGTGTACTCCGCGCATCATGCCGGCATACCAACTAGACAGACAGGAGACAACCCATGAAGGCTTACGTCCCGTCGCGGCCCCGCCGCGCCCTTGTCACCGCTGTGGGAGTGGGCGCGCTGGCCGCCGCCGCGCTGATGCCGTTGCCCACCGCCGCCCAGGCCGCCTTTCCGGATAAGCCGATCCGCATTGTCGTCCCGTATGCCGCCGGCGGCGGCGTGGACATCGTCACCCGGCTGGTCAGCCAGAAAATGGGCGACGCGCTGAAGCAGACCATCATCGTCGACAACCGCCCCGGCGCGGCCACCAACATCGGCATGGACGCGGTCGCGCGCGCCCCGGCGGACGGCTACACGCTGTTGACGGCATCGAACACCCTGGCCGCCAACGGCGCCCTGTTCTCCAAGCTGACCTTCGACCCCGCGCGCGATTTCACGCCGGTGGGCGCGATCGGCTATGCGCCGCTGGCCGTGGTGGTGCCCGTGGAATCGTCGTTCAAGACCTTGAAGGATCTGACCGACTATGGCCGCGCGCACCCCGACAAGCTCACCTACGCCTCGGCGGGCAACGGCAGTTCCGGCCATCTGGCCAGCGAACTGCTCAAGCGCGAGAGCGGCATGAAGGCGCTGCACGTGCCGTACAAGGGTGGTTCGCCGGCCGTCACGGACCTCCTGGGTCAGCGTATCTCCTTCATGTCCATCAACCCGCTGGAAGTCGTCTCGCACATCAAGGCCGGCAAGCTGCGCGCGCTGGCGGTGCTGGACGACGAGCCGGCCGCCATGCTGCCCGAGGTGCCCACAGTGGTGTCGCAGGGCCTGCCCGGCGCGATGGCCACCGTGTGGTGGGGCCTGATCGGTCCCAAGGATCTGCCGCCGGACGTCACGGAGAAATTGAATAGCGCCCTGCAAAGCGCCCTCAAGGACCCCGAGGTCAAAAAGCGCTTCGGCGAAATGGGCGCCGTCGTCACGCCCGGCACCGCTCCGCAGTTCCGCGATTTCGTCGCGGCGGAAACCACCAAATGGACCAAGGTCATCAAGGACGCGGGCATCAAGGCGGACTAGCCGCGCCCGTGCCGGTGCGGCGCCGCGCGGCGGGCCGCACCGGCATTCATGCATAGAGGAATAGAAATGGAACGGCAAAAGAACGCGCTGGTCGTCAGCGCGCATTCCGCGGACTTCGTCTGGCGCGCGGGCGGCGCCATCGCCCTGTACGCCAGCCGCGGCTGGAAAATGACCGTGGTGTGCCTGTCGTTCGGCGAACGCGGCGAATCCGCCAAGCTGTGGAAGCAGCCCGGCATGACGCTGGACAAGGTCAAGGCCGACCGCCGCGACGAAGCGCGCCTTGCGGCCGATATCCTGGGCGCCGACATCCGGTTCGTGGACTGCGGCGACTATCCGCTGCGCGTGTCGGACGACGCGCTGTTCGAACTGGTGGACGTCTACCGCGAACTGCAGCCGGAATTCGTGCTGACGCATTCGCAGAAAGACCCCTACAACTTCGACCACCCGCTGGCCACCCACGTCGCGCAGGAAGCCCGCGTGATCGCCCAGGCCCACGGGCACCATCCGGAGCAGCCGGTTTTGGGCGCCCCTCCCGTGTTCCTCTTCGAGCCGCACCAGCCCGAGCAGTGCGAATGGAAGCCTGAAGTGCTGCTGGATATCTCCGAGGTCTGGGACCAGAAGCGCCGCGCCTTCGAGACCATGGCGGCCCAGGAGCACCTGTGGGAGTACTACACCCGCGTCGCCCTGCAGCGCGGCGTGCAGGCATCGCGCAATTCCAACCAGAAGATCAAGTACGCCGAAGGCTACCAGCGCGTCTTTCCTCAGGTCACAGGAGAACTGGCATGAGCGTCGCCGTCCGCAACATCCAGCGCGCCGACAGCGCGGTCATCGCGCGCCTGGCGTCGGCCGGCGTGGCCACCGCGCACGAGGCGCAGCAGCGCACCGGCCTGCTGCAGCCCTACATGCGGCCCATCCAGGCCGGCGCTTCCATCGCGGGCAGCGCCGTCACCGTGCTGGCGCAGCCGGGCGACAACTGGATGCTGCACGTCGCCATCGAACTCTGCCGGCCGGGCGACATCGTTGTCGTTGCCTGCGCATCGTCGAACGAGGATGGGATGTTCGGGGAACTGCTGGCGACGTCGATGCGGGCGCGCGGGGTGCAGGGCCTGATCATCGACGCAGGGTGCCGCGACGTGGCGGCGTTGAAAGAGATGCAGTTTCCCGTGTGGTCCAAAGGCGTGTCGGCCAAGGGCACGGTCAAGGCCACGCCCGGATCCGTCAACGTGCCCGTCGTGTGCGCCGGCGCGCTCGTGCAGCCCGGCGATGTCGTCATCGCGGATGACGACGGCGTGTGCGTGGTGCCGCGTGCCCGCGCGGTTGAGGTCGCTGACGCTTGCGACGCGCGCCTCCTGAACGAAGCGGCCAAGCGCAAGCGCCTGGCTGCCGGCGAGCTGGGGCTGGATATCTACGGCATGCGGGACAAGCTTGCCGCGGCGGGACTGGTGTACGTGGACAGCAGCGCCGACGCGTAACGGGCATGCATCGCTGCGGCGTGGCAGCTTTCAGCAAGGGCATGCCACGCGCCCTCGATGCCGGGCCGTTGAGCGTGACCTCGTGATGCAGTTCACCGAATTGCCGTGGGGGTTGGAGACATTCTGACGGGTAGTGCCGCCGCCTTGCCTGCTTTCAAGATCAAGCAGGCTCTCCGGTGATGGAGTCCGGCTCAATTCTGGGGCTGCCGTCGCAGCGCCCCAGCTGGCTTGCCGTCAGCGCTGACGCTGCGCGTCCACGGGCCCGGTCACCGTAATCACCAAGGGCACGCCATTGATTTCCCGAGGCAGGCGCGCCGCCACGCCGGCGTCCGTCACGCCCACGGCAATCGCCTCTTCTCCGGGGCGGCCGGTGCCGACGCCCACCGAGACGACGCCTGGCACGGCAAGAAGCCGCGCTTCCTGGCTGGCCAGCACCTGGCCGGCCGCGCCGCTCGCTTGCGTGTCGGCCGGGCTGTATTCGACGGGGCCGGCGCCGGAGAAATCTGGCCCTGGGGTGTGTGGATCGTTCATGGCGCCAACTCCTCTAACCGTGTCGAATCCAGTGTAATCGGCCGCCCCGTTTAGCGACAGGGCGGCCGGGGGCCGGTAGGGGCCGGATCAGGGCAGCAGTCTGATGTTCAGTGCGGAAAGCACCGACGCGATCGGATTGGCAAACGTCGTGCCGCCGCCGCCCGCGAACAGCAGGGCGACGGGCCGCACGCCGGAAGCCCAGTGCCAGATCAGCGAACCGGAATCGCCGCCCGCGGAGAACGGATTGGCGTTGACGGATTGAATGGCGATCTGGTTACGGAACAGCGCAACGCGGCCGCCGCCATAGTTCACGTTCACCGACACGCCGATCTGCGTCACGCGGCCTTGCGTCAGGCCCGTGGTTCGTCCGCTTTTGCCGACGATCAGCCCGAGGGACGCGGCCAATGCCGCCGTGCCGGTGCGGTAATAGGCGGCGCTGCCGCCAGAAAGGTAATACTGCTCGCCACGGATGCGATCGTGCCACGCCCACCCGAACGCGCAGTCCACGAAGTTCGCCGCGCCGCCGAAGTTGATCGGCACCCAGCGCGCCAGCACCGCAATCTGGTCTCCCGGATGACGGCCGCCGTCCGCCGCGCCCGGCTGGATGATGCTGTCGTTCACGCTCGCGACGTTCGAATTCGCCAGCACGTGATTATTGCTGAGAATCAGGTGCCGATTGTTCCATGGCGCCGTCAGCCCGATCGCCCGGCTTCCGAGCGTGCCTGCGGTGACATTCACGTGTCCCACCGAGACGCCTCCGGGCGCTGGCCGGTGCCGCGCGCGGTGCGAATAGGCGTCGACCACGCCCACCGGCACCTGCTGCACCGGCACGCTAGACAGGGCGCGCGTGCCGGCGGCTTGCGCCACCTGGCCCAGCACGGCCTCTTGCGGCATCGCGCTCTCGGTGAAGATCGTCAGCACCGGTTCGCCCGGGCCGCCCGCACCGAAGGTGACGTTGGTCGGGTCCGGCAAGCCAATCCCGACGCCGACGATGCCATCGGAGGAAGATCCATCCGACTGCGCCCGGGATTCGCCGGACGCCGAGAGCAATCGAGCCTCGATCGCGTCCCTGAGCGCCAGCAGATCGTCCGAAACGCCGGCCTCGGCAAATACGGCTTGTTGTTCCGCCTCTTGGCTCAGCGCTTCGAGTCCGGCGGCGTCAGAATCCGGGTTCTCGGGCGCCCCGGAGGCGGACTTGCCGGTGGCCGGCCCGCCTTCATCTTCTTCGCCCGGGTTGTCCACCCGTGGGGTGTTGTTGTTCTTTCCTGACATGACAGTGTCCTCCAACAATATGAATGAAAGTTAGATAGAACCGTGTGGAAATCGCATGGGGTTATTGGTCGCCCAGCGGCTCGACGAGCGCGCAGGCGCGGAACCCGGCACTGACTGGCACTGCGGCCGGGCTGCCGGTATTTGTGTCGTTGGCTCCTTGAGGGTGATGGCCTTATGGCCGGACGAAGGGCGGTCCGATGCCTTTGCCGGGAACTGCCGGCGGGATTGGGACCAGGGGGAAGCGGAAGGAGGGTGGCAGGCCGGGCGCAGCGTTGCCGGGATGTCCCGAAGAGGAGGCCGCGATCAGGAATGAGGCACTTCCTTGCGCGACGGATGAACCCGTCCAGCGATGCGCCTGGCATGCGGCTGGCGTGCTTGGCGCATCGGTTGAATCAGCGATGGATTAGGCCATTTGGCCTCTGGATGCGAGCCATTATTTGGCTGCGCTCGCCCGATGTGTATGGGCAAGTTGGAGTATGGACAAGGTGGGGTCGGGGGATGGTTTAGATCCGGATGGTGGCCGGCGGGGTGCAGTGCGGGAGCGGTGATCGGGGAAAACGTCTTGGCGACATCGACCGCCTTGCCAATTCATCGGGCCGGCCTCTTCAGGCGATCATTGCGAAGCCGCTGATTTAGCGCAGCCCTTGCGAGACGCTATTCAAAGATGGCTGCGATGTGGAGTGCCTGCTGATGGATGAGGCCGGAAAATATTCCCCGCTGGGCTAGTTAACGGATCACTCCCAAGAATTCGCCGACTACCCGATAGCGATGACCGTCGTCTTCATTGCTCAATTCGATTGGGGGCAGGGCCGGGTTGGTTGACCGGGGCTTCAGGACGATCCGCAGGTTTTCAATCCCCTCGTCGGTGTGCACTTTGAAGCTCTGATACTCCTTGACCGTATAACGCGAACCACCGTCGCCATCCGCGGTGCTGGAGCATTCCACCAGCACGATTTTCCCATTTCGGCTCCCTACCGGGTTCAAGCGAAACAGGCAGACGGCGCCGTCAGGAATGACCTTGTTCATGGATTCGCCTACTACATGACAGGCGAAAATGTTCTCTCCTACCGGCATACCATCCGGTACTGCCACCCACTTCTCATGCTCGACCTGTTGAAGCGCGCTGAAGCTGCCGGCGGCGGCCCGCAGATCATAGAGGGGGACCGAATTGATGTAAGGTTCCAGCGGCTTCGCTAGTTCCGGAAACGCAATGACGTTGGATTCGTAACTCTCCGCATGCTGTTTTAGATAGTTTCGCAAATCGTCGTCGCATGCGTAGACAAACGTGCCGCGTATCCCTCGCAGCATGATGGTCCGGTAAATGTTCAGTATGTACTGCTTGAGTTCATTGGGATCTTCAATCGCCTGTTTTCCTAGGCGGTCATGGTAATTGTCTTTTTCGATGACGATCTGGTCCCGCTTCTTGTCGTAGCGAATCTCGTGACCGAAGATGATCCCCGTGTAATTTAGATCGTAGCCCTGGGTAGTGTGGATGCAGCCCACTTCGCCCTCGGCGCCCTCCGTATTGATCCAGTCCTTATTTGTCCTGTTCCAACGCAACCGAACGTTGCCGATCTCAATGTCGAACGACTCCCGGGTGTTTTTGGAAACCCAACGCCATGAATAGCCGGCCACCAGACGTGCCAAGCCGTACTTGCTGTTCCTGCGTTCGATCTCCCTCACCATGTCGGATAGCTCGTCAAAGACGAGAAATTCGTATTTGCTTGAGCGGAATTTTTTGCTTGCTGGAAGCCGAACATTCAAGAGCTCGTCGACAAATCGAACATAGCTCAGCCCTGCGCGAATCCGGAACTGCGAGACCAACGTCATGACCTTACTATCCGGCGCAGACTTGATGTAGTCGAAGTCCGATGCGTTGGCGTCAGATGGCTTGATGCTCTGATTCGAATCGTAGAAGAAGACGGCCTTGTCTGATTGGCGGGTGACCCAGTCCACCTCACTGCAAGTGTTCTTGTCCAAACCCAAAGCGGCACAAGCATTGTCGAAGGAGCGGTAGTAGGCTCCCAGGTTGACGCGTTTACGTAACCGGTGTGATTCGTCCACCAAGACGATGTCGTAATGATGCTTCGCCAGCTCAGAGGGGCTGATGACCATGTCGGGGTGCAGGCCCTCAACATTACGAAATGCGTTCTTCAGGGTGCTTCGAAACGAGTTCATTGGCACCACCAGAGCCATGCGCGGGCTTGGCATCCGCCGCTTGATCTGTCGCAGGAGCTCCCGCACTTCCCTTTCCTCTTCCGAAAACTCGCGCAGGTCCAGCTCTTCGAGGTCGGAGTGAATAAGCTTGAAGAGGAATATTGCCAGAACCGATTTCCCGGAGCCGGCGCCACCTTGAACGACGATGTTTTTCAGCGTTGGGTCGACCAGGGACCGCATTATCTCGATCAGGCCTTGCTGTTGATCCGCGGACAGCGACTTGTACGGCGAGTACTTGAAAACATCCAGGTTGTCGATGACTTCAATCGACCTTTCCACAATTCCCTGGCTGCGCAGCCTGTCCCAGGTCTCACGAAATATCTTTGAATAGAGTTCGTCCCTCTGGTAGTAATTGTGGTCGCTCAAGCCCAAATTGCCGTTCAACAGGCTGAAACGGCCGTCCGCCGCCATGTACTTTATAAGGGAAGACTCGATATCGAGTGTGGCCGACTTATTGAAACGCTCGCTGCTGACAACGTGCACCGTCGTCAGGGTTTGCTTCTGGTGGTGCTTAAGGTGTGTACCCAGCCGAGTGATCGTGTCCGTAGTCTCGCCGACGTAGGCACGGCGCGTAGCCCCGTCGCTAAGGATATATACAAGCGGCCAGTTGTTGGCTGCGTAAGCGTTATTCTCAATTTCCGTCAGCGCTTCTGCAGAAAACCGATATCGGTTCACTTCGACAAGTTGGGCCTGGCTCATAGCTCATTGTATTTTTTTGCGGTTCCCTTTGCCTTGTGAACGGGATACTTTTCTTCGTTCTTTTCTATTTTTTCCAGAACGATCTTCTCGACGTCGAAGTTGTACGCATCAGCGAGTAGAAGGGCATAGGCCAGCACATCGGCAAGCTCCTCCTTCACCTTCTCAGGGTCAGCGGCTTCAGGAGTTTTCCAAAGAAAGGATTCCAGCAGTTCGCTGGCCTCGATGCTGAGCGCCAATGCCAAATCTTTAGGATTGTGGAACTGCTGCCAATTCCGGTCGTCGCGGAACTGTCGCAGTCGCTGAATTGCTTTATGCATGTCCTGCCTTTTTCAGAGAGGGCTGGCAGGATGATAGCTCGCTAGCCTGCGGCTTGCATTCGTGATTGGTCAAATCGCAATAGGGCAGCTTGCTGCGTGCAGCTTCGAATCCCGGTCTCCGTTGTGAGAACGGGCGGTTGTCACGAACTCTGAAGAGGTTTTGACAGTAATAGATATACGAACAAAAGCTTCGCGACGTACTCTGGGCGTTGTGCCGCAGTATCGAAACTTACTTGGCCATAGATTGAAGCTTTCCCAGCGTTAGGGAAAGACGAAGATTCGCGCTAGATAACTGTAGTTTCTAGGGATCTTTAGATGGTGCCCGGGGCCGGAATCGAACCGGCACGCCTTGCGGCGGGGGATTTTGAGTCCCCTGCGTCTACCAATTTCACCACCCGGGCAAGGGGGTCGCGAGCACGTCCAGATGACGGCTGCGGGAGATGCGAAGACCGCGATTATATGCGGTCTTTCCTATCTTGTCAGGCGGCCGCCTCGGCGGACCGCCTGCCTGGGGGGCCGTCCCGGGCCGCGCAACCATGTGCGCACCGGGACCCGGGCCCCGCCAATCACTTCTTCTCGGGCAGGAACCAGTTCATCACCAGCGCGCAGATCCCGCCGGTGGCGACGCCCGATTCCAGGACGCTCTTCACCGAGTGCGGCAGGTGCGACAGGATTTCCGGCACCTGCGACACGCCCAGGCCCAGGGCCAGGGATACGGCGATGATCAGCAGCGCGCGGCGGTCGAGCTGGATGCCTGCCAGGATGTTGATCCCGGATGCGGCGACCGCGCCGAACATGACCATGGCGGCGCCGCCCAGGACGGGTTCGGGGACGGCCTGCAGGACGCCGGCGACGACCGGGAAGAGGCCCAGCAGGACGAGCATGCCGGCGATCCAGACGCCGACGTGGCGGCTGGCGATGCCGGTCAGCTGGATGACGCCGTTGTTCTGCGCGAAGACGGAGCTGGGGAACGTATTGAAGACGCCGGCCAGGAGCGAGTTGGCGCCGTTGACCAGGACGCCGCCCTTGATGCGCTGCATCCACAGCGGGCCTTCGACGGGCTGCTTGGACACTTTGCTGGTGGCGGTGACGTCGCCGATGGCTTCCAGGGACGTGACCAGGTAGATGATCAGCATCGGCACGAACAGGGCCCACGAGAAGCCCAGGCCGAAATGCAGCGGAACCGGAACCTGGAACAGGGCGGCCTCGCGGGCGCCGGTGAAGTCCAGGCGGCCCATGTAGGCGGCGGCGATGTAGCCGACGGCCAGCGCCAGGACCAGGGCGGTGCTGCGGATCCAGACGACCGGCACGCGGTTGAGCAGGATGATGGTGCCCAGGACGAGGCCGGACAGGGTCAGGTTCTCGGCGCTGGCGAACGTGCCGTTGGCCATGGCGCCGAAGCCGCCGCCCATGCTGATAAGGCCGACCTTGATGAGGGTCAGGCCAATGAGCAGCACGACGATGCCGGTGACGAGCGGCGTGATGAGGCGCTTGACGAAGGGCAGGATGCGGCTGATGCCCATTTCGACGAAGGAGCCCGCGATGACGACGCCGAAGATGGCGGCCATGACGGCTTCTACCGGGGTGCCTTGCTTGACCATGACCGAGCCGCCGGCGATCAGCGGGCCGACGAAGTTGAAGCTGGTGCCCTGCACGATGAGCAGCCCGGCGCCCAGGGGGCCGAAGCGCTTGCACTGGACGTAGGTGGCGATGCCGGAGATGACCAGCGACATGGACACGATCAGGGTGGTGTCGCGGCTGCTGACGCCCAGGGCCTGGCAGATCAGCAGGCCGGGGGTGACGATGGGGACCAGGATGGCCAGCAGGTGCTGCAGGGCGGCGATGAAGGCGACGGGGGGCGCGGGGCGGTCGTCGGGGCCGTAGACCAGGTCGTGGCTGGCGTCGGCGTCGTCGGGCGCGCTGTGGGGAGCGGGTTGGGTCAGGGAGGCGGGTTGCATGGCGGAGTGCCGGCCGGGGAGGGGTAGGGTAGAAAAGTGCCGGATTTTACCGAGGACAGGCGGATGTCAGGTTGCTGCGCCGCCACCCGGCCTTGAAAAGTTCCCATTGGCCCCCACATCAGTAGGGTTTCCCGGAGACTGCGCGGGCGCACTGCCCCAGTCGTCGATTGTTCCGTCCCTAATTTATTTTCAAAGCTACGTAGAACTATGAGCCAAACCGCCACGAATTCCGCGTCCGAAACCCTGGGTTTCCAGGCCGAGGTGAAGCAGCTGCTGCACCTGATGATCCATTCGCTGTACAGCAACAAGGAAATCTTCCTGCGCGAGCTGGTGTCGAACGCGTCGGACGCCTGCGACAAGCTGCGCTTCGAGGCCATCGACCAGCCCGAGCTGCTGGAAGGCAATGGCGAACTGGCGATCACGGTCAGCTATGACAAGGCGGCCCGCTCGATCACGATCTCGGACAACGGGATCGGCCTGTCGCGCGAAGAGGCCGTGGCCAACCTGGGCACGATCGCCCGCTCGGGCACGCGCGAGTTCTTCTCGCAACTCACGGGCGACAAGCAGAAGGATGCGCAGCTGATCGGCCAGTTCGGCGTGGGCTTTTATTCGTCGTTCATCGTGGCGGACAAGGTGACGGTGGTGAGCCGCCGCGCCGGATCCTCGGACGCGATCCAGTGGGAATCCGACGGCCAGGGCGAATTCACCATCGCCGCCGCTGAAAAAGCCGGCCGCGGCACGGATGTGACGCTGCACCTGCGCGCCGACGAAGACGAACTGCTGAACGGCTGGAAGCTGCGCGAGATCCTGCGCCGCTATTCCGACCACATCTCGCTGCCGATCCGCATGGCGAAGGAAGAGTGGGATCAAGAGAAGGGCGAACAGGTCAAGACCGACGAGCTGGAAACGGTGAACCAGGCGAATGCGCTGTGGGCCCGCAGCAAGTCGGACGTGACGGAAGAGCAGTACCGCGAGTTCTACAAGACGGTGTCGCACGACTACGACGACCCGCTGGCCTGGACGCACAACCGCGTGGAAGGCCGCAGCGAATACACGCAGCTGTTGTACGTGCCCAAGCACGCGCCCATGGACATGTGGGACCGCGACGGCCGCCACGGCGTGAAGCTGTACGTGAAGCGCGTGTTCATCATGGACGACGCCGACCAGCTGCTGCCGTCGTACCTGCGCTTTGTGCGCGGCGTGATCGATTCGGCGGACCTGCCGCTGAACGTGTCGCGCGAGATCCTGCAGGAAAGCCGCGATGTGCGCGCCATCCGCGAGGGCTCGGCCAAGCGCATCCTGTCGCTGCTGGAAGACATGGCCGAAAACAAGCCGGAAGACTACGCCACGTTCTGGTCGGAATTTGGCCAGGTGCTGAAGGAAGGCGCGGGCGAGGACTCGGCCAACCTGGAGCGCATCGCCAAGCTGATGCGTTTTGCATCGACGAATTCGGGCGACCAGGCGCAGACGGTGTCGTTTGCCGATTACGTGTCGCGCATGAAGGAAGGCCAGGACAAGATCTACTACGTGACGGCGGATACGTTCGCCGCGGCCAGCAACAGCCCGCACCTGGAGATCTTCCGCAAGAAGGGCATCGAAGTCCTGCTGCTGTCGGACCGCGTGGACGAGTGGATGTTGTCGTACCTGCGTGAATTCGACGGCAAGTCGCTGGTGTCGGTGGCCAAGGGCGGCCTGGACCTGGCGGAACTGGCCGACGAGGAAGAAAAGAAGCATCAGGCCGAAGTGGCCGAGGACTTCAAGCCGCTGGTCGAGCGCCTGCAGAAGACGCTGGAAGAGCAGGTCAAGGAAGTGCGCGTGACGCTGCGCCTGGTGGATTCGCCGGCGTGCGTGGTGGTGGGCCAGAACGAACTCAGCCCGCATCTGCTGCGCATGCTGAAGGCCGCCGGCCAGGAAGCGCCGAACGTGAAGCCGGTGCTGGAAATCAACCCGGAACACCCGCTGCTGGCGCGTATCCGCGCGGCGGAAGACGGCGAGTTCGACCAGTGGGCGCGCCTGCTGCTCGATCAGGCGCTGCTGGCCGAAGGAGCGCAGATTGCGGACCCGGCGGCGTTCGTGAAGCGGCTGAATGCGCTGCTGCTGAAGTAAGCGGCGGGCAGGGCTGACGAGAGGGGCGTCCGAGAGGACGCCCTTTTTGTTCCAGCCCTTTCAATCGGAAATTACTGTCCGGAAATTACTGCTCGGTAATTTCTTCTCGGTGTCCCATCCGAAGTGTTCATAATATTACCGATCGGTAATGATTCAGTTATTTGATCGGCTATTCGGAAGATAAATTACCGATCGGTAATTTATCTATCGCTACCTGGCTGAAAGATAGATAAAATTCCCGAACGGTAATAACGGAGGCGGTTATGGACCCCAAAGTCGACGCGTTTCCCGTGACGGTCCATTCTTCGGTCGAATTGGGCGAACTGGTGAAAGCCGTTCGGCGCTCGCAAGGCTTGCTGCAAGCGGATCTGGCCGGACTTTCCGGCACCGGCAACCGCTTCGTGGTGGACCTGGAGCGAGGCAAGCCCACGCTGCAATTGCAGAAGGTGCTGGACATGCTGGATCTGCTGGGCCTGGAAGTGCAAGTGGCGCCCAAGCGCCCGAGGCTGCCATGACAACGGTGGACGCACTCGATCTGTATCAGGACGGACGAAAAGTTGGCCGCCTGTTCGACGAAAGGCCATTGCGTTTCGTCTACGACGACGCGTGGCTCGGCTACCCGGGTGTTCGCCCGATCGCGCCATCGATACCGCTCCAGCCCGGCGACCAATCGAATGAAGCCGTTCATGCCTACTTCGAGAACCTGCTGCCCGAAGGCCATGTGCGCAAGTTCCTGCAGGTCAGCCGTCATGCGACGACGGTGTTTGGACTGCTGCGCAGCGTTGGGGGCGATACCGCCAGCGGGCTGACGATACTGCCGCAGGGGGAATCACCGGCGCCGGCGCGGTATCGACCGACGAACTGGGCGGACATCGCTGCACGCCTGCAGCAAGCGGGCGTGCCGGCGCTCGTGGCCGAGAATGTCGAGGGCACGAGGATTTCGCTGGCGGGCGCGCAGGACAAGCTCCTGTTGACAGTCCTGCCGGACGGATCACCCATGCTGCCGGAAGGCGCGGCGCCGTCTTCGCATATTCTCAAGCCGGACATCCGCGGCCTGGACGGCGTGTGGGCATCGGCCCTCAATGAGACGCTGGTGATGCAATTGGCGCAAAGGCTCGAGCTTGGGGTGGCGCAGGCCGTCTATCAACCCGACACGCGTGCGTGCCTGATCCGGCGCTATGACCGCGAGCCGGATGGGCAGGGTGGATTGCGACGATTTCATCAGCTTGACCTGTGCCAGTTGGCAGGCAAGCCGTCGGACGTTAAATACGAATCGGATGGCGGTCCGACGCTGGCGGATTGCCGCGAACTGCTGGCGGCGATGGGTGTGGGCGGTGCGGACGTGAAACGGTTTTTGCATTGGGTGCTGTTCAATCTGCTGGTAGGCAACAACGACAGCCATGCAAAGAACCTGTCCGTGATCCTGGATGGCGATGGGCGCTACCGCCTTGCGCCGTTCTATGACCTGATGTGTACGGCGATGTATCCGGGATTGAGCGCCAGGTTTGCGTTTGCCATCGGCGGGGAAGACAAACCGGGGGCCGTTGGCAAGGAGCAGTTGGAGGCAATGGCGCGCGACCTGGGCTTTGGTGCGCGCTATGTTGCCGCGGAGGCGCAATCCCTGGTCTCGGCGTTGCCAAGCGCGCTGATGCAGGTCCAGGCCGCATTGATGGAACAGGCCAGCGCAGGAACCGAACGCACGCTGCTGGAGCGGCTGGGGCAATGGATGACGACGAACGCCCGCAAACATGCCAAACGCTGGGGTTTGCAGACCTGAGGGCATGCCTGCCCGATGGGCGGGCATCTCTCGATTAATGATCCCAAGTCAAAAGTGTTTGCCTGCCAGACGGCTTTTTCTGCAAGGATCGGGCGGTCATACTGCACCCCTGTCTTTCCGATGCGCCGGCCAATTCTGGCCGGCCGCGCCTCAGGAACGTCCTGCCGGCGCCGTCGAAACCAAGGAACTTGCATGAATCCCCAAGATACCCAGCCGGTCAAGGCCGGCCCGCCGCTGTTGGCGCTTGCCGTCGGCGCCTTCGGCATCGGCGTGACCGAGTTTTCGCCCATGGGCCTGCTGCCCGTGATCGCCGATGGCGTGAATGTGTCGATTCCCAGCGCCGGGATGCTGGTCAGCGCCTATGCCATCGGCGTGATGGTTGGCGCGCCGCTGATGACGCTGGCGTTCTCGCGCTGGTCGCGCCGCAAGGCGCTGATCCTGCTGATGGCGATCTTCACCATCGGCAACATCCTGTCGGCGCTGTCTCCCAATTACACGACGCTGCTGCTGGCGCGGCTGGTGACCAGCCTGAACCACGGCGCGTTCTTCGGCCTGGGCTCGCTGGTGGCCGCCAGCGTGGTGCCGCGCCACAAGCAGGCCAGCGCGGTGGCGACGATGTTCATGGGGCTGACGATCGCCAACGTGGGCGGGGTGCCGGCCGCGACGTGGCTGGGGCAGGCGATCGGCTGGCGGATGTCGTTTGCCGCCACGGCCGTGCTGGGCCTGATTGCGATGTTGTCGCTGTGGCTGGCGCTGCCGGCGGGCGAGGCGGGCCGCCGGCCCAATGTGCGCCATGAACTGGCGGTGCTCAAGAGTCCTGCCGTGCTGCTGGCGCTGTTGACCACGGTGCTGGGCGCGGGCGCGATGTTTACGCTGTACACCTATATCGCGCCGACACTGGCGGAAATCACCGGCGCGTCGCCGGCCTTCGTGACGGGCATGCTGGTGCTGATTGGCCTGGGTTTCACGCTGGGCAACGGGGTGGGCGGGCGCATGGCCGACCGTTCGCTGGACGGCACGCTGATCTTCTTCCTGGTGCTGGTCATCGTGGACCTGCTGGCGTTTCCCTGGTTGGCCTCGACGCCGGTCGGCGCGGCGGTTGCGCTGCTGATCTTCGGCGTGGCGACGTTCGCGGTGGTGCCGCCGCTGCAGATGGGCGTGATGCGCGCCGCGACCGATGCGCCGGGACTGGCGTCGTCGATGAACGTGGGTGCGTTCAACCTGGGCAACGCGGTGGGCGCGGCGGCCGGGGGCGCGGTGATCTCGGCCGGAATGGGCTATGCGGCGGTGCCGATCGCCGGCGCGGTGATCGCGACGGCCGGCCTGGCGCTGGTGCTGGTGCAGCGCGCCAGCAATGTCCGCCGCCGCAAGCTGGCGATGCAGGGCTGCTGAATCCCGGCCTTCGCTATAGGACGGTGTCTGACATCCGCGTGAGATGCGCTTCATGCCGGGGCCAGCGCACCCTGGGTGTCAGACACCTGGTTCAATAAAAAGCCCCGGCGGAAAGCCTTTCCGCCGGGGTTTTTTGCGTGAACGGGGTCAGAACTTGAAGACGTCTTCCAGGTCGACCGACTCTTCCACCGATTCCAGTTTCACGCTTTGCTCGATGTGCTCCAGGTGGTGCAGGGTCAGTTCCTCGGCGCGCTGCGCGTCGCGGGCGGCGATGGCCTCGGTGATGAGTTCGTGTTCGTCGTCGCGGCAGCTGGTGGCGGTGGGCAGGTTGTACAGGAAGATGACCAGGCAGGTCAGCGTGGACAGTTCGCGCATGGTGCGCGCCAGTTCGCCGTTGCCCGCCAGTTCGCTCAGCAGGATGTGGAATTCGCCGGCCAGCCGGATGATGGCGCGCTTGTCGTCGCGCTTGCGGGCGTCGTGTTCCAGGACCACGTGCTCGCGCAGGCGCGCGAGCTTTTCCGGCGTGAGGTTCTGCGTCAGGCGCCGCACCACGGCGGGCTCGATCAGGCGGCGCGCCTCGAAGACGTCGCGCGCTTTTTCGATGGAGGGCTTGGCCACGTAGGCCCCGCGCTGGGGGAACAGTTCAACGATCTGCTCGTGGGCCAGGCGCGCCAGGACCTCGCGGATGCGCGGCCGGCTGACTTCGAAGATTTCGGCCAGGCGCTCTTCGACCAGCTTGGTGCCGGGCTTGAGGCGGTTGTCCAGGATGGCGCGGTAGATGCACTCGTAGATGCCGGTGACCGAGGTTTCGCGTTTGTCTGATGCCATGGGCTCGTTCTTGGTTTGCGCGGGAGGCCAGGGCGGGATCGCCGCCGTGGGTAATGAGCGGTTCTTTGCCGCTTGTAGACGTCATGTTGTCTGCAACCTGACGGGTGAACGTGAAGATACCCGATCGGACGCCGTCGTTGTGAACCCCGGCCTGGCGCAGTCAAAAATAATGTTAACAATTTGCCGTTGAAATGTATATTTCAGGGTTATCACTAGCGTAATCATTTTTGTATTCGGCCTAGAATCCGCTCACAACATGTCCATCCGGCCGCGCTTTCGCGGCAAGGAAACGGGCGGATCAGACGGGCTGACGCATATGACGAAGCAGGGTTTTGATCTGGTGCTGCGCGACGCGGTGCTGGCGACCGCCGGCGACACGTGCCGCGCGGATCTGGGGATTTCAGGCGGCCGCATCGTGCAGATCGGGCGCGGCCTGGCGCCGGGCCTGTGCGAAATCGACGTCGCCGGACGCGTGGTGACGCCGGGCGGCGTCGATGCGCATTGCCACCTGGACCAGCCGATGGCGCCGCCCGTGAAGCTGGCGGACGACTTTTTCACCGGCACGCGCTCGGCCGCCTGCGGCGGGACGACCACCGTGATTCCGTTCGCGGCGCAGCGCAAGGGCGGCACCGTGCAGGCCGCCATCGACGACTACCACCGGCGCGCCGAAGGCCGCGCGTGCGTGGACTATGCCTTCCACCTGATCCTGACCGATCCCACGCCGGCCGTGCTGAACGAGGAACTGCCGCGCCTGATCGAGGCGGGCTACACCTCGTTCAAGCTGTACATGACCTACGACGCGCTCAAGCTGTCGGACGGCCAGATCCTGGATGTGCTGGAGGTGGCGCGCACGCACGGCGGCATGGCGATGATCCATGCCGAGAACTCCGATTGCATTGCCTGGCTGACGCGCCGCCTGGAAGCCGCGGGCCGCACCGCGCCGCGCTTTCATGCGGTATCGCGGCCGACGCTGGTGGAACGCGAAGGCGCGCACCGCGCGATCGCGCTGTCGGAACTGATCGACGTGCCCATCCTGCTGGTGCACATCTCGGGCGGCGAGGCGGTGGCGCAGATCCGCGAGGCGCGCGCCAAGGGCCTGAACGTCTACGCAGAAACCTGCCCGCAATACATCCTGCTGACCGCGGCCGACCTGGGCACGGACGACAGCTATTTCGGCGCGCGCTGCGTGTGCAGCCCGCCGCCGCGCGATGCGTCCAGCCAGGAAGACATCTGGCAGGGCCTGGCCGACGGCCTTTTCACGGTGTTCTCGTCCGACCACTCGCCTTTCAATCTGACCGGCGACAACGGCAAGACGCCCGGCGGCCAGGAGGTGGCGTTCCGCCACATCCCGAACGGCATTCCCGGCATCGAAACCCGCATGCCGCTGCTGTATTCCGAAGGCGTGCTGGGTGGGCGCATCAGCCTGAACCGCTTCGTGGAACTGACCGCGACCCAGCCCGCGCGCGCCTACGGCCTGTACCCGCAAAAGGGCACGCTGGCCATCGGCAGCGACGCCGACCTGGTGATCTGGGAAGAGCGCGATTTCACGCTCGCCAACGAGCACCTGCACCACGCGGTGGACTACACGCCATACGCGGGCATGCAGTTGCGGGCATGGCCCGCGATGACGCTGCTGCGTGGCCAGATCGTCTGGGACGGCGCGCGCTTTGCGGGCGCGCCGGGCCAAGGAAAGTTTCTGCCGCGCGGGCTGCCCAGCCTGGCGCCGCCCAGCGCCCGCAAGGGCGCGCAGCCCGCCTGGCGCTAGCGCGCCGCACGGATACCGGTCATTCATTTCGGAGGATATTGCGTTGAAGACTACCCTGATCAAGAACGCCGAGGTTGTGGTTGCCTGGGACGAGGCGCGCCAGCGGCACGTGTACATGAAGAACGCCGACGTGGCGTTCGCGGACGGACGCATCACGCACGTCGGTCCGGGCGCGCAGGCGGCGGCGCCGGGCGCGGAGATCGTCAGCGGCAGCGGCATGATGGTGATGCCGGGCCTGGTCGACATCCACAGCCACCTTGTGCATGAGCCCATCAACAAGGGCTACACGGACGAGACCGGATCGGCGGGCCTGTACAACTCCAACCTGTACGAGTACATGCCCACGATGGAAGGCGACGAGGAAGCCGCGCCCGCGCAGCTCACGCTGGCCGCCGCGGAACTGCTGATGTCCGGCGTGACGACGGTGGTGGACATGTCGGTGGCGCACGAGCACTGGATCGACATCATGGTGCAGAGCGGGCTGCGCGCGTACATCGCGCCGATGTTCCGCTCGGCGCGCTGGTACACGCGCAACGGCCACGTCGTGGAATACGACTGGAACGAGAAGGCGGGCGAAGCCGGCATGGAGCGCGCGCTGGCGCTGATCGACAAGGCCGAGGCCCACGAATGCGGCCGGCTGACGGGCATGCTGGTGCCGGCGCAGATCGACACCTGCACGCCGGAGCTGCTCAAGGCCAGCCACCAGGAGGCCAAGCGCCGCGGCATCGGCTGGCAGACGCACGCCGCGCAGTCCCTGCCTGAGTTCCACGAGATCACGCGCCGCCATGGCCTGACGCCCGTGCAGTGGCTGCACAGCCTGGGCGTGCTGGATCCGGGCAGCATCGTCGGCCACGGCATCTTCGTGGACGACCACCCGAACACGCACTGGAGCACGGCCACCGACTTGTCCATCCTGTCCGAAACGGGCGCCAGCGTGGCGCACTGTCCCACGGTCTTCATGCGCCGGGGCATGGCGCTGCGCGACTTCGGGCGCTACCGCCGCGCGGGCATCAACCTGGGCATCGGCACGGACACCTATCCGCACAACATGATCGAGGAAATGCGCCACGTGGGCTATCTGGCCCGCCTGATGGCGCAGACGCCGCGCGCCGTCACCACCGGCGAAGTCTTCCACGCCGCGACCGTCGGGGGCGCCACGGCGCTGGGCCGCGAGGACCTGGGCCGCATCGCGGTGGGCGCGCGCGCCGATCTGGTGATGGTGGACATGACCCACCACCTGATGCGCCCGTCGCGCGACCCCGTGCGCAGCCTGGTCTATGCGGCCGCGGACCGCGCCGTGCACACCGTGTACATCGACGGCCGGCGCGTGGTGCATGAAGGGCAGGTGAATTCGCTGGACTACCGCAAGGCCGCGGAACAGGTGGACGAGGCCCAGCGCCGCGCCGAGGCGCTGGTGCCGTCGCGCGACCTGGTCGCCGGCCGCAGCGCCGAACAGATGTCGCCGCTGTCGTTCGACATCGTCTGATCCGATCGCAACTTGACCCGAGGGGCCGGCCACAGGCCCCGTTCATCCATAAAAACTTCAAGGGAATGACATGGCTTATCTGAATGCTGAAAGACTTGAAACCCGCTACGGCCTTGGCCGCGTCGGCGCGGCGCTGGCTTGCGCCGCCGCCATGGCCTGGGCGCCCGCGCAGGCGGAAACGCTGACCGTGGTGATGGCCAGCAAGCTGACGGTGCTGGATCCGGTGCTGACGGCGTCGCACCAGACGCGCAATCACGCCTACATGATCTACGACACGCTGCTGGCGACGGACGCGGACAACAAGATCCAGCCGCAGATGGCGGACAAGTGGGAAATTTCGCCCGACGGCAAGACCTACACGTTCACGCTGCGCGACGGCCTGAAGTGGCATGACGGCACGCCCGTGAAGGCCGAGGACTGCGTGGCGTCCATCCAGCGCTGGGCGCAGTCGGACAAGACCGGCCGCCAGCTCATGCCGCTGGTGGCGTCGATGGACGTCGTCGACGACAAGACTTTCAAGATCGTGCTGACGGCGCCGGCGGACGTGCTGGCGGCGCTGGGCAAGCCCAGCGGCCTGCCCAGCTTCATGATGCCCAAGCGCGTGGCGCAGACGCCGGTGGCGCAGGCCATCACCGACTACACCGGGTCCGGCCCCTTCAAGTTCGTGCAGAAAGAATTCCAGCCGGGCGTGAAGACGGTCTACGAAAAGAACACCGACTACGTGCCGCGCAAGGAAGCGCCCAGCTGGACCGCGGGCGGCAAGGTGGTCAACGTGGACCGCGTGGAGTGGGTGGCGATGGCCGACCCGATGACGACGGTGAATGCCCTCTTGGGCGGCGAGGTCGACTACATCGAGACCGTGCCGTTCGACCTGGTGCCGATGGTGAAGAGCTCGCCCGACCTGACGCTGCGCATCCTGGACAAGATGGGCTACCAGCCCATGTACCGCTTCAACCAGCTGCATGCGCCGTTCGACAACAAGCTGGTGCGCCAGGCCGCCATGTACGCGGTGGGCCAGGACGACATCCTGAAGGCGCAGGTCGGCGATCCGGAATTCTTCAAGACCTGCGGCGCGGTGTTCGGCTGCAACCTGCCGTACTCCAGCAACACCCGCGCCGACATGATCGTGCCGTCCAATATCGAAAAGGCCAAGGCGCTGCTGAAGGAAGCCAAGTACGACGGCGCGCCCGTCGTGATCCTGCACGCCACCGACATTGCGATGGCCTCGGCCATACCCGTGGTGATGGCGCAGCAGCTGCGCCAAGCCGGCTTCAACGTCCAGCTCCAGGCCATGGACTTCATGACCATGCTGTCGCGCCGCGCCAACCGCGACGTGACGTCCAAGGGCGGCTGGAGCATTTTCGTGACCACGTGGCACGTCAGCGAGATCATGGATCCGCTGCGCAACTACGGCGTGTCGGCCAACGGCGAGAAGGCCTGGTTCGGCTGGCCGACCGTGCCGCAGGTGGAAGCGCTGCGCGACAAGTTCCTGGTGGCGGCCACGGAACCGGAACGCAAGCAGATCGCCGAGCAGCTGCAGGACGTAATGCTGGACGAAGGCGTGGCCATCACGCTGGGCCAGATCGAGACCGCGGCGGCCTACAGCAAGAAGCTGTCGGGCGTGCTGGATTCGCCCGCGCCGGTGTTCTGGAACATCAAGAAAGCCAGCAAGTAAGCCATGTTCAGCTACATCCTCAGACGCGTCCTGGCCACGGTTCCCGTGGTGCTGACGGTGGCCGTGCTGGTGTTCTGCCTGCTGCGGCTGACGCCCGGCGATCCGGCGCTGATCCTGGCGGGCGATGCGGCCACCGAGACGCAGCTGGCGCAGATCCGCGAACACATGGGACTGGACCGGTCGCTGGCCACCCAGTTCATGCGGTGGGGCGGACAGGTGCTGCAGGGCGATCTGGGCACGTCGCTGCATTCCGGCACGCCGGTCACGGCGATGATCGGCAGCCGCGTGGGGCCGTCGCTGGCCCTGGCGCTGTCGACCATCCTGCTGTCCACGCTGATCGCGGTGCCGCTGGGCGTTTTTTCGGCGTGGCGGCGCGGCACCCGCGCCGACCGGGCGGTGATGGCGTTCTCGGTGCTGGGGTTTTCGGTGCCGATCTTCGTCACCGGCTACGCGCTGATCCTGCTGTTCGCCATGAAGCTGGGCTGGCTGCCGGTGCAGGGCTACAAATCGCCGTCGGCGGGCCTGGTGGCCTTCGGCATGCACCTGCTGCTGCCCACCATCGCGCTGAGCACCGGCTTTGTGGCGCTGATCGCGCGCATCGCCCGCAGCAGCGTGCTGGAGGTGATGGGTGAAGACTTCATCCGCACCGCCCGCGCCAAGGGAATCACCGAACGCGCCGTGATGATGGCGCACGCGCTGCGCAACGCAGCCGTGCCCATCATCACCGTGATCGGCGTCAGCATAGCGCTGCTGATCAGCGGCGTGGTCGTCACGGAATCGGTGTTCAACCTGCCCGGCCTGGGCCGGCTGGTGGTCGAGTCCGTGCTGGCCCGCGATTATCCGCTGATCCAGGGGCTGATCCTGCTGTTCTCGCTGGTCTATATCGGCGTGAACCTGACCATCGACGTCCTGTATTCGGTGTTCGATCCGCGCATCCGTTATTGAAGGAATCCGCATGTCCACTTCCGTACACTCGATCGCGGGTGGGGCCGGGGTCGCCCCTGCCGCCCGCAAGCGGCCCCGGTCGGCGCTGGTCCGCACGCTGTCCACCTGGCCGGTCATGGCCGCGCTGGTCATGCTGGCGGTCATCGTGCTGGCCGCTATTTCGGCCAATCTGCTGGGGCTGGCCGATCCCATGGCCATCAACCCCATGCAGCGCCTGAAGGGGTTTTCCGCCGAGCACTGGTTCGGCACCGACGCCTACGGGCGCGACGTGCTGTCGCGCGTGATCCACGGCGCGCGCATCTCGCTGATGATCGGCGCGGGCACCGCCATCGCGGCGCTGATCCCCGGACTGGTGCTGGGCGTGATCGCCGGCTATTTCCGTGCGGCCGACATGGTCATCATGCGGATCATGGACGGCATCATGTCCGTGCCCAGCATCCTGCTGGCCATCGCGCTGGTCGCCGTTACCGGCGCCAGCCTGCTGACGGTGCTGATCGCGATTGCGGTGCCGGAGTTTCCGCGGGTGGTGCGCCTGGTGCGCGGCCTGATCCTGAGCCTGCGCGACGAACCCTATGTGGAAGCGGCCATTTCGCTGGGCACGCCCACCCGCGTGCTGATGATGCGCCATCTGGTGCCCAATACGATGGCGCCGCTGATCGTGCAGGGCACCTTCATCTTCGCGTCCGCCATGCTGTCCGAGGCGGTCATGAGCTTCCTGGGCGTGGGCATGCCGCCGGAATTTCCGTCGTGGGGCAATGTCATCGCCGAGGGCCGCATGTACTTCCAGGTCCGGCCCGAGCTGATCCTGCTGCCGGGCCTGTTCCTGGCGCTGACGGTGCTCAGCGTGAACATGCTGGGCGACGCGATGCGCGACGCCCTGGATCCCAAGATGGCGCGGAGGGTCTGACATGAACGATTCCACAATGCCCGTGCTGCAGGTGCAGAACTTGTCGGTCGCGCTGGTGGGCGCGCCACAGGACGAGCCGCGCCACGTAGTCGAAGGCATCAGTTTCGATATCCGCGCCGGCGAGACGCTGTGCGTGGTCGGCGAGTCCGGGTCGGGCAAGTCCGTCACGTCGTTTTCGGTGATGGGCCTGCTTGCGCCCGATGCGCTGCGGCCCAGCGCGGGCCGCATCCTGCTCGACGGCGAGGACGTGCTGGCCTGCACGCCGGAGCGGCTGCGCGAGTTGCGCGCCACCCGGATGTCCATGGTGTTCCAGGAACCCATGACGGCGCTGAACCCCGTGCGCACGGTGGGCTGGCAGATCGACGAGGTGCTGCGCACTCACAGCGGCATGGACGCCGCTGCCCGCAAGCGCAAGATCCTGGACATGCTGGAATCGGTGCGCCTGCCCGACGTGGAGCGCATCTACCAGTCGTATCCGCACCAGCTGTCCGGCGGGCAGCGCCAGCGCATCGTCATCTGCATGGCGCTGATCCTGAATCCCAAGCTGCTCATCGCGGACGAACCCACCACCGCGCTGGATGTGACGACGCAAAAGCAGATCCTGGCGCTGATCCAGGAGCTGCAGCGCTCGCACAACACGGCGGTGCTGTTCATTACGCACGACTTTGGCGTGGTGGCCGAGATCGCCGACCGTATTGCGGTGATGAACCGGGGAAGGCTGGTCGAAGTGGGCACGCGCGACGAGATCCTGGCGCGTCCGAAAGAAGCCTACACCCGCATGCTGGTGTCGTCGGTGCCGGGCCTGGCGCCGGCGGCGCGGCAGGCGCCCGAAGGCGAGCCGGTGCTGGTCGTGAAGCGCCTGCGGAAGACCTATTCGGAGCGCGGCTTCTTCAAGGCCAAGCGCACGGTGCATGCCGTGCAAGACGTCAGCTTCACGCTGCGCAAGAAGGAGATCGTCGGCATCGTGGGCGAGTCTGGGTCGGGCAAGTCCACGCTGGCACGCTGCATCGCGCGGCTGATCGATCCCAGCGCCGGCAGCGTGCGCCTGGACGGCACGGAAATCGCCACCGCCACCAAGCGGGAATTCCATCCGGTGCGCAAGCGCATCCAGGTGGTGTTCCAGGATCCGTACCGGTCGCTCAACGCACGCATCCGCGTGGGCGATTCCATCGTCGAAGGCATGCGCAATTTCGGCGTGCCGGAAGATGAGGCCCGCGCGCGGGCCGTCGAGCTGCTCGATATCGTCGGATTGGGCGCGGAGACGATGGACCGCTATCCGCATCAGTTTTCGGGCGGGCAGCGTCAACGCATCTGCATCGCGCGGGCCCTGGCCCTGCGGCCCGACATCCTGATCGCCGACGAAGCCGTGTCGGCGCTGGATGTGTCGGTGCAGGCACAGGTGCTGGAACTGATCGAAGACATCCGCGCCCGCACCGACACCGCGGTGCTGTTCATCACCCACGACCTGCGCGTGGCGGCGCAGATCTGCAATTCCATCGTGGTGATGAAGTCCGGGCAGATCGTCGAGGCGGGGGAGGCTTCAGCAGTGCTGACCCGGCCGCGCGACGGCTACACCCGCCAGCTGCTGGAGGCCGCGCCGGGCAGGCATTGGGATTTCAAGCGGTTCCAGCCGGTGGATGCGGTGGTGCAGTAGGGGCGGTGGGGCGCGCCCGCATTGGCTTGAAGGGCTGACAGCGGATCGGCCTTGATGCGTATTCGCTCCGACGGAGCGAAAGGCTATCCGGCCGTCAGGGCGTTCCATCTGCTGGGGGAGAACCTTTCCTCCATCTTCAAGCTCGCCCTTCCTAGGACCATGTCGGCAAGAACCTCTCCCACCGCCGGGGCAATCTGGAAGCCTCCCCCCGAGAATCCGAATGCGTGCAGAAGCCGGGGCACGTTGGCGCTGAAACCGATAACGGGATTCTTGTCGGGAAAGTAGCCTTCGATTCCGGACCAGCAGCGGATGACGCTGGCGCGGGAAAGGGCGGGCAGAATGGCGGGGCCATTGCGGCCGAGTTCTGCCAGGGCGGCAGGGCCGGGCCGGCTGCGGTCACCCGGCAGGGCATGACCGTAGCCGCCGCCCATGACGATGTTGCCGCTCGGGGTCTGCCTCGCGTAGAACCCTCCGCCCTCGACACCCAGGGAGACGCCAATCAGGCGCATCAGGGGTTCGGTGACGAGCATGGTCGGGTACTTGACCTGCAAGGGCAGGATGTCGCCAAACCAGCCCGCGACGACCCCGCCCCACGCGCCGGCGGCGTTGATCACCGTGGCGGCGCGGATGCGGCGGCCGTCTGCGGCGGTCAGCAGGAAGTCGCTGGCCAGGGTGTCCACCTGGGCAATGGTGCAGTGTTCCAGCAGATCGGCGCCGGCGCATGCTGCCGCGTGGGCGAAAGCTGGCGCGACCAGGCGGGGGTTGGCCTGGCCGTCCTCGGGGCACAGCGAACCGCCGACGATGTCTGTTGCCAGGGCCGGGAAACGCTTGCGCAGGGCGGCGCGGTCCAGGATGTGCAGGTCCAGGTCGAAATCCCGGACCCTTTCGCGATAGGCGACAAGCTTGTCTAGATCCGACTGTGAACGGGCAAGTTTGAGGTGGCCCGTGCGCCTGTATTCGGCATCGGTGCCGATCAGTTCGGGCAGCCTCGCCCAGACGCCGTGGGCGCGCTGGGCAAGATGGAGCTGTTCGATGCTGCGGCCTTGGCGCCGCACGCCGCCGAAGTTGATGCCGCTGGCTCGCGCGCCGCACAAGCCGCGTTCGATCAGCGCAGTGGCAACGCCGGCGCGCCGCAGGGCCAGGGCGGCGCTGGAGCCGACCAATCCCGCTCCGATGATGGCGACTTGCGTATGAAGTAGGGTCATGGCTGGCTGCTGCCCAGGGAGGATAGCGGCAGCGGTTTGACCGGGGCCTGGCCGCGCAGGCGGCCGATTGCCGATAGAGGGATTCGCCGGCAGTCAGCCAGCAATTCGGCGGCGCCGCTCTGGCACATGCGGCCCTGGCACAGGCCCATGCCGATGCGGGTCAGGGCCTTGAGTCGATTGAGGTCGTCGATGGCGAACTGCGCGGCGGCGGCGCGCAGTTCGCCGGCCCGCACTTCTTCGCAGCGGCAGACGATAACGCCGTCATCGCAGTCCGCGTCCGCGGGAGGCAGCGGAAATGCCCGGTCCAGTTCCTGTCGAAAACGCACCAGCGCAGCCTGCTTGCGCTTAATCCAGCGCAGGCGTGCGAGGCTTATGCCGATGCCGCAGTCGGCCAGCATGGCAAGGGCGCTGCGCTCGCCGGCCAGTTCCGCCATCGCGGCGCCAGAGATGCCCGCGCCGTCTCCCGCAAGGTAGACGCCCGCGACAGTGCTGCGGCCGTCAGCGTCACGCCTTGGCAACCAGGCTCGCTGCGCGGCTTCGAAATCGAAGGCGCAATCGAGCAGATCGGCCAGCTGGGTTTCCGCACGCAGTCCGTGGCCGACCGCCAGGGCATCGCAGGCGAAGTCGCGCTCGACCCCGCCTATCCGCGCGCGTACGCCTTCCACGCGGACCGTGCCCTGCGCGGCCGCCAGGTTCGCTGAATGGTGCACGGGAATGCCGTGCGCGCGCAGCCATCCCAGGTAGTACAGGCCCTTGGCCAGCGTGCCCGGTTGGCTCATCATCGCGGGCAGGGCGCTGGCTTGTCCGGCGAACGGCGCGGTATCGAGCACGGCTTGCACCTGGCCGCCCGCGCGTGCGTACTGATAGGCGACGAGATACAGCAACGGTCCGCTGCCCGCGAAGACGATGCGCGGCCCGAGCAGGCAATGCTGCCCCTTCAGGGCGATTTGGGCCCCCCCTAATGAGAAGACGCCGGGCAGGGTCCACCCGGGAAAGGGCAGGACGCGGTCGGTGGCGCCCGTGGCGATCAGGAGATGCGTGTAGGGCTGACTATCGAGTTCCCCGTCGCAAACGAGATCCAGATGCCCGGGCGCGGCGTTCCAGACGGCCGTCTGGGCGCGGTAATCGGCTTGGTCGCGCAGTTGCGCGCCGGCTGCGTGGATGGCGGCGGCGCGCTTGTGTTCAAAGCCATAGCGTGCGCGCGCGCTGCCGCGCGGAGATGCGCTCTGGCGGTAGATCTGGCCGCCGGGAAGGGAAGCTTCGTCGATCACTACTGGCCGCACGCCGTGGCGCAGCAGGGTATGCGCCGCCCGCACGCCGGCGGGTCCGGCGCCCACCACTACCATCCGCGGCGTAGGGATTGCGTCGGTTCGCGTGGTCATGGGCATTCTCCCGGCAAAGCCTCGACCAGCCTCATGCCGTCTTCCGCCAATGTCGAACAGGCGCGCAGGCGCTGGCCGGAGGTGTTCTGCACCCAACAGTCCTGGCAGGCGCCCATGAGGCAGAAGCCCGCGCGCGGCGCGCGCTCGCCCAGGGTTGTACGCAGCCTGTCGCCGGCCAGCAGCAGCGCGGTCAGGACGGTGTCCCCAGGCTGAGCGGAAATCGGCTGGCCGTTCCAGGTCAGGCGCAGGTCCGGGCCTGAAAGCGGCGCGGCGCGACGCAGCAGGGGCGTCATGCGCGCAGCTCAGCAACGCGTGCCTGCTCGGCTCGCAACTGCGACAGCGTGCGGTCAGGCAGGATGATGTCGGCGTCGTACACCAGATCCAGGATTGCGGGCAGGCGCTGCTTGTGGGCATACGCGAGCGCGGCGTCATAGGCCGGCGCAAAGTCTTTGGTGGACGCGACGCGCTGTCCAAAGGCGCCATAGCTTTGCGCCAGTTGGGCGAAGTCCGGGTTGACCAGGGTTGTGGTCAACGCGCGGCCCGGAAAAGCGCGTTCCTGGTGCAGCCGGATGGTGCCGTACAGCCCATTGTTGAACACCAGGATGACAATGCCCAGCCGGTGCTGCACGGCAGTAGCGACCTCCTGCAGGGTCATCTGGAAGCAGCCGTCGCCGGCAAAGCAGATGACCGGGGCGTCGCGATTCTCCAGCTTGGCGGCAATGGCTGCCGGCAGGCCATAGCCCATGGCGCCGACGGCCGGCGCAAGCTGGCTGCCCAGCCCTTTGAAGGCGATATGCCGATGGGCATACAACGCGTAGTTGCCTGCGCCGACGGTGACGCAGGCGCGCGGGGGCAGGGTGGCCGCGACATGGCGGGCGGCCGCGTTCAAGTCCAGCGGGCCGGGAGTGGGCGGCAGCACGGGAGCCGGGCCCGTGGCGTGCGCGCCTCTGCGCTGCGGCCGCCAGCCCGGCGTGGGGGCGACGCCCGCCGCCGCCTGGGCAAAGCCGGCCATGCTGGCAACGATTCCGAGCGTCGGTGTGCAAAGCCGGCCGATCTCGTTGGCGTCGGGGTGGATGTGCACCAGGGTCTGGCGCGGCGTGGGCGAAGCCAGCCATTCGTAGTTGATGGTGGTCGGCTCGCACAGGCGCGTACCCAGCGCGATGACGAGGTCGCTGTCCATGACAACCTGTTTCTGGTGCGCGGGCATGCTGGCGCTGACCTGGCCGACGAAGTTCGGGTGCTCATTGTCGAACAGCTCCAACCGCCGCCAGGCGGTGGCGACCGGCAGGTCGAAGCGAAGGGCGAAGTCGCGCACCGCTGAGCGAGCCGCCTCCGTCCAGCGCGAACCTCCAAGCAGGAGCAACGGCTTGGCCGCGGATTCGATCAGTTGCTGCAGTTGCTGCATGTCGCCGGACGTGGGGCTGGCTTGCGGCGCGCAGTACGGAACAGCCAGCGGCGCGCAGGTCAGGTCGGCCAGCATGTCCTCGGGCAGCGCCAGCACGACCGGGCCCGGGCGCCCGCTGGTGGCGATTGCCCAGGCGCGCGCCAGGTACTCCGGGATACGGTCGGCGCGATCGATTTGCGCTGCCCATTTCGCCAGCGGGGCGTACATCGCGCGGTAGTCCACTTCCTGGAAGCACTGGCGATCCACCGTGTCGCTGCCGACCTGGCCAATGAACAGGATCATGGGAGTGGAGTCTTCGCGGGCGGTATGCACGCCGATAGCCGCGTTGGTGGCGCCGGGGCCACGCGACACGAAACAGATGCCGGGTTGGCCAGTCAGCTTGCCGTGCGCCTCGGCCATGTAGGCCGCGCCGCCTTCCTGGCGGCAGACGATGGACTCGATTGCATCGCGTCGCGCGTATAGCGCGTCGATGCAGGGCAGGAAGCTCTCGCCGGGAACCATGAACACGCGCCGCACGCCAAACGCCTGCAATTGCGCGATCAGGACGTCGCCGCCGCTGCGCGGTACGGCGGATGCGGGACGGCTCATGTGCTTTCCTGTTCAAGAGCAAGGGCTACGCGCTCGCGTCCGTAGTCGCGCTCCGCGGCGGCACGGCTCACCTTGCCGCCGACGACGTCGCGACGGATGTCGGCCAAGGCGCGCTCGGTGGGCATCCCATAGCCGCCGCCGCCGGGAGTTTCCAGGCGCACCGAGAAGCCTGCCGGCAGGGCGTGGCCCGAAATCTTGTTAGCCAGCCGCTGCTCGTCCGCGCGTCCAGGATTCTGGATGAGGCGCGAAGTGCCGCCCGTCAGGCCACCATCGAGCCCAGCCGCGCCGAACAGCGCAGCGTCGCAGCGGATGGTGCAAGCCAATTGGTCGTGCAGCGAGCGGATCTGGCGCGCGATGCCCATGCCGCCGCGGTACTGGCCTGCGCCGCCGGTGTCGTTCACCAGGGCATATTCGTCGACCAGCAGCGGATACTCGATTTCCAGCGCCTCGGCGGGCAGGTTGGACGTGTTGGTGACATTGACCTGGATGCCGTCCATGCCGTCGCCCTGGGCACGCCCGCCGGCGCCGCCTCCCAGGGTCTCCAGGTAGACGAAAGTCCCTTTCCCGTCGCGCATGGGACCGGAGAACAGCATGGAAGGCATGACATCATTGGACGACGCCATCGCACGGCCGGGGGGCAGCAGTTGGCCCAGGGCCCCGATTACGGTGCCCGCCACGCGCTGCGCGGTGGTGACGCGCGCGCCCACGGCGGCGGGAAACACCGGATTGGTGATCGTGCCTTCGGGCGCACTGATGGTAATGGGCTGGAAGAGCCCGTTGTTCGGCATCAGTTCAGGGTCGAGCATAGCCTTGACCGCGAAGTACACGCTGGCGTTGAGTGCGCTGGCCGGCAGGTTGAAGGCGCCGCGCGCCTGCTTGCCGGTGCCGGTGAAGTCCACGTGCAGTTGGCCGTCGCGCGCCTGCACGTTGGCCTGGATCACCACCGGTTCGCCTCCCATGCCGTCATCGTCCATGCGTTCCGTGAACGAAACGCAGCCGGTCGGAAGCTGGGCGATGCGGTTGCGCAGCCGCCGTTCTGTGTAGCGCAGGATGCCATCGATGGCGGACAGCACCGTGTCCAGGCCGGCTTGGCTCACCAGCTCGAGCATCAGGCGAGCGCCCTTGTCGTTGGTGGCGATCTGGGCGCGGATATCGTGCATGCGGTTGTCGGGTTCCCGCGTGTTGTGCGCGATCATCTCCAGCAGGTCCAGGTCCAGCTCGCCCTGGCGAACGATACGCATGGCTGGCAGGCGGATGCCTTCCTCCCAGACGGTCTTGAGGTGATGTGAGGTTGATCCTGGCACGGCGCCGCCCACGTCGGTATGGTGGCCGATGTTGGCGGCGAAAAAGCGCAGTACGCCTTCGCAGAAGATGGGTGATACGACGGTGATATCCGGTGCGTGGGTGCCGCCGGCCAGGTAGGCGTCGTTGCACAGGAATGCATCGCCGGGGCGGATGCCGACCGCGCCGTAACGGCGCAGCACGGCGTCGATCCCGCCCGACAGCGATCCCAGGTGCACCGGCACGTGGGCGGCCTGCGCCACCAGTCGGCCGGCGGCGTCGAACAGCGCCACGGAGCAGTCCTTGCGCTCTTTGATGTTGCTGGAAAACGAGGAGCGAATCAGCGTGTTGCCCATTTCTTCGGTGATGGACAGCAGTCGGTTGCTGAAAACCTCCATTTCAATGGGGTCGAACGCGTCGGTCTCGGCGGCTGCAGTCATTGCAGTGGTCATGTCGGTCTGCCTTAGGGGTTGAGGTTGACGACGAGGTTGCCGTAGTCGTCCGCGCGCGCTTGCTGGCCGGGCAGGATCACGGTGGTCGAACTCATCTCCTCGATGACGGAAGGCCCGTCGATCGGGACGCCTGCCGGAAGCAGGGCGCGGCGATAGATGGGGGTGTCGGTCCATCCGGCGCCTTCGAAGTACACGGCCCGATGCTCCTTTATCGCGCCCGCGAGGCTGGCGCCGCCAGGAACGCGTGCGATCGGCGCGCGCGGCACCACCCCCACTGCCCGGACACGGCAGTTGACGATCTCGACCGCGCGGCCGGCTGCGTCGTAGCCATATTCGCGAATGTGGGCCGCGCTGAAGGCCGCGACGAAGTCGGTCAGCGGCATGAGGTGCATGCCGTCCAGCGGCACGGGGATCTCGAAATTCTGGCCCTGGTAGCGCGCGTCGATGACGGCCGACAGGCGCTGGGCGGAATCCTCCACGCCTTCGTCCGTCAGCCACGCGCGCGCTTTGCTGCCCAGTGCGTCCAGCGCCTGCTGCACTGCCTGCCAGCCCTGTTCATTCGCGTTGGCCATCAGCGTCTGTACGAAGTCCATCGATATGTCCGACAGCAGGATGCCGCGCGCGCACATGGTGCCGGGCTCCTGCGGAATCAACAGCGTGCCGATGCCGCAGTCGCGCGCCAGTTCGGCCGCGTGCAGGCCGCCCGCGCCGCCGAAGGCGCACAAGGCGAACTTGCGGATGTCATGGCCGCGTTCGGTGGAGACCGCGCGTACCGCCCGAGCCATGTTTGAGTTGGCGATCCGCAAAATGCCATAGGCCGCTTCTTCAAGGCTGATGCCCAGCGGGTCGGCCACTTGGGCCTGAAGCGCGGCGCAGGCGCGTTCGGCATGCACAGCCATGCGGCCTTCAAGCAGCGCCACGGGATTCAGGCGGCCGAGCGCGACGTGCGCGTCCGTCAGGGTGACGGTCGTACCGCCCCGGTTGTAGGCGATGGGGCCCGGTACTGCGCCGGCGCTTTGCGGGCCCACCTTCAATGCGCCAGCGTCGTCGATGCGTGCGATGCTGCCGCCACCCGCGCCGATGACGTGTACGTCGACCATCTGGGTCTTGACGGGGTAGTCGGCCACCAGCCGGCTGGAGGTGAATAGCGGCTGTAGTTCGGCCACCAGCGATACGTCCGTGCTGGTGCCGCCGACGTCGAAAGTGATCAGGTTGTGAAAACCGGCGGCCTGCCCGAGCTCGGCTGCGCCGATCACGCCGGCAGCAGGGCCGGACACGCATGTCCGCACCGGCGCGGTCAGCACCGACTCGACCGACATCAGCCCCCCGTTGGAATGCACGGTGGTGGGAGGCACGCGCACGCCCATTGCCTGCACCGAACCGACCAGGTTTCGCATGTACGACGCCATGCGTGGGCCCACATAGGCGTTCAGGGCCGTGGTCGACATGCGTTCATACTCGCGGAACTCCGGCAGTATTTCGCTGGAAACGCTGAGGTAGGCATCCGGAAGATACTCGGCCAGGATTTCGCGCGTGCGGCGTTCGTGGGCGTCGTTGCGATAGCTGTGCATGAAGCAGATGGCAACCGCTTCGACCTTCGCGTCGGCGAGTTGCCGCGCGACCGCGATGACCTCGTCCTCATTCAGTGCCTGCAGCACGGAACCGTCCGCTGTCATGCGTTCGCTGATCTCGAATCGCCACTCGCGCGGCGCCAGCGGCGCCGGCTTGATGACGTTGTAGTCGTACAGATGCGGGCGGGTTTGCCGGCCAATCTCCAGCACGTCGCGAAAGCCGCGCGTGGTGACCAGCGCGCAGCGCGCGCCGCGGCGCTCGATCACCATATTGGTGGCCACCGTGGTGCCGTGGCCCACGTGGACCAGTTCGTCGCCGGCGATCTCGTGCTCGCGCATCAGATGGGCGAGGCCGCTCTGGATTGCCTCTGACGGGTCGTGTGGCGTCGACGGCACCTTGAAGTAGGACAGCGCGCCGCTGTGCTCGGCCAGGAGAGTGAAGTCAGTGAAGGTGCCGCCCACGTCAAAGCCGACGCGGAAACGGCGCTCGCCGGTGGGGGATGCGATCTGGGTCAACGCTGGTCTCCAGGAAGCCGGCGCGGACATGCGCCGAAGCTAGGGTGACCAGAATCTTATCGACGGGCGGTCATTCGATCTAATCAAAGAATTGCATTGATAGTTATCAGTTATATGAATGACGATGGGATTCAATAAGCGTGCGACTCGGTCCCTTGCGCCGGGTCGAACATCATGCCCTGCGCCTTGCACACCTTGAGGATTTCCTCGCGAAGCCAGCGGTGTGAGGGCAGGTTGTCCGAGCGCTCGTGCCAAATCAGGTTGACCGTGCGGGGGATCAGCGGAAAGGGGGCCTCGATGGCCTCCAGTTGGTGGCTGTGTGGGCTGTTGCGCACGGCATTGACCGGCACCACGCAGATCAGGTCGGTCTCGGCGAGCAGGCGCGGGGCGAGCGCGAACTGGTTGATTGTCAGTACTGCGTTGCGCTTGTAGCCGTGGGCGGCCAATTCGTGATCGATCAGGGCCGCCGTGCCCAGCAGGCTTACCACCAGATGGCGCGCACGCAGGAAGTCGTCCAGTGTGAAGCGCGGCAAGGACAGCAGCGGATGGCCCTTGCGCATCGCGCAGACGTAGGTCAGGGTTTCAAGCGGCAGGGTGCGTAGCGACGAGCCGAAGTTCGAGTACACGCCCGCTGCCATATCGACTTCGCCCTTTTCCAGCAACGAGGTCGTGTTGTCAAGCGAATAGGGGTGCAGGTGGATTCGGATATTGGGCGCCACCGCCTGCTGTTCGACGAACAGCGGCCGGATGACCTGGTCGGCCACGTAGTCGGACATCGCCAGGCGGAAGACGGCCTCCGAGCGAGCGGGGTCGAACTCATTGCGCTCCAGGGTCTCGGCGATGCGGGCCAGCGCGTCGCGGATGGGGGGCCAGAGCAATTCGGCGCGCTGGGTGGGCAGGACGCCGCCTTGCACCTTGACGAATAGCGGATCCTTCAGCGTCAGGCGCAGCCGGTTGATGGCGTTGCTGACCGCCGGCTGCGTCATATGCAGGGTGTATGCCGCCCGCGTGACATTGCGCTCGGTCATCACGGCGTCGAATATGCGCAGCAGGTTCAGGTCGATGGCGTCAAGCACGTTTACCCTAATTGGTTATCAGCAGCGTTGATGATGTTTTATTTTAATTGTTGATTGGTCATATAACGCGGGACCGCTTAACCTTGCCCGGGTTCCTGGCAGTTCCTCCGCAACTTGGGTAATCAATCGATGATAAAGAAGCTGAAGTTTCTGACCGCCTGTGTGGCCGCCTTCGCAGCCTCATCCGCCGCAGCCGCGGACAACTATCCCAGCAAGCCGATCACGATCGTCCTGCCTTATGCCACGGGCGGGTCGGCCGACATGCTGGCGCGTTTCGCGGCCCAGGCGGTGCAGAGCGAGCTGGGCCAGCCCGTCATTGTCGAGGCCAAGCCTGGCGCGGGCGGTGTGCTGGGCACCGAGCACGTTGCCCGTGCGGAACCTGACGGCTATACCCTGGCCCTGACCGCCAGCGGCACGATGGCCGTCAACCCATACGTCTACAAACTGCGATACAAGCCGCTGGAGGATTTCAAGCAGATCACGGTGCTGGTGGACCTGCCGTTCGTCGTGGTGACGAACAATGAGTTCCCCGCCAAGACGCTGCAGGAATTCATCGACTATGGCCGCCGCAATCCCAACAAGATCACGTTCGGCAATGCCGGCCTTGGCACCCAGCAGCACCTTACGCAACTCATGTTTGCCCGCGCGGCGGGCATACAGATCAACATCGTGCCCTACAAGGGGAGCAGCCCGGCGATGAACGATCTGCTGGGCGGCCACATCGACGCCGTGCTGGACAACACCGGTGTGCAGACGCCTTTCATCAAGGCGGGCAAGGTGCGGCCGCTGTTTGTCACCAATCCGGAGCGCGTGGCTGCATTGCCGGATGTGCCAACCGCGCCTCAGGCCGGCATGCCGGGCTTCTCCGCCGTGGCCTGGTTCGGCCTGGCTGCGCCAAAGGGCACGCCGGATGCGATCGTCGAAAAGATACAGCAAGCTATCGCGCGGGAATTCGCCAAGCCCGAAATGAAGCAGCGGTTGCTGGATCTGGCCATGATCCCGCGCGCTTCCACGCCGGCCGACACCACGGCGCGTGTGAAGGGGGACCTGGAAGCCTTCGGCAAGATCGCCAAGGAAGTCGATCTACAGCCCATGTGAGGCAGGCGACCCGAGAGCCCGCGGCGCCTCGCCGCGCTGCCTGCATTCGATCGGATCGTAGAACCGGTACCCCATTCCCCTGAGCGTCGCGACCGGCAGCTTGCGGTCGCAGGCCTGCTCCACCTTTCGGCGCAGGCGGCGCATCTGCGTGTCCAGGCTGCGCCGGTCGTAGGTCCAGTAATCCTTGCCTAGCGCTTCCACGATGGCCTTGCGGCTGGCGCCCTGGTCGTGGGCGGCAAGCGTGGCCAGGACGGTGTAGTCCTGGTGGGACAAGGGGATGGGCGGTGCGCCGGGAGGCACGAGGCTCGGCGGGGAATAGCAAAGTTGCCACGGCATGGGTTCGGGCACCGTGGCCGAGCCATCGGCCTGCCGTTCGGTGACGTTCCGCGCCACGGCCACGCGTATCTGTTTCTCGGGATACCAGCGTGCGGACCACATGATGCGCACGACCCGGCCGTCCTTGCGCACGTAGCGGTTCTCGAAGTCGTATTGCAGCTTGCCGCTCATGAGCCTGTCGACTGCGGCCACCGTGGACGAACGGTCGGGCTCGTAGATCAGGTCCATCATCTGGCGGCCCACCATTTCCTGCGGCGTGTAGCCGAAGATCTGTTCACAGGCCCCCGTCACGCTCAGGAAGACGCCGGACTCGGTCACGACGCAGACAGCGTCCAAAAGCATCGGCATCAAGTCGGCGGGCGGCGGGGCGGACATGAGGGTTCCTGTCTGGTATTAGGGCACCGGTAGCAACGTACCCGGATAGGGCGGCGGCCAGTTTAACCAGACTTGATTCCTGTCTGCGCACATTTTTTAGGCGCTGTCGCGCTGGAATGCCCGACGCGCGCGTTCATTCTTGCCCCGAATTGGTGCTCAGCTTTGCTCAGCATTCGCGCTCATCTTTGCTCAGCTTCAGGCGCGCGCAAATCCATATACTCCCCTCCGCCGCGGCTGCAAGCACGCATTTCCGCGGCCGATTTCCGCAGTCCGCCGCACCGATTGCATTGCTGTCGGACCAAGCTCGCACGAAGACTGCCGGAAAGCCTGCCGATCCGCGCCGTCGCCGGAACGTGCGATGAGCGCCGCAGCGCAGACTGCGGGAGCGAACGCACAGGCGCCCCTCGAACTGGAAGCCAAGAATGAACCTGATGCGCCTGTCACATGTGATTCCCGCCTTTCCCCTGCGTCCGCTGTCCGCGGCCATCGCCATTGCGGCGGCCGGACTGGGCTCGCCTTCCGCGTCGGCCGCGACCGTCACCTGGATAGGCGGAGGCGGCGGAGATTATTGGGGATTCCCTGCGAATTGGTCCGGCGCCGTGCCCGGGATCGCGGACGACGCCTACGTCGATGTCGGCACCGTCCAATTGGACGGTGTGCGGGAGGCGGGGTCGTTGCGGGTGGGCAATACCGGCGCCGGGGCGCTGGTCTTCCTGCCGGGCGGATCCCTGACCACCGGCAGCTTCGTGCTGGGCAATGCCACCGGGTCCAGCGGGACCGCGGTCGTGGGCGGACTCGGGTCCGGCAACGTCTGGAACACGATGAGCGGAACGATCGCCCTGGGTGCGGGAAGCACGGGAACGGTTACGGTAACGGGCCCGGGCAACCGGCTCGAGGCGCTGTCGAGCCTGTATGTCGGCGAGCTCGGCGCCGGCTGGCTGTCGATCCGCAATGGGGGCGTGGTGCAGGCGGGCACGCTGGTCGCGGGCAGCGGCGGTGATGCCCAGGGCGATATCCTGGTGTCCGACGCCGGTTCGACCCTGCAGGCCACCACCCTGCAGGTGGGCGGGGACTCGCTCGGTCCGGCCAGCACCAGCGCGCGCGGTTCGGTGCGCGTGCTGGCGGGCGCAACGCTGACCGCTCACCAGCTCGTACTGGGCGATGCGGCGCTGGCTTCGGGCTCCCTGCAGGTCGACGGGCTTGGGTCGAGCGTGGATTCGGCGATGCCGCTCAGTGTCGGCCGCAACGCGGTCGGCATGGTCGCGATCAGCAATGCAGGGCGTGTGCAGAGCGGCGGGGTCATTGCCGGCGAGAATCCGGGCGCTTCCGGATCCATCTTCCTGTCGGGTCCGGGCTCATCCTGGACCAGCTCGGGTCCTGTCCAGGTCGGCAGCCTGGGCAACGCCACGCTCACGATTTCGGACAGCGCGACGCTGAGCGGCACGTCCGGCGTCGTGGGGGGCATGTCGGGCAGCGAGGGTACTGCGTCGATTGGCGGGGTGGGCTCCTCCTGGGACAACAGTGGCGTCTTCATTGTCGGAAATGGCAACGGCGGTCGGGGCGCGGTGGGCATCGCCGATGGCGGCCGGTTATCCAGCTTGAATGGCGCGCTGGGCAGGCTGGCGGGCGCCTACGGCAACGTGACGATTACGGGCGACGGATCGAACTGGACGTCGGCCGGCCCGGTGACCGTGGGCGACGGGGGCGAAGGCCGGCTGCTGCTGATGTTCGGCGGCGCGCTGAATGCCAGCGAGGTCGTGATCGCAAACGCAGCCGGGTCCAAGGGCACGCTGGTCCTGGGTACGCCGGCGGATTTCGGCGCGGCGCCAGCCGGCGTGCTGAACGCCCCGGTGCTGCGGTTCGGCGCGGGCAATGGCGAACTGCTGTTCAACTTCGTCGGTCCGGCACTGACCTACGGTGGCAGCATTCAGGGCAATGGACAGGTCAACATCCTGTCCGGAGACGTGATCCTGACCGGCAACAGCAGCAACGCGGGCCTGACGACCGTGTCGGGCGGATCGCTCAAGGTCAATGGCGCGCTGGCCGGCCCGGTGAGCGTGGGCGCAGGCGCCACGCTGGGCGGCTCGGGCGCGGTGGGATCGACCACGCTGGCCAGCGGGTCGACCCTGAGCCCCGGCAATTCCATCGGCACGCTGACGGTCAATGGCGACCTGACCTTTGCACCCGGATCGACTTACCGCGTCGAAGCCGCGCCGGCGTCCGCCGAGAGCGACCGCGTCGTGGTGAACGGCATCGCGCGCCTGGCGGGTTCGGTGCTGCACGTGGGGCCGGACGGAAATTTCACTCCCAATCTCAGCTACACCATACTCAGCGCCAATTCGGTCCAGGGCCAGTTCGAGAGCGTGACGTCGAACTATGCCTTCCTGGATCCCACGCTTTCCTACAGCGCCACGGACGTGAAGCTGGGCTTGCTGCAGACGCGCGCGTTTCCCACCGGCGCCAGCACGCCCAACCAGCGTGCCGTGGCCGGCGCGCTGGACAGCATGGGCACCGACAGCGCGCTGCGCCAGTACGTGGCGACGCTGGCGCAAGGCCAGACCGAAGATGTGTTCGACAGCCTGTCGGGCGAAGTGCATGCCAGCGTGTCCAACACGCTGCTGCAATCGGCAACCCAGACGCGCGCCACGCCGTTGGCCAAGCTGCGCGCGAACCTGCGGGCGAATGCGCGGGCAGGCAGTCCGACGGCCGCCGCGGGCGCATCCGATGCGCCGGTGTCGACCGCGGAAATGCCGCTGTCGGGTACCTTGCCGGCCTGGGCGGAGGTCGTGGGCAACTGGCAGACCATCGATGGCGACGGCAATGCCGCGCGCATCCGCCAGCACGTCGGCGGGCTGTTCGTGGGCGCAGACCATGCCGTGGGCGCCGGCTGGCGCGTCGGCGGCGCGCTGGGCTACACCGACAGCAAGGCCCGGGTCGACGAACGGTCCTCGCAGGCGGACGTGTCCAGCTACAGCGCGCTGGTCTATGGCGGCAAGTCCTTTGCCGCCGGCCCCGGCGCCTGGCAATTCCTGGCGGGCGCGGGCTACACGTGGCACGACATCTCGACGCGGCGCTACGCCAGCAGCCAGACGCCGGCGCTGACGGCGGACTACGGCGCCAGCACCGGGCAGGTCTTCACCGAACTGGCCTATGCCTGGAAATTGGCCGAACGCACCACGCTGGAGCCGTTCGCGGGCCTGGTCTGGAGCGATCTGCGCACCCGCGGGTTCTCGGAGTCCGGCGGCGCTGCCGCCCTGTCCGGCGAGTCCGGCAGCACACAGCAGACGCACGCCACCTTGGGCCTGCGCGCGGCCCAGGGCTTTGATGCCGCCGGCCGCCAGGGCAGGGTGTTCGGCACCGTGGGCTGGCGCCACGTGTTCGGCGACGTGAAGCCCGAGTCGGTCATGGCGTTCGATGCCGGCCAGCCGTTCACGGTTGCCGGCGCGCCCATCGGCCGCGACGCGGCGCTGGTGGAGGTGGGGGCGGAAATGGCGATCGCCCGGACGGCCACGCTGGGCCTGGGGTATTCCGGGCAATACGCCAGCGGCAGCCGGGAGCACTCGGCTAATGTGAACGTGCGCTGGCAGTTCTGACGCGCGGGTCAGGCGGCGGCCTCTTCCGAGGATTGCCGCCGCACCCTGCCGGCATCCCTAAGCCAGCGATTGCTGCCGCGAATGCGGCTTGCGCGCAAGCCGCAGCCCGTCGCGCATGTTCAGCCCGAGTAAACCGACATTGACGGCGCCGGCGGCCAGTTCCACTCCCTGCACCGCATAGAACCAGCCATCGAATTGCCCCGCGCCGGCCATGCGCGCCAGGGCGATTGCACAGGGCAGCAGCACCAGCAGCCCATTGGCCGCCACGATGCGCATGCGGCGCTTTTTCACGTCCAGCAGGCGCCCCGTGCGTCCGGCGGCCAGCGAAAAGCCGCTGGCGCCGGTCATCGCCATGGCCGGGATCAACACCCACATCGCCGTGAGTATTCCGTTTTTGACCGCGACCACCGCGGACTGGCTCAGGAAAAGTTCGGACGCCAGCGTCGACGTCCAGAATGCGGCGATGCACAGCAGGGCGACCGTGCCGGCGATGGCATGCAGTTTCGATTTCATGATGGTTCCAGGGGAGGCGCGGGGTTCAGGTGGCCCTGCATCGCGTCGAGGGTGGCCTGGGCGGTCCGGACCTGCGCAGGCGAAACGCGGCTTGCGAGTTGGGCGGCTTCGGCGGCCCAGAGCTTTTCGGCTTTCAGATAGAGCTGGCGTCCGCGCGGCGTCAGCGCATACAGGGGAGACCGCCGATGGGCGGGATTGGCCTGCGAGCTGACCAGGCCGGTTTCGGCCAGCAGGTTCAACTGCTTCTGCGCACCTTGGCGCGTCACGCCCATGGCCTGCCCGACCTGGGGCGCGGTGAGTGGCTGGCCGGCCAGCGCAAGAGCGCCCAGCATCTGCCAGCGCGCGCTGGTCAGGCCCAGGGGTTCGACCAGCTTGTCGCCCCATTGCAGCAGGGCGCCATGCGTGCGAAAGACCGTCAGCGTCAGTTCGGTGAGCGCCGCGACATCGGCGGGGAACTCGGGAAGGGAGGAGGTTCTTGATCGGCTCATGACAACCAGTTTCCAAGAATGGAAACTGGTTGTCAATATGGGGACGATAATCAGCCTGGCCTGTGGTCACGGCCGGAGGCGGATGCTCCCCAAAGAAAAGGGGCGTCCGATTGGACGCCCCTCCTGTCAGATCAGCGAGCCCGGGTGGTGTTTCCCGGCCGGGCCATCAAGCTTCGATCCGCTCCACCTTGCCCACCAGCAGGATGTACGACAGCGCGCCCAGCAGGGCCAGCGACGACACGTACACGATGGCCGGCGCGAAGCTGTCCTTGGACACCAGGTAGCCGATCACGATGGGCGTGCAGATCGACGACAGGTTGCCGACGAAGTTGAACACGCCGCCCGTCAGGCCCAGCAGGCGCACGGGCGCCAGCGTGGACACGAGCGACCAGGTGATCGACGCCAGCCCGTTGCCGAAGAATGCCAGGGCCAGGAAGAAGATCACCCACGGCGTGGAGTCCGTGAAGTTCGCGCCGATCATGGACGTGGAGATCAAGAGGCCCAGGATGATGGGCAGCTTGCGCGCCACGCCGACGGTGGCGCCGCGGCGGATCAGGAAGTCGGACAGCACGCCCGAGCACAGCACGCCGATGAAGGCGGCCAGGAACGGCACGGATGCCAGGAAGCCGGACTTGATGAAGTCCATGCCGCGGTACTTGACCAGGTAGGTGGGGAACCAGGTCAGGAAGAACCACAGCGTGGACGTCAGGCAGAACTGGCCCAGGTACACGCCCCACAGCTTGCGCTTGGACATGACCAGCCCCAGGTCGTTCCAGTTGAAGGGAGCCTTCTTTTCGCGGGCGCGCGTGTCCAGGTCCACGACGCCGCCGCCTTGCTGGATCAGTTCGATTTCCGCCGCGTTGGCGCCCTTGAACTGGCGCGGTTCGCGGTAGATCATGAACCACAGCACGCCCCAGACGATGCCCAGCAGACCGGTGCTGACGAACACCATGTGCCAGCCGTAGTGGTGCTGCAGCCAGGCCAGCACCGGCGTCAGGAACGCCAGGCCGACGAACTGGCCGGACGTATAGAAGCCGATGGCGGTGGCGCGTTCGCGTTCCGGGAACCACGTGGTGACGACACGGTTGTTGATGGGGTAGGCGGGGGCCTCCAGCGCGCCCACGGCCAGGCGCAGCACGAACAGGATGATGAAGCTGCCGGCAAAGCCCATGAAGAACGTCGCCGCGGACCACAGGATCAGCGCGGCCGCGTACAGCACGCGGGGGGACACGCGGTCCACCAGCCACCCGCCGGGGATCTGCATGGCGGCGTAGGTCCAGCCGAAGGCCGAAAGGATCAGGCCTTCATGCCAGGTGTCCAGGCCGAACTCGTCCTTGAGGGCGGGGGCGGCGATGGACAGGTTGCTGCGGTCCAGGTAGTTGATGACGACGGTGATGAACAGCATCACCATGATGATGTAGCGGCTGCGGCTGGGCCGCTGGCCGCTTTGCAGGCCGGCGTGGGTAGCGGTGGACAAGGGGGTCTCCTCTCTCTTTTATCGGCTTACCATTCGGCGAAGCTGCCGTCGGCGTGGCGCCAGATGGGGTTGCGCCAGCGGTGGCCGACTGCGGCGCGTTCCTTGACGTACTCTTCGTTGACCTCGATGCCCAGGCCAGGGCCCTGCGGAATCGCGACCATGCCGTCTTCGTAGGCGAAGACCTCGCGGTTGCTGACGTAGTCCAGCAGGTCGTTGGCGGCGTTGTAGTGGATGCCCAGGCTTTGTTCCTGGATGAAGGCGTTGTAGCAGCCGGCGTCGATCTGCAGGCAGGTGGCCAGCGCGATGGGGCCCAGCGGGCAATGCAGCGCCAGCGCGACGTCATAGGCCTCGGCCATGGCGGCGATCTTGCGGGTTTCGGTGATGCCGCCGGCGTGCGACGGATCGGGCTGGATGATGTCCACATAGCCTTCGGACAGCACGCGCTTGAAGTCCCAGCGCGAGAACAGGCGCTCGCCCAGCGCGATCGGCGTGGACGTCAGCGGGGCCAGTTCCTTCAGCGCTTCATAGTGTTCGCTCAGCACGGGCTCTTCGATGAACATGAGCTTGAACGGGTCCAGCTCCTTCATCAGCACCTTGGCCATGGGCTTGTGGACGCGGCCGTGGAAGTCCACGCCGATGCCCACGTTGGGGCCGACGGCGTCGCGCACGGCGGCCACGTTCTCCAGGCACTTTTCCACCTTGTCGAACGAGTCGATGTACTGCAGCTCTTCGGTGCCGTTCATCTTCACGGCGGTGAAGCCGCGCTCGACGGCGCTCTTGGCGGCTGCGGCGGTGTCGGCAGGACGGTCGCCGCCGATCCACGAGTACACGCGGATGCGGTCGCGCACGTTGCCGCCCAGCAGCTGCGACACGGGCACGCCCAGGTGCTTGCCCTTGATGTCCCACAGGGCCTGGTCGATGCCGGCCAGCGCGCTCATGTGGATGGCGCCGCCGCGGTAGAAGCCGCCGCGGTACAGGACCGTCCAGTGGTCTTCGATGTTGCGGGGGTCTTTGCCGATCAGGTAGTCGGACAGTTCTTCGACGGCGGCGGCCACCGAATGCGCGCGGCCCTCGACGACGGGTTCGCCCCAGCCGACGATGCCTTCGTCCGTTTCAATCTTCAGGAAGCACCACCGGGGCGGCACGATGTAGGTGGTGAGCTTGGTGATCTTCATGCTTGTGTCTCCTGGGCGGAAAAAGCGCTTTGCCAGGCGGCGACGAAAGCGCGCGCATTCTGGCCGACGTCGGCGGCCGACAGGCCGGGTTTGTACAAGGCGGAACCCAGGCCGAAGCCGCTGGCGCCCGCCTGGGCATAAATGGAAAGGTTGTCGGGCGTGATGCCGCCCACGGGAACCAGCGCGATCGGCGGGCGCATCACGGCGCGCCAGGCCTTGAGCACGACGGGGCCCAGCTGTTCGGCCGGGAACATCTTCAGCACGTCGGCGCCGGCGGCCAGCGCGGCAAAGGCTTCGGTGGGCGTGGCCACGCCGGGGCAGGACGCCATGCCCAGCTTCTTGGCGGCGCGGATCACGGCCGCGTCGCTGTGCGGCATGACGATGAGCTCGCCGCCCGCCTGCTGGATGCGGGCGCAGTCGTCGGGATTGAGGACGGTGCCCGCGCCGATCAGGCAATCGGTGGGCAGCGCCGCGCGCATGGCGCGGATGCTGTCCAGCGGATCGGGCGAATTCAGCGGCACTTCGATCAGGCGAAAGCCCGCGTCGTACAGCGCCTGGCCGACGGGTTCCGCTTCGGCGGGCGTGATGCCGCGCAGGATGGCGATCAGGCCGCAGTGGGCCATGGCGGTTTGCAGACCGGTGTGGTTCATCGAGTGTTCCTAGGCGGAGATCGGGGTGGAGGCGGAGACGAGTCCGCCGCAGACGGCCAGGTGCCACAGGCCGCGTTCGGTGGCGTTCTGCGCCTGTTCGGGCGTGCCCAGGCCGTAATGCTCCATGGCCAGGATGTAGCGCCGGCACAGCGCGGGTTCGCCGCAGAGCACGATGCGGGGCAGTTCGCCCTGCTGGCGCAGCATGTCGGCAAGCGCCGCGATTTCATGGCCGATCAGCAGGCCGGACAGGTAGTCGGCTTGCGACTCGGACGCCAGCTCGCCGGTCAGGCCCAGCGCGCGCGTGCTGAAGATGGTGGACAGCACGCCCGCGCGGCCGGCCGGGGCGCCGGCGACCTTCACGCCGCGCTCGAAGGCGGCCATGTCGGCGCTGGCGGCGTCCGCCATGGTGCGGCCCAGGATGGTGTGGCCGCGCAGCGCCGCGTAGACCTCGCCGGTCATGAAGGTATCGAAGTGGGTGACGCGGCCGCGGCGGGCGTTGACCCACTTGGAGTGCGTGCCGGGCAGGCCGATCAGCACGCTCTCGGCGTCGCCGCCGGCCTGGTCGTACATCACGCCGAAGACCTGCGTTTCTTCGCCGCGCATCACGTTGGGCAGGTCATGGCGCTGGATCAGGCCGGGGACGATGTGGACGGGCGTGGCGCCCTCGCGGTCCACGACGGTCAGCAGCGTGCCGATGCGTTCCAGGTCCACGGGCACGTCCAGGTAGGCGGCTTCCTTCCAGCCCTGGGCGCTGCCGACCATGCCGCAGGCGATCACGGGCAGGCCGGGTTCGGCGCGCAGCCAGTCGCCGCAGGCCTGTTCAAAAGCCAGCTCGAAGCCGGACAGCGCGGTGGTGGCGGCGCCGTCCTGCAACGGTTGGGGCAGGCGCATGATGCCCCAGGGCAGATGGCGCGTGTCGAGCGTGCGGCCCGTGGCGTCCAGGCGATACGCGCGCAGCGAAGAGGTGCCCCAGTCCAGCGCGATAAGAGCCGCACGGGCGGGCGATCCGGTAGTCATCAGAGTCTGTCTCGTCTCTGGCCGCGTATCCGGTTGCCCCGCGTCGCGCCGGGTGGGCGCGGTGCGGGCGGATGTCGCGGTCGTTGTTGTCTGAAGCCCGCGGGCCGCTTGGAGGCGCGGCGCGGGCGATGCGAAAAATTCTAGATCAGCGCTTGAAAAATCTCAAAATATAGAATTAAATCCCACATACAGGGAATAAAATCGGGTCGGGCAGCGAACGCAGACGCGCCGCTGCGGCCCGGATATCCCGTGTTTCCGGGCATTCCGGCGTGCGGCGCCGGGTATGCTTGCGCCTGGACCCTGCCGCCTCACCGCTTCAATTTCATGACCGCCACTTCCCCGAATCCCGATCAACCGCCCACCCTGGACCCCGATTCCGCCGCGCCCGCCGGCACGCAGACGCTGATGCGCGGCCTGGCCGTGGTGCAGGCCGTCGCCGATGGCGCGCGCGACCTCAAGGAAATCTGCGCGCGCATCGGCGTGGCGCGCAGCACCACGCACCGGTTGGCCAGCTGCCTGGTGCAGGAACGCTATCTGCGCGCCTTGCCCGGCGTGGGCTACGTGCTGGGCCCGAAGCTGATCGAACTGGGTTTCCAGGCGCGCGAGGCCTTCCCGATGGCGACGCTGGCGCGTCCCTATCTGGACAGCCTGGCCGACCTGACGGGCGACACCATCCACCTGGCCGTGCGCGACAACAACGAAGTGCTCTACCTGGAAAAGATCCCGGGCAAGAAGGGGCTCGAAATGCGTTCGCGCGTGGGGCACCGCATGCCGCTGGCCGCCACGGGCGTGGGCAAGGCGCTGCTGCTCGATGCCGAAGAGCCGCAATGGAAAGCGCTGCATCGCGTCGGCGCGCCGGTGTCGTCGCGCGCGCCGGGCGGCCTGCAGGGCTGGGAGGCGTTCCGCGACCGCATGCGCGACTACGCCGCGCAGGGCATCGCCTTTGACCTGGAAGACAACGAGCCCTCGATCCGTTGCGTCGCCGCGCCCGTGCGCGATGCGTCCAGCGGCATCGTGGCTGCGATCAGCGTGTCCAGCACCGTGCCGTACATGTCGCTGGACCGCATGCGCGAGATGGTCCCCGTCGTGCAGGGCGCGGCGGCGGGAATTTCCGCGGAACTGGGCTGGAAGGTGGAGCGCGGCTGAAACCTGGCCGCCAACGCTTCCTTTCGAGTCAATGGCGATCAGGCTGCCGCCTTTGCGGATGACTGCCAGCTCCTGTTCGCCTCCCTTCCTACAGCGCTTGGACCAGGCGCCAGGTAACCGCTCTTCCGTTCACTTCCGGCAACGGATCGTTGTGCATGAACCGCTGCCTTCCTTGCGAGGGTTCCTCTTCGCATATCCAGATGCCTGGCCAGGGGCAGGGCGTGCCCGACGGCATGCGCAGAAAGTGGCGCTCGCTGGTCTTGACCTTGCCAGACTCGTCGATCACGTCTTTGATTTCCTGCGGGGTATCGAAACGGCGCAACCATAGGTTGCTGGTCAGCGGATTGAAGCGCACTTCGCCCGCGATGGAGCCGTAGTGCAGCGAACCGATGTCCTGCACCCGCAACGCGCGGATGGCGTTGTTGACCTTCACGTACAGCTCGGGTCGCGGGTCTGTCTGGGCTTTGCCAAGCGCCGGCCAATCGCCTGCCCGGATGGCGGTGCCCCATTCGTAGGGAAGGAGCGCAATGCGGTCGTCGTTGAGCTTGGTCTTCAACTCCTCGGGCGTGCCCAGGGTGGCAACCCAATGATGGGCCAGGAAGGTATACCAGTTGAGATTGCAGTAACCCTCGCGCCATGCTTCATTGCCCGTTGCTCCGCAGATATCGATACCCCTATAGGCCCAAGCAATTTCGTATTCGATGGTCTCGTAGTCTTCGGAATCGTGGCACTGCTGAATGCCTAAGCCTGCGGCACCGTGGAGGGGGCGAAGCAGGGCACAACACTTCAGCAGAAAGCTCTCAAATCTTGCTTTTCCTACGCCTCGAATTTCCTCGATAGGCAAGTAAAGTCGGACCGTAGTAAACGTTTTGTGCACGCTCTCAAACCAGCCAGCAGGCGAGTAGACGCTGAATGCGTAATCGCTTACATGTCCCAAGCCTAGCCGAGACATACATTTGAACTCGACAACATCCATGGGGCTGGAATTCACAATGTAGTCTCGATAGGCTTCAAAGCCCATCTTGGAGAAAGGGCGAACGATCATGCGCTTATCTTCCCTGTACCCCCCCATGAGCCTATCGCCGTAGAGTTCATGGTACAGAGAGAACGCATCGGCAATGCCCTTGCGGCGAACTGGAAGGTAGGCATCCATCAGACTAAAGATGGCCACAATTCCGACCTGTTGGACGGGTAGCGTATTGTCGTCCTCATCCATGAAGGTGAAAGTCCAGCGTTCGGCGTCGAACTGGCTGAAGAAATCAGTCATCTTGTAGTTTCCGGTGCATCGGGCCAGAACAGATACAGCTGTTCCGTACGCGGTTGATAACGTTGACTGGCCTCCCACTCCTGATAGGCGTCCCATTGACGTTGAAGTTCGGGACGCAGTACGGGGGCGGAGCTTCCGTCTTCCGATTGGGCATAAGTCACAGTGGTTCCCGCCGCACTTGTCCCTCCGATGAAACGGCCCCAGGCGACAAGGCGGCCGTAGTGCACCACTCGTGGGCCGGCGCTAGCGGTCAACGTTGACCCGGAGATCGCAGCACTGCCCCCTGCAACGGTGGCCATGTCAGTGCCAATGCCTGCGGCACCCACAATGAAGAACGGAGCCGCAAGCGTCATTTCAATTTGTGCGTGTGCCCGCGCAGCCCGAGCATTCGCCTCTCGCATATCAGGGCTGGCACTCATCACGGGGGTTCCCGAAGGCGGTGGACTGACTTCCAGGACTCGTCGGGCAGCCTGATGCTCTGCATCAATCAGCCCGACGATCAAACCGTGTGGATCGGCTGAAGCTCGCAAAGGGAGGGAAAGTGCCTGCGACACGGGTTTGTAGACGGGTTCCTTCTGCGCAGCAGTCATCCATTCTCGACGCTGGCGCCTGTCGGCTCTGTCGCACCGGCCGGCATGAAGCAATCGAAACTTGAATTTATCGCCCGCAATACGCTCATAGGCCTTTGCCTGCTCTTCAGATAGTGAGTCTCCTCCAAACTTCATTTCAATTACGCCAGCGAGGTTGGGCTGGCTGTATTGCGGATTACCCCTCGTCGTATGGTTGATGACCCTCACCACATCAGGAATCCGCAGCAACCCCTTTCCCACCTTCTGAACATCCTGCCAGATGCCTTTATCGGCGTTCGACGGCAACGGCACTGGAATCATTTTCTCAAGCTCATCTAGGCTCAATACGTCCACAATGACCTCAAGACTGCTGTACTGCGGAAAGTGGTGGCTGCTGATCCGCTTGTATTGAGATAGCGGAAAGGCGCTCGGCCGATGCGGATGCTTTTTGCTCATGATGGGAGCCGGCGGCGTCTTGGTCATGTCGTAGCCCACTTCGGCGCAATAAGGCCAGCGATATTCAAAGAGTTCGTTGTCTGCCCGAATCAGCAGCGCGACGGTGCGTTGATACATGGGGGCCTCGTCGCCAGAACGCCTGTACGGATTGGCGCTGGCATAGCGTGCCTTCTCGCACAGGTACCAAAGGTCAAGCGGGTTGGTCACGGGCAGCACTTGGCCTGAAGCATCAGGTTTGGTGGAGCCTCGGGTACTTGCCCCCGGGTTTTTTGGCCCGGTACGTGGTGTTTGGGGGGCCATGGTTCAGCCTTTCTCCTTGGCGGGGTTGCGCAGAAAATCCAGCGAATAGTCGCCAGCGCCATCCCAGTAGCTGGCATTCAGATGCAAGAGGTCATCCGGATCCGGTATGGCCGAGATTTCCAGGGGTTCTCTTGTGTCGCTGGTGACGACTTGCGTACGGCCGTGATCGTCGGTGCGCCCACGCACGATGCCGCCGCTGGCACGCACAATCTCGTAGGCCTGGTTTGGCAGGACCTCGTTTGTGCTCGCGTCGCGCAATACGAAGTACTCCTGAAAGGGACCGGGCAGGCCGGAGAACTTGCCGAGCGTGGGCACCATCGTTCCAGGCCCCTTGAAACTGTGGTTCGTCGCCTTGACAGTGAAGGCACCGGGCATGCCCATTTCGATGTTGCCCCCCGCCATCTTGATATAGGCTCCACCGCACAGCAGGGTGATGTGTTCCTCGGCGGACAACGTGACATGGTTGTTGTTAGCGCGAACCTCCACGCTTTTTTCCGCTTCGATGTGGATATTGTTGTGTTGGGCCTGTAAAAGCAGTTGGCCCATATGGGCGATATGGCGCATATCCCCGCGCTGCGCGAAGGTGCCGAGGCCGTCGCCGGCGTTCACGACGACGCGCTCGCCCGCCGTCAGCTGCAGATTTCGCTGGGCGGCGGCATCCAGATGCTCGCCCGCGCCAAAGGCGATGGAGCGGGGCGTTCCGGCTGCGATTCCGGCTGCTGCGGAGAGGGCCATGATCGGCTCAGTGCTTTCGCCAATGCCCTTGGCCTGGTCATTGGCGCCCTGGCCGAGGTCTCGTACCGATTCGGTCAAGGCTTGGCGCGGCTCGTGATCATGGGCCATGCCCTGATGCTCGCCCGCATAGTTGCCCAGGCTGCGCGCCAGGTGTAGTGCCGCCTCCAGAACGGCAACGATTGCAGTGCGGTCAAGCTGGCCCCCCTGGGCATTGGCTTGCGTCTCAGTAGTCAAAAGCAAGCCTTGCGCAGCGCGTAGCGCACCATGCAAATCCGTGCGCAGTTCGAAGCCTTCGCCGCGCGGGGCGCCGCCGTTGGGGCGGGGATGGGTGAGGTAGCCCAGGTGCAGGTGGCTGGCGCCATGATCGTTCATCAGCGCGGCGCTGATTTGAGACGGAGTGTCATCCAGCCTTAGTTCACTCGCTTGATTGCCTTTGTGTTCCTTGCTCCTGACCGTTGCCAAGTCTTTGAATCTCGGCAGCTCATAGGGCGGCAACTGCAAGCGGTTATACACGCGGCCGGTGATGACCGGCTGGTCCGGATCCCCGTCGAAATAGGAGACGATGACTTCCTGGCCGACGCGTGGGATGGCCATGTGTCCCCAGGTGGCGCCGGCGATGTTTTGCGACACGCGAATCCAGCAGGAACTGTATTCATCCTGCTTGCCCTGGCGGTCCCAGGGGAACTGGACCTTGACCCGGCCGTACTCGTCGGTATGGATTTCCTCGTTGGGGGGGCCGACCACGATGGCGTTCTGCGGCCCCTCGATGCGCGGCCTGGGCAGCGGTTCCGCACGCCACTCGGCGTCGTCCGGAACCAGTTCGGCGTCGTAGTGGTAGTGGATGCCGACCTGCGCCTGGGCGCTGTCCTCGGCCTGGCTGGTGTGCTGCGTGCCGCGGTGGACCATGCGTACGGGGCGCCAGCCGCGGTTCATGTCCTCGCGCGGGTGGCCGGCCAGCGTGAACGAGATGCCCGGCTGCAGCCTCGGGTCATCGCCCTCGACTTGCGCGATGCGCGCATCGCGGCGGCGGCCGCGCAGGCGGTTCTCGGCGAAGGGTTTTCCGGTCTCGTCGAACTTGGCGCGCGCGGGGTAGTCATAGCGTTCGTAACGGCGTCCCTGGTGGTCCAGGTCCTGCCCGTCGCGGCTGTGCTGGTGGGTATAGCGAGGGTGGTGGAAGGTGTAGTCGCGCTGGGTCTGGCGCGCGGTGCGCACGTTTTCGGCGTAGGCGAAGCGGCGCAGCGCGGGCTGGGGCTGGTCGCCGCCGGGCGTGGGGTTGTATTGCACGGGCTCGTCGCCCACGCGGCCGTGTATGAACAGACGGTCGCTGTGGACGAGTTGGTGACCCTCGGCGCTGTGGCGAAAGGAATAGAAGAAGCCCTCTTCGCGCATGATGCGCTCGACGAATTGGTAATCGGTGTCGCCGGCCTGCACGCAGTACTCGCGCGGCCGGTGCTTGGTAGTATTGCGCTGCTCGTAGTCCTGGGTGAGGCCATGCGCCCTGAGCACCACCAAGGCGATTTGCGGGACGGTGAGGGACTGGAAGATGCGCCAGTCGGCGCTGAGTTTCAGGCGCGCCAGGCGCGGCTCGACGACGGCGGAGTAGCGCGTGCGGCGAAAGCCCGTCTCGCCCTGAACGAAGGAGGACACAGCGCCGTGCACGTAGCGCACGGGCGTGTTGCCGTGCCAGATGGTGAGCAGGGCGGCGTGGTCCAGCACCTTGCCGAAGTCGATGGCGGGATTGGCGCTGGCCAAGTCCACTTGCAGCAGGAAGGCCAGCGAAAGCCCTTCCTGCAAAGTGAACTCGACCACTTCGAAGGACTCGCTTCCCGCAGCAAAGGTGAAGCGCAGATCGGATTGAGAAGGCATGACGTGCTCCCGGCGACGACAGGCCTTCGCCCGCCGCGCGGTGAGCGTCCAGTCCGCCTAAAGGGGAATGCGTCCGCCGCGAATAGGGGATGGCAAGGGACGCGCATGGAATGCGCCGCCATTAGGGCATACCTACCGATCTTCGGATATGAGAAGAATCTTATTTTGTGTCAGGAACAGCCTGACAATTCTCGGAAACAGGCTGGCGCGATGGCGTCTCAACGATCCTTACGAATCCATCCGTGACGCCTCATGTCCTATCGCGCGCGACAATGCCCTTCAGTTATCGGCCGTGAGCGGCGGCAATGGCAGCAGCCGCTGCTGGATGTCCGCCATGGCCCTTTCCAGTTGCGCGACCAGGGCCTGCGCGGCCGGCGACAGCGAACGGTCGCGCCGATGCAAAAGGCCGATGTAGCGGCGCGCCGATGCGTCGCCCAGCGGCGTGCAGCGCAGCCCGGACAGGTTCAGTTCCGGCAGCGCCAGCCGGGGCAGCACGCTTACCCCCAATCCTTGCCGCACCATGCCCGCGGCCGTTCCCATGTGGGTCACGTCGTAGCGCAGCGCGGTGGCGGGCGCGTCGGCCTCGTCGCGCACCGCGCGGTCGAACTGCTGGCGCGCATGGGAACCCTGCGACAGCAGGATCAGGTCGTAGCGCAGCACATCGCGCCAATGCAGCATGCCGGGCGCGTCGCCCAGCGGGTGGCCGGCGGGGTAGACCGCGCAGAAGCAGTCCTCGCCCAGCGGCGTGAAAATCAGGTCTGACGCCGGTTCGGCCTGCGCGGCCACCGCGAATTCGATCTGGTTGGTGCGCAGCAGGGCCACCAGTTCGTCGTTGTGCGCCTCCACCACGCGCACCTTCAGGGCGGGATGGGCCTGGCGCAGCGTGCCCGTCGCGGCGGGCAGCAGGCTCAGCGCGGTGGACGGCAGGGCGCCCAGCGCGACGTTGCCGCGCCGCACCGCGGCCAGGTCCGCCAGGCTGCGATAGGCCTCCTCCAGGTCGGCGATCGGCCGCTGCACGCGCGCATAGAAATCCTGGCCGGCGGAGGTCAGGCTGATGCTGCGCGTGGTGCGTTCGAACAGGCGCAGGCCCAGCACTTCCTCCAGGTCCTGGATCAGCGCCGTGAAAGACGGTTGCGTCACGCCCAGGTGATTGGCCGCGTGCGTGAACGAGCCCGTGTCCACCGCCAGGAGAAAGGCCTTGAGGGGCCGGTATTTGATATTGATAGCCATAGGCTAAGAATATTGGATAAATATCTATTTGTGTCTAATAATCGACCGGCCGATGATGACGTCTACCGAAGCCCCTCCGGATTCCAAGACGTTATGGACGCATCAAGCCACAAGCCCTTCCGGCTGGGCGCCAACTGGCGCCTGAGCCAAGACGGCGACGCCGTCATCACCTCCATCAACCCGGCCGACGGCAGCATTGCCGGCATCGTCACGCGCGCCCTCCCGCAGGACGTGGACACGGCGGTCGCCATCGCCTGGGACGCCTGGCAGCACAAGCCCTGGCGCAAGCTGCGTCCGGACCAGCGCGCGGCCACGCTGTATGAGATAGGCCGGCGCCTGTCCGCCGAACGCGAGCCGCTGGCCCGCCTGCAGATGCTGGACAGCGGCAAGCCATGGAAGGAATGCCTGAACATGGTCGACAGCGCGGCCGGGCATTTCCGCTACTACGCGGCCGTGTGCGAGACCTGGCAGAACGAGATGACCTCGCCGCGCGGCGAGTACTTCTCGATGGCCCTGGCCGAGCCCTTCGGCGTGATCGCCGCCATCACGCCGTGGAATTCGCCCATCATGAACGAGGCGCAGAAGGCCGCGCCCGCGCTGGCCGCCGGCAACGCCGTGCTGATCAAGCCGTCCGAGGAAACGCCGCAGCTTGCGCTGGAGCTGGCCCGCATCTGCGCCGAAGCCGGCCTGCCGGAAGGCCTGCTGACCGTATTGCCCGGCCACGGCGAAGACGTGGGCGCGGCGCTGGTCAAGCATCCCGGCGTGCGCATGGTGTCGTTCACGGGCGGCACCGAAACCGGCCGCGCCATCGGCGGCATCGCCGGCCAGCGCCTGATCCCGGTGGGATTGGAACTGGGCGGCAAATCGCCGCACATCGTGTTCGACGATGCCGACCTGGACCGCGCCGTGGCCGGCGTGGTGTCGGGCATCTTCGGCTCGGCGGGCCAGAGCTGCGTGGCGGGTTCGCGCCTGTTCGTGCAGAAGTCCATCTACAAGCGCTTCATGGATACGCTGGTGGAGCGCACGCGCCAGGTCCGCGTCGGCTTGCCCGACGATCCGGCCACGCAGATGGGCCCGCTGGTGTCGCGCGCGCATCGCGACAAGGTCGCGGGCTACGTGGACATCGGCCGCGCCGAGGGCGGCCGCGTGCTGGTCGGCGGCGCGGCGCCCACGCAGGCCGAACTGGCCAACGGCTGGTTCTATCTGCCCACCGTGATCGACGGCCTGGGCAACGGCGCGCGCGTCTGCCAGGAAGAGATCTTCGGTCCGGTGCTGGTGGCGCTGCCGTTCGAGGACGAGGACGACGTCATCCGGCAGGCCAACGACACGGCCTTCGGCTTGGCCGCGGGCATGTGGACGGGCGATTACGCCCGCGCCTGGCGTGTGGCGCGCGAGATCGAAGCCGGCTCCATCTGGATCAACACCTACAAGCAATCGCATATCGCGACCCCCTTCGGCGGCTTCAAGGCCAGCGGCATCGGGCGCGAGAAAGGCCTGCACGGCCTGCGCCTCTACAGCCAGGTCAAGAGCCTGTACTGGGGCATGCACGACAAACCATTGGGACTTTGAACAAACATGACGACTGAAAAGAAAGGCGCGGCGCTGTCCTTGGCCGACTCCCGCATCCTGATCGCCGGCGCGGCCAGCCTGGTGGGTTCGCACACCGCCGACGCGCTGCTGGCGGCCGGCGCGAAGGAAGTGATCCTGCTGGACAACTTTGCCTTCGGCACGCCCGAGGCCATCGCCCACCTGCAGGACAATCCGCGCGTCAAAGTCGTGCGCGGCGACCTGATGCGCCTGCCCGACCTGCTGGCGGCCACCGAAGGCGTGGACGGCGTGCTGCACCTGGCGGCGTACATGACGCTGGGCTTTGCGCAGACGCCGTGGCAGGCGGTGGACGTGAACATCCGCGGCGCGCAGAACATGCTGGAAGCCTGCCGCGCCAACAAAGTGAAAAAGATCGTCTTCGCGTCGTCCAACGCCGTCTACGGCTATGGCACCGGGATTGCCGGCGCGCTGGTCGAGAATGGCCCGTTCCACTCGGTGGGCGCGCCGCCGGCCGCCATCCTGTACGGCGCGTCCAAGATCATGGGCGAACAGCTTTGCCGCCAGTACCACCAGAAGGCCGGGCTGGACTATGTGGTGCTGCGCTACTCGACGGTCTACGGCGAACGGCAGCATTACCGCGCGGCCAATTCGCTGTACATCATGGAAACCTACGACCGCGTGCGCAAGGGCGAGCGCCCCGTGCTGCCGGGCGACGGCACCGACACCAAGCACTTCGTGCACGTCTCGGACGTGGCGCGCGCCAATGTGGCGGCCTTCCAGAGCACGGCCACCGACGTGGCGGTGAACGTGTCCGGCCCCGCGCCCATCACCACGGGCGAACTGGTGCGGCTGGTGCTGGATTACTGCAAGAGCGATCTGCAGCCGGAGATCAAGCCGGACCCGCCCGGCACCGTGCGGCTCACGTCGGGCGGCGCGTTCCATATTCCGCACGATCTGGCGGGCCAGCACATCGGGTGGCAGCCCAAGGTCAGCATGGCGGAAGGCGTGAGCCGGCTGCTGGCCTGGCGTGAAGCGCAGGAAGCCGGTTAAACCGCAAGTTCCGCCTGTGCGCAGGCGGAACCCGCCACACGGCGCCGCAGAGCGCCGGGGCAAGGCAGTGAAAGGCATCAGCGTCCGCACGACAGAAAGCGGACGCGATGCGCACACGAGGAGACATGACCATGAAGATTGCATCCCTGTTGCCGGCCGCAGGCGTGGCGCCGCGCGCCAATCCGCTGGCATTCGCGACGCTCGCGGGATGCAGTCGGCCGTTCGCGCCGGACATGCCCACCCCCATCACCGTCGCGGCCGACAAGGCCAAGGTCCATCGGCGCAACGACAAGCCCAAGCCGCCCGGCTGGGTGTTGGATCCGACGGGCCAGCCCATGCTCGAGGCCGAGTACGTACTTCAGTAGTCACGACAACAACATCCACAGGAGACAGGACAATGAAGAAGCGCAACTGTATTGCCGGCGTATTCATCGCCATGGGACTGGCGCTGGGCGCGGGGACCGCGCTTGCCGCGGGCTATCCCGACAAGCCCGTGACGCTGGTCGTGCCATACCCGCCCGGCGGCGCCACGGACGTCATCGCGCGCCTGATCGCGGAGAAGTTGCCGGCCGCGTGGGGCCAGCAGGTCATCATCAATAACCGCCCGGGGGCGGGCACCACCGTGGCCGCCGAAGCCGTGGCGCGGTCGCCCGGCGACGGCTACACGCTCTACATGACGACGGCGGCGCACACCATCAGCGCCAGTCTGTACAAGAAGCTGAACTACGACCCCCTGAAGGATTTCGCGCCGCTGACGCTCACGTCAACCATTCCGCTGGTGCTGGTGACGGCGCCGTCGCTGCCGGTCAAGAACCTGGACGAACTGATCGCCTACGCCAAGGCGGCGCCTCAGGGGCTGAGCATGGCCTCCACCGGCAACGGCACGCCGCAGCACCTGACGGGCGAGCTCTTCAAGGCCAAGGCGGGGATCAAGCTGGTGCATGTGCCGTACCGCGGCGACGCGCCCATGCTGACCGACCTGATCGGCGGCCAGGTGCAGATGGCGTTCGTTACGTTGTCGGCGGCGTTGCCGCACATCCAGTCGGGCAAGCTCAAGGCGATCGCGCTGGCGCATCCGCGCCGCGTCGACGCCATTGCGCAGGTGCCCACCATGGCGGAAGCGGGCATGAAGAACTTCGAGGCGGCCACCTGGTTCGGCCTGTTCGCGCCGTCCACCATGCCCGCCGACCTGCGCCAGAAGATCTACCAGGACGTCGCCAAGATCGTCGCCACGCCCGAAATGACCAAGAAGCTGCAGGACATGGGCGGGGACGTGAACAACAGCTCGCCGCAGCAGTTCCAGGCATTCATCAATGATGAGGCGCAGCGCTGGGCCGAGGGCGTCAAGCTCTCGGGCGCGCAGATCGACTGACCGGCCGCACGGGCCTTTCCGACGGGAGTACACACACGATGAGCAATACCGATCAAGACCTGCTGGCGCGCTGCGCCGCCATCGGCACCAGCACCTGGGCCGACGCCATGGACACGCTGGGCATTGCGGGCGTGGTGCAGGGCATCGCGCGCCGGGGCGGGCAGGGGCGCATCGCCGGCTTTGCCGCGACTGCGCGCCATGTCTGGGGCGGGCTGGGGGATTTCGACCGCGCCGACTTCGCCGTGGGCCGGCTGGTCGCCGCCACGGGGCCGGGGCGCGTGCTGATGGTGGACGCGGGCGGGACCTGCATCTCCACCTTCGGCGGCATCGCCTCGCTGGCGGCTTTCCGGCGTCAGGCCACCGCCGTGGTGATCGACGGCGCCTGCCGCGACGTCGACGAGATCCAGGCGACCGGGCTGTGGCTCGCCAGCCGCCACGTCACGCCCCTGACCGGCAAGACGCGGCTGCGGCTGCAGGCCATGGGCGAACCGGTGACGATAGGCGGCGTGCGGGTGGCGGAAGGCGATCTGGTGGTCGGCGACGATACCGGCCTGGTCGTCGTGCCGCGCGCGCGGCTGGAAGAGGTGCTGGCGGCCGCGCGGGAAGCGCTGGAAGTGGACGAACGGGTGGAGCGCGGCATCCGCGACGGCCTGTCGTTCGCCGAGGCCGCCGCGGCCGCGAACTACATCCCCGCCAGCCCCGGAGGCCGTGCGTGACTGCCGCCTACGATGTGGTGCAGGTGGCCTCGCTGGGTCCGCGGTTCGATGAACGGCTGGCGGCCAGTTGCCGCGTTCTGCAGGCCTGGCGCGATCCTCGCGGCCTGGCTGCGTTCGGCGACGAATTGCGTGGCCTGCGCGTGGCCGTGACCTCGGTGCGCCACGGCTTCACGCGGTCCATGTTCGATGCGCTGCCCGACCTTCAGGCGGTGTGCAGCTGGGGCGTCGGCCACGACACGCTGGACCTGCGCGCGGCCGCCGAGCGCGGCATCCAAGTCAGCGTCACGCCCGATGTGCTGGACGATTGCGTTGCCGACCTGGCGTGGGCGCTGCTGCTGTCGGCCGCGCGGCGCACGGCCGTTGGCGACCGCTACGTCAAGACGGGTCAATGGCGCGCCCTGGGGCAGTTCCCGGTTGCGACCCGGGTGTCGGGCAAGCGGCTGGGCATCCTGGGGCTGGGCCGCATCGGAGAGGCCATCGCGCGCCGGGGCGCGGGATTCGACATGCAAGTGCGCTATCACAACCGCAGTCCCAGGCCGCAGTCCTCGTACGGGTACGAAGCATCGCTGACGGACCTGGCCGCCTGGGCCGATTTCCTGGTCATTGCCTGCGTGGGCGGCGCCGCCACGCGGCATCTCGTGAATGCGGAAGTCATCCGCGCGCTGGGTCCGCAAGGCATCCTGGTCAATATCGCGCGCGGCAGCGTGGTGGACCAGGCCGCCGCGCTGGCCGCGCTGCGCGCGGGCGAACTGGGCGGCGCCGGGCTGGACGTGCTGGAGCAGGAGCCCACGGACGCCGCCGAGTTCGCGGAACTGGACCAGGTGTCGCTGATGCCGCATGTGGGCAGCGCCACGCGCGAGACGCGCGCGGCCATGGCGGAACTGGTCTACGACAACGTGACGGAATTCCTGCGCAGCGGCCGGCTGCGCACGCCGGTGCCCGACTGGGAGATGCAGGCATGACGCGGGCCGCGCTGCTGGCGGAGCTGATGGCCTGCCTGGGCGAGGCGAACGTGCTGACGGGCGCGGACGCCGAGCCTTACCTGACCGACTGGCGCCGGACGGTCACCGGCCGGGCGCTTGCTGTGCTGCGTCCGGGCGACAGCGGCGAGGTCGCGCAGGTGGTGCGCTTGTGCGCGGCCGCTGGCGTGCCCGTGGTGCCGCAGGGCGGCAATACCGGCCAGGTGGCCGCCGCGACGCCCGACGCCAGCGCCTCGGCCGTGGTGCTGTCGCTGGCGCGCATGAACCGCGTGCGCGCCGTGGACCTGGACAACGACACGATCACCGTCGAGGCCGGCTGCGTGCTGCAGGCGGTGCAGGAGGCCGCGCGCCAGGCCGGCCGCCTGTTCCCGCTGTCGCTGGGCGCGCAGGGAAGCTGCACCATCGGCGGCAACCTGGCCACCAATGCCGGCGGCACGCAGGTGCTGCGCTACGGCAATGCGCGCGAGCTTGCGCTGGGCCTGGAAGTCGTCACGCCGCAGGGCGAGGTCTGGGACGGCTTGCGCGGCCTGCGCAAGGACAACACCGGCTACGACCTGCGCGACCTGTATATCGGCAGCGAAGGCACGCTGGGCGTCATCACGGCCGCGGTGCTCAAGCTCTTTCCCCTGCCGCGCGCGCAGCGCACGGCGCTGATCGCGGTGCCCGGCTTGCCGCAGGCGCTGCAACTGCTGCAGCGCGCCCGCGCGGGCTTCGGCGCGGCGCTGACCGCCTTCGAGGTCATGTCGGCGCCTTGCATGCACGACGTGGTCCGGGCGTTTCCGCAGCAGCGCCTGCCGTTCGCCGATCTGCCGGGCGACGCCTGGTGCGCCTTGCTGGAAGTGTCGGACAGCGAGGATGAGCAGCATGCACAGGAACGCCTCGAGGCCGTGCTGGCCGCCGCGCTGGAGGCGGGCGAGGCGCTGGACGCGGCGGTGTCGGTGTCCGGCGCGCAAAGCGCCGCGTTCTGGCATCTGCGCGAAAGCATCACGCTGGCGCTTGCCCAGGCCAAGGCGTGCGTCAAGCACGACATCTCGCTGCCCGCGTCGCGCATTCCGGCGTTCGTGCAGGCCACCGACGACGCGCTGGCCGCGGTCTTTCCCGGCGTGGCGATGCGCGTATTCGGCCATCTGGGCGATGGCAATCTTCACTACAACCTGCTGCCGCCGGACGGCGCGCGGGAAGCGGATATCCAGCGGCTGGTCCATGACCGCGTGCATGAGGCCGGCGGTTCCATCAGCGCCGAGCAGGGCATTGGCCAGCGCCGCGTGCAGGACCTGCAGCGCTACAAGAGCGCCGTGGAACTGGACCTGATGCGCAGGATCAAGCGCGCCCTGGACCCGCAAGGGCTGATGAATCCCGGCAAGGTGCTGTCCGCGGAGGCGGATGGCGCCTTGCCCTTGCGCGCCGCGCCTTTTTCTTGACGGCCGTTCGGCCCGATCACATACCCATCGTCTGGAGACAAAAAAATGTTCTTATCGTGCAAGACCCTCGCGCGCGCCGCGCTGTCCGTCGCGGGCCTGTGCGCCGCGCTGCCCGCGTGGGCGTGGCCCGACCGACCCATCGAACTGGTGGTGGGCTTTGCGCCCGGCGGCGGCACGGACCTGACGGCCCGTTCGCTGGCGGTCTTCCTGGAAAAGGAGCTGGGCACGACCGTCGTGGTGCAGAACAAGCCGGGCGCGTCCAGCGCCATCGCGCTGTCCTACGTGGCGCGCGCCAAGCCTGACGGCTACACGCTGGCGATGACGAACATGCCGGGCCTGGTGTCCCTGCCGATCGAGCGCAAGGCGGGCTTCACGGGCGGCGACTTCACCTATCTGGCCAACCTGGTGCGCGACCCCAGCGCCTTCAGCGTGGCCAGCGACAGTCCCTATAAAACGCTGGAAGCGCTGATCGCGGCGGCCAAGGAACGGCCCGATGCCGTCAGCTACGGGTCGACGGGCGTGGGCACCGACGACCATCTGGCGCTGGTGCTGTTCCAGTCCCTGACCGGCACGAAGCTGAATCACGTGCCCTACAACGGCGCGGGGCCGCTGCGCAGTTCGGTGCTGGGCGGTCACACGGTCATCGGCGGCCTGAACCTGGGCGAGGTCATGCCCTATAACGGCAAGAACATGCGGGTGCTGGCGCAGGCCAGCGACAAGCGCTCGCCGCTGGGGCCGGACGTGCCGACGTTCAAGGAGCTGGGCGTGAACCTGGTGTTTGCGTCGGAACGCGGCATCGTCGCGCCCAAGGACCTGCCCGCCGAGGTGGCCGACAAGCTGCGCCGCGCGCTGGGCAAGGTGGCCGCCAATCCGGAATTCCAGGCCCAGATGAAGCAGCAGTTCACAGAGATGGACTACGTGGACGGGCCGCAGTGGCAGGAGCGGTTGAAGGGCGACGACGCGCGCCTGCGCCAGATCTGGGCGCAGACGCCTTGGGTGGAATAGGCCGCGGGCTTATTCCAGCGGCAGCGTCAGCACGCCCTGCGGCGCCGGGCGCATCATGACGCGGCGGTACCAGGCCGACAGCGCCGGCGTATCGGGGCGCTCGATCGGCAGCGCCAGCCAGCGGTGCGCGGAACTGACCAGGGCGATGTCGCCCATGGTCAGGTGGCGGCCCGCGATGAACTCGCGGCCTTTCAGGGCCTGGTCCAGGATCACGGCGCGCGCATTCGAACGCTTGATGGAGTTTTCGATCGCGGCTTTGTCGCGCTTGTCTTCGGGCGTGCGGATGAGGCCCAGGAAGGCCGGGCCCATGGCGGGCTGCCATTCGGTGGCCTGCCAGTCCATCCAGCGGTCGGCGTCGGCGCGCAGGCAGACGTCTTCGGGCCACAGCGTGCCCACGCCGTAGCGCGCGGCCAGGTAGCGCACGATGGCGTTCGATTCCCACAGCACGAAGCCGCCGTCGTCGATGACGGGGACCAGGCGGTTGGGGTTGAGCCTGGCGGCGTAGTCGGCCGTGTCGACCACGCCGAACGGGCCGCCGGCCTGGACAAAGGTGTGCGGCAGGGCCAGCTCGCGCACGGCCAGCATCACTTTCTGAACGTTGACGGAAGTCAGGCGTCCCCAGATCTTCAACATAGCCAATCCTTGTAAGTGTCAGACGGGCGGCAACTGCCGCCGTGCAAAACCGCTGTCGCGCGCAAAGCGCGTCCAGTCGAAGGCGGACCCGGGGTCGGTCTTGCGGCCCGGGGCGATGTGTTCGTGTCCCCAGGCGGCAACCAGGGGGTAGCGGGCGCGCAGCACCGGCGTCAGCCTGCGCAGCGCCGTGTATTGCTCGTCAGTGTAGGCCAGGGTGTCAGTGCCTTCCAGTTCAATGCCCAGGGAAAAATCGTTGCAGCGCTCGCGGCCCGCAAAGCGCGACACGCCGGCATGCCAGGCGCGCCGCTCGGTGGAGACGAACTGGACGATGCGGCCGTTGCGGCGGATGAAGAAGTGCGCCGATACGCGCAGGCCCCGCAGGCGTTCCAGCCACGGGTGCGAGCCGTAATCCAGCGTGTTCAGGAACAGGCCGGCGACCTCGGGGCCGCCGAATTGTCCCGGCGGCAGGCTGATGTTGTGCAGCACCAATAGGGACACCTGCGCGCCGGCGGGGCGGGCGTCGCAGTTGGGCGAGGGCAGGAGGGAAACGCCCGAAGCCGGCGCCAGCCAGCCATGTCGATCCAGAAGCAAGGGCATAGGAAGGGAGCACGTGAGGATTCCGACATGCATTATGCCGTGCGCCCACGCGTTGCCCTAGCCGGCGGACCGTCTTGTGCGCCGGCCGGCGCAAAGCGGCCGCGCCAGGCTCAGTGCTTGGCCGGTCCCAGGCGCGCGTGGTCGGCGCTGCACCAGGTCTGGCCGTTCTGCAGCAGGGCCTCGGAACGGGGCAGGTGGATGCCGCAGTGCGCGCAGCGCACCATGGATTCCAGCGGCTTGGGCTGAGCGGGGGCCTGTTTCCTGCCCGGGCCGGATTTCGCGCCGGGCTGGCGCTGGGCGGCCATGCGGCCGGCGATGCGGGCGACGAACAGCACCAGGATGATCAGAACGATCCAGAACAGCAACTTGCCCACGTCAGCCTCGATGCAGAATCATTTCCAGCACGAACCGGCTGCCGGTGTACGCCAGAATCAAAAAACCAAAACCGGTCAGGGTCCAGCGCAGCGCGACGCGGCCGCGCCAGCCCCAGATGTGCCGTCCCGCCAGCAGCACGCCGAAGGTCAGCCAGGACAGCAGGGTGAAGACGGTCTTGTGGTCGAACGGGAGGATCTTGCCCGTGAGCTTCATGGATGCGATCGAACCCGACCCCACGGCCAGCGTCAGCACGATGAAGCCGATCCAGATGATGCGGAACAGCAGCTGTTCCTGCACCAGCAGCGGCGGCTGGGAGTCCAGCACGCGCCCGACGATGCTGCGCTCGGCGGGGGCGTCCAGGGGGCGGTGCAGGTGGCGGTCCAGCAGGGCCATCATCATGGCGTGCAGGGCGGCGATGGTGATCAGGCCATAGGCGGCCAGGGCGATGAGCAGATGCGCGCGCAGCCAGGGATCCTGGGCGTGGGGCACGAATTGCCCCTGCGGAAACAGGGCGGCCAGGCCGCTGGCGATGGCGGCGGCGGGCAGGAGCAGCAGTTGCAGGCCGTCGATGCGCACCAGCAGGCTTTCCAGCCAGAAGACCACCATGCCCAGCCAGATGGCCGCGGACAGGGCCAGCGCCCACCCGATGAACAGATGCTGGGCGCCCAGCATCGATTGTTGCAGCCCGATTCCATGGAGAACCAGGGCTCCCAGCAGGCACAGACGGGCGATTTTGCCGGTCTGTTCCACTTCCCCGGCGCCGGCCAGGCGGATCCAGAGCGACCCCCCGAGCACCGCGTACGCCAAGGCAGCCGCCGTGTGAAATACAATGCCTAGTGACATAGAAACCGTTGTCTGGATGGGGCCTTGGGGTGCATGCCACCCGAAAGCGCAGAATCCGCGCCTGCGGCCACCGTTCAATCAACTAGTTTAAGCGGAAACGCCTCTCATGCTCGATAACCTAACTCAACGCCTGTCGCGCGTCGTCAAGACGCTGCGCGGGGAAGCCCGCCTGACCGAGGCCAACACCCAGGAGATGCTGCGCGAAGTGCGCATGGCGCTGCTGGAAGCCGACGTGGCGCTGCCCGTCGTGCGCGAGTTCGTCGCGCGTGTGAAGGACAAGGCGCTGGGCGAAGAAGTCGCCGGCAGCCTCAGCCCCGGCCAGGCCCTGGTGGGCGTCGTCCACAAAGAACTGACCGCCCTGATGGGCGGCGACCTGGGCGCCGACTCCAACGAGCTGTCGCTGGCGGTGCAGCCGCCCGCCGTCATCCTCATGGCGGGCCTGCAGGGCGCCGGCAAGACCACCACCACCGGCAAGCTGGCGCGCTGGCTCTCCGAAGGCCAGCATACGCAGCACGGCCGCAAGACCGGCAAGAAGAAGGTGCTGGTGGTGTCCGCCGACGTCTACCGTCCGGCCGCTATCGACCAGCTGAAGACCGTCGCCGCGCAGGTCGGCGTGGACTTCCTGCCGTCCGACCCCAGCCAGAAGCCCGAAGACATCGCGCGCGGCGCGATGGACCACGCCCGCCGCCACCACTATGACGTGCTGATCCTGGATACGGCCGGCCGCCTGGGCATCGACGAGGCCATGATGCGCGAAATCCGCGCGCTCCATGACCTGGTCAAGCCGGTGGAAACGCTGTTCGTGGTGGACGCCATGCAGGGCCAGGACGCGGTCAACACCGCGCGCGCCTTCGCGGACGCGCTGCCCCTGACCGGCGTGGTGCTGACCAAGCTGGACGGCGACGCCCGCGGCGGCGCGGCCCTGTCGGTGCGCCACGTTACCGGCAAGCCGCTCAAGTTCGTCGGCGTGTCCGAAAAGCTGGACGGCCTGGAGCCCTTCTACCCCGACCGCATGGCGCAGCGCGTGCTGGGCATGGGCGACATCGTGTCGCTCGTCGAGCAGGCGCAGAAGAACATCGACATCGCCGAAGCGCAGAAGCTGGCTTCGAAGATCAAGTCGGGCAACAAGTTCGACCTCAACGACTTCCGCGACCAGCTCGGCCAGGTGAAGAAGCTGGGCGACATGGGCTCGCTGCTTGAAAAGCTGCCGGCCCAGTTCCAGCAGGCCGCGGGCCAGCTGCAGGGCGGCCAGGCTGAAAAGCAGCTGCGCCGCACCGAAGGCATCCTGAACTCCATGACCGCCGCCGAGCGCGCCAAGCCCGAACTGATCAAGGCCTCGCGCAAGCGCCGCATCGCCGCCGGCTCCGGCGTGCCGGTCCAGGAGGTCAATCGCCTGCTGGCCCAGTTCGAACAGATGCAGGGCATGATGAAGCAGATGAAGAAGGGCGGCATGGCGAAGATGATGCGCGCCATGGGCGGCATGAAGGGGCTGGGCCGGTTCGGGATGAAGTAGTAGAAGAGGCCCCCACGCTGTAGTCATGGCCCCCACGCCGCACTCGCTTCGCTCGCTTGCTGCCCCCCGAGGGGGCTGTGCCCCGCCTTCGTGCGGTGTCTGACACCCGCGCGAGATGCTCTCCAGTCCACGGTTGTGCCACAAGGGTGTCAGACACCTTCCCACCAGCGCCGGCTCTTCCCTCTCTGGCTTACCCCTCCCACCAGCGCCGCCCCGGCCATCACTCAAAAAAAATGGCCAGACATTGCGTCTGGCCAAGCAATCGCGGCAGGCAGGGGGCGCCGCGCCGCGACACAAACCGGAAAACGCATGGGTGTTCTCCGGGTTGTCCGCATGGGGGCCGCTTACGACAGCGGCGGGATGCGCAGGACCTGGCCGGGATAGATCTTGTCGGGGCTGGTCAGCATGGGCTTGTTGGCTTCGAAGATCAGCGTGTTCTTGGCGCCCTGGCCCTTGCCATATTGCGCCTCGGCGATCTTCCACAGGTTGTCGCCCTTTTGCACCGTGTACATCTTGGCTTCGGGCGTGGCCTGCTTGACCTTCAGCTGATTGTCCACTGCGGCCACGCCCACGGTGTTGCCCAGCGCCAGCGAAATCTTCTCGGCGTCTTCCGTGCTCAGCGCCTCGCCCGCGACCGTGACCTTGTCGCCGTCCACCGAGATTTGCAGGCCATCCGCGTTCAGGCCGTGCTTATCGAGCTCTTTCTTCAGTTCGTCCGCCGTCGCGGCCTTGGCCTCGCTGGCGCCGAAGAGCTTTTCTCCAACGTCCTTGATGAAATTGAGCAGACCCATAGTGTTTCCTTTATCGATGTTGCGGTGAGAAAACCTGGCACAGTCAGGGCGCGCGGCCCACAAGCATTTTTTTCACGATGCCGGCAATCAGCGTAAGCACGGCGCCGCCAATGCCGCCGCCGACCACGCTGCTTGCGATCGCGGAAAGATCGAGACCCGTATTGCCCGCGGCGAGCGCACCGGCGCCGGCGGTAATCATCGGGGCCAGCCAGGATCCGCCCGCCAGGCCGCCGATGGCGCCCGCGATGGTGTTGCCCGCGGTGCCCAGGTTGAACTGCTGGAGCATTTTGCCCAGTCCATTGCCCCCGGCTGCGCCGGCGACAAGCTGGATGATCAGATTGATGATGACCGCAGTGTTCATGATGCCTCCTCTGCCCGGATGGGCAATGTGCAACGCCAGAACAGCAACAGGACAACGGTAGGACGCCAGCAGGAACGATTATGACTCGCACATTCGCCGGGCGACGAGGGGTTAACGTGTAACAGGTTGCTAGCCTCTTGCCAGACTACGCAACATTGCTGGCTACTTCGAAGGGCGTTGGTATCCGTGGGTTTACGCCCTCTCGTACGGGGGGCTGCATGCAAAAAGGCCGCTGTTGTCAGCGGCCTTTTTTTGCGTTGCGTCGGGGCGCGGATGCGCCGCAAATGCAGGCGTCAGCCTCCGCCCACGGCGACCACGATTTCGATTTGGTCGCCATCCGACAACGCGGTTTGCGCATGCAGGCTCTTGGGCACGATTTCGCCGTTGCGTTCCACGGCCACGCGCTTGCCGGCGTAGCCCAGGGTTTCGAGCAGTTCGTTCACCGTGGTGTCCAGCGGGAACTCGCGGGCGTCTCCGTTCAGGGTGATGTGCATGACAGGTCTCTCCTCACTGTTTTGCGTAGGCGTCGGTGGCGGCGATCAGGCGCGCCAGCGTGCCGGGTTCGTCAAAGGCGTGGCCGGCGTCGGGCACCAGATGGAAATGCGCTTCGGGCCACGCGCGATGCAGGTCCCATGCGGTGCGCGCGGGCGTGCAGACGTCGTAGCGGCCCTGCACGATGGTGCCGGGGATGCCGCGCAGCTTGTGCGCGTCGCGGATCAGCTGGCCTTCTTCCATGAAGCCCGCGTTGAAGAAATAGTGGTTCTCGATGCGCGCGAAGGCCAGCGCGGCGCGGTCGGCCGCGTGGCTTTGCTGATGGCGCGGGCTGGGCAGCAGCGTGATCGTGCTGTCTTCCCATTTGCTCCAGGCCTTGGCGGCGCGCAGCTGTTCGGCGGGGTCATCGCCCGTCAGGCGCTTGTGATAGGCCGTGACCAGGTCGCCGCGTTCGTCTTCGGGGATCGGCGCCAGGTACTCTTCCCAGCGGTCGGGGAACAGCCACGACGCGCCTTCCTGGTAGAACCACTGGATCTCGGCGCGGCGCAGGCCGAAGATGCCGCGCAGCACCAGTTCGCTGGTGTGCGTGGGATGCGTTTCGGAGTAGGCCAGCCCTAGCGTCGAGCCCCACGATCCGCCGAACACCAGCCATTGCTCGGCGCCCATGACTTCGGTGCGCAGGCGCTCGATGTCGGCGACCAGGTGCCAGGTGGTGTTGTTGTCCAGGCTGGCGTGCGGCAGCGAACGGCCGCAGCCGCGCTGGTCGAACAGCAGCACGTTGTAGCGTTGCGGATCGAACAGCTGGCGGTGCACGGGCGAGCAGCCGCTGCCGGGCCCGCCATGCAGGAATACGGCGGGCTTCCCGTTGGGGTTGCCGCACATTTCCCAATAGATCTGGTGGCCGTCTCCGGTGTCCAGCATGCCTTGGCGGTAGGGTTCGATCGGCGGATAGAGCATCAGGCGACTCGCTTGAAGATCAGGTCCCAGACGCCGTGGCCCAGGCGCAGGCCGCGTGTCTCGAATTTGGTCAGGGGGCGGTAATCGGGGCGGGGCGCATAGCCGTCCGCGGTGTTCTTCAGTTGCGGCTCGCCGCCCAGCACTTCCAGCATCTGCACCGCGTAATCTTCCCAGTCGGTGGCGCAGTGGATATAGCCACCCGGCGCGATGCGGCTGGCCAGCAGCGAAATGAAGGCGGGCTGGATCAGGCGGCGCTTGTGGTGGCGCTTCTTGGGCCACGGATCCGGAAAATAGATGTGCACGCCAGCCAGGGAATCGGGAGCGATCATGTCGCGCACCACTTCCACGGCGTCGTGCTGGATGATACGCAGATTCTGGATGCTGGAATCCTCGATGCGGCGCAGCAGGGATCCCACGCCCGCGTTGAAGACTTCCACGCCCAGGAAATTGTCGTCCGGGCGGGCCAGCGCGATCTTTTCGGTGGTCTCGCCCATGCCGAAGCCGATTTCCAGCACGGTCGGCGCCTGCCGCCCGAAGGCGGCGGCCGGGTCCAGGCGGCGCGGGGCGTAGGGGATGGACCACTGGCCCATCAGGCGTTCCAGCGCGGCCAATTGGCCCTGGGTGATATGGCCGCGGCGATGCACGAAACTGCGGATGTGGGTGGCGCCCGGGCTGTTGGGCGCGTGGGCGGTGCTGGCCAGCGCGGCCTGGGTTTCCGGGGAAACGGGGGCGGGCGCGGCGTCGGCGGCGGGCGTTGCGGAGGGAGTCACGGGCGGATTCGCGGGCGTGTCCGCGGGGTTGTTCGCGGGGCTGTTCGTATTCATAGCCCGAATTGTAGTGGCAGGTCCGGGGGCGTGGAGTCGGCCATAGGGACTAAAATAGGGACGGATTTATCCCGGTAGGCTCCGGCTATAGTTTCAGCCCCGGCCCCCTTTGCGCCGTAGGCCCTTTTCATGAACTTTGCCCGCATCGATCTCGTCACGCTTGCCCTGTTTGTTTCCGTGGCGCGCCAGGGGAGCATCTCGGCGGGCGCGCGCCAGTCGCATCTGGCGGTGGGCGCGGCCAGCAAGCGCATCTCCGACCTGGAAGCGGCGCTGGGCAGCCCCCTGCTGTACCGCAACGCCGCCGGAGTGGAACTGACCGACGCCGGCCAGGCCTGCCTGGTGCACGCGCTGCGCGTGCTGCAGGAAGTGGAGCAGATGGCGGGCGCCCTGTCGGACTTTGCGCAGGGCGTGCGCGGGCAGGTGCGCATCGCCGCCAATACCTCGTCCCTGACGCAGTTCCTGCCCGAGGACCTGGCCGCCTTCATGGACGAGCATCCCGCCGTGCGCATCGATCTGGAAGAGCAGAACAGCAGCGACATCGTCACCGCGGTGCTGGAAAACCGCGCCGACATCGGCGTGTTCGCCGACCGCACGCCTGCCGACGGTCTGGCCACCTTTCCGTACCGGCTGGACGAACTGGTGCTGATCGTGCCGCAGCGCCATCCGCTGGCCGCCGAACCGCAGGTGGCCTTCGCCGACACGCTGGCGTACGACTACGTCGGCCTGCCGCCCGCGACGTCCCTGGCGACCCGCCTGTCCGAAGAAAGCGGCCGCATGGGCCGCGCGATGCGGCTGCGCATCCAGGTGCGCAGTTTCGACGCCATCTGCCGCATGGTGGCCGCCACCCGCGGCGTGGGCATCCTGCCGCGCATCGCCGCCGAGCCGCACGCGCGCTCCATGCCCATCCGCCTGATTCCGCTGACCGATGAATGGGCGCGCCGCTGGCTGCTCTTGGGCGTGCGCGACGCCGACACCCTGACCGTGGCCGCGCGCCTGCTGCTGGCCCATCTGCGCGGCGAAGACTGAGGGCGGGTTTGCCCGGGGTTTCTCGTTCCGGGAATGCCCCTTTCCCCGATTGTCCATTCCGCTGCCGGGCGCTTTGCGCGCACACTGCCGTCCATCAATACGGTTGGACACGCCTGGGAGGCGATATGGCAGGGCAGATTCTTGCCGGCATTCGTGTGCTGGAACTGGGGCAACTCATTGCGGGGCCTTTCGCGGCCAAGACCCTGGCGGACTTTGGCGCGCAGGTCATCAAGATCGAGCCGCCCGGCCAGGGCGACCCCCTGCGCAAGTGGCGCCTGCTGCACGAGGGCACCTCGGTGTGGTGGGAAGCCCAGTCGCGCAACAAGCAGTCGGTCTGCGTCGACCTGCGGCAGCAGGAAGGCCAGGACATCGTGCGCCTCCTGGCGCGCGAAGCCGATGTGCTGATCGAGAACTTCCGCCCCGGCACCCTGGAAAAGTGGGGGCTGTCGTGGGAAGCCCTGCATGAGTTGAATCCGCGCCTCATCATGCTGCGCATTTCGGGCTACGGCCAGACCGGTCCCAAGGCGCGGGAGCCGGGCTTTGCCGCCATCGGCGAGGCCATGGCGGGCCTGCGCTACCTGAACGGCGAGCCCGGCCGCGCGCCGGTGCGCGCCGGCCTGTCGCTGGGCGACACCATCGCCGGCCTGCACGGCGCGCTGGGCGTGATGATGGCGCTGTACCAGCGCGATGCGCGCGGCGGCGTGGGGCAGGTGATCGACACCGCGCTCTACGAGAGCCTCTTCAATCTCAGCGAGAGCCTGCTGCCCGAGTATTCCGTGTTTGGCGCGGTGCGCGAGCCCGCCGGCGCGTCGCTGCCCGGCATCGCCCCGTCCAACGCTTATCCGTGCCAGGACGGCTACGTGCTCATCGCCGGCAACGGCGACGCCATCTACACCCGCCTGATGGCGCGCATCGGCCGCGATGACCTGGGCCAGGACCCGGCGCTGGCGCACAACGACGGCCGCGCCCGGCGCGTTGCCGAGATCGACGCCGCCATCGGCGCGTGGACGCAGCAGCGCGACATTGACGACGTGCTGGCCGCGATGCTGGAAGCGGGCGTGCCCGCCGGCCGCATCTATTCGGTCGCCGACATCGCCAAGGATCCGCACTACCGCGCCCGCAACGCCATCACGTCGATCGAGTCGGCGGCGGGCGTGCAGGTCGAAATGCCCGCCGTCTTCCCCTACCTGTCGTCCAATCCCGGCGCGGTGCGCGAACGCGCGCCCACGCTGGGCGAACACACCGACGCCGTGCTCGCGTCCGCGGGCCTGACCGATGAGCAGCGCGCCGCGCTGCGCGCCAAGGGAGTCATCGCATGAACCACGGACCCGCCCGCATCGAGATCAACGAGGTCGGTCCGCGCGACGGCCTGCAGATCGAAAAAGCCATGGTGCCCACCGACGACAAGGTCGCCTTCGTCGACGCCTTGTCCGACTGCGGCTTTGCCCGCATCGAAGTCACCAGCTTCACTTCGCCCAAGGCCATACCCGCCCTGGCGGACGCGGTCGACGTCATGCGCCGCATCCGCCGCCGTCCCGGCGTCATCTATACCGCGCTGGTGCCCAACGTCCGCGGGCTGGAGCGCGCGCTGGAGGCCGGTACCGACGAGATGAATCTGGTCATGTCCTGCAGCGAAACGCACAACCGCGCCAACCTGCGCATGACCCGCGAGCAGTCGTTCGCCGAGCTGTCCCAGGTGCTCGCCGCCGCGGCCAAGGCCGGCGCGCCCTGCAATGTATCCCTGTCGACCGCCTTCGGCTGTCCGTTCGACGGCGAGGTGCCCGCGGACACGGTGCTGGACCTGGCCGCGCGTCTGGTCGACGCGGGCGCGGCCGGCATCACGCTGTGCGACACCACCGGCATGGCGTTTCCGACGCAGGTCGCCGGCCTGTGCGAGCAGGCCGCGACGCGCCTGCCTGGCGCCGCGCTGACCGTGCACCTGCACAACACGCGCGGCATGGCGCTGGCCAACGCCATCGCGGCCTGGCAGACCGGCATCACGCGCTTTGACGCCGCCGCCGGCGGGCTGGGCGGATGTCCGTATGCGCCCGGCGCCAGCGGCAACGTCAACACCGAGGAACTGGTCCATATGTTCGCCTGCATGGGCGTGGAGACCGGCGTGTCGCTGGAGCCCTTGCTGGCCATCGTGCGCGGCTTGCCCGCGCTGGTGCAGCGGGACCTGTCCAATGCCTTGCTGCAAGCGGGGCCGCGGCTGGCCTTGCATGCGCCGCCGGCATGGCTGGCCGAGCGGTTTCCGGCGGCCAATGCCTGACGCGTTGACCCGTCTGAACGGACCCGCGTTCGCCGACGTATCGAATTTGCACGCGGTCGCTGGAATATCCGCAGCGGCCGCGTCATCTGAAGTGCCCGCAGTACCCGACACCACCCCATAGATAACAATATCCAGGAGACAACGCATGGCCTCATCCCGCCTGCCCTTCGCCCTGCGCGCCAGCGCTGCCATTGCCCTGACCCTTGCCGCTGGCGCCGCCAGCGCGCAGGCCGACTTTCCCAACCGCCCCGTCACGCTGATCGTGTCCGCGGCGCCCGGCGGCACCACCGACATCGCCGCCCGCCTCATCGCCCAGCCGCTGGGCGTGGCGCTGGGCCAGAGCGTCGTCGTCGAGAACAAGCCCGGCGCCTCCGGCGGCATCGCGGCGCAGGCCGTGGCCCGCGCCAAGCCCGACGGCTACACGCTGCTGCTGCAGTATTCGGGCTTCCAGGTGATTACCCCGCACGTCACGCCCGCCGCGGGCTGGGATCCCATCAAGGACTTCTCGCCGGTCGCCAACGTGCTGTCCGCCCCGCAAGTGGTGGTGGTGCGTCCCGACCTGCCCATCAAGTCGCTCAAGGAACTGGTGGCGTACGCCAAGGCCAACCCCGGCAAGCTGAACTACGCCTCGTCCGGCAACGGCTCGCTGCAGCAGGTTGCCACCGAACTCCTGAACCAGATGGCCGGCACCCAGATCACCCATATCCCGTACAAGGGCACCGGCCCCGCGCTGAACGACCTGCTGGGCGGCGCCGTGGACATGACCATCACCACGCCGCCGCCGCTCCTCGGCCAGATCGCCGCCGGCAAGCTGCGCGCCCTGGCCGTCACCGGCAACACCCGCCTGCCGTCGCTGCCCGACGTGCCGACGGCCGCCGAGGCCGGCTACCCCGACCTGATCGTCTCGTCCTGGTTCGCCATGTACGCGCCCAAGGACACGCCGGCGCCCGTGGTCGACAAGATCGCGGGTGAAATCCAGAAGATCATGAAGAGCGACGAGTTCCGCAAGAAGGCCGCGGAGCAGGGCGCCGAGGCGATCTTCATGGGCCCGAAGGAATTGGGCGCCTATACCCAGGCCGAGCTGGACCGCTGGGGCAAGGTGGTCAAGGCCGCCAACATCACGGCGAACTGATTCCGGCGGCATCGCGTCAAAAAGGGGCGGCGGTTCCTGGCTGCCCCACCTGAAAAAAGCCGCGCTATAATCGCGGCTCTGCCCGGCTCACGGCCGCGGCACGACACCCGAGCGGGTGTAGTTCAATGGTAGAACGGCAGCTTCCCAAGCTTCATACGAGGGTTCGATTCCCTTCACCCGCTCCATCCCTGATTCCCCTGGTATTTCGGCAGCCCCCGGCAGCCTGCCGGGAGCGATTGTGCGTCCGGAATGGACGGCATCCATGCCCTGGCCTGGCCTCTTTGGCCCGGTCTCAATAGCAGGGCGGCAACGGGTAGTAGCCGCAGCGCGGGGGCGCGTAATAGGGCCTGGCCGCCGCTCCTGCATACCAGGCGCTGCGGTAGGCGGTGCGCCGCGCGACCCCGGCGAACGACAACGGCGTAAACGGCATGCCGATGATGTCGATGAAGATCGATGCCGGGCCTTCCGCGCCCGCCAGGTCGCCTTCCAGAACCTCCACCGCGAAAACGAGGTTATCGCCTTCGAGCTTTGGGGACTTCAATGTCACCACCGCGTCAACGACGGCCGCTCCGTTCTTGCTCAGGACGGAAACGGTGGCGTTGGGGGGATCGGCGGCAAAGCTGTCTTTTCCGGAGGCCCATTCTTCAAGCAGCTGCGTTGTCAGCACGTGGCCTGCCGCTCGGACGGGTCTGTCCGCGAACATGATGGAATTCGCCGAGATGCCCGACAGAACGAGTTTCCCGTCCGTCAACTGGGCGCCGCGAGAGTTGAGCACGATGAGCGCCGGTTCGATCTGAGGCTTGCCGACGCCGATCTGCTTGGCCGCGGGCGATGCAATGGCATCCTGGGCCAAGCTCGTTCCCGCCGCCGATAGGCCAACGCCGCTCAGCACCATCATCACCAACAGCTTTTTGATATGCATGGCATTCAATCCTCTGTTCAGGACAACCGGGTATGTTCGGGCAAGGCTTGCGGGTTTCAGGATTCGGGACGGTCGCCGCACCCTCGTAAGAAGCGTAGCGACAAGCCCCGCGGCGGCGCGACTCATTTCACGCCAAATCTGATTGGCGAAAACCCCCACATTTGCCGGTTGGATCCGCCGGCCCATCGTGCCCGTGGAGTGCATCCGCTTGCGCCGCCCGTGTGTGGGGCGCGACTTCCGCTTGTCACGCCTGGCGCAAAATGAGTGGCGGTGCACCAAAGGCGTCATTAGTCTTTTCATCAAGCGATTGCGCCCCGGTTCGCATCCCTTGGACGCGTGGAACGGCGAACGAATCCAGAAAAAAAGTAGATGAAACGTGCCGTGGCTTCACGTCGGATGGGCGGAGCAATCCATTCGAACCCGCGGCTTGGAAATGCGTTCTGAAGTTTGTCCCGATCAGCTTTACCCCCCCTCATTTGTCGGAGCATTCGAATGAAGCTATCACGTCGAAAGTTCAACACTGCCGGCGTTGCCTTGCTGGCGGCGGCCTCACTGCCCTCATCGGCGGGCGCCGAAGGCCTTGTGACGGATCTGCCCGAGGCAGATGACCAGTTCACGACCGCGATCAGCGCCTATGTCTACGCCTATCCCCTTGTCACGATGGAACTGACCAGAAGGGTCATTACCAACGTGGAAGCGCCGAAGGGCACCCGGGCGCCCATGGGGCAACTGATCAAATTGCGGCAATATCCCGACGCCAAATTCCGGGACGTGACCGCGCCCAATGCCGACACGCTCTACACGACGGCGTTCTTCGACGTGGGCGATGAGCCCTGGGTGGTAAGCCTGCCGGACATGCAGGAGCGGTACGCTTTGTTCCCGATGCTGGACGGCTGGACCACGGTCTTCGACGTGCCCGGCAAGCGCACGACTGGCACCGGGGCGCAGACTTTCGTGGTGACCGGGCCGGGATGGGAGGGCAAGGTGCCGCAAGGCATGGCGCAGTACAAGTCGCCCACCAGCATCGTCTGGCTGCTGGGTCGTATCTACTGCGCGGGAACGCCGGAAGACTATGCAAAGGTCCACAAGCTTCAGGACGACGTGAAGCTGTGTCCGCTCAGCGCCTGGGGAAAGGATTGGCAGGCGCCCAAGGGACGGGTGGACCCCGCCATTGATATGAAGATGTCGGTTCGGGAACAGGTCAACAGGATGGACGCGATCGAGTACTTCTCGCTGTTTGCCGAACTGCTGAAACGCAATCCTCCTTCCGCGGCGGACGCTCCCATGCTGGAGAAGCTCGCGTCGATCGGCATCGTGCCCGGCAAGGACTTCGACAAGCGCAAGTTCGACGCCGATCTTGCCAAGCGTGTGCCGCCCGCCGCGTTCGGAAGGATCATGGGCCATTTCAAGGATAGCGACGGCGACATCCAGGACATCGACGGCTGGGGCTTTACCACGAAGACGGGGATTTACGGCACCAACTATCTTCAGCGGGCCCTGATCACGGCCATCGGGCTGGGCGCCAACCGCCCGCAGGACGCTATCTATCCGACCTCCCTGAGGTCCGACAACGGCATGGTGAAGCGGGCGTACGACGGATCCGAGAAGTATGTGTTGACGTTCAGGAAGGGGCTTACGCCGCCCGTGGCCGGGTTCTGGTCGCTGACGATGTACGACGCGGATTATTTCTTTGTGGACAACCCGCTGAACCGCTACTCCATCAGCGCCCGCCAGCCGCTGAAGGCGAAGGCGGACGGCTCGATCGATCTGTTCATTCAGAACGAGTCGCCGGGCCCCGATCTGGAGTCGAACTGGTTGCCGGCGCCCAAAGGGAAGTTCATCCTGATGATGAGGCTCTATTGGCCCAATGAAAGCGATCCTTCGATCATCAACGGCTCCTGGACCATACCGCCGGTAAGACGGACGACCTGATCAGGCAATCGACGACCGCCAGGCTGACCGGCCGGGATCCTGCGGACACGGCGGATGACATCCCCCGTGTCCGCGCATCGGATGAGTGCGAATGAAGAAGATCGTAAGCTGCTTGATCTGCGGGCTGGCCTATGCGACGCCCGGCGCCGCGGCCGAAAGCGGGGCCGCCGGCGCTGCGTCCAGTCCAGCGCAGGAGGAATGGTCTTTTTCGGTAACGCCTTACTTCTGGGCGGCGGGGCTATCCGGCAAGGTTTCCGAACGTCGCCTGCCCGTCATCGACATTCAGGCGGACTTCGACAAGCTGTTCGATGACCTCGACTTCGGTGCCATGCTGATCGCCGATGCGCGCAAGGGGCGCTACAGCATCTTTGGAGACCTGATCTATACAAAAATCGGCACCCGGGGAGACACCCCGAGAGGCATCCTGGCCACCAGTGCGGACGTGAATACGTCGACCTTTGCCGGCCTGCTTGGCGTGGGCTATTCCGTGCTGGAGAACTCTCCGCACCAGTTGGACGTGGTCGCGGGGTTGCGGGTCTGGTCGGTCGACATGGACGTCACGCTGAACGGCGCATTCCTGAATGGCAGAAAACGCAGCGACGGCGCCACCTGGGTCGATGCCCTGGTGGGCGTGCGGGGAAACTACATGCTTAGCCAGAAGTTCTACATCACGGGGTGGGGCCTGGTCGGCGCGGGCGGGGCCGAGGCGGATTGGGACGTGGGCCTGGGCCTGGGATACAACATCAGCAAGAACGTCTCGGCGGCCATCGGCTATCGCGCCGTGGGCGTGGACTACAGCCAGGGAAGCTTCAAGTTCGACGCGGTGCTGCAAGGCCCGATGGCCGGCTTGACGATACGCTTTTGAAGATGCGGCCCGATTCAAGGCGCTGCGGCAGGGGCGGCGCTACTTGACCAGGAGTTTCTGCCGGTACTCGTGCGGAGCCAGGCCGCTTGCCTTCCTGAACGCGCGGGAAAAGTTGGCCGGCGACGAATAACCGAAGTCCATGGCGATCTGCGTAATGGAGACGGTGGTTCCGCGAAGCAACTCTTCGGCCCGTCGCAGGCGGACGGCGTTGGCGAGCTCGCGAAAGTCGACGCCGTTGTCGCGGCGCAGTATCCGTTGCAGGGTGCGCACGCTGGTGCCCATCGCCCTGGCGGTACTGTCGATGGATACGACACCGGCCTGGACCTGGGCGCGAATGTGCCAGGCGACCACGCCCAGGTAACTGCCCAAGCCGACAGGTTGGGAAAGCGACCTCGCCACGTCCTCGATGGTGATGAGGGCGGGCGGGTCGCGCGCCGGCGCCTGGCGCTTCAACAGCGGCGCGTCGATGCAGATGCTTATCGTGGGCGCGTCGAACAGGACCGGGCAACGAAACGCATCTTCGAAGTGTGTACAGGTCGGCGGGCGGGGGACATCCAGTTCAACCCGATGTGGCAGAAAGCCCGCGCCCAGGTAGGCACGCAATATGCTGCATACTACCGACACCGTCCCGCTTGCAACGTGCGAATAGCCTCTACGCCCGCGCGTGGCATGAACAAAGCAGATCCTGACGATGGCCCCGTCGACCACGATCTGCATCCTGTCGCCCGTGCTGTGAAAGTTCAGCGACGTCGCCGCCCGCGCCAGCGCTTCTCCCAGGCTGTCGGCGGCAAGAATATATTTGCCCCAGCTTCCATAGTTCTTCACTGAAAGGACGGGCGCTGCCAGCAGGCCCAGGTTCACTTCCTTGGAACGCCTTTCAATTTCCCAGAGAAAATCGGTCACCATGACCTGGGGGATGAAGCACTCATGCCCCTCGATAGCTTCGATGTCGAGCATCACCGCCTGCTTGGCCTGGCGCAGGACGCTGTCCCCAAAAGCGTCCCTTACCAGTCCGGACACCCCGGCCAATACCATGACCGATTTCACCGCAGGCACGTGCGCGCCGTAATTCCGGTCTGGGCGGCCGAGGATTGGCGTCATATGAGTGGTGACGTTATTCACTTATGCCTATTCTTCGCATGTGGTTGCGAGAACCTGCCTACGCCTCTGGCCCGGCAGAAATCGGATGTGATGTGCCTTGGGATATTACATAGCCGGAGCGAGGCTGCGCCTCATTCTTTTGGCTTACAACTGATGGAGGATCGCAATGAGGCTACGCAAGACTATCTTGGCGCTGTGCGCGGTGCTGGCGGTTTCGGGTTGTGTGACAAAGCAGACCTACGACAAGGAGGCGCAGTTGGCAGCGGAGTATTCCGCCCTCAACCAGAAGCTCTCGACCGAATTGAGCGGCGATCGGGTGGAGATCACGCAACTGCAGAATGAGTTGAAGGTGACCATGGTGAACCAGATCCTCTTTCCCGAAGGCGGGTGGAGGCTCAGTCCCAAAGGCGAGCAGACGCTTGCCAAGATAGCGCCCACGCTTTCCAACCTGCAGGGTAAACAGGTCGTCGTCCAGGGGTTCACCGATAACGAGCCCATCGGGCCGGAACTGAGGGCGCACTTTCCCTCCAATCTCGAGCTGTCCTCCGCCCGCGCGGACAATGTGGCGCGCTACCTGATTTCCAAAGGCGTGCCGTCGAACTCGATCTCGGCGCAGGGGTTCGGCGAAGCGCGCCCGGTCGCCAGCAACGCGACGCCCGAAGGCAGGGCCAAGAACCGGCGTGTGGAGATCGTGATCACGGCGGCTGGCCGGCCCTAGGCCATCGCGACCCCCGGGCAAAGCCATTGCCGTTGACATGGCGCAAACAATGGATTGCCTGGGAGGCGCGCAGACGCGGTACGCTGGAAAATCTCAGTCGAGCGCTTCCAGGAGATTCTCATGGCCATGATGATGAAAGCCGCTGTCTTTGTTGAACCGGGCCGTATCGACGTCGTCGACAAGCCGATTCCCGACGTCGGTCCCAATGATGCGCTCATCCGCATCACCACGACCACGATCTGCGGGACCGATATCCACATTCTCAAGGGCGAATACCCCGTGGCGTCCGGACTGACCATCGGCCACGAGCCCGTCGGCGTCATTGAAAAGCTGGGCAGCGCGGTGTCCGGGTACCAAGAGGGGCAACGCGTCATCGCCGGCGCGATCTGCCCGAACTTCAACTCGTATGCGGCCCAGGACGGCGTCGCATCGCAGGACGGCAGTTACCTTGCCGCGCAGGGCCTCTGCGGCTGCCATGGCTACCAGGCCACGGCCGGCTGGCGCTTCGGCAACAAGATCGACGGCACCCAGGCCGAATATGTGCTGGTGCCGGATGCCCAGGCCAATCTGGCGCCGGTGCCGGACGGCCTGACCGACGAGCAGGTGCTGATGTGCCCGGACATCATGTCCACCGGGTTCAAGGGCGCGGAAAACGCCAACATCCGCATCGGCGACATCGTCGTGGTGTTCGCGCAGGGCCCCATCGGCCTGTGCGCCACGGCCGGGGCCAGGCTGCTGGGCGCGTCCACCGTCATCGCGGTGGACGGCAACGCCCATCGCCTGGAGGTCTCGCGCGCGCTGGGCGCGGACGTGACCTTGAATTTCCGTGAGTGCGATGTCGTCGACGAGGTCATGCGCCTTACCGGAGGACGCGGGGCGGATTCGGCGATTGAAGCGCTGGGCCTGCAAAGCACCTTCGAGTCGGCGCTACGCGTGCTCAAGCCCGGCGGCACGCTGTCCAGCCTGGGGGTGTATTCCGAAGACCTGAAGATCCCCGTCAGCGCATTCGCCGCAGGGTTGGGCGATCACAAGATCAACACCGCGCTGTGCCCGGGCGGCAAGGAGCGCATGCGCCGCCTGATGAACGTGATCCAGTCCGGTCGCGTCGATCTTGGCGCGATGGTCACGCATCAGTACAAGCTCGACGACATTGTCGAGGCCTACGATCTGTTTGCGCACCAGCGCGACAACGTGCTGAAGGTGGCGATCAAACCCAACTGACGCGCCGACGGCGCATCAGCGGCAGCGGGCCAGCGCGCTGCCGTCCGGACGAATCTTGTCTGATTCGCCTGGGGACGTTACGGTGTCGGACGGACTGGGCTGTGCCCGGTCCGACACCATTTCGACCCAGGAGGAGCATCATGCCGGTATTTCAGATCAAGCACTTGGATCATGTCGTGCTCAGGGTGCAGGACCTGGCGCGCAGCGTGGACTTTTATACCAAGGTGCTGGGCTGTTCGATCAAGAAGAAGAACGACAAGTACGCCATGATCCACCTGGGCGCGGGCGGATCCATGATCGATCTGGTCGACGTGCAAGGCCCCTTGGGCGCCGCAGGCGGGGGAGCCCCCGGCAAAGAACGACGCAATGTCGACCACTTTTGCCTGCGGGTGGACCCATTCGATGAAACCGCCATCCTCGCGCATCTGCACGCTTTCGGCATTGCCGCGGACAAGGCCGTGATGCGATACGGCGCCGAAGGCGAGGGGCTGTCGATCTATTGCTTCGATCCCGACGGCAATCAGATCGAATTGAAGGGGCCCGCGATCTAGCGCGAGCCCATCCGTTGCGCGCCCGCACGATTGACGGGACGATTTGTCCGTTCCCTGCGCGGGTTCAGCGTACGCTCAGCAGATATTTCAGGCCCTGCGTGAAGCCGCGCGGCGCGACGGTGAGATGGTCCTCGTCGTTCAGGACCGCCGACTTCAGCTTCAGGCCCGGATACTTTCGGCTCTGCAATGCGGTTTCCAGAGCCTGGTTGTCGGCGACCATGTCCACGGTCTGGTTGTAGCGCCGGTCGCCCTTGCGCAGGGCCTCGTAGGCGCCGACATAAAGATAGACGTTCGCCGTCAGGTCCTGATGTCGCGTCGCGTAGCGCGCTTCGAGCTTCAAGGCATGCCGCTTGTCGTACCAGAGAGACGGGCTGCCAAGGATATAGCCGTTGAACAGGCCGGGTTCGGTGAAGAGGATCTGAGTTCCAAGCAGGGCGCCGTAGGAGTGGCCGAGAAAAATTGCCTTGGCAGGGTCGGCCCGGTAGCGGGCGGCGATGAATGGCTTTACCTGATCGCGCAGATACGTTTGATAGGCGCGCGCCTGGCCGTGGATTGCATTGGCGGGTGCCGTGCTTGGACCGTTCGGGGTGGGCGTGTAGTCGCGCTGGCGGCTGACCCCGCCGTCCTCGCCCTTCGCATACGACAGGCCGACCAGGATGAATTCCTCGATCCGGGGGCCTTCGACGTTCAATCGCCGCCCCAACTGGCGGATGATCGGGAACGCGTAATCGGCGTCGGTCACATACAGCACGGGATAGCGCCGTTGCGGCTGCTTCGCGTAGGACGGGGGCAAAGCAACGAAGACCTGGTAGCCGCGGCCCGAGACCGGGTCGGGCACGTCCCACACCTCGCTGCCGGCGATCTCGTAGGGGCGCCCTTCGGCAGACTGCACTGTGGGCGTCGATGGGGCCTGGGCGTGCGCCGGGTCCGCAAGGACGCCGAAGCTGGCGATGAGGGCAATCAGCAAGGCATTCAGAAGGCGTCGTTGCATGTGCAGTCTTCGTTGGCGGAAATCCCGCAGCCTTAAAAGCTGGGCTTCCTGGAGTTCGACCGATTGACAAACTCAACCCGCGCATTGGTCCAGGCCGGATCGTGGAGTTGAATGCTGACTCCGCTGTATTTCAAGACTGCCTGCGTCATGTCGGTCGAGCAGCCCATTCCCGGATTGGAACTGGGCTTCTGGCACCACTCCAGATTCAGGTTGTTGGGAAAGTTGGACTGCCTGCCGTACTTTTCCAGAGCCGCCTGGCCCATGGCGTCTTTGTTGGCGGGGGTCCAGGGCATTTCGTAGCTGATCAGGGACACGGCCAAAGGACCCTGGTTGTCGGCGGTCACGCGCGGTTCGAAGTGGACCACCAGCCTGACCCCGTCCTTTTCATAACTGAAATTCATCGGCATCTTGGTGTTCGTGACGAGGTTGTTCGTCGCGTATCCCGCCTTGATTTCATTCTTGCCGACGTGAAAATTCCTGGCGGCGGCGGCGACCGCTTCGTCGTAGCCCATGCCTGTCTTGACGCCGGCGATATCGAAGGTCCGGGCGTCGACCGAGCGTTGGGGCTCGGCGTGGGCGGGGACGATTGCAAGGGCATTGAGGGCGGAAATCAGGAGTGCAGCTTTCAACTTCAAAATAAAGATCCTTTTCGAATAGCGCCCGGATTATCCGATCGGTCTTGTACTGCGTCCCTAATAAAGTGCAACTAAATTTATCTCCGGCGTGCCTGGGAGATTCACGTCAGTCCACGGTAAACGCGATGACAAGGCCCAGCAGCGCAACCGTCATCAACGCGCCCGACACCGCCGCGGAGGGCCGGTAGTCCGGCCCCGTTCCGTTGTCCTTGAACCGGAATGGCCGCTTGACGCCGACATAAAGGCTGGCCGCCAGCGCGGCGGCGGCCAGCAGACCCCATATATGCGAAACCATCTGACTCCCTGGACCGTCTGGGGCGGGCTGTATTTACTGACTGAGTTCCTCGACCAGGAACCCGCCGCTCTGGTGGCGCCACAAACGGGCATAGACACCGCCCAATTCCAGCAGTTCCGCGTGGCTGCCCTGTTCGATGATGCGGCCTTCGTCCATGACGATAAGCCGGTCCATCGCGGCGATTGTCGAGAGCCGGTGCGCGATCGCGATCACTGTCTTGCCTTCCATCACTTCATCCAGGCTTTCCTGGATCGCCGCTTCCACTTCCGAATCGAGCGCGCTGGTGGCTTCGTCCAGCAGCAGGATCGGCGCATTCTTGAGCATGACGCGGGCAATGGCGATGCGTTGGCGCTGGCCGCCCGAGAGCTTGACGCCGCGTTCGCCGACCAGGGTGTCGTAGCCGCGGTTGCCGTGGTTGTCGCTCAGTTGCTGGATGAATTCGTCGGCCTGCGCGCGGGCCGCGGCCGCCTGGACTTCGGCCGGATCCGCGTCGGGGCGTCCGTAGGCGATGTTGTCGCAGATGGACCGGTGCAGCAGCGAGGTGTCCTGCGTGACCATGCCGATGGCGCTGCGCAGGCTGTCCTGGGTGACCCGGGAAATGTCCTGCCCGTCGATGCGTATCGTGCCGCGGTCGACGTCGTAGAAGCGCAGCAGCAGGTTGATCAGCGTGGACTTGCCCGCGCCGGAGCGGCCGACCAGGCCGATTTTTTCGCCGGGGCGCACGGTCAGGCTCAGGCCGTCCAGCACCTGGCGCTCGTTGTTGTAGTTGAAGAAGACGTTGTCGAATTCGACTTCGCCGCGCGTGACGCGCAGCGCAACCGCATCGGGCGCGTCCTGCACTTTGGGCGGGTGGGTCAGGGTGCCGATGCCGTCCTGCACGGTGCCGATGTTCTCGAAAAGGGAGGTCATCTGCCACATGATCCAGTGCGACATGCCGTTGACCCGCAGCGCCATGGCGGTGACCGCGGCGACGGCGCCCGTGCCGATTTCACTGCCGTGCCACAGCCACAGGGCGTACCCGCCCGCGGAGAAGATCAGCGAGGTGGCCAGCACCTGGTTGAAGATTTCGAACTGGCTGACCAGGCGCATCTGACGATAGCCGGTCTCCTTGAAGTCCTCCATGGCGGCGCGCGCGAAGCGGGCTTCGCGGTTGGTGTGCGAGAACAGCTTGACGGTGGTGATGTTGGTATAGGCGTCGGTGACGCGGCCGGTCATGGAGGAACGTGCGTGCGCCTGGTCTTTGCTGACCTTGCCCAGGCGCGGCACGAAGTACAGCATGGTCAAACCGTACAGCGCCATCCAGGCGATGAAGGGCAGCATCAGGCGCGCGTCGAACCCGCCCGCCAGCGCGACGATGGCGAAGAAATAGACGGCGATGCCCAGCACGATTTCGCAGAAGGTGAGCAGGACTTCGCGCACGGCCAGCGCGGTCTGCATGACCTTGGTGGTGACGCGGCCCGCGAATTCGTCGGAGAAGAACGACAGGCTTTGCCGCAGCATCATGCGGTGGAAGTCCCAGCGCAGGCGCAGCGGCAGGTTGATGGCGAGGATCTGGTGCTGCACCAGGGTGCGCAGGCTGACCAGGACGATGCTGGCCAGCAGCACGAGGCCGATGCCCCACAGCACCTGGCGCTCGTGCGCCGACGCGGGCTGGCCGGCGTGCCAGACGCCGAGCAGGTCGACGATCTGCCCCAGGAAGGCAAACAGCCACGCTTCGTAGATGGAGACCGCGGCGCTCAGCACCGCCAGCGCGGCGATGTAGCCGCGCGATCCGCGCGTGCAGAACCAGATGAACGCGAAGAAGCCCTTTGGCGGCAGGGGCAGGTTCTCGGGCGGGAAGGGGTTGAGCTGGTTTTCAAATCTGCGGAACAAGGCAGAGACTCCGGAATCTGGGTTGATGCCTGGCGGCGGGCAGGTCGCGCGCGCGCAGGCGGCGGCCTTTGGCGGCGTGTTTCCTCAGCGATACTTCAATGCGTCGACAAATGCCGTGAAAGCGGGGGACGCCTGGCGCCTGTTGGGGTAGTACAGGTGAAAGCCCTGGAAAGTCGGGCACCAGTCCGCCAGCACTTCCCTGAGCCGCCCGTCCGCCAGGTAGGGCGCCACCAGCGGCGCCGGAATGTAGGCCAGGCCTATTCCATCGACGGCTGCATTGAGGACATGCATGATGCTGTTGAAGACAAGCTGCCCTTCGACCTTGACGGTAAACGCCTGGCCGTCTTTTGCGAACTCCCAGGCGTAGACGGAGCCAGACGGCCGGTGCCGGATGTTGACACAGGGCAGCCCGGTCAGGTCGTGTGGCGTGGCGGGCGCCGGATGCCGCTCGAAATATGCAGGCGATCCTACCACCACCAGGCGCCAATCGGGGCCGATGCGCACGGCGATCATATCCTTGCTGATGGCTTCGCCCAGGCGTATGCCTGCGTCGAAGCGTTCCTCGACCACGTTGGTGAACCCGTAGTCGACGTACAGCTCCAGGGTAATGTCCGGATAGTCCTGCAGGAACGTCGCCAGCATGGGCCGCAGGCACAGTTCGATGGAATCGTCCGTGCAGGTCACGCGGAGGGTGCCTCGGGGTTTGTCGCGCAGTTCGCCCAGCGCGTCGACTTCGATGGCGATCTGGTCGAACAGCGGCGCGATGGCGAGCATCAGCCGTTGGCCCGCTTCCGTGGGGGCCACATTGCGCGTGGTGCGCGCCAGCAGGCGCACGCCCAGCCGTTCCTCGAGCGCGCGCAGCGTGTGGCTGAGCGCGGAGGGCGTGACGCCCAGCTTCGCGGCGGCCTTCGTGAAGCTCTGGTCGCGTGCGACCGCCAGGAAGGCTTGCAGGTCGTTGACTTTGGCGTGTGTCATTGCTGAATTTTTTTCACAGGTGCATAAAGATTACACCCCCTAATCAGACGGGCGGCGATCCTTCAACATCTGGGCATGATTTTCAAGGGAACTCCCGTCATGAGCCAGATATTCGATTCCAGCAGCGTCGCCACCGAGGACCGGAGCGCCGGGGATGACAGCCGTCGCACCTTCATCAAGGCGGCCGGGGGCGGCCTCGCCGCGCTGGGCCTGCTTTCCGCCGCTGCGGCTCCCGCCTTCGGCGCCAACTACCGCGAAAATGCGCAGCAGGCATCCCACGCCCCGACCGACGCCGACAATTTCTACAAGAGCGATACGGTGACCGTGCAGCGGGTCACCTTCACGACCCAGTACCGCATGCAGGTGGCCGGCAATCTGGTCACGCCGAATGGGCTGGCCCGCAACGGCCGGGCGCCCGCCATCATCGTCGGCCATCCGATGGGCGCGGTAAAGGAACAGAGTTCCATGCTCTACGCCCAGAAGCTGGCGGAAAGGGGTTTCGTCACGCTGGCCATCGACCTGCCTTTCTGGGGAGAAAGCGAGGGCGAGCCGCGCAATCTGGTTGCGCCGGAAATGTATTCGGAAGCCTTCAGCGCCGCGGTCGACCATCTGGGCACGGGCGGGCTGGTGGACCGCGATCGCATCGGCGTGCTGGGCATTTGCGGCAGCGGCGGCTTTGCCATCAGCGCTGCCAAAATGGATCCACGCCTGAAGGCGATCGCCACGGTCAGCATGTATGACATGGGCGCCGTGACGCGCAACGGCCTGAAGCATTCCGTGTCGCTGGAGCAGCGCAAGGCGATGCTCGCGAAAGCGGCGGCGCAGCGCTTTGACGAGTTCACGACCGGCCAGGGGCAGTTCCTGAACTATCTGCCCGTGCGCCTGGATGCGGACGCGGACCCGGTCACGCGCGAATTCTGGGAGTTCTACCGCACATCGCGCGGCATCGCCATCCCCGCAGGCCGCACGCTCGAGCAGACGCAGAACCGCATGCTGACCAGTGAAGTCCGGTTCGTGAATTTCTATCCGTTCAACGACATCGAATCGATTTCCCCACGCCCGCTGATGTTCATCACGGGCGACCAGGCGCATTCCAGGGAATTCAGCGAGGACGCCTATGCAAGAGCGACCGAGCCGAAGGAGCTGGTCTGGGTCCCGGGCGCGGGTCACGTCGATCTTTACGACCGCGTGGGCCTGATTCCCTGGGACAAGTTGGACGCCTTCTTCCAGAAACATCTGGCCAGGCCCGCATAAGGCATCCAGGCCCCGCGTTACGACCCTATTCCGCGTGCGCCCCTTACGGGCGCGCGCGGCGTCTCCTGTTTGATTCATCGAAGATCATTAATGACCAGTACTGCCATTGAAAGCGCGAACGGCCAGCACGGCGCCCAGGCGCGCCCGGCTTCCTGGAGCGGCGTGTTCGCCATGTCCATGTGCGCGTTCGCGCTGGTGGCCTCGGAGTTCCTGCCCGTCAGCCTGCTGACGCCGATCGCGGCCGATCTGCACGTGACGGAAGGCATGGCCGGGCAGGGCATTGCCATCTCGGGGGCGTTTGCCGTCTTGACGAGCCTCTTCATCTCGGCTTTGGCGGGCAACCTGAATCGCAAGTCGCTGCTGATGGCGTTGACGGCGGCGATGGGGCTGTCCGGCGCCATCGTCGCGCTGGCAGGCAACTACTTCATCTATATGCTGGGCCGGGCGCTGATCGGTGTCGTCATCGGCGGGTTCTGGTCGATGTCGGCGGCCACGGCCATCCGGCTGGTTCCCGCTGCGCAGGTGCCGCGCGCGCTGGCGATCCTGAACGGCGGCAACGCGCTCGCCACGGTGGTGGCTGCGCCGCTGGGCGCGTACCTCGGCTCGGTCATCGGTTGGCGCGGCGCGTTCCTGTGCCTGGTGCCGGTGGCGCTGATCGCATTGGGCTGGCAATGGATCACGCTGCCTTCGATGCCTGCAGGCGTGCGCGCGGCGGGCGTCGGCCAGTTCTTCAAGGTGTTTGCGCTGTTCAGGCGTCGTCATGTCGCCGTGGGCATGGCGGCCAGCAGCCTGTTCTTCATGGGGCAGTTCGCGCTGTTCACCTATGTGAGGCCATTTCTGGAAACGGTGACGCACGTGCAGGTGCCGGCGCTCTCGCTCATGTTGCTGGCGATCGGAATAGCCGGGCTTGTCGGCACCATCCTCATCGGCAGTGTTCTCAAGCGGGGTTTCTACCAGACCCTTGTGGCCATTCCCGTCGTGATGGCGGCGATTGCCGTGGCGCTGATCGTTTTCGGAGATATGCCGATCGTCGTCGCGCTGCTGCTGGGCGTCTGGGGGTTGACTGCGACTGCCGCGCCGGTGGGGTGGTGGGCATGGGTGGCCAAGACCTTCCCTCATGACGCCGAGGCCGGTGGAGGCCTGCTGGTGGCCGTCGTCCAGATGGCCATTGCGCTGGGCTCCACCGCGGGCGGCATGCTGTTCGACCACAGCGGCTATCAGAGCACCTTCCTGGCGAGCGCGACGCTATTGCTGGTTGCGGCCGTCTTTGCGTCCCTGACGGCGCAAATCGAAGCGAAGGCTGCGTGAGCTTGTCTTGCGCGCCTGCTCGCAACAGGCAGCCCCCGCTGCCAAGGACTAGAAACCATACAGCGCCGCCGGGTTCGCCGCCAGCACCTGCCGGCGCAGGTCGGCGTCCGGCAGCCACGCGTCCAGTTCGCCCAGCAGGCGCGCCGCCGGAACGTCGCGGTAGGCGCTGACCTCCGTGGGCCGCTTGCCCGGTTCGCGGTTGGTGTGCGGCCAGTCGCTGGCCCACAGCGCGCGCTCGGGATTGCGGCCGACGATGGTCCGCGCCAGGGCCGTCACGCGGGCGGCCTGGACGGGGTCGTCCGGATTCCCGCAGACCCGGTAGGACGCCGACAACTTGACGTAGGCGCTGCCGTTGCCCACCAGGTCCAGCACCTGCCCCACGCGCGGATCGTCCAGCGATACGTGCGCCGGGATCATCGCAAAGTGGTCCAGCACCACGGGCACCGGCAGGCGGCCAAGCGCGGGCGCGGCCGCGGCGATGGCGTCGAGCGAGGCGTAGACCTGGAGGTGCCAGCCCTGGCCGGCAAGTCGGCCGGCCCAGGCCGACAGCGCCTGGCTGACGGTCGCCGCATCGCTGGCGCCGGTGCTCTCCAGGTTGACGCGCAAGCCGCGCACACCCGCGTCGTGCAGACGGGCCAGTTCGGTGTCGGCGACGTCGTCGTCCACGACGGCCACGCCGCGCGCGGCACCATCGAGCGCGAGCAGGCTGTCGACCAGCAGGGCGTTGTCGGTGCCGTAGATGCTGGGCTGCACGATCACGGCATGGGCCAGGCCCAGCCGGTCCAGGTGCGCCTGCAGGTCGGCGGTCGATGCCGGGCCGGGCGTGTAGTGCCGGTCGGCCAGCATCGGATGGTCGGCCTGCGGCGCCACCACGTGCACGTGGCAGTCGCAGGCGTTGGCGGGCAGCGGCGCCGCGGTCATGGTCAGGCCGCCTGCAGGCGGGCGACGAACGCCGCGCCGGCTTCGCGCGTGCCCAGCTTGCCGCCCACGTCGCGCGTGCATTCCTGCGCCAGGATGGTGTCCGCGATGGTGGCTTCGATGGCAGCGGCGGCTTGCAGGAACTTCTGCTGGCCGGTCTTCTGGCCGTGCCAGTTCAGCAGCATCGCGCCGGACAGGATCAGCGAGATCGGATTGGCGATGTTCTGGCCGGCGATATCGGGCGCCGAGCCGTGCGCGGCCTGGCCCATCGCGTAGTCGCGGCCGGCGTTCAGCGAGCCGCCCAGGCCCAGGCTGCCCGACAGTTCGGCGGTCAGGTCGGACAGGATGTCGCCGAACATGTTGGTGGTGACGACGACGTCGTAGCGCTGCGGCGCGCGCACGACGTGCGCCATCATTGCGTCGACGATGACGTCGTCCACGCGCACCTCGGGGAACTCCTGGGCGACCTGGCGGCACATTTCCAGGAACATGCCGTCGCCCAGCTTCAGCACGTTGGCCTTGTGCACCATCGTCACGTGCTTGTTGCGCGTCATGGCCAGTTCGAAGGCGGTGCGGGCGATGCGTTCGCAGCATTGGCGCGTGATGCGGCGCAGGGACACCACCACGTCGGGGGTGATCAGCATTTCGCTGCCGCCGGATTCGACGTTGCGATCGGCGTAGAAGCCTTCGGTGTTTTCGCGCACCACCACCAGGTCGAATTCGCCCAGCCGCGCCTGCATGCCCGGATAGGTGCGCGCGGGGCGGATGTTGGCGTGCAGGTCGAGCTTCTTGCGGAAGTACATCGACGGGTTGATCTCGCCGCGGGCCTCGTCCTTGAAGTCGTACGTGGCCATGGGGCCCAGCATCAGGCCGTCGGCGGCCTTGACCTTTTCCAGCAGGGCGGGCGTGACCGTGGCGCCGTGCTTTTTCAGGCTGTCGTGCCCGGCGATGTCGTGGTCGAACTGAAGGTCCAGGCCGAAGCGGCGCGACGCGGCTTGCAGCACGTCGACGGCGACCGCCATGGTTTCGGGGCCGATGCCGTCGCCGGGGAGTACAACGATTTTCATGGGGATTTTTCCTGTTGGGTTGATCGGTCAGGCCTACTCGACCTGGATTCCGGTGGCTTGCACCAGGCGTTGATACTTCGCGGCCTCGCCGCGCACGAAAGCGGTGAATTCCTGCGACGTGTTCGGGCGCACCGCGGCGCCATCGCCTTCCAGCCGCGACTTGATCGCGGGCTCGGCCAGGATGGCGTTGAGCTTTGCGTTCAACAGTTCGACGACGGCGGGAGGCGTCTGCGCGGGCGCGAATACGCCGCCCCACAGGCTGAACTGGAAATCCGGCACGGCGGCCTCGCTGATGGTCGGGACCTTGGGCAGGATGCCGAGGCGTTCCTTGGAGGATACCGCCAGCGCCCGCAACCGGCCGCTGTTGATGTGCGGCATGGCGGCCGATGCGCTGGAAAAGAAGAAGTCGACGTGGCCGCCCAGCAGGTCGGACATGGCCTGGCCCGCGCCCTTGTACGGCGCGTGGATCATGCGCGTCTGCGTGCCCAGCGCCAGCGCGGCCGCGGCCAGGTGGCCGGGCGTGGCGGTGCCGGACGAGGCATAGGCCAGGGCGTCGGGCTTGGCGCGCGCGGCGGCGATCAGGGCGGCCAGGTCGGCGTAGGGGGATTTCTCCGGGACGGCCAGCACCAGCGGCGAGTCGCCCACCAGGATCACCGGCGCGAATTCGCGCAGGGGGTCGTAGCCCAGCGCCTTCATGGCGTAGGGGTTGACGGCGATTTCGCCCGTCTGGCCCAGCAGCAGCGTGTAGCCGTCGGCGGGGGCGCGCAGCACGATCCGGGAACCCACCGCGCCGGACGCGCCCGGGCGGTTCTCGACGATGACGCTCTGCTTGAACTCCGTGCCCAGGCGCTCGGCGAGGATGCGCGCGAAGACGTCGCCCTGTCCGCCGGGGGCGTAGGGCACGATCATCGTCACGGGCTTGGACGGATACGCGTCCGCGGCGCGCGCGGCGCCGGCCAGGGTCAAGGCCAGGGTGGCCGTCGCGCCTTGCAGAAGGCGGCGGCGCGCCGGGCTGAAGGGATGAGGGGTGTGCTGCATGCTGTCTCCTTGGTGTTCTTGCGCCCGGCGCTTCAGTCCAGCGCCATGCCGGATTTCTTGACCACGCCTTGCCACATTTCCAGCTCGGCCGCGAGGGCGCGGCCGAAGTCCTCGGGCGATCCGCTGATGGCCTGCGCGCCTTCGTGCTTGAGGCGGTCGCTGACCAGCGCGTCGGCCGCGGCGGCGTTGATGGTCTGGTTCAGCTTGCCCACGACCTCGGGCGGCGTGCCGGCGGGGGCCAGGACGCCCCACCACGTCGTGATGTCGAAATCGGGAACGCCCGCTTCGGCGACGGTGGGCGTGTCCGGGAACAACGGCGAGCGCGTCTTGCCGGTGACGGCCAGCAAGTCCACGCGCTGGTCGCGCACCTGCGAAAGAATGGTGGGCACGGTGGCGAAGAACACCTGGACACGTCCGGCCAGCAGGTCGACGGTGGCGGGGCCGCTGCCCTTGTAGGGCACGTGCGTCATCGCGGCACTGGTCTTCTGCTTGAACAGTTCGCCGGCCAGGTGGTTGATGCTGCCGTTGCCGGCCGAGCAGAAGTTCAGGTCGGCGTCCGGCCTGGATGCCAGCTGGCGCAGATCCGCGATGGATTGCAGCTTCAGGTCCTTGGCCGTCACCACGAACAAGGGGCCGCGGCCCAGCATCGCGATCGGCGCGAAGGACTTGCGCACGTCATAGGTGGTGCTGATGCCGGCGGCGGCGTTGGTCACGAAGGTCGACGTGGCGAAGAGCAGCGTGTAGCCGTCGGGACGGGCGTTGGCGACCAGCGCGGCGCCGATCGAGCCGCCGCCGCCGCCGCGGTTCTCCACCACGACGGTCTGGCCCAGCTTGTCCGCCAGCGTGCGCGCCATGTCGCGCGCGATGCTGTCCGTGCCGCCGCCCGCCGCAAAGGGCACCACCAGGGTGATGGGACGGCTGGGGTAGGTGTCGGCCGACGCGGCGACCGGCGCGCAAAGCGCGGGCAACAGCAGGGCCAGCCCCGCCAGCAGACGCTGCGGGGATACGTTGAACTTCGTCATCGACTTGTCTCCGATCGACGGCCGCGCTAACCCTGGCGCAGCATCTTTAGGCGTTCCAGCAGGGCCTGGTGAATGTGGTGTTGAGCGGCGTCTTGCGCGCCTTGCGGATCGCGGGCGCGGATGGCGTCCACGATGGCCTGGTGCTCCTCATTGGAGCGATGGGCCCGGTCGGGCGAGCTCAGCGTGCTGCGTCCGAGCAGGTAGGTGGTTTCGGTCAGCGACTGCAGCGAGCGGATCAGATAGCGGTTGTGCGCGGCGCTGTAGATGGCTTCATGGAAGCGCAGGTTCTGCGCGACGGGGTCGCCGTGGTCGCCTTCGTCCAGGATGGCCTGCATGTTGGCCACGTCGGCTTCGGTGGCATGGCGCGCGGCGAAGGCGGCTGCGGCGCCCTCCAGCACTTCGCGCATGGAATAGAGCTCGCCGACTTCCTGCTGGTCCATCGTGGTGACCACCATGCCCCGGCCGGGCTCATGCGTGATCAGCCCTTCGTCCTGGATGCGCTTGAGGGCTTCGCGCACCGGCGTGCGGCCCATCTCGAGCAGGTCGGCGACTTCGACTTCGCGCAGGCGGTCGCTGGGCGTGAACAGGCCGGCCAGGATGCGGCGCTTGATCTCGTTGTAGGCGGCAAAGGCCTGCGAATTGCTCTTCGGGATGGGCACGGTTGTCTCGTCGTTGTTTTGTATATTTTTGCATACAAAAAATTAGCGAGCAATCCGGCCCCTGAAAATTGACGGGTTCCGGCCCTATCCGTCCAGCGTCGCCCGCGCCACGCGCCGCCGGAACAGGTCCGCCATCGTCGCCGCCGCGAGCGACAGCGGCGTGCCCTGCAGGGTCATGATGCCGACGCTGGCGATCGGCATGGGCACGTCCACCCGGATGCGCCGGGCCTCGTCGCCATAGGGTTTGACGTTGAGCATGCCGGCGGGGCAGATGATGAGGGCGTCGCTGCGGGTCATCAGGCTCCACATGACGCCGAAGGTATCGCAGTCGATGACGCGATCGGGCGCGGGCAGGCCGTGATCGCGCAGGCCTTGCAGGAAGGCCTCGGTGTGACTGCCGCCCGATACGTTGAGCAGCCATTCGCAGCCGCGGATGTCTTCCCAGCGCCGGGCGCGCGCCAGCGGATGGCCGCGCCGGCAGGCGATCATGAATTCGAGGGGCCGCAGTTCCTCGAATTCGAATTCGTGCCCGCCGCCGCCGTCCATCATGCGCGAGGCCACCGCGAAATCCAGCGCGCCGTTGCGCAGCGCGGGCTGGACCGACGCCAGCAGGCCTTCCGAGACCTTGACCCTGGCCGCGGGCATGCTGGCGCGGAAATCGTTCAGGACGTCGGGCAGGACGCTGAGCATCACCATGGGGGTGACCCCGACGGCCACGCGGGCCTGGGCGCCGCTGAGCAACTGGCGGATGTCCTGGCGCGCCAGCGTGAGCTGGGCCTGGGCCAGGCGTGCGCGCACCGTCAGATGTTCGCCGCATTCGGTGATGGCGATGCCCCGCGAACTGCGCGTAAGGAGCGGCGCGTCCAGTTCGGTTTCCAGTTCCTTGATGGCCTTGGTGACCGCGGCCTGGCTCAGGTGCAGGCTGCGCGCCGCGGCGCGGATGCTGCGCAGTTCGGCCACTTTCAGCCACGCCCGGAGTTGATGGTCCTTCACGTGCGCTCCAACGCTGACAACCAGCGGTTGTCACCTTAACAAAAATATAGCCTTCCCCGCAGCGCGGGCGATCCCTAATCTTGACGGCGACAAGAAACCGGGCCCTAGCCCGCGTAGCCCTCAAGGAGAAAGCCATGCCGATCTTCCCCTGCCGTATCCGCCGCGCCTTATCGCTCCTGCTGGCCTTGTGCGCCGCCACGGGCGCCGGCGCGGCCCGCGCCGAATGGCCGGAACGCCCCATCAAGCTCATCGTGCCGTATGTCGCCGGCTCCGGCCCCGACGTGGTGCTACGCCCCATCGCCGACGCGCTGGGCCGCGAACTGGGCCAGCCCGTGATCGTGGACAACCGCGGCGGCGCCGGCGGCATCGTCGGCACGCAGGCGCTGGCCGCTTCGGCGCCGGACGGCTATACGATCGGCTTCGGCAACCTGGTGACCCTGGCGATCAACAAGAGCATGTATGCGAAGCTGCCGTACGACCCGCAGCGCAGCCTTGCGCCCGTCAGCCTCGCCATCAGCAATGCGCTGGTGCTGATCGCGCGCAACGACCTGCCCGCAAGCAATGTGCAGGAGCTGGTCGCGTACGCGAAGAAGCATCCGGGCAAGGTCAGCGTGGGGTCGCTGGGCGTCGGGTCCAGCGCCCACCTGGCCGGGGAAATGCTCAAGAGCGAAACCGGCACCACCATGCTGCACGTGCCGTACAAGAGCGGCCAGCAGGCCGTGGTGGACATCGCGGGCGGGCAGCTCGACGTGATGATCGACAACGTGGCGGGCGTGCTGCCTTTCATCCGCTCGGGGCAGGTGAAGGTGCTGGGCGCCACCAGCCTGAAGCGCGTGCCGGTGCTGCCGGACGTGCCGACGCTGGACGAATCGGGGCTGAAGGGATTCGAGGTGGTGTCATGGGGCGGCATCGTGGTGCCGGCGGGGGCGCCCAGGCCAGTCATCGACAAGCTCAACGCCGCCATCGCGAAGGCGCTGCGGGACCCGGCGGTGCTCAAGCTGAACGAAACCCTGTCGGTGGACGCCACGCCGTCCACGCCCGAGCAGTTCGCCAGCCTCATCGCGACCGAGATTCCGCGCTGGGGGGCCATGGTGAAGCAATCGGGGGCGTCGGCCGACTGACCGCGTTGTTGTCGACAAGGAGACATCATGACGAACGAACTCTGGCGCTGGAGCGCGCAGGATCTTGCCAACGCCATCCGCAACCGCGAGGTGTCGAGCCGGGAGGCCGTGCAGAGCTGCCTGGACCGGGCGCGGCAGGTCAATCCCGCGTTCAATCCGCTGACTGAAATCTACGCCGGACAGGCGCTGCGCGCCGCCGACGCGGCCGACGCCGCGGCGCTGGCCAGGCAGGAACTGGGCATGCTGCACGGCGTGCCGGTGACGATCAAGGCCAACGCGGACCTGGCGGGCACGGCGACGACCAACGGGGTGGCGGCCTATCGGGACCTGACGGCCAGCGAGAACAATCCGGCCGTCGACAACTGGATCAAGGCGGGCGCCGTCGTCATCGGCCGCAGCAACGTGCCCGCGTTCTCGTGGCGCTGGTTCACCGACAACGATCTGCACGGACGCACGGTGAATCCGTTCGATGCGACGCGCACGCCCGGCGGCTCCAGCGGCGGCGCGGCCGTGGCGGCCGCCCTGGGCCTCGGCCCGCTGGCGCATGGCAGCGACCAGGGCGGATCGATCCGGTATCCGGCCTATGCCTGCGGCGTCGCGGGACTTCGGCCGTCGCAGGGGCGGGTGCCGGGCTACAACGCCAGCCAGCTGTCGGAGCGTCCGGTGGCCTCGCAGTTGGCCGCGACCCAGGGGCCCCTGGCCCGGTCGGTGGGCGACCTGCGGCTGGGATTGGCGGCGATGGCGGCGGGCGACTCGCGCGACCCGTGGTGGTCTCCCGCGCCGCTGGACCTGCGGCGGCCGGGCGACAGCAGGCGGGTGGCGCTGTTTCGCGGCGCGGCGGGGTTCCAGGCCGATGCGGCGGTGGACGACGCGCTGCTGCGGTCCGCGGCGTGGCTGCGGGATGCGGGATACGACGTGGAAGAGGCGGAGCCGCCCCGATTCGCCGAGGCCGCCGGTCTCTGGCTGAGCGTGCTGATGAACGAGGCGTCGGGTTCCATGGCCCGTGAAATCGAGCGCGCGGGCGATGCGGCCATCCAGCGCGCCTACCGCAGCATGCTGGCGCACGCGCCGCGCCTGGACAAGGATGGCTTCATCAAGGCGATGGCGATGCGCACGACCATCCTGCGGGAATGGGGCCAATTCTTCGAGCGCTATCCGGTTCTGCTGATGCCGGTGTCGTTCGAACTGCCTTTCCGGATCGATGAGGACCAGCAGGGCGAGGACGCCATGGCAAGCATGTTGCGCGCACAGAGTCCGCTCATTTCCACCGCGATCCTGGGTCTGCCGGGGCTGTCGGTGCCCGTCGGCATGTCGGCGGGCGTGCCCGTGGGGGTGCAGCTGGCGGCGGGGCGCTTCAGGGAAGATCTGTGCCTGGCCGCGGGCGAGGCGATCGAGGCGCGGGCGTCGTGGTCGGTGCTGGACCGGCTTGCTGTCTGACGCCGCGCCAACCAGGCCTACTGAGAAGGCGGTTCCGACCGCGCGCGGACGGTCGCGCCCAGCGCCGCGCCGTGCACCGCCAGATGCGCGCCCAGCTGGATGGCCTGCAGGATGCCGGCACGCGGCAGGCCCTGTGCGAGGCCTTCGGCGATCAGCGCCCGGGTGGTGGCCATGTCGCCATGGGTGAAGCAGGCGTGCAGGGCAATCCGCACCAGCAGGCGCTCGGCGTTGTCCAGGCCGCCGGGCGGCGCGCCGCCCTCAAGAAAGTCCAGCAGCACAGCCACGTAGCCCGGATCCTGCGCCGCGAGGCGCAGCATGCTGTCCGACTGCTCGGGCCATAGCGCGGCGATGCGCGCGCGCAAGGGATCGCCCATGGCCAGCGCCGGCAGCGGCGCGGCCTCGTGCAGCAGGTCGGCGGCGTTCAGCACCGCGCTCAGCCCCTGCAACGTCACCAGGTGCAGCACGCCGAAAATATCCGCGTCGGTGGCGCCGGCCTCGCGGGCCAGGCGCAGGTGCGTCGCGAGACCCGCCTCGTAGAGATGCGTGGCCGATGCATCGAGCGCCACGTAGATCAGTTCCACCATGCGCGGCGTGAGCGGGCCGGTCCGGGCGGGATAGCCCGCGTAATCGGCGTAGTGGACCAGGAATGCCGGATTGCCGCGCAGCAGCGCCTCGGTCCACGGACGCCAATAGCCGCGCGCGGCGATGAAGCGCGCCTTGATCGCCTCCAGGTCGTTCAGCGGCTGCATAGCGTCTGTCCCGTCAGGTATTGCGCCTGGGCGCCCGCGACGAAGCGCAGCAGCGGCGCGAGCACCTCGGGCGTCGTGCCGGGAGCGACTTCGACCGCGTTGATGCGGCGTGCGCCGGGCCCCCATTCGCAGGCGAGCGAGGCCACCAGCATGCGTGCCGCGGCGTGATCGCCCGCGTCGTCCCAGGCCAGGTCCGCGCCGCCGGGCAGCAGCAAGGTCAGGCTGCCGGGTCCGTCAACGCCGAAACGGCGCGCGGCCTCCAGCACGGCCGCCAGGCGTTGTCCCGGAGGGCTCGACAGCACGGTCGCATCCAGCACGGCGGGATAGCCGTCGGGCACGTCATTGCCGATCGGCGACGGCCAGTCGCCGCGAACGGTCAGGGCCAGCGGCGTATCGAGGGGAACACGGCATTCGCCAGCCGATGCCGCGTAAGTCTGGCTGCCGCCAAAGACGGAAGATCCACCGTCCACGCACAGCAGTCCGCCGGCCAGCGGCGCCGCGTGGCTGCTGGCAAGAAAGGCCAGGGCGCAGGCGATCTCCTCGGGGTCGGCCAGGCGGCCCAGCGGGATCTTGGCGACCGCGCGGGCCGGATCGAGACGGCCGGAAGCGATCAGGCCCGCCACCAGTTCCGTGCGGACATAGCCGGGGCAGAGCACGGCGACGCAGAGTTCGGGATCAGTTTGCGCCAGGGCGCGGCTCTGCGCGATCAGGCCGGCCTTGCTGGGACTGTAGCCCCCGCGCCAGGGAATGGCGCGCAGCCCGGCGCCGGAGGCGACGTTGACGACGCGCGCACCGGGCGCAAGCCGCGCGCGCAGGGTCTCCACCAGACGGGCGGGCGCGCGCAGGTTCAGGTCCAGCAGACGCTGCCAGTCCTCCGGCGCCTGCTCCACGGTGGGGCGGTTGCTGCTGTCGGTCATCCCCGCGTTGTTGAGCAGGGCGTCCAGCCGCGGCATGCCGTCCGCCAGCGCGGCGATCTGGTCCGCGTCGGTCAGGTCGACCGCGCGCACAAGGTGGTCCTGCCCTGCATGCGCGGGCAGTTCCGCGTGCAGCGCCTGCAACGCCGGCGCGTTCCGGTCCACCAGGACGCAGCGATGGCCCAGGCCCGCCAGCCGCACCGCCGTGGCCCGGCCGATGCCGCTGGCGGCGCCCGTCAACAGGACGGTATCCATCAGAGCGTGGTGAAGGTGATGCCGCCGTCCACCACCAGCGCCTGCGCCGTGATGAAGCGGGCTTCGTCGCTGGCCAGGAAGGCGATGGCGCCGGCCACGTCGTCCACCGTGCCCAGGCGGCCCATGGGCGTGCTGGCGACGCGGCGCGCATCGCGCTCGGCATTGCGGTTGCGCTGCGTGCCTTCGGTGGGCACCGCCGACGGGCACACCGCGTTCACGCGGATGCCGCGCGCGCCCAGTTCGGCCGCCGCGGCGCGCGTGACGCCCAGGACGCCGGACTTGATGCCCGAGTACACGATCGAATTCGGGGCGGACTTGAGGGCCGCGGTGGACGCCACGTTGACGATGGCGCCGCCGCGCTCGGGGTCCATGACCTCGGCGGCCGCCTGGATGCCCCAGATCACCGCCTTGAAGCCGATATCCAGCATGCGCTCCAGCGTCTCCGGCTGGATCTCGAGCACGCTTTGGTAGCGGACCCAGGCCGCGTTGTTGACCAGGATGTCCAGGCGGGAGCCATGCTCGGCCGCCTGCCTTACCGCCTGGCCGATGCCTTCGCGCGTGGACACGTTCTGGACCACGGGAAAGGCCTTGCCGCCTTCGGCGACGATGTCGGCCACCGATTCGTCCACCAGTTCCTGCTTGAGGTCGTTGATGCCGACCGTGGCGCCGCGCGCGGCGAGCAGGCGCGCCGTGGCGCGGCCGATGCCGGCGCCCGCGCCGGTGACGAGCGCCACGCGCCCCGCTAGATCTTGTTGCATGGTGTCTTCCTAAACCGATTGAATGTAGGCGCGCCCGATGTCGCGCGACTGGCCGGCGAATGCCGCGTCCAGCTTGCGCACCGCACGCAGCGCGTGGTGCAGCGGCAGTTCCCAGGTAAAGCCCATGCCGCCGTGCAGGTGGATGGCCTTCTCGATGACGAAGGCGGCGTTGGCGAGCGCGCCGGCCAGTGCCGGCCGGGTGTCGCGCGGGCCGCCGTATTCGTCGCAATGGCTGGCGCGGCGTATCGCGGCGCTGGAGACGTCCTGCAGCAGCCGCATGCGCGCCAGCAGGTGGCGCACGGCCTGCTTGGCCGACAGCGGCCGGCCGAACTGCACGCGCGTGGCCATGTAGTCCGCCGCCGCCTGCAGGGCGCCTTCGGCCGCGCCGTTGGCGAATTCGGCCAGCAGCAGGTGGGCCTGGCGCTGCAGGGCGGTCCAGGACCGGCTATCCAGGCGCGCGAGCACGGGGGCGCCGTCAAGCGCGATCCATGTCTGCGGATGATCGGGATCCAGCGCGGCCTGTTCTTCGCGCGGCAGTGCGCTGGCGCCGACAAGTGCCGCGCCGTCGCCGTCGGCCACCAGGACCCAGTCCGCGCGGCCGGTGTCCAGACGGACGTGTCCGGCCTGCAGGCTGCCTTGCCAGGCGATGGCGGCCAGGCGTTCGCCCGCGGCCAGGGCCGCCGCCTGGGGCGTGCCGGCAAGCGCGCGGGCGAGCAGGATCTGCTCGGCCAGCGGCAAGGGCAGGCGCAGGCGGCCGGCCGCGTGCGCGATGGGCAGCGCAAAGGCCAGGTCCAGATCCAGGCCGCCGTCGTCTTCGGCCGCCATCACGCCGCACAGGCCGGCCTGCGCCAGCACCTGGACCATGGCGTGGGCGTCCTGGCGGGTCAGGGCGTCGGCGATGGCCGCTTCGGCGGCCTGAGCGAATTCCTCGGGCCGCAGTTCTTCGTTGCTCATGTCAGGTCCTTGGGAAGATTCATGACGCGCTGCGCGATGACGTCGAGCTGGACTTCGGTGGTGCCGGCGTAGATCGTCTCGGCGCGCGAGAAGAGATAGGCCGTGGTGAAGGCCTTGTGGGCCCGCCGGGCCAGGGGGCTGGATTGCGGGCCGACCTGCGACAGCAGCGACAGCGCCAGGCCGGCGAAGGCCTGGTGGCATTCGGACCAGTACAGCTTGGTCAGCGAGCCGCGCGCGCCGATGGTCTCGCCGCGCAGCATGCGTTCCACCGTGAGTTCGACCAGGCCCTTCATGCCGTCGATCTCGCAGGCCAGGTCGCCCACGCGGCGCTGCACGTAGCCGTCATCCAGGGCCGCGGCAAGCCGGGCGTCGGATTTGCAGGCGGCGATGAGCTGGCGCAGTTCGCATTCGAAGCGCCAGGGGCGGTACATGCGGTTGGTGGCACGTTCGATCGACAGCACGCGGATGGCGGCGTTCCAGCCTTCGTCGGGCGCGCCCAGGCGCGCGCTGTCGGGCACGACCACGTCGTCGAAGAACACTTCCGCGAAGGATTCCTTGCCGTCGATCGACTTGATGGGCACGACGCGGATGCCCGGCGTGTCCATCGGCACCGCGAACATCAGCAGGCCGCGGTGCTTGTCGGCCACGGTGCCCGTGCGCGTCAGCAGCAGGCAGTAATGCGCCTTGGCCGCGCCGCTGGTCCAGATCTTCTGGCCGTTGATGCGCCAGTGACCGTCTTCCTGGACGGCCTTGGTGCGCAGCCGCGCCAGGTCGGATCCCGCGTCGGGTTCCGAGAACCCCTGGCACCAGTATTGCCGCATCGCCAGGATGGCGGGCAGGAAGTCCTGCTTCTGCTGCTCGGTGCCCACCGCCATGATGATGGGGCCGGCCAGTTCCTTGCCGATCGAGCTCACGCTCTCGGGCATCGGCAGCGCGCCGATTTCCTTGTTCACCGCCAGATGCTCGCGCAGCGTCAGGCCATGGCCGCCATAGGCCTTGGGCCAGGTCATGCCGGCCAGGCCCGCCTGGTACATCGCCGCTTCCCAGGCGCTGCTTTCGGCCAGCGTGGGAGCGCGCCATTCCAGGCTGTCGGCGCGCATGAAGTCCGGCAGGTTGGCGCGCAGCCAGGTGCGCGCATGCTGGCGGTAGGCCTCGGGTCCGGCGGCCGGGTCCGGCACCGCCACGTGTTGTTCAAATTGCATGTCTGTCCTCAATGGGCGGGCGCGGCGCGGGGGATCATCAGGGCGTCCAGCACGACGACGCCCTGGCCCTGCGGCCGCACCAGGATGGGATTCATGTCGATCTCGGCGATGTCGTCGCGATGCCGGAACGCAAATTCCGACAGGCGCGCCACGCTGCGCGCGGCGGCGGCGATATCGGCCTTGGCCTGGCCGCGCGCGCCGTCCAGGATGGGAAACATCTTCAGCGAGCGGATCATGGCGGCGGCCTCGTCCTCGGTCACGGGGGCGGCCTGGACCGCGACGTCCTTGAGCACCTCGGCGTAGATGCCGCCCATGCCGACCATGACGATGGGGCCGAAGACTGGATCCTGCGAAATGCCGGCGATCATCTCCGTGCCGCCGCGGACCATCGGCGCGACCAGCACGCCGTCGATGCGGGCGCCGGGGACGTGCCGCGCGACGCTGGCCAGGATCTGCGCATGGGCCTGCCGCACGGCTGCGGCGTCGTCCAGGTTGAGCTGCACGCCGCCAGCTTCGGTCTTGTGGGCGACGTCCTCGGACGCGATCTTCAGCACGACGGGATAGCCGATGGCTTCGGCGGCGCGGGCCGCGTCGTCGGCGTCGCGGGCGATGATTTCGCGGGGCACGTCGATGCCGGCCTTGCCCAGCGCCTGCTTGGCGTGGAATTCGTTGCGGAACACGGCCGGGTCCACGGGCTCGGCAGCGGACGGGCGGGCTTGGGCGTGGTCCGCGGACTGCAGGCGGCCCAGCGTGACCAGGCCTGCCAGGCCGGTGGCGGCCGCGTCGATGCTGGAGAACACCGGAATGCCCAGCGCGTTGATCTGCTCCACCGCGTCGGCCGGCCCCTGGCTGATGACCATGAGCAGACGGTCGGGATGGCTGGCGCGCACCTGGGCCAAGGCTTCGAGGTAGATGCCGCGCAGCCGGGTGTTGTAGAGCGACAGCGACATGAACAGCGCGAGCGAACCGCCGGAAGGATCGTCCAGCAGGGCGCTCAGCATCTTGAGCAGGATGTCGGGGCGGCTGGACATCTGCGCGGAGGCGTCCACCGGGTTGCCGGTGCTGGCGGTGGGCACGGCCTCGAGGATGCGGCGCTGCGTGTCGGGCGCCAGCGCGGGCAGGGCCAGGCCGGCTTCGCTCATCGCATCGGCCATCATGATGCCGAACCCGCCGGACGCGGCGACGAGCGTCACCGCGTCGTTGCGGGGCAGGCGGTCGGGCATCAGCAGCGAAGCGGCGTGTCCGATGTCGATCAGGGCCTCGACCGAGCGCACGCGCAGCACGCCGTGGCGGCGGAACACCGCGTCGATTACCGCATCCGAGCCGGTGAGGGCGCCCGTGTGGGACGCCGCCGCGGCCTGGCCTTTCTCGGTGGAGCCGATCTTCAGGATGATGACGGGCTTGCCGCGTTCGCGCGCCATGCGCAGCGCGTCGATGAGCTTGCCGGCGTCGCGGCAGGTTTCCATGCAGCAGAGAATGATGCGCGTGTCCGGATCCTCGGCCAGCGCGGCAATGCCGTCGGCGGCGTCCACGTCCGCCTCGTTGCCGGTGGCGATGAAGCGGCTCACGCCCATGCCGCGCCGCGCCACGCTCTGCATGGTGTGGCTGCCCACGTTGCCGGACTGGGACACGATGCCCACATGGCCGACGGGCGGCATGTTTTCTTCCAGCGCGATGGAGAACGAGCCGATCAGGCGTTCGGCCACGTTGACCGTGCCCAGGCAGTTGGGCCCGAGGATGCGCATGCCGTTGTCGCGGGCGATCCGCACCAGTTCGGCCTGCAGCGCCGCGCCTTGCGGGCCGGCCTCGACGAAGCCGGCCGACAGCACGATCGCCGCCTTCACGCCGCGCGCGGCGCAGTCGCGCAGCGCGGCCGGCGTCGCGGCGGCGGGCACGGCCAGGATGGCCAGCTCCGGCGCGGTCGGCGTGTCGCGCACCGAGGCGTAGGCGGGCAGGCCCTGGATGGCGCCACCTTTGGGATTGATGGGATAGACGGCGCCGCAATAGCCATGCTTGATCAGCATGTGCACCGGACGGCCGCCGATCTTGGTGATGTCGTCGGACGCGCCCACCACGGCGATGCCGCGGGCCTCGAAAAAGGCGGCCAGCCCCAGGCCGGGGCGTTGCGATTCTGCGGCCATGCTCAGCGTCCCTTGAACTGGGGCTGGCGCTTCTCCAGGAACGCCATGCGGGCCTCGCGCGCGTCCTCGGTCTTGGCGAGCGCCATGGTGAAGTCCTGCTCGAAGCGGTAGGCGTCGCGCTGCGGCATGAGATCGACCATGTTGGCCGCGCGCTTGGCGTACAGGACGGCCAGCGGGGCTTTCGACGCGATCTCGTGGGCCAGCGCCAGGGCCGCTGGCAGGAGCTGGTCGGGCGGCAGCACGTCTTCCAGCACGTTGCGGCGCAGCAGGTCGTGCGCGCTGAGCCGCTGGCCGGTATAGAACATGCGGCGCAGCGTGGACCGCCCGAACAGCGTGCGCAGCATGGACGCGCCGCCGGCCAGTCCCACATTGATCTCGGGCATGCCGAAGGTGGCGTTGTCCGAGGCGTACATGATGTCGCAGGCCGCCATGAGGCCCAGGCCCGCGCCGAGCGCCGCGCCGTTGACCGCCGCGATCACGGGCTTGGCGCATTCCTTGATCGCGTTGCCGGTTTCGCGGGTGATGCGGTTGTGCTCCAGGAAATCGCCGGCGATGTCCGCGTTGGGGCGGTCCTTCAGGTCGGCGCCGGCGCAGAAGACGCTGCCGCTGCCGGTCAGCACGGCGCAGCGGATGTCGTCGCGCTCGGAGATTTCATCGAAGATCGCCACGATGCGCCGGCGCATGTTGCGGTTCAGCGCGTTGACCGGCGCGTTGTTCAGCGTGACCAGGGCGACGCCCTCGCTGACCTCGAACTTGACGGGGGTGTCGCTCATGCCCGCACCTCGTTCGACTGGAAAGAAACAGGGGGGCGCATAGCGCCAAAGGCATGCTGCATCGTAAGTCTCCTGGGGCCGGATTGACCCGTCTTGTCGTCCATCCGTGCCAGGGGCGCCGGATTTTTTTTGATTTTAGGGAGGGGGTATGCGCGCGATCTACGCCAAAAATGGTGGTTGTGTTCTGCATGAAAGCGGCATATTCGCGCCTGCCCCGAGCCGATACCATGAGAGGCGAAATCGTCTGAAAGACGAACGAGACGGAGACGGGCGGCGGATGCAGATCGAACGTATTGGCGACGTGCGCGCGGCGCTGGGCGAGTGCCCGGTCTGGGACGCGGCGCGGGGACTGTTATGGATGGCGGACTGCCGCAAGGGCCTGATCCTGGCCGTGGCGCCGGACTCGGGCAGCGTGCAAAGCTGGCGGTTGCCCGCCCCGTTGGGCTCTTTCGCGCTCAACGGCGACGATGAACTGGTGGTGGCCTTGAAAGAAACCTTCGCGCTGTACCGGCCCGCCGATGGCAGCCTGCGCACGCTCGCGGGTATCGGGGACAGCCACCCCAACCTGCGGCTGAACGACGGCGCGCCCTTGCCCGACGGCAGTTTCGTGGCGGGCACCATGCATATCTACCGGGAAGACGGCGAGCCGCCTCTGGGCGGCCTGTACCGCCTGGACACCCGCGGGCGTCTCGACCGGATCGCGCAGGGCCTGGGGGTGGTCAACGGCCCGGCGCCGCATCCGGACGGAGAAAGCTTTTACGTCTGCGACAGCGCCGCGCGCCGGATCTATCGCTATCGGATCGACGGCGAGGGGCGCTTGTCGGACCGGGAAGTCTTCGTCGACACCAGCGCCTTCGATTCGGCGCCGGACGGCTGCTGCTTCGACCAGGCGGGCGGCCTGTGGACCGCGCTGGTCCATGCGGGCGCGGTCGCGCGGTTCGACCAGGAAGGCAGGCTCGACGTGCGCATCGATCTGCCGGTCAAGCACCCCGCGTCCTTGTGCTTTGGCGGAGAGGGGCTGACGGACCTGTACGTCACGTCGATCAGCGACAGCGGGCGCCTGTCGGCGGACGGGCCGCTGGATGGCGCGCTGCTGCGGATACGCGGCGCGGGCCATGCGGGCGCGCCCAGGGCGCGCTGCGCGATCCGCCCCTGAGTCAGTCCGCGCTGGCGGCCGCCGGTTTGCCGTAGGCCGCGAACCGAAGTTCGGCGCCCGACACGTGCGAGGCGACGAAATCCAGGAACAGCCGGATCTTCACCGGAATCATGGCGGTATCGAGGATGGTGGCGTACATGCCTTCCTCGAACGTCGTGTTGGTGACGCGGTAGTCCGGACACAGCCGGACCAGCGTGCCGCGCTCGATGTCGTGGTGCACGGTGTAGTCGTCCAGCAGGGCGATGCCTTCGCCCAACCGCGCCAGCTCGAGCAGGGCCACGCCATTGTTGGTGACATGGCGGGGCTTGATCAGCACTTCCTCGATGGTGTCGCCCTGCTTGAAGCGCCAGCAGTACTGGTCGCCGGGCAGCAGGTACGCCAGGCAGTCATGCTGCGCGACATCGGCGGGCAGCAGGGGAATCTGCCGGGACGCCAGGTACGCGGGCGAGGCCACCAGGTAGCGTTCGCTCTTGAACAGGATGCGCCGCTTCAGGCCGGCCTCGACGGGCGGCGAGATGCGGAAATCGATGTCGAAGTTGTTGCGCCGAAGGTCGGTCTTGGCTTCCGACAGCACCAGTTCAATGTGGATCTCGGGGTAGGCCTCGCGGAACGCGGCCACCAGTTGCGGCAGCACGCCCAGGCCGAACATCATGCGTGAATGCACGCGCAGGATGCCCTTGGGCGCGGCGCGGATCTCGGTGATGTTGCGGTGCGCCTCGTTGATGTTCCAGAGGATGGTTTCCAGCTGGCGGGCGTATTCCTGGCCGGCTTCGGTCAGCACGACCTGGCGCGTCGAGCGCAGCAGGAGCTTGACGTTCAGTTCGCTTTCGAAGTCGGTGATCATGCGCGACACCGAGGTGGCCGAGATGCCGAACTGGCGCGCGGTTTCCGAGAAGCTCTCGGTCTTCGAGATCGACAGAAAGAGCTCCATTGCGCGCAGTCTGTCCATCATTCCTCCACTTTATGCAGCACAGAACGCCGCTTTTCTTGTATTCCAGCCCATGACTACCGGCCTCTAGAATTTCCTCAAGGATTCATGCAAATAACTGAGGAGACCCCATGGAATTCGGCGTATTCATTCTGGCGCAGCAACGAGGTTACCACCAGTCCTCCACGCAAGTCATCAACAACTCCATCGAGCAGACGGTGGTGGCCGAGCAGGCCGGATTCGACACGGCCTGGTACGCCGAGCACCACTTCAACAACTATTCCCTGTCGCCTTCGCCGCTGATGACGGTGGCGCATGCGGCGGCCAAGACGAAGCGCATCCGGCTGGGCACGGCGGTGTGCATCCTGCCGCTGTATCACCCGGCGCGCTTCCTGGCCGAAGTCGGCTTCGTGGATACGGTGTCCAACGGCCGCCTGGAACTTGGCGTCGGTTCGGGCTACCAGCAGTTCGAGTTCGATCGCTTCGGGGTCAAGATCGAGGATTCGGGCGCCATCTTCAACGAGTTCCTCGACGTCATCCCCAAGGGCCTGACGCAGAAGATCTTCGAGCACGACGGCAAGTTCCTGAAGATTCCCCCCAGTTCGATCGCGGTGCGGTGCGTGCAGGATCCGATGCCGCCGCTGTGGATCACGTCGGGCAACCCGGTGACGCTGAGCCGCGGCGTGCGCGAGAACCACAACCTCTTCGTGACGGCGCTGCTCAAGGGCAATGACGCGATCGCCGAACTGCGCGGCAGGCTGGAAAAAGTGGCCGAGGACAACGGCAAGGACCTGGACCGCGATGTGAAGTTCGGCTTCCTGCGCTGCGGCTACGCCTCGGACAACAAGGCCGAGATCGATGCCTATCTGGATTGCGCGCGCTTCCAGCGCCGCATTTCGGAAAGCCTGAAGTTCCGGCGAGCGCAGAGCGACGACGGCTACATGGTGAAGGAAGTCCCGTCGGAAACCGATCCCACGTTCGAGCAGCTGCGCCAGAACCTGCCGGTGGGTTCGGTCAACCAGGTCATCGACAAGATGCTCGAGGAAATCAGCATCCTGCGGCCCAAGCACATCGCGCTGCAGACCCAGCTGGGCGATTTCGACCAGAAGACGATGCTCAAGCAGATCGAGCTCTGGGGCGACAAGATCATTCCCGCGATCCGCAAGGAAGTCGGCAGTTCGACAGTCCTTGCCTGAAGGAGGGCGACATGCGTATCTACCTGAGCAACGCCGGCGCGATCACGCTGCGCGACCCGGCGGATTTCCGCCGGCTGGATGTCATGGCGGACCCCCAGCCCGCCGAGCGCCTGGAGCGGGCCATCGCCCGGATCGGCCGGCGCGAGGACGAGGGCCATGTCCGGCTGTCTCCGTCGGTGCTGCGATTCCTGTCGCAGCACGCGGGCGACCCGGCGTGGGAGGCCGGCTTCTCGGCGATGGTGGACTACGCGGCGCGGCACGGCTGGGTCGATGACCGGGGCGAGATCCGCGCGCACATGGTCGTCAACGAGCGCGACGAAGTGGTGTCCGTCGACGACTTCAAGGCGGCGATGCGGTCGCTGCCGGCTGGCATCAGCGCCGTCAGCACGGGCGACGGCGAGCAGATCGCCGGCATGATCGTGTCCAGCCTGACGTCGATCTCGGCCGATCCGCCCATGGTGGGCTTCTTCGTGCAGCAGACTTCGTCGGCGCGCGAACCGTTGCTGCGCAATGGACGATTCGTCGCCAACATCCTGGGCGAAGGCCACGGCGAAGTCATCCAGGCGTTCCTGAGCAAGCCGCAGGGCGAGGCGCGCTTCGCCCAGGGCGGATGGGTCATGAACGAGCATGGCGCGCCCGTCCTGCCGGACGCGCTGGCCAGCATCGAATGCGATATCGTCTGCACCGAGATGCTGGGGACGCACGACCTCATCGTCGGCAAGATCCGCCGGACCGCCTGCCGCGAGGCGCCGCCCGTGATCAATTTCAACGCGGCCACGCACCGCATCGCGCCGGCCCTGCTGCAGTAGCCGGCAACCCGGTGCGCCATCAACGAAACAGCCCGCCATAGGCGGGCTGTGTTGTTTGTACGGACGCCGCTTTCGGGGCGGCACGCCGCATCAGTCCAGGACGATCTGGTTTTCCTTGATGACCTTGCCCCAGTACTGGCGGTCGGATTCGAGCTGCGCCTCCAGCGCCTGCGGTCCGCCGGCCTTTTCGATCTGTCCGTTGGTGGCCAGCAGTTTGCGGAAGCTGTCGGACTGGACCGTCTTGATGGCGGCCGCCGAATAGGCCTGGATGATGTCGGGGGGCGTGCCCTTGGGCGCGTGCAGGGCGGTCCAGTAGCTGGCCTTGAGCTGCGGATAGCCCAGTTCGGCGACGGACGGGACCTCGGGCAGCGCCGGGTCGCGCTGGTCCGTCGTGAGCGCCAGGATCTTGACCGCGCCCGCCTTCTGGTGGTCCGCCAGCGCGATGGGCGTCATGTAGGAAAGATCGTTGCGCCCCGTGATCAGGTCGATCAGGCTGGTGGGCGTGCTTTTGTAGGGGACGGCAGTCAGGGGGATGTCGAGCGCCTTGGACAGGATCAGGCCGTACAGGTCCGTGACGCTGCCCGGTCCCAGGGAACCATAGGTCAGGGCGCGCTTTTCGTGCCGGGCGTAGGCGACCAGGTCGGCGATCGAGTTCACGCCGATCGTCGACGGGACGGTGATGGTCAGCGGGCCGTCGAACATCATCGCCACGGATTCGAAGCTGTCGAAACCGTACCTCAGGCTGGGGCGCAGCAGGATGTTGAGGGAAACGGGTCCGGATCCGCCCATCAGCAGCGTGCCGCCATCGGCGGGCGCGCGCGCGACCTGGGTGGCGCCGATGATGCCGTTGGCGCCGGGCTTGTTCTCCACGATGAAATTCAGGCCCAGCTCCGCGCCCATGCCTTCGGCCAGCAGGCGCGCGAAGTTGTCGTTGGGGCCGCCGGCTGCGTAGGGAACGATGATGGTCACGGGCTTGGGCGCGGCGCGCAGCGGCCGGGCAAGCATCATGAGGGTGCCGGCCGCGATGAAGCCGCGGCGCGTGAGCGTGTGCATTGTTGTCTCTCTCCAGATTCCCGCCGCCATGCAGGTCCGTGCCTTCCGCGGGCCGGACTCTATGTTTTTTGACGCTGGCGGCCGGGTCGGCCGGCGTTTGGGGGCCGGCCTTGGGTTATCTCAGAAGCCGATGATAAGTTCTATCGGACCTGGCGATTACCCCGTCGATATGCAGAACAGTTCTGCGAAGGGCGCGGTATTCCGATCCCCGCGCGGAGCAATTATGCCGAACTAGCGCCAGGAACGGGGCTGCGCCGTGGGCTCGATGCTGATTTTCGCAAACCGGTACAGCGCATCCTGGTCCAGCACCGTCAATCCGCCGTAGTGCGTTTGCAGCACCCCGGCGCGGGCCAGCTTGGTCAGGGCGGCGTTGCAGCGCTGGCGCGACACGCCGCACAGGCTGGCGATTTCCTCTTGCGAGATCTTCAGGCGTCCCTGGGTGCCCGAGTGGACCTCGGCGTCCAGTTGCGCCGCGACGGCGCGCGCCACCGTGGTGTCGACGTCGAGCAGCACGTTGCCGGTGTAGCAGCCCATCAGCCAGTTCACCCGCTGCGCCAGGTGCGTCATCAGCGCCTTGGTGAATTCGATGTTGTTGTTCCACAGCCGTTCGCAGGTGTCGCGGGGCAGGATCACGACGCGGCTGGGCCGCAGGGCCACGACTTCGTATTCGAAGCGCTCGCGGCGGATCATGGTGGCCTCGCCGAACCAGCTTCCGGTGCTGAATCCCGCCAGCGACAGCGTCCGGCCGTCGGTGCCGGGCGACGACCACTTCACCAGGCCTTCCACCACGCCATACCAGCCGGGCGAGCGCGCGCCGGCGCGGAACAGGTATTCGCCGGCGGCAAGCTGTACCGTGCGCAATTCCGAGCGGACCACGCTGCGCTCCAGTTCCGGCAGGCCCTTGTACCAGGGCACCACGTCCAGCATGCGGTCCACGGGGCAGTGCGCGAGCCGCCGGCTCGCGCATGACGCGTCGTTGCCCGCCAGGGCAGGCTGTCCCCGCATGGTCGTCCCCTGTCTGGTTACGGAATGCCGCCCAGGTAAACCCTAGGCGCCTTTGTCAACATGATGACTGTCCGAGGGGCGGCCGGGCCGCAGAATGATTGACGCCCTTCGGGCCAAAAACCATAAGAGGAGACCGGTATGTTGTCAATGCCACGCATGATGTCCGCCACCGCGATCGCCTGCGGTATGACTATGACGCTCCTGCACGCCACCGCCGCCCAGGCGCAGGTTTCGGACGATGTCATCCGCATCGGCTTCATCACCGACATGTCCGGCGTGTACTCGGGACCGGATGGCCCCGGCGGCGCGGAGGCCATCAAGATGGCGATCGAGGAGATGGGCGGCGAGATCAACGGCAAGAAGATCGAACTGCTGACCGCCGACCACCAGAACAAGGCGGATGTGGCTTCGGCCAAGGCCCGCGAATGGTTCGACCAGCGCGGCCTGGACATGCTGATCGGGGGCACCAATTCCAGCACCGCGCTGGCGATGTCCAAGGTGGCCGCCGACAAGAAGAAGCCGATCATCGTGGTGGGCGCGGGCGCCCCGGCGCTGACCAACGAGCAATGCACGCCCTACACCCTGAACTACGCCTACGACACCGTCGCGCAGGCCCGCGGCACGGGCGCCGCCGTGGTCAAGGCGGGCGGCAAGAGCTGGTATTTCCTGACGGCCGACTATGCGTTCGGCCACGCGCTTCAGGCCGACACGACCACCGTCGTCAAGACGGGAGGCGGCACGGTCGTGGGCTCGGTGAAGCATCCGCTGGCCGCCAGCGACTTCTCGTCGTTCCTGCTGCAGGCGCAGGGCAGCAAGGCCGAGATCCTGGCCCTGGCGAACGCCGGCGCGGACGCCACGAATTCGATCAAGGCCGCCAATGAATTCGGCATCACGAAGACCATGAAGCTGGCCGGCATGATCATGTTCATCAACGACATCCACGCCATGGGGCTGCCGGCGGCGCAGGGCATGTACCTGACCGACAGCTGGTACTGGAACGCGTCGGACGACACCCGCGCCTGGGCCCGCAAGTTCTTCGAACGACGGCAGGCCATGCCTTCGTCGCTGCAGGCGGCGGACTATTCGGCGGCGCTGCAGTACCTGCGCGCGGTCAAGGCCACGGGCACGGACGACGCCGACAAGGTGCTCGCCTATCTGCGCGGCAACAAGCTGAACGACATGTACATCAGGGACGGCGTCGTCCGCCCGGACGGCCGCGTGGTGCACGACATGTACCTGCTGCAGGTGAAGTCGCCGGAACAGTCCAAGGAGCCCTGGGACTACTTCACGGTGCTGCAGGCCATCGATGGCAACGAGGCCTTCACGAAGCAGTCCGAGAGCCGCTGCGCGCTCTGGAAATCCTAGGAGAGCCCTCATGGCCAAACGCAAAGTGATCGTGACCATCGCCCCGACCGGGGGCATGGCGCTGAAAAGCCAGAACCCGCACCTGCCCACGCAGCCCGCGGAGATCGCCGAAGACGTCTACCGCTGCTACAACGCGGGCGCCAGCGTGGTGGCCCTGCACGCGCGGCGTCCGGACGATCTGGCCACCTGCGACGCCTCGGTCTATCGCCGGATGAACCAGCTGATCCGCGAGCGCTGCGACATCGTCCTGAACAACTCGACGGGGGGCGGCGTGCACGGCGACATGGTCGCGGAGACGTCGCCGGGCACCTGGGAGATTCTCTGGCAAGAGCGCCTGAAGGGCATGGATGCCGGCGCCGAGATGTGCACCCTGGACGCCACCACGCTGAACCTGGCCTTCGGCGACCGCGAATACCTGATGAACACGCCGCTCAGCAAGGGGCGCGAACTGGCGGCGGGCATGAAGGCGCGCGGCATCAAGCCCGAGTGGGAGGTCTTCAGTCCCACGCACATCCTGCAGGACGTGACGACGCTCATCAACGAGGACCTGGACGAGGGGCCGCATTTCATCAACCTGGTGATGAACGTGCACCGCAACTTCCAGAACGCCATGCCGTTCTCGCCGCGGCACCTGCAGATGATGGTGGACCTGCTGCCGCGCAACAGCGTCTTCTGCGTCAGCGGCATCGGGCCGTCGCAGCTCGAGGCCAATATCAGCGCGCTGCTGCTGGGCGGCCACGCGCGGGTCGGGCTGGAAGACAACCTGTACTACCGGCACGGCGAGCTGGCCACCAACGTGCAGCTGACCGAGCGCATCGTGCGCATCATCCGTGAACTGGACATGGAGCCCGCCACGCCTGCCGAAGCGCGCGAGATCATGGGCCTGCCGCTCAAGAGCGGCATTCGCCCCGAGTTCGCGCTTTGATGCATCACCCGGCCGGCGCGGCGCGGGCCGCGCCGGCGCAATCCATCCATCGGGGAAGGACATGATCGAATCATTGAAGGGCGCGCGCGTCCTGGTCACGGCGGGCGCGCAGGGCATCGGGCTTGCGATCGCGCGCAAGTTCCTGGACTCGGGCGCGGACGTGCATGTCTGCGACGTGGACGAACAGGCGCTCCGGGCGGCGCGGGAAAGCCTGCCCGCCCTGAGTGCCAGCCTGACGGACGTGTCGGACGAGCCGCAGGTGCTGGCAATGTTCGCCGCGCTGGCCGGGCGCTGGGGCGCGCTGGACGTGCTGGTCAACAATGCGGGCGTATCCGGCCCGACCAGCCGCCTCGAGGACACGACGCTGGACGCCTGGCAGAACACGCTGGACGTCAACCTGACCGGCACGTTCCTGTGCGCGCGCAGCGCGGCGCCGCTGCTGCGGGCCGCCGGCGGCGGATCCATCGTCAATATTTCTTCCGTCGCGGGACGCCTGGGCTTTTCCCTGCGCACACCCTACAGCGCCAGCAAGTTCGGGCTGGCCGGCCTGACGCAGACCTGGGCGATGGAACTGGGGCCGTCGAACATCCGCGTCAATTCGGTGCTGCCGGGCGTTGTCTCGGGCGATCGGGTCGAGCGCATCATCGCCGCCCGGGCGGCGGCAGGCGGCGTCAGCAACGACGAGATGCGCGAGCAGCTGGTGGAAAAGGTGTCGCTGCGCCGCATGACCAGCCCCGAGGATGTGGCCAACCAGGTCGCCTTCCTGTGCTCGGACGAGGGCGCCATGATCAGCGGGCAGAGCATCTCGGTGTGCGGGAACGTGGAGTATCTGGGCTGAGGGCTGCGTGGCAGGCGCGCGGCGCCCGGGTAATATGGACTGCCCGATGTGGGCAGTTCCGATACCTCAGGCAGACCGCATGGCAACCACATTCCAACTCGACACGCTGAAGATGCGGATGGGCGATGCCGAGTTCCAGCCGCTGGACCTGCACCAGCGCATTCAGCGCGCGTTGCGCGCGCTGATCCTGGACGGCGCGCTGGGCCCCGGCATGAAGCTGCCGGCGACACGGGGCCTGGCAGCTTCGCTGGGCGTGGCGCGCGACACCGTCGAGAATGCCTATGTCCAGCTGCATCGCGACGGCTACATTGTGCGGCGCGAAGGCTCGGGCAGCTACGTGTCCGAGACGGTGGGCGCCGAGTTGCTGGGGGCGCGGCGCAGGCGTGCAAGGTCGCAGCACGCGGCCCGCGCGGCCGTGGCGGCGGACCCGGGCCTGAGCCGGCGCGGCCGCGGGGTCCACGACAGCGGCGGCGTGGCCGACCAGCAGGCGGTCAGGGCGTTCGCTACGGGGCTGCCCGAGACGCGAACCTTTCCGACGGACATCTGGGAACGCCTGCAGCGCCAGGTGATGAAGGACCATCGCGGCCATGTGCTGCTGCACGGCGATCCGCAGGGCACGGAGCCGCTGCGCAGGGCGATTGCCGCCTACTTGAACCTGGAGCGCGGCGCTCGGGTGTCGGCCGGCCAGATCCTGGTGCTGAGCAGCACCCGCCAGGCGCTGTTCCTGTGCGCGCAGTTGCTGGTGGACGCCGGCGGCCCCATCCTGATGGAGAACCCCGGCTACTTTGGCGCCAGGAAGGCGTTCGAGGCCGCACAGGCGCAGGTGGTGCCGATCGACGTGGACGCACAGGGCATACGCACGGACCTGCTGCGGGCGGATCGCAGCGGCGCCAACTGCGTCTACGTGACGCCGTCGCACCAGTATCCCACCGGCGCCACCCTGTCGCTGGCGCGCAGGCTGGAATTGACGCGCTGGGCGGACCAGAAGGGCGGCTGGATCATCGAAGACGACTACGACAGCGAATTCCATTACGACGGACTGCCGACCGCCTGCGTGCAGGGCGTGGACGGTCACGACCGGACCTTGTATATCGGCACATTCAGCAAGACCCTCTATCCGGGACTCAGGATCGGGTACATGGCCTTGCCGCAGGCGCTGGTCGACGCATTCGCCCGCGCGCGCAGCATTATGGACGGCCATACGCCGCAGGCGCTGCAACTGACGCTGGCGCGTTTCATGGAAGACGGGCACTACAACGCCCACGTCCGCGCCATGCGAAAGCTGTACGCGTCGCGCAGGCAGACCCTGCTGGATGCGGTGGCCAGCCATCTTGCCGGCATCGCGGTCGCGGTCCGGCCGCCGGGCGGGCTTCAGATTCCCTGCCTGCTGGAGCCGGGATGGTCGGAAGAAAACACCATCCGACGGGCGGCGGCGGCCGGGCTGGCGTTGCCCGGTCTCAGCCGGCTGTACGCCGGCCAGGACGGCGTGCAGGGCTGGCTGCTGGGCTACGCGGCCCTGGCCGGGCACGAGATCGAAGCCGCGGTGCTGCAGCTGCGCAATGCCCTGAAGCGGCCTTAGGGCTTGAGCGCGCCGCCGATCAGCGTGCGGTGGCCGCCGTGGATCAGCAGGTGCGCCGTCAGGCCGGCGACCAGCCCCCAGAACGCCCCGCCCACCCCAAGCAGGGTGATGTTCGCGGCGGTCGCCAGGAAGGTGATCAGCGCCGTCTCGCGGGTGCGCGCGTCGGCCATTGCGTTGGCGAGGCTGCCGCCGATGGCGCCCAGCAGGGCCAGCCCGGCGAGCGTGGTGATGAACGCCTTGGGCAGCACCATGAACAGCGCGGCCAGCGTGACGCCGAAGGTCCCCACCAGGATGTAGAAGCATCCGCAGGCCAGGCCCGCGAGGTAGCGCTTGCGCGGGTCTTCGTGCGCGTCCTTGCCGGTGCAGATGGCCGCGGTGATCGCCGCCACGTTGAACGCATGCGCGCCGAACGGGGCCATGACCAGCGACCCCAGGCCGGTGGCGACCAGGATCGGGCTGGCGCTGGTCTTGTAGCCGTCATTGCGCAGCACCAGCATGCCGGGCATGTACTGGCCGGTTAGCGTGATGACGAACAGCGGCAGCGCAACGCCAAGCAGGGCATTCAGGGAAAACCGGGGCATCTCGAACACGGGCGCGGCCAGGCTGAGACGTACGGCCGAGAAGTCGATTTGGTCCTGCGCGATCAGCAGCGCCAGGCCGATGGCCAGGATGCCGACCACGGCGAAGCGGGACGTGAACCGCTTAAGCAGCGCATAGGACACCACCAGCATGATGACCAGCAGCGGATCGGCGCTGGCGCCGCCGAACGCGCCGACGCCGAACTGCAGCAGGATGCCGGCCAGCAGGCCCGCGGCGATGCCGCCGGGGATCATGCGGACCAGTTTTTCGAAGGCGCCGGACAAGCCCAGCGCGACGAAACCCAGCGCGGAAACGAGGTAGGCGCCGATGACCTCGCCGTAAGGCGTGAACGGCATCACGGTGGCGAGAAAGGCGGCCCCCGGGGTGGACCAGGCCGTGATGATCGGCGCCTTGTAGCGCCAGCTCAGCCACGCGCCCGTGACGCCCACGCCGACCGACACCGCCCACACCCACGAGGCGGTCTGGGCGGGCGTCAGACGCGCCAGTTCAGCGGCCTGGAACACCAGCACGAAGGTGCCGCCGTAGTTGACCAGCACCGAGATGAGCGCCGCGACGGTCGGCAGGAGAAAATCGGCGGGGCGCAGGGCTGCCGGCGATGTGTTCATGAATCACTCCACGCTTGGGAAAGGGACCGGCCAATGCGCGGGCCGGGGCCAAGGCAGGAGTCTAGATCAAGGCGGCATGGCGTTTCAGGCCGCATTTTCAAGCTGCGGCAGACCACTTTCGGGCGGTCTGCGGTGGCAGTGTTGCGCAGGGCGTAGCGGCTGGCGTCGGTCTTGCCGGTCTGGATGTCTGCCGTTAGGGAGCCGCTCCATGACGGGGCGGCAGCCGTTCTTCCTGAATGCGCGGGCACGCAAGGGCGAGCGCTGGGACCGCCACCTGCAACCGCAGTGCGATTTCGGGTTGCTGCCGGCGCCGGGCCGCCGTCCTCGAGGCGGAGCGTCAGGATTATTTTGTTACTTTATTTGTATAAAAAATAGAACATTTGATGTCTCACTAGTCGCGCAAGCGCGTTTTGCCGAGTCAAAACGACGTTTCGTCGAAAAAAAGCAGTCTCCCTTTGCCGTGCCGATAAAAATCGATACGTCTTCGATGTCGCCGACCCGTCGGCCCGCAAAGGATTAGAGATGAAGAAGCTGACCGCCTCCGCGCCGGCCCGCAAGGGCGTCGCGAACTTGCTTGGGCAGGGCCTGCGCGCCACCGGCCCGCAACTGGGCCGGATTTCGTCCCTGTCGGCGACCGCCGCCGGACTCCTGTTCGCGCAGGCCGCCGTGGCCGATGTCAACTGCCCGCCGCCGACCTCGTCGACTGCCGCCACCACGTGCACCGTCGGCGCCTCGGATGGCGGCAACCTGACCATCGACTACACCGGCCCCGCAGGCAGCGGCACAGGCTCGGGCGGCTATGGCGGCAACTACATCGTGGTCAACAACGGTTATCTGGGCCCCAATCCCCAGCAGGCGGCGCTCTTCGTGCGCTTGCAGGGCGGCGCGGGATCGCCCGACGGCGACAACACCGGCACCCTCGGCGGCTGGGGCGGGCTGATCACCATCACGAACAACCAATCGGTGGAATCCAACGGTTCGCCCACGGAAACCGCGCAAGGCGCCGCGCCGGGCATCTGGGACGACGCCAGCGCGCAGTTCGGCATCTATGGCGCGTCGGTGGGCGGCACCGGCGGCACGCCGCCCGACACGGTCATCGGGGGCGGCAACGGCGGCGGGGGCGGCAACGGGTCGCAGGTCAACATCGCCAACAACGGCGATGTCCTGGTGCAGCAGCTTCCCTACGGCGGCGTCGGCATCTACGGGGCCAGCATCGGCGGCTCGGGCGGCAACCAGATGGACGATCCGACCGGCGATCAGGTCGGGGGCAATGGCGGCAACAGCGACATCGTCTATGTGACCAACAACGGTTCGGTCACCGTGTCGTCCAGCAACGCGGGCCGCTACGCCTGGGGCGTCGGGGCGGAATCCATCGGCGGCGCGGGCGGTCGGGAAAACGGCCTGGGCGGGGTCGGCGGCGGCGCAACGCCCACCGGCGTAACAATGGCCGTCAACAGCGGGACAGTGCAGGTCTCCGTCGATGCCCCCGGTGGGTCGACCAGCAATCCCCTGACCGGCGGCGTGCGCGGACTATACGCCACCAGCCAGGGCGGCGCCGGCTACGCTTCGAACGATGGCAGCGACAACGGCGGGGCCGGCGGCGGGTTCGGCTATGTGGGCGCGGTCAATTTCGGGCAGATATCGGTCTCCAGCAATTCCGTGCAGGCGCCGACGTCCGCGGCATCGCTGTCCGGCGGCATCGTAGTGGTCGGGCAGGGTGGAGACGGCGGCGCCGGTCCGCTCACCATGACCAACACCAGCGGCGAAATCGGCGGCGCGGGCGGCACCAGCACTGCCTTGGCCGCCGTCGTCCTGAACTACGGCTCGTCGCTGACCACCAGCGGCAATTACCTGCCCGGGGTCAGCGTGATCAGCCAGGGCGGCAATGGCGGCGTCGGCTACGACAAGAGCAATGGCGGCAATGGCGGCGACGGCGGCAGCGTCCAGGCCGTGGTGAACGCCGGCACCGTTTCCACCAACGGCCTGCAGTCGCACGGCATTGCCGCGCGCAGCTACGGAGGCACGGGCGGCGGGGTGAACCAGAGCAGCGGCCTGATCGATTTCAAGGGCGAAAACGCCGGCGTTGGCGGCGCCGGCGGCCTGGTGCAGATCACGACGGGCGACCCCCTGGCCGCGGTTAGCGGCGGCACGATCACGACCCAGGGTGATTACTCGATCGGCATGCTGGCCCAGTCGATGGGCGGCATTGGCGGCGCCACGTCGGGCAATTTCGAGATGTTCGGCAACGCCGGGTCCGATGCCGGCAACGGCGGGGCCAGCGGCACGGTCGAGATCGACAGCCTGTCCACCATCACGACCTACGGCGCCTCGTCGCATGGGATCGTTGCGCAGGCCATCGGCGGCGGCGGCGGAACGGCGGGGCCCAGCGCGGGCCTGGTGGCGTTGGGGGGCGGCGGCGGCAGCGCGGTGGCCGGCGGCACGGTGAGCGTCAGCCAGAACGGCAACCTGAGCACCTACGGATCGGACTCTATCGGCATCCTGGCGCAGTCCATCGGCGGAGGCGGCGGCGACGGCGGCGGCGCCAACGGCGTGGCGGTCATCGGCGGCACGGCGGGGGGCGGCGGCGCGGGGGGCTACGCGATGGCCAGCCTGGACGGCTTGTTGCTCCAGACCAATGGCGACCATGCCTACGGCATCGTGTCGCAGGCCATCGGCGGCGGCGGGGGCACGGGCGGCGCCGCGTCCGCCTATGACGCGGGTCCGGGCTTTTCCATGGCGGTCGCCGTGGGCGGCACCGGCGGCGACGGCGGCGCGGGCGGCACGGCGGCAGCCAACGTGTCCAACGCCACCGTGACGACGGGGGCGAGCGACGCGCATGGCGTGATCGTGCAATCGGTGGGCGGCGGCGGCGGAGCCGGCGGCGCGTCGGTGGCCAAGGCGATGACCGTGGCCGTGCCCGATGAGTCGGCGTCGTTCGGCGTGGCGGTCAGCTTCGCCATGGGGGGCACGGGCGGCGCGGGCGGCGCCGGCTCCACGGCCTCGGCCACGCTGAGCAATGCCGTCATCGATACGCAGGGCGCGAACGCGCAGGGCGTGATCGTGCAATCCATCGGCGGGGGCGGCGGCGTGGGCGGCAGCGCGTCCGCCACGTCGACCGTGATCGGCACCGGCGAATCCGTCGGCGGGTCTCTGCAGTCGGCGCTGGGCGGCAGCGGCGGCGCGGGCAACACGGGCGACGCGGCGTCGTTCGTCATGAAGGGCAGCAGCATCGCCACATCGGGCGATTCGGCCAACGCCATCCTGGTGCAGAGCGTGGGCGGGGGCGGCGGCGCGGGCGGCGTGGGCTCGGCCACGGGGCGCAGCGCGAACATGGACGCCAACGTGTCGATCACGATCGCGCTGGGCGGCGCCGGGAGTTCGGGCGGCGACGGCGGCACCGCCAGCCTGTCCATTGACGCGGCCAGCTCGGTGACCACGCGCGGAGACGGCGCGCGCGCCGCGCTGGTGCAGTCCATCGGGGGCGGGGGCGGCGCGTCGCAGGGCGGGCAGGTCGGCCTGCAGGTGCAGGCGTCGGAAGAAGACGACAGCACCGATCTGGAGGGTTCCGTCCAGGTCGGCCGCGGCGGGGGCGCGGGCGGCAACGGCGGCGCGCTCGCCCTGAGCAGCGACGGCAAGATCGTCACCTACGGCGCCGATGCCGACGGCCTGCTCGCGCAGAGCATCGGCGGCTCGGGCGGACTGGGCGGCGCGGTGGGCGGCGACAGCGGCTCGACGTCCGCGCTGTCGCCGGTGGATGACGCCGGCACCACCTACAAATTCGATGTCTACGTCGGCGGCAGCGGCGGGGCGGGCGGCGCCGGCGGGGCCATCGGCAGCGCCAGCGCGCCGGCCGTGCTGGGCGCCTCCACCCAGACTTACGGCGACTACGCCGATGCCGCCGTCCTGCAGTCCATCGGCGGCGGCGGCGGCGCGGGCGGCGCGTCCACGGTGTCGTCCAGCGTGTCCACGTCCAACGTGACGCTGGCGGTGGGCGGACGCGGGGGCAATGGCGGCGCGGGCGGCGACATTACGGCCTGGCTGAACGACGACGGCGGCAACAGCTTCAATACCGCGGGCTACGGCGCGGCGGGCATTGTGGTGCAGTCGATCGGCGGCGGCGGCGGCATGGCCGGTTCCGGCTCGCCCCGCGCGCGCGGCCAGATCACGCTGGGCGGCACGAACGGCGACGGCGGTTCCGTGACCATCGCCAGCGGAAGCTGGGCCAACATCGTCACCCAGGGCGACAACGCCTACGGCATGGTCGTGCAGTCGATCGGAGGCGGTGGCGGCATCGCCATGGCCGGCAGCACCGGCGCGGCAGCCAATCCCGGCAGCCAGCAGTTCAGCATGTCGGCGGGCAACACCACGGGCAGCGGCAGCGGCGGCATCATCAACGTATCCACCGGCCTGAATCTGAGCACCTATGGCGACCGGGCGATGGGCGTCGTCGTGCAGTCCATTGGCGGAGGCGGCGGCATCGCGACCTCGGGCGGCGCAGGCGGCATGGGCGCAATCCAGCTGGGCAGCCAGCGGACCGACAGCTTCGGCCCCTCGGGATGGAATGTCACGCTGGACCTCAGCGGCACCGTGACGACGAGCGGCGACGGGGCGCACGGCATCGTCGCACAGTCCATCGGCGGGGGCGGCGGCATCGTGGGCGACGTGTCCCAGGCCATTCAGTTCAATCGGCAGGGATTTGCCAGGCAGTCGATCACGCCCGATTCCGACGGCGGGTCGGGCGAGATGGTCAGCGTCTCTTTCAACGGCAACCTGACAACCCGCGGCGACAACGCGCACGGCATCGTCGCGCAGTCGATCGGCGGGGGCGGAGGGCTGGCCGGCGGGCCGCAGGGCGGGTTTGCGGGCGCCATCGGCGCCGGCGGCACCAGCAGCGCCGTGGTGGTCAAGCAATGGGGCACGCTGCAGGCCACGGGCGCGGGATCGGCCGGCATCTTCGCGCAGAGCAACAGCGGCAGCTACTACGAGGGCCCGGCCATCGTCACGATCAACGGTCAGGTGCAGGGCGGATCGGGATCGGGCAGCGGGGTGTGGATCGCAGCGGGCAAGGAAAACCGGCTCACCGTGAATAAGGGGGGCTCGCTGGGCGCCTTGTCGGGCGTGGCGGTGCGCTACGACGGACTGGGAAGCGCCTCGTTGGGCAACGTGCTGAACATCGACAACTACGGCACGCTTGCGGGCAGCGTCCTGTGCAGCAATGCCGACGGCGGCAGCGCCTGCACACTGAACAACCACGCAGGCGCGCTGGCCACCGACGCCGTCGCCTACAACGCCGATGTCCGCAACGACGGGCTGATCGTGATCGGCAGGCCCGGCCAGTTCCAGACGCTGACTGTCAGCGGCGACCTGACGCAGTCGCGCAGCGGCGTGCTGCGCGCCGACGTGGACTTCGATGCGCTGCGGTCCTCGCGCATGGTCGTCGAGGGCGACGCCAGTCTGGCGGGCGGCATGGACGTACTGCCGCAGGCCCTGCTGCCCGGTCGCGAACTGGCCGTGCTGAGCGTGCAGGGCAACGTGCGGGGCGCGCTGACGGCCGTGGACAGCCCGGTCTTCAACTATGAAACGCGCCAGGCCGGGCAGGACACGCGCATCCGCGTCGAGTCGGCGGATTTCAATGCGCCGTCCATGGCGCTGAAGTCGAACCAGACCGAGGTCGCGGGCCATCTGCAGCGCATCTGGGACATGGGCGGAAACTCCGCGCTGGCGCCGCTTTTCGCGCAGTTGGACCTGGCCTCGCGCCAGGGCGCCGGCGCCTACCGCGACAGCGTCGCCAACCTGTCGCCGGGCGTGACCCTGGCGCCGGCGGTGCAGTCGGCGGCGAACCTGGGCCAGTTCACCAGCGCCATGATGTCCTGCCCCGCGTTCGGCGGCGCCGACGCGATGACGGGCGAGCAGAATTGCTTCTGGGGGCAGGTGAGCGGACGCAGCACCCGCCAGGACGGCAGCCGCGGCACGTCGGGCTTCGATTACGACACGGTCACCTACCAGTTTGGCGGGCAGCGCCAGGTGAGCCCGGGCTGGTTCCTTGGCGGCGCCATGGCCTATGAGAACAGCCGCGTGCGCGCGAGCGACGGCAGCGTCCGCGGCACCGGAGACAGCGGCTATGCGGGCATCGTGCTCAAGCGCGAGGAAGGCCAATGGGTGTTCTCGGCCGCGCTGGGCGGCGGCTACGGCGGCTACAGCATGGACCGCAACATCGACATCGCGGGCTACCAGGAAAGCGTCTCCAGCCGGCCCGACGTCTACGGCTTCAATGCGCGGCTGCGCGCCGCCCGGACGTTTGCCTACAGCACGCTGTACGTCAAGCCGTACGTGGACCTGGACTTCAGCTACAGCCGCATGCCGGGCTATACGGAATCGGGGTCCAATCCGCTGGCCTTGTCGGTGGACAGCAGCGACAAGTTCATCATGGGCGTGTCGCCCATGATCGAAGTCGGCGGCCGCGCGGAACTGGGCAACGGCGCGATGCTGCGTCCCTTCCTGTACGCGGGCGCGTCCTTCCTGTCGCAGAACGACTGGGCCTCGAGCGCGCGGCTGCGCGGCGCGCCCGCGGGCACGGGCTCGTTCGACACCTCGCTTCCCATCGACGATGTCGTGGGCAGGATCGGCGCGGGCCTGCAGGTCATGAAGGCGGGCGCCGTGGATTTCCGCCTGCAGTACGAAGGCCAGTTCTCGCAGCACGTGCGCAGCAACAGCGCGGCGCTGAAGGTTTCGGTGCCGTTCTGAACGCCGGCGTGGCGCGTCTAGGCCAGCGCGCGCCGCAGGCGCAGCGACGCCACGCGGCCCAGCGTGATGGGTTCGACGCCGTTGTTGAACAGGACCTCGGTTTGCGCGCCGGGCCGCTGCTCGAGCTGGGACACGTGTTCGAGATTGATGATGACCGAGCGGGACAAGGCGCAAAAGGGCGGGCAGGGCAGTTGTTCCGCCAGGCGCTTGAGCGTGATGTGCATCAGCTCGTTCGCGTGGGCGGCGCTGCACAGGCGCACGTAGTCGCCCTGGGCCTGCACGAGGGTCAGCTCCTGGACTTTCATGAGGCGCGTGCCCGTCCGGGTCCGCATGGACAGGTAGCCATTGGTGTTGGGCCGCAGCCGCGCGAGCGCCTGGGCAAGGCGTTCCGGCGAGACCGGCTTGAGCAGGTAGTCGACGGCCTCGACATCGAAGGCGCGCGCGGCGTAGCCGTCATGCGCGGTGACGAACACGACGGAGGCCGCGCAGTCCTGGCCTTCGAGAAGATCGAAGCCCGTGCCGCAAGCCAGTTCTATGTCCAGGAAGATGGCGTCCGGGTTGTGGTCCCGGATCAGCCTGCGCGCCTGCTCGACGGAGGACGCCTCGCCCGCGACGTCAACGGCGGGGGCGGCTTCGAGCAGGCGGCGCAGATAGCGCCGCGCCGGCGCTTCGTCGTCGATGATCAGCACGCGCAGCATGGGGCCTTTGTAGGAAGGTTGGCGAGTGTATTCTTTCGGTCCAGTCCGCGGGTAAATATACGGCCATACGCCGCGTCCGGAAAGCCGGGCGCCAGGGCATGGCATCTTGGGATGGCGCATCCATGATTTCGACATCGATCGGGCGGGAACTCAGCCAGGGCGAATCCGCGCCCGGCTTCTGGCGCGCCCAGGTGGTGGGCTGGATTTTCCTGGCGTTCGTGGGCTACTTCATCCGGCTGGCGGTGTTCGGCAATGCCGTCGCGGCGTTCTGGCTCACGCTGGCGCTGGAGCCCCTGGCTTTCGTCCTGACCAGCGCGGCCGCCATGATGCACGGACGCCTGCCGGCCAGGCCCCGCGAGCCGGTCCTGGTGCTGGCGGGCTCGGTCGTGTTGTGCGTGGGCGCCTCGGCCCTGCTGGCCTCGATCGCGTACGCCATCAATCATCTGTTCCTGTCCGGCATTCGCGAGATCCCCGGCAATCAGTACTGGCTGGGCTTCATCTACTACATGGGCATCCTGTCCATCTGGACGCTGATCTACTTCGGCGTGTCGGCGGAACTGGCGGCACGCACGGAACGCCTGCACAAAATGAAGGCCGAGACCCGTTCGCTGAAGCTGGAACTGGAACATCTGCAATGGCAGGTGGAGCCTCATTTCCTCTTCAATTCGCTCAATACCATCGTCGCGGAGATCGGGGACCGGCCCGACGTCGCGGAGGAGATGACGCGCCGCCTGGCCGACTACCTGCGCTATTCGCTGGACCGGCGCGGGCGGGGGCTGTGCCGCCTAGAGGAAGACATCGAAGCGGCGCAGGCCTATATCCGCATCCAGGCCCTGCGCTTTGACAGAAAGCTGGATTGCCGCTGCCAGATCGACCCGGCCACCCTGAAGATCAACATTCCGCACATGACGCTGCAGGGGCTGGCCGAAAACGCGATCAAGCACGGCATGCGATCCGAGCATGAGCGATTCGTGATCCACATCCGCACCCGGCTGCAGGGCGACGCGCTGCTTATCGAGGTGACCAATCCCGGCGAACTGCAGGCGCCCTTCGATCTGGTGGAAAGCGGCGGGGGCCTGGGCAATCTTTGCCGCCGCCTGGCGTTGCGATATCCGGACCGGTATGAGTTCTCGCTGGATCAGCGCGGCGACCTTACCGTGGCCGAGATCCGGCTGCGGGGCGAGCCCGCGCCGCTGTAGCGCAGCCTGTCAGCCCCGGACCTGCGCCGGCTGGTAGAAGCAATAGCCGCTGCTGCGCAGCGTCTTCACGGGCAGCGTCTGTCCGCTCAGGTCTTCCACCCGGCGGCGCAGGCGGCGCATCTGCGTGTCCAGGCGGCGCTGGTCGTAGTCCAGGTAGTCGGCGCCCAGGGCCTCGATGATCTGCCTGCGGCTGATGTTTTCGCCGGGCTGGCTCATGAGGCAATGCAGCACCGTCAGGTCCTGCTGCGACAGCGGCATGGCTTGCGAGCCGGGAATATGCAGGCGGCGCGGGCCCATGTCCAGCAGCCAGCTCGGCGCCGGACTCGCGCCGGGTTGCGGCAGCTCCAGGCGCCGCACCAGCGCGGCCAGCGTGGCGGCCAGTTCGTCCAGGTCGCAGCCCTTGCCCAGGTAGTGGTCGGCGCCCATGCCCAGGCCTTGTATCCGGTCGGCGCCGGTCTGGCGCGCGCTGAACACGACGATGCCCGCCTTCTGGCCGTCGCGGCGCAGGCGCTGGATCAGGTCCAGGCCGCAGCCGTCGGGCAGGCCGATGTCGATGACGGCCAGGTGATGGCGGTCGGGGTCGAAGCGCTGGTCGAACTCCTGCAGGCTGGATACGCACACGGGGGCGTAGCCCAGCTCTTCGAGAAACTCGCCAAGTTCCTGGCGCAGCACGGGTTCGTCTTCGAGGAGGATCACTTCAGGCATGGGATGCCTGCGCGATGCTGCCGGAGGGGCTGGTGTAATCTGCCGGGTTGCACGGGAAATGCGGCTTGATGCGACGGATGAAACGGAAATATTACCCCACGGCAAACATGTGGCTGGCGCTGCTGGCGTGTGTGCTTGCTGGCGTATTGGCGGTGGCCGGACAGGCGCGCGCCGAGCCGTTGCGTCTTGATGGCCGCGATCGCGTCGAGGACGCCGGGGGCCATCTGGAACGCCTGAACGATCCGGACGGCTCGCTCGACGCCGCTGGCGCGGCGAACGCCAGCGGGTGGATGGCGCTGCCCTCGAACCTGAGCGCGGGCTTCACGCCCGCCACGGTCTGGCTGCGGCTGCCGGTGCAGGTGGACCAGATCCCGCAGGGCGGCTGGATGCTGCGCCTGAGCAATTCGCTGCTGGACGACGTACGGGTGTATGTGAGCAGGGAGGTGGGCGCCGTGCCCGGCTGGACGCTGCTGGGGCGCAGCGGCGAGGACGTGGCGCGCAGGGACTGGCCGGTGGACTACCGCAGCCCCGTGATCCAGTTCAATCCGCCGCAGCCGGGGGCGTACGTCATCCTGGTGCGCCTGCAGAGCAAGAATGCGCTGGCGACGCGCCTGGAGGTCTGGCAGCGATTGGCGTTCGACAACCAGTCGCGCCGCGAAGGGCTGCTGTTCGGGCTGTACTTCGGCTTCTATCTGCTGCTGATCTGCGCGCACGCCGCCTTCTGGCTGGTCACCCGGGCGCCGATGAGCGGGCTGTTCCTGGCCTATATCGGCAACTGCGTCTTCAACGAAGTGCTGTCGCTGGGGCTGGTGCAGCAGTTGACGGGCCTGCCGGTGGCGTGGAGCGACCGGCTGCTGGGTGTCGGCATCTGCATCAGCCTGCCCATCGCGCTGCGTATCGCGTTCCGCCAGCTGAACCTGGCGGCGCTGTATCCGCGGGCGGTGCGTTGGCTCGAGCGCCTGTTCTGGGGCATCGCCATCGTCTGCGGGCTGCTGGTCGTGTCGGGGCGCTACGGCCAGGGCATGCAGCCCGTCCAGGCGCTGGCCCTGTTGGTGATCGTCGGCTTTTCAGTGCTGGGGGCGTATCTGCTCAAGCGGGGCTGGCGTCCCGCGCGCTTTTTCGCGCTGGCGTTCGGGGTGTTCTACCTGAGCGTGCTGATCGCGTTCCTGCGCAACCTGGGCGTCCTGCCGGTCAATGCCTTCACGGAGTACGTGTCCACCCTGGGCACGATGCTGCACATGCTGCTTTTGAGCTTGTTCATCGTCGGGCGCTATGAGCGGCAGCGGCGCATCCGCGAACTGCAGCAGGCCAATCTGGCGGCGGACCTGGCGCGCCAGCACAGCCATTGGCTGGAGCGCGAGGTCGCGTTGCGCACGGCCGAAATGCAGAGCGAGATCGAGCGCCGCGTGGAACTGGAAGGCGAGCTGCGCACGTCGCTGGACAAGGAGCGTCGGGTCTTCGAGGAACAGCGCGACTTCGTGGCCATGGTGTCGCACGAATTCCGCACCCCGCTGGCGATCATCACCACGTCGGCCCAGCAGCTTGGCCGCAATCTGGCTGCCCCGCTTGAGAAAAGCCTGGCGCGCTGCGCCAACATCCGCAACGCAGCGACGCGGCTGCTGGCGCTGGTGGACGAATACCTGACCGATGACCGCATGCGCGAACCGCGGGCCGCGCTGCGCCTGTCCCAATGCGATCTGCCAGCGTTGCTGGCGGATCTGGCCGGCGAATATCCGCCTGGTCGGGTCCAGTGCCACTACCAGCCGGCCGATCCGGACAGGCATGTCCTGGACTGCGATGCGGGCATGCTGCGCATCGCACTGCGTAATCTGCTGGCCAACGCGGACCGGCATTGCGCCGATGGCGGGACGGTGCGCGTGGACGTTCGCGCGGAAGGCGCGCTCCTGCTCATTGCCGTCTCCAACCCGGGCAGTCACATCGTGCCGGCCGAACAAGAGCGGCTTTTCCAGAAATATTATCGGGGACAGAATGCGCTGCGCCATCCGGGGGCGGGCCTGGGCCTGTATCTGGTCAGTTCGATTGCCGAGCGCCTTGGCGGGGCGGTGTCGCTGACGTCCGCAGGCGGGGATGAGCCGGTGTGCTTCAACTTGAGTCTGCCGCACCGGCGCGCGGCCTGAGCGCGATAAGCTGGAGTAGGGATTTACATCTCTGGGAAGGCAATTGTTGCGTTAAAGCATCTATTTGTTTCTTGCTTGCTTTTCGATGATCGCGTTCAATTTCTGGAATTTAGCGCTTTAAATCCTGCTTCTTTTGGTATTTGTCCGCCTTTCTGGTGCTGGCTTACAAATCTCTCAGATTTGCTCAGGTTTGACGATACAATGATCGGTACATTTCGGAAACGAAATTTACATGGACAATACAAAATGTCTCGCCGCTTTCCGCTTACCCGCATTGCCCTGTTGTTGAGTCTGAGTTTTTCGCCCCTGGCCACGCCTTCAGCGTTCGCAATCGGTGTGGACTATGTTCAAGATGGCATCCTCGACCACCACTTGCCGATAGCCGGCAACATCGAAAACACCGGTGCCTACTCGTCAATCAGCCTCATCAACGGCGCCATGCGGGTCGGTCACGTTATCAACGCCGCCACGTTGTGGAAATCGTCCACCGGCGGCGCAGGCATCCTGGTGGACTCCGCGACGATGCACGGCTCGATCGTGAATCAGGTCGGCAGCCAACTGACCGGAGACTATGGCATCCGTGTCCTCAGCAACGCCTGGGTAACCGAGGACATCGTGAACGATGGCCGTATCACGGGCAGCTATGGAACCGGCGTGGGCGTGCAAATCACCGGCGGCGGTGTGGTGTCTGGCCGCATCGTCAACACGGGCACGCTCCAGGCCGGCATCGTGGTGGACGGCGGTTCGGTGATGGGTGGCATTCTGAACACCGGCACCATCGAACCCAAGATCGACGACGTGGCGGTGGATGTCGGAAACGCGACGTATCCGCTGGTCATCACCAATACCGGCACGATTGCGGGCGGCGTGAAACTGGGGGAGTCGACCCTGAATCTGAACGGCGGCACCATCACGGGGGCCATTACGGGCAGCAGCGGCATCCTGAACGTCAACACGGACTTCGCGCCGACCGCCAAGATCACCGTCAACCAGTTGAACGTCGCAGCGAACAAGACGCTCACCCTGGCCAAGTACGAGGTGAAGGGCCTGATGTCGATCGAAGGCACCCTGGCCGGTTCCGGCGACGTGGGCCCGACGACGATGCTGGCGGGCTCGACGCTGTCGCCCGGCACCAACAAGACGCCGGTCGGCTCCTTGACGATCAACGGCGACCTTACCTTCGATTCTGCTTCGACCTATCGCGTCGACGCCACGCACGACGGCAAGAGCGACTTCGTGCATGCCATGGGCGCGGCCAATCTGGCGGGTTCGGTCCTGCACATCGGCTCGGGTGGTTCGTACGCCGCCTCGACCAGCTACACCATCCTGACCGCGGACGGCGGCCTGAACGGCCATTTCGACAGCCTGTCGAGCGACCTGGCCTATCTGCAACCGAAGCTGAGTCAAGAGGGCAATAGCGTGGTGCTGACGGTCGACATGAAGCAGGTGGCGATCGAACCGGATTCCAAGCCCATCAACAATGGCGGCAGCACGGGCAATTCCGGCACCACGGACAACACCGGCGGCGCGACCCGCCCCATCGAGTTCGCCGACCTGGCCGTGACCGGCAACCAGCGTTCGGCGGCGAACGCGGTGCAGACCCTGCCCAAGACCAGCTCGCTATACACGCGTGTCCTCAACCTGCCCAACGGCGCCCCGGCTGGCGTGTTCGCCGATCTGTCGGGCGAATCGTTCGGCAGCAGCGTGACCGCGATGCAGAACGTCAGCAACAACGTCGCCAGCCTGCCCACCGCGCAACTGCGCGCCAACATGAACGCCGGCTTTATCCCCGGCCCGCCCACGGCGCAAGTGGGCCGCGGCGACGCCTCCATGCTGCCGCGTTCGGCCGCGCAGCCGATGTGGGCGCAGGTCTTCGGCAACTGGCGCTCCATGGACGGCAACGACAACGTCGCCAAGTCCCGTGAGCGCGACGTCGGCATCTTTATCGGCGGCGACCACGGCGTGGGCAACGGCTGGCGTCTGGGCGGCGCATTCGGCTACACCGACAGCCGCATCACGGTGGATGACCGTTCCGCGAAGTCCGATGTGAACAGCTACAGCGCGATCCTGTATGGCGGCAAGTCGTTCGAGGCCGGCTCGGGCAAGATCAACTTCACCGCCGGCCTGGCCTACACCTGGCACGACATCGACAGCAAGCGCAACATCAACGCGGCGGGCGAGCGCCAGGAACTCAAGGCCGACTACAGCGCCAGCACCGGCCAGATCTTCACCGACGTGGGCTACGCGTTTGCGCTGACCGACCGCGTCACGCTGGAACCGTTCTTCGGCGCGGACTTCAGCGACCTGCGCACCCGCGGTTTCTCGGAATCGGGCGGCGACGCGGCGCTCAGCGGCAAGCGCAGCACCAACAATGTGGGCACGACCACGCTGGGCCTGCGCGCGCAGACCACGTTCGACGTGAAGGACACCGCCGGCCGCGTGCGCGGCATGCTGGGATGGCGCCACGCTTACGGCGACGTCAATCCGGAAGCCACGATGTCGTTCGACGGCAGCCAGCCCTTCACCGTGGCCGGCAACCCGCTGGCGCGCGACGCGGCGGTCCTGGAACTGGGCGTGGACCTGGCGATGAGCAAGAACGCCACCCTCGGCCTGGCCTACTCGGGCCAGTTCGGCGACGGCAACCGCCAGAACACCGGCACCGTGAACGTGAGCTGGCGCTTCTAAGCGTTTCCCTCCCGTCGCGGGAAGAAGGCCGGCCTCCGTAGGGGCCGGCCTTTTTTACGTCCGGACGTGTTCGACGATACGCGCAGCGACGTCTCCCGGGGAGGGAGGGGGTTAAGAGAGCTCGCGCACGGGCGGCGGGTGATTGTTGCGCAAAAGCGTCTTTTTGTTTCCGGCCAAGGGAAGTCAAGAATTGCTGGAAATAGATGTAAAAGATAGGTTTTGGCGGGAATTGTGCGGAAATTGACAGCGCGAAGTCGGAAATCTTACAAACCGCTCAGATTTGCTCAGGTTTGGCATTGCAATGATCGGTACATTTCAGAAACGAAATTTACATGGTCAATACAAAATGTCTCGCCGCTTTCCGCTTACCCGCATTGCCGTTTTGCTCAGCCTGAGTTTTTCGCCCTTGGCCACGTCGACTGCCTTCGCGCAGAGCCTCGACTACATCCTGCACAACGGATCGGAGCCCGGCGACATCGTAAACATCGGGGGATATACCTCTATCAACGTGGTGGGCAATTCGACGGTCAATGGCAACATCATCAATGACGGTCTGATGTGGCCGGCAGGGTCCTGGAGCCCGTATGGCGGCATCAAGGTGCAAACGTCGACCATTTTCGGTTCGATCATCAATCAGCCCACCCGGCAGCTCACTGGCAAAACCTTTGGCATCAGCCTTTCGGATGGCGCCACGGTTACTGGCGACATCATCAACGAATACCGGATCACGGGCGACTACAGCGCTGGCGTTGGCATCGAAGTGGTCTCGTCGAGCACGGTCGTCGGCAAGATCGTCAATAACGGCAACATCGACGCCGGCATCGTGGTTTCCAGCGGTACGGTGAACGGCGGCATCGTCAACAATGGCACCATCATGTCCAAGATGGATGGCGTTGCCGTGGACGTCGCTGGCGCCAACCTGTCGATGACGGTCGTCAACAGCGGCACGATTTTCGGCGATGTCCTGCTTGGCACTTCCACGCTGAACCTTGACGGCGGCACCGTCTATGGCGCCATCACCGGGGACGACAATCAGCACAGCCGGCTCATGGCCAGTTCCGGCGGCATCAGCACGCTGAACGTCAACACCGACTTCACCCCCCAAGGCACCATCACGGTCGGCGCCGTGAACGTCGCCGAGGGCAAGACGCTGACGCTTTCCGGAACGAAGTTGAACGGCCTGCTGACGGTCAAGGGCACCCTGGCCGGCACCGGCAACGTCGGCATGACCACGCTGGAATCGGGCGCGACGCTGTCGCCGGGCACCGCGGTGTCGACGGGCCACGTGATGATGGCGAGCGCAAGCCTGGCTCCGGTCGCGATGGTAGCGGTTATCCCCACCACGCCGCAGATCGGCACCTTGACGGTGAACGGCGACCTGACCTTCAACCCCGGCTCGACCTACCGGGTCGACGCCACGCCTGACGGCAAGAGCGATCGCGTGAACGTCACGGGCACGGCGAATCTGGCGGGGTCGGTGGTGCACGTGGGTGAAGGCGGCACTTATGCTCCCTCGACCAGCTACACCATTCTGTCCGCCGGCAATCTGAACGGCCACTTCGACAGCCTGTCCAGCAACCTTGCCTATCTGCAGCCGACCCTGAGCCATCAAGGCAACGACGTGGTGCTGACGGTAGACCTGAAGCAAGTGCCGACCGAACCGGATTCCAAGCCCAGCCCCGGCAACACTGGCGGCGAAACCCGTCCGATCGAATTCGCCGACCTGGCCGTGACCAGCAACCAGCGTTCGGCGGCGAACGCGGTGCAAACCCTGCCCAAGACCAGCTCGCTGTACACGCGTGTGATGAACCTGCCCAACGGCGCCCCGGCCGGCGTGTTCGCCGACCTGTCGGGCGAATCGTTCGGCAGCAGCGTGACCGCGATGCAGAACGTCAGCAACAACGTTGCCAGCCTGCCCACGGCGCAACTGCGCGCCAACATGAACGCCGGCTTCATCCCCGGCCCGCCGACGGCGCAAGTGGGCCGCGGCGACGCGTCCATGCTGCCGCGCTCGGCCGCGCAGCCGATGTGGGCGCAGGTCTTCGGCAACTGGCGCTCCATGGACGGCAACGGCAACGTGGCCAAGTCGCGTGAACGCGACGTCGGCATCTTCATCGGCGGCGACCACGGCGTGGGCAACGGCTGGCGCCTGGGCGGCGCGTTCGGCTACACCGACAGCCGCATCACGGTGGACGATCGTTCCGCGAAGTCCGACGTGAACAGCTACAGCGCGATCCTGTACGGCGGCAAGTCGTTCGAGGCCGGCTCGGGCAAGATCAACTTCACCGCCGGTCTGGCCTACACCTGGCACGACATCGACAGCAAGCGCAACATCAACGCCGCGGGCGAGCGCCAGGAACTCAAGGCCGACTACAGCGCCAGCACCGGCCAGGTCTTCACCGACGTGGGCTACGCGATCCCGCTGACCGACCGCATCACGCTGGAACCGTTCTTCGGCGCGGACTTCAGCGACCTGCGCACCCGCGGTTTCTCGGAATCGGGCGGCGACGCGGCGCTCAGCGGCAAGAGCAGCACGAACAACGTGGGCACGACGACGCTGGGCCTGCGTGCGCAGACCACGTTCGACGTGAAGGACACGGCCGGCCGCCTGCGCGGCATGCTGGGATGGCGCCACGCTTACGGCGACGTCAATCCGGAAGCCACGATGTCGTTCGACGGCAGCCAGCCCTTCACCGTGGCCGGCAACCCGCTGGCGCGCGACGCGGCGGTCCTGGAACTGGGCGTGGACCTGGCGATGAGCAAGAACGCCACCCTCGGCCTGGCCTATTCCGGCCAGTTCGGCGACGGCAACCGCCAGAACACCGGCACCGTGAACGTGAGCTGGCGCTTCTAAGCGCATCGCCTGCCCCGCAGGAAGAAGACCGGCCTCCTCGGGGGCCGGTTTTTTTGCGCCTGCATCCGTGAAATACAGGATGGCCCGGCGCGGGGTGCGTGGATACACTGTCCGGCCACCCCTATAACGAGAACGCCATGAGACAGTTTCTTCCCACCCTGGGCGCCGCCCTGGTGCTATCGCTGACCGCGAACGCCGCCACCGCGCAGCAGTCCCCGCCCCGTGATCCCTTCTTCTGGCTCGGCGAAATGAACAAGGCCACGGCGGTCATCAACACCGACGAAGGCCTGCTGGACAAGTCCATGGCTCCCCGGCTGGCGGCCGGCGTCGCCAAGGTGATCAGCGACGGCAACCAGCCGGGCGCCAAGCGGCCGGCCAGCGTCATTACCTTCGAACCCCTGCTGATCAAGGCCGCGGGCGAGGACATCACGCTGCTGCACGCGGGCCGCTCCAGCCAGGACATGCACGCCACCTACCGCAGCGCCATCCTGCGCGACAAGCTGCTGGAACTGGCCGACCAGTTGAACGCGACGTCGACCACGCTGGTGGAGCTGGCGGCCAAGCACGCCGGAACCATTGTGCCCAACTACACGAACGGGGTGGCTGCGCAGCCCAACAGCTATGGCCACTATCTGCTGGGCCAGGCGGCGGGCCTGGCGCGCGACGCCCAGCGCATCCGCGAAGCCTATGTCCGCATCGACCGCTCGCCCATGGGAACCACGGTGCTGAACGGCACGAGCTGGCCGCTGGACCGCAAGCGCATGGCGCAATACCTGGGGTTCGAGGCGCTGGTGGACAACGCCTACGACGCTTCGCAGATCTCGTCGATGGACCAGCCGGTGGAAGTCGGATCCATCGTGACCAGCATCGCGCTGCGCACCGGCAATTTCGTCGAAGACGTGATGACCCAGTACGCGCAGTCGCGCCCGTGGATCCTGCTGGAAGAAGGCGGCGGCAACACCTACGTGTCCAGCGCCATGCCGCAGAAGCGCAATCCCGGCCTGCTCAACGACACGCGCAGCGACGCGTCCACGGCGGTGACGCTGGCCATGGGCCCCGTCCTGCAGACGCACAACATCACGCCGGGCATGAGCGACCCCAAGGACGTCAAGCAGAATTCGGCGATGGTCGACAGCGGCATCTCGGCGCTCAAGCGCTGGGACCGCGTGCTCAAGGCCATGGTCATCAGCCCGGAACGCGCGCTGGAAGAGCTGAACAGCGACTGGACGGCGTCGCAGGAACTGGCCGACGTGCTGATGCATAAATACAAGCTGCCGTTCCGCGCGGGGCACCACTTCGCGTCGGAGGTCGTGTCGTACGCCAAGTCCAACAACATCAAGCCGCTGGACTTCCCGTATGACCAGGCGCGGCGCATCTATGCCGACGCGATGAAGGGTTCGAAGTACGGGACCGACCTGCCGATGAGCGAAGCCGAGTTCCGCTCGACGCTGGACCCGGTGGCCATCGTGAAGAACCGCGCCACCAGCGGCGGTCCGCAGCCCAAGGAAATGGACCGCATGATCAAAGCGGCGCGCGAGCAGCTCGCCGCGCAGGACAAGTGGATCAAGGAGCGCCGGGCGCACATCCGCGATTCGCTGGCGGAGCTGGACAAGAAGTTCGATGCGCTGGTGGCCAGCGCGCCCAAGCAATAGGGTTCGCCAGGGCCGGGGCCTGCGCAGAGCCCCGGCTACTCGGCGGCAGGGTTGCCACAGGCCTGCATGACACAGCCTCGCAGCCAGCGATGGGCGGTGTCGCCGTCCATTCTTGGGTGCCAGATCATGGATACCGTGAACGGCGGCATCGCGAAGGGCAGCGGGAAACTGCGCATGCCCTCCCGCATGGCGCCGGTGTGCCGTTCGGGCACCGTGGCGATCAGGTCCGATCCCCTGGCCAGCGCCAGGGCGGTCGAGAAGCCGCCGGCGATGGTCGCGATCTCGCGTTCGCGTCCCAGCCGCTTCAGGGCGTCGTCGATGGGGCCTGTGTCCAGGCCGCGGCGCGACACCAGGGCGTGGCGGCCTGCCACAAAGCGCGCCAGCGTGACATTGGCCTTGCCCAGCGGATGGCCGGCGCGCATCGCGCCGATGTAGCGGTCTTGAAACAGGGCGCGCGTCCGTAGCTCCGGGCTGGCGGAATCGCCCACCACACCCGTCTCCAGGTCCACCGCGCCTTCGCGCAGCGGGGCGCTGTCTTTGTCCGCTTTCTGAATGAAGCGCAGCCGCACGCCGGGCGCTTGCTCGCCGATGCGGGCCAGCAGCGCGGGGCCGAAGGTGTCGGCGAAGCCGTCGCTCGACCGGAGCGTGAACGTGCGCACGAGGCGGGCAGGATCAAGGACATGCGCCGGGCTCAGCACGGCTTGCACCTCCCGTCGCAGCACGCTGACGCGGTCGCGCAGTTCCAGCGCCCGGGGCGTGGGGACAAGGCCGCGCCCGGCGCGCACCAGCAAGGGGTCTCCGGTGGTTTCGCGCAGGCGAGCCAGCGCGCGGCTCATGGCGGACGGGCTAAGTCGCAGACGCCGGGCAGCGCGCGCCACGCTGCCTTCCGCAAGCAGCGCGTCCAGGGTGATCAGCAGATTGAGGTCGGGCGGATTCATGCGGCAAACGTAGCATGCGCGCGGCGCGGATGGTAGGCCATGACATGGCGTTTCATGCAGGTATTCAGTGCAAATGCTGCGTCTTCCGCCATGTGTGTGCCAGGCATACGCTAGGGCCTGTTCCCTCTTGCAGGACGAGACCATGCCTCTCTCCACCGCTACCCCCTTGCCCTCCCGGATGCCTGTTGCGTTGCTCGCCTGCCTGTCGTGGGGGGGGAAGCGGAGCCCCGCGGGGCCCCCCAACCCCCCCCAAGGCCGGGCGCTGGAGCCGCGGGGGGTCGGGAAGCC
>NZ_JBDJLJ010000010.1:0-156569 GCF_039673305.1 Achromobacter spanius
GTCCCGGCCGTACAGGCCGGCGTTGGGATCCGGCGCCTGGCGCGGATCGGGCAGCTTGCCGGTTTCCCCCTGGCGGCTGGCCCGGTCCACGAAGGGAACGGGCGCCTTGGTGACATAGAACGCGACGACGGCGGCGACGATCAGGCCGATCAGCAGACCGGCCAATGCCCCGTACAGGGTGCTGCCGCTTTCGCCGGACGAACGGCGGGTGGATTTGCGCTTGGTTGCCATGAACCGATGTTACATCCGCTCGGGGGCGGAAACGCCCAACAGCGCCAGGCCGTTGGCCAGCACCTGACGGGTGGTGGCGGCCAGGCGCAGGCGGGCCAGCTTCAGGGCAGCGTCGTCGACCAGGACGCGTTCGGCGTTGTACCAGGCATGGAAATCCGAGGCGCAGTCGCGCAGCCAGAACGCGATGTGATGCGGCGACAGGTCCTGGGCGGCCAGCGCCACCACCTGGGGAAACTCAGCCAGGCGCTGCATCAGCGCGAATTCGGTCGGCGCGGTCAGCAGCGAGGCGTCGGCCTGGTCCACGTCGGCCTGGGGCATGCCCGCGTTGTTGATCACCGAGCAGATGCGCGCGTGCGCGTACTGGATGTAATAGACGGGGTTTTCGTCGCTCTTGGACAGGGCCAGGTCCACGTCGAACACGAACTCGGTGTCGGCGCGGCGCTGGATCAGGAAGTAGCGCACCGCGTCGCGGCCCACCCAGTCGATGAGGTCGCGCATGGTCACGTAGCTGCCGGCGCGCTTGGAGATCTTGACCTCTTCGCCGCCACGCATCACCTTGACCATCTTGTGCAGCACGTAGGACGGGTAGTCCTTCGGGATGCCCTCTTCCAGCGCCTGCAGGCCGGCGCGCACGCGCGCCACGGTGCCGTGGTGGTCGCTGCCCTGGATGTTCACGGCGCGGTGAAAGCCGCGCTCCCATTTGGCCTTGTGGTAGGCCACGTCGGGCACGAAGTAGGTGTAGCCGCCTTCGCTCTTGCGCATGACGCGGTCTTTGTCGTCGCCCGTGCCCAGTTCGGTGGTGCGCAGCCACAGCGCGCCGCCTTCCTCGTAGGTGTGGCCGCCGGCGATCAGCGCCTTGACCGTGGCTTCCACGCGTCCGGACGTGTAGAGCGAGCTTTCCAGGTAGTAATTGTCGAACGCCAGGCCGAAGGCCTGCAGGTCCAGGTCTTGCTCGCGGCGCAGGTAGGCCACGGCGAAGACGCGGATGTCGTCCAGGTTGTCGATGTTGCCGGTGGCGGTGACGGGTTCGCCGTCGGAGGCCTGGAGGGTCTTGCCGGCCTGGAAGTCGCGGGCGATGTCGGCGATGTAGTCGCCCTTGTAGCCGTCGGCCGGCCAGTCGGGGGATTCGGTGGTCAGGCCGCGGGCGCGCGCCTGGACGCTGATGGCCAGGTTATGGATCTGGTTGCCGGCGTCGTTGTAGTAGAACTCGCGGGTGACGTCCCAGCCGCTGGCGTCGTACAGCCGGCACAGGGCATCGCCCAGGGCGGCCTGGCGGGCGTGGCCCACGTGCAGCGGCCCCGTGGGGTTGGCCGACACGAACTCGACCAGGATCTTTTCGCCGCTGCGGGGGGCGCGGCCATACGCGGCGCCCTGTTCGGCCACGGCGGCAATGACCGCCTGGCGCGCGGCGGGGGTGATGCGCAGGTTGATGAACCCGGGGCCCGCCACTTCGGCGCTTTCGACCAGCGCGGCGGCGTCGGGGTTCGCCATGACGGCCTCCACGATGGCCTGGGCCAGTTCGCGGGGATTGCGGCGCGCGGGCTTGGCCAGCTGCATGGCCACGTTGGTGGCGACGTCGCCGTGGGCGGCAACCTTGGGGCGCTCCAGCAGCACATTGGCCTGGGCGTCGGGCAGGCTCTGCGCGACGGCGGCCTGGATCAGGGAGATAAGCTGTTTTTGTTGCTCGAGGAGCATGGGCGTCTGGCGTAGTTCTGAGTGAGTGACTGGGGTGGCGGTCCGGGGTTGCGGCCTGCCGGCTATCCGCGCCGCGCCCGCAGGGCGGTTCGCGCTCCTGGCGGAGGGCGGCCCGGCGGGCTGGCGCGCTCGTGCCGGCTTCTGGGCCGGCGCGGGCCTGCTGTCACGGGAATCCCCTGAATCATAGTTGATTTGAGGGCGCCAGTTGGCATCCCCCGGGCGTTGGGGTAGTGTATGTAAGTAAGGTAATCAATGTGGGAGACCCGAATATGCTGATCACTTTTCACTCCAAGGTCGTGGCCGAAGTCCTGATGCTGACCGACCATGCCGGCGCGCTGCTGCAGGCGGCCGGCAAGCCGGTGGGCGACAAGATCCCCGAGCGCGGCGTATTCACCGTGGAACAGCTCGGACCGGCCATCAGCGGCATCGAGCGCGCGATCGACGAGTACCAGCATGCCCATGACGGCGTCGATGAAGACGACGAAGACAAGGCGCCGGTGGCCCCGATGGCTCGCATGGTGGGGATGAAGGAACGCGCCTTTCCCCTGCTGGACATGATGCGCCAGTCCCAGGCGGCGGGCGCCGAGGTCACCTGGGAGGTCTCGCGGGGCTGGTAGCACTATGTCGCCGGACGGACAATCTGTCCGGCGGTTTTTGCCTACCCTACTCGCCTGACGCCTTCTGACGGAGCCATCCCCCATGCGCAGCGACATCACCATCGTTTTCGACACCCGGCGTTCGCTGGACCTCTCGGCCAGTGTCGAGCCCTCCCCGCAACGCCAGGCCGAAGCCCGCGACTGGTTCGACGGCGCCTGGGAAACCCTGGGCTGCGAACCCCTGCGCCCCAGCGGCAAGGTCCTGCTGCTGGACAAGGTGCTGGGCGTGGCCGACGCGCTCGGCTACGACACCCTGTCCACCGATGAAAAGGAAGCCCGGGAGTTCGCCGAGCACCTGGCCCTGGCGCTGGAGCGTCCGCGCATCACCGTGGATTTGCCGGGGCTCACTGTCGGGTATTGAATTCCCCCGCAAGCCTTTTTCGCATTGAAAAACCCCGCTTTCGCGGGGTTTTTTGTGCGACGCAGCGCATCGCCCGTGCGCCTAGCGGATGCCCGCCCGCATGAACGACTGCACGAACTGGCGCTGGAACAGCAGGAACGCGATGAGGAGCGGCGCCGCCGACATCAGGGTGGCGGCGGTGATCACCGACCAGTCGATGCCCTGGTCGGTGGACGAAAACACCTGCAGGCCCACCGTCAGCGGCCGGGATTCCACCGAGTTCGTGATGATCAGCGGCCACAGGAAGTTGTTCCAGTGGTGGCTGACCGACACCAGGCCGTAGGCCACGTAGATCGGCTTGGCCAGCGGCACGTACACCTTCCAGAGCACCTGCAGGGCATTGGCGCCCTCCATGCGGGCCGCTTCCTCAAGCTCCCGCGGCACCGTCTTGAAGGTCTGGCGCAAGAGGAAGATGCCGAAGGCCGACGCAAAGTACGGCAGGCCGATGGCGAACACCGTGTCGCGCACGCCAAGCTGGCTCATCGACCGGTAGTTCTCCACCAGCAGCACGTCGGGCATGATCATCAGCTGCAGCAACACCAGCATGAAGACGAAGTCGCGGCCGCGGAACTCGAAGCGGGCGAACGCGTATCCGGCCAGCGTGGACAGCACCAACTGCGCGGCCAGCACCATCGTCACCAGCACGAACGTGTTGAGGAAGTAGCGCGGAAACGGCGCCGCGTGCCAGGCGCGCACGAAGTTGTCCAGCGTCAGCGGCGCGAACAGGTCAAAGCGGGTCGCGTAGGCGGGCGGATGGAACGCCGCCCACACGGCATAGGCCAGCGGCAGGATCCATAAGAGGCCCAGCGCCCACGCGCCCAGGGTATCGAGCTTGTCTTTCATTGATAGTGCGTCCTGCGGTCCAGCCAGCGGAATTTGATCAGCGCCGTCAGCGCCAGCACCACCAGCAACACGACGGTCAGCGTCGCGGCGTAAGCCGTGTCCCAGAAGCTGAATCCCACCTGGTAGATGTAGTACAGCAGCAAGGTGCTGGCGTTATCGGGCCCGCCGCGCGTCATGACGACCACGTGGTCGACCAGCCGGAACGCGTTGATCAGGGCGTTGATCAGCACGAACAGCGTGGTGGGCATCAAGAGCGGCCACAGGATGCGGCGGAAGTACTGCCAGCGCGACGCGCCTTCCAGCATGGCCGCTTCGCGCAGCGACGGAGAAACCGTCTGCAGCGCCGCCAGGTAGAAGATCATGAAAAAGCCCGCTTCCTTCCAGACCGTCACCACCATGAGGGCGGGCAGCGCGGTCTCGCGGTTGCCCAGCCAGTTCGGGCCGGGCGAGCCGAACCAGCCCATCACCTGCGCGATCAGGCCGTACTGCGGCGTATAGAAGAACAGCCAGATGTTGGCCACCGCCACCATGGGCAGCACGGTCGGCGTGAAGTACGCCATGCGCAGGAACCCGCGGCCGCGCAGGTTGCGGTTCACCCACAGCGCCATGATCAGCGCGATGCCGATCGACGTGGGGATGGTGCCCAGCGCAAACCAGAGGTTGTTCCACAGCGACTGCCAGAATACGGGGTCGTCGCGCATGACCGCGTAGTTGTCCAGCCCGACGAAGCGGGCCGGACGCGCGCCCTTGGGCGTGGAAAAGAAGCTGTGCCATAGCGTCGCCACCGCCGGGTAATGCGTGAAGGCGGCGAGCAGCACGATGGCTGGCAGCAGAAGCAGCCAGCCATAAAGCGCATTCAAAGAGCGGCTCATCGTGCTTGGGTCGGTTTACTTGTAGGAACGCAGTATGCGGTCGGACTCGCGCTGCGCGTCGGTCAGGGCCTGCTGCGGCGTCTTGGAACCCGTCAAGGCCGCCTGCAGGGCGTCGTTCAGGGTCTTGGTGACGCGCTGGTTTTCATGCGTGGAGAATTCCGCCACGCTGACTTCCAGCTGGTCGCGCGCGACCGCCGCGGCCGGCACTTCCTGCGCGTACTTCTTCATCTTTTCCGTCTGCCAGGCGGCCGGCGTTACGGCGACATAGCCCGTGGCGATGCTCCAGTCGGCCGCGCGTTCCGGCGTGGTGGCCCACTGCGCGAACTTCAGCGCGGCCTGCTGCTGTTCCGGCGTGCCGCTCTTGAAGATGTAGAAGTTGCCGCCGCCGGTGGGGCTGCCGCCGCGCTTTTGCTGCGGCATCATCGCCACGCCGAACGGGAAGTCGGCATTCTTGCGGATGTTGGTCAGGTTGCCGGTGGTGGTCCACACCATGGCGGCCTTCTTTTCCAGGAAGTCCTTGGGCGTGGTGCCCCAGTCGATCGTGCCGGTCGGCATGATCTTGTGCTTGGCCGACAGGTCGCGCCAGAACTGGGCGGCTTCCACCACCGCGGGCTTGTCCAGGTAGACCTCGTTGCCGGCCTCGTTCATCAGGATCGCGCCGTTGGGCGTGGTCAGCGCCTGGAACAGCCAATAGGCGAACGCGCCGCCGGACGGGATCTCGATGCCCCACTGGGTCGTGTTGCCCGAGGCGTCCTGCTTGGTCAGCTTCTTGCCGTAGTCGACCAGCTCGGCCCAGGTCTTGGGAGGCTGCTCCGGGTCCAGTCCGGCGGCCTTGAACAGGTCCTTGTTGTAGTACATGACGATCGTCGAACGCTGGAACGGCACGCCCCAGGTGTGGCCGCCGGTGCGGCTGTTCTGCATGAAGGCGTCATAGAAGCCGCCCAGCCACTTCTTGTCGGCGTCGCTCTTGGCCAGGCCGTCGATCGGGACGATGGCGTCCTCGTCGATCAGCGTGAACATGTCGGTGGACAACAGCACGGCCAGCTGCGGCGGCGTGCCGCCCTTGAGCGCGGTCAGCGCCTTGGCGATCGAGTCCTGGTACGAGCCGGCGTAGATCGGCTTGATCTTGATGTTCGGATTTTCCTTCTGGAAATCCGCCACCATGTCGTCGACGATCTTGGTGATGGGGCCGCCGACGGCGACCGGGTAGTAGAACTCGACCTCGACGGGCTTGTTCTGCGCCTGCACAGGCAGAGAAAGGCAGGCGGCGGCCAGGCTGGCGGCCAGGGTCTTCAGTACGATGCGTCGCATGGTGTGTTTCCTTTTCTGTGGGTGGGGCGTTTTTACCGCCGGGCCGTCCCAAGGTAAAAAGCGCCCCCTCGGGGGGCAGCAAGCCGAAGGCGCAGTGTGGGGGCCATTCCTAGCGCCCGTCGGTGTTGATGACCGCCGAATCGGCGGCAAAAAAATGCTGTTGCCCGTCCGGCCAGGACAGACGCAGCGATTCGCCCGCGCTGGCCCGTAGATGGCCGCCGACCCGCACGGCGACGCCGCTGGTGTCGCCGATGCGGCAAACCACGATGGAGTCCGCGCCGAAGTACTCGACGCTTTCGACGGTGGCGGGGATGCCGTCGCCGTCGATGCGGATGTGTTCGGGACGCACGCCCAGCTTCGCGGCGCCGACGGGCGCGCCCGCGATGGCGGGGCCCTGCGTGCCGGCGATGACCGTGGCGCCCGACTGCGTGCTCAGGTTGATCAGGTTCATGGGCGGCGTGCCGATGAAGCGCGCCGCGAACTCGCTGGCCGGCCGCGCATATAGGCCGTCCGGCGTGTCGTGCTGTTCGATCTGGCCGCCGCGCAGCAGCACCACCTGGTCGGCCATGCTCATGGCCTCGGTCTGGTCGTGCGTGACGTACACCATCGTGATGCCCAGGCTCTGCTGCAGCGCGCGGATCTCGCGCCGCATTTCGTGGCGCAACTGCGCGTCCAGGTTGGACAGCGGCTCGTCCATCAGGCAGACCGGCGCCTCGGAGATCACGGCGCGGCCCAGCGCCACGCGTTGCTGCTGGCCGCCTGACAGTTGCGACGGCTTGCGGTCCAGCAGGTGGCTCAAGCCCAGCAGGCCGGCCACGCGCTGCAGCCGGCGATCGAAATCGCGCGCGGGTTCCTTGCGCACCTTCAGGCCGAACAGGATGTTCTCGCGCACCGACAGGTGGGGAAACAGCGCATACGACTGGAACACCATGGAGATGCGGCGCTTGGCCGGCGGCAGCTGCGTGACGTCGCGGTCGCCGATGCGGATGGTGCCCGAAGTCGGGGTGTCCAGCCCGGCGATCATGCGCAGCGTGGTGGACTTGCCGCAACCGGACGGACCCAGCAGGACCGTGAAGCTGCCGGCCGGGACCGTGAAGCTCACGCCATGGATCGCGGCCGCGCCGCCGTACTGTTTGGTGAGGTTATCCAGAACGATGGATGACATGCTGTCTCGAAGATCTAATTGTTAGATCCGCATTGTTGCCTGTTATGAAAACCTTTTCATTGTGCAGCGCAAACATGACGGATATGTGGCAAAGCAGGGTTTCGTAGTCTAGGACTCACCCAAACGGATATGGGCCGGGGTAATCCCCAATGACGGCGTGATGCGTGACCAGGTTTCCGCCCTTCCACCAATGCAGCTGATAGCCGGGCGGTTCCATGATGTACTGCAGCGTCGGGCGCGGACCCAGCTCGAGCGCGAGCTGGTGGGCCGTGCCGGGACAGGTCGATGCGATCGTGCCGCCAAAGCGCTGGAAGATCGTGCGGTGCAGGTGGCCGCAGAGCACGCGTTCAACGTTGGGATAGCGCGCCACGATGCGTTCCAGTTCCGGCGCGCCGGCCAGCAGGCCGATGTCATCCATGTGCTCGATGCCGGTGAGGAACGGCGGATGGTGCATCAGCACCAGCGTCGGCCGGCCGGGCTGCTCGGCCAGGCGCGCGTCCAGCCAGTCCCGGCGTTCCTGGCACAGTTCGCCGTGGCTCTTCATGGGCACCACCGTGTCCAGCGCCAGCAGGCGCAGCGGATAGGTTTCCACCGCATACTGGATGAAGGGTCCGCTGCCCTGCAGGTAGGCGTGGTCGGGGAAGGCGGCGCGCAGCTGGGCGCGGTCGTCGTGGTTGCCGGGCAGCAGGAAATACGGGATCTCCAGGGCCTGCAGGTGCTCGCGCAGCGTCTGGTATTCGATGGGCTTGCCCAGGTCGGTCAGGTCGCCGGTGATCAGCACGCAGTCGGGCCGGGGCGTCAGGGCATTGAGCGCGCGCACCGCCGGCGCCAGGAACGCGGCCGGGTCGATGATGCCGTAGGCCTTGTCCCCCGGGGTGCGCATGTGCAGGTCTGTAATCTGGGCGATGAGCATGGCGCGTACGAAGCTGGAAGTTGTCGGGAATGGGTAAAGGTGCCGGTTAGCGGCGCACCGATGCCGCGGTGCCGCCCACGACGATGCAATGCGGCAGGCGGTTGGATTGCGGCGGCTGGCCGTGGATCTGCGCCAGCAAGTTGGAACATGCGGTCTGCCCGATGCCGTCGCTGGGCTGGGCAACCGTCGTCAAGGGCGGCGTCAGCAAGGCGCCGAAGCGCATGCCGTCGAATCCGCACACAGAGATGTCGGCGGGCACGGACAGCCCCAGCCCGACCAGGTCCGCGATGACGGCGGTGGCCAGCAGGTCGTTGGAGCAGAACAGCGCCGTAGGGGCCTGCTTGCCGCGCAACGCGGCCTTCAGCGCGTCCACGTCGCTGCCGGTGTGCGAGCTCATCGAGATGTGCTGGATGGGTTCCAGGCCCAGCTTCTTGGCGCAGGCGCGGGCGCCCGTCAGGCGCCGGCGCGCCCGGTCGGAGGCGGTCAGCGGCCCCGTCACCAGCGCGATGCGTTTGTGTCCCATCGCGGCAAGGTGGGCCACCATGTCGCTGGCGGCCGCGCGATTGTCGACCGACGCAAAGGGGTGATCAGCGGACTCGTTGTAGACCAGCACGTAAGGAATGCCGCTGCGGTCCAGGTCGTCCAGCGTTGCGCTTTTGGACACGTCCGCGACCGTGAGGATCAGGCCATCCACCTGGTGGTCTATCAGGCCTTGCACCGCGGCGGATTCCACCGCGGGGTCGTAGCCGGTGGCGGTCAGCATGACGCTGTAGCCCGACTCGCGCGCGCGCCGTTCGGCGCCTTCGAAGCATTCCGCGAACACGGGATTGGACAGCGTCGGCAGGATCAGCCCGATGGTGCGCGTGCTGCCCGAGCGCAGGCTGCGGCCCACCCGGTTGGGCCGGAATCCCGCGCGCTTGGCGACGCTGCGGATGTGCGCCAGCGTGTCCGGATGCACGATCTCCGGCTGGTTGAAGGCGCGTGAAACCGTCGCCGGCGACACGCCGGCCTTGCGAGCCACTTCAATGATGGAAAAGCGGGGCGACGGGCGCGTGGCCATGGGTTTATTGCTGATGGTTTGCTGAAAACGATTTCAGCATACTAGACGAATATGACCTTTGTATTGCACGGGTTTGCGCTATGCTGGTGGCGACGCAACAACACAAAGCCATGGCGCGACGCGTATTTTTTCCCGCAAAAACCAGACGTTTTCAGTGTTTTTCCGGATTGACGCGATGCGCACAATGGCAAGGGTCGGTTTGCTCCGGATTGCGCGGCTGATTGCCGCAATGCAGTATCGGGCACACCCTCGGTCAAGGGGACCGGGTGCGCAGTTTCAGTCCCGCGCGCAGGCGCGGCACCGGTAAAGAGGAAAGGATCATGTCTACTGCCTTGAACAGACTTGGCGCGGTCGAAGCCGTGCGCAAGCTGCAACGGCGCGAATTGACCGCGGTGCAATTGGTGCGCGCCTGCTTTGCGCGCATCGAGCAGCGCGAAAACACCGTTCATGCCTGGACCGCCCTGCAGAAGCAGGCCGCGCTCGACCGCGCCGAAGAACTCGACCGGGGCGCCCTGCGCGGTCCGCTGCATGGTCTGCCCATCGGCGTCAAAGATCTGTTCGACACCGTGGATCTTCCCACCCGCTACGGCTCGCCCATCTACGACCGTCACCGTCCCGGCCTGGACGCCGCCGCGGTGGCGCTGTGCCGCGGCGCGGGCGCCATCGTCATCGGCAAGACGGTCACCACCGAATTCGCCACCTACCAGGCCGGCCCCACGCGCAATCCCCGCAACGAGGCCTACACGCCGGGCGGGTCGTCCAGCGGCTCCGCCGCCGCCGTGGCCGACGACATGGTGCCGTTCGCGCTGGGCTCGCAGACCGCGGGCTCCATCATCCGGCCGGCGTCCTATTGCGGCGTCGTCGGATACAAGCCCACCTTCGGCGGCATTCCGCGGGCCGGCGTCAAAAGCCTGGCGGAATCCCTGGACACCGTGGGCGGATTTGCCCGGTCGGTGCCGGACGTCGCGCTGTTCTCGTCGGTCCTGATGCGCGATTCCCGCATGCTGGACCTGTCCTACGACGACAAGCCGCGCGTGGGCATGTACCGCAGCCTGCAATGGCGCCACGCCCAGCCCGAAACCAAGGAAGCCTTCGCGCAGGCCGCGGCGATACTTTCGCGCGCGGGCGCCAAGGTCGAAGAAGTCCCGCTGCCGCCCGAGCATTGCGTGCTGGTGCAGCTGCATTCGGACATCATGGCGTTCGAGGCTTCGCAGGCGCTGGCCTACGAACGCCTGGAGCATGCCGTGCAGCTCAGCCCCAAGCTCCAGGCCATCCTCGAAGCCGGCGCGCAGATCACCGCCGAACAGCACATCAGCAATCTGGCGCGCGCCACCGAGTCCCGCGCCCGCGTGGATGCCTGGTTCCTGCAGTACGACGTGCTGCTTGCGCCCAGCGCCAGCGGCGAGGCGCCCTTCGCGGACCTGGGCACGGGCGATCCGCAGTTCTCCCGGGCCTGGACGCTGTTCGGCCTGCCCTGCCTGAACCTGCCCTTCGCAACGGGTCCGCAAGGCCTGCCCGTGGGCCTGCAGCTGGTTGGCCCACGCCACCAGGACCACCGCACGCTGGCGATCGCCGCCTGGGTCCATGCGCGTCTCCTGGCCGCCAACGCGCCGGATATCGGCGCCTCCGACATGTGGCCGCGCGGCTGAGCAGACCAGGTTCTGCGCAGCGCCAAAACAAAAGCCCGCCGGATAAGGCGGGCTTTGTTTTCGCCCTTTTGGGGCGTTCAGGCCGTTACGCGGATCACGCGGTTTCGGCGGCTTCCTGTTCGGTGGCGGTCACGGCGCCCGAATTGATGTGGCGGTTCACGGCGCTGAGCACGGCCTGGAAGGATGCCGTGACGATGTCGCGGTCGATGCCCACGCCGAAGCCGGTGCTGGATTCGCCGACGCGCAGTTCGACGTAGGACGCGGCGCGCGTGCCGGTGCCGGTGCCGATGGCGTGCTCGTGGTAGTCCATGATGCGCACCGGAATGTCCAGCGCGGCCACGAAGGCGGAAATGGCGCCGTCGCCCTTGCCGCTTACGACGCGGCGTTCGCCGTTGTATTCGAGCTCGGCTTCGATGCTGAAATGCTGGCCTTCGCCGGCCGACGGATTGCCGTCGATGCGGTGGCGGATCAGCTTCCACGGCGCCTTCTGCTCAAGGTATTCGCTGCTGAAGATCGTGTGCACGTCGTCCGCGGTGACTTCGCGGCCGGTCTCGTCGGTGACGCGCTGGATGGCGCGGCTGAATTCGATCTGCAGGCGGCGCGGCAACACCAGGCCGTGTTCCTGTTCCAGCAGGTACGACACGCCGCCCTTGCCCGACTGGCTGTTCACGCGGATCACGGCGTCATAGCTGCGGCCGAGATCGGCGGGGTCGATCGGCAGGTACGGCACTTCCCAGACGGCGTCGGGCTGCTGCAGGGCGAAGCCCTTCTTGATCGCGTCCTGGTGCGAACCGGAGAACGCCGTGAAGACGAGATCGCCGGCGTACGGGTGGCGCGGGTGCACGGGAAGCTGGTTGCAATATTCCGCGCAGCGGCGCACTTCGTCGATGTCCGAGAAGTCCAGGCCCGGATGCACGCCTTGCGTGTACAGGTTCAAGGCCAACGTGACGAGGTCGACGTTGCCGGTGCGTTCGCCGCTGCCGAACAGGCAGCCTTCGATGCGGTCGGCGCCGGCCATCACGGCGAATTCGGCGGCGGCAACGGCGGTGCCGCGGTCGTTATGCGGGTGCACGCTGAGTACGATGCTGTCGCGGCGCGCCAGGTTCTTGTGCATCCATTCGATCTGGTCTGCGTACAGATTGGGGCTGGTGGCCTCGATCGTGGCGGGCAGGTTCAGCACCATCTTGTGGTCCGGCGTGGGCTGCCAGACGTCGGCGACGGCGTCGGAGACTTCAAGCGCGAATTCGGGTTCGGTCGTGCTGAAGACTTCGGGCGAGTATTCGTAGCTCCACTTGGTTTCGGGGCGCTGCGACGTGTATTGCTTGATGAGGCGCGTGCCGGTGGTGGCGATGTTCTTGATCTCGTCCTTGGACATGTTGAACACGACCTTGCGGAAGGCCGGCGCGCACGCGTTGTACATGTGGACGATGGCCTGCCTGGCGCCCGCGGCGGCTTCGACCGTGCGGCTGATCAGGTCTTCGCGCGATTGCGTCAGCACGATGATGGTCACGTCTTCGGGAATGCGCTTTTCGTCGATGAGCTTGCGCACGAAGTCGAAGTCGGTCTGCGACGCCGACGGGAAGCCCACTTCGATTTCCTTGAAGCCGATCTTCACGAGTTGCTCGAAGAAGCGGACCTTGCGTTCCACGCTCATCGGCTCGATCAGCGCCTGGTTGCCGTCGCGCAAGTCCGTGCTCATCCAGATCGGCGCCTTGGTGATGCGGCGGCTGGGCCAGGTGCGTTCGGAGAAGTCGCGGGTAAAGGGCGCGAAGGGGACGTATTTGGTGGCGGGGTTGGCAAGCATCATTACTACACCTCGATCGGTTTCTTTTGAATCCCGGAGCGCGTTGCGCTTGGCGGCATTGCAGCCGGATGGCGGCCTTGTGCCAGGGTTTGCCGGGATAGTCCGGCAGGATTCAGAGATAAAAGGGGGAAATCGCGTGTGGCAAGCGTGGCTGCCGAGCTACCACGGGGACACTAGGCCCGGCAACCGATCGGTAGCAATAGCGATAGCGCGAAGGAGGAACGAGCGCGCAGGCCGGCGACCGGAGCGGCGGAGCGTCCGGTGGCAATCGCGAAGGGGGTGCGGTGAGCGGCCATAGGTTGCTAGTCAAACATACTTTTTCTGGAAGCGCAAACGGAAAAAGCAAGGGACGGATCAATCCCCCGCTTTCCCCGGTTGCGCCGGCAGGTCCGCCTATTGCGTCTGCATGTGGCCGTTTTTCACCACTTTTCCAAGGCGTTCGCGTTCATTCACCGTGAATTCAACGAAGCTTGCGCGCGAGCCGCCGCCCGGCTCGATGCTGCTCTGACGCAAGGCGTCCTGCACTTCGCGCGTGTGCAGCGATTCCTCGACCGCCGCGTTCATCTTGTCCAGCACGTCGGCGGGCGTGCCGGTGGGCGCGAACAAGCCGGCCCAATGGCCGATGCGGATGGCCGGGAAGCCTTGTTCGGCCGTGGTGGGGATGTCAGGGGCGCTGGCCATGCGCTTGTCCCAGGTGGTTGCCAGGGCCTTGAGCTTGCCGCTCTGGACGAGCGGCAGCGTCACGATGCTGGCTTCGGACGTGGCGTCGACCTGGTTGCCGATCACGGCGGTCACGCCTTCCGAGCCGCTCTTGTAGGCAATGGGCTCGACCGGCAGGCCGGTCGCCTCCTTGGTCATTTCGGCCACGAAATGCGGCGTGCTGCCGTTGCCCGCGGTGGAAAAGGTGATGCGGTCGGTCTTGCGCTGCTGCGCGCGCTGCACGAAGTCCTTCAGGTCCTTGGCGGGATTGGACCGGCTGGCCACGATGACCGAAGGCGTGATCGTCAGGAGCGCGACCGGGGTCAGTTCTTCGTCCTTGTACGGCTGGTCCGAGCGGATGAGGCTGTTGGTGACGGTGCCGTTGCTGCCGACCAGGTATGTGTAGCCGTCGGCGGCGCTGCGCGCGACATGGGCGGCGCCCACCGCGCCGCCCGCGCCCGGTCGGTTTTCGACGATGACGGGCTGGTTCAGCGTCGTGCCGACCGCTTTCGCGAGAAGACGGGCCACGAGGTCATTGGCGCCGCCCGCGCTGAACGGGGCGACAAAGGTGATCGGCTTGTCGGGCCATGCGGCCAGGGCCGGCGCGGCGGCGAAGGCGGCCGAACAGGCCACCAGCAATCCGGCGGCGTGCCGGACGGGGATGCGGAACATGCGTACAACTCCAGGAACTGGCCGCGCATCCGGCAGGTCTCGGCTGCCGTTGGGTGTTATGGGTTGTCTCTGCGCGGCTGGCGGTTGCGCGAGCCTGGAGGGCCAGTATAGGACGGGCCTGCTGGCAAGGGACTGAAACGAAAAGGCCGCCTTGCGGCGGCCTGTAGCGGATGGGGGCGAGCGCCTAGCGGGCAGGACCGATTCGGGGTTCCACGTAGCGGTCGGCGCGCGTTTCGCCACGGACCGAAGGCCGGTCGTCGTCGCGCGGATCGCGGGAGGGACGATTGGCGGCCGGTTCCAGGATGCGGGCCTGTTCGGCCACCATCTCGATCTTGCCGATGCGGTTGTGGCGCAATTCAGACAGCGAGCGGCGCAGGTCGCCCACCGTGAAGGGTTCCTGGCGGTCGCCCCAGGTCCAGCGCAGCACGCCCAGGGATTCCTCGGACAGGTTCGGCGCCAGTTCCGCCAGCACGTCCGTGCCCACGGGGGTCGCGGCGCCGGAGGCCAGGCTGGCGTAGAACCAGGCGCGCACCAGGAAGAAGACGATCAGCGACCAGATGCCGGCAACCACCCACCAGATATAGGGATTGACCTTCTGCGCCATGTCCATGGTCGGCTGACCCAGGGTGTGCAGGAAGTCGTAGTTCATGCGCTTGCCGAAATCGAGTAGCCAGGAGGCCACCAGATACCAGACGACGAGGGCCACGGCGATGACGATCGCACGCAAAACGAGTCGGGGAAGCGCCAATTTGAGCAGGGTCTGGCCGATGAGTCGGCAGTCCTGGCGAACGCTTGCGGGCGAAGTCAGATTCATCATGCAAAATATTGTACCTATGACCCGTCCAATTTTAGAACTGCGACCTGGCCAGCACCTGACGCTGACCCCACAGCTACAGCAATCGATACGATTGTTGCAGCTGTCCACGCTCGACCTGGAAGCCGAGATCTCGCAAGTGCTTGCGGAAAATCCCCTGCTGGACCGGGAGGACGAGTCGCCGTCGGCCGAGGCGCAGGCCGAGTCCGAGCGCGAATCCTCCGTGCAGGATGACGAGCCGGCCGCCGAGCGCGAGACGCCCGCCGACGAGATGCCCGGGTCGGGCGGCGTGTATCCCGACGACGATTCCAGCCTGCCCGAGGCGGCGCGGCCGGATACCCTGCGCGAACACCTGCTGGGGCAGCTCGCGCTGACGCGCGCCGCCCCGCGCGACGCGGCGCTGGCATCGCTGCTGATCGACGAACTGGACGAAAACGGCTACCTGGGGTCGCCGCTTGAGGAAATCCTGGGCTGGCTGCCCGCCGAAATGGAGCCGGACCTCGACGAACTGCGCGCGGCGCTGTCCCTGTTGCAGTCGTTCGACCCGGTGGGCATCGGCGCGCGCGGCATGGCCGAATGCCTGCAGCTGCAACTGCGCAATCCGGACACCTCGCGGCTGCCCGAAGCCGCGGATCCCACCGTGCTCGCCTGTGCAAGGCGGATCTGCGCGGAACATCTGCCGTTGCTTGCCACCGGCAACGCCGCGCGCCTGTGCGCGGCGGTGGGTTGCGACGAAGCCACGTTCCGGGCGGCGCACTCCCTGATCCTGCGGCTGGAGCCCCGCCCGGGGCGCGCCTGGACCGTCCCCGCGGCGGAATATGCCGTGCCCGACGTCATCGTGCGCAAGACGCGGCGCGGCTGGCAGGCCACCCTCAACAGCGCCGCGGTGCCGCGCCTGCAGATCAACGGGCTGTACGCTCAGATGCTGGGCAACCAGAAAGAGTCCGCCCACGCGGGCCTGCAAGCTCAGCTGCAGCAGGCCAAATGGATGATCCGGAATGTGGAGCAGCGCTTCGACACAATCCTGCGGGTGTCGCAGGCCATCGTCGAGCGCCAGACCGCCTTCTTCAGCCAAGGCCCGGCGGCCATGCGACCGCTGATCCTGAAGGACATCGCGGGCGAACTCGGCCTGCACGAATCCACCATTTCACGCGCCACAACGCAGAAGTACATGCTCACTCCGTTTGGCACGCTGGAGCTCAAGCGCTTCTTCGGGGCGGGGGTGTCGACCGAAGGCGGGGACGCCACCTCGGCCACCGCGGTGCAGACCTACATCCGCCAGATGGTGGCCGACGAAAACCGGGCAAAGCCGCTGTCGGACAGCCAGATCATGCAAAAACTGGCCGATCAGGGGATAGTGATCGCGCGCCGGACGGTGGCAAAGTACCGCGAAGCGCTTCGCATTGCCCCGGCGGCGCTGCGCAAGGCCCAGGCTTCGGCACGCTGAATTAGGGACGCACTCCGCGAAATTTGTCCCTGTTTTCAAGGGTTTGCGTGACAAATCCGTTGCAAATTTATTTGCGCGGAGGGCTTGTCAGGGCACGAATATTTTTCGATAATCATTCGCATGTACATTTGCGTATGTAATGCCATCACCGAACGCCAAGTCCGCGCCAGCGTGGACGGAGGCGCGACGACCCTGTCCGACCTGCAATTCGAGCTGGGCGTGGCCACGTGCTGCGGCTGCTGCGCGGCAACCGCCGCCGAATACCTGCCGGGCGGCCGCTGCTCCAGCGTTTGCGACGTCCGCTCCATCGCCGTTCCGGTCAATGCTCCGCCCGCCATGGTCGAATCGGGAACGCCTGCCGCGAACAGCAGCTTCCCGATCCCGCTGGTCGCTATCGCCTGAGTATTGGTGTCCCTTTCCGGCTCGCTGTCAGCTTGCGGCGAGCCGCGTCGTTTCCTTCTCGCAAAAATCCCTGATCGCCAGCGCCAGCTGACGCGCCCCGTCGCGCGCGGAACCGGCCACGCATAGCGCCAGTTCCGACGGCGGCACGGCCGGCAGGCCCACGTCCAGGATCCTGTGGCCGGGCGCGATGCAGCGCCGTTCCAGCAGGGCGATGCCCAACCCTCCCGCCAGCGCGGCCTGCACGCCAGCCAGGTTCGGGCTTTCGTACGCGATGCGCCAGCGCCGGCCGGCGGACTCCAGCGCGTGGATCGCGCGATTGCGGTAGATGCACCCTTGCGGAAACGCCACCAGCGGCACGGGCGCGTCCGCCGTGAGCGGAACCGGGACGGTCGCGCTGCCCAGCCAATGCAGCCGTTCCGGCCAGGAGGCCAGCGCCGCACCCGCGCCAGGCTCCCGCTTGAGGAGCGCGACGTCCAGGTCCCCGCGTTCCAGGCTCCGTGTCAGGACCGAGGTGAGGTCGCAGCGCACCGACAATTGGACCCCCGGGCGGGCTTGGGCGAATGCGGCAACCACGCCGGTCAGCGTGTCCACCGCGAAATCGTCGGGGATGCCCAGCCGGATCACGTCGACGCGCTTGCGACCGCTGACCGCTTCCCTGACTTCAGTGGAAAGCGCCAGCATCCTGCGCGCATAGCCCAGCAGGCGCTCGCCTTCCTCGGTCAGCTGGACCTGGCGCCCCTCGCGCAGGAACAGCGGGCATTCCAGCGTGTCTTCAAGCTTGCGGATCTGCTGGCTGACGGTGGACTGGCTGCGGTGGACGCGTTCGCCCGCAGCGGTAAAGCCGCCGGCGTCCACCACCGACACAAAGCTGTGCAAAAGATCGAGATCGAGCATGGCGGCCTCGCTAGCCATTTGGTTTTCAAATACTTTCGATCCGAATAAAGAGTTTGTCAATGGATGGGCCGGCGAGGAGAATCACCTCATCCCGCCGCCCCAGCGGCTGCCGTCCTCTCGCCGGATCCTCCATGAAGGCTATTTCGACCCCCGTTGCCGCCCTGCCGGCGAATGACGCCCCGGGCATCAGCCTGGCGCCCATCGCCGCATTCTGCTTCCTGTGGAGTTCGGCGTTCGCAGCCGCCAAGATCGCGGTGCGCGACTGTCCGCCGCTGACCCTTCTTACCATCCGCTTCCTGATTGCCGGCGCGCTGATGCTGGGTGTGGCGGCGGCCAGCGGCCGCTGGAAACTGCCCGCCGGCCGGGATCTGGCGTCCCTCATCCTGCTGGGGGTGCTGAACAATGCGCTCTACCTGGGCCTGAGCTGGTCGGGCATGACCACCGTGTCGTCGGCCTTCACCGCCGTGCTCATCAGCACCAATCCGCTGCTCATCGGCGTGCTGGCCGGGCCGGTACTGGGCGAGCGGCTGAGCTGGCGCAAGCTGCTGGGCCTGTGCATGGGACTGGCCGGTGTGGCCCTGGTGCTGCGGTCGCGCCTGTCGGGCATGCAGGAGGACCTGCATGGCACGCTGCTCGTGACCGGCGGCCTGGTGGCGCTGGTGGCCGGCACGCTGCTCTACAAGCGCCTGAAACCCGCATCGGGACTTTGGACCTCGACGGGCATACAGTCGCTGGCCGGCGCGGTGGCGCTGCTGCCTTTCGCGCTGTCCAGCGAGAGCATCGGCGATGCGCAATTCACGGCCAGCCTGTTCTGGAGCATGGCCTACATGATCGTCGCGGTGTCCATGGGCGGCTATTACCTGTGGTTCATGATTCTTGGCCGCGCCAGCGCCACGACGGCCAGCGCGCTGCATTTCCTGATGCCGCCGCTGGGCCTGCTGTTTGGCTGGGTCATCCTGCGCGAACCCGTCACATGGCTGGACCTGCTGGGCATCGTTCCCATCGCGTTCGGGATCTGGCTTGCGACCCGGCGGGCGGAATGAGCGGCCGAGGGAATCAGGTTGCCGATATGCAACGAGACTGCGTGGCGTGGTCCACGCCCGTATTCGGCTGATGCGTGCGCGCCTGCGGCGCGCGCGTGGTTGCAAGCAATCGGCGGTTTCATCGCGACCGCTGGCCCGCAAGCCGCGCGAACACTACGCCCCGCATGCAAGGCATCAAGCATGCATACTCATTCTCATTAGCTTGTCGCTTTCTTGTTGCGCTCCTAAAGCCGTTTACCAAATGGAGCGCAAGGCTAGGCGCGGCCCCGCGCCAGATGGTAGTCTGCCTGGGTTGCGTACGCGCGGCATCGTGCGCTCCTTTGTCGCGATGCGCTCGCGTCGCGCCTGACTGCAAGGAGTCCATCATGAAAGGCGACAAAACCGTCATCCAGTTCCTGAACAAGCAACTGACCAACGAACTGACGGCCATCAACCAGTATTTCCTGCATGCCCGCATGCTGAACCATTGGGGCTTCGACAAGCTGGGCAAGCACGAGTACGAAGAATCCATCGGCGAAATGAAGCATGCGGATCGCCTGATCGCCCGCATCTTCATGCTGGACGGCCTGCCCAACCTGCAAGACCTGCACAAGCTGCTGATCGGCGAAGACGTGCCCGAGCTGCTGGCCTGTGACCTGAAGCTGGAACAAGCTGCCCAGGGCACCGTCAAGGAAGCCATCGCCCATTGCGAATCGGTGCGCGACTACGTCTCGCGCGATCTGTTCCAGGACATCCTGGACGACACCGAAGAACACATCGACTATCTGGAAACCCAGATCGACCTGATCGACAAGGTCGGCATCCAGAATTACCTGCAAAGCCAGATGTCCGTGCCCGAATAAGGCGCGCTGGCAGCAAAAGAAATGGCGCCCCTGGGGCGCCATTTTTCATGCGGCAAACCTGCGCGCGGGCAGGCAGCGCAGGCTTACTGCGGGCGGGCCGGGCATTCGGCCATGGTGCCCCAGGCGCGGTTGGGCGCGCAGTACTTGTTGCGCGCGTTCCAGGAGCACGAAGGACGTTCGAAGAAGCCCTGCGTGGCGCACTGGGCCAGTTCGCGCTTGAGCGCGTCCTGCCAGCCGGGAGCGCCGGCCGCCGGCGCGGTGTTGGGCGGCGGAGGCGGCGCCTGCACCATTTGCGGCGTGCCGTAGCTGCCGCCCGCGGCCACGCCGCCGTTGATCGCCGTGGACGTGCCGGGAACCTGGAGATCCAGCGTGCTGACGTCGGAGGTGCCCGCCGGCAGCGGCACCTGAGACGCGGCGGCGATTTCGCGCGCCTGCTCGGAGCTGATGCGTTCGCGGGAGATCTGGACGGCGGGATCGCTCACCGTGTCGAACAGCGAGACCGTATTGACCTGCCATTCGCGGTCGGCCGGCTTGTCGGGCACGCCGAGCGTGCCGTCGATGCGCGGCTGCGGAGGCTGCGCGACGTACGGACGCCCGTTGGCGTCCAGGACGGGCTGCTGCGAAGCGGACGCGTCCTGCCCGGGAGCAGGCGCCGCGGCCGGCGCATGCGCCACCAGCCAGTCACCCAGTTGAATACCGCCCCAGGCCGACGCGCCAAGCGCGATCAGGAGCGTTGCGAATAAAAAACGCCAAGACATTGCTACCCTCAATCTGCCGTGCGGAACCCGAACGGGTCTACGCTTTGTCTCCGAAAACCTTGCCACCGTGCTCGCGCATGGCATGGAATTTCACGTCGGGATACAGTTCCTCGGCGACGCGCAATTGCGCGGGAGAACCGATCAAAAACGCCGCAGCATCGACCACATCATAGGCGATATGGGCGGCATTGGCATCCATGAACTTGCGCAGCGCCTTGGGGTTTTCAGACGTAATCCAACGTGCCATTGTGTAGCGCGACGGCAGCATGCGGGCATCCACGCCGTACTCGGTCTTGAGCCGGTGGGCCACCACCTCGAACTGCAGCTGGCCGACCGCGCCCAGCAGGAGCGAGCCGCCGGCGGCTTCGGGGCGGAACACCTGGATGGCCCCTTCCTCGCCCAATTGGGTGAGGCCGGTGCGCAGCTGCTTCGTGCGCAGCGGATCCTTCACTTCGACGGCCTGGAACAATTCCGGCGCGAAGAACGGCAGGCCGGTGAATTGCAGCGTTTCGCCTTCGGTCAGCACGTCGCCCAACTGCAGCACGCCGTGGTTGGGAATGCCGATGACGTCGCCGGCATAGGCCTCGTCCAGCAGCTCGCGCCGCTGCGACAGGAACGACACCACGTTGTTGGGGCGCATTTCCTTGTTGGTGCGCGCTACCTTCAGGCGCATGCCGCGCTCGAAGCGGCCCGAGCTCACGCGAACGAATGCGACGCGGTCGCGGTGCGCCGGGTCCATGTTGGCCTGCACCTTGAACACGACGCCGGTGAACTTGGGTTCCTCGGGCTGAACTTCGCGCTGCAGGGCGGTGCGCGGCCCGGGAGGCGGCGCCTGTTCGACCAGGGCGTCCAGCACTTCCTGCACGCCGAAGTTGTTGATGGCAGAGCCGAAGAACACGGGCGTCTGCTTGCCGGCCAGGAACTGGTCGCGGTCGAAGGCGGGCGCGGCTTCGTTGATGAGTTCGATTTCGCCGTTGGCCTGGTCGAACGCCGATCCGAAGCGCTTCGCGATCTCGGGGTTGGACAGGCCTTCGATGATGTCGTCGTTGTCGGAGCGGCGCTCCTGGCCGGGGCGGAACACGCGCATGCGGTCGCGGCGGATGTCGAACACGCCGCCAAACGCCTTGCCCATGCCCACCGGCCACGAGAACGGCACGGCATCCATGCCCAGGTGACCCTCGATTTCCGACAGCAGCTCCAGCGGTTCACGCACTTCGCGGTCCATCTTGTTGATGAACGTGATGATGGGCGTGTTGCGCGCGCGGCAAACCTGCAAGAGGCGGATGGTCTGCGGCTCGACGCCGTTGGCGGCGTCGATCACCATCAGCGCGGCGTCGACCGCCGTCAGTACCCGGTAGGTATCTTCCGAGAAGTCCTGGTGGCCCGGGGTGTCGAGCAGGTTGATGACGCAGTCGCGGTATTCCATCTGCATCACGGAGGACGCCACGGAAATGCCGCGCTGCTTTTCGATTTCCATCCAGTCGGACGAGGCGTGGCGCGACGCCTTGCGCGCCTTGACGCTGCCGGCGATCTGGATCGCGCCTGCGAACAGCAGCAGTTTTTCCGTCAGCGTGGTCTTGCCCGCGTCAGGGTGGGAAATGATGGCGAACGTACGGCGCCGTGCGACTTCGTTGGGGATGCTCATGATCGGAGGATTCTACTTAACGCCGCATTGGAGGCCGGCGCGGTCCGGTATCGTGCATGAAAACATGTGGGGCACGCGCCGTTGCCGGCGCATGCCCCACGCTTCAGGTTCAGGAATGGCGGCGGAACGTCGCCAGGAACACGCCAGCCAGGATGAACAGCGAACCAAAGGTCCGGTTCATCCAGCGGATGTGCTTGGCGTCGCGCAGGAGGCGCAGCACGCGCGCCGCCAGCAGCGTATAGACGCCCATGGCCACCAGGTCGGTGAACGCCAGCGTGGCCGCCAGCGCCGCATACTGCTGCGTCAGCGCAAGCGCGGGGTCCACGAACTGCGGCACCACGGCCAGCAGGAACACCGTGCCCTTGGGGTTCATGGTGTTGATCAGGAAGCCGCGCATGACCAATTCACGGATGGAGGCCTGCCTGGGATCGCCGGCATCCACCGCGACCGGCGCGGCGTCTGTGCGGATCTGGCGCACGCCCAGGTAGATCAGGTAGGCCACGCCCAGGTACTTGACCACGTTGAAGGCCATTTCGGACGTCGCCAGCACGGCGCCCAACCCCACGGCGACCACGACAAACTGGAACAGGATGCCCAGGATCAGGCCCGCCGTGTTCCAGTAGCCGCGCGCAAAGCCGTATTTCAGGCCGGACGACATGGCCGAGATCGCGCCCGCCCCGGGAGAGAACGAAATGGCCCAGGAGGCCAGGAAGAACGTCAACCAGGTGGATAAGGGCATGATGGCGCGGGTCCGTCGATCGCAGGGTTGGAGTTGCCGGTGATATTACTTGCTCGGGATTACTTGCTCAGCAATGCCGCGCGGGGACGACCGGATCCGCCATTGCCAGCCGGGCGGGCGGCGCCTTCCGGACGGCGATGGCTTTGTTGCGGACGGCTTTCATTGCGGCCGGCATGCGCCGGACGATCCGCGGGCTTGCCGTCGCGCGAACCGCCGTTGCCGCGGCCATCGCCGCCGGCACGGGCCGGCGCCGGCGCACGGCCGCCGGTGGCAGCGCGGGGCTGGCCTTGGGCGGGACGCGAACGGCCAGAGCCGCCGTTGCCGCCGCGACCGCCGCCGCCGTTGCGGTTGCCGCCGCGCGGGCTGCGGTTGTCTTCGTCGCGCTCCTGGCGTTCGAAGGCGGCCGCGCTGGTGGCCGAAGGCGTCCAGCCTTCGACCGGCTTGCGTTCGATCGTCTTCTTGATCAGGCGCTCGATGTCCTTGAGCAGCTTGATCTCGCTGTTGTCGACCAGCGAGACCGCGGCGCCGGTGGCGCCGGCGCGGCCCGTGCGGCCGATGCGGTGAACGTAGTCTTCCGGCACGTTGGGCAGTTCGAAGTTCACCACCTGGGGCAGCTGGTCGATGTCCAGGCCGCGGGCGGCGATGTCGGTCGCGACCAGCACGGTCACGGTGCTGTCCTTGAAGCCGGCGAGCGCGCGCGTGCGGGCCGACTGGCTCTTGTTGCCGTGGATGGCGGCGGCGGTCAGGCCGTCCTTGACCAGCTTTTCAGCCAGGCGGTTGGCGCCGTGCTTGGTGCGCGTGAACACCAGCACCTGGTGCCAGCCGCTTTCGCGGATGATGTGGCTGATCAGGTCGCGCTTGTGGTGCTGTTCGACCATGTGCACCGTCTGGGTGACCAGTTCGGTGGCGGTGTTGCGCGGGGTGACCGAGACTTCGCCCGGGTTGTTCAGCACGCCGCGCGCCAGGGTGCGGATCTCGTCGGAGAACGTGGCCGAGAACAGCAGGTTCTGGCGTTGCTTGGGCAGCAGCGCGAGGATCTTGCGGATATCGCGGATGAAGCCCATGTCCAGCATGCGGTCGGCTTCGTCCAGCACCAGGATTTCCACGCCCGACAGGTCGACGGTCTTCTGGCCGCAGTGGTCCAGCAGGCGGCCCGGCGTGGCCACCAGGATGTCCAGCGGCTTGCGCAGCGCGGAAATCTGGGGGTTGATATTGACGCCGCCGAACATCACCATGGAGCTCAGCGAGGTGTACTTGCCATAGGTTTGCACCGATTCCGCGACCTGCGCGGTGAGTTCACGCGTCGGGGTCAGGATCAGGCAGCGGGGGCGGCCGGGCTTGCGGGCCTCGGGCTTTTTCTGCGACAGCAGATGCAAAATGGGCAGCGTGAAACCGGCGGTCTTGCCGGTGCCCGTCTGGGCGGCCGCGAGCAGGTCGCCGCCTTTCAGGACTTGAGGAATGGCCTGGGCTTGGATCGGCGTGGGCGCGGTATAGCCGGTCTCGGCAATGGCGCGCAACAGGGAATCAGCCAGCCCGAGGTCGGCAAAAGGGGAAGAGGTAGTCAAAACAGCTCCAGCGGCAGCCTGTCGCTCTAGTCGAGAGACTCCAATCCAGGCGGTCGAATAAGGAGAAAAGGGAAGCGCCCATTCGGGCGAAGCTTGGCAGCGAAGGGCCTAGCGGACGTGCGCAGATTGGCATGGCGCACGAAAGGATTGTAGCTGATGTGGCAGCGCAGCACCGGCTGAAAACAGCCTCGCCGTATCATTGGGCAACATTTCGTATTAATTAGGCACGAAATAAGTGTTTTCCCTAGGCTGCCCTTTCTATAATCCGTGCGCTTTCACCTATCCAAACTATAAGGGATGCAATGAAGAAATCGGCAATAGTTGGCATCGTCGTCGCGCTGGGCGCGGTCTGGACCGGCACGGCCTGGTACACGGGCCAAAAGGCCGAGGCCTTCGTCAAGCAGGCCATTGAAGACGGCAACGTCGAACTCAAGAAGGTCGGCGACAAGTGGGGCATCAATGCCGTCTCCGAACTGGTGTCGTTCGAGCGCGGCGTATTTTCGTCGACCTCGCGCTATCGCATCAAGTTCACGTCGCCCGCGGCCGACGGCAAGCCGGCGCAGGAACGCGACGTGGTGTTCGTCGAACACCTGAGCCACGGCCCCTTCCCCCTGTCCAACCTGAAGTCCGGCAACCTGGCGCCGGCGATGGTGGCCAGCGATTTCGCGCTGGAAGAGACCGAGATGGTCAAGGAATGGTTCGCCGCGGCCAAGGGCGCCGTTCCCCTGTCGGGCCACTACAGCGTCAGCTACGGCAAGCACATCACGGGCAACTTCGGCCTCGCGCCGGTGGAAGTCGCCAAGGACGCCACGAAGTTCGCCTTCTCGGGCATGAAGGGCGACTTTGAATACGGCACGTCCAGCAAGCACGGCGTGATCGCCCTGGCTTCCGACAGCCTGGAGCTGTCCGGTCCGTCGGACACCAGCGACATCACGGCCATGTCGGTCAAGGGCATCGCGCTGACCAGCGACCTGAAGCCGGCCTCCAACGACATGTACGTGGGCAGCCAGAAGCTGACGTTCAAGGACTGGACGATCTCGTCGAAGGATAAGCCGCCGGTCCAGTTCAAGGACACGTCCATCGCCGTGGACATGACCGAAAACGGCACGGCCATGGGCGCCAAGATGGCCCTGGACTTCGGCATGATCAATGTGCAGGCCAAGGACATGGCCGGCATGAAGCTTGCGATCGATGCGCAGAACCTGGATTCCAAGGCGCTGAAGGCCCTGAACGACATCTACGAAGCCTCGTCGCGTCGCATGCTGCAGAGCAAGGGCGAAGAACAGACGCCTGAGTTCACGGACGAAGAAAAGGCCCTGCTCAAGACCAACCTCGAGCAGCTCCTGGCCGGCAACCCGACCCTGGCCGTGGCGCCGCTGGAAGTGCGCACCGCCAATGGCACGTCGACGTTCAACCTGAACCTGGACCTGACCAAGCCAGCCGCGCTGGATGGCGAGTTCTCCGACATGCTGGTGCAGGCGCTGCGCAAGCTGGACGCCAAGCTGGTGCTGTCCAAGGGCAACCTGGCCGACCTGATGGCCATCGAACCGCAGACCCGCGGCGTGCCGGCCGAGCAGGCCGTGCAGACCGCCAAGGGCCAGGCTGAAATGGTGGGCACCATGGCCACGGCAATGGGCCTGGGCAAGATCGAAAACAACAACATCGTCTCCTATCTGAACTACGCCGACGGCCAGGTCGACTTCAACGGCAAGAAGATGCCGCTGCAGCAGTTCCTGATGATGGCGATGGGTGGCGTGTTGGGCGGCATGCGCTAAGCTGCCGCAACACGATTGGCGCGCCGCGATTTTTCCGGCGCCGCCTGCGACGGGCTGTCCATGTGACAGCCCGTTTTTCTTTATCATCGCCGGGCGCGGCAATCACGGCGTATCTCAACCGGACAGAGGCATCATGAACAAGCGGATCGTGGCGGGTGGCGTGTTGGTGGCGGTGGTGGCTGCGGCGTGGGTCGGCACCGCGTGGTACACCGGCAAAAAGATCGAAGCCCGGCTGGCGCAGGACGTGCAGGCGTTGAATGCAGAGGCGCAGCGCCTGAGTGCAAAGCTGGGCGTGCCCGTGACGCTCGAACTGCAATCTTTCGAACGCGGCGTGTTTTCGTCCGATGCGCGGTTCAGTGTGAAGATCACGGTGCAGTCTGGCCCCAAGCCGGCCGAGAAGGCGTTCGCGTTCACGAGCAAGATCGAACACGGTCCGTTTCCTGCCTCTCGGCTCGCGTCAGGCGATGTCGCGCCCGTCATGGCGGCGGGCCGGCTGCGCATGACCGAGACGCCCGACGCAGCTGCCTGGTTCGCGGCGGCGGGCGGGTCGGCGCCGGTGACGGCGAATTTCCTGTTCGCTTATGACCGCGACTTTTCCGGCGATCTGGCGCTGGCGCCGGTGAAGTATGCCGACGCTCCGATCACGTTCGACTTCTCGGGTCTGCAGGCGCAGGTCGAACATGCCGGCGACGGCACGCGCGACACGGTGTCTCTCTCCGTCGACAAGGCCTCGCTGACCGAATTGATCAGGGGCAACCCCAACACGCTGACCCTCGATGGTCTGGCGTTGTCGCATGAATTGTCCGGTGCGGCCGAGTCCTCCGCGAGCAGCACGACGCTGACGGTGAAGCAATGGGCGTCCAATATGGACAAGCTGCCGCTGGGCCTGAAGGACATTGCGCTGACGCTCGGTTCGGAAGGGACCCCCGAGCGCATGACCGGCAAGATGACGCTCGATGTCGGTAGCATCAGCGTGCGCGCCCTGCACGTGGCCAAGCTGCAGATGGTGGCGAGCGGCAAGGACATGGATGTGGCGTCGCTCAAGGCATTTCAGGACGCCACCACAAGCGCGCCATCACGCTTGAAAAAAGGCGAGCTTCCTCCCGGCGAGGAGATGCTTGCCGCGTCTCACCTGTTGAAGTTCCTCCTGGCCCGTCCCAGCTTCACGCTGTCGACGCTGCAGGTCGACACGGCTCGTGGCACGTCGTCGCTCAGTCTGGATATCGGCCTGGATTCGCCTTCATTCTGGAAACGCGACCCCGTTGCCATCGCTAAGGAGGTCGTGCGCAACCTGAGCGTGCGGCTGAAGCTGTCGCCGGAAAACATGGCCGATGTGATCGCGGAGCGGGCGGAACTGAAGGGCGCCACGCGTGAGGCGGCCCGGTCGGCGGCCGAGCGGGAAGCCGCGGGGCTGCGCGGCCTGGTCGCCGCCTCGACCTGGGGCCGTATCGAGGACGGCGTGATCCAGTTCGAGGCGGACTACCGCGATGGTCAAGTGGACATCAACGGCAAGCGCATCCCCATCGAGATGTTCCTGGGCCAGATGTTCATGCGCAATTCGCCGGGCGCCGCGCCGGCGCCCTGAGGCTCAGAACGGCAAGGCCCCCGCCGCAAGTTCGCCGTTGCGCAGCACGGCGACGTGAAAGCGCTTGTCGGCGGCCTTCATGATGTCTTCGGCGGGGTCGCCCTGCACCAGCAGCAGGTCGGCCACCTTGCCCTCTGCAATCACGCCGTGATCGGTCATGCCCATCAGGTCATGGCCGCGCGACGTGCCGGCGATCAGCGCGTCCACGGGCGTCATGCCGAACTCCACCATGTAGGCCAGCTCCATGGCGTTCTCGCCGTGCAGGTTGAACGGCGTGCCGGCATCGGTGCCCAGCGCGATGCGCCCGCCCGCCTTGTAGTACATCTGGAACGACTCGCGATGCCGCTGCTCCACCGCGCGGGCCTTTTCCACCGCGTAGGCGGGAATGCCGTTGTCGGCGTTGGCGATGATGTTGCGCACGGCGGCGATGGTCGGCACCAGGTACGTTTCAGCCTCCAGCATTTCGCGCAGGCAGTCGTCGTCCATGAAGATGCCGTGCATCGATGGAGTCGATGCCGGCGCGCACCGCATTCAGGATGCCCTGGGTGCCCTGCGCATGGCTGGCGGTGCTTTTGCGAAAGCGCTTGGCCTCGTGCACGCCCGCCTTCATTTCGTCGAAGCTGTAGTGCGCGTCCATGGGGCTGACGCCGGGCGTCATGACCCCGCCCGTGGCCATGATCTTGACCAGGTCGCACCCCGCATGGACCTGTTCGCGCACGGCCTTGATCACGTCCTCGCAGCCGTCGGCGACGCGGCCGATGCGATTGCCGTGGCCGCCCGTCATGCAGATGATGCGGCCTGACGCTTTGATCGTGGGGCCGGGAAACACGCCGCGCGCGATGGCGTCGCGCACGCCGAATTCGAGATAGTCCTTGCCGCCGCAGTCGCGCAGCGCCGTGACGCCGCCGCGCAGGCTGGCCTGTGCGTTCTCCAGCGCGGTCAGCGTGATCTGCGCGGGGCCCTGCTTGCTCAATTGCGCGTTGGGGTCGGCGCCGCCCGTGTAGACCAGATGCACGTGGCAATCCGCGAGGCTGGGCATGAGCGTCATGCCGGTGGTGTCGACCCGTGCGCCCGCGTAGCCCGAGAATTCGCCCGCAGGCGCCACGCGGGCCACGCGCGCGCCCTCGACCAGCACGCCGTGGCTGGGCAACGTCCGCCCCTCTCCGTCGAATACCTTGCCGCCGATGAAGAGGGTTTGCCGTGACTCGCTCATGTCAGTGGACTCCGTTGGCGCGGTCTCAGCCCACCACGTCCAGCCCTTCGCGGGACATGGATTGCAGGCGAGGCATCAGACCGAGCAGATGTTGGCTGTAGGGATGCTGCGGGTGTTCGAACAGGGTTTCGGTTTCGGCCACTTCCAGCAGTTCGCCGTGGCGCATCACGCCGACGCGGTCGCACATCTGGCGGATCACCGGCAGGTCGTGGCTGATGAACAGCATGGTCAGGCCGAGCTCTTCCTGCAGGTCCTTGAGCAAATTCAGGATCTGCGCCTGGATGGACACGTCCAGCGCGGATGTGGGTTCGTCGCAGATGAGGAAGCGCGGACGCGTGGCCAGCGCGCGGGCGATGCAGATGCGCTGGCGCTGGCCCCCGGAGAATTCATGCGGAAAGCGCTCGGCCGCGCGGTCGCCCAGGCCCACCACGTCCAGCAGATCGGCCACGATGCGGCGTGTTTCCGCTTCGCTGGCCGCGAGCTTGTGGAAGCGGATGGGCTCGGCCACGATGTCCAGGACGCGCATGCGCGGATTGAGCGACGAGAACGGATCCTGGAAGATCATCTGGATCTGCCGCCGGAACGGATTGAGCTGCTTCTCACCCTTGAGCGCGGTGAGGTCGGTGCCGCCGAACGTGACAGAGCCTTCGTTGGGCGTGTAGAGCCCGGAGATCAGGCGCGCCACGGTGGACTTGCCCGACCCGGATTCGCCCACCAGGCCGAAGACCTCGCCTTCGCCGATGGAGAGATTGACGCGCTTGACGGCATCCAGCGTGCGCTGGTTGCGCTTGAACAGCGCGCTCTTGAGCACGAAGCGCATGGACAGGTCGCGCACCTGCACCAGCGGGCCGTCCGTGCGCTTGCCGAAGTCGCGGCGCTGGCCCAGCCAGTGGGTGGCCAGGTCCAGGGGCTGGGCCGGCGTCCTGACGGATTCGATATAGGTCACCAGCGGGAAGCGCCTGAGCTTGATGTCGGGCCGCGGCACGGCCGAGATCAGGCTGCGCGTGTAGGGGTGGTCGGGGTCGCCCAGGATCTTGGCGGTGCGCCCTTGTTCCACCAGCTTGCCGTGATACAGCACGGCCACGCGGTCCGTCACGTCCGCGATCACGCCCATGTCGTGCGTGATGATGATCATGCCGACCTGCTCTTCGCGGCACAGCTTCTTGAGCAGGTCCAGGATCTGCGCCTGGATGGACACGTCCAGCGCGGTGGTGGGCTCGTCCGCGATGATGACTTCCGGCTCGCAGCACAACGCCAGCGCGATCACCACGCGTTGCCGCATGCCGCCCGAAAACTGATGCGGGTACTGCTTGACGCGCAGCTCGGGCTGGTCGATGCCGACCTGCGCCAGGAGCTGCACCGCGCGCTTCTTTGCCTCGTCGTGCGACAGGTTCAGGTGCACCTGCATGGTTTCCACCAGCTGGCTTTCCACCGTCTGCAGCGGATCCAGCGAGGTCAGCGGATCCTGGAAGATCATGCCGATGCGCCGGCCTCGCACTTTGCGCTTCTGCGCCGGCGTCAGCGTGTCGATGCGCTCGCCGTTCAGCAGCACCGACCCGCCGGCCAGCCGTCCCGGCGCTTCGAGCAGGCCGATGACGGCGTTGCCGATGGTGGACTTGCCCGCGCCGGACTCGCCCACCACGCCCAGGATCTCGCCCTTCTCCAGGGACAGGGAAACGCCGTCCACCGCCACCAGCGTGCCGCGGCGGCTGGGAAATTCAATGCGGATATCTTCGATGTTCAACAGGGCCATGACGTCCTCAGCGCAGCTTGGGGTTGAGCGCGTCGCGCAGCCAGTCGCCCAGCAGGTTGACCGACAGCACCAGCGCCACCAGCGCGATGCCGGGGAAGATGGAGATCCACCACATGCCCGAAAAGAGATAGCTGTTGCCGATGCGGATCAGCGTGCCGAGCGACGGCGCCGTGGGCGGCACGCCCACGCCCAGGAACGACAGCGTGGCCTCGGTGATGATGGCGATGGCCAGGTGGATGGTAGCGATGACCAGCACCGGGCCCATGACATTGGGCAGGATGTGGCGGCGCAGGATGGTGATGGGGCCGATGCCGATCAGCTTTGCCGCCTGCACGTATTCCTTGTTGCGCTCGACCAGCGTGGAGCCGCGCACGGTGCGCGCGTATTGCACCCAGCCCGAGATCCCGATGGCGAAGATCAGCACATACAGGGCGAGCTGGTCGTGCATGTCGCGCGGCAGCAGCCCGCGCGCCACGCCGTCGATCAGCAGCGCCACGAGGATGGCGGGAAACGACAGCTGCACGTCGGCGATGCGCATGATGAAGCTGTCGACGCGCCCGCCCGCATAGCCGCTGATGAGGCCGAGCGTCACGCCCAGCACCATCGAGAACAGCACCGAGGCGAAGCCGACCAGCAGCGACACGCGCGAACCGTACATGACGGCCGACAGGATGTCGCGGCCCTGGTCATCCGTGCCCAGCAGGAAATCCGGGCTGCCGCCCTCCTCCCAGGCCGGGGGCGTGTTGGCGTCCATGATGCTCAGGGACGCCAGGTCGAAGGGATTGTGGGGCGCGACCAGCGGCGCGAACAGCGCACCCAGCAGGATGACCAGCGTGACGATCGCGGCGATGATGGCGCCGGGAGACCGCTTGAAGCTGTGCCACAGGTCGCTGTCGGCGGCGCGCGAAAAGAAGGGGGCGATGCGAGCAATCATGCGACGGTTCCTCTATTTGCTCTGCACGCGCAGACGTGGGTCCACGGCGAAATACAGCAGGTCGACGACCAGGTTGATGACCACGAACATGAACGCGATCAGGACCAGGTAGGCCGCCATGACGGGAATGTCCACCATGCTGATGGCCTGGATGAACAGCAGACCCATGCCCGGCCACTGGAACACTGTCTCGGTAATGATCGCGAACGCGATGATCGAGCCCAGCTGCAGCCCCGTGATGGTGATGACCGGGACCATCGTGTTCTTGAGCGCGTGGCGGAAGTTGATGAGCCGCTCGGGCAGGCCGCGGGCGCGTGCGAACTTGATGAAGTCGGCGCGCAGCACCTCCAGCATCTCGGCGCGCACCAGCCGCATGATCAGCGTCATCTGGAACAGCGCCAGCGTGATGGCGGGCATGATGAGCGCCAGCCAGCCGGACTTGGTGAGGAACCCAGTGGTCCACCATCCCAGGCTGACCACGTCGCCGCGCCCGAAGCTGGGCAGCCATCGGAGCTGCACGCCGAAGAAGAGAATGAGCAGGATGCCGATCAGGAAGGTCGGCAGCGAGATGCCCGCCAGCGAGATTGCCATGAACGCCTTGGACAGGACGCCGTGGCGCTTGAGCGCGGTGTAGATGCCCATCGGGATGCCCAGCGCCAGCGCCATGACGGCGGATACGAAGGACAGTTCCAGCGTGGCGGGCATGCGTTCTTCGAGCAGCTCGCTCACGGGCCGGCGGTGGCGGTACGACATGCCGAAGTCGCCGCGCACGGCGTTGGCGACGAAGTGCGCGTACTGCACGACGAATGGATCGTCCAGGCCGAGCTGTTCGCGCAACTGGGCGCGTTGCTCGGGCGTGGTGTCCTGGCCGACCATGCTGGCGACCGGGTCGCCCACGTAGCGGAACATGGCGAACGCGATCAGCGCCACCGTCAACATCACCAGCACCGACTGGATAAGCCGCTGCGCAATAAAAGAAAGCATCTTGGAAAGCCCTCTAGGTCGGATGGCGCCGGGCCGCGTTCTCCGCGCTGGGCGGGAATGGGGGCTGGGCCGGGCGCATCCGGGCGGCGCGCGCCGCCCGGGGGTTGCATCGAACGCCGCTTATGGCAGGACGACGTCGCGCAGGTCGAGCACGTCGTCGGCGCGCTGGGTGACCTTGACGTTTTCCTTCACGCCCCACGACATGGGCTGCTGGTGCAGCGGCAGGTAGCCGAAGTCGCTGCGCACGATGCCGAAGGCTTCCTTGATCATCGCGTTACGCTTGGCCTGGTCGGTTTCGACGCCGATCTTGTTGGTCAGCTCGTCCACCTTCTTGTTGCAGTAGCCGCCCAGGTTGAACTGGCCCGCGGCCGTCTTCGCGTCGCGGCACGAGGTCAGGTTGAGCAGCGTGTTGTGCGCGTCGGTGGAACTGGGCGTCCAGCCCAGCATGTACATGCTGGTCTGGTTGCCGGCCTGCAGCAGGATCTTGCCGAAATACTTGGACTTGGTCTGCGCCAGCAGGTTGATCTTGATGCCCACGCGCGCCAGCATGCCGGCGACGGCCTGGCAGACCTTTTCGTCATTGACGTAGCGGTCGTTCGGGCAGTCCATGGTGACCGTGAAGCCCTTCGGGTAGCCGGCCTCGGCCAGGAGCTTCTTGGCGCGTTCCGGATCGGGCTTGTACGGCGCGCCGAAGGACTCGTCGTAGCCGTTGATGGCGGTGGCGATCAGCGAACCCAGCGGCTTGGCCGCGCCGCGCATGATCTTCTCGTTGATGGCCTTGGTGTCGACGGCCAGCACGACGGCTTCGCGCACGCGGGCGTCCTTGAACGGGTTCTTGCCCTTCACGTCGGAGAACAGCAGTTCGTCGCGGTCCTGGTCCATGCCGATGAAGATGGCGCGGGCTTCGGGTGCGGTCAGGGGTTTCACGCCCTTGGCGTCTTCGAGGCGCTTCCAGTCCTGCACCGGCACGGGCTGCACGACATCCATCTCGCCGGAGATCAATGCAGCCACGCGGGTGGCTTCCTGCGTGATCGGCTGGAAAATGACCTCGTCGATGTTGCTTTTGATGTTCTTGTTCCAGTAGCCGTCGTAGCGCTTGAGCACCGTCTTCACGTCGGGCTGGCGTTCGGTCAGCATGAACGGGCCGGTGCCGTTGGCGTGCAGGTTGGCGTAGTTGCCCTGGTTGTCGCCCTTGACGTTGGTGGCCTCGGTGGTCTTGTTCTTTTCAGCCCACGTCTTGCTCATGATGTACAGGAACACCCATTCGCGCGGCAGGATGGGGTTGGGCGTGGGCGTGGTGACTTCGATGGTGTAGTCGTCCACCTTCTTGATGTCGGACGCCTTGGCGCCGTAGCCCTTCATGTCGGAGCCGGGCGTCAGGCTGCGCTTCCAGGAGAAGATCACATCGTCGGCCGTGAAGGGCGAACCGTCGTGGAACTTCACGCCCTTGCGCAGCTTGAAGACCCACTTGGTGGGCTCGGGGTTCTCCCAGCTTTCGGCCAGCAGCGGCGTGAGTTTCAGGTTGCCGTCGTAGCCGGCCAGCGTTTCGTAGATATTGCCCTGGAAACCCAGCGTGAAGGTCTCGTTCAGGGCCATCGGGTCCATCGACGTGGCGTCGCCCTGATACGACCAATGCAGGGTCTTGGCGGCCGCGCCGGCGCTGAATGCCAGCGAGGCGGCCACGGCAGCGGCGAGCACCGCTTGCTTGAAGTGGGGAAAAGTACGCATAGCCCTCATGCTCCGTGTGGTGCGCGGATAGCGCGACAGAAGTGACAGGGCCCCGGCCCCATGGGGATCCGGGGCATGGCGTTGCTGCTTACGACGATGGACGGGTCGGGGCCGGGCGGCGCGCGGCGCGAACTGCGCACGGGCGGAGGCTGGCGTTGCCGGGAATCACTGCGCAGGACTTCGACTTCACGATAGACCCAACCCCTTGTGATTGACATGACGGGGACGGACCCGCGCCGATGCAGATCGAATCTTATCGACGCATTCGTTTAAGCGTCAATCGGTTTGGATTGGGGTTATCACGCGCTTGCCGGATGCCTTGAATGGTGCGTTCGGCAGGGCATGCGGGCGCCGGGTCAATCGGCGGACAGCGGCGTGGATGCGAGGGTTTTCGCCAATTCGTGCAGCACGCGCTTGCGGCGGTCGCTGTCTTCATAGTGTTTACCCAGGGCCGACCACTCGGGACGGCTGCGCGCTTCTTTCAGGGCCTCGGGCAAGGGGCCCTTGCGCCAGGCCTCATCGTCCGGAAGGTCTAGCCGCAACGGTTCGCGCGCGGCGTGGCCGCGGCGTTCCAGGGCATCGATCAGTTGCCGCTGGCGCAGCGCGAGCAGACGCAGCACGGCGTCGTCCACGCTGATCTCGCGCCAGCCGCGCAGCTTGCCCGCCACGCGCTTGCCCAGCTTTTCCACGCCTTGCCAGAGTCCGCCGGCGGCAGCGCCGATCAGCATGCCGGTGCCCAGGCTCAGGCCCGCGCTCATCAGGTCGACGGCGGCGCCCGCCATGGCGCCGGCGGCCGCGCCCATGCCCACCTGCACGCCCATGTCCTTGAGCGCCTGCGGATGGAACAGGTCCATGCCCCAGCGCTCGCCCTGCAGCGGCAGCGCGTCGTCGGCGTAATCCGACGGGCGAAAGTTGTAGAGCGCAAGCAAGGCGTTGACGCAGGTCTGTTCGCGCTGTCGGACCTGGTCGCGCAGCTGGCCGGAGGCCGCGGCCAGCGCGGCCTCGTCGCTGGGGCTGGACAGGTGCAGCGCGGCCACGTCGATCAGCAGGTCCGCCAGCAGTTCGTACGCCGCCGCATGGCGTTCGCGGCGCTGCGCGGCCAGGCTGTCGGACAGTCTGGCCAGCGCGCCGGCGTGGCGGTCGAGCAGCACGCCCAGCTTGGCGTAGAGCTGCTGTTCGCCGTCCAGCGGCGGGGCGACGGTGTCGAATTCCACCACCGCATGCAGCCCCAGCCTGGCCATCGCGTCGCGCCACTCGTCGGCGCGGTGTGCGGGCGCGTTCACGAAGTTGAGCACCGGCAGCAAGGGCCGGCCGCAGGCGGCCAGGATGGCGAGCTCGTCGCGATGCTTGCCCAGCACGGGATCGCGCGCATCGATCACATACAGGGCAGCGTCGCAGTCCAGCATCTTGGTCAGGACGCGCGCTTCCTGTTCGTAGCGGCCATGGGCTTCCGGCGTATCCAGGAATCGGCGGATGCGCGCGGGGCCGTCCAGCCGTTCGCCCGGGCGCTCCAGGCGTTCCAAGTATTCGAGCAGCGCGATGCTGTCTTCCATGCCCGGCGTGTCGAACCATTCCAGCACGGGGCGTCCATCCAGGCGCAGCCGCGCGCCTTCGACGTGGCGCGTGGTGCCGGGTCGGTCGGCCACTTCGCCGAACGACGTGTCGCGCGTGAGCGTGCGCAGCAGCGAGGTCTTGCCCGTGTTGGTGTGGCCGACCAGCGCGATCTTGATGAGGGACTCAGCCATGGCCGGGCTCCAGCCAGCCCAGCGGCGCCGCGGGCGCCTGCAGGATGGCGTCGGTGTCCAGGCCCAGCGCTTGCAGCCTGTCGCGCCAGAGCGCTGCGCGCGTGTCCGCGCCCGACCCGGGAGTGATCAGCCATACGCCGGTCTGGCGCGCATGCGCGGACAGGTCCGCGATCAGGGACAGTGTGCCGCGGTCGGGCGTCTGGCGCGCGTCGCAGGCGATCAGTAGCCGCGAGGCCGCCGATTGGGACAACGCATCCAGGACGCGGTTGCGCTCTTCGCGGGTATCCAGGTTGCCGGCCTGGCGGATGCCGGCGGGCAGGTCCGCGGGCGGCCACGGCAGGTCGGGCGGCAGTTCGAGTCCCAGCAGCACAGGCTGGCCGCCCAGCCCGTCGAGCGACGGCGCCTGTACGCGGGGCTCGTGCAGGGGATCGACGGGGCGGTCGATGCCGGTGGAAAGCGCGGGAGGCTCGAGCCGGTCGCGCAGTGTCGAGAAGCCGGCGAGCGCGGGATCGATGCGCACGGCGCGCAGCGCGCGCGCCGTGGCGGCGACGCACAATGCTCCCGCGAGCAGGCGCGGCAGGATGCCGTAGACGATCAGGACGCCGATCAGCCAGAGCGACCACTGCGCCTGGGCGCTGGCGGGCAGGGCCTGCGAGCCGTCGCTGGCGCGGATCGTGGCGGCGTCAGGCATGGGAAAGCCCAGATGGGCGGGCAGCCAGCCGATGGCTTGCGTGAGCCAGACGAAGGTGTCGGGCGCCAGCAGCGTGGTGGCCCAGATGAAGCGGTAGCTGGCGGTGGACAGCACGGCCAGCAGGGTCGCCAGCGCCGCGCACAGCGCCGTCAGCCAGAGCAGATGGCTGATGCTGCCGAACAGGCCGCGCAGGGCGCCCGCACGTGCCAGCAGGTTGAGAAAAGCTTGGGGCACCAGCGCGCTGTCCGGGCCGCGCGCCAGCTTGCGCGTGGCCCAGAGCCACAGGCGTCCCAGCCCGGTGACAGCGGCGGGCCTGAGCAGGAAGCTGGCCAGCCACAGCACGAAGGTCAGCGCATGCAGGCCCAGCAAGGCGCCCACCGCCCACAGCACATTGACCGGCCGGGATCCGTCGCCCAGCGCGCCCAGGGCCGCGCCAGCACCCGAGATCAGCGCGAGCAGGAACAGGACGGCGAGGATGGCGGCGGCGCTGCGGCGCCAGGCATCCACGAGCGGCGGCAGGTTTTCCCGTTGCGCCAGCAGCAAGGCGCGCGCCAGGATGCGCGAAGGCAGGTCGGTGTCGAGCTGCCGGACCTGCCGGACGGCCTGCGCGTCTTCCAGCGGCCCCCAATGCGCTTCGCGCAACCGGATCAGTTCGGCCAGCCAGTGCGCGCGCAAGGGGCGCTGGCGGGCGCTTTCGGCAAGGGGGGGAAGGTCGCGAGAGGTCGGGGACGGCATCGCGTCGGTACGGGCGAGGTCAGGCCGAGTGAGCCCGCTAGGGCGATGCGCCATTGTAGACCGGCCCTTGCGGAAAGCGGGCCCGCGGAAAGGCCGGGGATCAGTGTCCGCCGCGCGCGCCGCGGAACTGGCCGGGCGTGACGCCGACGGCGTCTCGGAACACCCGCGCCAGATGACTGGCGTTGCCGAAGCCGCTGGCCTGCGCGATGCTCGCCAGATCGCCCTTGCCCGTCGCCAGCAGGCTTTTGGCGCGCGCCAGCCGCCTGCCCCGCACCCACGCGTGCGGCGGTTCGCCGAAAGAGGCGTGGAACATGCGGGCAAAGTGATAGGTGGACAGCGCCGCCACCTGCGCCAGCTGATCCAGCGTCAGGGCCTCGGACAGATGCGCGTCCACATACTCCATGACGCGGCGGCGCACGCCGGGCGCCAGGCCGCCCCGGGCAGGTTGCGGATTCTTGCGCGCGACGCCCTGCAGCAGCAGATGGTGCAGCACGGTCTCGGCCGCGCTGCTGGCGGCAAGGCGGTCAGCGGGCTGGTCCCAGTCGGTGCCCAGCAGCCGCCGGCAGACGTCGATCAGCGAGTCGTCCTGGATGTAGGTGCGGTCGCGCAGTTCCAGGGTGCGGGGCTCGCAATCCAGCCGCATGACGGCTTCGCGGGCCAGGCGCTGCGGCGCGATGTACAGATGCAGGAAGTGCACGCTGTCGTTCATGCTCCAGCGCGAATGATGCTCGGCCGGCAGCACGCAGAACTTGCCCGCGCCGCCGTGCAGCGTGTCCTGCCCGACGCGGAACGACTTGTCGCCGCCGTGCAGGTACAGCGACAGCGTATGGTGGCCGGGCGTCTCGTAGCCCAGGGTTTCGCGCGCGGTGCGCGACCACTGCGAGATCGCCATGCCTTCGCCCAGCGAGGCGGCGCGCTGCAGCGTCGCGGTGGAGCGCGACAGGGTGCGGAAGACGGAAAAATCGGCCGGGGCCGAAGCGGTGGTGCCCATGAGTGGGAATGCTACTGCGATCGCGCGCGCGCGACGCGCCCGATCCGGACAAAAGCGCAAGAACCGGCAATCCGTGCGGCGCGCCGGGGCCCACACTGAATGCCCGGCCATCGCTTTGGTTGCCGCCGTCCGTTTTTGATCCTGCCGCGCGCCGCATCGTGAATCTCTCTCTTTATTTCCTCACCGTCCTCATCTGGGGCACCACCTGGATCGCCATCAAGCTGCAGCTGGGCGTGGTGGCCATACCCGTGTCCATTTTCTACCGCTTTGCGCTGGCCGGGCTCCTGCTGTTCGCGGCGCTGTTGCTCACGCGCAAGCTGCAGAAGCTGGACCGCCGCGGCCACTGGCTGTGCGTGGGGCAGGGCCTGTGCCTGTTCTGCCTGAATTTCCTGTGTTTTTATTCGGCCACGCAGTGGATTCCCAGCGGCCTGGTGTCGGTGGTGTTTTCCGCCGCGACCCTGTGGAATGCCCTGAATGCCCGCCTGTGGTTCGGCACCCGCATCTCGCCGCGCATCATGGCCGCGGGCGCGCTGGGCTTCTGCGGGCTGGTGCTGCTGTTCTGGCCGGAACTGGCCAGCCAGCAGCCCAGCCACGAGACCCTGCTGGGCCTGGGCTTCGCGCTGTTGGGCACGTTCTGCTTTTCCACGGGCAACATGCTGTCGTCCCTGCAGCAGCGCGCCGGCATCCGGCCGCTGACGGGCAACGCCTACAGCATGCTCTACGGCGCGGCGATCCTGCTGGCGGGTTGCGTGGCCGCCGGCCTGCCGTTCGAGTTCGACGCCTCGCAGGCGTACGTGGGCGCCCTGCTCTATCTGGCCGTGTTCGGGTCGGTGATCGGCTTTACCGCCTATCTGACACTGGTCGGCCGCATGGGACCGGCGCGCGCGGCATACTGCACCGTGCTGTTTCCCGTCGTGGCCTTGAGCGTGTCGACGGTGGCCGAAGGCTACCGGTGGACGCCGTTCGCGCTGGCGGGGCTGGCGCTGGTGATGCTGGGCAACCTGCTCGTGTTCACCAAGTGGTCGCCGTTCAGCCGTCGCGCGGCGGTCGGCCAGGCCTAAGCGGCCAGTTTGCGCAGCGCCTCGAGCAACCGGTCGATTTCGGCGGCGCTGGTGAGATAGCTGACCGATGCGCGGGCAATCCGGGTCAAACCGCGCGCCTCCATGTCGAGCGGCGTGTAGGGCACGCCGTTGCTGCCGATGACGATGCCTTGGGCCGCCAGCCTGCGCTGCACGTCCGCCGCGTCCACGCCGTCCACGTTGAAGGCCACAAGGCTGGAACGTTCGCGGCCCTGGTCCAGCACGGCAATGCCGGGAATGGCAGCCAGTTCGGCTCGCAGCGCCTGGGCGTTGGCGTCGATGCTGGCCCGGATGGCGTCCAGCCCCAGGTCCAGCGCTTCCTGCAAGGCATTGGCAAGGCCGCAGCGCAGCGCCAGCGAGTTTTCGGCGGATTCCAGGCGCGTTGCGTCGGGACGCAGCGCGGGCTCGCCATTCGCGTCCAGCGGCGCGGAATGGGTGTCGACGAAGGCCGGCGTCAGTTGTTCCAGGAATTCGCGCCGCACGTACAGCAAGCCCGTGCCGCGCGGGCCGCGCAATGCCTTGCGTCCCGCGCCGCTCAGCACATCGCAGCCGATCTGGGCCACATCGATGGGAAGCTGGCCCACCGCCTGGGCCGCGTCGATGAAGTACGGGATGCCGTGCTTGCGGGCGACGCTTCCGATGGCGGCGGCCGGGTTGATGAGGCCGCCATTGGCCGGCAGCCAGGTCAGCGCGATGAGCCGCACCCGGTCGTCCAGCATGGCTTCCAGCGCCGTGGGGTCCACGCATCCGCTGTCGTCAGACGGAATGGTCTCCAGCAGCGCGCCCGCGCGTTGCGCGTGCAGCCGCATGCAAGCCAGGTTGCCGCCCCATTCGTGGCGGCCGACCAGGATGCGGTCGCCGGGCCGCCACGCCGGCAGCGCGGCGAAGGCGGCGCCCCAGCCCGCCGAGTTGCCCGTGGTCAGCGCGATCTCGCCGACCTGTGCGTTGAACAGCCGGGCCGCCAGCGTGCGGGCCGATTCGGTCAATTCGCGCGATGACACGCCCGCCTCCATCGGGCCTTGCGCGGCCTCGCGCTCCAGGTGCGCGTGCACGGCCTGCAGGGTGGCCGCGGAAGGCAGCGAAGCGCCGGCATGATTGAAGTGCACGGTGCTGCGCGTGCCCGGCGTCAGGGCTCGGAGCTTCTCGACGGCGCGCGGGGTCAGGGAGGCGGACATGGCGATTCCTTCGGGGGCGGATCAGGCCTGGGTCAGCGCGATGACGGCTTCGACTTCGACCGCCACGCCTTGCGGCAGCGACGCCACGCCCACTGCGCTGCGCGCATGGCGTCCGGCATCGCCGAATACGTCGACCATCAGGTCGGAAGCGCCGTTGGCGATTGCGCTCTGGCGGTTGAAATCGGGCGTGCTGGCCACGAACACGCCCAGGCGCACGACGCGGGCCACGCGGTCCAGCCGGTCGCCCGTGGCGGCCGCGATCTGCGCCAGGATGCCCAGCGCCGACAGCCGCGCGGCCTGCACGCCGTCGGCGTCCGACACCTGGTTGCCCAATTGGCCCAGATAGGCGGCCTTGCCGTCCTTGCGGGAGATCTGGCCCGAGATATAAAGCAGGTTGCCTTCCTGGACGAAGGGCACATAGTTCGCGGCCGGAGCGGCGGCGGCTTCCAGGGCAAGGCCAAGTTCAGCAACGCGGCCGGAAATGCTGCGGGTCATATCGTTCACCTGAGTAGGGTTGAAAAAGGCCAAAGAGGCTACCCCGATGCTATCGGCCCCGGCGTTGCATGACCAATCAATTCTTGCGGGGCACGCATGAGTAAAACTAATGAGTGTCGACCTCGTCGGATTCCACAGCGGCTTGCATGAGCCAGTCGCGCAAGACCTGCACGGGTTCGGAGAGCGCGCCGCGCGGCGTGACGAGCCACCATCCGATGCGCGGATCCTCGAGCGCGGAGCCGGGCAGCGCGGGCACCAGCGCGCCACTGGCCAGCTGGGGAGCGATCAGCCTGTGCCGGCCCATGGCGAACCCTTGCCCCGCCAGGGCGGCCTCCACGACGATGTTGTAGTCGTGCAGGCGCACTGTCCGGGCGCGGCCCAGGTCCAGGCCATGCCGCCGCGCCCAGGCGTCCCACTCAAAGGGTTGCCTGGCGTGGGAAGCCAGCAGCGGATGGCGCAGCAGGTCCGCGGGCGCACGCAGTCGCTTCCTGCCCGCGACCAGCGACGGCGCGCAGACGACCGACAGGCGTTCCGTCATCAACAGCGTGGACTGCACGCCGGGCCAGCCGCCACGGCCATAGCGGATCGCGGCGTCGACTTCGCCGCCGGCCACGTCCGTCAATTCAATGTCGGGCTGAAGCTGCAGATCGATGTCGGGATGCGCCGCCGCGAACTCAGGCAGGCGCGGCGCCAGCCAGCGGGTGGCAAATGAGGCGAGCAGTCCGATCCTGAGCGCGTGGCGGGCGCCCTGCGGCGCGCGGATCTCGTCCGTGCCCTGGCGCAGCAGCTCGAAGGCCGCATGAACCCGGTCGTAATAGGCCTGCCCCGCGGCAGTGAGCGCGACGGCGCGCGTGCGCCGCTCAAAGAGCGCGACGCCCAGCTCGGACTCCAGGCGCTGGATATGGTGGCTGACGGCGCTTTGCGTAACGAACAATTCCTGCGCCGCCTGCGAAAAGCTCAGCCGCCTTGCGGCCGCTTCGAAGGCGCGCAGGGAAACGAGGGCAGGCAGGGATCGCGTGGAGCGCATGGATAGAAATGGCGCGAGACAGTGGCGGATGCCGGCCATGCTACGCCAAGTGGAAAGCGAGGCAATCGCCGCGCCGGGGTTGCACCCCGATTGCAGCCCCAATGCAAAAAGCCCGCAAACAAGGTTGCGGGCTTTTTTAGGGGTACTGCGGTACTGCAAAATTCTTGGCTCCCCGAGCTGGGCTCGAACCAGCGACCTGCGGATTAACAGTCCGTCGCTCTACCGACTGAGCTATCGGGGAACAGGTAGAGGGGGCGAATTATGCACAAAAAATCGAAAGAATGCAAAACGGGTCGAAAACCCGCTGGTTTCGCGCGGGACGGGCCTCGCACCGAGTCGGCAGCCGGGGCCGGGCCGTTCGCTCGAAGCCGCCTTAATGATCAGGCCAGACGTTGGTCGAAGGCGCTGGTGTCGCCGCCAAACAGCGCTGTCAGTTCGCGGCCGGCGCGCATCAGGGTGGGCACCATCGCCTGCGCGCCACGGGCTTCAAGGCGATATCGCGGACCGGAGACGCTCAAGGCGCCCATCAGGGTTTGAGCCTGCCCGAAGACCGGCACCGCGACCGCCGCCATTTCCGGATGGGCGCCGCCAAACGTCGCTGCCCAGAGCTTGTTCCGGACCTCGTCGAATTCGGCGCCCTCCGCGTTGCGAAAGGCGAGCAGGATGGTGCCGGTGGCGCCGCCGGCCAGGGGCCGCCAGTCTCCTTCGCGCACCGAATCGCGAATGACCTGGTTGTTTGCGTCGACCCGGTGCAGGCACATGCGGCCGCCGTTCTGATAGACGTAGAACGACGCGCTTTCGCCGAGTTCTTCGACGATGCGGCGCAGGAATGGGGGCACGTACTCGACAGTGCGCAACTGGCGCTGAAAGATCGCGCCCAACTGCAGCGGCTTTGCGCCCAGTTGATAGCTGCCGTCCGACAGGCGGTACAGATAGTTCTGGCCGATCAGGGAATCGATGAGCCGCAATGCGGTGCTCTTGTACAGCCCCGTGCGTTTGGACAGCTCGGTCAGCGTCAGGCTGTAGTCGTCCTCGCGAAACGCGCCCAGCAGACTGAGCGCCCGGTCGACCGCCGTGACGCCCTTGTCTTCCGCCGCCTTGTCCTGCGTCATTTGCACCCCTGGTTTCGATGAAAGGCTTGTGGCGCCCCTGAGAAATCATGCCGGGGGCAGAGGCCCGCGCCGGAGCGAATTGTCTCATAACGCCAATTTGTTGCGTACAGCAGAATCGAATTCTATATTTGTGTTGCGTCAGGCGAAACTCAGTTCTATTATTCGATTCATTGCACACGGCGGCAATCCAAGCGCCCGAACAGAGGCGCCAAGGTGGTGGAGGCAGCGGCGTGCAATTCCCAAGAAACTTTCTCAGGAATTGGCAAATGTTCATTGCAAGAAAAATGGCCCGCGCGTTGGTCGCGGCCTCTGCCATGGTCGCCGTCGTCCCGGCGCTGGCGGCTGATGATTACCCCGCACGCCCGTTGCGTTTCATTGTCGGATTCGCCGTGGGCGGGCCCACGGATATCGTCGCCCGTGTCGCCGCCAACGATTTGGGCAAGGCGCTCGGCCAGACGGTGATCGTCGAAAACCGCCCGGGCGCCAACGCCACCATCGCGGCGAACGCCGTCGCTCGCGCCCAGGGTGACGGCTACACGGGCCTGATCGCCGCCACCAATCACACGATCAACGCGGTCCTGTATCCCGACCTGCAATTCAAGAGCGTCGATGACTTTGCGCCGGTGGCTGCCATTGCGGTGGCGCCCACCGTGCTGATCGTCAACAAGAATTTCCCCGCGCAGAACCTGGACGAGTTCCTGAAGGAACTGCGGGCCAATCCGGACAAGTATTCGTACGCGTCCGCGGGCAGCGGGGGCACGCCGCATCTTTCGGCCGAACTGTTCAAAAAACTGACCCACACCTCGATCATGCATGTGCCCTACAAGGGCGCCGCGCCCGCCATGAGCGACGTCGTGGCCGGGCATGTGCCCATTTCCTTTGCGACGCTCGGGTCCGTGCTGCCGCAGATCAAGGCGGGCCAGGTCCGCGCGATCGCGGTCGCGTCGCCCCAGCGCTCGCCGCTGCTACCCGACGTGCCCACGTTCGAGGAGTCCGGCGTGAAGGATTTCCGCCTGGACTCCTGGTACGGCTTGATGATGCCCAAGGGCACTCCCCCTGCGGTGGTGAGCCGCCTGGCCGAGAGCTTGCAGAAGATCGCGCGCACGCCGGAATTCGCCAGCCAGATGGCTACCGCAGGATTGCAGCCCATCACCGACAGCGGCCCTGCGCAATTCGAAGCCCAGCTCCGCGCCGAGATCGCGCTTTTCACCGATTTGGTCAAGAGCAGCAACCTGAAAGTCGATTGAGTTTTCAAAACAGGCAGACAGCATGAACACCACGCAACAGTCCCCGGTCAGCTATCAGCTGTACATCGACGGTGAGTGGACCGATCCCGCCTCGGGAGAATGGTTCGACACCGTGGAGCCCTATTCCGGCGCCGTCTGGGCACGGATCCCGCGCGGCACCGCCGCCGACGCGGACCGCGCGGTCCAGGCCGCGCATGCGGCGTACACCGGCGGCGCATGGCCGGAATTCACGGCCACGCAGCGCGCGACCCTGCTGCGCAAACTGGCTGCGCTGATCGAAGAGAACGCCGATCACCTGGGCCGGGTCGAACAGCGCGACAACGGCAAGCTCATCACCGAAGTGCGTGGCCAGGTCTTGAACATCGCGCAGTGGTTCTACTACTACGCCGGTCTGGCGGACAAGGTGGGCGGGGACGTGGTGCCGGTGAACAAGCCGGGCGTATTCAACTACACAAAGTACGAACCCTTGGGCGTGGTGGTGGCCATCACGCCCTGGAATTCGCCGTTGTCGCTGACCGCCTGGAAGATGGCGCCGGCGCTGGCCGCCGGCAACACCATCGTCATCAAGCCATCGGAACATGCCTCGGCCTCCATCCTGGAACTGGCCAGGCTGGCGGGGCTGGCGGGATTTCCCAAGGGCGTGGTGAACGTGGTGACGGGCTTTGGCGCCGAGATCGGCGATCCGCTGGTGCGCCATCCGCTGACGCGCAAGATTGCCTTTACCGGCGGCGATGCGGGCGGCCAGAAGGTGAACGAGGCCGCCGCCAGCAGCTTCAAGCGCGTCACGCTGGAACTGGGGGGGAAGTCGCCCAACGTGGTCTTCGATGACGCGGACCTGGACCAGGCCTTGAAAGGCGTGATCTCGGGAATCTTCGCCGCCGCCGGCCAGACCTGCATGGCCGGCTCGCGCCTGCTGGTGCAGGATTCGATCCACGATGAATTCGTGGCCCGGCTTGTCGACGTGACCCGACAGGCGCGGATCGGCGATCCCTCCTTGCCTGACACGCAGGTGGGACCCATCGCGACGCGTGACCAATGGGAGCGCGTGATGCGCATGATCGAGATGGCGAAGGCGGATGGCGCGACCTGCGTGCTGGGCGGCCATGCCTTGTCCGGCGCAGGCTATGGCCAGGGCCAGTTCGTGGCGCCGACGATTTTCACTGGCGTCGAGAACGACATGCGCATCGCCCGCGAAGAGGTTTTCGGTCCTGTCCTGTCCGTGATCCGCTTCCGGGATGAGGACGACGCGATCCGCCTGGCCAACGACACCGAATACGGCCTGGCCGCCGCGGTATGGACGCAGGACCTGCGCCGGGCCATGAAATGCGTGGACAAGATCCAGGCGGGCACCGTGTGGGTCAACAACTACCGCACCACCAGCTTCACATCGCCGTTTGGCGGCTACAAGCGCAGCGGCATGGGGCGGGAAGGCGGCGTCGAGGCCATCAAGGAATACATGCAGGTCAAGAGCGTCTGGATCACGCCCTCTCCGCGCCGCGACAATCCGTTCGTGCTGGGTTGAACGCCATGACCGATCATCCTGATGCAACGATACCCGCCGGGGTGCTGGCGGACTGGTGGCGCACCGCCGTGATCGATATCCAGCCGGGCGAGATCCGTCCGCGCGGCTATGCCATCGAGAGCTTGATAGGCGAAGTCAGCTTTCCCGCCATGATCTGGCTGATGCTGCGCGGCGACCTTCCGCGGCCGGCCCATGCGCGCCTGCTGGAAGCGGCCCTGGTGGCCGGCGTGGACCACGGTCCGCATGCGCCGTCCATCGCGATCGCCCGCATGGCCAGTACCTGCGGGATCGGCGTGAATGGCGCGATGGCGTCGGCCATCAATGTGCTGGGCGATGTGCATGGCGGCGCCGGGCAGGCCTGCCTGGAACTCTATCAACGCGTGGGAACCGCCCTGGACCAGGGGGCGGACCTGACGCAGGCCGCCACGCAGGAGGTAGCGCGTCTGCTCGAGACGGGGGCGTTCATCCCCGGCTTTGGCCATCGCTTTCATCCGGTCGATCCGCGCGCCGGCAAGCTGCTGGCGCTGGTGGAGGCGGCAAGGGAACAGGGACACGTCGACGGCAGGCACGCACGGATCGCCGTTGCGGTTGAGGCTGCCTTGATGCAATTGAAGGGCAAGCGCCTGCCCATGAACATCGACGGCGCGACTGCCGTGGTGTACGGAGAGCTTGGCTTTGCGCCCGAGCTTTCGCGCGGGCTGTTCGTGCTGTCGCGCTCGGTGGGCATCCTGGCGCATGCATGGGAGCAGATGAGCATGAACGCGCGCATCAAGGGGCCGATGCCGCCTTCGGTGCCCTATCGCTACGTCGGGGCGGGCCCGCGCTCGAAGGAGAACGAACATGGCGGATGAACGGAAGCTGCCGCTGGCGGGCGTTCGCGTGCTGGATTTCGGTCACACGGTGATGGGGCCGGCATGCGGGATGATGCTGGCGGACCTGGGCGCCGACGTGATCAAGATCGAGCCCGTGGACGGCGATCGGACGCGGCGCCTGAAGGGCTTCGGGACGGGTTACTTCGGCTATTTCAACCGCAACAAGCGCAGCATCGCCGTTGACCTGAAGGATGCGCGTGGCCGCGCGATACTGCTGCAGCTGGTCGAGACGGCGGACGTGTTGGTGGAGAATTTTGCGCCCGACACCATGGAACGCCTGGACCTGGGTTACGAGACGCTCGCACGGATCAATCCGAGGCTCATCTATGCAAGCCTGAAGGGCTTTCTGGACGGCCCCTACAAAGAGCGCCAGGCGTTGGACGAAGTAGTGCAGATGATGGCGGGCCTGGCCTACATGACCGGTCCGACCGGCCGGCCGTTGCGGGCCGGGACCTCCGTGGTCGATATCACGGGCGGCATGTTTGCCCTGATCGCCGTGCTGCTGGCGCTGCGCGAACGTGAGCAGACCGGCAAGGGCCAGAAGGTGGCCACGGCATTGTTCGAGTCGACGGTCATGCTGATGGGGCAGCACCTTTGCTATGCGGCCCAGTCCCAGGCGCCCATTCCGCCCATGCCGGAACGCGTGTCGGCATGGGCCGTGTACGAGCCCTTTCATGTCCTGGGCGGCAAACAGATCTTCGTGGGAATCACCAGCGACCGCCATTGGGAACGCTTCTGCGCGGAGATCGGCCGCCCGGACCTGTTGCGCGATCCGGCCTACGCCACCAATGAAGATCGCATCGACGCCCGGGCCACCTTGATCCCGGCGCTGGCGTCGGTGTTGGCCGGCATGACGATGGAGCAGGCCGTCGGGGTGTGTGAACGGGCGCGCATCCCGTTTTCGCCGATCAACCGCCCCGAGGATCTTTTCAACGACCCGCATCTGCAGGCCACCGGAGGATTGATGGAAACGGTATTGCCCGGCGGCGTGCGCACGCGCCTGCCCCGGCTTCCCATCCGCATGGAAGGCGCTTCGTTCGATCTGCGCCGCGACCCGCCGCAAGTCGGACAGGACTCGCAGGACATCCTGGCCGAGCTTGGCCTGGGCGTGCAGGCCATTCAAGCGCTGGTTGCGGCCGGCGTGGTGCGTCAGGGCGGCGCCGACTGAACCATTCACGCCGGACGCGGCCGCTGCAGATCGCGGCGGGGCCAGGCCGGCATCAACTGGAAATCGATATGACGAATCGCATGCTGGCGGACGCTCCTCCCGGTTTTGTCCTGGGCACCATGGCCATGACCGGCTACTACGGTCCTTCCTCCGAAAGCCAGGCCAGGGAGACTCTTGCCTATTATCTGGACAACGGCGGGCGGTGGATCGATACCGCGGATCTCTACGCCAATGGCGCCAATGAAGAACTGGTGGGCAAGGCGATCGCAGCCAGGCGGAATGAACTGGTGCTCTGCACCAAGTTCGGCTACCTGTTCGGCGAACGCGCGGACCAGCGGGGCCTGGACGCCAGGCCCGAACGGGTGGAGGCCGCCTGCGACGCAAGCCTGCGCCGCCTGGGCACCGACGTGATCGATCTGTTCTACCTGCACCGCGTGGATCCGAACGTGCCGATCGAGGACACCTACGGCGCCATGGCGCGCCTGGTGGAAAAAGGCAAGGTCCGTGCGCTGGGGCTGTGCGAGGTGGGGCCGAAGACCTACGCGCGCGCCGCGGGCATTCAGCCCGTGGCGGTGGTGCAGAGCGAATACTCCTTGTGGAGCCGCGAACCCGAGGACGGCATGCTGCGCTTTCTGCGCGAGCAAGGCAGCTGGTTCTTCGGTTATGCATCGCTGGGACGGGGCATCCTGAGCGGCGCCGTCAGGAAGCCCGAGGATCTGCCGGCTGGCGACCAGCGGCGCGACATGCCGCGCTTCCAGGGCGAAAACTTCTACAAGAACATCGAACTGGTCAAGCTGCTGGAGGACATGGCGAACGATCTCGGTATCAAGTCCGCGCAACTCGCGCTGGCCTGGTGCGGCCGCAATGGCGACGCCACGCCGATTGTCGGCGTGACCGAGCCCGGGCATGTGCGCGAGGCGCAAGAGGCGGTGGCGCTGACGCTGCCCGACCAGACCTGGCGCCAACTGGACGAGGTGTTCGCGCCCGGCGCGGCGGCGGGCTTCCGCTATTCCGAGTCCGCCATGAAGCGCCTGGAGAGCGGACAGTAGCCGCCTTCACCCGTGCTGGATCGCGTGCGCCGTCCGAAACAGCTGGGGCACGATCTCGCGCTGCAGGCGATCGAGCGGGTAGTCGTGGCGCGGGGCGCTGACGCTGATGGCGGCCAGCGGGACATCGCGCGCATCCCGCAGCAGCACGGCCGCACCCACCTGGTTCTGCAGCACCTGGTCTTCGGTCAGCGCATAGCCATCGCCGCGGGCCTCGCGCACCAGCGCCAGCAGCGCGTCGGGTTCGACCACGGTTCGCGGCGTGAAGGCGCGCGGCGGCGTGCGCACTAACGCCTGCCGGATGGCGTCGTCGTCCAGTTGCGTCAGCAGCATGCGCCCGCCGCTGTTGCACCACGCGGGCATCCGGCGGCCAGGCAGCATTTCGGCCAGCGTCAGCTGCCGGCTCGGCAGGCGCAGCAGATAGATCATGTCGCCGCCGGCCAGCACGCTCATGTGCACCGCTAATCCGCAACGGTCGCGCAACGCGACCAGGTGCGGCGCGGCCATGGACACCAGTCGGTCGGTGCGCAGGAAGAAGTAGCCCAGTTCCACCACGCGCGGTCCCAGCCGATAGCGGCGCGTCGCGGCGTCCTTGGCCAGATAGCCCAGGCGTTCCCAGGTGTGGACAAAGCGCTGCGCCGCGCTCTTGCCCAGGCCCGTCAGGGCGGCGATCTCGGTCAGCCCGAGCGTATCAGTGGCGTCGCGGAACGCCTCCAGCACCCGCATTCCCTTTTCCAGCGACGCGACGAACAGCGGATCGTCGGCGTGCGCCGGCGCGTCGGTCGATGAAGCAGGCGGGGGGGCTGGCGTGCGTGTCGTCATGATGTGGTCCTGGGCGCGATATTGGGTCGCCGGGCACGGCTGCCGCCATGGGGAACGCTAGTTTCCCCGAATTGTCGGGCATCGGAATACCCACTATAAAGTTGATTATTCAATACTTTGTATCGCATCGCAATACTAATGGAATTTTCGACGACGACCCCGGCTACGACCCCCTGCGATCTCAGCGCAGTCGCGCTGCGCGACGAAATCGCTGCCGGCCGCCTCAGCGCGCGGGAGGTGATGGCCGCGCACCTGGACCGCATCGCCGCCTGGAACCCCAAGGTCAATGCCGTGGTGACGCTGGACGCCGAGGGCGCGCTGGCCAGTGCCGCGCAGGCCGACGCGCATCAGGCCGCCGGCCGTCCGCTGGGCCTGCTGCACGGCCTGCCGATCGTCCACAAGGACTCGTTCCTGACCGCCGGCCTGCGCACCACCTACGGGTCGCCGCTGTATCGCGACTTCGTGCCGGACCGCGACAGCCTGATCGTCAGCCGCGAACGCGCGGCAGGGGCCATCACGCTGGGCAAGACCAACCTGCCCGAGTTCGGCGCCGGCTCGCAGACGTTCAATACCGTGTTCGGCGCCACGCGCAATCCATACGACCTGCGCATGACCGCGGGCGGCAGCAGCGGCGGCGCGGCGGCCGCGCTGGCCACGCGCATGGCGCCGCTGGCCGACGGCACGGACATGGGCGGTTCTTTGCGCAACCCGGCCTCGTTCTGCAATGTGGTGGGCCTGCGCCCGTCGCCCGGCCGCGTGCCGCAATGGCCCACGGCCAGCCCGTACAACGCGCTGACGGTCGCCGGGCCCATGGGGCGCACGGTGGCCGACGTGGCGCTGCTGCTGGCGGCCACGGCCGGCCCGGACGCCCGCGATCCCCTGGCCATCGAACAGGACCCTGCCCGCTTGCTGGACAGCCTGGAGCGCGATTTCAAGGGCGTGCGCATCGCCTGGGCGCCCACGTGGGGCGGCCTGCCCGTCGAGCCGGCGGTCGTGCGCGCGCTGGAGCGCCAGCTGCCGGTGTTCGCCGACCTGGGCGCACGAGTGGAAGCGGCCTGCCCCGATTTCTCGGGCGCCGACGCGTCTTTCCAGGCGCTGCGCGGCCAGACCTTCGCCGTGGGCTACGAGGCCGCGCTGCGCGACCATCGCGACCTGCTCAAGGACACGGTGATCTGGAACATCGAACTGGGGCTGACGCAGACACCGGCCGCGGTCGTGCAGGCCGAGCGAGACCGCGCCGCGCTGTTCGCGCGCATGCACGCCTTCATGCAGACCTATGAATTCATGATCGGACCGGTCAGCCAGGTGCTGCCGTTTCTGGTCGAGCAAGAGACCGTGGACCGCATCGAGGACACGCCGATGCGCAACTACATCGACTGGATGCGCTCGGGCTATTACCTGTCGCTGACCGGCCACCCGGCCATCTCGGTGCCTTGCGGCTTTTCCGACGACGGGCTGCCGGTCGGCATCCAGATCGTGGGGCGCTATCGCCAGGAGCATGCACTGCTGCAGCTGGCCCACGCGTTCGAGCAAGCCACGCAGTGCTGGCGCCGCGCGCCCGTGCTGCCGGCATGAACACCTGACAAACAACACAAGGGGAACTTCAATGAGCAAAAACATCGCCCGCGCGCTCGCGCTGTGCGTCCTGGCCGCCGCGCCGGTCCTGGCCTCGGCGCAGGACTATCCCAGCAAGCCGATCACCATGGTCGTGCCGTTCCCGCCGGGCGGGTCGACGGACGTCATCGGCCGGCTGTTCGCCGCCAAGCTCGGCGCGCGGATGGGCCAGACGGTGGTGGTCGAGAACAAGCCCGGCGCCAACACCAGCATCGGCGCCTCTACGGTGGCGCGCGCGGCGCCGGACGGCTACACCTTCATGATCACGGGCGCGCCGACCTTCACCCTGAATCCGCTGCTCTATTCCAACCTGAACTACGACCCGATCAAGAGCTACGAGTATGTCGCGATCGCGGGCAGCACGCCGTTCGTGATCCTGACCAATCCGCAGACCGGCATTGGCACCGTGGGCGACATCGTCAGCAAGTCCGCCGCGCAGCCGCTCAGCTTCGGCTCCTTCGGCAACGGCTCCACGCCGCACATCGCCGGCGAGTCCCTGGCCCAGCGCACCGGCGCCAAGCTGCTGCATGTGCCTTACCGCGGCAGCGCACCCGCCATGACGGACCTGATCGGCAACCAGATCCCGTTGTCGATCGACACGCTGGTGGCCGGCCTGCCCCAGATCAAGGCCGGCAAGGCCCGCGCCGTGGCGCTGACGGGCCGCGCGCGGTCCCAGCTGGTCCCTGACGTGCCCACGGTCGCCGAGGGCGGCGTAACAGGCTACGACTTCGAAACCTGGTTCGGCGTGGTCATGCCGCAAGGCACGCCCGCGCCCATCGTGGCGCGACTGTCCAAGGAGATCGAAGCGGTGATGGCCGAACCCGACACGCGCGCCAAGCTGCAGGACCTGGGCTTTGACGCCACCTATTCCGACCCCGCGGCGTTCCGCCGCAAGGTGGAAACGGAGCTGGAGCGCAACGTGGCCATCATCAAGGCGGCGGGGATCAAGCCGGATTGACGATCCGGCGAGTGCGGCGCGCAGACTGTCGTGTCGCATGCGCCTGCCCAGGGCGTTCAGCAGGCTGTATGGAAGGCGCGCCGCGCGCCGGGCTGATGCGGCCGCGGCGCGGACGCCCAAGACGGGCGGATGGCCTATCCCGTATCATGGCCCCAGAAGAAGGAAGGCTCGCAACCTCTCTCGTCTTTTCTGGGTTCATACATGTCTTCGTTCGACATTCAATTGCTGCTCACCGCATTGGTGAGCGTTCTGGTGCTGGTTGCGCTCATCGTGTCGCGCATCCGCATGCATCCGCTCCTGGCGCTGCTGATCGTCTCGATCGGCGTCGGTTTCGCCACGGGCATGGCGCCGGTGGCCATCGTCAAGAATCTGACCGACGGCGCGGGCAAGACCCTGGGCGCCGTGGGCGTCGTGATCGCGCTGGGCGCCATGCTGGGCAAGATCCTGGCTGATTCGGGCACCACCGAACGCCTGGCCAATGCGATCCTGCGCCATACCTCTCCTCGCATGATTCCCTGGGCGATGACGCTGGTCGCGTTCGTCATCGGCATCCCGATGTTCTTCGAGGTGGGCCTGGTGGTGATGCTGCCGCTGATCTTCAGCGTGGCGCGCAAGCTCGAAAGCCAGCAGCGCTTCAAAGGCTCTGCCTACGTCTACGTGGGCGTGCCGGTGATATCGGCCCTGGCGGCCATGCACGGCATGGTGCCCCCGCATCCCGGCCCGCTGACCGCAATCGCCACGCTGAAGACCACGGTCGGTCCGACCATGATCTATGGCTTCATCGCCGCCCTGCCGGCCATGATCTTCGGCGGTCCGCTGTACGGCGCATTCATCGCGCCGCGCATGACGACCCGGCCGGATGAAGCGCTGCTGGAACAGTTCACCTCGACCACCGAAGGCAGGGCCGGCAAGGATGCGCCCAGCGTGGGCCTGGGCGTCCTGGCGGCCTTGCTGCCCGCCCTGCTGATGCTGGTGCATGCCCTGGCCGAGATGCTGCTGCCCAAGGATTCCCCCGTGACGCACGTTGCCGCGTTCCTGGGCAATCCGGTGGTCGCGATGCTGCTGGGCGTGCTGTTCGCGGCCGTGACGCTGGTCTTCCTGCGCGGCGGCGACGCGGAGAAGCTGCGCGGAGCGCTGGGCCAAAGCCTCAAGCCCATCGCAGGCATCATGCTCATCATCGCCGGCGGCGGGGCCTTCCAGCAGGTGCTGACCAGCGCCAAGGTGGGCGACGCCATCGTGCACCTGACGCACCAGTTCGCCTTCCCGCCGCTGATCCTGGGCTGGCTGATCGCCATGCTGCTGTCGGTGTCCACGGGCTCGGCCACGGTTGGCATCGTGGGCGCCGCGGGCCTGCTGGCGCCGCTGGCCGGCGCCGATCCCAACCTGAACCTGCCGTTGCTCGCCCTGTCGATCGGTTGCGGTTCGCTGTTCTTCAACTATGCCAACCACGCGGGCTTCTGGATGGTGAAGGAGTCCTTCGGCATGACCATGGGCGAGGCCACCAAGACGATTTCGGTGGTGCAGTCGATTGTCGCGGTGGTGGGCCTGGTGATGGTGCTGCTGTTCGATATGCTGCCCGCGTTGGGGTGATGAAGGCTGGGGGCGGATGCGTGCCGTGTGCGCCCGGCCCTCTCATGGAAATGCCGGGGCGCGATAGAAGAATCCCGGTCGGAGAATCCGTATCAGGGCTTTTGGCAGGTACGTATGGACCGAGGTCGACTCAGAGCTTGGACGCGGGCTCGCAGGGCGGGCTCGGCTCGGTAAAGCGATCAAGAAATCCGTGGCGCGTCACCGTTCGCTCAATTTTTGCGCCCGGTCCGATACAAACGTCGATTCGTCTGAAGGGCTTGGTGATTTCCAGCGAGTCTGTGCTTTGGCTGGGAAATGTCAGCAGCAGCCACATGTCGGGCTTTGGAAACATTGCCGTGTATTGGGCCGATGTCTCGCCTGGGCTCATGCCGAATTTCGCGGTGTTGTGGTTGTCATTAAAAAAAACGCCAATTTGATCCGTCGCGCGCTCGGAATAATGCAAGAGCACTATGGGCGAGAACGTGCCCCACAAGGCTATGGAGCACCAAACCGCAGCCAGCGACGCAACGATGCTTCCGAAGAATTTCAGGACGCAGCCCATTATGTCTCCTTGCGATTGCATTTGTGGATCTCTTTGGCTTGATTCCGAGCATTTCCCCAAGGTAAAGGTACCGCTTCAACTACTTGCAGGAGGGTCGCAGTTGTCAGTTGGTGGGGTTTGACCTGACGATAAAGATCGCAGCCCAGCTTGATGGAAATATGATCTGGCACATCGTCAGCACTGGCAGGCCAGGCACCATTCTCAGGGTGCTGCTGCATGGTCGGCCATCGCTTTTTCAGCACAGCAGTGTAGGCATCCAGTAGCGCCTGGGCTATGCCCGCCGAATTGATGAGTTCGGCAGTACCAAAGCCGAGTGCGACGCCAACATACCCATAATGGATGTTCGACCAAATGTCATAGTAGTAGTCGAAGTCGCCAAACTTCTGCCAGCCGTCGTTCAGGTTTGAACCCAGCATGCGTTGAAAGGCAGGCTTGTGGTCCCAGGGGCGATTCGGGCCAATGCTTTCAGCGAATGACGTGTACGCCCAAAGCTTCGCTTCCGTCATTTTCTCGATGTAGGTTTTCCTCCCTGACAGCTTTGTATACCAGGGGGCGTCCTCCCAGTCCTGCAGATATGTCTTGGCCTCGTAGTGATTGGCGTCATGGATCTGCCGACCGCGAATGGAGAACGGATTGGTCTTCATCTCGCGGACGATGAACTCCGCCAGCAGAATCGCCGTGTCAGCGTGATCACAGTCGGCACGATGGCGCTCTTTGGAGAGCTTCTGCCCGGAAGGAGCCTGATCTGTCTGCAAGCTTTTTCCAGCTGCGCCGCCATCGTTTGATGCCCTGACGGTGCCACCGGGACCGACGTCCACAACCGCAGAGGTTTGACTCGCGATCAGCGAAGCGCCGCAGGACGTTTTCATGCCGTCGACTGCAACAAAGCGGTCCCCAACGGCGAAAGTGGCAACACCTTCGGCGATGGGAAAAATACCCTCGCAGCGCGGACAATTCACCATGTGCCCGAGTCCCGCAGCGGCACGGCCGAGAACGTCGTAGAAGGTGAATCCCTCCGTCACCGTGCCTCCATGCGTGGTCTTGTCGCCGACGCGAACAATGGCGCGGCCTGTCATGATTAATCCTTGCAGATTGGCGGAGCGCGTAGAACAACACTGCGTCGAGCAACGGACAATCAGAAGAATTTGGAAAGTGCATCGAAGGCGGGACGGCGGCCAACGGGGCGACTGCCTCACCGCAAACAAAAAGGCCGATCCACAATGAATCGGCCTTTTTGCGGGGTATATCTATGGTGCCGGTGAAAGGAATCGAACCCTCGACCTTCTCATTACAAGTGAGCTGCTCTACCAACTGAGCTACACCGGCGATGCGTGCCGGGGCACGCGCAGGGACTGCATTGTAATGAAAAAAATGCAGGCCCTGCGTCGGGGCGTTATTTGACGATGGTCAGGCGCGGACGCTTGGGTTCGTCGTCGTCGCCGTCGTCGTCGCTGCCGGGGGCGGCATCGGCGTCCGGGCCCTCGGGCGCGGCGGCGTTCTGCGCCGCGCCTTGGGCGCCGGCTTCGGGCGGCTCGTAAGGCTGGACCTCGAAGCCCATGCCCGCGCCGGTCTCGCGCGCGTAGATGGCGCTGACGGCGCCCACGGGGACGTAGACGTTTTCGGTCACGCCGCTGAAGCGGGCCTGGAATTCGATGAATTCATTGCCCAGCACCAGGCGGTTGGTGGCCAGCGTGCCGACGTTCAGCGTGATCTGGCCGTCGCGCACGTGGGCGACGGGCACCATGGTGTGCTCGTCGACCTGCACGGTGATGTACGGCGTGTAGCCGTTATCGGTGCACCATTCGTGCAGCGCGCGGATCAGGTACGGTTTGGTCGAAGTTTCACCCATCACACAGCCAGCCTTAACGACGCATCACTTTTTCCGAAGGCGTCAGCGCTTCGATGTAGGCCGGACGCGAGAAGATGCGTTCGGCGTACTTTTGCAGCGGAGCCGCATTCTTGGGCAGTTCGATGCCGTAGTGGTCCAGGCGCCACAGCAGCGGAGCCACGGCCACGTCGAGCATGGAGAATTCCTCGCCCAGCATGTACTTGTTCTTGAGCAGCATGGGAGCCAGCTGGGCCAGGCGGTCGCGGATGTTCTGGCGCGCATTGGCCAGCTTCTTTTCGTCGGGCTTGGCGCTGCGGTCTTCCAGCGTCGAGACGTGAACGAACAGTTCCTTCTCGAAGTTGTAGAGGAAGAGGCGCGTACGGGCGCGCATGACCGGGTCGGCGGGCATGAGCTGCGGGTGCGGGAAGCGCTCGTCGATGTACTCGTTGATGATGTTCGACTCGTACAGGACCAGGTCGCGTTCGACCAGAATGGGCACTTGACCGTACGGGTTCATCACGGAGATGTCTTCGGGCTTGTTGTACAGGTCGATGTCGCGGATCTCGAAATCCATACCCTTTTCAAACAACACGAAGCGGCAGCGTTGCGAAAACGGACACGTGGTTCCGGAATAGAGCACCATCATGGCGGTAAGTCCTTTATTGAAAAACGAAAGGCCAGCGCCTAAATCTAGCAGGCGCTGGCCCCAATTGCCAGACGGGATAGGCGTACAGCCCTATCCGCCTCTTCCGTCCCTGTATTGAAAAAAGGGCGGTTGGGAACCTGGCGGGGCGTTGCGGTTAGCGCACGTGTTTCCAGTACGCGGCATTCAGGCGCCACGTAACAAAGAAAAACAGCAGCAGGAACAACATGACACCGACGCCGATGCGGACACGGAGTGTCTGGACCGGTTCAGCCATCCAGGACATGAACGCGGTCAGGTCGGCGACGTCGTTGTCGTATGTTGCGGTTTGGGCCGGGTTGGCGGCCTTAAATTTGGCATCGAAGGTGGCATGACCGTGGTAATTGGCTACCGGTTCGGCCTTGACCGTGGAAAAACCCTGTGCATCGTACACCGTTGTGACCCGTTCCCAGGTTTTGGGGGCGCCGTCCTTGCCTTCGACCTCGTGCATGGCGACGGTGGTCAGCTCGCGCGGACCCTGTTCCTGCCAGAGGGCGTGAGGCATGCCGACGGCCGGGAAAACGAGGTTGTTCCAGCCGGTGGCGCGCGACGTGTCGCGGTAGAACGTGCGCAGGTAGGTGTAGAGGTAGTCCGAGCCCGAGGGGCCCGCGTTCACGGATTTGGCGCGCGCGATCACGGACAAGTCCGGGGGCGTCGTGCCGAACCACTGCTTGGCGTCCTTGGCGGTCATGGCGACGTGCATCATGTCGCCCACCTTGTCGCCCGTGAACAGCAGGCTTTCCTTGATTTGCTGGTCGGTCAGGCCGATGTCCTTGAGCTTGTTGTAGCGCATCGAGGACGCGCTATGACAGTTCAGGCAATAGTTGACGAACAGCTTGGCGCCATTCTGCAGCGACGCCATGTCGTTGACGCGGTAAGGCGCCTTGTCCAGCGGGAAGCCGCCTCCGGCGGCGAAAGTAGCGGTACACGTGAGCATCAAGGCCACGGCACCAATCAGCTTCTTGATCATGGTTAGTCCGTTATTCTCGTTGGCTCAGTGGGCGTGGAACGTGACGCGGTCGGGCACTTGCTTGAAGGTGCCCAGGCGGCTCCATACCGGCATCAGGAAGAAGAATGCCAGATACAGCAGCGTGCCGATCTGCGACGTGATGTTCAACGGCGGACTGGGCGGCTGCGTACCGATGTAGCCGAGCACCAGGAAGTTGACCATGAAGATGCCGTAGATCCACTTGTGCCACGTGGGGCGGTAGCGGATCGACTTGACCGGCGAATGGTCCAGCCAGGGCAGGAAGAACAGGATGACGACCGTGCCGCCCATGGCGACCACGCCCCAGAACTTGGCGTCGATGACGCGCAGCAGCACGGCGACGACGATCAGGATGCCGGGGATGGCGATGCGCATGAAGCCCTTCAGGTTGCTCTTGACGAGCAGCGCGATGGCGCCCAGCACCGACGCGCCCGCCAGCACCCACGTGAACTCGTCGGTGGTGGCGCGCAGCATCGAGTAGAACGGCGTGAAGTACCAGACCGGCGCGATGTGCGGAGGCGTCTTCAGCGAGTCGGCGGGGATGAAGTTGTTGAACTCGAGGAAGTACCCGCCCATTTCCGGGGCGAAGAACACGATCGCCGCGAACACGAGCAGGAAGCCCGCCACGCCCACCAGGTCATGCACCGAGTAGAAGGGATGGAACGGGATGCCGTCCTTGGGACGGCCGTACTTGTCCTTCGGGCCCTGCTTGATCTCGACGCCGTCCGGGTTGTTCGAGCCGACTTCGTGCAGCGCCACCAGGTGGGCCGCCACCAGGCCGATCAGCACCAGCGGAATGGCGATGACGTGGAAGGCGAAGAAGCGGTTCAGCGTGGCGTCCGACACGACGTAGTCGCCGCGGATCCAGATGGACAGTTCGGGGCCGATGAACGGAATGGCGGCGAACAGGTTCACGATCACCTGGGCGCCCCAGTACGACATCTGGCCCCACGGCAGCAGGTAGCCGAAGAAGGCTTCGGCCATCAGACAGAGGAAGATCGCGACGCCGAAGATCCACACCAGTTCGCGCGGCTTGCGGTAGGAACCGTAAAGCAGGCCGCGAAGCATGTGCAGGTATACGACGACGAAGAACATCGACGCGCCGGTGGAGTGCATGTAGCGCACCAGCCAGCCCCACGGGACTTCGCGCATGATGTATTCGACGGATTGGAACGCGCGTTCGGCATCCGGTTTGTAGTGCATGACCAGGAAAATGCCGGTCACGATCTGCAGCACCAGCACCAACAGGGCCAGCGAGCCAAAGAAGTACCAGAAGTTGAAGTTCTTGGGCGCGTAATACTCGGACAGATGGGCTTTCCAGGTGGAGGTCACCGGAAAGCGCCGGTCCAGCCAGCCCAACAGGCCTGTCGTCTCGACGGTTTTCTCGCCAGCCATGTAACGGCTCCTTCTCTAATACGTGGCGTATTGTTTTACTTACGTAATTCGGGAAAGCGCGACGCGAGCGTCAGGCCTTGTTGTCTTCATCGACGCCCACGATGATGCGGCTGTCGCTGAGATACTGGTACGGCGGAACTTCGAGATTGTCGGGAGCGGGCTTGTTCTTGAACACCCGGCCCGCCAGGTCGAACGTGGAGCCGTGGCAGGGGCAGAGGAATCCGCCTTGCCAGTCCGCGCCCAGACCGCCGCCGCCACCCGTTTCGAAGTGCGAAGTGGGCGAGCAGCCCAGGTGGGTACAGATGCCGACACAGACGAAGATCTCGGGCTTGCGCGAGCGGCCTTCGTTTTCGGCATAGGGAGGAGTGAAGCCAGGCCGCTTGGATTGCGGGTCGGCCAGCTGGGAATCCAGCGTTTTCAGGCCGGCCAGCTGCTCGGGAGAGCGGTGGATGATCCACACCGGCTTGCCGCGCCATTCAACCGTTTTCATGGCGCCGACGGGGATGTCGGCGATGTCCACTTCAACGGGGGCTCCCGCCGCGCGGGCTTTTTCGGAGGGAGAAAATGTGCTCACAAGCGGCACTGCCGTTGCGACACCTGCTACGCCACCCACAGCACAGGCGGTGGTAACCCAGAAACGTCGCGAAGGATCAGGTGGCAGGTTGGGATCAACCGCACCGTCATCGTCATGCACCAGCGTATCCTGACTCATCTTCCTATCCTTGTTGATGCGCCCGCTCTACGAGTAGCATCACTTCTGCGGCATCGGGTTCGCGGGAATATGTAACAACATAGCAACCGCGTATTATAGGCCAGCCCACCCACGGGCGTATCACGAATGGAGTGGTTTTTATGAGCAAAGCGACTGGTTTCGTCAAAGAATTTCGAGATTTCGCCGTCAAGGGCAACGCGGTCGACCTGGCCGTCGGTGTCATTATCGGCGCCGCGTTTGGCAGGATCGTCGACTCCCTGGTCAGGGACATCGTCATGCCGCTGGTCAATTTCGTGCTGGGCGGATCGGTCGATTTTTCGAATAAATTCCTCGTGCTGTCGATGCCGGCGGGCTACAACGGCCCGATGACCTACGCGGAACTGACCAAGGCGGGCGCCAACGTCTTTGCCTGGGGCAACTTCGTCACGATCATCATTAATTTCGTGTTGCTGGCTTTCGTGATCTTCTGGATGGTCAAGGCCATCTACAAGGCCCGCAACAAGCCGGAGGAAGCCGCGCCGGCCAAGACGCCCGAAGACGTGGCGCTGCTGCGCGAAATCCGCGACTTGCTCAAGAAGCCATAATGAAAAAGCGCCCCGCGGGGCGCTTTTTTGCATGACCCGCGCGTTGCGGGCATTATCGGCGTCCCTATGCGGGATTATCGATGTCCACGTATTCGACCTTGATGCCGAATTGCTCGGCCACGGCCTGGCCAAGCGCCTGGACGCCATAGCGTTCGGTGGCATGGTGGCCTGCGGCGATGAAGCCCACGCCGGTTTCGCGCGCCAGATGGACCGTGGATTCCGAGACTTCGCCCGTGATGTAGGCGGTGGCGCCTGCGTCGACCGCGTCGGCCAGCATGCCCTGCGCCCCGCCCGTGCACCACGCGATCCGCGCCAGCGGCAGGTCCGGGTCGCCCACGACGAGCGGCGGGCGGCCCAGGCGCCGGGCCACCTGGGCGCCTAGCTGGCCCAGCGTCTGCAGGCCGGGGGCCTCGCCCAGCCAGACCAGGCTGTCCTGCCCGCAAGTCAGCGGGGAACCGTCGTCGCGGCGCGCGGGCGCAAGGCCCAGCACGCGTGCCAGCTGGGCGTTGTTGCCCAGCGTGGGATGCGCGTCCAGCGGCAGATGGTAGGCGTACAGGTTCAGGTCGTTCTTCAGGGCCAGGGCCATGCGCGTGCGGCGCGTGCCGATGACCCGGCGGTCTTCATTGCGCCACATCCAGCCGTGATGCACCAGCACCGCATCCGCCCCGCGTTCGACGGCCGCGCGCAGCAATGCCTCGCTGGCCGTGACACCGGTGATAATGTGTCCGACCTCGGATCGGCCTTCCACCTGCATCCCGTTGGGACAGTAGTCCTTGAAACGGGCTGCCTGCAGGGTGTCGTCCAGCCAGTTGGCCAGGACGCGGGAGTCCACTTTACTCATTGCTAGTCCTATCAGAAACATGCGCCGATATTGGCTGATCTTTGCTCAGGCCGTCACGGTCTGCCTGGCTATTCTATTCGTGGTGACGACTTTGCGGCCCGACCTGCTGCGCCTGGGCGGGCCGGCGACGGCCCAGCAGGCCGCGAACGGACGTCCGCCCGCAGGGCGGGACATGGGGGCGGTGTCGTATGCGGACGGCGTGGCGCGCGCGGCGCCGTCGGTCGTCAACGTGTTCACCACCAAGCACGTGAACGTACCCCTGGTTCCCCTGCCCGACGACCCGGTGCTGCGCCAGTTCTTCGGCCAGTTGCCGGGCGTGAGCCGCCGGGAAGCGTCGACCAGCCTGGGTTCCGGGGTGATCGTGAACCAGGACGGCTACGTGCTGACCAACTATCACGTGGTGCAGGCCGCCGATGCGATCGAGGTCGCGCTGAAGGACGGCCGCCGCGACACTGCCAAGGTGGTGGGCGCGGATCCGGATACCGACCTGGCGGTGCTCAAGCTGGCGACGCTGCGGTCCCTGCCGGCCGCGACGCTGGCGCCCGACCGGGGCTTGCGCGTGGGCGACGTCGTCCTGGCGATCGGCAATCCGTTCGGGGTGGGCCAGACCACCACGCAGGGCATCGTGTCCGCGCTGGGCCGCAACGGCCTGGGCCTGAACACTTACGAGAGCTTCATCCAGACCGACGCGGCGATCAATCCGGGCAATTCGGGCGGCGCGCTGATCGATGCCCACGGCAACCTGGTGGGCATCAATACCGCCATCTACTCCGAATCGGGCGGATCGATGGGCATCGGCTTTGCGACGCCCATCGAGATCGCGCGCAAGGTCATGGACGAGATCGTCAAGACCGGGGGCGTCAAGCGCGGCTGGCTGGGCGTGGAGCCGCAGGACATGACGCCCGAACTGGCGCGGGCCTTCGAGCTGGACCGCGACGCCACGGGCGTGATTATCGCCGGCGTCATGCGCGACGGCCCGGGTGGGCGGGGAGGCCTGCGCGTGGGCGACATCGTGCAGTCGGTGAACGGCAAGCGCGTGACGGACACCACCGGCCTGCTGGCGGAGATCGCGCAGCTGCCCCCGGGGCAGCGCGCGACGCTGGGCATCCTTCGCGCCGGCAAGCCCGCGGAGCTGGCCGTGGTGGTGGGCACGCGGCCGGGCAAGCCGCGCTAGGCCCGCCCGGCGCCTGCTTCGGGCTGGCCGCCAGGCGGTTTGCTTGGGGTTGAAATCAGGCGCACCAGCGCCAGGACCTGCCTTTTGATGCTGTCGGGCTGGTGGCTCAGTTGGGCGCAGATTTCGGCACAGTAGCCGTCGACGTTCCCGGAAGCGGTGGGCAGGACGCGGGACGCGCGGCCGGCGGCGGGATCGGACGCGGGCGTCACCCCGTCGGTCAGCCAGGGCACGCTGGTATCGAGCGCCCGCGCCAGGCGCACCAGGGTGGCGCGCGATGGCGAATAGCGGTCTGCGCGGGTAAGAATGCGGTGAATGCAGGACTGCGGCACGCCTGAGAGGCGCGCGAGCTGGTGCTGGCTGCGGATTCCGCGCCACCGCATCAGGGTTTGCAGTCTTTGGGAGAGCGACATGACTGCAATGTAGGATTGCAGCCAGGCTTGAACAAGCGTGAATCGGTCTTACTTTGCCCCGGGCCAGGGGTTTCGGGCGGGACAACCTTGCGGCGGCCCCGCTACCGGACTCAGTGGCGTTCGGTCAACGAATCCGAGGCCGCGCCGTCCGCGGCGCCCTCTTTGGGCGTGACCATGCGGGCGCAGATCAGCCCGACTTCATAGAGCAGGCACAGCGGGACCGCCAGCATGAACTGGCTGACCACATCGGGCGGCGTGACCACCGCGGCGATGATGAAGGCCCCGACCACCACGTAGCCGCGCGCGGCCTTGAGCTTGGACAGTTCGACCACGCCCATTTTCACCAGCAGCACGACGGCCACGGGCACCTCGAAGGTGATGCCGAACGCCATGAACATCGTCATGACGAAGCTCAGGTAGGCCTCGATGTCCGGCGCCGGCGTGATGGACTGCGGCGCGAAGGTGGCGATGAAGTGGAACACCGTGCGGAACACCACGAAATAGCAAAACGCCATGCCCGCGATGAACAGGAACGTGCTGGAGACGATCAGCGGCAGCGCCAGGCGCTTTTCATGCCGGTACAGGCCGGGCGCCACGAAGGCCCAGGCCTGGTACAGCACCACGGGCAGCGCCACGATGAACGCGGCCATCATCGTGACCTTGACCGGCACCATGAAGGGCGTGATGACGCCCGTGGCGATCATGCGCGTGCCTTCGGGCAGCGAGGCCAGCATGGGGGCGGCCAGCACGTCATAGATGGCGGAGGCGCCGGGATAGATGAACAGCACGACGAACACGGCCACCACCGCGCCGACGGCGCGCAGCAGGCGGGTGCGCAGCTCGACCAGATGGGAGATGAAAGTCTCCTGCTGGCCTTCTTCTTGGGATGCGTCCTGGGTCACGACGGTGTTCCGGAGGGCAAGACGGGCTTGGCGGCGGGCGCGGCGTCGTCAGCCTTGGGCGCGCTGGGCGCCGGGGCGGGTTGTTGTGGGGCGGCGGCCGGAACGGGCGCGGGCTCCGCGGCGGGCAGGTCCAGGTCCAGATTGTGGTTCTGGCCCGGTGGGGCAATGGTGCGCGCGGGGTCGGCGGGCGTTTCCGCCGTGGCGGCCGGCGCGGCCTTGCCGCTGGCTTCGCGGGCGACTTCGTCGAGTTCCGCGCGGAACTGCTGCACGGGCTCTTGAAGCGAGGCCTGCGTTTCGTTCAGCGACTGCTGCACGCCTTGGGCGGCGTCTTCCATTTCGGACTTGAACTTGCGCAGTTCGTCGAGTTCGATTTCACGCTGGATATCGGACTTGACGTCGTTGACGTAACGCTGCGCGCGCCCGAGCAGGTGGCCGACGGTGCGGGCCACCTTGGGGAGGCGTTCGGGGCCGATGACGATCAGGGCGACGACGCCGATCACCATCAGTTCAGTGAGGCTGACATCAAACATTCGACGGCCGCTCGGGAATTGAAGCAATGAGGGCCGGCCCGTTCAGGGCTGGCCCGGAGGGAGGCTGGCTTGCGCTCAGGAGTTGGACTTTTCCTTGGCCTGCACGTCGATGGTGTCGCCGGCGACGCGCTGCTGCGCGATCGGTTCAGCGGGCTTGTCGCTGTTGGCTTCTTTCATGCCTTCCTTGAAGCCCTTGACGGCGCCACCCAGATCGCCACCGATGTTGCGCAGCTTCTTGGTGCCGAAGATGAGCGCGACGATGACCAGAACGACCAACCAATGCCAAATGCTGAAACTACCCATGATGTTTCTCCGAATTACGCAGTGGGGGCCACGCGCCCTTTCCAGGGTCGCGAGCCGCCGATGATGTGGAAATGCAGATGCGGGACTTCCTGGCCGCCTTCGACGCCAGAATTGATCATGATGCGAAATCCGCCATCAGGGCCCGGACGGCATCCGTTCTCGGCGGCAAGCCGAGGCGCCAACGACATCATTCTACCCAACCAATCTGCGTCCTCGCCCGTAATATCCTGCATGGATGTGACATGACGTCGAGGAATCAGCAGTAAATGCACCGGTGCGGCCGGATTGATATCGTGGAATGCAACAAAGTCCTGGTCTTCATAGACCTTCTTGGACGGGATGTCGCCGGTGGCGATCTTGCAAAACAGGCAGTTGTCGCTCATTGGTACGTTCCGTGGTCAGTCTTGCGGGCGGCTTGCCTTTTCCGCCAGGCCCGACAGGCCCTCGCGGCGGGCCAGCTCGGCCAGCACGTCTTCGGGCCGCAGGTTGAAATGCGTCAGCGCGACCATGCAGTGAAACCACAGATCGGCGGTTTCGCTGACGATGCGGTCCGGCACGCCGTCCTTGGCGGCCATGACCAGTTCCGTGGCCTCTTCCCCGATCTTCTTGAGGAAGGCGTCGGGGCCCTTGGCCAGCAGCTTGGCCGAATAGGATGCCTTGGGATCGCCGCCGTTTTCGGGGCGCCGGGTTTCCAGGGTGTCTGCGATGCGGGCCAGGACGTCGGCCGCGCTCAGGGCTTGATCAGTCATTTGTAGATGAGCTCGGGGTCTTTGAGCACGGGATCCACCGTGACCCAGGCGGCCTTGTCGGTCTGGCCTTCCAGGCGGCGGAAGAAGCAGCTTGCGCGGCCGGTGTGGCAGGCGATGCCGCCTTCCTGGTGGACCTTCAGCAGGATGACGTCGCCGTCGCAGTCCAGGCGCAGTTCATGCACTTCCTGGACGTGGCCGGACTCTTCGCCCTTGCGCCACAGGCGCTGGCGCGAGCGCGACCAGTAGACCGCGCGGCCGGTGGCGGCGGTTTCGGACAGGGATTCGCGGTTCATCCAGGCCACCATCATGATCTGGCCGTTTTCGGCGTCTTGGGCGATGGCGGGGATCAGGCCGTTTTCGTCGAAGACGACGTCGGCCAGCCAGGCGGGTTCGTTGCTCATAATCAGTCCAATCGTACGGCGATGCCTTGTTCGGCCATGAAGCGCTTGCATTCGCCGACGGTATGCTGGCCAAAGTGGAAGATGCTGGCGGCCAGCACCGCGCTGGCGCGGCCCGTGGTGACGCCGTCGGCCAGGTGCTGCAGGTTGCCCACGCCGCCGGAGGCGATGACGGGCACCGGCACGGCGTCGGAGACCGTGCGGGTCAGTTCCAGGTCGAAGCCCGACTTGGTGCCGTCGCGGTCCATGCTGGTGAGCAGGATTTCGCCGGCGCCGTAGGCGGCCATGCGGCGCGCCCAGGCCACGGCGTCCAGCCCGGTGGCCTTGCGGCCGCCATGGGTGAAGACTTCCCAGCGTGCGGGTTCTCCGGGCGCCGAGACGCGGCGCGCGTCGATGGCCACCACCACGCACTGCGAGCCGTGATAGTCCGAAGCAGCGCGGACCAAATCGGGATTGGCGACCGCGGCGCTGTTGATGCTGATCTTGTCGGCGCCGGCGTTCAGCAGGCGCTGGATGTCGGACACCTGGCGCACGCCGCCGCCCACCGTCAGCGGGATGAAGACCTGCGACGCGACCTGCTCGATGATGGGCAGGATCAGGTCGCGGCCGTCGCTGGTGGCGGTGATGTCCAGGAAGGTGAGTTCGTCGGCGCCCTGCTCGTTGTAGCGGCGGGCGATTTCGACGGGGTCGCCCGCGTCGAGCAGGTTGACGAAGTTCACGCCCTTGACGACACGGCCGGCCGTGACGTCAAGGCAGGGGATGATGCGGCGGGTCAGCGCGTTCTGCAAGGGCGCGCCGGCCCCGGGGGTGCTGCTGGATGTGGTCATTTTGCCAATTCGTCGGCGCGCGCCTGCGCGGCCTGGAAGTCGAGCGTGCCTTCGTAGATGCTGCGGCCCAGGATGGCGCCTTCGACGCCCTCTTCCTCGACGGCGCACAGGGCTTCGATGTCCTGGATGCCGGCGATGCCGCCCGATGCGTACACGGGGATGCGCACGTGCTGGGCCAGGCGGACCGTGGCTTCGACGTTGACGCCCGACAACATGCCGTCGCGGCCGATGTCGGTGTAGATGATGGCTTCGCAGCCGTAGTCTTCGAACTTCTTGGCCAGGTCGAGCACGTCGTGGCGGGTCAGCTTGCTCCAGCCGTCGGTGGCGATCTTGCCGTCGCGGGCGTCCAGGCCGACGATGATCTGGCCGGGGAAGGCGCCGCAGGCGTCCTGCAGGAAGCCCGGGTTCTTGACCGCGGCGGTGCCGATGATCACGTAGGAGATGCCGGCGTCGAGGTAGCGTTCGATGGTGTCGAGATCGCGGATGCCGCCGCCGATCTGGACGGGGATGTCGTCGCCGACGGCGTCCAGGATCGCCTTGATGGGCGCTTCGTTCTTCGGTTTGCCGGCGACGGCGCCGTTCAGGTCGACCAGGTGCAGGCGGCGGGCGCCTTGGTCGAGCCAGCGGGTGGCCATGGCGGCGGGGTCTTCGGAGAACACCGTTGCATCGTCCAGGTCACCCTGGCGCAGGCGCACGCAGCGCCCGTCTTTGAGATCGATGGCGGGGATCAGCAGCATGGTTGGCAGAAAAAAAATAGAAAGGTTGAATGGGCTGGCGCTAGCAGGCTCTAGGCCTACGGCTGCCAGTCTACAAAATTGCGATACAGGCGCAAACCGTGCTCGGCGCTCTTTTCGGGGTGGAACTGCACCGCGAAAATGTTAGCTGCCGCCACCGCGCAGGTAAAGGCGACGCCATAATCGGTTTCACCAACAGTCAGGCCCGGATCAGCCGGATCGGCGTAGTAGCTATGGACGAAATAGAAGTGCGAGTCGTCCGGAATGCCGTCCCAGATCGGATGAGAGCGCGTATGGCGGACTTTGTTCCATCCCATGTGCGGCACTTTGAGGAGCTCGGGGCGGGTGTCGGCCAGGCCTGCCGCGCCGGTGTCGGCCAGGCAGGCTGCGTCGTCGGCGGGGATCAGGTCCGCGAAGCGCGGGCCGGAAAAGCGGCGCACAACGCCTGGGAACAGACCCAGGCACGTCGTGGCGCCCTCTTCGCTGGCGTCGAACAGCATCTGTTCGCCCACGCAGACGCCCAGCAGGGGTTTTTCGCGAGCGGCGCGGACGACGGCTTCGCGCAGGCCGGATTCGTTCAGGGTGCGCATGCAGTCCGCCATCGCGCCCTGGCCCGGAAACACGACGCGGTCGGCCGCGGCGATCTCCTGGGGCTGGTTGCAGATGCGGATGTCCGCGTCAGGCGCGGCGTATTTCAGGGCGCGTGCGACGGAATGGAAATTGCCCATTCCATAGTCGACGATGGCGATAGTGGTCACTTCGGTCTGCCTGGTGCGATGCGGTGTTGATTGGCGTTACAGCACGCCCTTGGTGGAGGGCACGACGTCGCCCATGCGGGGATCGACTTCGAGGGCCATGCGCAGCGCGCGGCCACAGGCCTTGAAGACCGTTTCCGCCTGGTGGTGCGAATTGAAGCCGCGCAGGTTGTCGATGTGCATCGTGATGAGCGCGTGGTTCACCAGGCCCTGGAAGAATTCGCGCGTGAGGTCCACGTCGAAGCTGCCGATGTGCGACCGGGTGAAGGGGATGTGGTATTCCAGGCCGGGACGACCGGAGAAGTCCACCACCACGCGCGACAGCGCTTCGTCCAGCGGCACGTAGGCGTGGCCGTAGCGGCGCAGGCCGGCCTTGGTGCCGGCGGCCTTGGCGATCGCCATGCCCAGCGTGATGCCCACGTCTTCCACCGTGTGATGCGCGTCGATGTGCAGGTCGCCCTCGGCCTTGATGTCCAGGTCGATCAGGCCGTGGCGGGCGATCTGGTCCAGCATGTGGTCCAGGAACGGCACGCCCGTGTCGATCGTCTGCTTGCCGGTGCCGTCGAGGTTGATGGCCACGCGGATGCGGGTTTCGTTGGTGTTGCGGGTGATTTCTGCGGTACGCATGTTAAGCACTCAAGATCTCTTGCAGGGCGGATAGCAAGGCGGCGTTCTCGGCCGGGGTGCCCACCGAGATGCGCAGGCAGTCGGCCAGCAGCGGGTGGGCGTTGGAGAAGTTGCGAATCAATATTTTGCGCGTTTTCAGGGCAAGATGCACGGCGTTGCCGTCCAGCTTGCCGGAAAAGCGCGCGAGTATGAAGTTGGCGGCGGAAGGGAATACCCTGACGCCCGGCAGTCGGGCGAGGGCCGCGGCCAGGGGTTCGCGGTCGGCGCGCAGCCGGGCGGCCTGTTCGTCCAGCACGGACTTGTGGCGCAGCACGGCCAGCAGCGTTGCCTGGGTCAGCACGTTCAGGTTGTAGGGCGGGCGGACCTTGTTCAGCTCGGCGATCCAGGCGGGATGGCCGGCCAGGTAGCCGAACCGCAGGCCCGCCAGGCCGATCTTGGACACGGTGCGCATGACCACCACGTTGAGGGCGTCCAGCACGCCCGGCATCCAGGTATGGCCGGCAAACGGCTGGTAGGCCTCGTCCAGCACCACCAGACCCGGCGCCGCGCGCACGATGGCGTCGACGTCCGCGGGCGACCACAGCCCGCCGGTGGGGTTGTTGGGCGTGGCCAGGAACACCACTTTGGGCTGGTGTTCGCGGATCGCCGCCAGCATGGCGGGCAAATCCAGGGTCAGATCATGCGTCAGCGGCACGCCGACGAAGCGGGCGTGGTCGAAGCGCGCCGCCATGTCGAAGTACACGAAGGACGGCCAGGGCGACAGGACCACATCCCCGGGGTTGCAGCAGGCCTGCACCATGATGTGGATGAGCTCGTCCGAGCCGTTGCCGAAGAGCACGTCCGCCGCGTCGGGGATGCCGAAGGCCGTCTTGACGGCGGCCTGCAGCCCGGACAGGTCGGCGGAGGGATAGCGGTTCAGCGGGGTGTCGCGGACGGCGCGCGCGATATCGTCGCGCACGGCCTCGGGCAGTTCGTACGGGCATTCCATCGCGTCCAGCTTGATGCAGCCTTCGGCGTGGGCGACCGGGTAAGCCGCCAGTTCGAGGATGTCGGCCCGGACGGTGCCTTTGACGCGGCCGGCGACGTCGGCCGCGGGGACCGTGCGCGCTGGACTGCCTTCGTGCTGCGCACCCCGGTATTCGCCCTGGGGGCGGCCCGGCAGGCTCATGGCTTGTCGACCCGGTACTGGGCGCTGGCTGCGTGCGCCTGCAGGCCTTCGCCCAGCGCCAGTTCGGCGGCGATGCGGCCCAGCGTCTGGGCGCCCGCATGCGAGACCTGGATCAGGCTGGAGCGCTTCTGGAAGTCGTACACGCCCAGCGGCGACGAGAATCGGGCCGTGCGCGAGGTGGGCAGCACGTGGTTGGGACCCGCGCAGTAGTCGCCCAGGGCTTCCGAACTGAAGCGGCCCATGAAGATGGCGCCGGCGTGGCGGATCCGGGCGGTCCAGACCTCGGGCTGTTCCGTGGAGATTTCCAGGTGCTCGGGGGCGATGTCGTTGGCGATCTGGCAGGCTTCTTCCAGGCTTTGCACCAGGATCAGCGCGCCGCGATTGGCCAGGCTGACGCGCAGGATGTCGGCGCGCGGCATCGTGGGCAGGAGGCGGGCGATGGACGCTTCGACCTCTTCAATGAAGGCGGCGTCGGGACACAGCAGGATGGACTGGGCGAGCTCGTCGTGTTCGGCTTGCGAGAACAGATCCATGGCGATCCAGTCGGCCGGCGTCTTGCCGTCGCAGATGACCAGGATTTCGCTGGGCCCGGCGATCATGTCGATGCCGACCACGCCGAACACGCGGCGCTTGGCCGCGGCCACGTAGGCGTTGCCCGGGCCGACGATCTTGTCGACGGCAGGCACGGTGTCCGTGCCGTAGGCCAGCGCGCCCACGGCTTGCGCGCCGCCGATGGCGAACACGCGGTCCACGCCGGCGATGGCGGCGGCGGCCAGCACGATGGGATTGCGCACGCCGTCAGGGGTGGGCGTGACCATGACCAGTTCCTGCACGCCGGCGACCTTGGCCGGGATCGCGTTCATCAGCACCGACGACGGATAGGCGGCCTTGCCGCCCGGCACGTACAGGCCCACGCGGTCCAGGGGGGTGACCTGCTGGCCCAGCAGCGTGCCGTCGGCTTCCGTGTAGGTCCAGGTTTCGGCGCGCTGGCGCTCGTGGTAGGCCCGCACGCGGTCGGCGGCGGCTTCCAGCGCGTTGCGCTGGGCGGCGGGCAGCGCGGCCAGGGCCGCGTGCCAGTCGGCCTTGGGGATTTCCAGCGTATGGGCCGATGCGCCGGGCATGCGGTCGAAGCGCTGCGTGTATTCCACCAGCGCGGCGTCGCCGCGCGTGCGGACATCCGCCAGGATGTTGGCGGCGGCGCGGTCGATGGACTCGTCCTCGGTGGCCTCGAAGGCCAGCAGCTTGGACAGGGCGGATTTGAATCCGGGATCGCGGGAGTCGAGACGATTGATCAGGGCCATGGCGTCATGGAGCAAAGCGGGTAACGGCCGCCGCGCCGGGCGCGGCGGGCGGGAATCAGGCGTTGCGGGAGGCGGCTCTTTCGAATGCGTCCAGCAGCGGTTGAAGGCGGTCGCCTCGGGTCTTCAGGGCGGCCTGGTTGACGATCAGGCGCGACGAGATCGGCATGACGTCTTCGACCGCGACCAGATCGTTGGCGCGCAGCGTCCCGCCGGTGGACACCAGGTCCACGATGCAGTCGGCCAGTCCGACCAGCGGCGCCAGTTCCATCGAACCATACAGCTTGATGATGTCGACGTATACACCCTTGGCCGCGAAGTGTTCACGGGCTGACTGCACGTACTTGGTGGCCACGCGCAGGCGCGCGCCCTGGTGCACGGCGGCGTCGTAGTCGAAGCCGTTGCGCACGGCCACGGCCAGGCGGCACTTGGCGATGTTCAGGTCGATGGGCTGGTACAGGCCGCCGGGCTGTTCCTTGGCATGCTCGATGAGCACGTCCTTGCCCGCGATGCCGAGGTCGGCCGCGCCGTACTGCACGTAGGTGGGCACGTCGGAGGCGCGCACGATGATCAGGCGCAGGCCCGGGTCGCTGGTGGGCAGGATGAGCTTGCGCGAGCTTTCCGGATTCTCCGGGACCTCGATGCCGGCTTCCGCCAGCAGCGGCATGGTTTCTTCGAAGATGCGGCCCTTGGACAACGCCAGGGTCAGCGGGGTGACGGTGGCATTGTTCATCGCGCCTGTTCCTTGCCGGTAACTCGTTGGATATCCGCGCCCAGGGCGCGCAGTTTCACTTCCATCTGATCGTAGCCGCGATCCAGGTGATAGATGCGGTCGACCAGCGTGTCGCCGTCGGCGGCCAGGCCGGCGATGACCAGGCTGGCCGAGGCGCGCAGGTCGGTGGCCATGACCGTGGCGCCCGACAGGCGCGGCACGCCGCGCACGACGGCGGTGTGGCCGTCGATGTCGATCTGGGCGCCCATGCGGCGCAGTTCCTGCACGTGCATGTAGCGGTTTTCGAAGATGGTCTCGACGATGACCGACGTGCCGTCGGCCACGGCGTCCAGCGCCATGAGCTGGGCCTGCATGTCGGTGGCGAAGCCTGGATACTCGTGCGTGCGAAAGCCCACGGCCTTGGGACGCGCGGACATGGCGCCGCGGATCCAGTCCGGGCCGGTCTCGATGGTCAGGCCCGCCTGGACCAGCTTGTCCAGCGTGGCGCCCAGGATGCCGGCGTCGACGTTCCTGAGCAGGATGTCCCCGCCAGCCGCGCCCACCGCGCACAGGAAGGTGCCGGCCTCGATGCGGTCGGAGATGACGCGGTGCTCGGCGCCGTGCAGGCGGTCCACGCCGTCGATGACGATGCGGTCGGTGCCGTGGCCCTGGATGCGTGCGCCCATCTTGATGAGCAGTTCGGCCAGGTCCACGACTTCAGGTTCGCGCGCGGCGTTCTCCAGCACGGTCTGGCCTTCGGCCAGGACGGCGGCCATCAGCAGGTTTTCCGTGCCGGTGACCGTGACCATGTCGGTACGGATGGAGGCGCCCTTCAGGCGCTTGGCGCGCGCCACGACGAAGCCGTGTTCGATGCTGATTTCAGCGCCCAGCGCGGCCAGGCCCTTGATGTGCTGGTCGACCGGACGCTGGCCGATGGTGCAGCCGCCCGGCAGGCTGACGCGGGCCTCGCCGAAGCGCGCGACCAGCGGCCCCAGCACCAGGATGGACGCGCGCATGGTCTTGACCAGGTCGTACGGCGCTTCCAGGTTGTCGACCTTGTCGGCCTGCAGCGTGACCACGCCGTCGTCGCCGCGTTCGGCGCGCATGCCCATGCGCGCCAGCAGGCGCAGCATGGTGCCCGTGTCGTTCAGGCGCGGCACGTTGGACAGGCTCAGCGCGTCGGCGGTCAGGAGGCCCGCGCACAGGATCGGCAGCGCCGAGTTCTTGGCGCCGGAAATCGAGATCTCGCCGTGCAGCCGCGCGCCGCCGGTGATGCGTAGCTTGTCCATCATTCGCCTGCTTTCTGATATTCGGCAGGGGTCAGGGTGCGCATCGACAGCGCGTGGATCTCGGCCTTCATGCGGTCGCCCAGTGCGGCGTAGACCAGTTGATGGCGCTGGATCAGGCGCTTGCCTTCGAAGGCGGCGCTGACGATGACTGCGTCGAAGTGCGAACCGTCGCCCTGCACGTCAAGATGTTCACAGGGCAGGCCTTCCGCGATGTATTGGCGGACTTGCGCGGGAGTGGGAAGCATGGACGTCAGTTCCTGAGTTTGTAGCCGCTGGCCAGAAGCCGCAGCGCATAAGTCGAGAGCGCAAGGAACACCCCCGTCACCACCGCCAGGCTGTGCCAGGGGGAGACGTCCGACACCGAGAAGAATCCGTAGCGGAATCCGTCGATGGTGTAGAAGATGGGGTTCCAGTGGGACACGCTTTGCCAGAAAGGCGGCAGCGTATGGATGGAATAGAACACGCCGGACAGGAAGGTGGCCGGCATGATCAGGAAGTTCTGGAAAGCCGCGAGTTGGTCGAATTTTTCGGACCACAGGCCGGCCACGAGTCCCAGCACGCCCATGATGCCGCAAGCCAGCACGGCGAACAGCAGCACCCACAGCGGATGCGCGGGCGCCAGCGGCACGAAGAACAGCGCGACCACCCAGACGCACACCCCGACCGCCAGGCCGCGCACGATCGCCGCCAGCACGTAGGCGCCGAAGATGTCCCGGTGCGACAGCGGCGGCAGCAGCATGAACACGAGGTTGCCGGTGATGCGGCTCTGGATGAGCGACGACGACGGGTTGGCGAACGCGTTCTGCAGCATGCTCATCATCATGAGCCCGGGGATCAGGAACGACGTGTACGGAACGGTGCCGTACACCGTGACGCGCCCTTCCAGGACATGCGCGAAGACCAGCAGGTACAGCAGCGCCGTGATGACGGGGGCGGCGATGGTCTGGAAGCTGACCTTCCAGAAGCGCAGCAATTCCTTGCGCAGGAGCGTCGGGAAGCCAGACCCCGCGTCCAGGCGGGGCTGCACCAGCGGCTGGCTGGCGGTCGCGGTGGGCTGGGTCATGACGAGATCTCTTCGGGTTGCAGGGACGGCGAGGCGGGTTCGTCGTCCTGGTGCATGATGCGCACGAATGCGTCTTCGAGGTCCACGCCGCCCACCCGGGCCAGCAGGGCCTGCGTCGTGTCCAGGGCCACGATGCGTCCGCCCTTGAGCATGGCGATGCGCCCGCACAGCGCTTCCGCTTCCTCGAGGTAGTGGGTGGTGAGCATGATGGTGTGGCCAGCCTTGTTCAGGCGCGAGATGAATTCCCACAGCGTGCGGCGCAGGTCGACGTCAACGCCCGCCGTGGGCTCGTCCAGGACGATCACGGGGGGGCGGTGCACCAGCGCCTGCGCCACCAGCACGCGGCGCTTCATGCCGCCGGACAGCGCCCGCATGTTGGAATTGGCCTTGTCGGCCAGGCCCAGGTTGAACAGGATTTCGTCGATCCAGTCGTCGTTCTTGCGCAGGCCGAAATAGCCGGACTGGATGCGCAGGGTCTCGCGCACCGTGAAGAAGGGATCGTAGACCAACTCTTGCGGCACCACGCCCAGGGCGCGCCGTGCCGACTTGTAGTCGGCCACGACGTCGTATCCACAGACCGTGGCGCGTCCCGCCGTGGCGTGCGCCAGGCCGGCCAAGATGGAGATCAGCGTGGTCTTGCCCGCGCCGTTGGGCCCGAGCAGGCCGAAGAATTCTCCGTGCTCGATCTTCAGGCTGACGTTGTCCAGCGCCTGGAAGCCCGGACCGGGCGTGCGCCCGAGCAGCTTCTGCCAGCCGCGCTGGCGCGGCGAGTAGATCTTGGAGACGTTTTCTAGGCTGACGGCGGACATGACGGGGGAAGGTGGCCCGAAAAGAGCGAATTGACCATTATATAAGCGCGATGTAACGGCAAGCGGTGATGGCCCCGGCGGCGGTGGGGGCGGCGCAGTGGTGCGTCCCCAAAACAATCGGCCCGGCGGTCCCCGAAGGGCGCGCCGGGCCGATGCAGCCTGGACGGGAGTGTTACTTGTTGCGCTGGTTCAGCGCCTGGATCAGGCCGTCGATGCCGTTCTGGTTGATCTGTTGCGCGAACTGGTTGCGGTAGTTCTCGATCAGCCAGATGCCTTCGACGTTCATGTCGTAGATCTTCCAGCCCTGGGGCGTTTTCTCCAGGCGGTAGTCCACGCCGACCGGCTGGCTGTTGGATTGGTTGATCAGTGTGCGCACGACGACATCGTCGGCCTTGGCGTCGCCGCGGAAGGGCAGCCCCGTGATGCTGGTGCCGGGCGTCACGCGGGTCAGCGCGCCGCTATAGGTGCGCACCAGGGTGCCGCGGAAGGCTTCGGCCAGGGCCGTCTTCTGCTGGTCGGTGGCCTGGCGCCAGTAGCGGCCCGCGGCCAGGCGCGTCGTCTTCTGGAAATTGACGTACGGCAGGATGTGCTGGTCGACGACCTGGTTGATGCGGGCGGTGTTGCCCGCCTTGACCGCGCCGTCGGCCTTCAGGACGTCGAGGGTCTCGTTGGCGGCGGCCAGCACGAACTGGTCGGGCGGACCGTTGGGGTCCGGCTTGGCTTGCGCCGCCGTGGCGGCCGCCATCCCGAGCAGGCCCGTGAAGACCAGTCGCTGCAGCAGTGAGGTAATGGAAAAACGCATCAAATCTCCTTCAGTACCGAAAGCGCAATCCCGCAGCTTACTTGGTTGCGGGCTGCGGCGCCGGCGCGGGCGCGGGCGTGGCGGGGGCATCGTCCTCGCCGTCGTCCTCGTAGTTGGGCAGCGACGACTCGTCGTCCACGCGGTGGCCCAGCACCATCGCGGCGCGGCGCTGCAGGAAGGCGTCACGCACGAAGCTGTAGGGGTCCAGCGCGACGCGGTCGATCGTGTCGGTGGTGTCGAGCAGGTTGGCGCGCGTATCCACGATGCGCAGGCCCCACAGCGAGTTGCGCAGGCGGACGTTGTCGATCGCGTCCACGCCCATGTAGCCGTAGGTGGTGCCGTAGAAGTCGCCCGCCAGGCCGATGCCGTCGCGCACGCTGGACGCGCCGAAGAACGGCAGCACCAGGTACGGGCCCTGGCTGAAGCCCCACACGCCCAGCGTGGTGCCGAAATCGTTGGGGATCTTGCGCGCGCCGTTGGCGGAGGCGACGTCGAAGCAGCCGCCTACGCCCATGGTGGTGTTGAAGAGGAACCGGCCCAGCGTGTTGACGAAGTCGTGGCCGCGGCCCTGCAGAAAGCTGTTGGTGCCCGACCAGAGGTCGCCGACGTTGCTGAAAATGTTGTGGATGCAGCTGCGCACCGGCTGCGGCGTGACAAAGGTGTAGGCCTGGGCGACCGGCTTGAACACCGCGCGGTCGACCGTATCGTTGAACTGGTAGACGCCCCGGTTGAAGCCTTCCCAGGGGTCGCGCGGATCCGGATTCTTCGGCGCGGCGCAGCCTGCCATCAACGCGCCCGCCGCGGCGACGGTGGCAATACGGGAAATCGCTTTCTTGTTCATGTTCCGGGTATCCCTATCAACAATTCTTATCTTATTGCGGTCTTGTGACGCAGCGTTGTTACGGCGTTTTCCGCGGCTGTCTTTAATCCGGCGACTTGGCGGCCGGTTCCGGCGCGGCGGTCGAGCCCTGCTTCTCGGCCGAACCGTACAGGAACTGGCTGATCAACTGTTCCAGCACCACGGCGCTTTGCGTGTAGCGGATCTTGCCGCCGTCGGCAAAGTTCTCTTCTTCGCTGCCGGCGGTCAGGCCCAGGTATTGCTCGCCCAGCAGTCCCGAGGTCAGGATGGAGGCCGAGGAGTCCTTGGGGAACTGGTAGGCCGTCTCCAGGTTGACCGAAACGATCGCCTGGAAGGTCTTGTCGTCGAAGGAGATTCCGGCGACCCGGCCCACCACGACGCCGGCGCTCTTGACCGGCGCGCGGACCTTGAGGCCGCCTACGTTATCGAAGTTGGCCGTCAGCGTATAGGTCGGGGCGAAGGAAAAGGTGCTCAAGTTGCCGGCGCGCAACGCCAGGAAAGCAAGCGCGACCGCGCCCAGCAATACAAACAGGCCTACCCAGAAGTCGGTTTTTTCGCGTGACATGATCGATCCGTATCAATTTCCAAACATCAAGGCGGTGAGCAGGAAGTCCAGCCCGAGTACCGCCAGGGAGCCCACGACCACGGTGCGCGTGGTGGCGCGGGCAACGCCTTCAGGGGTGGGCTTGGCCTGCCAGCCCTCGTAGAGCGCCACCAGGGTCACCGTGACGCCGAACACCACGCTCTTGATGGCGCCGTTGGCCACGTCCTTCCAGACGTCGACCCCGTTTTGCATCTGCGACCAGAAGGCCCCGGCGTCCACGCCGATGAGCAGTACGCCCACGACCCAGCCGCCCAGGATGCCCACCATGGAGAACACCGCCGCCAGGATGGGCATGGCGATGATGCCGCCCCACAGGCGCGGCACGAGCACGCGGCGTATCGGGTCCACGGCCATGACCTCCATGGCCGAAAGCTGTTCGCCGGCCTTCATCAGGCCGATTTCGGCGGTGAGCGAGGTGCCGGCCCGGCCCGCGAACAGCAGCGCCGTGACGACGGGGCCGAGTTCGCGCACCAGCGACAGGGCCACCAGCAGGCCCAGGGCCTCTTCGGAGCCGTAGCGGTTCAGCGTGTAGTAGCCCTGCAGGCCCAGCACGAAGCCCACGAACATGCCGGACACGGCGATGATCAGCAGCGAATAGTTGCCGATGAAATGCACCTGCTGGGACACCAGGCGCGGCCGCGACAGCGCGATGCCGCTGCGGGCGAGCATGGCGCCGAAGAACCGGGTGAAGTAACCGATGCCGGCGACCTGGGTGCGCACCCAGTGGCCCAGCACGGAGACGGCGTTGTTGGATGCGCTCATGCCTTGCGCCTTTTCTGTTCAGACAGCCACTTCTGGAAAGCCGGCGTTTCGGGGTACTGGAACGCGACCGGGCCGTCGGGCTCGCCCTTGAGGAATTGCTGCACGTAGGGGTCTTCGGAAGCCGACAGCGTCTGCGGCGTGCCGGCGGCGGCGAGCTGGTTCCGGCCCACCAGATAGACCTGGTCCGCGATCGCAAAGGATTCGTGCACATCGTGCGTGATCAGCACCGAGGCGCAGCCCAGGCGGTCGGCAAGACTGCGGATCAGGCGGGCGGTGATGCCCAGCGAGATCGGGTCCAGGCCGGCGAAGGGCTCGTCATACAGGATGAGCTCGGGTTCGAGCACCACGGCGCGGGCCAGCGCCACCCGGCGGGACATGCCGCCGGAGATTTCGGACACCTTCAGGTGCGCGGCGGCGCGCAGGCCGACGGCGTCGAGCTTGTCCAGGACGCGTTCGGTGACCTCGGCTTCATCGAGACGGGTGTGTTCGCGCAGCGGGAAGGCCACGTTTTCGAAGACATTCAGGTCGGTGAACAGCGCGCCCTGCTGGAACAGCACGCCCATGCGCTTGCGCAGGGCCTGGACTTCGTCTTGCGTGGCCTGGCCGATGTCCTGGCCGAAGGCCAGCACGCGACCCCGCTGCGCGGTGATCTGGCCGGTGGCCGCCCGCAACAGCGTGGTCTTGCCGGAACCGGAGCCGCCCATGACGGCGACCACCTGGCCGGCCCGGACGTCCATGGAAATGTCGCGCAAGACGGTGAAATCACCGTAGCCAAGCGCCACACCTTCCAGGCGCAGGGCGAATTCCGGGGTGCTGCTGGTTTGAGCGGGCATGGGCAACGAAAGGGGGTTTCGGCGGCGGAGCTTGCCCTGCCGTCATGTCGACGCGCTGGACAGAGAACCAGGCCGGCGCAGCCATGACAGGCTGCGTCGGGAAGCGCCCTGTTACTCAGATGCCGGGGGCGAGATCGAGCCTAGGCTCCCGGCGGCGAGGCGCCATTGTAGCCCGACGCTTTGCAATCACAATCCGATGCGCTGTGCATGGAACAGTGTTTTCGGCCTCAGGGACAATCGGGGGGCGTGTGGGGCGCCGGTCGCAGGTCGCCGGGCCGCCGGCCGCCGGATCGCCGGCCGCCGGATCGCCGGCCGCCGGATCGCCGGCCTTCGGCGCGTCGCGGGTCAGCGGCGTGCCTGCGCCGCGGCCGTTTCCCGGGCCAGGCGCCGGATCAGGTCCGCGGTGGACTCCCGGCGGGCCAGCGGAGCGCCCTGGCCCGCCCAGAGGGACAGGACATTGATATTGCCGCTCTTGCCCCCGGCGGTGCGCATCGGGCGCGTCAGGGCGTTCTGCAGCGGATAGGGAAGGATGTCCCCGGCAATGGCGTCGGCGTCGCGCATGAAGGCGTTGGCGATGCCGCGGGCAGGCCGGCCGGAGAATGCCCGGGTGACCCGCGATTGTTCGGAGCGCGAGGCGGGCAGGACCGCCTTGTAGGCGTCGCTGATGCCGCACTCTTCGGTCGTCAGGAAGGCCGTCCCCATTTGAGCGAGGTCGGCGCCCAGGGCCAGCGCGGCCGCGATGCCGCGCCCGTCCATGATGCCGCCCGACGCGATGACCGGCACCGAAACGGCGTCGGCCACTTGCGGCACCAGGGCCATCGTGCCTATCAGGGACGCATCGAATGCATCCAGGAAGGTGCCGCGATGGCCGCCGGCTTCGGCGCCCTGCGCCACGATGGCGTCCACCCCGTCCTGTTCCAGCGCGACCGCCTCGCGGACGGTGGTGGCGGTGCCCACGGTCAGGATGCCCAGCTCGCGGCAGCGCGCCAGCGCATCGGCCGGGATGCGGCCGAAGGTGAAACTGAAGACGGCGGGGCGCACCCGCAGGATGGCCTCGATCTGTGCGGGCAGGGGATCGGCCTGCGGCCCGGGCGCCTCGGGCGCCGGCAGGCCAAGCTGCTGGTGGTAGCGCGCCATCAGGGCCAGCATCCGCCCGGCGTCGCCCTGCATGGGTTCGTCCGGCACGGTGGCGAACAGGTTGATGGCGAACGGGCGCGGCGTGCGGGCGCGGATCGCGTCCGCCGCCGCCTCGATCTGCTCGGGGCTCATGTAGGCGGCCCCCAGTGATCCCAGGGCGCCCGCCTTCGACGCCTCGGACACCAGGTCCACCGTCGTCGCACCGCCGGCCATGGGCGCCTGGATGACGGGATGGTCCAGCTTGAGCAGGTCAATCAAAGGGGTAGCCATGGGAAAACTCCTGAGGGGTTATTGAAGCTGGATGTTTCCAGCCTTGATGACGTGGGCCCACTTTTCGCTTTCGCTCTTGATGAAGGCCGCGAATTCTTCGGGCGTGCCACCGCCGGCCTGGCTGCCGGTGTCGGCAATGGCCTTCTGCACATCCGGTTCCTTCAGGATGCGGTTGAACTCGGCGTTGAGCCTGGCGATGATCGGCGCGGGCGTGCCGGCCGGCGCCACGATGCCCTGCCAGTTGTAGGACTCGAAGCCCGGCAGGCCGGATTCGGCCATGGTGGGCACGTCGGGCAGCACGGCCAGGCGCTTGGCGGACGTGACGGCGATGGGGTGGATCTTGGCGCCCTGTATGGCCGGCAAGGCGGAATAGCCCATTTCGAACATCATCGAGATATGGCCGCCCATCAGGTCGGTCGCGGCCAGGCTGCCGCCCTTGTAGGGCACGTGGATGATGTCGATCTTGGCCTGTTCGCGGAACATTTCGCCGGACAGGTGGTGCGCGCCTCCGACGCCCGACGACCCGAAGGTCAGCTTGCCGGGCTGCTTCTTGGCCAGCGCGATCAGGTCCGCCAGCGTCTTGACCGGCAGTTCGTTGTTCACGCTCAGGACCAGCGGGCTGTTTTCGATCAGGATGACCGGAGCCAGGTCCTTTTGCGGGTTGTAGGGCATTTCCTTCATGAGCGACGGGTTGACCGCCATCGGGGCCAGGTTGCCCGTGCCGATCGTGTAGCCATCCGGCGCCGCCTTGGCGATCAGGTTGGTGCCGACCACGCCGCCCGCGCCCGCCTTGTTCTCGACGACGACAGGCTGTCCCAGCGATTCGCCCAGTTTGCGCGCCAGCAGGCGCACGCGCGTGTCGGCAAAGCCGCCCGGCGCATAAGGCACGATCATGGTGACGGGCTTGGCGGGCCACTCGGCGGTCTGGGCCTGGGCGGCGCCGCCGAAGGCGGCTGCGGCGGCCACGACGGCAATCAGGGGGCGAAATGCTTTCATGCTGGGAACTCCTCTTCCTGCTTTCTAATTTCTATGTGAACGGCCATGGGGGCCGATCGCATTATGCCCAGCGCCTGCGCCGTCTGTCGTGACTTTTCCCAAGGCCCAGGCCGACGCCGCCAGCAGCGCCGCGCCGGCCGCCAGGACCTGCGGCAGGCCCGCACCCCAGTGCGCGGCCCACGACGCCAACAGCGGGCCCAGGATCTGGCCGGCGGCGAACGCGGCGGTCATGATGGCCGCGGCGCGGGGCGCCGCCGGGCCGGCCAGCCGCCTGGCGGTCAGCATGCCCGCCTGCGTGATCACCATGAAGGTGCCGCCCACCAGCAGCGCCGCCAGCACCACGGCGGCGATGTGATGCCATAGCGCCACCGCCAGCATGCCGGCGGCCATCAGAAGCTGGGCGCAGCGCCAGACCTGCCTGTCGTCGCGGCCGCGGGCCAGGCGGGGAACCAGCAGGCAGGACAGCGCCGCCGCCAGTCCGAACAGCGGCCAGGCCCAGCCGAAGATCGCGGGGTCGGGAAAGACCTCCTTGGCCATCGCGGGCAGGAAGGTGGCGGGGATGATGTAGCCGACGCCGAAGATGCCGTAGTGCAGCGACAGCGCGGTCATCCCGCGCGGCAGTCCTGCCTGCTGCGTTGCGGCCGCGGCCCTGCGGGGCGGGGACGGCTGCCGGCTGAGGCCGGGCCAGGCCGCCGCCGACAGCGCCAGCGCCAGGCCGCCCAGCGTTATCCATGTCTGGTTGGCGCTGGCGCCCCAGGCCATCAGCGCCAGGCAGGCCAGGCCCGTCAGCGCAATGCCCGCGCCCACGCCTGCATAGGTTATTGCGGAAGCAGAGGCTTCACGCGGGTCGCCGGCGGGCACCGACCGCCCTGCCGCCACGCAGATGAAGGCGCTGGCGCTGGCATCGCCCGCGGCCAGACGCAGCACGGACCAGCCGGCCACGCCGTCCAGCAGCGGCATGGCCAGGGTCAGCGCCGCCACGGCGGCAAGGCTGGCCGCCAGCGTCGCGCGCAGCCTGCGCACGGGCCAGGCGATCGCCGCCAGCGCGCCCAGCAGATAGCCGGCGTAGTTCGCGGAGGCCATCCAGCCGCCCTGGGCCAGGGACAGTCCGGATTCCTGCGCCATCAGCGGCCAGACGGGCGTGAACGCGAAGCGGCCGATGCCCATGGCCGCCGCCAGCGCGAGTGCGGCGGGCCAGGCCAGGCTTGCCGCGCTGGCTGAAGCGGAAGGGGAAGGGTAAGCAGGCGTTGACATGGACCCACTCTACGGCTGTACTAATATCTTGAATAGTGAATTATTAAGAACGTGAGTTCCCAAAATGAGAAACTTGGATCTCGACGCGCTGCAGATCTTCAAGACCGTGGCGGATCAGGGCGGCGTGGCGCGCGCGGCCGCGCACCTGAACCGGGTGCAATCCAACGTGTCGACGCGCCTGAAGCAGCTGGAATCCTCGCTGGGAACTCCGCTCTTTCGGCGCCAGAACCGCCGCCTGGTGCTGTCCGACCAGGGACGCGTGCTGCTGTCCTATGCCGACCGGCTGTTGCGCCTGTCCGACGAAGCCCAGTCTGCGGTGCGCGAAGGCGCCCTGCAAGGGGTGCTGCGCATCGGCACCATGGAAAGCACCGCGGCGGCGCGCCTGCCGCCCATTCTGGCGTCCTATCACGCGGCATGGCCCCAGGTGCGGATCGAGCTGGTCACGGGCACGTCGGGCGCCCTGGCCGCCAAGGTGCGCAATTACGAGATCGAGGCCGCCTTCGTGGCGCAGCCCTTTCCGTCCGAGGGCCTGGCGGCCCTGGATGCATTCAGGGAAGAACTGGCGCTGATCTCGCCCTTGGCCTGGGATCCGGTCGGCAGCGCAAAGGAACTGGGGGACCGCACCGTCATCGCCTTTGCGGCAGGGTGCTCATATCGGCGCATCCTGGAGTCGTGGCTCAACCAGGAAGGCATCGCGCCCGGCAAGGTGATGGAGTTTGCGTCGTACCACGCCATCGTGGCGTGCGTGGCCGCCGGTTCGGGCGTGGCGATCGTGCCGCGCTCGGTGCTGGCCGTGCTGGGGGCGGAGAATTCGGTGCGCGTGGGCGCATTGTCCGGGCCGCATGGACGGGCCCTGACCCAGCTGGTCTGGCGCGCCGACGACGACACGCCGGCGTTGCAGGCCCTGCGGAGCAAGCTGGCGGCGCCGCAAGGCTGACGGATGCGTGCCGCGAGGCCGCATCCGCATGGGGGCGCGATCAGAAGCGGTAACCGACGCCCACCGTGGCCACCCACGGGTCGATCCGCGCCGTGCCGACGCGTTCGCCGTCCAGCTTCACCTTGGACTTGATGTCGATGTAGCGGATGTCGGCGTTCATGAACCAGCGGTCATTGATCTTGATGTCCGCGCCCAGTTGCGCCGCAACGCCCCAGGAGTCGCCCAGCTTCAGGTCGGAACCCTTGAGCGCGCCTTCGGCCTTGGTGTCGAAGAAGTGCGTGTAGTTAATGCCGACGCCGATGTACGGCTGGATCATGCTGTCGGGCAGGATGTGCCATTGCAGGCTCAGCGTGGGGGGCAATTGCTTGGTGGAGCCGATCTTGCCCAGGCCGCCGCTGCCGCTGACGTCGTGCTGGAAGGGCCAGGCGCCCAGCAGTTCGATGCCGATGTTGCGCGTGGCCATGTAGGCCAGCGTGAAGCTGGGGCGCACGTTGTTGCTCACGTCCAGCTTGACGGAACCATCGAGCACGGAGCCGTTGTTCTGCGACGGACGGACCTGCGTCACGCCGACGCGGAACAGCACGTCGCCCGCTTCGTGGGCGTGGGCGGGAGCGGCAAACGCGCCGGCTGCAATCAGGCCGGCGATGGCGGTGGCGCGGATACGCCCATTCAGCGAAAACATTTTCTTCTCCGATCTTTCCGTTGGGATGAGCGGACAGGTTCTCAGACCTGCAACGTCCCTCGATTGATATGTGTCAAACGGTTAAAAGACCGCTTTTTAAAAGTGGTTATGCCGCAACAGGTCTCGGTGCGCGCCCGCAATAAAAAACGCCGCCGGCGCACAAGCGCTCGGCGGCGATGATGAGAGAGGGTAGTACTGTCAGCGGGGCAGTTCGCTGCTTCCCATGAGGTAGGCATCGACCGAACGCGCGCACTGGCGGCCTTCGCGGATGGCCCAGACCACCAGGGACTGGCCGCGGCGCATGTCGCCGGCGGTAAAGACCTTTTCCACGCTGGTGCGGTAGTCGTCGGTATTGGCGCGCACGTTGCCGCGGGCGTCGCGGTCAACGCCGAAGGCGTCCAGCACCGTCTGCACCGGCGACACGAAGCCCATGGCCAGCAGCACCAGGTCCGCCTTGATCTCGAATTCCGAGCCTTCGACCTCGCGCATCTTCATCTGGCCGGTGGCGTCGTCCTTGAACCATTCGACGCGTGCGCCGATCAGCTTTTCGACCTTGCCGTTGGCGCCCTTGAGGAGCTTGGTGGTGACCGACCAGTCGCGCTCGCAGCCTTCTTCGTGCGACGACGACGTGCGCATCTTCAGCGGCCAGTACGGCCAGGTCATGGTCTTGTTTTCGGATTCGGGCGGCTGGGGCATCAGTTCGAACTGGGTGACCGAGGCCGCGCCATGGCGGTTGCTGGTGCCGACGCAGTCGGAACCCGTATCGCCGCCGCCGATGACCACCACATGCTTGCCCTTGGCCAGCGTCTGGTCGATCAGGCGGTCACCCGCCACGGCCTTGTTCTGCTGGCGCAGGAAGTCCATGGCGAAGTACACGCCTTCCAGCTCGCGGCCCGGAACCGGCAGGTCGCGCGGGGTCTCGGAGCCGCCGCTCATCACGACGGCGTCGAATTCGGCCAGCAGCGATTGCGGCGTGCGCACGGTCAGGCCGTCGGCCACCGGATCTTTCGGGTTGCCGACGTAGGTCGACGGCGCGAATTCCACGCCCTCGGCTTCCATCTGCGAGATGCGGCGGTCGATCTGGTGCTTTTCGAGCTTGAAGTCGGGGATGCCGTAGCGCAGCAGGCCGCCGATGCGGTCGCTCTTTTCGAACAGGGTCACGGAGTGGCCCGCGCGCGCCAGCTGCTGCGCGCACGCCATGCCGGCGGGGCCGGAACCCACGACCGCGACCTTCTTGCCCGTCTTGCGCGCCGGCACCTGGGGCGCTACCCAGCCTTCAGCCCAACCCTTGTCGATGATCGCGTGCTCGATGGACTTGATGCCCACGGCGTCGCTGTTGATATTCAAGGTACAGGCGGCTTCGCAGGGCGCCGGGCAGATGCGGCCCGTGAACTCCGGGAAGTTGTTGGTGGAGTGCAGCACGTCCAGCGCGCGGCGCCAGTCCTGCTTGTACACCAGGTCATTCCAGTCGGGGATGATGTTGTTGACCGGGCAGCCGTTGTTGCAGAACGGGATGCCGCAGTCCATACAGCGCGCCGCCTGCTGCTTGGCCTGGTCGTCGGTCAGGTGCAGCACGAATTCGCGCCAGTTCTTCAGACGCTTCTGCGGGGCCTCGGAGGCCTCTTGCAGACGCTGAAATTCCATAAAGCCGGTAATCTTTCCCATGGTATCCCTCACGCAGCCAGTTGTTGCGGGTTGGCTGCACGCCACATTTCACCCAATGCGCGGCGGTAGTCCGTCGGCATGATCTTCACGAATTTGCCGCGCGAGGCTTCCCAGTCGCCCAGGATTTCGCGGGCGCGGTAGCTGCCGGTGTAGCGGAAATGGTCTTCCACCAGGCGGCGCAGGATGGATTCGTCCGTTTCGCGTTCGCCGCCGCGTTGCGCGCTGTGCCAGATGTCGATGTTGTTCTGCGACTGCTGCTCGGCATGGGGCACAACGGTTTCCAGTTCCACCATGGACAGGTTGACGCGGTGCTTGAGCGTGCGGTCCGGATCCCAGACATACGCCACGCCGCCGGACATGCCTGCCGCGAAGTTGCGGCCGGTTGCGCCCAGCACCACGACGGTGCCGCCCGTCATGTATTCGCAGCCGTGGTCGCCCGTGCCTTCCACCACCGTGGCGGCGCCGGAGTTGCGCACCGCGAAGCGTTCGCCGGCCACGCCGTTGAAGAAGGCTTCACCCGCCAGCGCGCCGTACAGCACGGTGTTGCCGGCGATGATGTGGTCGGGGCCGAAGCCGCGGAAGTCGTTGGGCGAGCGCACGATGATGCGGCCGCCGGACAGGCCCTTGCCCACGTAATCGTTGCCTTCGCCGACCAGGTCCATCGTGATGCCGTGCGCCAGGAAGGCGCCGAAGCTCTGGCCCGCGGTGCCGTTGCACTGGATGTGGATGGTGTCGTCGGGCAGGCCTTCGTGGCCGTAGCGCGAGGCTACCGCACCCGACAGCATGGCGCCGATCGTGCGGTTGCGGTTGCGCACCGGCACGATGAACGACACTTTCTCGCCACGCTCCAGCGCGGGCTTGCTGCGGTCGATCAGTTGGTGGTCCAGCGCGCCGGCCAGGCCGTGGTCCTGCTCTTCGGTCTGGCGCACGTCGGCGTCCGACTGCGTCTGATGGAACACGCGGGCGAAGTCCAGGCCCTGCGCCTTCCAGTGCTCGACGCCCGAACGCATGTCCAGCAGATCGGCGCGGCCGATCAGGTCGTCGAACTTGCGGATGCCCAGCTGGGCCATGATTTCGCGCACTTCTTCGGCGATGAAGAAGAAGAAGTTCACGACGTGCTCGGGCTTGCCCTGGAATTTCTTGCGCAGGACGGGGTCTTGCGTGGCCACGCCCACCGGGCAGGTGTTCAGGTGGCACTTGCGCATCATGATGCAGCCTTCGACGACCAGCGGGGCCGTCGCGAAGCCGAATTCGTCCGCGCCCAGCAGCGCGCCGATGACGACGTCGCGGCCGGTCTTCATCTGGCCGTCGGCCTGCACGCGGATGCGGCTGCGCAGGCGGTTCAGCACCAGCGTCTGCTGCGTTTCGGCCAGGCCCAGTTCCCAGGGCGTGCCCACGTGCTTGATGGACGACACCGGCGATGCGCCCGTGCCGCCGTCATGGCCGGCGATCACGACGTGGTCGGCCTTGGCCTTGGCCACGCCCGCGGCCACCGTGCCCACGCCCACTTCGGACACCAGCTTGACCGACACCGACGCCTTGGAATTCACGTTCTTCAGGTCGTGGATCAGCTGGGCCAGGTCTTCGATCGAGTAGATGTCGTGGTGCGGCGGGGGCGAAATCAGGCCCACGCCCGGCACCGAGTAACGCAGCTTGGCGATGTATTCCGACACCTTGTGGCCGGGCAACTGGCCGCCTTCGCCGGGCTTGGCGCCCTGCGCCATCTTGATCTGGATCTGGTCGGCGGACGACAGGTACTCGGCGGTCACGCCGAAACGGCCCGACGCCACCTGCTTGATCTTCGAGCGCAGCGAGTCGCCCTTCTTCAATTCGACGTCGGCTTCGATGCGGTCCGTGCCCAGCAGCGAGGCCAGCGTGTCGCCGTCCTTGATGGTGCTCTTGCCTTCGCGCATTTCGGCGCGGTAGCGCAGTTCGTCCTCGCCGCCTTCGCCGGTGTTGGACTTGCCGCCGATGCGGTTCATGGCGACGGCCAGCACCGAGTGCGCTTCGGTCGAGATCGAACCCAGCGACATGGCGCCGGTGGCGAAGCGCTTGACGATGTCCTTGGCGGGCTCGACGTCGTCCAGCGGAATGGCGCGCGACGGATCGAAGCGGAACTCGAACAGGCCGCGCAGGGTCATGTGGCGACGGCTCTGGTCGTTGATGATCTGCGCGTATTCCTTGTACGTGCGGTAGTTGTTGGCGCGCGAAGCATGCTGCAGCTTGGCGATGGAATCCGGCGTCCACATATGCTCTTCGCCGCGGACGCGGTAGGCGTATTCGCCGCCGGCGTCCAGGTCGTTGGCCAGCACCGGGTCGGCGCTGAACGCGGCGCGATGCTGGCGCAGCGCTTCTTCGGCGACCTGGAAGATGCCGATGCCTTCGATGTTGGACGAGGTGCCGGTGAAGTACTTGTTCACCAGGGCGCTTTGCAGGCCCACGGCTTCGAAGATCTGCGCGCCGGTGTAGGACATGTACGTGGAAATGCCCATCTTGGACATGACCTTGTTCAGGCCCTTGCCGATCGCCTTGATGTAGTTCTTGACCGCCTTTTCGGGGTCATTCATCTTGCCCAGCGATTCCAGCGCCAGGTAGGGGTGAATGGCTTCGGCGCCGTAGCCGCCCAGCAGCGCGAAGTGGTGGACTTCGCGGGCCGAGCCGGTTTCCACGACCAGACCGGTGTTGGTGCGCAGGCCGGCGCGGATCAGGTGCTGGTGCACGGCCGAGGTGGCCAGCAGCGCGGGGATGGCCACGCGCTCGCTGTCGACCAGGCGGTCCGACACGATCAGGATGTTGTAGCCGCTGCGCACCGCATCGACGGCGCGGGCGCACAGCGCGGCCACGCGGGCTTCGATGCCTTCGGGGCCCCAGGCGGCGGGGTAGGTGATGTCCAGCTCGAAGCTGCGGAATTTCTTGCCCGTGACCTGTTCGATGTCGCGGATCTGCGCCATGGCGGCGAAGTCCAGCACCGGCTGGGACACTTCCAGGCGCAGCGGCGGGTTGACGTTGTTGATGTCCAGCAGGTTCGGCTTGGGGCCGATGAACGACACCAGCGACATCACCAGCTGTTCGCGGATGGGGTCGATGGGCGGGTTCGTGACTTGCGCGAACAGCTGGCGGAAGTAGTTGTAGAACGGCTTGGCGCGATCGGACAGCACGGCCAGCGGGGCGTCGTTGCCCATCGAGCCGATGACTTCCTCACCGCTGGATGCCATGGGCTCCAGGATGAACTTGTAGTCTTCCTGGGTCCAGCCGAAGGCCTGCTGGCGGTCCAGCAGCGATACGGCCGATTGCGTGGCCACGGCCACCTGGCGCGGCGCGGGCAGCGATTCCAGCTTGATCTGCAGGCGCTCGATCCACTGGCGATACGGGCGGCTGTTGGCCAGCTGCAGCTTGATCTCCGCGTCGTCGATGATGCGGCCTTGTTCCAGGTCGATCAGGAACATCTTGCCCGGCTGCAGGCGCCATTTCTTGACGATGCGGTTTTCGGGGATCGACAGGGTGCCGGCTTCCGAGGCCAGGATGACCATGTCGTCGTCGGTGACCAGATAGCGGGCCGGGCGCAGGCCGTTGCGGTCCAGCGTGGCGCCGATCTGGCGGCCATCGGTGAAGGCGACGGCGGCGGGGCCGTCCCACGGCTCCATCATGGCGGCGTGGTACTCGTAGAAAGCGCGGCGGCTTTCGTCCATCTGCGTGTGCTGCTCCCAGGCTTCCGGGATCATCATCATCATGGCGTGGGCCAGCGAATAGCCCGAATTCACCAGCAGTTCCAGGCAGTTGTCGAACGTGGCGGTGTCCGACTGGCCTTCATAGACGATGGGGTACAGCTTTTTCAGGTCGTCGCCCAGCACGGCCGACTGCATCATGCCTTCGCGGGCGCGCAGCCAGTTGAAGTTGCCCTTGACCGTGTTGATTTCGCCGTTGTGGGCGATCATGCGGTAGGGGTGGGCCAGCGGCCAGGCGGGGAACGTGTTGGTCGAGAAACGCTGGTGCACCAGCGCCAGCGCGGACACCGTGCGGGTGTCGGCCAGGTCGCGGTAGTAGCGGCCGACCTGGTCGGCCAGCAGCAGGCCCTTGTAGACCACGGTGCGCACCGAAGCCGAGGGCACGAAGTATTCCTTGCCGTGCGCCAGGTGCATGTTCTGGATGGCGTGGCTGGCGGTCTTGCGGATCACGTACAGCTTGCGTTCCAGCGCGTCGGGCACCATCACGTCGGCGCCGCGGCCGATGAACAGCTGGCGGATCACGGGTTCGCAGTCGCGCACGGTGGGCGACATGGGCATGTCGACGTCCACGGGCACGTTGCGCCATCCCAGCACGACCTGGCCTTCGGCGCGCACGGAGCGCTCGAGTTCCTGCTCACAGGCCAGGCGCGACGCCGTTTCCTTGGGCAGGAACACCATGGCCACGCCGTATTCGCCGGGCGGGGGCAGGATGATGCCTTGCTGGCTGAGTTCGTCGCGGTAGAGCGTGTCCGGGATCTGGATCAGGATGCCCGCGCCGTCGCCCATCAGCTTGTCCGCGCCGACCGCGCCGCGGTGGTCCAGGTTTTCCAGGATCTTCAGGCCCTGCTGGATGATCGCGTGGCTTTTCTTGCCCTTGATATGGGCAACGAAACCGACGCCGCAGGCGTCATGTTCGTTCTTGGGATGGTACAGGCCCTGGGCCGAAGGCAGGCCGATGCGGCTGGCATCGATGGGGGTCGCCTTGGGGGTGGGACAGGATTCGATCGGGGTGGTTTGGGGCATGGCGCGCTCCGCAGTGGGCCTGCGTCGTAATGTTGCAGTGCAGGAGACGGACAATACCCCCGTCAGAAGTAGGGTGCAATAAGAACATATAGGGTATGACCCTAATTATTTATATGCTCCATCATTGCGCATAAATACGGGGACACAACAAGAGCCGCATGGTTATTGGCGTGCCGCGTAGAGGGGTTTCGTCGGCGGCCGCACGTGCACTCAGAATGGTCAAAATCGCCTTAATACGTCCCCGATTAAAGTTGGCATTTTGATGTGCTGGATCAATCCGGTTTGTGGCAAAAGCGCACACGCAGCCGGCCGCCGGTCCCGGCATGGGCCATGCGCAAGCCACAAAGCGGGATTCGCGGTTGCACGAGCCGGGACGGCAACAAGGCACGGCGGGGATGGACGGCGGCCGCCGCGTTGGGAATTTCAAAAAGCAGAACCCGCCATGGCGGCGGGTTCGAAGAATCAGGAGGTCGTCGGCGTCGAAGAGGGCGGCGTGGACGGCGCCGGTTCGCTATCGGCCGGCGCGGGCGCGGCGGGTTTCTTGCGCGGACGGCCGCGCTGCCCGGGCGCCACGCGCCGGCTGGCCGTGTGCGCCAGGCTGGCGATGAAGTTTGCGCCGCCCAGCGCCCATTGGCCGGATACGGCCTGGTCGATGCGTTGGGTTTCCTCGCGCGAAAGCCCGTCCTGCAGGCGCTTGCGGTAATTGGCCTGCCTGTCGAAAGGCGTATTGCCGCACGCCCAGTAATCGGCGTGATCGGATTGCCATTGGGCGGGGGCCGCAGTCGTGTTGCCGGTATGGCTGGCCGCGGAAGACCAGGGCCAGGAATCGGGGTCTTGCGATGCGCCGCTGCGCACCGGATACGTTTCCAGCCAGACCAGCGCCGGCAACACCCATGCGCCGGGCTCGAGCAAGGCGGATCGGTACCGGCCCGCGAACACCCGGCCGCCGCGCAGGCGCGCCGCCAGGTTGCGGCCCAGCGTCTGCATCAGCCGGGGCAGGCCTTCCTCGTCTGCCGGCGTGGCCAGCAGCAGGATGCGGTCGTTGGCAAGCAGCCACCCATGAACCGACACGCGATGGCGTTGGGCGGATTCGCCCAGCCAGGTGGCGAGCTGGTTCAGTATGTCGGCGGGCGCGGGTTGCGATGCCGCCGCCAGTGGCTGAATAAAGTTGGCCTGCACCAGTTGGGGCAGCCCAGGGGCATACAGACGGGGCAGACGGGCCATAGTGTCAGGGCTTGCGTATCAGGAAGAACGGTTTGTCTTCGCTCACGGTATATAAATAGTGCCACGGTGGGCGCTGGTCAAGTCCCGTGATCACAATATGGGCGCGGAATGGCATTTTTTTTGTCGCGAGCGCCCAATGAGGGGCAGGTTAACATTCGGCGACGGAACGTCGCACCATGGATATACCCTAACTCGTGGACGTTTTTTCCACCCATTTCACCGGAGAAAGCCCATGGCCGCCCTGGAACTCATTTCCCAGCATCGCTGCTTCGGCGGCTCGCAGCGCTACTACCGCCACGAGTCCGCGGAAATCGGCCTGCCGATGCGGTTTTCCGTCTACGTGCCCCCCCAGGCGGAACATGGGCCGGTCCCCGTCCTGTTCTATCTGGCAGGCCTGACCTGCACGGAAGAGACGTTCATGATCAAGGCGGGCGCGCAGCGCGTGGCCGCGGAACTCGGGGTCATGCTGGTGGCGCCCGACACGAGCCCGCGCGGCGCCGGCGTCCCCGGCGAAGAAGAAAGCTGGGACCTCGGCACGGGGGCCGGCTTCTACCTGGACGCCGCCACGCCCGTCTGGCGCGACCACTACCGCATGTACAGCTACGTCACGCAGGAACTGCACGGCATCGTCACCGGCGGCGACCTGCCGGGCGACGCGTCGCGCACCGGCATCTTCGGCCACTCCATGGGTGGCCATGGCGCCCTGGTGCTGGCACTGCGCAATCCGGGCAAGTTCCGCTCGGTTTCCGCTTTCGCGCCCATCGCGGCGCCCAGCCAGTGCCCCTGGGGCAAGAAGGCGTTCGGCGCCTATCTGGGCGACGACGCCGCGGACTGGGCGGCGTGGGACGCATCGGCGTTGATGCGCGGCCTGAAGCAGCCCTTCCCCGCTGGCATCCTCATCGACCAGGGCGACGCCGACCAGTTCCTGGCCGAGCAGTTGTATCCCGAGGTATTCGAGGCGGCCTGCGCCGCCGCGGACCAGCCGCTCGAGCTGCGACGGCAGCCGGGTTATGACCACGGGTACTACTTCATCTCGACCTTCATCGAGGATCACATCCGGTTTCACGTCGAGCGGCTTGGAAAACCGGCGGCCTGAGGGGCCGCTTCTATACTGGGGTGCCTGCCGGGGCGGGCTGGCGGCGTCCTGCGCGCCCCGCGCTGCAAGCCGCGGCGGTTTGAAAAGGAACGCCTGATTTGATCAACGGAATTGCTCCCTTCGCCTGGATCCTGCTGGGCGCCGCCATCGTCCTGCTGCCGGGTATCGTCATGCTGCTGGGCCGTGGCGGTCCGCGTGACGAACGGGGCCGCCGCCTGTTCCAGTTCCGCCCGGTGCGCCGCCTGTGCGGTTTGCTGATGGTGTGTCTGGGATGCGTCTCGGGGCTGCTGGCGCTGTCGCTGGTGCAATTCGTCCGCCTGACCACCGATGAACCCGTCGCCCGCATCGACATCCGCCAGCAGGCCGAAGGCCAGTTCCAGGTGAATGCCACCGCGCCGGGCATCACCTCCAAGCAGTACGTGCTGTACGGCGACCAATGGCAGATCGACGCGCGCGTCGTCCGCTGGAGACTGCCGGCGCTGATGGCGGGCGTGCCCCCGCTGTACCGGCTGGAGCGCCTGTCCGGCCGCTACAGCGACGCCACGCGGGAGGCTTCGGCCACCCGGTCCGTGCATGCGCTGGATGACTGGCCCGCGCCGGACCTGGCCTCGCTGAAGAAGAGTTTCCCGAACTGGTTCCCCTTCGTGGATGTCCAATTCGGCAGCGGGGCCTATATGCCGATGTTCGACGGCGCCAGATACCAGGTCTATATGGATCCGCGCGGCGCGCTGTTCATCCGCCCGGACGGGGAAGCCACCGCCGAAGGGTTGAAGCGCCTGGGTTGGTAAGCCGCCCGGGGCCGGCCGACAGGTCTCGACCAAAAAAGGCTGAAAATAATAAGGGACGCGCCAGTTGGAACGAAACTTTGACGCGTCGCAACAGTCGAATTAGCACTCCAATAACTAGAGTGCTAACATCGAATCCATGTTTTCTCTTCGCCATCCGGAGACCCCCGCTATGAAGCAACCCAGTACCTCGTTGACCGCTTCCGGCAACGCTCTGGCGTTGGCCATTGCCAATCCGGGCGCTCTCGGCACGATCGACGCTTATATTTCCTCGGTCAACCGCCTGCCGGTCCTGTCCGCGGAACGTGAAACGGAACTTGGCCGCCGCCTGCGCGACCAGGAAGATTTGGGCGCCGCCCGCGAGCTGATTCTTTCCCACCTGCGCCTGGTGGTGTCGGTGGCTCGCCAGTACCTGGGCTACGGCCTGCCCCACGCAGACCTCATCCAGGAAGGCAACGTCGGCCTGATGAAGGCCGTGAAGCGCTTCGATCCGGAGCGCGGCGTGCGCCTGGTGTCGTTCGCGGTCCACTGGATCAAGGCCGAAATCCACGAATACATCATCCGCAACTGGCGTCTGGTCAAGGTGGCCACCACCAAGGCCCAGCGCAAGCTGTTCTTCAATCTGCGCAGCATGCGTCCCGACGGCCAGACGCTGGATCCGGAACAGGTCGACCATATCGCCCGCGAATTGAACGTGCGCCACGAAGACGTGAGCGAGATGGAAGTCCGCATGTCCGGCCGCGACATGTCGCTGGAAAACCAGGACGACGATGATGACGGCTACGCGCCCATCGCCTACCTGTCGGACGAAGGCCGCCAGGAACCGACGCGCGTGCTGGAACGCGCCGCGCGCGACCACCTGCAAAGTGCCGGCCTGACCGGCGCGCTCGATGCGCTCGACCCCCGTTCGCGCCGCATCGTCGAAGCCCGCTGGCTGCAGGACGACGGCGGCGCCACCTTGCACGAACTGGCCCAGGAGTTCGGCGTGTCGGCCGAGCGCATCCGCCAGATCGAAGCCGCCGCCCTCAAGAAAATGCGCGGCAACCTGGCGTCGTGATCCGCCTGTGCAATCCGCATGTGAAAGGCCGCTGATTCAGCGGCCTTTTTCTTTTGGCTGCTGGAGCAGCAGCCGCCAATAAATTGATACAAAATCGCCGAAGAATTTTCCGGTTTCCCAGAAACTTAATGGGGATCGCACCGCCTAACTTCATGTAGGCCGCGAACTTCGGTTTGTAGTCTTGTCATCCGTCTCGGCTTCTCCTCTTTCCCCTCCCCTATGAGACGGATGCTTGCGGGGCACCATGCATATCGGTGCCCCGTTTTTTATGCCCGATCGGCGCGTGCGCCCACGCTGCGCGCAGCGGATTACGCGGCTTGCGCGCTGTCCGGCGCCAGCGCGGTGTGCCACAGCGCGTCCTGCACGCGGCGCACGCCGGTGGCCATGGAGCCGTCCTGATAGAGCTTGATCCAGCGATAGCCGGGCGCCATGTTGTCCACCACATGCTTGCCGTCGCGGATGCTGAACTGAAAGCACGTCGACGGCGTGGCCAGCATGCGCAGGTTGTGGCGGCGCCGGTCGAATTCATGATGCACATGCCCCCACAGCAGCACGCGCACTTGCGGCCAGCGCGTCAGCAGCTTGAACAACGCCTGCGGGTTGTCGATCATCATCGAGTCATGCCAGTGGCTGTCGATCTGCATCGGGTTGTGGTGCATCGCCACCAGCGTATGGCGCCCCGGCGCTTGCGCCAGTGCCGCTTCCAGCATGTCGAGCTGGCTGTTGGGAAGATGGCCGGCGTTCGAGCCGGGCACCGTCGTGTCCAACGTGACGATGCGCCATGCGCCCACGTCGCTCACGGGCGTCGACCATTCGGGCAGCTCCTGGCGCAGCACCGCCGGCTGGTCGTGGTTGCCGGGCAGGCAGCGGATGGTCGCGCGCTCCAGCGCGCCCGACGCTGACAGGATGTCCGCGAAGCGCCGGTAGCCGGCCGCTTCGCCGTCCTGGGACAGGTCGCCCGTGGCCAGCAGCAGGTCGGGATGCTTGCCGTCGGCTTCGATCTGGCGCAGCACCGCGCGCAGGCTCGCGTCCGTATTGACGCCCAGCATCGATGTGTCGGGCTCGCCGAACAAATGGCTGTCGGTCAATTGGACGAGCATGGCAGGCGCATCGTGACGCCGGGACAAAGAATGGATGCGTGCCACGTGCCGCTCCTGCAAAGTTAGCGTGTTGCCACATTACCCAAAAAACATGGCGCGGCGCGTATCGCAAGCGTCTGTTGGGGTAACGAAACGTGCATTCTCCCCGAATCCTTTCCCCCGTTGGCCGCGGCCGGCGGAAAAAAGCCGCTATTCTTGTGGAACTTTCCACTCGCTATACGCTCGGGACGCGGCACTATCCATGGATGTTGGTTTTCTCGTATTCGGCCTTGCAGGCCTGCTCACATTGGTCTGCTTCATGCCGCCCCTGGCCGGCCGCCTCAAGCTGCCCTACTCGGTGCTGCTGGCCATCGTCGGCTGTCTGCTGGGCATCATCATCCACGTGCATGGCTGGGCGCCTGCCTGGATCGGCGACTTCCTCGATTCCCTGGAACGCTTCGAGATTTCCTCGGAAACCTTCCTGATGGTGTTCCTGCCGGTCCTGCTGTTCGAGACCGCGTTGTCCATGAACGTGCGGCGGCTGATGGACGACATCGGCCCCATCCTCATGATGGCCATCGTGGCCGTGGTCGTCTGCACGTTGGTGGTCGGCGTGACGCTGGACGCGGTGTCGCCCTACGGCCTGGTGGTGTGCCTGCTGCTGGGCGCCATCGTGGCGACGACCGATCCGGTGGCCGTGGTCGGCATTTTCCGGGAGGTTGGCGCGCCCAAGCGGCTGACGACCCTGGTCGAGGGCGAAAGCCTTTTCAACGACGCGGCGTCCATCGCGCTGTACTCCGTGCTGCTGGCCGTGCTGAGCGGTCACGGGGAACTGACGGTCAGCGGGATCTTCAACGACTTCATCGTCCACTTCATCGGCGGCGGCATCGCGGGCTTCGCAATGGGGCGGCTGGCCTGCTTCCTGTTCGCCTGGCTGCGCGGCTTTCCCACGGCCGAGATCACGCTGACCCTGACGCTGGCCTATCTTTCCTTCTTCATTTCCGAGCACTACCTGAACGTGTCGGGCGTGGTCGCCACCGTGATCGCGGGCCTGGTGGTGGGTTCCACCGGCCGCACGCGCATGTCGCCCACCACCTTCGAATACCTGGCCAGCGCATGGGGGCAGTTCGGCTTCTGGGCGAACTCGCTGATCTTCCTGTTCGCGGCCATGCTGATTCCCAAGCTGATGGCCGCCGCCGACTGGCAGGAACTGGTGCTGGTGGCCGTGGTATTCGTGGTGACGCTGGTCGCGCGCGCGATCGTGGTGTTCGGTCTGCTGCCCCTCTTGGGCCTGACGCGGCTGGGCACCAAGGTCAGCAACCCGTACAAGCTCGTGATGCTGTGGGGCGGATTGCGCGGGGCCGTGTCGCTGGCGCTGGCCCTGGCGGTCACCGAACAGACCGGGGTGCCCGAAGAGGCGCGCCAGTTCATCGCCGTCGCCACCACGGGCTTCGTCCTGATGACCTTGTTCGTCAACGGCATCAGCCTGCGGCCGCTGATCCGCGTGCTGGGGCTGAATCAGCTGTCTCCCGTCGAGCGCACCATCCGCAACCAGGTGCTGGCCGTGGCGCTGGAAGACCTGCAGGGCAAGACGGATGACCTGGCCAAGACCGAGCACATCGGCAACGAGGTCCGCGACCGCATCCGCGCCGTGTTCGATGCCAGCCTGGCCAGCGTGCATGACGGCCAGGTGGGGCAGATGAGCGACGAGCAGCGCGTGGCGGTCGGCCTGGCCATCGTGGCGCAGCGCGAAGAGGAAATGTTCTTCGACATCCTGAAGGCGCAGATCGTGGACTGGCGCATGGCCGAGGCGCTGCTTGCGCGGGCGGAGCGGCTGGAAGACGCCATCCGCCTCGGGGGCGTGCCGGGCTTCGAGCGCGCCATCGTGGCCGACGTGCGCTATTCGACCGGCTTCCGGCTGGCCCTGCGCCTGCACTATGTGTTTGGATTCCAGGGCTGGCTGGCGCGCGAGCTCGGCCAGCGGTTCGCCAACCTGATGAGCAAGCGGTCGGTCGCGCAGCGACTGATCGCCTTTGCCCGCGAACAGATCACGCCGCTGCTGGGCGAAGAAGCCACGCAGCGCATCGTGTCCCTGCACCAGCGCCGCCTCGACCTGATCGATAACGCCATGCAGGCCCTGAACCTGCAATATCCGTCGTACGCGCAGTGGCTGCAGGAAAGCTATCTGGGCCGGGTGGCCCGCGAACTCGAGCGCATCCGCTACCGCGACATGCTTGAGCAGTTCCTGATCAGCGGCGAAGTCTACGCGGACCTGATGGAACAGTTGAAGAGCCGCTGGTCGCATATCGACCGGCATCCGCCGCTGGACATCGAAATGAGCGCCGCCGAACTGATCAAGCGCGTGCCGCTGTTCGAAGGCCTGTCGCCCGATTCCCTGCGCGCCATCAGCAAGCTGCTCAAGCCGCGCCTGGCGCTGCCCGACCAGCGGGTCCTGACCCAGGGCCGCCACGGAGAGGAAATGTGCTTCGTGGCATCGGGCGCGGTTGCGGTGCATCTGCCCGACAACACGATGATCGAACTGGGCAGTGGCGAATTCTTCGGAGAGCTCGGCTTGCTGGGCGAGCAGCAGCTTACGCCGGACGTGACGTCGCTGGGCTACAGCAAGCTGCTGATGCTGTCGTCGCGCGACTTCCATGCCCTGCTTGCGCGCGACGAGAACCTGCGCGATCGCATCCAGGTCGTGGCCAAGCAGCGCTTGCGGGCAATCGAGGTCTGGAAGCAGTTTTCGCAGGCGTCCAACGCAGCGCCGGCCCCGGCGCCCGCGCAGCCCTCGGCGCCCAGTCCGGCGCAGGCGGCCGAGGCCGCCGAGGCGGCGGGCGCCAATGGCGGTTCCGGCGGCGTGGACACGCTTGCGGCCCGCGAGCTGCGATCAGACCCGGCGAGCGGGGACGACGACGCGCCGGGAGGCGCGGTGCTCGGGACGCCGGAAGCCTCGCCCCGCTGAGTTCAGATTTCGCCGGCAGCTTGCCGGCGCATGATGTCCTCGACGAGGACCAGCGCGGCTTCCAGCGTGAATTCGCCTTCGATGATCCGGTGCACCGCCGTGCCGACGTCGATGGTCGCGATCTCCATCACTTCGCCGTCGCGGTTTGCGGGTCGGGCGTCCGGGGCCAGCAGGCAGGTGCTGGTCAGCACGTCTTCCACCTGATAGCCCTCGGGCAGGCGGCGATGGATGCGCAGGATCGTGCGCAGGGGCGAACGGCGCGCCAGGTCGGGTTCGTCCAGGCCGGCTTCTTCGCCGCATTCGCGCACCAGCGCCAGTTCCAGGTCTTCGCCGCTACCCGCAAGTCCGCCCACCAGGGTGTCCCACATACCGGGATCGGTGGATTTGCTGAGCGAACGCCGCGCCACCCATAGCCGGCCGTCCGGCGTCCAGGCATTCAGATGCACGGCCTTGGTCAGGAGACCAAGCGGCCGCACGGCCGCGCGTTCGATGACGCCCAGCGCGCGGTCGCCGTCCATCACGTCCAGCAATTCGTCGCGCCAACCGCGCAGGCAGTTGGCTTGGCGCAACAGTTCGGCCGTCTGTTCCAGGACCATATCCAGCGCCTTGCCGGGCGCCATGCCGTCGCCGATGCGCAGCGTCGCGTCGTCCGCGGCGATGCCCGGCGCGCCGCGCAGCGCATCGCAGGCGGCGTGCGTGGCCCAGCCGCAGCGGCTGCCCGCTATATATAGAGCGCGTGCGCCTTCGGGAGCGGGCTCTTGCGCGCGGGCGCACAGGGCGGCGTACAGATCGGACAACTGCTTTTGCATTGTGGCGGCATGGTGATGAGGTTGCCGACGATTTTATGCCACCCGATTCAGGGCGCGCGGTCAAGAGGCGCGGCCAGATGGGGGCGGGTCCGATGAATTCAAGGGCACTAACTTACATCTGTTTGCGCGTCCGCTATAATCCGCCAGTTTCTTTGTGATTTCGAGAGGGAACGACAGGGCCGCTCTATCTCCCTGCAACGCCCTGCCATCTAATAATTGCGTGTTGCCCGATTCACGGTGACTTCCGCCACCAGCAAATGGGCCTTCGCGCCGTATTTCGAGGTAAGCATGAAGAAGTGGAGAGGGATACTGGGGGCTTGTGCGATGCTGATTGGCAGCGTGGCCGGCGCTCAGGTGCAAAACATGCCCGGCGGTCCGAAGGTCAATCAGCTCAACCTGCATGAAGGCGTCACCGCGATTTCACGCGACATCATGTGGCTGCATTGGCTGCTGCTCACCATCTGTATCGTGATTTTCATCGGCGTCTTCGGAGTGATGTTCTACTCCATCTGGGCGCACCGGAAGTCCCGCGGCCACAAGGCGGCGACCTTCCACGAACATCTCGGCGTCGAAGTCGCCTGGACCGTCATCCCCTTCATCATCGTCATCGCCATGGCGTTGCCGGCCACCAAGACGGTCGTCGCCATGAAGGACACGTCCAGCGCGGACCTGACCATCAAGGTCACCGGCTACCAATGGAAGTGGGGCTACGAGTACCTTGACGGATCGGCGGCCGGCATCAAGTTCCTCTCCACGCTGTCGACCCCCCGCGCCCAGATCGAGAACCGCGAGCCCAAGGGCCAGTTCTATCTGATGGAAGTGGACAACCACATGGTGGTCCCCGCCAACAAGAAGGTCCGCGTCGTCCTCACGGCGTCTGACGTCATCCACTCCTGGATGATTCCGGACTTCGGCGTGAAGCAGGACGCCATCCCGGGCTTCCTGCGCGACACCTGGTTCAACGCGGAAAAGCCTGGCATCTATCGCGGCCAGTGCGCGGAACTCTGCGGCAAGGACCACGCTTTCATGCCCATCGTCGTGGAAGTCCTGGCGCAAGCCGACTACGATAAGTGGGTTGAAGACCAAAAGAAGAAGATGGCGGCAAACGCCGACGATCCCAATAAAGAGTGGACGGAAGCCGAACTGGTTGCCCGCGGCGAAAAGGTTTTCGCGGCGAATTGCGTAGCCTGTCACCAGGCCAACGGCAAGGGCATTCCCGGTTCCTTCCCGCCGCTCGACGGAGACAAGGTTGTTCTGGGCCCCAAGGGGGAGCAGATCAACACCGTGCTGAAGGGCAAGCCCGGCACCGCCATGGCGGCTTTCGGCGGGCAGCTCAACGATGTCGAGATCGCAGCGGTCATCAGCTATACGCGCCATGCCTGGAGCAATGCCGGCAAGGGGCAGGACCCGACGGTTCCACCGAAGGACGTCGCGGCCGCGCGCTGATTGCGCGCGCGCCCAGTTCCTTCACCGTAGAACCGGTTCCGTTTAGTTAGAGATACCCTGCCCGCCCCGTGGAACGGGGCTGGCACTCAGCAGGAAGGAGTCCATCATGAGCAGCGTCACTGTAGACCACGTGTCGCCGGGCCACGGCCACGGTCACGATGACCACCACCACGGTGCCCCCACGGGCTGGCGCCGGTGGCTTTTTGCAACGAACCACAAAGACATCGGGACGATGTATCTCATCTTCTCGTTCGTCATGCTTCTTGAAGGCGGCACGCTGGCCTTGCTGCTGCGCACCGAACTCTTCGAGCCGGGCCTGCAGTTCTTCCGCCCCGAACTGTTCAACCAGTTCACCACGATGCACGGCCTGATCATGGTGTTCGGCGCCATCATGCCGGCCTTCGTGGGTTTCGCGAACTGGATGATCCCGATGCAGATCGGCGCGTCGGACATGGCGTTCGCCCGCATGAACAACTTCAGCTTCTGGCTGCTGCCGGTGGCCGCGATCATGCTGACGGCGTCGTTCTTCGTGCCGGGCGGCGCAACCGCCGCCGGCTGGACCCTGTATGCGCCGCTGTCGCTGCAGATGGGTCCCGGCATGGACCTGGCCATCTTCGCCGTCCACATCATGGGCGCCTCGTCCATCATGGGCGCCATCAACATCATCGTCACCATCCTGAACATGCGTGCGCCCGGCCTGACGCTGATGAAGATGCCGCTGTTCTGCTGGACCTGGCTGATCACCGCGTTCCTGCTGCTGGCCGTGATGCCGGTGCTGGCCGCCGCCATCACCATGGTGCTGACCGACCGCCACTTCGGCACGGGCTTCTTCAATGCCGCAGCCGGCGGCGACCCGGTCCTGTACCAGCACGTGTTCTGGTTCTTCGGGCACCCCGAGGTCTACATCATGATCCTGCCGGCGTTCGGCATCGTGTCGGCGATCGTGCCCGCGTTCGCCCGCAAGAAGCTGTTCGGCTACGCCTCGATGGTCTACGCGACCGCCTCCATCGCCGTCCTGTCGTTCATCGTGTGGGCCCACCACATGTTCACGACGGGCATGCCGGTGACGGGGCAGCTCTACTTCATGTACGCGACGATGCTCATCTCCATCCCGACCGGGGTGAAGGTGTTCAACTGGGTCGCCACGATGTGGCGCGGGTCCATGACCTTCGAAACCCCGATGCTGTTTTCCATCGGCTTCATCTTCGTGTTCACGATGGGCGGCTTCACCGGCCTGATCCTGTCGGTGGCCCCCATCGACATCCAGGTCCACGACACCTATTACGTGGTGGCGCACTTCCACTACGTGCTGGTGGCCGGGTCGCTGTTCGCACTGTTCGCGGGCGCGTACTACTGGGTGCCCAAGTGGACGGGCCGCATGTACAGCGAAAAGCTGGGCAAGCTGCACTTCTGGTCCACGCTGATCTCCTTCAACGTGACCTTCTTCCCCATGCACTTCCTGGGCCTGGCGGGCATGCCGCGCCGCTACGCCGACTACGCCGCGCAGTTCACGACTTTCCACCAGATCGCCACCATCGGTGCCTTCTGGTTCGGCCTGTCGCAGCTGATTTTCCTGTGGGCGATCCTGCGCTGCTACAGGGGCAAGGGCGAGCACGCCGCAGCCAAGCCGTGGGAAGGCGCCGAAGGCCTGGAATGGACGGTGCCGTCGCCCGCCCCGTTCCATACTTTCGAAACGCCGCCCGAAGTGAAGTGAATCCGATTTTCATGTTCCAGGTAGCACAGCAATGACACCCGAGCAGCGCCGCCGCAACAAGATCGCGGGAATTGTCCTTCTGGTTTTCGTGTTGGCCGTATTTGCCTGGACCGTGATCCGCGGCTCGGCGCTGCTGACCGGCAAGGCGATGGGCTAGGGCCATGAGCGACGATCTGCGCGAAACCGCTCAGCGCAAGCTGAGTTTCCTTCAGACCTTGAAGGCGGTCGCGTGGGGATTCTTCGGCGTGCGCAAGGGCGCCGGCTACCGTGAGGACATCGCCAGGCTGAACCCCGTCCACGTCATCGTGGCCGGGCTGCTGGCGGCGGCAATTTTCGTGACAGTGCTTGTGCTAATTGTGCGTTGGGCCGTTTCCAGCCTGACTTGAATCACGTAAATCTAAAATCTGTACCAGGGAGAAAGCCATGAGTGCAAGTCACTCGGTTCAAGGTAAAGAGGCACCGTACTACTTTGTCCCCGCCGACTCGGGCCATCCCGTGCGCACGGCCGTGGCGCTGTTGTTCATGGGCCTGGGCGCCGCCGCCTGGGTCAATGGCGTCAGCTGGGGCAAATGGGCTGTGCTGGCGGGATTCATCGGCGTGATCGTCGTGCTGTATTTCTGGTTCGGCGACGCCATCCATGAATCGGAAACGGGCCTGAACAGCAAGCGCATCGACGATTCCTACCGTTGGAGCATGAGCTGGTTCATCTTCTCCGAGGTCATGTTCTTCGCCGCGTTCTTCGGCGCGCTGTGGTACACCCGCACCATCACGACGCCGTGGCTGGGCGACATCGACCACCGGCTGATGCTGTGGCCCGACTTCCAGGCGACGTGGCCCAACTTCGGCCCGGCCGGCGTGGTCGAGACCTTCCAGACCGTGGGCCCCTTCTGGCTGCCCACGATCAACACCGCGCTGCTGCTCAGTTCCGGCGTCACGCTGACCATCGCCCACCATGCGCTGCGCGAAAACCATCGCAACAAGACGATGTTCTGGCTGGCGGCCACCGTCATCCTGGGCTTCATCTTCGTGGCCTGTCAGGCCTTTGAGTATGTCCATGCCTACCGCGATCTGAACCTCAAGTTCAATTCGGGCGCGTATGGCTCGCTGTTCTACATGCTGACCGGCTTTCACGGGTTCCACGTGATCCTGGGCGCCACCATGCTGACCGTGATCCTGATCCGCCTGATTCGCGGCCACTTCACGGCGGACCACCATTTCGGCTTCGAAGGCGCCGCCTGGTACTGGCACTTCGTGGACGTGGTGTGGCTGGGCCTGTACCTTTTCGTATACTGGTTCTGACGCGGGTCGGCGGATACCAGGGTGCCATTGCGGCACGGAAAGCGCGGGGAGCGCCGGGCGGCAAGCCGGCATCCGCCGCGCTTTCAAACTATTGGAACGGGCGCGGCGCCGCCGCGCGGGTGAAATCCCGGGGAACCGGGCGCCGCGCCGCCTATCTAAAGCCCGTGCTCTCGATCCAGCCCATGTGATGGGCGAACAGCACAAACAGGAACAGGGCGACCGACAGCCCGATGCGTACGGTCAGCGCGTTGACGGTGCGGTTGGTGGTACCTTTGTCCCGCATCAGGTAGACCAGGGCGGATGCCAGACTGGCCAGTATCCCGACGAAGGCCAGAACGACGAAAACGCGCATAGTGGTCTCCCGACAAATCCAATTTAGCAACGACAGATGGCCCGACCGCATTCCACCCGCTACACGGTAGCCGCATTACTCCTGCTTGGGATCGCCGTGGCGGTCCTGGTGTCGCTGGGGCAATGGCAGTTGCGCCGCAGCGACGAGCGACGCGCCATTCTGGACGCGATCGAAGCGGGCCGCAAGCAAGCGCCGCTGGCGCTGACGCCGGCCACCCCGCCCGCTGAAATGACCGCCTGGCGCGCCGCGCAGGCCAGCGGCACGTGGCTGCCTGAATTCAGTGTACTGCTCGACAATCGCAATCATGACGGCAAGCCGGGCTACTGGCTGGCCACGCCGCTGCTGTTGGACGCGTCCGGCCGGCAAGCGGTGCTGGTGCTGCGCGGCTGGTTGCCGCGGGTGATCCAGGGCCAGGGCGAACCGCGCCTGCCGTCCACACCCGAGGGCGTGCAGACCGTGGAAGGCGAGCTGTCCGTGCGCGTGCCGCGCATGTTCGAGCTGTGGTCGCTGGGGGGCTCGGAAGCGTCCACCCTGCCCGCGGCGCTGCCGGTGGCGGGCGGTGCCGTGCCGCAAGTGCAGAACCTGCCGTTGGACGCCTATGCCAAGGCGACCGGCCTGGTCCTGCTGCCCACGGTGCTGAGCCAGCGTGCAGACGCGGCCGACGACGGCCTGGTGCGCGACTGGCCGCAGCCTTCCGTGGATTTCCAACAGAACACGTCGTACGCGGTGCAGTGGTTCGCGTTCGGCGCGATTGCCGCAATTGCATGGCTGGTGGTGCTGGGGGGCGCCATCCGGCGCATGCGCCAGCGCACGGACCACGCGGCCCAGGCCAGGATCCGCGCCCGCCGATGAACAACGCTACTCCAGGACAAACCGTGGCTCGCGACATCTCATCCAACAAGCCCTCAGGCAAGCGCTCCCTGATGCCCATGCTGCTGGTGTTCCTGTGTTCGCTGGCGCCCATCGTTGCGGCGTTCGTGGTCTACATGAATCCGCAGTGGTGGCCCGCCGACTCCAGCAACTACGGCACGCTGGTGAATCCGCAGCGGCCGATGCCCCAGGCCGCCGAGCTGCGCCTGACCACGCTGGACGGCAAGCCGTTCGACCTGCAAAGCCTGAAAGGCAAGTGGTTGCTGGTGGCCGCCGACGGCGCGGCCTGCCCCGAAAGCTGCGCCCGCAAGCTCTTCATCACCCGCAACAGCCACGCCAGCCAGGGCAAGAACGTGGACCGCCTGGCGCGGGTGTGGTTCATCACGGACGACGCGGCCGTGCCGGAGAAGGTGCTGGAGGCCTACAAGGGGACTGTCATGGTGCGCGTGGACCCGGACCAGCTCGCGCGGTTCCTGCTGGCGCGCGACACCGCCGCCGGCCAGCCCGGCCTGCAGGATCCGATCTGGGTGATCGACCCGCTGGGCAACCTGATGATGCAATACCCCGCCGAGGCCGATGGCGTGAAGGTGCGCAAGGACATCAGCAAGCTGGTCTATAACTCGCGTATTGGTTGAATTTTGTTTTCTGATTTTGATATGGACCGCATCAAAGCGCGTTATCGCAAGCTTGTCTTCTTCACCTGGTTCCTGACGCTGGACCTGATCATGTTCGGCGCCTTCGTGCGCCTGACGGACTCGGGCCTGGGCTGTCCGGACTGGCCAGGCTGCTACGGCAGCGCCACGCCGCTGGGCGCGATGGGCGATATCCACGAGGCGTCGCAGGCCATGCCCTTCGGCCCGGTGACCCTGTCCAAGGCCTGGATCGAAATGATCCACCGCTATGTCGGCGCCATCCTGGGCATGCTGATCATCGGCATCGTCTACATGGCCTGGCGCTATCGCCGGGAACTGGGCCGCTCGCCGGCGCTTGCCGTCACGACCCTGGTGGCCGTGTGCGTGCAAGGCGCCTTCGGGGCCTGGACGGTGACCCACAAGCTCATGCCCGCCGTCGTCACCGCGCACCTGGTGTTCGGCTTGTCCGTGCTGGCGCTGATGACCTGGCTGTCCGCGCGCGAACGTCCGCACCTGGCCGTGAGCGCGGCCGCCGCGCGCTGGCGGCCCTGGGTGGCGGGCGGATTCGCCCTGTTGCTGGTCCAGGTGACTTTGGGCGGATGGGTCAGCACCAATTACGCCGCGCTGGCCTGCATGGATTTCCCCACCTGCCACGGGCAATGGATTCCGGAAATGGATTTCCACGGCGGATATTCGGTCATCCGGGGCCTGGGCGAACTGCCTTCCGGCGAGATGATCTCGCAGCCCGCGCTGACGGCCATCCACTGGGTGCATCGCAATTTCGCCTTCGTGGTGTTCGTCTACCTGGGCATCCTGGCATGGCGGCTGCGCGCCGCCGAACCCGGCCTGCGCGGGCCGGCCACGCTGATGCTGGCGCTGCTGGGCGCGCAATTGTTCACCGGCCTGACCACGATCTTCTTCCAATGGCCGCTGCTGATCGCAGTGCTGCACAATGGGGGCGCGGCCGGGCTGACGCTGGCCTCGGTGGTGTTGATGGTGCGTCTGGCCTCTGCCGGACGCGAGCCGGCGGGGCGGTACGGCCCCAATTTGGTGCGCGTTTAAAATAGGGTCCACTATGACCAGTCTTGCCGCTCCTCAATCCGGATTGCTCCGCCAGTACCTCGTCCTCACCAAGCCTCGCGTGACGCAGTTGGCGGTGTTTTGCGCCGTGATCGGCATGTTCCTGGCCGCCCCGGGCATTCCGGACATGCGCCGCGTGCTGTTCGGCACGATCGGGATCTGGCTGCTTGCCGCCGCCGCGTTCGCCATCAATTGCCTGATCGAACAGGAAGTGGACGCGCGCATGCTGCGCACGGCGCGTCGGGCCACGGCGCGCGGCACCATCTCCGCGTTCCAGGTGCTGAGCCTGTCGGGCCTGCTGGGCGGCGCGGGCATGTTCGTGCTCTACAACATGGTCAACCCCCTGACCATGTGGCTGACGTTCGCCACTTTTGTGGGCTACGCCATCATCTACACGATCATCCTCAAGCCGCGCACGCCGCAGAACATCGTGATCGGCGGCCTGTCGGGCGCCATGCCGCCCGCCCTGGGCTGGGCGGCCGTGGCGGATTCCGTGCCGGCCGAGGCCTGGATCCTGGTGCTCATCATCTTCATCTGGACGCCGCCGCATTTCTGGGCGCTGGCGCTCTACCGCAACCACGACTACGCCAAGGCCGGCCTGCCCATGCTGCCGGTGACCCACGGCAATCAGTTCACCCGGCTGCACATCCTGCTGTACAGCGTTGCGCTGATGGCGACGACGCTGTTGCCCTACGCCATCCGCATGAGCGGCGAACTCTATCTGCTGTCGGCGCTGGTGCTGGGCGGCATGTTCGTGTCGTATGCGTGGCGGCTCTATCGCCAATACAGCGACGAGCTGGCGCGCAGCATGTTCCGTTTTTCCATTCTCTACCTGGCGCTGCTCTTTGGCGCCCTGCTGGTGGACCACTGGGTCGGCCTGCTGCGCTGATCCCCTGGAGGTTGTCGATGTCCGTGTTTTCCGCCAGCCGCCGGCTGACCCTGCGATTGGGCGCCGCCGCTGCCGTCGCCGCCGCCCTGGCCGCCTGCGGCGAGAGCGCGCCCACCTTCAAGGGGAGCGATATCACCGGCACGCAACTGGGCCGTGGCGTGGAACTGTCCGACTACAACGGCAAGACACGCCAGCTGTCCGACTTCGCGGGCAAGGTCGTCGTCGTGTTCTTCGGTTTCACGCAGTGTCCAGACGTGTGCCCGACGTCGTTGGCCGAACTGACGGAAGTCATGAAGAAGCTGGGCCCGGACGCCGATCGCGTCCAGGTGCTGCTGATTACGGTGGATCCCGAGCGCGACACGCCCGAGGTGCTCAAGCAGTACGTCACGGCGTTCGACCCGCGCTTCCTGGGGCTGACCGGAACCCCTGATCAGGTCAGGAAGGCCGCCGCGTCGTTCAAGGCCTACTACGCCAAGGCGCCCACCAAGGACGGCAACTACACCATGGACCACACCGCGGCGTTCTATCTGCTGGACGGCAAGGGCGAGTCGCGGGTGCTGGCCAACAACAACATCGGGGTCGACGCCCTGACGCAGGACATCCAGGCCCTGCTCAAGGGCTGAATTCCAGGGCTGAATCCAAGGGCCCCGACTTTAAGGGGCCGACGGTGGGCCGGCGCGGCCGTCCGGTCAGGGCCTTGCGGCCGCCCACGCGGCCAGCGCGGCGCGGGCCTTGTCGCTGAGTTCCGCAGCGGAGATCTCGCGCTGGTGGGCGATGATCATCAGCGCATAGGGCGTGGCCAGCGCGGCTGCCTCGGGGCACAGGCGCGATTCCTCGCCGACCGATGGCGAAACGTTCCGCCAGTAGTTGATCGCCTGTTCGAGCTGGGGCAGGGTGATGGAATCCATGCGCCTATTGTCCACGAAAGCGCATACCTGTCCACCACCCCCGCGCCCTGCAAAGAAGGGTCACCATCGCAACATGCCGAAACCGCGCCCGGGTGCTATACCACTGCCGGTTAGTTACGATGGAGCATCGTCATGAATACATCCACTCGAACCGGCTCGCCGCGCCGCGGGCTGCATCCGCTCGTCGCCTCTGCGGCAATTGCCGTCATCGTCATGTGCTCGGTCGGCGTGGCCGCGGTGATGGGCTGGCTGCCCACGCCTTCGGCCAACCCCCATGCGGACGAGCCCGTGGCCGAGGCCGGCCCCGAAGGCGCGAACCTGGCGCCCGTTCCCGCCACCGCGCCCGCGCCGGACAAGCCCGTCGCTCCGACGCAGCAGGCGCAGCAGGCGCGTCCCGCCTCGGCATCCGCGCCCCGTCCCGCGCCGGCCCTCGCCGCGCAGCAGGCCTGCGCGAGCTGCGGCGTCGTCGAGACCATCCGCCAGGTGCAGGTGCCCGTCAAGGACAACAGCGACCATCTGGTCGGCACCATCGCCGGCGGCGTGGCGGGCGGCGTGGTGGGTAATCAATTTGGCGGAGGCAGCGGCAAGACGGCTTTGACCGTGCTGGGCGCAGTGGGCGGTGCTTTGGCAGGCCGTGAAGTTGAGCGTAATATCAGACAGCAACAAACAGTGACGCACTATGAGCTTACGGTACGCATGAGCGACGGCAGCACGCGCCAGTTCCGCAGTGCGCAGCCCTTCTCTTTTGCTTCCGGCGACCACGTGCGCGTCGAGAACAACCAGCTGCTGCCGGGTTGACACTTGCAGCCGGCGGACATCATCTGACTTTGGGGAGACCTGGAATGAGCGACCAATTCACCAACCCGTTCGTCCTGCCGGGCATGGGCCAGAACTCCGACCTCTCGGGCAATCCGCTGCTCGCCAGCATGGAAATGATGCGCCAGGCCTGGGCCGGCCTGACGGGCCCCGGAGGCCTTGCCAGCAGCCTGCCGATGGCGCCGCCGATGAACCTCGAGGACCTGGACCGCCGCATCGCGGAACTGCGCTCAGTGGAAAATTGGCTGCGCATGAACCTGAGCATGCTGTCCAGCACCATCCAGGGCATGGAAGTGCAGCGCTCCACCATCAGCACCTTGCGGGCTTTCGTGGATAGCGCGTCCCGCATGGATATGGGCGCCGTCCAGGAAAGCGGCGCGGCGTCGCCGCTCGAGGTGGTGCTCGGGCTCAAGCCCGCCCCGAAGAAGGCCGCGTCCTCCGCCGGTGACGACGGCGGCGCCAAGGCTGAAGCCAAGACCGAAGGCGCGGCACCCGGCGCGGGCGCGTCGGCCGCGGCAGGGCATGAATCGGCGGCAGGCATGAGCGAACAGATGGGCGCGGCGGCGCAGTCGGCGTCCAAGGCATGGTGGGACCTGCTGCAGCAGCAATTCAACCAGATCGCCGCGGCCACCGCTGCATCCATGCCCTCGGCCCAGGGTGCGGCGGACGCGGGCGCGAAGGCCGATTCCGCCGAGCCCAAGTCCGCGGCCCAGCCGGCTCCCAAGGCCTCCAAGCCGGCGGCGGCCCGCAAGCCCGCCGCCTCCAAGCGCGCGGCCAAGACCGCCAAGAAAACCGGGCCTGCCGACGGCAAGCCCTGACCCTATCTTTCAATCGACACGCGGAACGGCCGCAAGGCCGCCCGCCCGTCCTCAAACCTACTGGAACTTATGCTTAATGTAGTGATTCTTGCCGCCGGACTGGGTAAACGCATGCAGTCCGACCTTCCCAAAGTGCTGCACACGCTGGCCGGCAAACCGATGCTGGGCCATGTGCTGGACAGCGCGCGCCAATTGAAGCCGGCGCGCATCATCGTGGTGGTCGGCCATGGCGCGGACCGCGTCAAGCAGGCTTTCGCGGGCCAGGACGACCTGCACTTCGTGCTGCAGCAGCCCCAGCAGGGCACCGGCCACGCGGTGCAGCAGGCCGTGCCGCTGCTGCTGGAAGGCGAAGGCAAGGACGACGTGACCCTGGTGCTGTATGGCGACGTGCCGCTGGTGCAACCCGAAACCCTGCAGCGACTGCTGGATGCACGCGGCCAGGGCGCCGCCGTGCTGACCGAAGTGCTGGCCGATTCCACCGGCTATGGCCGCATCGTGCGCGACGGCAAGGGCAACGTGTGCCGCATCGTCGAACACAAGGACGCCTCGGACGCCGAGCGCGAGATCAAGGAAGTGAACACCGGGATCCTCAGCGCGCCGACCGCCAAGCTGAAGGACTGGCTGTCCCGCATCGACAACAACAACGCCCAGGGCGAGTACTACCTGACCGACGTGGTCGGACTGGCCGTGGTCGACGGCGTCCCCGTGGGCGCGGCCCAGCCGGGCGCTTCCTGGGAAACGCTGGGCGTGAACAGCCGCGTGCAGCAGGCTGAACTGGAGCGTCGCTGGCAGGCCGAACAGGCCCGCCGCCAGCTCGAGGCCGGCGTGACGCTGGCCGATCCGGCGCGCTTTGATGTGCGCGGCTCGCTCAGCTGCGGCCGCGACGTGTTCATCGATGTGGGCTGCGTGTTCGAGGGCCAGGTGACCCTGGCCGACGGCGTGCGCGTGGGCCCGCATTGCGTCCTGCGCGACGTCAGCGTCGGCCCCGGCACGCACATCGAAGCCTTCAGCCACCTGCAGCAGGCCCAGGTGGGCCGCGATGCTCGCGTAGGCCCGTACGCCCGCCTGCGCCCCGGCGCAGAACTTGGCGATCGCAGCCACGTCGGCAACTTCGTCGAGATCAAGAAGAGCGTGCTGGGCGAAGACAGCAAGGCCAACCACCTGGCCTACATCGGCGACGCGGATATCGGCGCGCGCGTGAATGTGGGCGCGGGCACCATTACCTGCAACTACGACGGCGTGAACAAGCACCGCACCGTCATTGAAGACGACGCCTTCATCGGTTCCGACACGCAGCTCGTCGCGCCGGTGCGCGTGGGCCGCGGTGCGACCCTGGGCGCCGGCACCACCCTGACCCGCGACGCGCCGGCTGAGAAGCTGACGGTGTCGCGGCCCAAGCAGGTCACCGTTGACGGATGGCAGCGCCCGGTAAAGAAGTCGTGATGCCGGAGCACGACGCGGCCCCGGGGGGCGCGGCCAGGCCCGCGCCGCCCGACGGCCTGCCGGCGCCGCGCCGGTACTGGGCCGCGGCCACGGTGATGACGGGCATCAGCCTGTCGGTGCTGGACACCACCATCGCGAACGTGGCACTGCCCACCATCGCCACCGACCTCGACGCATTGCCCGCCCAGGCGGTCTGGATCGTCAACGCCTATAACCTGGCCGTCGTGATGGCGCTCCTGCCGCTGTCGGCGCTGGCCGAGCGCATCGGCTTTCGCCGCATGTTCACGTTCGGCCTGGTGCTGTTCACGCTGGCTTCGCTGGGATGCGCGCTGGCCGGCACCCTTTGGCAGCTGACCGCCGCGCGCGTGTTCCAGGGGCTGGGCGCCGCCACGCTCATGTGCATGTTCGGCGGACTGGTGCGCAACATCTACCCGCTGAAGATGCTGGGGCGGGGCATCAGCATCAACGCCACCACGGTGGCCATCATGTCCGTGCTGGGTCCCACCATCGGCTCGGCCATCCTGTCGGTGGCGCCGTGGCCGTGGATCTTCGCGGTCAACCTGCCCATCTGCGCGCTGGCGATGCTGGGATTGCGCCATCTGCCCGAAGTGCCGCGCAACGACGTGAAGCTGGACTGGATCAGCGCCCTGCTCTGCATGGCCACGCTGGGCGTGTTCATCTCGGGCGTGGACATGATGGGAGAGGACCTGTTGCGCGGCATCGGACTGGTGGCCATTGCCGCGGTCGCGGGCATGGTGCTGGTGCGTCGGGCCAGCAGGCAGCCCGCCCCGCTGGTGCCCGTGGACCTGCTGCGCATCCGGCCGCTGGCGTTCGCGGTGGGCGCGTCCGCGTGCACCTTCGCCGCGCAGATGGCCTCGTATGTGTCGCTGCCGTTCTATTTCCAGCAGGTGCTGGGCCGTCCCTACCTGGAGGTGGGCATGCTGATGGGCGCCTGGCCCGTGGGCACGGCCATCATCGCGCCGCTTGCGGGCCGCCTGTCCGACCGCTTTTCCGCCGCCACGCTGAGCGGCGTGGGGGCGGCCACGATGGTCGTCGGCATGCTGTGGCTGGCTTTGCTGCCTTCCTCGGTGTCGAACTGGCCGATCATCGTCGGCATGTTCGTGGCCGGCGTGGGCTTCGGCTTCTTCCAGACGCCCAACAACCGGGCGCTGCTGTCCGCCGCGCCCCGGATGCGCAGCGGCGCGGCGGGCGGCCTGCAGGCCACCACCCGGGTGTTCGGGCAAAGCTTCGGCACCGCGCTGGTGGCGATCGCGTTCAGCGTCAGCGCGGCCCACGGGCCCGGGCTGGCGCTGGTGCTGGGCACGGTTTGCGCGGCGCTGGCCGTGGTGGTCAACACCGTCCGCTTCAGCAAGCTGCGGACCTAGCGCCATTTTGGCCCGTTGTGCGCCGTCGGCCCCGGGGCGCCGGCCGCTTCTATAATGGCGGCCGGCGCCCGGTTTCAGTGGCCGGGCGCGAAGCTTACCTATTTTGAAGGCGTTCAGGCATGAAAATCACGGTCGTGGGTACCGGTTACGTGGGGTTGGTGTCGGGAGCGTGCCTGGCCGACATGGGCAACGATGTCATGTGCCTGGACGTGGACGCGGCCAAGATCGCGCTGCTGCGCCAGGGCGGCATTCCCATTTACGAGCCCGGCCTCGAAGACCTGGTCCGCCGCAACGTGCAGGCCGGCCGCCTGCATTTCACCGATGACGTGGCGCAAAGCGTGGCGTTCGGCGACGTGCAGTTCATCGCCGTGGGCACCCCGCCGGGCGAGGACGGCTCCGCCGACCTGAAGTACGTGCTGGCGGCCGCGCAGAACATCGCGCGCCACATGACGTCGCGCAAGCTGATCGTGGACAAGTCTACCGTGCCCGTCGGCACGGCCGACAAGGTGCGGGCGGTCGTGTCCAAGGAACTGGCCGAGCGCGGCGTGGATATCCCCTACACGGTGGCGTCGAACCCCGAATTCCTGAAGGAAGGGGCGGCCATCAACGACTTCATGAGTCCGGACCGCGTGATCGTCGGCGCGGACGACGACTACACCATCGGCGTGATGCGCCGCATCTACGAACCCTTCCAGCGCACGCACGACCGTCTGATGGTGATGGACGTGCGCTCCGCGGAACTGACCAAGTACGCCGCCAACGCCATGCTGGCCACGCGCATTTCGTTCATGAATGAAATGGCGAACCTGGCCGAGGCCCTGGGCGCGGACGTCGAACAGGTGCGCCGCGGCATCGGCGCCGACCCGCGCATCGGCTACCACTTCCTGTATCCCGGCGCGGGCTACGGCGGCTCCTGCTTCCCCAAGGACGTGCAGGCGCTGGTCAACACCGCCGCCGAACATGCCCTGCCTATGCGCGTCATCGAGGCCGCCGAGGCCGCCAACCACGCGCAGAAGTTCCGCCTGTCCGAAAAGGTGGTTGCGCGCTTTGGCGAAGACCTGAGCGGCCGCAAGATCGCCCTGTGGGGCCTGTCCTTCAAGCCCAATACCGACGACATGCGCGAAGCGCCCAGCCTGACGGTCATCGCCGAGCTCACGCGTCGTGGCGCGCAAGTGCGAGCCTACGATCCCGTCGCCATGCACGAGGCCGGGCGCGTGCTGGCCGGCCACCAGGGGGTCAGCTTCGCGTCCGACATGTACGACGCGCTGGACGGCGCCGATGCGCTGCTGATCGCCACCGAATGGAAGGTCTTCCGCGCGCCCGACTTCGACCGCGTGAAGGCCCTGCTCAAGACGCCGCTCATCATCGACGGCCGCAACCTGTACACGCCGGCCGACGTTCGCGGCCAGGGCTTTGAATATTCGGGCATCGGCCGCGCATGAAGATCCTGCAACTGAACTTCGAAAAGGGCTGGCGCGGCGGCGAGCGGCAGACGCTGTATTGCATGCGCGCGTTCCGCAAGGCCGGCCACGACGTCGAAGTGATGTGCCGCGAAGGCGCGCCGCTGGCCGAGCGCGCCCGCCAGGAAGGCTTTGTCGCCCACACTGTGCGCAACGTGCCCGGGCAGCTGGCCTTCCTGGCCGGCGCGGGCCGCTATGACATCATCCATGCGCAGACGGCCAACACCATCACGTGGGCCGTGCTGACCAAGTGGCTGCACCGCCGTCCGGTGGCGTTTTCCCGCCGCACCTCGTTCGTGGTCAAGCCGGGCGACGAATGGAAAACCGGCTTCAAATGGCGGCACGCGGACCTCTTCGTCGCCATCAGCGAGATGGCCGCGGGCGAGCCGCGGCGCCTGGGCATCGAGCCCGTCATCATCCGCAGCGCGGTCGAACCCCACCAGATCAACGCCGAGAACGTCGCCAGCCTGGTGCGCGAATTCGACCTGGAAGGCAGGAAGGTCATGGCGACCTCCGCCGCGCTCATCCGCGACAAGGATCCCGTGACCCTGGTGCGCGCGGTCGGTGAACTGGCCCGCACGCGCCGCGATTTCGTCTTCCTGCATTTCGGCGCCGGCGGCGACCGCGAACAGCAGGCCAAGGACGAAGCGCGCAAGCTGGGCATCGAGGACGTGTACCGCTTCGCGGGCTTTCGCAAGGGCGTGGAGGACTTCTACAGCATCCTGGACGTCTTCGTGATGAGTTCCGAAGAAGAAGCCCTGGGCAGCAGCGTGCTGGACGCCTTCCTGCAGCGCGTGCCCGTGGTGTCGACCGACGCCGGCGGCCTGAAGGAAAGCCTGGCCGACGGCCGTGGCGTGCTGTGTGCCGTGGGTGACCATCACGCCATGGCGGCCGGCATGGCGCGCTGCCTGGACGACGCGGCCTTCCGCCAGGAAGTCACCGAACGCGCCTACGAATACGTGCGCAACGAGCACGACGTGCAGAAGATGGGCAACCGGTATCTGGCGCAGTTCGAGCGGCTGATCGGGCGGCGGTAGTCCCAGGCAGGCGCCGCAGCCAGCTGTCAGCGTGAGGTGCCGGAAACCTTGCTTTCAGCAAAGGCAAATTCAGACCATTCGGCTACCTTCGCCTTGGCCCATTGCGCTGCCGAATCGAGGTCTCGCGGCTTATGCGTTCTGATCCGATCCCACGCAACGCGCTGGGACGGTCTTTGCACCATATGCGTCAGCGCCGCGTCAAGGCCGTCGAGTTTGGCCTTGAGAAGCGAGGCCAACGCCCGTTCGGGGATGGCAGCGGGGGGGGCTTCTGTTTGAAGGACTACCCAGTCAAACAAGTCTCGAGCGGTCAGCGCCCAGCCTCTGAAAAACAACTTCTTGGCCAATACTTCGGCTGGCGGTTCCAATGGGAACCGCGTTTCGGAAGCGGGAGGATTCCAGGTATGCGACGAGCCAGGAAGCAGAGGCGCCGCCACGACGAAATCGATTTCGCCTTCGGCGAAACGAATCTTCACATGGGCGTTGTCTTCGTTGTAACCCGCAAGCTCATCCTCAAACATGTCATTGAGCCTCGGTGAGACATAGGGGAGCCACCCGGGGGAGTCGACGAACAGGTCGATATCGTCGCTGATGCGATGATCAAGCGCGAGCATCAAACGCGTGCCACCCCCTAGCACCGGCTGGAAGGACTCGCCACCGTGGCGGCGGGCATCGTCAACCAGGACCTGCGCGCGCGCCTCCAGGGCCCTCCATGGGCCGGCTGCGCGATGGCGCTGGATGTCTGCCCATGTCGTGCTCATCAAAGCACCCCCTCAATAGCCTCTTCCCAGCGAGCAGCCTTGGGCAATCCGAAGAGATCGCGGGTTTGCTGATAGAGTCGCTGAGCCTCTTCCAGCCGCACCCCCGCTTCGAAACTGGCTCTGCCGATGAGTTCGGGTTCGAGTTCGACGAACATACTGGCAAGCAGTTCTCTTGCCAGGTCGTCGCCCGAAACCGACGCCAAGTCGCCGGATCGCAATGCCGCGGCGACGTCGCTCGCGTCCACGATTTGTCCGTACGGTGCGTTCAGGTGAGTCGCGATCATCTCGAGATATTGAGTTGACTGCATTGGCAAAGGGATGCTCCTGGCAGGACCACGGGATCTTGGCTCGTCCCCGGTTGATTATCCCTCGGGGGGAGCCGACGCGCTTGGCGCAAATGATATTGTGCGCTGACTTGCTTAAGCCCGCACGTCGATCCGTGTCTCGAACTTGGCCCGGTGCACCGAGAAGAACGTGCGCACGTTGCGCACGTTGGCCTGCGCCGTGAACGCCCGGTGCACCAGCGCATGGTAGGCCGGCATGTCCTTGACCTGCGCGATCACGACAAAATCCGGACCCGGCGACACCCGATAGCACTGCAGCACGGCGGGCTCCGTCAGCATGCTCTGCTCGAACGCGTCCAGGCTTTCGGCCGCCTGCACGTCCAGCGTGATCTCGACGATGGCCGTCAGCGTGCTGCCCAGCTTTTCGGCCGACAGGATGGCCACCTGCCTGTCGATCACCCCTTCGTCCACCAGCCGCCGCACCCGCCGCAGGCAGGTCGGAGGCGATGCATGCACCTTTGCGGCGAGATCCTGGTTGGTCAGCGAGCTGTCTTCTTGTAACTGTTCAAGAATTCGCCGGTCCAGATCATCCAGTTCGGGTAGCGAAATCGGCATGTTTTGCATGATTAATTCAAAAACTGGATTTATAGGAAAGATTATTTAATCACATTTGTGTAAGGGAATTAACTGCCAAATTCACCAATATAAAGAAATCAAATTTCTTTTGGGGTCGCGCACAATGCGTCGGTACACGAACTTACCGGAGTCTCTCCTATGTGCGGCATTGTTGGCGCCGTCGCCCAGCGCGACATCACCCCGATCCTTGTTGAAGGCCTCAAGCGCCTGGAATACCGGGGCTACGACTCCTGCGGCGTCGCCGTGTACGCCGACGGCCATCTGCGCCGCACGCGCAGCACGCAGCGCGTGGCCGAACTGGGCGAGCAGATCGCGCAGGACAAGATCACAGGCTTTACGGGCATCGCCCACACCCGCTGGGCCACCCACGGCGTCCCCGCCACGCACAATGCCCACCCGCACTTCTCGCACCTGGGCAACGACGAGCCGCGCATCGCGCTCGTCCACAACGGCATCATCGAGAACCACGACGAACTGCGCGCCGAGCTGCAGGCCGTGGGCTACGTCTTCGAAAGCCAGACCGATACCGAAGTCATCGCGCACTTGGTGAACCACCTGTACGCGGGCGACCTGTTCGAGGCCGTGCAGAATGCCGTGCGCCGCCTGCATGGCGCGTACGCCATCGCCGTCTTCTGCCGCGACGAACCGCACCGTGTGGTGGGCGCGCGCCAGGGTTCGCCCCTGGTGGTGGGCGTGGGCCAGAACGAGAATTTCCTGGCCTCGGACGCGCTGGCGCTGGCCGGCACCACCGACCAGATCATCTACCTGGAAGACGGCGACGTCGTCGACCTGCAGCTCTCGCGCGTCTGGATCGTTGACGCCGCCGGCAAGAACGTCGAACGCGAAGTGCATACCGTGCACGTGCACACGGGCGCCGCCGAACTGGGCCCCTACCGCCACTACATGCAGAAGGAAATCTTCGAACAGCCGCGCGCCGTTGGCGATACGCTGCAGGATATCGAAGCCATCACGCCCGAACTCTTCGGCGACGATGCCTACAAGATCTTCAAGGAGATCGATTCCCTGCTGATCCTGGCTTGCGGCACCAGCTACTACGCGGGCCTGACCGCCAAGTACTGGATCGAGTCCATCGCCAAGATTCCGGTCGCTGTTGAAATCGCCAGCGAATACCGCTATCGCGACAGCGTGCCCAATCCGCGCTCGCTGGTCGTGACCATCTCGCAGTCCGGCGAAACCGCCGACACGCTGGCCGCCCTGAAGCATGCGCGTTCGCTGGGCATGGAACACACGCTGACCATCTGCAACGTGTCCACCAGCGCCATGGTGCGCGAGTGCAAGCTGTCGTACATCACGCGCGCCGGCGTCGAGATCGGCGTGGCGTCGACCAAGGCGTTCACCACCCAGCTGACCGCGCTGTTCCTCCTGACCCTGACGCTGGCGCAGACGCGCGGCAAGCTCACCGACGAGCAGGAAGCCGAGCACCTGAAGGCGCTGCGCCACCTGCCGGCCGCCATCGGTTCGGTGCTGGCGCTGGAGCCGCAGATCATGGCCTGGGCCGATCGCTTCGCCTCCAAGGAAAATGCGCTGTTCCTGGGCCGCGGCATGCACTACCCGATCGCGCTGGAAGGCGCGCTCAAGCTCAAGGAAATCAGCTACATCCACGCCGAGGCCTATCCGGCCGGCGAACTCAAGCACGGCCCGCTGGCGCTGGTCACCGAGCACATGCCTGTCGTCACCATCGCGCCCAAGGATGAACTGCTGGAAAAGCTGAAGTCCAACATGCAGGAAGTGCGCGCGCGCGGCGGCGAGCTGTATGTGTTTGCCGACGCGGACAGCAAGATCCAGAGCGCCGAAGGCATGCACGTGATCCGCATGCCGGAGCACTACGGCAAGCTGTCGCCGATCCTGCACACCGTGCCGCTGCAATTGCTGTCGTATCACACGGCATGCGCGCGCGGGACGGATGTGGACAAGCCGCGGAACCTGGCCAAGAGCGTGACGGTGGAGTGAGGCGGGGGCGGGCTTCGGCCCGCTTGAAAACGATAAATAAAGTCGGTCGCGTTTTGTACAGCGCGCCTTCTCACCCATTCGCATGGGCTGATCATTTATCTTGCGGGTAACCAGGAGTGGGGCAAACAGTGGTGGGCCGGCGCCGCGCGGGCACACACTCCAGATTAAGCTCGACGGTCAGCAGTGGCACGCGCTGGCTAATGCAGAATTCCCCGACGCTTCGAAAGCGGCGCTGCGGAATAGCGCTCCTGTGCGCAAGTTTGCTTTTTACCAACCTATTGCACATGATCTAGTGCATTACAAGGGGCGATTTCCAATCCACGCAGAAAAGCGCAATAGGTAGCCATCGGGATCTTGCACCAGGAATTGATGCACCCCGATCTCGGTTTGCCCGCTTCTATACCAACGCTCCTGGGGTTCCCGGTACAACGGCCAACCGGCGTCCTGCAGTTTCCCGCACAGTGTGGCGATGGACTTCACCTTGATTTCGAAATTAATACCGCGGCCCAATGGCGCTTCCAGCGGTGCCGTGATCCAGCCACCGTTGCCGCGGACCTCTTCAAGCATGAACTGTGCACCCTCCCGGTCCAGGAAGACAAATCCTTCTTCCTCGCGCTGATAGACCACCTCAAAATCGCACAGTTCGATCCAGAATTTCCGGCTTCGTGCGAGGTCCTTAACCATCAGCTCCGGGACCATACGCGCTCGGTAGGATTTGTCTTCCATCGTCTCTCTCTTTGTATTTGGCTGCCACTATAACGTCATAGTTACGGTGGAGCGCAGGGAAGCGCTCAGTCCGGGCTGGACGCTGGCCATCGCGCACGCGTGCCGCCGCCTTGGGCGCAAGCTCGCGTCAGCCGAGAGTGCTTAACAGCGCATCTGCAGTAATCACGGTGCAATATTCGGAGTCAAGGTTTGCGAGCGACATCGCGTGAACATCCTCAGCGCTTCTCGGTGACCCATTCCAGTCTGTTCGTGCAAATGTGAAGCAACCGTCGGCCACTAGCCATGTCTGGAAACCAAGGTTTCCGGCCATGCGGACCGTTGCCTCAACTGAATTGTTGGTGATGACTCCCGCCACGACCAATGTGTGGAGGCCATTGGCGCGGAGCCTGTCTTCCATGTCGGTTCCGATAAACGCACTGTTCGTCTGTTTCGGAATGACCAATTCTCCGGCTATAGGCGCTGTCTCTTGCTTGAATTCATGTCCTGGCTGGCCCGGCCGGTAGTGAGATGTGGGACTTGTCGAGTCGTGGCGAACGTGCCAAACAGGCCAGCCTTGGCCACGCCAATGGGCGAGGAGTCGGCCCACTTGTCGCTCCGCATCGGGGTTATTTCGCTCGCCCCAACTGGGATGGTCAATGGCGCGCTGCAAGTCAATCAGCAGAAGTACGGCACCGCGTGGGGGATGTCGGGAGCGCATGTGTGAAGACCGGGAGTTTCGAATCGACTCGGTGATCGAGCGAGGACTGTAAAGTCGGTTGACGCGGACTATACCGCACGACCACCACGGTCACCGCGCAAGGCCGCTGGTGCGGCCTTCCTTTTTGCGGGGTTCATGGCGTCATCAGCGTGCCTAGCGTCGCCATGCCGCGCAGCGCTTCAAAAGGCCTCCCCCTGCCGCACGGCCAACGCCGCCGCCGCCGCGCGCGTTTCCACGCCCAGTTTGACGTAGATGTGTTCCAGGTGTTTGTTCACCGTTCGTGGCGCCATGCCCAGAATCTCGGCGATGTCCCGATTGGTTTTCCCCTTGGCCAACCAGCGCAGCACATCGGCCTCACGCGGGGTCAGACCGTAGGCCGTAGCCAACGGCGCCGTCTCCTGCAACAGCAGCAACGTCTCGCCGCTGCGCCGTGATGCCGACAGACTCAGGGTCAAGCGCCCTCGCGCGCTGACAGTCACCAAGGGTTCAGCCGCCGGCCCGGCCGCCAGATTGCCCGCGACCCAATCCGCCAAGGGCGCCGGCAGCTCCGCCGCATCCTCCGCGCAACCGAAATACGCCGCCAACCAGATCCGCGCCTTGCCCGTCTTCCAGATGGGCAGCCCGCGCGCATCCAGCGCCACCACGGCTCGCGCCGCCGCATCGATCGCATCAAAGGCCGCCGACAGGCTGCGTGCATTGCGCAAATGCGTCCGCAGCCTGGCCACGACCACATCCGGGTCCAGCGGCTTGGTCACATAATCCACGCCGCCCACCCGAAACCCCTTCAATACGTGCTCGGGATCGGTCAGGCCCGTCATGAACACCACCGGCACATCTCCCGCTGCCGGATGGGCCTTCAAGCGCGCGCAGGTCTCGAACCCGTCCATCCCGGGCATCACCGCATCGAGCAGCACGATATCCGGCACCACGAAATCCACCCGTTCTATCGCCGACTGGCCATCGGTTGCCACCAGCACCTGATAGCCCGCCGCATCCAATGCGGTGGAGAGCATTTTCAGATTGTCAGGCGCATCATCGACCAGCATGACGAGGTTCTTATCGGGCGTGGGCATGGTGGCGCTGTACATGGTGTTTAAGCAGCTGATTGAATTCACTCAGTTGAAACTCGCCAGCCAGCGCTCGCAAATGCGCCGTCAATTCATGCGTTTCGGCCCGGCGGCCCTGTATTTCTTCCAGCTTGGCCTGTATGCCCTTGATATAGCCCATGGCCCCCAGTTCCAGCAACGCTTCGGCATCTTCGCGCTCCAATGCCACGCGGTGCAGATCACCCGCCGGCAGCGCCGCTTCCACCTGCGCCACCTGCCAGTCCAGCTTGAGCAAACGGCCAAGTTGACTCAGCAAATCCTCATACATCACTGGTTTGGCAATGAATGCATTGTGCCCGCTCTGCGCCGGGTCTTTCGGGTCCAGCCCCAGGATATTGGCCGACAGCATCACAATGGGCACGGCCACGCCTTCATCACGCAAGCGCCGCAAGACGTCCCATCCCGTCATGTCCGGCATCGAGACGTCCATCAATATCAGGGCTGGCCGCAACGTATGCACGCAAGCCAGGCAAGCCGCGCCATGCGGCGCTTCGTGTACTTCAAAGCCCAGCGGCTCCAGCAGGTCGCGGACCAGGCGCCGCTGCGAAGGCTGGTCATCCACCGTCAGGATCCGCAGCCGCTCGCCGCGATAGCCCACCACCAGCCCCGATGGTCGGGCATCGCGGCGCGGCGAGCGCACCTCCGGCAAAAACAGCTTGAGCGTGAATACGCTGCCGCGGCCGACGGCGCTGCGCACCGTCAACTCGCCGCCCATGATGCCGGTCAGCATGCGGCAGATGGTCAGGCCCAGTCCGGTGCCGGAATCGGCCTGCTCGGCCGCCGCCCAACTGCGCTCAAAGGGCAGAAAGATGCGCTCCAGATCCTCGGCGGGTATGCCTCGGCCGCTGTCCTCCACTTCGAACAGCACCATGTCCGCCGCGGACTTCACGCGCATCGACACCTGCCCTGCCGAGGTGAACTTCAGCGCATTGCTCAACAGGTTGATCAGAATCTGCCGCAGGCGCTTTTCGTCGACATGCACAATGGACGGCAGCTCCGCCGCTTCATAGCAAAAGGTCAGCCCTTTGAGCGTGCTCTGCGGCCGGAACATCTGCACGATCTGCTCCAGAAACTCCGGGAAGCGCAGTTCGCTGTTCTCCAGCCTGAGCCTGCCCGCCTCGATGCGCGCGATGTCCAGCAAACCATCGATCAGCCCGATCAAATGCTTGCCACTGCGATGAATCACATCAATGGCCTCACGCCGCGCCGGTGGCAAGCCCGGGTCGCGTAGCAGAATCTGCGCGTATCCCAGAATGCTGTTCAAGGGCGCGCGCAACTCATGGCTCATGCCGCCCATGAAGCGGCTCTTGGCCAGATTGGCGCTTTCCGCCGCCTCCTTGGCCTGTTGCAACTGCGCGTCGGTCTGTTTGTGCGCCTCGATTTCGCGCAGCAGCAGATGGGTCTGACGGTCCGATTCCTCTTGCGCCACACGCCGGCTTTCATGGGCCAGCACCAGCCACCAGGCCGCCACGCCGCCGATCAGCAACAAGGCGGCATACAGCTTCAGGAAGGTTGGCCGCAATCCCGAGGGGTCCAGGCCGGCCCGCATGTGGCTGGCGACCTCCTGGTAGTAGATCAAGCCCAGGATGCCGGCCAGCAGCGCGCCCATGCCCGCCACGATCAGGAGGTAGTGGCCCAGGCGGCTATGCAGCAGCGGCGTCACCCGCGCCGGCAACAGCCGGCCCAGGACCGCCTGCATCTGGTCCTTCAATCGTCCCTGCTGTTTGCAGCGATCCTGGCAGCGGGCATCCAGCGTGCAGCACAAGGAACAGATGGCACCGTTATAGGCCGGGCAATGCGCCATGTCCGGCTGTTCGAAGCGGTTGGCGCAGATCACGCAGACGTGATCCGAACCCGCGACATCGACGGGCGTGCGCGCCAGGTTGTAGCGTCCCCGCGTGCGCCAGGCGATGACCGGCGCGCAGACAAAGGCCGCCAGCAAGGCCACGAAGGGCGACAAGGCCTGCGCCAGCGCGCCCGCCGTGCCCGGAAACACGCCGGCAAAGGCCAGCAGGCCCAGCGTCATGGCGATCAGCATGCTGCCCACGCCGACCGGGTTGATGTCATACAGATAGGCGCGGCGAAACTCGATGCGTTTGGGCGACAGGCCCAGCGGCTTGTTGATCACCAGATCCGCCACCAGCGCCCCGATCCAGGCCAGCGCAACGTGCGAGAACACCGCCAGCACATGCTCCAGCGCGCCAAACACGCCCATCTCCATCAGGACGACGGCAATCAGCACGTTGAACACCAGCCACACCACCCGTCCCGGATGGCTGTGCGTGATGCGGGCAAAGAAGTTGGACCAGGCCAGCGAGCCGGCATAAGCATTGGTCACGTTGATCTTGACCTGCGAGACCACCACAAAGGCCGTTACCAGAACGAGTGCCAGACCGGGATCGCTGACGACATAGGTATAGGCCGCCAGATACATGTGGGTGGGGTCTCCGGCTTTGTCGGCGGGCGCGCCCAGGGACAGGGCCAGCCAGGCCAGAAAGGCGCCGCCCAGAATCTTGGCCGCGCCTGGCAGGATCCAGCCCGGACCCGCGCAGATCAGCGCGAGCCACCAGCGACCGCGGTTGGCCGCCGTGCGTTCGGGCAGAAAGCGCAGGAAGTCGACCTGTTCGCCGATCTGCGTCACCAGCGAGGCGGCCACCGCCACCGCCGAACCAAACATCAGCAGATTGAAGCTGCCGCCACGGCCGTCATAGCCCGGAAACCGCAGGAACTCCTGCAACGCCCCGGGATCGCGGAAGGCGATGAAGGCATAGGGCAAGAGCAGCAGCACCAGCCATATCGGCTGCGTCCATGACTGCAGTCGGCTGATGAAGGTAATGCCATACGCCACCATGGGCAGGATGACCACGGCGCACAGGAGATAGCCGATGGACAGCGGCAAGCCGGTGGCCAGCTCGATGGCCAGCGCCATGATGGCCGCTTCGAGCGCAAAAAAGATGAAGGTGAAGGAGGCGTAGATCAGGGACGTGATGGTCGAGCCGATATAGCCAAAGCCGGCTCCTCGCGTCAGCAGATCCATGTCCAGGCCATGGCGCGCCGCGTAATAGGCGATCGGCAAGCCGGTCAGGAAGGTGACCAGGGCCACGGCAACGATGGCCCAGAACGCGTTGATAAAGCCATAGTTCAGCGCCAGTGCGCCGCCTATGGCTTCCAGCGCCAGGAAAGACACGGCGCCCAGGGCGGTATTGGCGACGCGGAACTCCGACCATTTGCGAAACGACACCGGCGTGAAACGCAGGGCGTAGTCTTCCAGCGTCTCATTGGCGACCCAGGTGTTGTAGTCGCGGCGGATCTTGACGATGCGTTGAGGCGCGCTGGCAGACAAATCGGGCTCCGGGGGGGGTGGGGATACGTCATTGAACGTAGTTGCCGTTGTAACGCCCGGGGGGCGGGCCTGCCTCTACGTCAATCAACGTATGTTGCACTGCGTCATCGGCTCCTAGTATGCCCTCACCCTCCGGGCCGCGGCATGTGCCGCGCATGCTCGGTTTCCCTGGTCGTGATCCATTGAGGAGTCATCGATGTCTGGCAAAACCCCTTTCGATAATGCCCCGGAACTGCCCTCGCGCCGGCGCCTGGCCCTGGCTTTTGCCTCCCTGCCGCTATTGACCATACCGGCTCTGTCGCGCGCGGCCGCCCCGGCCACCTCGGCCATCAACACCACCGGCCTGGCCATTACCGACACCGAAGTCACGGTAGGCCAGTTGCACTCGGCGACCGGCACCATGGCCATCAGCGAAACGGGGTCGATTCAATCCGAACGCCTGGCCATCGAGCAGATCAATGCCATGGGCGGCATCCTGGGCCGCAAGATCAAGATCGTCCAGGAAGACGGCGCCTCGGATTGGCCGACCTTTGCCGAAAAGGCCCGCAAGCTGCTGGTCAGCGACAAGGTCGCCACGGTGTTCGGCTGCTGGACCTCGGCCTCGCGCAAGGCGGTGCTGCCGGTGTTCGAGAAAGAAAACGGCCTGCTCTATTACCCGACCTTCTATGAAGGCCTGGAGCAATCCAAGAACGTCTTCTATACCGGCCAGGAGGCCACGCAGCAGATCCTGTCCAGCCTGGACTGGCTGGCGCGGGAGCAGAAGGCGCGCTCGTTCTACCTGATCGGCTCCGACTACATCTGGCCGCGAACGTCGAACAAGATTGCCCGCAAGCATATCGAGAACGTGCTCAAGGGCGAAGTGGTCGGCGAGGAATACTACCCGCTGGGCCACACGCAATTCGGCTCGCTGATCAACAAGATCAAACTGAAAAAGCCCGATGTCGTGTTCGCCGTGGTGGTGGGCGGCAGCAATGTGTCCTTCTACAAGCAGCTCAAGGCGGCTGGCGTGACCAGCGGCAAGCAGAAGCTCCTGACCATCTCGGTGACCGAAGACGAATTGCTGGGCATCGGCGGCGAAAACGCCGAGGGTTTCTGGTCCTGCATGAAGTACTTCCAGAGCCTGGACAACGCCAACAACAAGAAATTCGTCGAAGCCTTCAAGGCCAAGTACGGCGCCAACGCCGTGGTCGGCGACGTGACGCAGGCGGCCTATCTGGGCCCCTGGCTGTGGAAGATGGCGGTGGAAAAGGCCGGCAGCTTCGATGTCGACAAAGTGGTCGCCGCCTCGGCCGGCCTGGAATTCAAGGAAGCGCCCGAAGGCTACGTCAAGATCGACCCCAACCACCACCTGTGGAGCAAGACCCGCATCGCCCAGATCCGCAAGGACGGCCAGTTCGACGTGATCTTCGAAACCCCGGAGCTGATCAAGCCCGATCCCTTCCCCAAGGGCTATCAGTAATCACCTCGATCCGGGCGCCGCGCGCGGCGCCCTTTTCACTGCCGGGAGCCATCCATGGAATCCTTTTCCGATCTCGGGGCCATCCTGCTGATGCAGGGCTTCAACGGTTTATCGGTCTTCAGCGTGCTGTTGCTGATGGCCTTGGGCCTGGCGATCATCTTTGGCCAGATGGGCGTCATCAACATGGCTCATGGCGAGTTCCTGGCGGTGGGCGCCTATTGCACCTATCTCTGTTCCGAACTGGTCCAGCAGTACGCGCCCGGCCTGATGCCGGCCTACTTCTTCATCGCCATCGTGTTTGCCTTTGCCGTGACCTTCAGCCTGGGCTGGCTGGTCGAGTGGCTGATGATCCGCCATCTCTACCGCCGGCCGCTGGACACGCTGCTGGCGACCTGGGGCTTGTCGCTGGTGCTGCAGCAAACGCTGCGCACGCTGTTCGGCCCGCGTGAAGTCAGCCCCACGCTGCCGGACTGGCTGATGGGTTCCTGGCAACCGCTGGACGGCGTGGACATCCCGATCAACGGCCTGTTCGTCATGTCCATCAGCATCCTGCTGACCGGCGGGCTGCTCCTGGCGTTGTACCGATCGACCTGGGGCTTGCACGTGCGCGCCACGGTGCAGAACCGCGCCATGAGCGGCGCGGTCGGCATCGATACGAAGCGCGTGGATCGCGTGACGTTCTCGCTGGGGTGCGGCATTGCCGGTATTGCGGGCGCGGCCTTCACGACCATAGGTTCCACCGGCCCGACCAGCGGCTCGCTCTACATCGTCGACACCTTCCTGACGGTGGTGTTTGGGGGTGCGGCCAGCCTGTTCGGCACCATCGCGTCGGCCTTCGTCATCGCGCAGACGCAATCGATCTCGGAATTCTTCATGACGGGTTCGATGGCAAAGGTGCTGACCCTGTCGGCCATCGTGATCATTCTGATGCTGCGTCCGCAAGGCCTGTTCAGCATCAAGGTACGCAAGTAGGGGGGGCGCATCATGCAGAAATTCTTTCGCAATGTCGTGGGCGGGCGCGAAGGGCTGGCCGGGCTGGTGATCCTGGCGCTGCTGCTCTTCGTGGTGTTTCCGCTAAGCCTGGACGTCTTCCGGCTCAATCTCATCGGCAAATACCTTTCCTATGCCTTTGTCGCACTGGGCCTGGTGCTGTGCTGGGGCTATGGCGGCATCCTGAGCCTGGGCCAGGGTGTGTTCTTCGGCCTGGGCGGCTATTGCATGGCCATGTTCCTGAAGCTGGAAGCCTCGACGCCAGAGGCTACCAAGATCCAGTCCACGCCCGGCATCCCGGACTTCATGGACTGGAACCAGCTGACGTCGCTTCCCTGGTTCTGGGTGCCCTTCAAGAGCTTCTGGTTCACATTGATGGCGGTACCGGTGCTGCCCTGCCTGCTGGCGTTGGTTCTGGGCGCAGCCATGTTCAAGCGCCGCGTGGGCGACACTTATTTCGCCATCGTGACGCAGGCCGTGGCCCTGATTCTGTCGGTGCTCATCATCGGCCAGCAAGGCTGGACCGGCGGCGTCAATGGCATCACCGATCTGAAGACGCTGCTGGGGTGGGATATCCGCACGGACAGCGCCCGGCTGACGCTGTACTTCATCTGCGGCGTGCTGCTGTTTGCCTGCATCCTGTTCGGCCGCTACCTGCTCTCGTCCAAACTGGGCAAGCTCTTGATGGCCATGCGGGACAAAGAAGAACGCGTGCGCTTCTCGGGCTATGACGTCGCCAGCTTCAAGGTTTTTGTCTTCTGCGTGGCTGCCGTGTTCTCAGCGATAGGGGGCGCCATGTTCACCTTGCAGGTCGGCTTCATGTCGCCCTCCTTCGTGGGCATCGTGCCTTCCATTGAAATGGTCATCTTCGCCGCGGTCGGCGGACGCCTGTCCCTGCTGGGCGCGGTCTACGGCACGCTGCTGGTCAACTTCGGCAAAAGCTATTTCTCCGAGAGTTTCCCGCAGCTCTGGCTGTTCCTGATGGGCGGCCTGTTCATTGCCGTCGTGATGGCGTTCCCCAACGGGCTGGCCGGTCTGTACCACCAATACACCCAAAAGCGCCTGGCGCGCAAAGCGTCGCGCCGGCAGGCGGATGGCGCCACGGAGGCAGCATGAACCCATCAGAGTTCGCGTTGTACATCGAAGGGCTGACCGTCTCGTTCAACGGCTTTGTCGCCGTCAACGACCTTAACCTGTATGTCGACCAGGGAGAGCTGCGCGTGGTCATCGGCCCCAATGGCGCCGGCAAGACCACCCTGCTGGATCTGATCTGCGGCCGCACCAAGGCCACCTCCGGCTCCATCCGCTTCAAGGACACGGAGCTGACGGGCCTGGCCGAATACGAAATCGTGCGCGCCGGCGTGGGCCGAAAATTCCAGACCCCCTCCATCTACGAAACCCTGTCCGTGCGCGAGAACCTGGAAGTGTCGTTCCCGGCCGGGCGCAGCGTGCTGGGCGCGCTGACCTTCAGGCGCAGTCCGGCCGTGCTCGAACGGGTCGAGCAGGTGGCCGAAGAGATTTTTCTGGCCGATCACCTCGACCGCTCGGCGGAGTTGCTCTCGCACGGCCAGAAGCAATGGCTGGAAATCGGCATGCTGCTGATGCAGGAGCCCGAGCTGATGATGCTGGACGAACCGGTGGCCGGCATGAGTGTGTCCGAGCGCGAGCGCACCGCCGAACTGCTCAATCGAATCAGCCGCAATCGATCGCTCATCGTGATTGAGCATGACATGGAGTTCGTCAAGAACATCGCGCACAAGGTCACGGTGCTGCACCAGGGCCGTGTGCTGGCCGAGGGCAGCATGGACAAGGTGCAGTCCGATCCGCGCGTGGTTGAAGTCTATCTCGGCCATTGAGGCCAGGAGGCAATATGTTCAATATCGCTGGCCTGGTATCAGGCTATGGCCAAAGCAAAGTCATCCATGGTGTGGACCTGGCCGTGGCTGCCGGCGAGATCGTCGCCGTGATGGGCCGAAACGGCATGGGCAAGACCACGCTGTTCAAGACCATGATGGGCATGCTGCCCACCATTCAGGGTTCGATCTCGCTGGACGGCAAGGCGCTCGAACGCCTGGAGAGCCATCAGCGGGTGCGCAGCGGGGTGGCTTACGTGCCGCAGGGCCGCATGATCTTCCCGACACTGACCGTCGAAGAGAACATCCGTACCGGCATGCGCGGGCGGGCACTGCGCGACACCATTCCGGAAGACATCTACGCCCTGTTTCCGGTGTTGCACGACATGCGCGGACGGCGTGGCGGGGATCTGTCTGGGGGGCAGCAACAGCAGCTCGCCATCGCCCGCGCCCTGGTCACCAATCCGCGCGTGCTGCTGCTGGACGAACCCACCGAGGGCATACAGCCGTCCATCATCAAGGACATCGCCCGCAGCCTGCTGGAAATCCGCAAACTGCGCAATCTGGCCATTGTGGTGTCCGAACAAGTCTTGAGTTTCACCATGCAGATCGCCGACCGGCTCATCGTGATCGACAAGGGCCGCTTCGTGCATGAAGACCCGCGCGAGCGCGTTGACGAGAAGACGATCAGCAAATACCTGTCTGTCTGAAGCCGTTGTCCATCTCAAAGGAGCATGACATGCCTGAAACCCTGATCAAGGTCGACCTGGCCCAATCCCCCTACGAAAACGAAGGCGTGCACAATCGCTGGCATCCCGATATCCCCATGGCGACGTGGGTCAAGCCGGGCGATGACTTCGTGCTTGAAACCTACGATTGGACCGGCGGCGCGATCAAGAACGACGACGATGCCTCGGATGTGCGCGACGTGGACCTGTCCACGGTGCACTTCCTGTCCGGCCCGGTCGGCGTCGAAGGCGCCGAACCCGGTGACCTGCTGGTCGTGGATTTGCTGGATATCGGCGCCAAAGAGGAAAGCCTGTGGGGCTTCAATGGCTTTTTCAGCAAGAACAATGGCGGCGGTTTCCTGACCGAACACTTCCCTTCGGCGCAGAAATCGATCTGGGATTTCGAAGGCATGTTCACGACCTCGCGCCATATCCCTGGTGTGCGCTTTGCCGGCCTGATCCATCCGGGCCTGATCGGCTGCCTGCCGGATCAGGCGCTGCTGGACAAGTGGAACGAACGGGAACAGAAGCTGATAGACAGCGATCCGGAGCGCGTTCCGCCCCTGGCCAATCCGCCGGCGCCCAAGACGGCGCATATGGGCAAGCTCAAGGGCGCCGAGCGGGATCGCGCTGCCGCGACCGGCGCACGCACCGTACCGCCGCGCGAGCACGGCGGCAACTGCGACATCAAGGATCTGTCGCGCGGTTCCCGGGTGTTCTTTCCGGTCTACGTCAAAGGCGGCGGCTTGTCGGTCGGCGACCTGCACTTCTCGCAGGGCGATGGCGAGATCACCTTCTGCGGCGCCATTGAAATGGCGGGTTGGGTGCATATGCGGGTATCGCTCATCAAGGGCGGCATGGCCAAGTACGGCATTCGCAATCCCATCTTCAAACCCAGCCCCATCACGCCCAACTACAAGGACTATCTGATCTTCGAAGGCATTTCGGTCGATGAAGGCGGCAAGCAGCACTATCTGGACGTGCACATCGCCTATCGCCAGGCCTGCCTGAACGCCATTGAATACCTTAAGAAGTTTGGCTATTCGGGCGCACAGGCGTATTCGATATTGGGCACGGCGCCGGTGCAGGGCCACATCAGCGGCGTGGTGGACATTCCCAATGCCTGCGCGACGTTGTGGCTGCCGACCGAGATCTTCGACATCGACATCCAGCCCAATGCGCTGGGCGACGTGCCGCAGATCCAGCGTGGCATGGACATGCCCATCGCCAAAGACCTTTGAGGAGCCGGCATGCCGCTCTATGACTATCGCTGCCAGGATTGCGGCGAGTTCTCCGTGCTGAGACCCTTGTCGCAATGGCGTGACCCCGCGCCTTGCCCCGATTGCGGCGGCGCCTGCGAGCGCTTCGTCAGCGGTGCGCCCGCGGTCTCGGCGCTGTCCTCGGCAATGAACCGCGCCCGCGCCGTCAACGAACGCGCCGCCCATGAGCCCCGCAGCACCCGCGGCGGCCACGGCATGGGCTGCGGTTGTTGCTCTGGCGCCAAGGCCACCGGCCGAACACGCCAGACAGTCGACGGCGGCAAAACCTTCGCCGGCGCCCGGCCTTGGATGATCAGTCACTGAAAGCCGGCAGCGACGATCGCCGGTTCTGAAATCGAGCGGGAGAGGACGCGGCAGGATGTTCTGCCGCGCTGTTTCCAGACGCACTCGGGGGCTCGCCCCGAGGTTCCCGCTACCGTCCCTCCATCTCCTTCTTTTTCTCCTTCTCCTTTTTGGCTCCATCGTAATGGGACTTGATGGCGAGAAACATGAACGTGCCCAGCACGAGGACTTTGAACGCACCGAGGACTACAGGGACCCAAAAATTCATCATTTCCTCAAAACGCTGCTCCAGCAGCTTCATTACGACTCGTGGACGCCGATCGAGGTCAGGAGTGCGCAGCGCTGGCGTTATAATCCATACAAGATTTCAAATTCTACCGCCAAAATCCATACAAAAAGTTGAATCGTCCGGGCTGCGCATCAATTTTCACCCAGGATAGTGGCCGAAAATCCATACATGAAGATAGGACATGGCTGTCTCGCGTCGCCTTAAAAAAGCAAACATGTCGTGGGTGCGACCCCTTGCCGCAGGCTCAGGCTCGCGGTACCAGCAAATCGCCACGCAGATCGTTACAGCGGTGAAGGACGGCGTTCTTCGGCCGGGCGACCGCCTGCCCCCGCAGCGCGAACTGGCCCAGACACTGGGCGTCGACCTCACTACCGTCACCCGTGCGTACACGGAAGTTCGCCAGAAAGGGGTCCTGGAAGCTCAGGGGGCGGGTGGGACCTATGTGGCCTATTCCGGGTCGGAAACAGGGGAGACGATCGATCTGGGGATGAACATCCCTCCATTGCTCGGCAGTGCGGAGTTTTCGCACCTGCTTGCGCAAGGCAGCGGCACAACGCAGGTCGCCGCAAGCTCGATGGATCTGATGAGCTATCACGTGGGTGCAGGAGCCCATCGGCATCGTGCGGCAGGGGCGAAATGGCTGCAGCCGATGACTGGCAGCACGGACATCGAGCGGATCGTGGTTTGCCCCGGCGCTCAAACCGCTATCGCGGCACTGCTGCTGGCCAAGAGTCAGTCCGGCGATGCCATTGCCTGCGATGAATTGACCTACCCAGGCTTCCTGGCCGCCGCCCGCTTGCTCCAGCGCGTGGCCGTCGGGGTGAAGGCCGATGAATTCGGCATGGATCCTGCCGACCTCGAGCGCGTGTGCGAACAACGCCGTCCCGCAATGCTGTACTTGAATCCGACGATTCAGAACCCGACTGCGCTGACGCTCTCCACCGAGCGACGAACAGAGTTGCTGCGTGTTGCAGCGAAATACGCGCTGCCAGTCATTGAAGATGATCCTTACTGGCTGTTGACCGAGCGTGCGCCGAGCACGCTGTTTTCGCTGGCAGCCAATACGTCATCGACTCCGGTTTACTACGTGTCGACGCTATCCAAATGCATTGCGCCAGGCCTTCGAACCGCTTACCTGGTCGTCCCTGCTGGCGAGCCGTTAAGTCCAGTGCTTGACGCCCTGCGTGCGCTGGCGCTGATGCCCACGCCCTGGATGACCGAAATGGCGTCGACGTGGATAGAGTCGGGCGCTGCCGTTCAATGGCTGGCGCAGGTCAGGAGTGAGCTGCGGCATCGACAAGCCATCGCCGCATCGATCCTTCCGGGAAAGATTCAGGCCGACCCGAATGGGCTGCACCTCTGGCTCCAGTTGCCGCGTCATATCGACTTCTATCGACTCAAACAAACGGCGCTGCAACAAGGCGTGAGTGTCACTGACTCGGACTCATTTTCCACGGGGGCCTTCAGCCCCTTGGCGCTTCGTGTTTCAGTGGGGGGAGCGATTGATCGACATCGCCTGGCGCATGGACTGACCCGGTTGGCGGAGTTGCTCAAGGGGGATCTGGCCAGGCGGGTTTCCAGCGTTGTCTGATTTGCCCGGTTGTTCAATCTCACCCTTCGACTGCGAGTAGCCGAGATATGCCGTGGCGCCGAGGGCGGATCACGCGCTCGGAGGGCAGCGAGATTTCTGCATACGGTCTGTCACAGCGACGATCCGCGGATCGTCTTCGGCGGGTAGGTCGCCAGCACGACAGCAGTGGTCACCGGCCCGAAGCTCGCCAACGCGTCGATTGCCGCTTCGAGTTGCGACATGTCTTCGACCACAATTCGCACCATGAAGCAGTCTTCGCCAGTAATCCGATGCGCCTCGACGATTTCAGGCATTGCTTCGAAGGAACTCAGGCAACGCTTGATTTGCGCATGGGTAGTCCGGATACGAACGATGGCTGCAATGCCACGGCCCACGAGACCGGGATTAATCCGCGCTGCATATCCTTCGATGACGCCTTGTTCCTCGAGACGCCTGATACGCGCAGTGACCGCTGGCTGCGAAAGTCCGATCTGCTTGCCAAGCTCGGTGTTGCTGATGCGCGCGTTGTTCTGAAGCGCTTCCAATATTCGCCAGTCCAGCCGGTCCAACAATACCTGCTTAGGTTTCATTTGTTTGATCCATCAACTGCCGTCGATTTGAAGGATTCCGGGCCTTCATTCGTTTGATTTGGGATGTTGCCAGAGTTCGAGCGCTTTTACACTGGACGCCCACTCAATGATGGAGCGTTGGCACATGGACCATCCCGTGTTCGTTGTTCCCGGTATCGGCAATTCCGGTCCATTGCACTGGCAAAGTGTGTGGGAAGCGGCGCATCCAGAGTGGCGGCGTCTCGTGGTCCAAGACTGGGAAACCGTTGCATGCGGCGATTGGGTATCCGCAATCGAAGAGCAGGTAGCGGACGTCGGCGATGACACCCTTATCGTGGCGCACAGCCTGGGATGCCTGGCAGTTGCACATTGGGCCGCCCGTCATTCGCCCCGGATCCGTGGCGCGCTGCTCGTTGCCGTGCCGGATCCCGTCGCGCCGGCATTTCCTGCGGTGGCCGCAACCGGCTTTGCTCCTGTTCCGTCAGTAACGCTACCTTTTCCCACGATTGTTGTGGCCAGCTCCAACGATCCCTACGGCAGCGTCGAACATGCGCGTCGTTGCGCCAAAGTGTGGGGCAGCCAGCTTGTCGACGTTGGAGCCCGAGGGCATCTCAATTCAGACAGCAATATGGGCGATTGGTCTGAAGGGTTCAGACTCCTGCAATCGCTCGAAAAATTCGGGGTCGAAGGCGTGGCCGCATGGCGGTGCGCCGTGCCACGCCGGGATTACCCGCAATAAGAAAAATCTCTCAATTCAGCGGGCATTTGTGATTACTGGCGGCGCAAACCTGCGTGCTAATTTTTCCCTGCAGTTCAGAGCTCGCTCCATAACACACAAGGGAATCACACCATGCACGCCGCAGGTAAAGCATGCCGCAAGGCAGGGATGGCAACGTCCGTTCGCAGCACGTTTCTGAAGTTGATGGCCCCGGTGCTGAGCACCGGCCTGGCCCTGGGCCTGGCCGCCGCGCCGGCCCAGGCCGCGGATTTCCCGAGCGACAAACCCATCAGCCTGGTCGTGCCGTTCCCGGCCGGCGGCGGCACCGATTTCATCGGCCGCCTGCTCGCCGCGGAAATGGGCAAGGCGCTCAAGACCACCATCGTGGTCGAGAACAAGGGCGGCGCCAACAGCAACATCGGCACGGCCTACGTGACCCAGGCGCGCCCGGACGGCCACACGCTGCTGGTGTCGGGCGTGGGTATTGCCACCAACCAGGGCCTCTACAGCAAGCTGCCCTACAGACTGGACCAGCTCGACCAGATTGCGATCCTTGCCTTCGGGGCCGACGTGCTCGTGACCGCGCCCGGCTTTCCGGCCAAGACCCTGGCCGAGTTCGTGGACCTGGTGCACAAGCAGCCCGGCAAGTATTCCTACGCTTCGTCGGGCAACGGCACCACCGGTCATCTGGGCATGGAAATGCTCAAGCAGCGCGCCAGGCTGGACATCATGCACGTGCCGTACAACGGCGGTTCGGCGGCCATCAACGACGTGCTGGCGGGTCGCGTCGACGTGCTGTTCGTCAACCAGGATACGGCGCTGCCGCACGTGCGCGCCGGCAAGCTGCGCGCGCTGGCCATCGGCAGCGCCAAGCGCAATCCCACGTATCCCGACACGCCCACCGTGGCCGAGAGCGGCTACCCGGGTTTCTCCTCCGAATACTGGTTCGGCCTGAGCGCCCCGGCCGGTGTGCCGGCGCCGGTGTTTCAGCAACTGTTCGAGGCCACACGCACCGCGATGCAGTCGCCGGCCATTCAGGAAAAGCTGGGCGCCGTGGGCCTGGTGATTCCGCAGCTCACCGACCGCAAGCAGTTCGTGACGCTGGTGGATGCCGAAGTGCAGAAGTGGGGCGAGGTCGTGCGGGTATCGGGCGCTCGTATCGATTGAGCCTGACGCATCGCGGTCCGGACAAACCGGGCCGCGCGCGATGCGATGACGCCGGATCGGGGCCGCCTGCGCGGCCCCTTTGTCATGCCAGGTCGGCGTGCGCCGGCGCGGCTTCGATGGGCGCCAGAAAGTTCAGACGCGTGAGCGTGTCGCGCGTGATGTCCACGATCGAGTCGATGTGCGCGCCGTGCGACGCGGTGAGATACGAGATGTAGAAGCGTGCCGGCGGGATCGGAGGATCGGCGGGCAAGGCGCGCAGCACCCCCATGGTCAGCATGTCCTGCAGCAGCGGCACCGGCAGGATGCCGATGGCGTGGCCAGCCGCGATCAGGCGCGAGATCAGCGCCAGCGAATTGGTGGTGCTGGGGCCCGACATGTCGACGCCGCCCGATGCCAGCCAGTTTTCGACCACGGTGTAGAGCGTGGAGGGCGGCGAGTGCGTGGCGATGTGATGGCCGCGCGCATGTTCGGCGCGGAACGGATCGGCCGTGATGTGCAGCGTGGGCGAGGCTACCCAGTGAAACGTCATCCAGCCGATGAACACGTCGGTGACGGTGTCGCCCGTGGCCGGGTTGGTGAGCAGCGCCATGTCGAGCTCGCCCGCATTGAGCTTGCTGTTGAGCACCGAACCCACGTCCACCGTCATCTCCAGCGCCAGCGAGGGGTAGTGCTCTTTGAGCTGCGCGATCACGGCGGTGAGGCCCACGTTGGCCGAGCACTCGTCCGCGCCCAGCCGCAGCTTGCCGCCCAGGCTGCGATCCTTGCCGAAGTGTTCAAGCTGGCGCGTGCTGTGCAGGGCGGTTTCGGCGTGGCGCAGCGCCGACTGGCCGACGTCGGTGAGGGTCACGCGCTGGCGCGAGCGGTCGAACAGCTGCACTTCGAGCGCGCCTTCGAGTTCGCGGATGCGTGCCGACACGGCGGGCTGCGTCACGTGCAGATGGCGCGCGGCGGCGTGGATGCTGCCCAGCTTGGCGGCCCAGTAGAAGGCCTCGAGCTGGCTTAGGGTTATCCGCATGATAAGAACTCTTTTTCAAACAGCGCCGAAACTTTGATTATTGGTCCGGAAAGCCCACGTGATACCTTTTTTTCACCGGGTTCCCGAGCCCTTCTCATTGTAGTGAAGACGACACGATGTATCTGATTCATCCCTTGCCCGCGGCCTTGCCGCCCGAGGACCAGGCGCTGTTGCTGCAGGCGGAGCCGGCCACCATCGGCCACTTCCAGACCACCGGCTTCATGCGCAGCGATATCCGCGCGCATCAGCAGGACGTGCGGATCGCCGGGCCGGCCGTCACCGTGCGCATGCCCGGCACCGATGGCGGCATTCTGCACCATGCGATGGCCTGCGTGCGTCCCGGCGACGTGCTGGTGATCGACCGCGGCGGCGAGGCGGTGACGGCGGCCTTGGGCGGCGCGATGGCCTACGCCGCGAAGCAGGCCGGCGTGGCCGGCATCATCGTGGACGGTCTTGTGACCGACCTGGGCGAGCTGCGCCAACACGGCATGCCGGTGTGGTCGCGCGGGCCGTCGCCCATCACCACGCGACTGCTTGGCCTGGAAGGCGAGTTCTGCGGCACGATCCACTGCGGCGGCGTCACGGTATGGCCCGGCGCGGCCATCCTGGCCGACGAGAACGGCGTGCTGGTGCTCGCCCGCGGCGCCTTGCGTGCCGCCGCGCAGCAGGCCATCGACTTCCAGACCCGGGAACAGGCCACGCTGGCGCGCCTGCGCGCCGGCGAGAAATTTCCCGACATCGTGGGATCGCGAGCGCTGATCGAACGCGCCATCGCGGCAGCCCAAGGAGCACAAGCATGAGCATCGACCTTGACATCACCGACCTTGCCGAGCGCCTGCGCCGCCGCGAGCTGCGTTCTGAGGCGCTGGTGAGCGACTATCTGTCGCGCATCGCGGCGCTCGACGGCTGGCTGCACGCCTATGTGGCGGTGTACGCCGATGAAGCGCTGGCCGCGGCGCGTGCGGCCGACCTGCAGCTCGACCAGGGCATCTGGCTCGGTCCGCTGCACGGCGTGCCGATCGCGCTCAAGGATCTGATCGACATCGCCGGCCGGCCCACCACCATCGGCTCGCCGATACACGCCAACACCATCGCCACGCGCACGGCGGAGCTGGTGCAGCAGTTGCAGCGCGCTGGCGCCATCATCCTGGGCAAGACTCATATGGTGCAGTTCGCCATGGGCGCCTGGGGGCCGAACCAGCACATGGGAACGCCGCGCAATCCGTGGGACGACAGCGTGCACCGCATCCCGGGCGGCTCGAGCAGCGGCTCGGCGGTTGCCGTGGCCGGGCGCCTGGCGCCGGCCGCCATCGGCACCGACACCGGCGGCTCGGTGCGCGTGCCAGCCAGCTATTGCGGCATCACCGGGCTCAAGCCCACCGTGGGCCGCATTTCGGCGCGGGGCGTGGTCACACTGAGCCAGACTCTCGATAGCGTAGGCATCTTCGCCCACAGCGCGGCCGACGCGCGCCTGGTGTTCGATGCGCTGGCGCCGGCCGAGCCGGGCGAATGGCGCGAGCCGCTCGACGCGTCGCGTTTTGGCATCGCCGGCGCTACGCTCGGACGTCTGCCGGAGGCGTTTCTCGTCGACGTCGCGCCCGCCGTGCGCCGGGCCTACGATGAATCCATCGCGCTCTATCAGAGCCTGGGCGCGCAGGTCGTGGAGATCACGCCGCCCGCCACGCTGGCTGGGTTCAAGGCCGTGACCGGGGACATCATGATGACCGAAGGCGTGGCCTCGTTCGAGCGCGAGATGACCGACTTCAGCCTGCCTGTGGATGACTCGGTGCGCCCGCGCCTGCTGGTGGGACTGGACGTGCCGGCGGTGCGGTATCTGGCCGCGCTGGGCGAGCGCGACCGGCTGCAGGCGGCGATGCAGGCGCGCCTGCAAGGCGTGGCGGGACTGCTCACGCCGACCACGCTCACCACCGCGCTGCCGCTCGACGAGATCGATCACGGCAATGCGCCGGTGCACTACACGCGCATCGGCAACCTGCTGCAGATGTGCGGGGTATCGGTGCCCAACGGCCGCGACGAGGCCGGCCTGCCCACCGGCCTGCAGATTCTCTGCCCCGGCGGCGATGACCGGCTGGCGCTGTACCTGGCAGAGGTCTTCCAGCGTCATTCCGATTGGCATCGCGTGCGCGCCGACGCGCGCGCGCCGGCGAACGCGGCATAACCCGATGCCGTGCCGGGGTACGCGCCGCGCGTGTGCCCATACACAAACAGGGGGGAAACATGAAACGAAGCACTCTGGCGGCGCTGCTGGCGGCCGTCGCGACCTCGCTCTGCGCGGCCGGACCGGTCCGCGCCCAGCCCGCCGCCTTGCCCGAGACCCACTTCGCGGTGGTCGGGGGGGGAAGCCACAACTACACCTTCGGGGCGGTTGAAAAGCCGTTCTGGGAAAAGACCCTGCCCGAGGCTTCTGGCGGCAAGGTGACGGCCGAGCTGATCGGCTTGTCGGAGAGCGGCCTGAAAGGGCCCGAGATCGTGCGCCTGATGCGCGCCGGCGCGCTCGACGTCGGCATGGGTGTGTTCGCCTTCGTGAGCGGCGACGACCCGACCTTCGAAGGCGTGGACCTGCCCGGCATGGCGACCGACTTTGCCACCGCGCGCAAGATGGTGACCGCCTATCGTCCGGTGCTGGAGCAGCGCATGCTCGAGCGCCACGGCGTGCGGCTCCTGGCTACCGTGCCATACACGGCCCAGGTGTTCTTCTGCCGCGCGCCGGTGAAGACCTTGGCTGACCTGAAGGGGCGCAAGGTGCGCACGCGCGGCAGCAACATGGCCGAATACGTGCGTGCGTTGGGCGCCTCGCCGGTGACCATTCCGTTTGCCGAAGTGATTCCCGCGCTGCAGACCGGCGTGGTCGATTGCGCGGTGACCGGCATCGGCTCGGGCAACGCCGCGAAGTGGTACGACGTGGCCAAGAACCTCTATCTGCTGCCGATCGACTGGTCCATCGGCTTCTACGCCATCGCCGAGCGCCGCTGGCAGAAGCTCGACCCTGCCGTGCAGCAGTTCATGCTCAAGGAGGCGCAGGTGCTGGAGCAGCGCCTGTGGGACGAGACCGGCCGCGAGGGCGACTACGCGCTGGCCTGCAACACCGGGCAAGGCGAATGCCGCATCCACACCCAGGCCGACATGCAGGCCTCGTCGCCCACCGAGGCTGAGCGCGCCACGCTGCGCGAGGTGGCCACCGAGATGGCGAGCCGCTGGGCGCGGCGCTGCGGCGAGGAATGCGCCGCCAACTGGAGTGCGTCCGTGGGCCAGGCCCTGGGCGTGACGCTGCGCTGAACTTCAAGGAACTCTCATGACGACAGAAACGCATGGTTCGCTACGTCTGCTCGAGCGCGTGGCCCGCATCGGCGCCTGGATGGGCGGTCTTGGGCTGCTGCTTGTGTCCTGGCTCATCGTGATCGACCTGATCGCGCGCAAGGTGGCCGGCGTCTCGCTCGGTGGCGCCGACGAGCTGGCCGGCTACACGCTGGCGGTGGCGAGCGCCTGGGCTTTTCCCATCACCTTGCTGCGCCGCTCGCACATCCGGGTCGACGTGGTCTATACCCATCTGCCCGCCAAGACGCGCGTGGTGCTCGACCTTTTCGCGCTGGCCTGCCTGGGCGTCTTCGTGGGCACGCTGACCTGGCACGCTTGGTTCGTGCTGGCCGACTCCATCGCCTTCCAGTCGGTGTCCAACACGCCGCTGCAGGTGCCGCAATGGATTCCGCAGTCGCTCTGGTTCGCTGGCTACGCGTTCTTCCTGCTCACCATCGTGGTGCTGGGCGCCTGCGCGCTGGGCCGCGTGATGCGCGGTCGCTGGCAGGCGGTCAATGCGCTGATCGGCATCCACTCGGTGGAAGAGGGCATCGAAGAAGAAACCGCCGACGCACCCGTGCCTGTGCGCACGCAACCCCAGGAGTGAGCCATGTTGATAATGACGATTTCCATGCTGCTCGGCCTGCTGGCGCTGAGCGTGACCGCGGCCGCCACCGTGGGCCTGCTGGGCATGAGCCTGGCCGGCGCTTATTCGCCCCTGAAGCTGAGCAATGCCATCGGTGAACTGGCCTGGGGCACCAGCGCCGAATTCCTGCTGGTCGCGATTCCGCTGTATGTGCTGATGGGCGAGCTGCTGGTGCATTCGGGCGTGGCCGGCCGCATGTATGGCGCCGTGTCCAAATGGGTGTCCTGGCTGCCCGGCGGGCTGATGAACGCCAACATCGGCGCGTCGGCCCTGTTTTCGGCTACCAGCGGCTCCAGCGTCGCCACCGCCGCCACGATTTCCACGTTGGCGCTGCCGGAGCAGCGCAAGGCCGGCTACAACGCGCCGCTGTTCCTGGGCTCTATCGCGGCCGGCGGCACGCTCGGCATCCTGATCCCGCCGTCGATCAACATGATCGTGTACGCGCTGATCGCCAATGTGTCGGTGCCCAAGCTCTACCTGGCCGCCACGTTGCCGGGCGTCCTGCTCACCGCGCTCTTTGTCGCGCTGATCGTCGGCCTGTGCCTGTGGCGGCCGGGCCTGGCCGGCAAGCGCCCCATGGTGAGCTGGGCCGAACGCATCGCCGCGCTGCCGCACCTGTTGCCGCCGCTCGCCATCTTTGCGCTCGTGATCGGCGTGATCTATGGCGGCATCGCCACCGCCAGCGAATCGGCCGCGCTCGGCGTGGTGGCTGCCACCCTGCTGTGCGCCTACAAGCGGGTGCTCAACTGGACGATGCTGGGCCGCGCCTTCGAGGCTACGCTGCGGACCACCGGCATGATCATCCTGATCACGCTGGCCGCGTTTTTCCTGAACTTCGTGCTGTCTTCGATCGGCCTCACCACCCTGCTGGTCAATGCCGTGACCGGCCTGGACCTGCCGCCGCTGGGCATGATGCTGGCCATCATCCTGTTCTACATCCTGCTCGGCTGCTTCATGGACACGCTCGCCATGCTGGTCACCACCGCGCCGCTTACGGTGCCCATCGTGGTGGCGCTGGGCTACGACCCGGTGTGGTTCGGCGTGCTGCTGATCGTGCTGTGCGAAATGGGCCAGCTCACGCCGCCCTTTGGCATGAACCTGTTCGTGGTGCACAGCGTGCGCGGCCACGGCAAGTTCATGGATGTCGTGGTGGGTGTGCTGCCGTTCCTTGCCATGCTGTTGCTGATGATCGTGCTGCTGCTGGCCGCTCCGCAATTGGCGCTGTGGCTGCCGGGCCGGATGTCCACCCTTTGAGCGCCGCATCCGTGACGTGAAGGGCGCTGGTTGCAAAGACTTGTCCCGAAGGGCCGCGTCGCTTGGGCGGCCCTTCTTCAATGACTTACGCCGACGCGCCCGTCGGATCTCCAGCAACAGGCCGCGGGATCAGCCGGGACCGTCGCTGGACGCGGCGAGCAGCGGCACCAGGACGTCGCTGATCGGCGTCGGGATGCCGTGGGCCCGGCCGCGGCGCGAGATCACGCCGTTGCGGATATCCCATTCCAGGGGCCGGCCGGCTTCGCGATCCGTCAGGATGGATGTCCCCATGTCGGCGGGAGACGCCTGGAATTTGTCGAGGATCTCCTGCGGCACTTCGTCGCCAAGGTCGGCGCCCTCGGCGCGCGCCACGGCCAGGCATTCCCGCATGTAGGCCAGGGAGAGCGTGGCGATGTCCGGCCGGCCGAACATGCCGGCGCGGCGATGTGTGAGCGCCATGAGCCCGGCCACCGCGTTCTGCATCAGCTTGCGCCAGGCGGCAGCGTTGAAGTTTGCGGTGACGTCCACCGCGCACCGGGTTCCCGATAGCGCCCTGGCCACGACGCGGGCAGCCGGCGTGTCCGGGAGGCTGAGCCGGACGTCGCCGCGCAGGCGCACCGAGCCATCGGATTGCGCCTGCGCAGGGAACCACACGACCGCAGGGACAATCTCCGCGCGCGGGGCGTGCGTGACGACCCTGTCCAACTGCTCGACGCCGTTCTGCAGCACACACACGATGGTGTCCGGGCGGCACAATGCCGCAAGCCAGGCTGATGCGGACTCGATCTGGGTCGCCTTGACGGCAAGAAAGACGAGATCGACCGGACCATCGGCCTGGGCGGGATCGGTCCGCACCGGACCGGGAACGATGATGCGGCGATCGCCATCGTGAAGGTTCAGGTGGTCGCGGGGCGTGCGTCCGCACAGCAATGGCGTGCGGCCGGCCTCGTGCAGCGCCGCGGCGACGGTGGTGCCGATGGCGCCTGGTCCCACGATGGCGATGATTGCTTCTGTTGTGCTATCCACGGAGATAGATTCCTTTCTGGCTGTCCTGATTTGAAGCGGGCAAGCCGCACCAGGAGTCGGCCGTGCAGCCCAGGCGCTCCCCGCGTTAGCCGTTGCGCTGGGCGAGAGCGTCAATCATTTTAGTGTGACACCGTAGCGCATCCGCTTCAATCGAGCAGCGTCCGTAACAGCGTTGGAGCGGCTTCGATCGACGGCCCGCATCACCGTTCGGACACCGAATGTCTCGATTCCGATCCACACTGCCTGTTCCCAAATGAAGAGGAGCAACAGTGACGAAAGCCATTCCACACAGCGCGGCTAACATCGCTTCGACGCGGCCGGCAATCTCCCTGGAACGATGGGGGATACCTGCAGAGGAACTTGCCACGCTTGTTCGGAAGCTCGCTCTGGCAATGCCGTCCATCGACTGGCACATCGATGGGGCGGCGGTCGCTGGCGCGCTGTCGCTGCACTTGGTCGATTTCGCCGAGTTGGCGGGCAATGGGGGGGCTGTGTGGAACACATCAGGCCCGTTTGAAGCCATACGTCAGGCGCGTATGCGAGGCCTGCCGGCATTGGTGCTCTGCCGTGGAAGAGTCAGCCAGTTGCCGGCGGTCCGCAGCGGCGTCTGGATCATGTTGGCGGACAAATCGTGGGACGCTGCCGTGCAAAGCCTGGTGCGTGCATTGTCGGCGCTGGAGTGGACGCCAGAAGACGGCTACAAGGCCGTGCATGCTTGGCGCGAGACGCGCAAGTTCGTCCAACGCAATCTTCTCGCAGTGACCGGCGCCGATGAAACCGCATCGGAATTCTCCGCGGTGTTGCGAGATGCGCTCGCGGCATCCCTGATGCCTCCAGCCGCGCTAGCGGTTGCTGGGGCTCCGGACAAGGAGCTGCGGCGCACGCTGGTCGAGGCTGGCCTGCACGACCTGCATACGTTGACCGCTACACCCATGACCCTTGACGGCACGCTACGCGTGGATGCGCTGCTGGGATTCGAATGGCCGGCGCTCGATTGATGACCCTGTCTTAAGAATTCCTCCCCCCTGCCGTTAACTCCATGTCGAAGCGAGTGATGTTCACTATGCCCCCGCTGGTCGCCAATATCTTCCATGTATTGAAGGACGCCGAGAAAGGCGGTCGCTTCATGAGCACCCCCGAAGTCCACCGGGAGTTGTGCCAGTCCCTTCCCAAACCCCCGGTCGTCAAGACGGTTCAACGCACGCTGCAGAGGCTGGAGGACGAGCAACTGGTGGAATCCCAGAAGCGCGGCACGGCGCTCGTCTGGCGCAAACGGGCGGGCGCGGGCGGGGTGGCCGCCAGGTCGGCCAGCCTTATGACGCATGAGCAGGCGCTCGCGCTCCAGACCTTGAGGCGGTTTTCGTCGCGGCAAATTCCGTCGCTGGTTGCGGAATCGCTTTCCTCGTTGTTCGACACCGCTGAAAAGCGCCTGGGCGTCTCACACAATGACAGCGAGCGCCGATATCGGAAATGGGTGGACAAGGTCGAGGTGGAAAGCGGCGGCTTTGCCCTGCAGCATCCGGCCATCGACGCTACGCTCTTTTCCGCCGTTACCCGGGCCCTGTTCTATGAGCAGAAACTGGACGTCGTGTACCGCGTGCGTTCGAAGGCGGATCAGGAGAAGGCCAGGGTCCTGGACCCCTTGGGGTTGGTCGAAGTGGGTGGCGTGGTCTATCTCGTTGCAGCAATGGCCGGCTATGACAAGCCCGCCATGTACCGGCTGGACAGGCTCGTCAGCGCAAATATGCTGCCTGAGGTGTTCTCCTATCCTCCCGAATTCAGCCTTGCCGAATATGTGAAGGCGCAGCGGCAGTTCGACTTTATGGTCGAGGGCGCCGTTTCCGTCGAACTGCTGTTTCTCAATGGCGCCGGCAACCATCTGCTCGAGTCGCCGCTTGCCGATGACCAGGTGGCGCAGCCCGCGGGAGCTGGCCTGAACATACGGGGAACCGTCCTGCTCAGCAAACGCCTGCGCTGGTGGCTGCGGTCGTTCGGACCCAATGTCGAGGTGCTGGGGCCGGCGGCGCTGCGCGACGAAATGGCCGCTGAAGCGCGCGCGCTTGCGGCGCTGTACGCGGAAAAACCGTAAGCGCGGCGTCATCGGGACAGGATTTGTCCCGAGCGGGTCTTAACCTGCCTTCAAGCCTGAAGTCGCAGGACCCATGATTTCCCTATTCCGGAGCCCGTATGTTCAACAACAATGCATCGCCCATGGAGCACCTTGCTGCCTTTGCCATCGTTTTCGTGGCGGGTGTGCTGAGCACCGCAATCCTGGGGCGGTACATCGATGCGGTGAAGCGTGACGCTGTGGATAACGCCGGTGCCTGAACGGGGCCGCGAAGCCGTTTGCGTCGACCCTTTTCCCTTTCTTGGATATTGAACATGCCTGTTCGTCCCAAACCGTTCACCCAGGTCTGCTCTCAATGCAATTGGTCAAAGACGTTTGCGCCGGCCAGTGATGCGCTGATCGTGGGGCACGACATTGCGACACAGTGTCCGCGCTGCGGCTCGAAGGAATTGAAATTCCGTGAACCCTCGGTGCTTGCGTTGTTGTCGAGCCGGTTGAAAGGGTTTGCGGCCTCTCGGTAATCCGCCTTGATTCAGCTTGGCGATGAGGTGGAGCAACGGCGCAGCGCGGCAATTGCACAAGCATTGAAGCGGGCCAGATGAGGTACTCTTTCGCCCAATATGTATTAATACAAATCTTATTGATTCAATTTGTGATATCGAAATGACAGTTGCGAATACCTCAGTTCCAGACAGTCTTGGCGATTATCCCGCTGTCGCCGACGCGTACTCCGCCTATGTGGCCCGCAAACTCGCGTTGCAAGAATCCGGTCCGCGAGTGGCCGCCTGCGGCATTTACAACGCTGGGAAGAGTTCGTTGCTCAATATGCTGGCCGGCCAGTTCGAACAAGGCGCAGAAGCGTTCAAGACCGGAGCGGCGCGTGTCACCAGCGAGGTGTCCGAACTGGATATTGGAGGCGTCACGCTGGTCGATATGCCCGGCGTAGATGGCGTCGAGGATGATGATGAAACGGCCTGGCAAGGAGTGCTTGGCGGGGACTGCTACCTGTATGTTCACCGCCTGATGGCCGCGGAATTCGAACAAAGCGAGCTTCGGTTTCTGAATCTGCTGAAAGAACAGGTGCGTGGTCTTGAATCTCGTCTTGCGCTGGTGATCAGCCAGATAGATGAGGTAGGCGACCCCGAAGAGGCTGCACGCAGGGAAGCCACCATTCGCGCATCCTTTGCCGAAGAAGTGGGCTTTCAGCCTCGTTGGACGTTCGCGGTATCCGCCACCCGATACAGGAAAGGGCAAGTGGAAGGCAAGCCCGGATTGGTTGATATCAGCGGTATTCCCGAACTAAAGGACTGGGTCGACGCACTATCCGGACCTTCAGCGCAAGTCGATTGGCAGGCGTCTCGCGCCTATCGCCTGCAAACCGAAAAAGAGTTCCTCGCTGTGCAGATTCTCGATATTGCCCGTGAACTGGATCAGCAGATCCAGGCACGCGCGGCCGCACACCAGAAGCGCCTGCAGTCCTTTGAGGCCGCGGCAGCGGCTCTGGTGCAGAACGTAAGGCAATCGATCAAGGGAATCGATTCCGCAGAATGATATACGCCGGTCAACGGTCCAGTTGACCATTCTCTTGGCTATGAATAAAGGCAGGTAAACGATGTTGCCATTCCTCGTTGCGGGCGGTTTGATTGCGGGCCTCGGAAAACTGATCTACGACGTCGTCAAGGATGACGATTCATCGAGTTCGTCCTCCGGAGGGGGAGGTTCGGACGAGGAGGCAAGGAAAGCCCGGGAGCAGCAGCGAAAAGCGGTGCGCCAAAAGCTTGGGGCGGAGTTGCTCGCCAGGACATCGACCGACGTGGGTTCGATTCTGGAGGCCCACAAGGGGGTGGTGACGGGAAAGGCAAAGACACCGATGAATCCTGTCGTTCAAATGGTGGTCCGGTCGGCAATAGGCTACCCGTTTCCCACCGGCGGCAGCCCTGCGGGCAGCGCAAGCGACGCACGGGGTCTGTCCATGGAAGACCTGCAAGACCTGGCTCGAATGGAGGGCAAAGAGAGCGCGTTTGACGCGCTGAAAAAAATGACGAGCGAACTGAAGTACGCGGTGACGCATGTGAAGGACGAGAAATGGATCGAACGCATGAGCAGCAGGCGGGACGCGTTAATCGCTCTTGCGGAGAAATTGTGATGAAGGAAGCGATGACCCTTGAACAGGCACCAGACTCCTGCGCTGCGCAGAAAACGCTGACGCGCGAAGCATTCCTTAGCGTGTTCCGCCAACTTGCAGGACAGTTTGAAGACAACAAGCAGAGGATTTCGTCGACGGAGGAAGCCTTCTTTGGCGAATTGCACAAATGTCGGGAAATCGCCAGCAGAGATCCGCTGGCGCTCAGCAACCTCGAGCCTACTCATCCTTTGCGCGAGGTGTTGGCCGACAACGTTGGCCTGATCAAGCAAGTCTTCTTTGAATGGCAAGAGGCCATTGACAATCGCGAGACCCACGCACAGTTCAAAGCGAGGGTGTCGGATTCGCTGCTGGTGTTCGTCTACGGCAAGGTGAAGGCCGGCAAATCTTCGCTCGGGAACTACATGGCATGGGGGAAAACCGACCCGGCCGGACAACATGCCAGTTCAGGATCCGGGCATAAGCCCGAATTCTTTGTGGAGAAGAGCCAGGGACTGACTGAACTTGTGAGCGACGAGTCGATACGCCAGATGCAGGCATTCAAGGTGGGTGAGAGCGAAACCACCAGCGCGATTCAAGGATTCCGCCTGCCCGGCCTGACTTGGGTCGATTCGCCCGGGCTGCATTCCAAGCATGGCGCAAACGGCGACCTGGCGGCTCAGTATGTCGATGCCGCCGACATGATTCTTTATCTCACCAGTTCGGGCGCGCCTTGCAAACGCAGCGACATGGCCGAACTGCAGGCGCTCGGGCGCAAGGACCACAACCTGGCCGTACTCATCACGGGAAGCGATGCGTGGGACGAGGACCTTGGTGAAAACGGAAGGGTCGTCAAAGTCCGTGTCATGAAGTCGCGGGAAGACCGTGATGCCCAGCTCCAGTATGTGCGCGACTCCTTGTCGCCGCAACTGGGGAGCGATTCGAGCGATTCCGCTCGCATCATGAGCGAGACGTTGCGTCGGGCGAGGGTGCATTCCGTGTCGGCTGCATATGCCGAGCAAAACCCCGACTCGGAAGGCATGGCGCTCAGCGGCGTAGGGAACATGCTCTTCGACGTCGCTGCATTGGCCAAGGGCGCCGGTGTCCGGGACAAACTTGTACGGCCGCTGAAGATCCTGCGTTCATTTTTGCAACAGATCCAGTCCAGCGACCTGGTGCGGATTCAGGCGTGCATGAAAGGCGTGGCCCAATCCCTTGCCAGCGCGCGAATGCAAGCCGACACCGACGCGCGTCAGAGTCTGCAAGCCATCGCGCTCGAGATCGGCTCTGGAATCGACGCATTGCTCGTCGTGCATGGCAAGGACAGCGCTGCATTCAAGCACGCGGTTGATGTGGCTTACAAGAAATGGCTCGGCGCGGGTCGCGAAGCGATCGCAGCGGCATTTGCGGCGTCGCTGGGCGTCGGGTTGACGAATTCGCTGAACGACGCCATTGGCGAGATTCCCGAATTCATGCCGTTGACGCAGTCAATCCGGCACAAGAAGAACGTGAACGCCAAGCGCGGCGGTGCGTTGGGTGGACTGCTTGGTGCGGCATCGTTCCTTGTCCCCGGAGGGCCGTTGGTTGCCCTGGCAGTCGGTCTTGCCGCCACGGCCGTTGGAAGTTATGCGGGGAACAAGATTGGCGGGACGCTGGATGATGCCGAGTTTCTGGACGTTGTCGTCGGCGATAACAAGCAGGAAGTTGGCATGCATGTTCGCAAGATGATCCGTGAGCAATTCGAGAACAGTTCGGCGAAGACGCTTGAGAGCATGATGCTGGTCTGCTTTTCCGGCCTGGAACAGTGGATAGCAGACCTGCAGGCACAGACGGATCACGTGAGTTCGGCGACTAGCCGGCTTCTTGCCGAACTGGAGGCTCATATCGGCACCGGGTCGTTCGATGCCTGAGCCATCCAACCCCGTTGCGACACAATCAATATCCATAGGAAAACGATGAACATTGGGAATCCGCTTGTCCGCCTGCATGAAGGCTTTTTGGAAATTCGTCCTGCCCTGGACACCGTATTTCAAGGCGATGCGCAAGCCCTTCGGCGCGTGGATGAGGCCGCCGAGAAGTTGGCCAAGGATGCAAGGGAGGGCAAGCTCAGCACGTTGGTGTTCGGGCATTACAACGCAGGAAAATCAACGTTTATCAATGCGCTGCTTGGTCGCGAAGTCGCGCCCATGGGCGACGTGCCATTGACTGCAAAAATTTCCAAGTACGACTGGAATGGTCATGTAATTTTCGACTCCCCAGGCATCGACGCGCCGATCGAGCACGAGGCAGTGACCGAGGGCTTTATTCGGACCGAGTGCAATGCGGTCATCTTCGTTATTTCGACGGGGGGCGCCATCGAAGAAGCTGCCACCTGGGAGCGCCTTTGCTCGTTCGTTCGCGAGAAAAAGGCCGTGCTTATCATCATCAACGATAAGGCGGGCATGGAGTTGAACGGAGCGGAGTTCGTGCGCATCAGGAACGTCGTCTATCAGAACATGCTGATGGCGGCCCGAAAGCTGGGCATGAACGATCCGTTGGACAGCATAGACGTCTTGCATGTCAAGGCGAAGACCGCGCTCAAGGCACATCTCGAAAACAAGCCTGGACTCCTGGCGGCGACCGGTATTCCGGAGGCGGAGGCGGTGCTGTCGAAGTTTCTCGGCGCGTCCACGGACAAGATTCTGCAGTCGGACGCCGAACGGGTGCGAAAGCTGGTTAACGAGGCGCTTTCCAGGTTGGCCGAACAATCCGGCAATGATGCGAATCTCAAGCTCACGGCCTGCCGCAACAAGGTGGAGCAGGAGCGCGCAAGGCTCGAACGAGGGCTGGTGGAGGAAGTGCGGGCGCTGGCTACGCGCGAGGTTGGCACCATCCAGGAAGCCGTTGCGCGTATCGACGCTGCCGACGAGATGGCCGTGACCGCGTTGCTGACCGATGCCCTGGGACAGTCCCAGTCGCGTATCTGGGAAGGCGTGGACGCGAAGCTGGCCGCGGAACTCGAGCGGACAGATATTGTGGTGCGTGAGGCTGGAAAGCTGTTGTCGCAGTTTGTCGGCACGGCGAAAGTCCAGATTGACGAGGTGGAGTTGAAGGCTGCGCCGATTTCGCCAAACGGTGAATCGGATGATCCGGATGATGATCGGATGTCCAGGATCTTCGAGCAGCTGAAATCGGCACCTGTGGGGGAAATGACTGAAAACGGTGTCAAACAGCTTTTGAAGTATGGCAAGGAATGGTTTCCCAAGCTGTTCAAAGGCATTGGCAAGAAAACGATGGGAAAGTGGGCTGGAGTCGCCGGGAAGGCTGCAGGGCCGATCCTGATGGTGGGCCAGGCAGGTTGGGAGCTGTTGCAGGCGCAGAAGGAGGAAGCCCAGGCGCGCGACAGTCATCGCCTCTTTGTGCAGAACGTGATGTCGATCGTGCGTCAGGCGCTTGACGATACGACGCGGCGTTACGAACAGAGGATTAAAGAAGTTGCCAAAACGGCAGTGAACCCTGTGCTCGAAGCGCTGGATCGGCGCACGACCGAGCTCTATTCTCAGGGCGCGGCGAACCAGGCACTTCAGGAACGTCTGGCCGGCTGGTCTCGAGGACTCGACATCTGAGACAGGCATCCATGACAGCATGGGTGCAATCCCGTCTTGTTGCCGGAATCATCAAGGCGGTCGCCAGGTTCACATACAGCGGAGGTCGATGAAATGGCGCGTATCGTGCCGGACGGTTGGCAGAACATGGAGGCCGTCGGCGCCATGCGTCGGGAGCTCGAGACGCTCGGGTTCCTGGCGCAAGGGTTGCCGGACGATTACACGGTCTATCATGCGGTGCATTGGACGAACATCGAAGGCGCGCACGCGATCCACGGGGAAGTCGATTTCGTCGTCGTGAACCGCGCGGGCCATATGATGTTGATCGAGCAGAAATGTGGCGAGCTCGAGGAGACCTCCGAAGGGCTGGCCAAGAACTACGGCGGCAAGCTGAAGTCGGTGCCGGTTCAGATGGGGCGCACGGTGAACAGCCTGCGCAACAAGCTGACGCGCACCCTGGATGGCGAGTATGTCAGGATCGAGCATCTGCTCTTTTGCCCGGACTATCTCTGCAAATCTCCCCAAACCGCGGGGGTGATGCCGGAACGTATCGTGGATGCGCGTCGGCGCGATGCGTTGTGCGCTGTGATCCAGGAGATTCTGCCGGCGGGCGACGCCGGTCCGTTGTATGTGAAAGTCGACCGGTTTCTTTGTGACGTGATCCAGCTGGAAACCGATGCCAGCGCCCTGGCGGGGCAGGCGAAGGCGCTCGTCACGCGCGTCTCCAGCGGCCTCGCCTATTGGGCGCGGCAGCTCGACATGACGCCGTTTCGCCTGCACGTGACGGGTACCGCGGGTTCCGGCAAGACGCAGTTGGCGTTAGCCGAATACCGCGCAACGATCGAAAGCGGCCGCAGGCCGCTTTATCTTTGCTTCAACAGGCCATTGGCCGATCACATAGCGATGATTGCGCCGCCGGGCGGAATGGCGTGCACATTCCACATGCTGTGCGAACGGATGCTGCGGCAGTCGGGGGCCGTGCCGGACTTCAATTCGGCAGGGGCGTTTGACCAGCTCGTCCAGGCCTGCGCGGCGTTGGCGGTCCCGCCGGAACTGCTGTTCGATACGGTCATCGTGGACGAAGGGCAGGATATCAAGGCGGAATGGTTCGATCTGATACTGCGGCATGCTCGGGAAGACGCCCGCATTCTCTGGCTTGAAGACCCGATGCAGAAGCTGTATCGCCACGCGGCCGTGACGCTTCCCGGGTGGATCCGTCTGCGCGCGGACAAGAACTTCCGCAGTCCACGCCCGGTCGTCCAATTGCTGCAGGCGCTGGTACCGGACGGCGTGAGCGTGGTTTCCGCGTCGCCTGTCGCGGGACATGAAGTTGAGTTCTTCGTCTATCAGAACACCGGAGACTTGATCGACAAGGTCAAGGAAGGGGTGCATGCGTGTCTGTCCGCCGGATTCGCCGCCACCGACGTTGCATTGCTCACCTATCGGGGAAGGGATAGTTCCCGCATCCTTTCGTACGATCAGTTGGGACCCTACGTGCTAAGAAAGTTCCAGGGCACTTACGACGGTGAAGGCCGCCCAGGATATTCACAGGGCGAAATCGTGGCGGACACCGTGCACCGGTTCAAGGGGCAGTCCGCACCGGCGGTCGTGATGGCGGAGGTCGATTTTGAAACGCTGGGCGACGAGGAGGTGCGACGCGTGTTCGTCGGCGCGACCCGTGCCGTGATGAAGCTGGTGCTGGTGGTGTCAGAGCGGGCGGCGATGAAGTTGCTGGAGCGCTTTTAAATGCACGCCGGCGACCCGCCCGTCAACAACAATCGCAAAGCAACACATCATTGACCACGTTGCGCGGCCGCGACCCCATGCGGCCGAAGCCGAACGCCGCCATCACGTCGTGGCAGATTTCCATCGCCTCGTGCTCGTCCTCGGCGCCGGCAACCCGGGGCCAGGTCACCAGCACGTGTTTGGCCTTCATCTCTTCCACGAACTGCGCCGGCACCGCGTCGCTGCCGACCACGGTCACCGACTGGATCCGCGCCGGCAGCCCTGCCTGCAGCGACGGCAGGGTATCGCCGCCGACGATCAGGGCCGCCGTGTCGGCGGGGAGTTCGTCGGCGTGGCTGCAGTACTCCACGGAAAAGAAGTCGTCCAGCCGCTGGTGGGCGGTGTGCGCCAGGGGCAGCAGGCTGACGCAGCGATGGCGCTGCAGCGAAAGTCGCATCATCAGCGGGCCTCTTCCAGTATCCAGTCCGAGGCGCGCTCCGCGAGCATGAGCACGGGCGCGTTGATGTTGCCCGAGGTCAGGTCCGGCATGACCGAGGCGTCGACGATGCGCAAGCCCGGAACGCCGATGCAGCGCATCCGGCCGTCGACCACGGCCATGGGGTCGTCTTGGCGGCCCATCCGGCATGTGCCGCCGGGATGGTGGACCGTGATGGCGGTCTTGCGCACGAAAGCGTCTATCGCGTCGTCATCGGCCACGCCGCCGCCGGGCGCCAGTTCGGTGGCGACGTAGTCGCCCAGCGCGGGCTGGTCCAGCAGGGTCCGCGCGATGCGCACGGATTCGCGCACCCGGATCCGGTCTTCGTCGCACGCCAGGAAGTTCTGGTCGAGCCGCGGCGCCGCCAGCGGATCGGCGCCCGCCACCGTGATGCGGCCGCGGCTTTGGGGATGCAGCAGCACGGTGCGCACGGCGAAGCCGTCGGCGAACGGCTTGCGCACCGGATTCAGCCAGGGATGCGCGTTGAAGGGCGCCGCGGTCAGGAGGAACTGCAGATCGGGCGTGTCCGCGCCGTCCGGCTGCACGAACCCCACGATGCCGCCTGGGACGTCGCCGGCAAAGCCTTCCCCGCCCAGGTAGGCCCGAGCCATCGAGACGCCGATGCGGTCCAGGCGCATGCCGCGCACGAATGGGCCGGGTTCCCGGCGGCGCGCGGTGACGATGACGGAGATATGGTCCTGCAGGTTCTCGCCGACGCCGGCGCGGTCCAGCCTGGTGCCGATGCCGGCGTCGTTCAACGTCTGCGTGGGGCCGATGCCGGAGTGCATCAGGATCGCGGGCGTGTTGATGGCGCCCGCGGCAAGAATGACTTCATGGCGAGCCTTCACTGCCGTGGTGTGCCCCTGCCGGACATAACGCAGGCCGACCGCGCGGTCGCCGTCGAAATCCAGGCCGAGCACGTGGGCCAGCGTCACCACCGTGAGATTGGGTCGCTTGAGCGCGGGCCGCAGGTAGGCCGTGGCCGCGCTGCATCGCCGACCGCGCCGGATCGACATCTGCAGGCGCGAGAAGCCGCCGGCCGGCGCGGCGTTGTAGTCGTCGAGCCAGGCGTGGCCGGCCTGGCGCGCGGCGTCGGAGAATGCGTCCAGCAGCGGATCCTGGTAGCGGCAGCGCTGCACGCGCAGGGGGCCGCCTTCGCCGCGGTCATCGTTGTGCCCGTCTTCCCAATCCTCCAGGCGGCGGAAGTAGGGCAAGACGTCTTCGAAACGCCAGTCCGGCAGGTCGTAGTGTTGGGCCCAGCGCGCATAGTCGGCGGGATGGCCGCGCACGAACGCCATGGCGTTGGTCGACGAGCTTCCGCCCACGACCTTGCCTCGTGCGCATTCGATGGCCCGCCCGTCGGCGTGCGGCGCGGGTTCGGCGTCGTAGCCCCAGTCGTGCAGGCGCTGCTGCAGGATCTTGCCCCAGCCGAGCGGGATGTGGATGAGCGGATCGCGGTCCCAGGGGCCCGCCTCGATGACCAGCACGGAGACCGCGGGGTCCTTGCTCAGGCGATTGGCGAGCACGCAGCCCGCCGAGCCCGCGCCGACGATGATGTAGTCGTATTCCGGCTTCACGTTGCGCTCACCCGCCTGAAGTTGATGTGGACGTTCTTTTCCCGGGTAAAGGAGATCATCTCGCCGATGCATTCATCGCGGCCGATGCCCGATTGCTTGACCCCGCCGTATGGAGCGCCCAGGAAGTGCTTGCCGACTTCGTTGACCCACACGAAACCCGCATCGATGTCGCGCGCCAGGCGGTGGGCGCGCGCCAGGTCCGCCGTCCAGATCGCGGCGGTCAGGCCCACGTCCAGGCGCTGCACGGCCTCGAGCATCGCGTCCTCGTCGTCCCAGGGGATGATCGCGAGCACCGGGCCGAAGAATTCCTCGGTGGCCAGCGGCGACGTGGCGGACACGTCCGCAAAGACGGTGGGTTCCAGGTAGTTGCCACCCGCGGGCACGCCCGCCTGGGGAATGCCGCCGCCGGCGATCAGGCGGGCGCCCTGCGCCACGGCGGCGTCGATCGCCTGCTTGACCCGGTCGCGGTGTTCGCGGCTGATCATCGCGCCCATGGTGGTGGCGGGGTCGGTGGGATCTCCCGGCACGAACGCGGCGCACGCCTCAGCCACCCGGGCGCAGACCTCGTCGTAGATGGACCGGTGGACGAAGGCCCGGCTGGTGGATCCGCAGGATTGCCCGCACCAGGTGAAGTTCATGCCGTCCACGATTGCGCGCGCCACCAGCGCGGGGTCGACATCCGGGCACGCGATGAACGCATTCTTGCCGCCCAGCTCCAAGGCCACGGGCTTGAGCCGCGCCGCCGCGGCCTGCATGACCCGACGTCCGGTGGGAATGCTGCCCACCAGGCCGATCATGTCGACATCCGGACTCGCGGCCAGGGAGGCCCCCGCCTCGGCGCCGCCCGGAATGAGCGAGAAGACACCGGGAGGCAGCAGGTCTCCGATCAGCTCCGCGCAGCGCAGGGCCGACAGCGGCGCCTGCACCGGCGGCTTGATGATCACGGCATTGCCCGCGGCGAGCGGGGCGGCCAGCTTGCCCATGGCGAAGAGCAGCGGATGGTTGTAGGCGACGATGCGCGCCACCACGCCCACGGGTTCCCGTTCGGTGTAGTCGAGCGCGTCGTGTCCCATCGGAATGGTGTCGCCCTTGAGTTCCGTCACGAGCCCGGCAAAGAAGTCCAGCAGCGCGGCGGCGACCATGACGTCGGAGCCCATCTCGGACACAGGATTGCCGCAGTCCAGCGCGTCCAGCAGCGCCAGCTCCTTTGCGTTGTCCCGCAGGCGCTGCGCCATCTTGCGCAGGGTGGCGGCCCGCGCCAGCGGCGCCGTGCGGCGCCACACCCGGGCGCCGGCCCGGGCGG
>NZ_JBDJLJ010000011.1:0-156215 GCF_039673305.1 Achromobacter spanius
CGTGGCCGCGGACGGTGACGGCGGCGATGCCGGCCTCGGCGGACACGCCCACCGAACCGAGGACGGTCGCGCCGGAGCCTTCGACCACGCTGTTGTGGGCGCTGGTGACGTTGCCGTCGGTGTCGACGGGGGTGACCACCGGGGGACCGTCGGTCTGACCGTTGACCGTGACCGTCAGCGTGGCGGTGGAGCTTGCGCCGTCCGCATCGGTCACGGTGTAGCTGATCGACGTGGTAACGGATTGGCCCTCGTTCAAAGCCTGGAAATCAGACCCGGGGTTGAACGAGTACGAACCGTCGGCATTGAGCGTGAAGGTGCCGCCGTGCGAGCCGGCGATGGCCTGGCCGACGCTGGCGTCGTTGCCGTTGACGTGCGAGACGCGGATGGTGTCGCCATCGGGGTCGCGGTCGTTGGCGAGCACGCCGTTCTGGGCATTGACGGTCAGCGACGTGTCTTCGTCGGTCGCGCCGGTGTCGTTGACGGCGGTCGGGGCGGGGTTCTTGACGTCCCATTCGAAGGTCTGGGTGATCTTCTCGCCGGCGCCGTCGGTGGCGGTGACGACAACGGTGTAGACGCCGTTGTTGCCGCCCTGCGAAGCCGAGGAGTCGATCTTGCCGGTGATCAGGCCGGTGTCCGGGTCCAGGGTCAGGCCGGGAGGCAGGCCATTGGCCGAGTAGGTCAGGGTGTCGCCGTTGTCGACGTCCTGGAACTGCTTGGCGATATCGACGGGGGTGATGTCGTCGCTGTCATTGCTGGCCAGGTCGCCGAGGGTGACGCCCGGGGTCAGGATCGGCGCATCATTGGTGCCCGAGACCGTGATGGTGAGGGTCGCGACGGAGGTGGCGCCGTCGGCGTCGGTCACGGTGTAGGTGATCGACGTCGTGGCCACGGCCTTGTCGCCCAGGGACTGGAAGTCCGAACCCGGGTTGAACGAGTACGAACCGTCGGCATTGAGCGTGAAGGTGCCGCCGTGCGAGCCGGCGATGGCCTGGCCGACGCTGGCGTCGTTGCCGTTGACGTGCGAAACGCGGATGGTGTCGCCATCGGGGTCGCGGTCGTTGGCGAGCACGCCGTTCTGGGCATTGACGGTCAGCGACGTGTCTTCGTCGGTCGCGCCGGTGTCGTTGACGGCGGTCGGGGCCGGGTTCTTGACGTCCCATTCGAAGGTCTGGGTGATCTTCTCGCCGGCGCCATCGGTGGCGGTGACGACAACGGTGTAGACGCCGTTGTTGCCGCCCTGCGAAGCCGAGGAGTCGATCTTGCCGGTGATCAGGCCGGTGTCCGGATCCAGGGTCAGGCCGGGAGGCAGGCCATTGGCCGAGTAGGTCAGGGTGTCGCCGTTGTCGACGTCCTGGAACTGCTTGGCGATATCGACGGGGGTGATGCTGTCGCTGTCATTGTTGGCCAGGTCGCCCAGGGTGACGCCCGGGGTCAGGATCGGCGTGTCATTGGTGCCGGTGACGGTGACCGTCAGGGTGGCGGTGGTGCTGGCGCCGTCGGCGTCGGTCACGGTGTAGGTGATCGACGTGGTGGCCACGGCCTTGTCGCCCAGGGACTGGAAGTCCGAACCCGGATTGAACGAGTACGAACCGTCGGCATTGAGCGTGAAGGTGCCGCCGTGCGAGCCGGCGATGGCCTGGCCGACGCTGGCGTCGTTGCCGTTGACGTGCGAAACGCGGATGGTGTCGCCATCGGGGTCGCGGTCGTTGGCGAGCACGCCGTTCTGGGCATTGACGGTCAGCGACGTGTCTTCGTCGGTCGCGCCGGTGTCGTTGACGGCGGTCGGGGCCGGGTTCTTGACGTCCCATTCGAAGGTCTGGGTGATCTTCTCGCCGGCGCCATCGGTGGCGGTGACGACAACGGTGTAGACGCCGTTGTTGCCGCCCTGCGAAGCCGAGGAGTCGATCTTGCCGGTGATCAGGCCGGTGTCCGGATCCAGGGTCAGGCCGGGAGGCAGGCCGTTGGCCGAGTAGGTCAACGTGTCGCCGTTGTCAACGTCCTGGAACTGCTTGGCGATATCGACCGGAGTGATGTCGTCGCTGTCATTGCTGGCCAGGTCGCCCAGCGTGACGCCCGGGGTCAGGATCGGCGCATCATTGGTGCCGGTGACGGTGATGGTCAGCGTGGCGGTGCTCGTGGCGCCCTGGAAGTCGGAGACCGTGTAGGTGATCGAGGTGGTGGTCTGCTGGTCTGCGCCCAGGTGCTGGAATGCCGTGCCCGGATTGAACGTGTAGGTGCCGTCGGCGTTCAGGGTGAACGTGCCGCCGTTGGAACCGGCCACGGACGCGCCGACGCCCGCGGCTTGGCCGTTGACGTGAGAAACGTGCAGCGGGTCGCCGTCCGGATCCTTGTCGTTGGCCAGGACGCCTTCGGTGGGGTGGTCGACGACCAGGGTGTTGTCCTGGCCAGTGGCGCCGGTGTCGTTCGCGGCGACCGGCTCGGGGTTGCCCACAGTCCAGACGAACGTCTTGGAAACCGTGGCGCCCGACTGGTCGGTGGCCGTCACGGTGATGTGGTATTCGCCCTTGATGTTCACATTGCTGTGATCGGACGCCCAGTTGGCGAACTTCCCGGTAAACGTACCCGTGGTTTCGTCGAACGTCAGGCCGCCGGGCACGTGATCGACCGAGTAGGTCAGCACGTCGCCGTCATCGACATCGCTGAAGAAGCCGGAGAGGTCGTAGTTGACGACGTCCCCGTCCATGTTGTCCTTGTTGTCCAGCGCAACGGCGGTGGGCGCGTCATTCGTGCCCGTGATCTCGACCGTCAGCGTGGCCGAGCTGGTGCCGCCTTCGCCGTCCGAAACGGTGTAGGTGATCGAGCTGGTCGCGGTCTGGCCGGCGGCAAGGTTCTGGAACGCCGAGCCGGGATTGAAGCTGTAGGAGCCGTCGGCGTTCAGCGTGAAGCTGCCGCCGTTGGAGCCGGCCACGGCGACGCCCACGTTGCCCGGTTGACCGTTGACTTGCGAGACCTGCAGGGCGTCGCCATCGGGATCCGTGTCATTGGCCAGCACGCCGTTCTGGACGTCGACGTTCAGGCTGGTGTCTTCGTCGGTCTCGCCGCTGTCGTTGACGGCGCTGGGCGCGGGGTTGGTGACGTTCCACTGGAACTCTTGCGAGGTCGAGGCGCCGGACGGGTCCGTCGCGGTCACGGTCACGTCGTAGACGCCGTTGCTGCCGCCCTGCGAGGCGGAATGATCAATGGTGCCGGTGATGATGCCGGTGTCCGGATCGATGGACAGGCCCGGCGGCAGGCCGGTGGCGCTGTATGTCAGCTTGTCGCTGGTGTCGGGATCCGAGAAGCGGTCCGACACGTCGTAGCGGATTTCCGTCTGGGCATCGATGCCGGACTGGTTGGACAGCGCGGACGACACGGGGCCGTCGTTGGTGCCGGTGATCGTCACGACCACGGTGGCGGTGGAGGTGGCGCCGCTCGGGTCCGTGATGGTGTACGAAATGGTGCTGGTGGCCGTCTCGCCCGCGGCCAGGTAGTCGTACTGGCCACCGGGGGTGAACACATACGAGCCGTCGGGCTGGACGACGAAAGTGCCGCCGGTGGAACCCAGCACGCTGACGCCGCCCGAAACCATCGGACGGCCGTTGATCGACGTGATCGCCAGCGGATCGCCGTCGGGATCGGAGTCGTTGCTGAGCAGGTTGCCGCGGATTGCAGAATTCTGGTTTCCGCTGCCCGTGTCGTTCAGCGCATTCGGCGCGTTGTTGGTAACGGTGGGCGTGGTCACGGCGGCGTCGCCGTCGTCATCGCCGGTGAGGGCCGCGCCCGAAACGCGCGGCAAGGTATCCTCGCCGCGCGCCGGGTTCGGGTAAGCCAGATCCAGCGGGGAGGTCGTTTCCAGGATGCGGGCCAGGCGGACAAAGCTGCTGCCGCCGGCTTCACCGCCGCCGGCGACCACGGCAGCCGTCGGGTCCAACACTTCGAACGGGTCGCGGCCGGCTTGCAGGGCGGCGAGCAGGCGGTCGGAATCCGTGCCGGAAGGCGGCGCGACCGCGGCTTCGGTCGGGTCGGCCAACGGGCCCGTCATGTCGCCATTCACGGCCACTTCGCGGCCCTCGCCGATCACGATCGGCATGCCGTTCTCAACCTGAAGCGAAACCGTGGCGCCCGAGGCGGTGACGACGTCGCTGCCGGCCGGGACCTTGCTGCCCTGGTGCAATTCGGTCAGGGAGCCGTCGCTGTTGCGTATCCACGCGCGACCGGTGATTTCATTGACGACAGCGGGAGAAGTGTTGGCCATGTTGGTTCCGTTTCAGGGAGTTATCCAAGATGGCCAGATACTACGGGGCGCCGATGCCGGCGGATATTGTCCTCAAGGACAGGTTCAAGCAGTGATTTTGCTGCGGGCTTGCGCCGGCGCGGAAATGCCGTGAACGAGCAGGGCGAGCTGCAGGCGGTCGGTGACGCCGAGTTTGTCGAAAACCGCCGACAAGTGGGCCTTGACCGTGCGTTCGGTGATGCCCAGCGCCTCGGCGATCTGCGCATTGGCCTGGCCGCTGGCGGCGTAGCGCGCCACCGTGGATTCCCGTTCGGTAAGGCGGCCGCCGTCCCAATCGTAGGCATCCTGGGCGCGCTCGGTCACCAGCTTGAGCAGGCGGGAGACCAGGGAGCGTCCCATCCAGATGCCGCCGGAAGCGACGACCTCCAGCGCCTGCGACAGCGCCGCGGGTTGCGCATAGCTGTGGCAATAGCCGTGGGCGCCGGCGCCCAGCGCCTGCGTGCCTTGCTCGTCGTTCGGGCTGGCGCTGGCAACCACCACGTGCAGGCCGGAGAGCGTGGCGGCCCAGGCCGGGTCGTGCCACGACGGCAGCTTCGGCACGTCAGCGTCCAGTACCGCGAGCGAACGGCCCTGCTCGCGCCAGCGTTGCAGATCGGCCAGGCCTCGCCCGCGGGCGGCCATCCAGCGCGCCGGGTCAAGCGCGCGCCAGTGCTGCCAGAGCAGATCGTCGTGCGTAATCAACAGGACGGGAATGGGTTTCATAAGGCCTTGAAGCTCTCCATTAACGTTCGGTAAAGGCGTTCGCCTTGGCCCGCAGAATGGGCTTGAGCAGGTACTGGAGCACCGTGCGCTTGCCTGTCAGGATATGAACCTCCGCCACCATCCCGGGGATGATGGGCAACAGCTTGTCGCCGACCGTGCTGCGGTCCGTGCGGACGCGCACCACGTAGTACGAATTGCCTTTCTCGTCGGTCACGGTGTCCGCGCCGATCTGTTCCACCCGGCCTTCCAGGCCCCCGTAGATGGCGAAATCGTAGGCCGTGAACTTCACTTCCGCCTTCTGGTCCGCGTGCAGGAAGCCGATGTCGCGCGGCTGGATGCGCACCTCCAGCAAGAGGGTGTCGTCCTTGGGGACGATTTCGATGATGTCCTTGCCGGGCTGCACCACGCCGCCGACCGTGTTGTTGAACAGCGTCTTGACGGTGCCGCGCACCGGCGCGCGCACTTCGGCCAGCTTGACCCGGTCGACCAGCGCCGCCTTGCCCTCGCGCAGCGTCGCCAGCTTGGTGTTGGTTTCCGACAGCTCGCTGCGAGCCTGGTTGCGGATGTTCAGTTCCGTTTCCTGGATCTTGCTTTCTGCTTCCTTGATGGACGCCTGGAAGCGGTCGATCTGCGCCTCGGCCCCTTTCTGTTCGCCGCAATAGCGGGCGACGTCGCGCTGCAGGCGCAGCAGGTCGACCTCGGACACGGCGCCGCTCTTGAGGAGCGGACGGGTAACCTGCAGCTCGCGCGAAGTCAGGCCGCAGCTCGCGGAGGCCTGGTCGCGCTTGGCGATCGTTTCGCGCAGGTCTTCCTGGCGCTGCTTGAGCTGTTCGCGCGCCACGTTGACGGTGGCGTTCAGCTCCGTGGTGCGCGCCTGCCAGGCGTTGCGCTCCATCTCCACCAGGCCGGGCGCCTGTTTGAGCGCTTCCTCCGGCGCCACGAAGGGCTCGCCGGTAGCCAGCGCCTTCAGGCGGGCCGCCTTGGCCAGCAGCGACAGGTATTCCGCGTTGTTCTCGCCCAGCGACGAGGCAAAGCGCGTGGAATCGATCTTCAGCAGGATTTCACCGGTTTCCACTTCCTGGCCGGGACGGACCAGGATTTCCTGGACGATGCCGCCGTCCAGGCTCTGGATGATCTGCACCTGCCGCGACGGCACTACCTTGCCTTCGCCGCGGACTACCTCGTCGATGCTGCCGGTGCCGGCCCAGATGAGCAGGCCCATGGTCGCCAGCAGCGACGTCCACAGCAGGATGCGCGAGCCGCGCGCCTGGGATTCATGGATGACCCATTCCGCATTGCCGATATAGTCGGAACGCTTGACCGGCTTGCCCTTCTCGGTGCCGTCCAGCAGCCGGTCGAAGAAGAACACGAAAATGTCGCGGGGCGCGCGCAGCAGGCTGCCAAAGAAACCGTGCTTGGGGGCTCCAGGATTGTTCAGCATGGTGTTCTCAGCTTCCGCGTCCGACGCGTCCTTGACGCAGGGCTTCGACAACTTGTTCCTTCGGACCGTCGGCCACGATATGGCCGTTGTCGATCACGATGAGCCGGTCGACCAGTTCCAGCAGCGCGGTGCGGTGCGTGACCAGCAGGATCGTCTTGGTCGCGCTGGCCTCGCCCAGGCGCTTGCGCAACTGGGCTTCGCTCTGGTGGTCCATGTTGCTGCTGGGTTCGTCCAGCAGCAGGATGGGCGGATCGTTGATCAGGGCGCGCGCCACGGCCACCGACTGGCGCTGGCCGCCCGACAGGGATTCGCCGCGTTCGCCGATGATCATGTCAAAGCCGTTCGGGTGCAGGTTGGCGAATTCCGAGACCCCGGCCATGTTGGCCGCCGCCAGGATGCTGGCATCGTCGGCGTAGGGCGCACCCATGGCCAGGTTGTGCTTCAGGCTGCCGTAGAACAGCAGCGGGTCCTGGGGCACGTGGCCGATGGCCCGGCGCACGTCCACCGGGTCGATCTGGCGCACGTCCACGCCGTCCAGCAGCACGGCGCCCTCGGTGGGCTGGTACAGGGCCAGCGCCAGCTTTTCCAGCGTCGTCTTGCCCGAACCGATGCGGCCGATGATGCCGACCTTCTCGCCGGGCTTGAGCTTGAAAGAAACCTTCTTGAGCACCGGCTGCGTGCTGCCGGGGTAGGCGAAGGTCACGTCGCGGAATTCCAGTCCGCCGTGGAAGACGGGGCGGTGCAGGAACTCGGCTTCGGCAGGGCGCTCGATCGGCAGCTTCATGTAGTTGTCGATGGAGCCGAGCGACGTGCGGGCATTCTGGTACTGCATAAGCAGGCCCGCGACCTGGCCAAGCGGCGCCAGGCAGCGGCCGGCGATCATGGACGCCGCGATGATGCCGCCCATGGACAGGGCCGACTCCTGCGCCAGGTACACGCCGATGATCACGACGGCGATCGACACCAGCTGCTGGACCGCCTGCACGAAGCCGACCGTGGACGAGGAAATGAGCTTGAGCTTGCCGCCGGTCTGGGCGATGAATTCCGTGGCGCGTTCCCAGTTGCGCTGGATCGAGCCCTGGGCATTGAGGGTCTTGACGGCTTCCAGGCCGGTCAGCGCTTCGACGAGCGTTGCGTTGCGCTGCGACGAAGCCTGGAACGACGCCATGGTCAGCGCTTCCATGCGGGCCTGCGCTGCAAGCGACACCAGCAGGATCAGCACAATGGCGACCAGCGGCGGCAGGATCATCCAGGGCGAGATCCACGCCAATGCGCCCAGGAACAGCAGGATGAAGGGCAGGTCGACCAGGGTGGTGATCGTGGCCGATGCGATAAAGTCCCGGATGGACTCGAAGGAACGCAGGTTGGCCGCGAAGGAACCCACCGACACCGGGCGGCCTTCCATGCGCAGATCCAGCACGCGTTCCATGATCTGCGCCGACAGACGCACGTCCACCCGCTTGCTGGCGCTGTCCACCACATGGGACCGGGCCGTGCCCAGGATCATGTTGAAAATCACCACCAGCGTGATGCCGATGGCCAGTACCCACAGCGTTTCGACGGCGTTGTTGGGCACCACGCGGTCATAGACGTTCATGGTGAACAACGGCATCGCCATGGCGAAGATGTTGATCAGCAGCGCCGCGACCAGCGCGTCGCGGTACAGCCGGCGGTTCTCCATGATGGCCGCCCAGAACCAATGGCGTTCGCGCACCTTGGCGACTTCCGGCGAGCGGGCGTCGAAGCGGAACTGCGGGCGCACGAAGCAGACCAGGCCGCTGTACTGCGCGGCGAGTTCATTGGGGTCCATTTCGATGGAGCTGCCGCCCAGTTCGGGGTGGCTGACGATGAACTTGCCGCCATCCCGTTTCAGCAGCAGGCAGGCGCGTTCGCCTTTCAGCAGCAGGATGGCGGGCAGCAGGTCCTGGGAAATCTCGTCCAGCGTGCGCTTGACCACGCGCGCGGAAAGCTGCGCCCGCGCGGCGGCGCGGGGCAGCAGGGCGGGCGTCAGGCGGTGCTCTTCCAGGGGAAGGCCCGAAGACAAAGCTTGCGCGGTGGCCGTGACCCCATGCAGCCGGGTAATTTCAACCAGGCAGTCGAGCAAGGGGTCGTCGTGCGCGGCGCGGGCGTCCGCGCGCCATTCCCGGGCCGCCAGGTCAGATAACTTGTCCATCTTCGTCATCGAGCAGGTCCAGATGTTCCGAGAGCCGCGCGCGCTGCTGCTTGCGCTGGGTGAGTTTTTGCTGGGCCTGGATAGGCAGATCCGTCATGCGCAAGGTGCCGTTGGCAATCAACGCGTCGATCAAGTCTTCCAGGACGCGGACAAAGTCCGCGTCCAACTGCGAGAATTCATTGCCCTGGTTTGCCATCCGGCCTCCTTGCGTCCTTCGCCGTTCAGGGCCTGGCGTTGGGCGCGTTCATCGGCACCAGCGTGGGCGGCAGGGTGCCTTCGTTGTAATGCACGCGCACGGGAGCGAGGCGGGCGGTGTCTGGAACGGTCGAATTGCAGAGCTTGATCACTTCGTCCGACACTTCCAGCTTGCCGTTTTCCTCGGGCATCTCATTGCGCGCGGGTTGCAGCGACAGCGCCGGCAGCAGGGTGTGGGACAGCGCCAGCCAGCGATACTGCGCAAGACGCAGATCATAGATGCCATTGGTCAATGCGCGGCGCGACTCGAACAATTCGTTTTCCGTGTCCAGCAGGTCCAGCAGCGAACGCTGGCCGATCTGGAACTGCTGGGCGTAGGCGTCGCGCACCTTGGTGGTGGCCACTTCGTGGTCGCGCAGGAACGGCAGCTTCTGGCTCAGGCTGACGATGTTGTTCCAGGCCACGGCCAGATCCTGCTGCACGTTGCGGCAGGTGTAATCGCGGATGTCGCGGGCGGCGTAGGATTGGGCGGCGGTCTGGCGCACGCGGGCGGAATCCGCGCCACCGCGGTACAGGTTGTAGCTCATCACGACCTGCACGCTGGAGCTCTGGATGTCGCGGCTCTGCGGGGTGGGGTCGTTCTGGTCGCGGCCCGTGTTCGCAACGAATTCAAACTTCGGCGAGAACGCGCCCTTGGACGACTGGACTCCGGCCTGCGCGGCCTGCAGGCCGGCCTGCTTGGACAGGAAGCTGGGGTTGCGGCGCAGCGAATCATTGAAGTTGCCCGGGGCCTTGGGCAGCTTGTCGGCGATGTCGGGCGGCGGCTGCATCGATTCGGGCGGGAGGGCGCCGGTCACGCGCTGGAAGCGCTGCTGCACGTCCAGCAAGTTGGCCGTTTCGGTCATCAGGTTGGTCTGGGCCAGCGACAGTCGGCCGCCCGCCTGTTCCAGGTCCACGCGGCGGCCCACGCCGGATTCCGTGCGTTCGCCGATTTGCTTCAGGGTCTGCTCGTGCAGGGAATAGTTCTGGCGGGCCAGGAGTTCCATGTCGCGGTAGCGCTGCAGGTCGATGTAGGCCTGCACGGCGGAAAAAGCGGTGGTGTCGCTGGTTGCCAGCACGTCGTAGAAACGGGCGAGCTTGTCGAAGCCGGCCTGCTTCACGTCATTGGTCGTGCGGAAGCCGTCGAATATGAGCTGGCGCAGTTCGACGCTCCAGCCGGGACGGTTCCAGCTCTGGGACCCGACCGCGGGCACGTTGTTGCGCCACTCGCGGCCCAGGTAGCCCTGCGCATTGATTTGGGGGAAGTAGGCGGCTCGGGCAACGGCCTGACCTTCGAGAGAAGCCTGGAAATCGTGGTACTTGGCCTGGATTTCCGGGTTGCTCATCAGGGTTTGTTCAACGATCTGATTCAACGTCACCGCCGGCTGGCCGGCGGCTTGGCTCGCCGGCGACGGCGCAGACTGGGAAAATGCGGCAGGGACGAATGCAAGGGCAAGGACCGAAGTCGTGCTTTTAAGCAAAAACGAAGCCATAGTGATTATTCGCGAGTCAAGTTGAGATTGAATGGCCGCCATGTTGTATGTAAATGTCAGATTTGGCGAGTCAAGATTTGTTAATTCCTGACCAATTTTTCCGGCGGTCATTGAGGTAATTTTCGCGCAACATCTACTAACTTCGTTGAATTTGCACGAACATCGCTTAGTCGAAAAAATATTATTTCTATTAATACGGTTTATTGCGCATTATTTCGAAAGACATGTTATCGCTGCGAACGGCGATTATATCTATCTGAGAGTTTTGTATCTATTTTGTTTACCAATTTGTATCAATGTGGTTATTTCTTCCACGAGCGCGGGTTATGTAACCAATCGAGATGCCTGGTTCCATACCTGCCCACGCAGCACCGATCGTGGTAGTGGTAGTACTGGTATATGTGGTGTGCTTGTACTAGGTTCAGTGCCTCGGCATAATTCCTCTCATGCCGCAGCAGCCTGCGGGCAGGGAAGTGTTTTCCCCGCACGTCAGGCTCGAGCCGGATTGTCTATTTGCAGAGCGCATCCATGGCCCAAACCCTTTACGACAAACTCTGGGACGCCCACGTCGTCCACCAGGAATCAGACGGCACCTGTCTGCTCTATATCGACCGCCACCTGCTGCATGAGGTCACCAGCCCGCAGGCGTTCGAAGGGCTGACGATCGCTGGCCGCAAGCCGTGGCGCACCGGCGCCAACCTGGCTGTCGCGGACCACAACGTGCCCACGCTGAATCGCGCCCAGGGCATCGACGATCCGATCTCGCGCCTGCAGGTGGACACGCTGGACGCCAATTGCGGCAAGTACGGCATCACCGAATTCCGCATGAACGACCTGCGCCAGGGCATCGTCCACGTGATCGGACCGGAGCAGGGCGCCACGTTGCCCGGCATGACGGTCGTCTGTGGCGACTCGCACACCAGCACGCACGGCGCGCTGGGCGCACTGGCCTTCGGCATCGGCACGTCCGAGGTCGAGCACGTGCTGGCCACCCAGACACTGCTCATGAAGAAAGCCAAGAGCATGCTGATCAAGGTCGAAGGCGACCTGCCCTTCGGCTGTACGGCCAAGGACGTGGTGCTGCACGTCATCGGCATCATCGGCACCGCCGGCGGCACGGGCCACGCGATCGAATTCGCCGGCAGCACCATCCGCGCGCTGTCCGTGGAAGGCCGCATGACCGTCTGCAACATGGCCATTGAAGCGGGCGCACGCTCGGGCATGGTGGCGGTGGACGACAAGACCGTCGAATACTTCCGCGGCCGACCCTTCTCGCCGAACGGCGTGGTCTGGGATCAGGCGGTCAAGTACTGGCGCACCCTGCACACCGATGCGGGCGCCAAGTTCGACACCGTCGTGGAAGTCGACGCGCGCGACATCAAGCCGCAGGTCACCTGGGGCACGTCGCCCGAAATGGTGCTGCCGGTGGATTCGCGGGTGCCGGATCCCGACCGCGAAAAAGACGACGTGCGCCGCAGCGGCATGGAGCGCGCGCTGGAATACATGGGCCTGAAGCCCAATACCCCGCTGACCGACATCCGCGTGGACCGCGTGTTCATTGGTTCCTGCACCAATTCGCGCATCGAAGACCTGCGCGCGGCGGCCGTGGTGGCCCGCGGCAAGCGGGTGGCCTCCAACGTGCGCCAGGCGATGGTGGTGCCGGGCTCGGGCCTGGTCAAGCAGCAGGCCGAACGCGAAGGCCTGGACAAGATTTTCATCGAAGCCGGCTTTGAATGGCGCGAACCGGGCTGCTCGATGTGCCTGGCCATGAATGCCGACCGCCTCGAACCGGGCGAGCGCTGCGCTTCCACGTCGAACCGCAATTTCGAGGGTCGGCAAGGGCAGGGCGGACGCACGCACCTGGTCAGCCCGGCCATGGCCGCCGCTGCCGCGGTCGCCGGCCATTTCGTCGACGTCCGCACGTTCCGTTAAGCGTCAAGCACCGAGTAGACAACATGCAAGCATTTACCACTCACGAAGGCCTGGTGGCTCCGCTCGACCGCGAAAACGTCGATACGGACCTCATCATCCCCAAGCAATTCCTCAAGTCGATCCAGCGCACGGGCTTCGGGCCGAACCTGTTCGACGAGCTGCGCTATCTGGACCACGGCGAGCCCGGCATGGACAACAGCAAGCGTCCGCTGAACCCGGATTTCGTGCTGAACCAGCCCCGCTACCAGGGCGCCTCGGTGCTGCTGGCGCGCAAGAACTTCGGCTGCGGCTCCAGCCGCGAGCACGCGCCCTGGGCGCTGACGCAGTTCGGCTTTCGCGCCATCATCGCGCCGTCCTACGCGGACATCTTCTTCAACAACAGCTTCAAGAACGGCCTGCTGCCGATCGTGCTGTCCGAACTCGAAGTGGCGCGGCTGTTCGACGAAGTGAAGGCCTTCCCGGGCTACAAGCTCAATATCGACCTGGACCGGCAGGTCGTGGTGGCGGCGGACGGCCGCGCGATGGGCTTCGACATCGAACCCTTCCGCAAGTACTGTCTGCTCAACGGCCTGGACGACATCGGCCTGACCCTGCGCCATGCCGAAAAGATCCGCGCCTTCGAAGCCGAACGCCTGGCGCGCCATCCCTGGCTGGAAAGCCGTCCCATCGCCTGATCATCACTCTGAACACTGGATCGCTACACAATGACCCACAACATCGCAGTCTTGCCGGGTGACGGCATCGGCCCGGAAATCGTCGAGCAGGCCGTGCGCGTCCTGCAGGCGCTGGACGTGCCCTTTGACATCAAGCAGGCCCCGGTCGGCGGCGCGGCGTTCGACCAGTTCGAGCACCCCTTGCCGCCCGCCACGCTGAACCTGGCCAAGGAGTCGCACGCCGTGCTGTTCGGCGCCGTCGGCGACTGGAAGTACGACAGCCTGCCGCGCGAATTCCGCCCCGAACAGGCCATCCTGGGCCTGCGCAAGGCCTTGGGCCTGTTTGCCAACCTGCGCCCCGCCATCCTGTACCCCGAGCTTGCCAGCGCGTCGTCGCTCAAGCCGGAAATCGTCTCGGGCCTGGACATCCTGATCATCCGCGAACTCACCGGCGACATTTATTTCGGTACGCCGCGCGGCGTGCGTTCGTCGCCGGACGGCGCCTTTGCCGGCGAGCGCGAGGGTTACGACACCATGCGCTACGCCGAATCCGAGGTGCGCCGCATCGCCCGCATCGGCTTCGAATCCGCCCGCAAGCGCAACAAGAAGCTGTGCAGCGTGGACAAGGCCAACGTGCTGGAGACGTCGCAGTTCTGGCGCGATATCGTCATCGAAGTCGCGCGCGAGTACCCCGATGTCGAGCTGTCCCACATGTACGTCGACAACGCGGCCATGCAGCTGGTGCGCAATCCGCGCCAGTTCGACGTCATCGTCACCGGCAACCTGTTTGGCGACATTCTCTCGGACGAGGCCGCCATGCTGACCGGCTCGATCGGCATGCTGCCCTCGGCTTCGCTGAACGCTGGCGGCCAGGGGCTGTACGAACCCAGCCACGGCTCGGCGCCGGATATCGCCGGGCAGGGCATCGCCAATCCGCTGGCCACCATTTTGTCGGCCGCCATGCTGCTGCGCTACTCGCTGAATCTGGCGCCGCAGGCGGACCGCATTGAAGCCGCCGTGCGCAGCGTTCTGGCAAGCGGCCTGCGCACCGCCGACATCTTCGAACCCGGCACGACCAAAGTCAGCACCGCGGGCATGGGCGACGCTGTCCTGAAAGCCCTGGCCTGACACCGAGCAAGGGATGCGCCCTTGCGGCGCGGCCCCTTTCTTTAATCGGGGCCGCCCCTGGGGCGGCCCTTTGCATGGCTGTCGATGGCCTGCGGGCGCGCCGCGAAGCTTGTGGCCCCATTTTTTTCTAGCTGCATCGCAACATCCCTCCGTGCATTCTGATAAATTGTTGAATTGCACGTAATTTTTCCTCCCGGACCTTGTCTCCACCTTTAAAGAGCGATTGAAATGAATCAAGCAGTAGGCCTTGTCGGCTGGCGCGGTATGGTCGGCTCGGTGCTCATGCAACGCATGCGCGACGAGAACGACTTCGCACTGATCGAACCGGTGTTTTTCTCCACCAGCAACGCTGGCGGCGCCGCGCCCACTTGGGCGACTGGCGCGGGCCCGCTGCAAAACGCCTACGACATTGATGCTCTGAAAAAACTGCCGATCATCGTCACGGCGCAAGGTGGGGACTACACGTCCGAGGTCTACCCGAAGCTGCGCGGCGCCGGCTGGAAGGGCATCTGGATCGATGCCGCCAGCACGCTGCGCATGGCCGAGGACGCCATCATCGTGCTGGATCCGGTCAATCGCCCGGTGATCGACGCGGCGCTCAAGCGCGGCGTGCGCAACTTCATCGGCGGCAACTGCACCGTCAGCTGCATGCTGATGGGCCTGGCCGGCCTGTTCAACAACGACCTGGTGGAATGGATGACCTCCATGACCTACCAGGCGGCGTCGGGCGGCGGCGCCCAGCACATGCGCGAACTCCTGACCCAGTTCGGCGAGATCAACCAGTCGGTCAAGCCCCTGCTGGACGACCCCGCGTCGGCCATCCTGGAAATCGACCGCGGCGTGCTGGCCAAGCAAAAGGATCCGGCGCTGCCCCATGAACACTTCGGCGTGCCGCTGGGCGGCAACCTGATTCCCTGGATCGACAAGGACCTGGGCGACGGGATGTCCAAGGAAGAATGGAAGGGCGAAGTCGAAACCAACAAGATCCTGGGCCGCGGCGCCGCCTTCGGCACGCCCGCAACCCCCATCGACGGCCTGTGCGTGCGCATCGGCGCCATGCGCTGCCACAGCCAGGCCCTGACCATCAAGCTCAAGCGCGATGTGCCGCTCGACGAGATCGAAGCGCTGATCGCGCAGGGCACGCAGTGGGCCAAGGTCGTTCCCAACACCAAGGAAGCCACTGTCGCGGCACTGACGCCGGTTGCCGTCACCGGTACGCTGGATATTCCGGTGGGCCGCCTGCGCAAGCTCTCGATGGGTTCGCAGTACCTGGGCGCGTTCACGGTCGGCGACCAGCTGCTGTGGGGCGCCGCCGAGCCGCTGCGCCGCATGCTGCGCATCGCGCTCAACGAAGCCTGATGCCGCGCGGGCGGCGCGCAGCGCCGTCCGATCACGCGCGATGGGCGGGCAGGGGCACCTTCGGGTGCCCTTGTTGTTTGTCCAACGCCCATACCCCTTTCAGGTTTGTGAAATGCGCTTGATCCATTACACTTTTCGGGTGAATTGAGGCCTTTTCGCGCAGCAAATGGCGTGAATCGGCCCTGGCCCGAAATTCGACTACAAGAACGGAATTCCAGCTTATGACCCAGCGTTCGCGCCAAGTGAAGCATGCCCGCCGTTTGAAGACCCTCCAGTGGGCGATTGCGCTGGCGATAGGCTCAAGCGTTTGTGGTTCTGCGCTGGCCATGCGCGTGGGGCATTCGCGCGTGGTTTCCGCGCCGGGCGCGCCGTTGCAGGCGGTTGTGGGCCTGCAGGAACTGACGCCCGATGAAATCGGATCGCTGAAGGTCTCCATCGCCGACGAGGCCGCCTGGCAGCGCGCGGGCGTCAAGCCTCCGGTTCCGCTGGCCAGCATGGTGGTCCGGGTCGAAGACGGCATGGACGCCACGCGCAAGAACCTGCGCGTCCGATCCACGCAAATGCCTGCCAGCGGCGCGGTGGATCTGTTGCTGGACATCAATTCCAGTTCGGGGCAACGGCAGGTTCAGGTCAGCATCCTGGTGCCGCTGCGCGGCACGGGCGCCGACGTCACGCCGGCCTCGGTGGGCGCGCCGGCGCGGCAGGGCGGCACGACCGGCACGGTCACCGTCAAGTCCGGCGACTATCTCTTCGCCATCGCCCAGCGCAATGCGGTGCCCAACGCGTCGGTCTACCAGATGCTGGTGGCCTTGTGGCGGGCCAACCCCGAGGCCTTCATCCAGAACAACATGAATCTGGTGCGCACCGGGCAGAAACTCAAGATTCCGGATGCGGCCACGGTTCGCGCCATTGATCCCGCCGAAGCCCGCCGCATCTTCAACGAGCACGCGGAAGCCTATGCCAAGTACCGCGGTCGCGTCGGCGCAGCCGCCGGAGCCAATCCGTCGGTCGTCAAGGGCCAGGACGCCGCGTCGGGAACCGTCGCGCCGGCTGCCGACACCGGCGTGGCCAGCGCGGCCCCCGCGCAGGACCGGGTGCGCCTGTCCACCGGCCAGGCGCAGGACAGCGCGTCCGCCAAAGCCGAGGCGCAGGCGGACGCACGGACATCGACCGAGCGTGCAATGGCGGACGTGCAGGGGCGTGTCAGCCAGCTTCAGAGCAACGTCGACGACCTGAACAAGGCCGTGGCCCAGCAATCGGCTGGCGCCGGAGGCGCGGCAGGTACGCCGGGTGCAGCGGGCGCTTCCGGTGCAGCAGGCGCTTCGGGCGCAGCAGGCGCTTCGGGCGCAGCGGGCGCTTCGGGTGCAGCGGGCGCTTCGGGGGCAGCAGGCACTTCGGGGGCAGCAGGCACTTCGGGGGCAGCAGGCACTTCGGGGGCAGCAGGCACTTCGGGGGCAGCAGGTACGCCGGGGGCAGCAGGTACGCCGGGCGCAGCAGGCGCTTCGGGCGCAGCAGGCGCTTCGGGCGCAGCAGGCGCTTCGGGCGCAGCAGGCGCTACGGGTGCAGCAGGCGCGTCGGGTGCAGCAGGCTCTACGGGTGCAGCAGGCACGCCAGGGGCTGCAGGCACGCCGGGCGCAGCGGGCACGCCGGGAGTGGCAGGCACGTCTGCCGCAACGGGCACGCCCGCCGCGGCAGACAAACCGGTCGGCACGCTGCCCGACAAGACCGCGCCGTCGGGCATGCCCGGCTGGCTGGCCGACAACTTGCTCGTGATCGTGACCGCGGTGCTGGCGCTGATTGCGTTTGCCATCGCCTGGCTGCTGCGCAGGGCGGGCGCCCGGCGTGGCGACGATGACGAAGAAACGTATGCCTACAACGAGCCGGTGCTGGACACGGCAGCGCTGAACCGCAAGCTCGACACCATCAATCTCGACCTGGACGAACCGCCCACGGACGAACCGCGCCGGGTCGGCGGTCCACGGGTTTGAAGCATGTCTAGAGTTGCATTGGGGCTGGCGTATGACGGCTCCGTTTGGCAGGGTTGGCAAACACAGCCGCACCGGCAGACGGTGCAGGACACACTGGAGTCCGCCCTGGCCAGTTTTTGCGGTATCGACGTTCCGGTGCCCACGATTTGCGCGGGCCGCACCGACACCGGCGTGCATGGCGCGATGCAGGTGGTCCACCTGGATACGAACCTGGACCGAAGAATGGAATCCTGGGTGCGAGGCGTGAATGCCTTCCTGCCGCCCAGCATTTCGGTGCAATGGGCGCAACAGGTGTCCGATGAATTCCATGCGCGCTTTTCCGCACGCGCTCGCACGTATGTCTACCTGCTGTGGCGCGGACGGGTTCGCCCGGCCTTGTGGGCGGGGCGAGCCGGCTGGTGTTTCCAGCCGCTGGACGTGCCGGCGATGCGCGTGGCTGCACAGGCGCTGGTCGGCGAACATGATTTTTCCAGTTTCCGCTCGTCGCAATGCCAGGCCAAGCATCCCGTGCGCCACATGCATAGCCTGGAGATCGAGGAGCGGGGGCCGTTCCTTGTGTTCACGCTGAAGGCAAATGCTTTCCTGCATCACATGGTCCGAAATATCATGGGCGCGCTGCTGCAGGTCGGGCAGGGCAGGGAATCGGTGGACTGGATGGCGCAGTTGCTGTCGTGGCGCGACCGCAAACTGGGCGCACCCACGTTCGCACCCGACGGCCTCTACCTGTCCGCGATCGATTATCCCGAAGCGTTTGGCCTGCAGGAACTCGACGGCGGGTCTTCGCTGCTGTCGCCATTTACCCAATCCTATTAGGGAAGGCGCCGCGTACGCGGCGGGTTCCCGCGCTCCATGGAGATCGAGCCATGCAACGCCGCGCGTTCCTGAAGCAAACCGCCTTGGGCGCCGCCGCTGGCAGCGCCGTCCTGATGGCGGCCCCCGCGATGGCGCAGGGTGTTCCCCCGGTGCCGCAGGATGTCCCTCCGGTGCCGCAGGATGCCCCCGAGCGGCCGCAGGATACCCCCGTGGTCCCGCAGGATGCCTGCCCGGCGGCGCAGAATGCTCCTGTAGCCGCGCAGAATGCCCCCAGGGTTTCATGGCGGCTGGCATCCAGCTTTCCCAACGAATCGCCCACGCTGTTCGCCGGTGCGGAAGACGTGGCGCGCTTCGTGGCCGAAGTGACGGACGGGCGCTTCACGATCGAGATCTTTCCCGCAGGAGACCTGGTGCAGCCCGGCCAGGTGCTCGAGGCGGTGCAGCACCGCGTCGTCGATTGTGGCCACACGGCGTCCACGCGCTATTTCGACACCGATCCCGCGCTGTGTTTCGATGCCGCCGTGCCGTTCGGGCTGAATACACGCCAGATGAATGCGTGGATGAATCAGGGCGAAGGCCTGGCGCTGACGCGCGTCCTGTTCGACAAATACGGCATCCTCAACTTTCCGTGCGGCTATACCGGCGCGCAGATGGGCGGCTGGTTCCGCGGCGAAATCAAGACCGTGGATGACCTGCGCGGGCTCAAGGTGAAGGCCGGCGGATTCGCCCGCCATGTGCTGTCGCGCCTTGGCGCCGTGCCGGTCGAGGTTCCCGCGGCGGAGACGTACACCGCCCTGGAGCAGGGCGTCGTGGACGCCGTGGCCTGGATCGGGCCGTACGACGACGAGCGCCTGGCGCTCTATAAGGTGGCGCGCAATTATTATTTTCCGGGCTGGTGGGCGGGCACACTGCAACTGTCGCTGTACGTGAACCAGGGTGCCTATGACGAGCTGCCCAAGTCCTACCAGTCCGCGCTGGCGCTGGCCTGCAACATGGCCTCCAGCAACATGATCGCCAAATACGACGCCGGCAATCCGGACGCGCTGCGCCGGCTGGTGTCGCAAGGAGCGCAATTGAAGGCGTTTCCCAAGCCGGTGCTGCAAGCCTGCCAGGAAGCGTCGCTGGCGGCGTATAAGGACTTGAGCGCCAAGCATCCGATGTTCAAGAAGCTCTACGACAGCATGCTGGCGTTCCAGCACAAGCAGGTCCCGTGGTTCCGGATGGCCGAGGGCAGCTTCGACAACATGGTGGCGACGCTGGGCCTGCCGGGCGCGTAGTCGAAAGTCCAGGCCCAGATATACTGATTCTGCAAGTCGCGCTGGGCGACGTTAGTAAAGAGTGTCATGCGTACACGCATCAAGATCTGCGGGCTGACCCGCGAACAGGATGTCGACGCCGCCATTTCGGCGGGCGTGGATGCGATCGGTTTTGTCTTCTATTCCAAGAGCAGGCGCTGCCTGACCCCGACGCGCGCCGCGCAGTTGCGTCGCAGGGTGCCGGCCTTTGTCGACGTCGTTGCGCTGTTCGTGAACCCCGCGCAGGACGAAGTCCAGGCCGTGCTGGATCAGGTGGGCCCCGAACTGCTGCAGTTCCATGGGGACGAAACCCCGCTGGAGTGCGCCCGTTACGGGCGCCGGTTCCTGCGCGCCTTCCGCGTCGGCGCGCCCGGCATGGACACGGCGGAAAGCCTGGCGTCCAGCTGCCGCGCGTACGGCGAGGCTGCGGGCTGGCTGTTCGACAGCTATAGCGCCGGCTACGGCGGCAGCGGCCACGGCTTCGACTACGCGCTGCTCGACGACGTGCGGGCCGATCCCATGTCGCGCCCGCTGATTCTGTCGGGCGGATTGAACGCCGAAAACGTGGGCGGGGCCGTGCAGTTGGTGCGTCCTTGGGCGGTCGATGTAAGTAGCGGCGTCGAAGTCGAGCAAGGAATAAAAAGTTCTGATAAAATCTCGTTCTTCGTTGCTGCGGCACATGACGCAGACACGAAGTGAAGGATGAATAAGTAGTACACCAACTAGTGGTAGTACACCAAGTAGTGCGGAAGGGAAGATGTGCCAGCTGAAAATGCAGCACTTCAAACCACTTCGGAACGCATTGCGATAAGAGGTTTTCAGGCAAATGCCGAAGCACTCTGAACGCAATGAAAAATGCAAAAAATCTTCCAAGACGATTTGCACAGTTCAAAAAAGCACTATATAATTCTTCTTCTTTGCAGGCGGTTAGCTCAGCTGGTTAGAGCGCCACGTTGACATCGTGGAGGTCGTTGGTTCGATTCCAATACCGCCTACCAAATTCCTGCAAAGGTGTGCCCGATAGAGCTAGTCGGACACAGACCTGAAAAGCCGCGAAAGTCTTTTGACTTCGCGGCTTTTTGCTTTGGTCTCTTCGTTCGGTGTCTTCTTTATGTCGTTGTGCCTGTTTTCGCGCATTGGTTTCGATAATCGTGGCGCTCTCGAAACGTTCTGACGCGTTAACGCGTTTCTTGATCGTCCATTGAAATGGAATGGCATCCGGATGCCGATTTTGGAATGGCATCAAGATGCCGTGGCACTCGCAAATCCGAATGCCGCAGACACCGGTTCCCGGACTGCGGCATTATTGCTTCTTTGATCGCGGCGGTATTGCGCGACTGTCTGCCGTCAGTGGCATTGGGCGTTTCACCAGGATAAATCCATGCAGTTGCGCGGCAAGCTCGCATTCCTGAATTCCTGCCTGTGGCTTGCGGGCTGCGTGGCGCCGGCGCCCCAGGCGCAGCAGGCGCGCGCGGATGAACTGCCGATGTACGGCGCGCGCAAGCCGGCCGGCGCGGCCGTCGGCGGCGCCGACGACGAGTCGATCGCGCAGGCTGCCCGCTCATACGGTTCCCGCAGCGCGGCGTCCCAAGCCCTGGTTGAGCAGGGATACCGTCTGCATCGGGAGGCTCAGCCGGGCATGGCCATGCGGCGTTTCAACCAGGCGTGGCTGCTGAATCCCGACAATGCCGAGGTGTACGCGGGATTTGCGGTGGTCCTGGAAGACCAGCGCAAGTTCTGCCAGGCCATGAGCATGATGGACCGCGCCGTCAGCCTGCATCCGCCGACGTTTCGCGGCATCTATGCGGATGCGGGGCGGATTGCCGCGCGGTGCGCCGCGGAAGACAGGACCTTGCCGCCCGAAGCGCGCATCGCGGCCACGGCGCGTTCGGACGAGTGGTATCGCAAGAGCGAAGCCGTCGAACCCGACAAGGGGTATCTGTATGCCTCGTGGGCCACCGCCTACTACTGGCGCGGCCAATATGGCGAAGCCTGGGCCATGGTGCACCGGTCTCGCGCCGCAGGCGGCAATCCCAGTCCGGCGTTCGTGGAAATGCTGCGCGCCAGGATGCCCGAACCGGCGCCCTCCTGAAGTGCGCGGCGGGCGATCCGTCCGGCCATTTGCGATATCCTGCTGACCATCATGATGAGAGCACTTTGGTTATGCCTGGGTTGCCTGATGCTGGCGTTGGGCGTCATCGGCGCGTTCCTGCCGGTCATGCCGACGACGATTTTCCTGATCCTGGCGGTGGCCTGCTTTTCCCGGTCGTCGCCGCGGCTTGAGAAATGGCTGCTCGACAGTCCGACGTACGGCCCGTCGCTGCGCGCCTGGCGCGAGCAGCGGGCGGTGTCGCGCAAAGGCAAGGCGTACGCCAGTGCGGGCATGGCGGCGGGCTACGTCCTTTTTTTCTGGAGCGCGCACCCCTCGCTGCCGCTGGCCATCGGCGTGGGCGTCTTTTTCCTGGCCAGCGCGGCCTATGTCGTCAGTCGCCCGAGTCCGAAGGCGGACGATTCCAGCAAGGAACCGTCCGTCAAGTAGCGCGCCCCGGTCAGTGGGAATGCCGTGGATCGCCGCGCGTCTCCACCACTTTCAGGTACAGCGTGGCGGCCTCCAGGCAGCCGCCCGTCGACAGTTGTCCAACGGTCTGACGATACAGTTCCTGCCAGGGCGTCTGCGAGGCCGGCGCTTCGTACGGCGGTTCCTGCCTGCGTTTTTCCAGTTCCGATTCGTCCACCAGCAGGGTGACCGACCGCTGGTTCAGATCGACGCGGATCCGGTCTCCGGTGCGCAGCAGCGCCAGGCCGCCGCCCACGGCGGCTTCAGGCGACATGTTCAATATGGACGGGCTGGCGGACGTGCCGCTCTGGCGGCCGTCGCCCAGGCAGGGCAGGGAATCGATGCCGCGCTTTAGCAGGTGCGAGGGCGGCGCCATGTTGACCACTTCTGCGCTGCCAGGGTAGCCGACGGTGCCGGCGCCACGGATCACCAGCATGCAGTGTTCGTCGATGTTCAGGGCGGGATCCTCGATGCGCGCGTGGTAGTCCTCGGGGCCTTCGAATACGATGGCGCGCGTCTCGAATGCGTTCTCGGAGCCGGGTTCGGACAGGTACGCGCGGCGGAACGCTTCGCCCACCACCGACATCTTGATGATGGCGCTGTCAAAGAAGTTGCCCGACAGCACGATGAAGCCGGCGCGATGCTTGAGCGGCGCATCGCAACTGCGGATCACGTCGGCGTCGTGGGTTTTCGAGGCTGCGGCGATGTCGCCGATGGTCTTGCCGGACACGGTCGGACAATCGGCATGCAGCCGGCCGGCGGCCAGCAGCTCGTGCAGGACCGCCGGCACGCCGCCCGCGCGGTGAAAGCCTTCGCCCAGGTATTCGCCCGCGGGCACGCAGTTGACCAGCAGGGGCACGTCTTCGCCCAGCCGTTGCCAATCGTCCAGGCTCAGGTCGATGCCCGCATGGCGGGCCATCGCGATGAGGTGAGGCGGGCAGTTGCTGGACGCGCCCAGCGCCGACGCCACGACGATGGCGTTCTCGAACGCCTGGCGCGTCATGATGTGGGAGGGGCGCAGGTCTTCGCGCACCATGTCGCAGATGCGCATGCCGGTGGCGTAGGCCATCTGGCCGCGCTCCCGGTAGGGAGCGGGGATGCTGGCGCAGGTGGGCAGCGACATCCCCAGCGCCTCGGCCAGCGAGTTCATCGACAGCGCCGTGCCCATGGTGTTGCAGTGACCGATCGACGGCGATGAGGCGGTGGCCAGGGTCATGAAGCCTTCGTAGTCCAGCTTGCCCGCGGCCATCAGGTTGCGCGCGTGCCAGATGACGGTGCCCGATCCGACGCGCTGGCCTTCGTGCCAGCCGTCCAGCATCGGTCCGCCCGACAGCACGATGGCCGGAATGTCGACGGTGGCGGCGGCCATCAGACAGGCGGGGGTGGTCTTGTCGCAGCCGGTGGTCAGGACCACGCCGTCCAGTGGATAGCCATGCAGGATTTCCACCAATCCCAGGTAGGCAAGATTGCGGTCCAGCGCGGCGGTGGGCCGCCGGCCCTGTTCGGCCAGCGGATGCACCGGGAACTCCATCGGGATGCCGCCCGCGTCCCGGATGCCTGCCTTGATGCGCTCGGCCAGCGCCAGGTGATGCCGGTTGCAGGGCGCCAGATCGCTGCCGGTCTGGGCGATGCCGATGATCGGCCGTCCCGACTGCAGTTCCTGGCGCGTCAGGCCGTAGTTGAGATAGCGCTCGACGTAGATCGCCGTCATGTCGGCGTGCGAGGGATCGTCGAACCATTTCTGGCTGCGCAGTCTGCGCGGTGTCTGGGACATGGTGGTCTCGCTTGCTTCGGTTGCAGGTCGGCCCGGACCGGGTCCGGGCCGCCAGCGCTAGTTGCGCGCCTTCTGGATTTCGTCGTTGAGCTGCTTCACCAGTTCGGGGCCCAGCTCCTGCGTGTACTTGTCGACGACGGGCTGAACCTTCTGCCGCATGCGGGCGACTTCCTCGGGCGTGACGGTGTTGATCTTCATGCCGTTTTTCTCGAGCGTGCCCATGGCCTTGGTGGAATCGGCGCGGCTGTCCTGCCGTTCGAAGTCGCGCGATGCCGCGGCGGCCTGGCGGATCAGCTTCTGCTCGTCGGGAGACAGGGTGTCCCACCATTTCTTGGACGCCAGCACCACCCAGGGCGTGTAGACGTGGCGCGTGATGGTCAGGTAGGGCTGCACTTCATAGAACTTGCTGCTCTGGATCGTGGTGATGGGGTTTTCCTGGCCGTCCACCGTGCGGGTTTCCAGCGCGGTGAAGAGTTCGGAGAACGGCATGGGAACGGCGTTGGCGCCCAGGGTGTTGAAGACGCCCAGCGCGATCTGGTTCTGCATGACGCGCAGCTTGATGCCTTGCAGATCCTCGGCCCGCGTGATCGGACGCTTGGAGTTGGTCATGTTGCGAAAGCCGTTCTCCCAGTAGACCAGGCCCACCAGCCCCTTGGCCTCGAGCTTCTTGAGCAGGTCCTGCCCCAGCTGTCCGTCCAGCACGGCGTCTGCCTCTTTTTCGCTGTTAAAGAGAAAGGGCAGGTCGAACACGCCGAATTCCTTGACCATGCCGGCCAGCGGCGCGGTGGAGCCCACCATCATTTCCTGCGCGCCGCCGACCAGCGCGCTCTGCATCTGCTCGTCGGAGCCCAGATTGGCGGACCCGAAGGTCCTCATCTTGAGCTTGCCGCCGCTGGATTTCTCCAGTTCCTGCGCCAGGAAGCGGGCGGCGCGGCCCTGCACGCTTTCTTCGTTCAGGCCGTAGCCGAAACGGATCAGGCGCGGTTTGACGTCCGCGGCCGCGGCCACGCCGGCCACGGTGCAGGACAGCACCGTGGCCAGGACAAGAATGCGGGTCTTGAAGTGCTTGATCATGGTGTTCCTCCTTGGGGTTTTTCAATGCCGCTAGTGCATCCAGCGTGCGGGTACGGTGATCAGCTCGGGGAAGATCACCAGCAGGACCAGCAGCAGCGTGTAGGCCACGACGTAGCGCCACACCCCTCTGCAGATGGTTTCCATATTGATGCGGGCCACGCCGCACACGACATTCAGCACCGTGCCTACGGGCGGCGTCAGCAGACCGACGCTGCCGACCATGACGAACATGACGCCGAAGTACACGGGGTCGATGCCGGCCTTGGTGACGACCGGCATGAGCACGGGTCCCAGGATCAGGATGGTGGGCGTCAGGTCCATGACCGTGCCGACCAGCGTCAGCAGGATCAGCAGCGCGAACATCAGCAGCTTGGGCTGGTCCATCACCGGTTCGAGCAGGGCGATAAGGTCCTGCGGCAGATCCGCCAGCGTGATCATGTAGGAAGAGACCATGGCGGCCGCCACCAGGAACATGACGACGGCCGTGGTGCGGGCGGCGTTGATGAAAAGCGGTCCCAGGTCGCGCCAGCCGATCTCGCGGTAGACGAAGAGGCTGACCAGCAGCGCATAGACGGCCGCGACGACGGCGGCTTCCGTCGGCGTGAAAATGCCGCCCCGCAGTCCGCCGATGATGATGACGGGCAGGAACAGCGCCCACAGCGATCCACGCAGGGCCTTCAGCCGGTTGCTCCAGGGCTCGCGCGGCGAGGGCGTGATGCTGCCGTGCTTGCGCGCCACCCAAGTCCACACCGCCACCAGCGTCAACCCCATCATGAGGCCCGGCGCGATGCCGGCAAAGAACAGCTTGGTGATCGACACATTGGTGGCGACCCCGAAGATGATGAACGAGATCGACGGCGGGATGATGGGGGCGATGATGCCGCCAGAGGCGATCAGTCCCGACGCCTGGCCTGCGTCATAGCCTTTTTCGCGCAACATGGGGATCAACAACGATCCCAGCGCCGCGGCGTCGGCCACGGCGGAGCCCGAGAGCGAGGCCAGCATCACGCTGGCGAAGATGGCCACGTAACCCAGGCCGCCCTGGATGTGTCCCACGAATGTGTTGGCCAGATGGACGATCCGGCGCGATATGCCGCCGGCGTTCATCAATTCGCCGGCCAGCATGAACAGGGGCACCGCCATCAGCGTGAAGCTGTTGGCGCCGGACAGCATGTTCTGGGCCAGGAGCTGGGTGTCGTAGAAGTCCAGCTGGAACATCATGACGATCGCGCTGATGATCAGCGCGAAGGCGATCGGCATGCCCAGGGCGATCAGCCCCAGCAGAACGGCGAGGAAGACGGTCAGGATCATTGCGGATATCCGGGCGGATGGTTGGAGGCGGGGCGCAGGGCCAGGTCAGACCAGGGGGTCTTCCGGGCTGGACTCCGCCGGCAGGGGACCGCCCGCGATCACGCGGACCAGATCGATGAGCGTCAGGATGCCCATGACGACGGCGGCATAGAAGCCGGCCGCGTTGAACACGGCCAGGGGCATGCCGGTAACGGGCAGCACGGTGTCCATGCCGATGACCGTCTGGACCCAGCCGCCTTCGGCCATCAGCCACAGCACCCACAGGACCAGCAGTTGGCAGACGATGTGCGAAACGCGCCGGGCGGCCGGGCCGAAGCGCTCGACCAGCATGGTCACGCCGATGTGCTGGTGTTCCCGGAGTGCGATCACCGCACCCAGGAAAATCATCCACACGAAGGCCAGCCGGGAGACCTCGTCGGAAACGTTGATGCCGGAGTTGAAGAGATAGCGCAGCGCCACGTTGCCGAACAGCAGCACGACCATGACGACCAGACAGGCGACCATCAGCCAGGTCTGCAGCGCAAAGGACCAGTCCGCAGCCCGGGCCAGGGGGGAACGATCCGGCCGAGCGGGGCCGGGCCGCCCCGATGGGGATGCATGCATGTTTGTCTCCTATCCGTTTCCCGGAATTTTTTAGGGTTATGCTGGGAATGATGTTAGCGCTAACATTTTCGCTTTGGCAACCCCCTTTTTTTGCGTCAGACTACGCGCTTCGACCTATCGAGAGGGCCCATGTCCGTCCGTAAACCCAGAACCTCGCGCGCCGGGCGCGTCACCATGCAGGACGTGGCGCGCCGCGTGGGCGTCAGCGCCATCACGGTATCGCGGGCCCTGCGCACGCCCGACAAGGTGGGACAGGAACTGCGCCAGCGCATTGCCCGGGTTTGCCAGGAACTGGGCTATGTGCCCAACCACGCGGCCAGCGCGCTGGCATCGGCGCGGTCCCAGACCATCGTGGTGCTCATTCCGTCGCTGAGCAACGTGGTGTTCGTGGACATCATCTCCGGCATCAAAGAAGTGCTGGACCGCAACGGGTACCACATGCTGATCGGGGTCACGGGATACTCGCCGGACGAGGAAGAGGCCTTGCTCCGCAAGTATCTGCAGCATTCGCCGGACGGGCTGGTCCTGACCGGCATCGATCACAATCCCGGCGTGTGGAAACTGCTGCGGGCACAGGCCATTCCCACCGTCCACACGATCGAAACGCTGGACGGCGCCGAAGACATGAGCGTCGGGTTTTCGCAGTTCGATTCCGGGTACGCCGCCGGGCGCCATCTGGTCGAGCGCGGCTACCGCCGCATCGGCATCGTGGGCGCCCAGCTGGATCCGCGTTCACTGCGGCGCTGCGAAGGCTGCCGGCAGGCGCTGCGTGACGCGGGCCTGTATGACCCGGCGCTGGAGATCATGACGCCCGAGAAATCGTCGATCAGCCTGGGGGCCGCATTGATGGAGGACCTGCACGCGCGCCACCCCGACTGCGACGCCGTCTTCTTCTGCAACGACGACCTGGCCCAGGGCGCCGTCTTCCAGTGCGGCCGCGCGGGGCTGCGGGTGCCTGAACAGATGGGCATCATCGGCTTTCACGACCTGGCGGGCACGGCCTGGACCACGCCGCCATTGTCGACCATTGCCACGCCGCGCTACCAGATCGGCCTGTCCGCGGCGCAACTGCTTATGCGGCATCTGGCGGGCGAAGTCGTCGCCGAACGGCATGTGGATCTGGGCTTCACACTGGTCCAGCGCGAAACGAGCTAGCGCGGCGCCGGTTTCTGCGCGGCGTCACTGCGCGCGGCGCAGCGCCAGAAATACGCCGGACACCATGATCAGCCCCATGCCGGCCAGCGCCAGCGCGTCGGGAGGGCGTTGGAACCAGAAGGTGCTGAAGCCCACCGCCAGCAGCAGCTGGAAGTAGTTCAGGGGCGCCAGCGTGGCGGCCGACACGCGCTGGAAGGCGGCGATCAGCAGGATCTGCGCCAGGCCGCTGCAGGCGCCCAGGCTGACGATGATGAGGGTATCGGCCAGGCCGGGCCACGGATCCGGCAGGAAGAAAGGCGCCGGCAGCGCGGTCACGAGCAGGCAGATGAAGGCCGTGTACGCGTATTGCACCGGACCGGGCACCTTGCCCGACAGCTTGCGCGTCAGCACCTGGAAGATCGCGTAGCTGACGGCGGACACCGCCATCAGCAGCGTGCCCAGGGCGGGCAGGTCGGATCCCGGCCGCACGATCAGCAGCATGCCGGCAAACCCCGCGCCGACGGCCGCCCACTGCGCGGGGCGCACGCGCTCCCCCAGCATCCACGGCGACAGCGCCACCATGATCAGCGGCGCCGTGAAGTAGATGGCGGTGGCCTCGGACAAAGGCATCCAGATGAGCGCCGTCATGAAGCACGTGGCAACCGTTGCCAGCATGACGCCGCGCAGCACCAGCAAGGGCTTTTCCGGCGCGTCGCGCAGCCGGACCCCGCGGCCATGGCGCCACAGCATGGCCACCGCCAGCGTCACCACCGCCAGATAGCGCATGACGTTCAGGAAGGGGGCGGGGTAGCGCTCCAGCATCTGCTTGGCCCCGGCGTCGAAGGTCGCGAACGCGACCAGCGCGGCGAAGAAAAGCAGGATCCCGGCCTGGCGCGTGGCGGACTGGGCGGGCAACGAGGCGGGTACGGCGCTCATGGGGCGGGGCTGCCTTCAGGCGCGGGCTTGCGCCATGCCCTGGATGAAGGCGTCCAGCGCCGGCCCGATGGCCTGGACCATGTAGCCGCCTTCCTGCACCACCACCGTGGGCACGCCCAGGCTGGCCACGCGTGCGCCGATGTCGCGGTAGGCGTCCATGTCCAGCTTGAGCACGCTGATGGGATCGTCCTTGTAGGTGTCAAAGCCCAGCGCCAGGACCAGCGCCTGGGGTGCATAGCCGGCCAGCGCTTCCAGCGCGCTGTTCAGGGCCCGCAGGAAGTCCTGGTTGCCGGCGCCATGGGGCAAGGGCAGGTTCAGGTTGAAGCCTTCGCCGGGGCCCTGTCCGCGCTCGTGCGCGTAGCCCGTGTAGAAGGGGTAGTAGCCGGAGGGATCGGCGTGCAGCGATACGGTCATGACGTCCGCGCGCTGATAGAAGATGTTCTGCGTGCCATCGCCGTGATGGGCATCCACGTCCAGCACCGCGACCTTGGACCACGTTTGCAGCAGACGGGCGGCCGCGGCGGCGCTGCTGTTCAGGTAGCAGAAACCGCCCGCGCGGTCGCGGTGGGCGTGGTGGCCGGAGGGACGGCACAGGGCATACGCCGTCTGGCCGGTGCCGGCGACATGGTCCGCGGCGGCGACGGCGCTGTGGGTGGACCGGAGCGCCGACCGCCAGGTCTGGGGGCCGATGGGGCAGGACAGGTCGCTGAGGTAGTAGCCGGTCTGCGCCACGATCGAGGGCGACGGGCAGGGGCCGCGCCCGGTCATGTCGATCCGGCCGTTGTAGTAGGGCGAAAGATTGGGCAACACTTCCGGCCCCGGGTCCACGCCCGGCGCTTTCATGGCCTGCCAGCGCGCGTAGGCGGTCTCCAGGTAGTCCAGGTAATCCTGGCTGTGGATCTGCTCCAGCGGCTTGCGGCCGTAGTCGGCGGGCGCTTCGACCCTGACGCCCCGGGCTGCCAGCGCGCCCTGCAGGCTTTCGGCACGCGAGGGCAGGTCGGTGGGCGCGCTGATGCGCCCCAGCCGCATGAACTGTTGGGGCGAATGCAGCAACTGTTCTTCCGAAAAAAACGCCTTCATGGATGTCCTCGGTGGGTCTCGGGCGGGTGTCTGCGCCCAGGCGGTTACGCGTGGCCCTGGGCCTGCTTGAGCTCGATTTCGACGAACACGAACTCGGTATCGCCGGGATTGATGACATTGTGCTCGACGCCGACAGGCCGGTAGTACGCCACGCCCGTGGTGAGCTGGCTGGTCACCTGGCCGTTGGGCGTGTCCAGCAGCAGGGGGCCGGTGGTTTGCGGCACCACCACGTAGTTCATGCCGTGCCGGTGCCAGCCGGTTTCCCCGCCCGGCGGAAAGCGCCATTCGGTGACGGTGACCAGTTCGTTGTCGATCTGCACGGTGGGAACGGCGGCGGGGCGTTGCATGGATTCTCTCCTGGGTTCAATCATGGATGGGAAAAGGGCTCAGGCGGCCTGCGCCTTGGTCGGATCCCAGTGCTGGCCGGGCACGGCGGCGATCAGCTGCCGGGTATAGGCATGCTGGGGGTTGTCGAAGATCTGCGCGGGCGATCCGTATTCCACCACCTTGCCGCGGTGCATGACCAGCACCGAATTGCAGATCTGCGCCGCCACGCGCAGGTCATGGGTAATGAACACCAGCGCGATCTTCAGCCGTTGCTGCAGGTCATGCAGCAGTTGCAGCACCTGCGCCTGCACGGAAACGTCCAGCGCCGACACCGACTCGTCGGCCACCAGCACCTTCGGTTCGAGCGCCAGGGCCCGCGCGATGCCGATGCGCTGGCGCTGCCCGCCCGAGAACTGGTTGGGATAGCGGTCGAAGGCGGACGGATCCAGCCCCACCAGCGACAGCAGTTCGCGCACCCGCGCTTCCGCCTGGGCCCGCGGCACGCCATTGGCGACGGGGCCGTCGCTGATGATGCGGCCGACGGTGTGGCGGGGGTTGAGCGAGGCGAAGGGATCCTGGAAGATCATCTGGATCTCGTGGCGCATGGGGCGGAAGCGCGACTCGGACAGGGCGGCGATGTCCTGGCCGTTGAAAAGCAGCTGGCCGCCATTGATGCCCACCAGCTTGAGCAGGCACTTGCCGATGGTGGACTTGCCCGACCCGGACTCGCCCACGATGCCCAGCGTCTCGCCGCGGCGCACGGCAAAGCTCACGCCGTCCACCGCATGGACTTCCCGCTTGCCGCCCAGCCAGCCGTGGCCGATCACGTAGGTTTTCTTCAGGTCCTTCACTTCCAGCACCGGCCGGTCGCTCGCGGCGGCGGTGCGCTCCTCGCCACGGCGGTGCGGCACGGCGGCGATCAGGCGCTGGGTATAGGGATGGCGAGGCCGGTTGAGCACTTCGTCGGCCGGGCCTTGCTCGACCAGTACGCCTTTTTCCATGACCGCGACGCGGTGGGCGATCTCGGCCACCACGCCGAAGTCGTGCGTGACGAACATCACGCCCATTCCTTTTTCCTTCTGGATGCGGGCGATCAGCGCCAGGATCTGGGCCTGGGTGGTGACGTCCAGCGCGGTCGTGGGCTCGTCGGCGATCAGCAGCGCCGGCTCCAGCGCCAGCGCCATGGCGATCATCACCCGCTGGCGCTGGCCGCCCGACAGGCGGAAGGGATACACGTGATAGAGCGTGGCCGGGTCGGGCAGTCCCACGAATTCCAGCAGTTCGAGCGTGCGTTTCAGGCGTTGCGCGCCGGGGTACGCGTTATGCACGCGCATGACTTCGCTGATCTGCTCGCCGACCGTCATCAGCGGATTCAGGGCCGACAGCGGCTCCTGGAAGATCATCGCCATGTCCTTGCCGCGCATGGCCTGCAAGGCGGGCTCGTCCAGCGCCAGCAGGTCCTGGCCGCGGAACAGGATGCGGCCTTGCTGCGGCGTCAGGTAGTCGGGCAGGAGCCCCATGATGGCGTTCGCGCTCATGGACTTGCCCGAGCCGGATTCACCGACGATGCACAGGATTTCGCCGGCGCGGATGTCGTAGGACACGTCCTGCACGGCGTAGGGGCGGTCGCCGCCCTTCGGGAGCGCAATGCTGAGATTCTGGATGGACAGCAGCGGCGGGGTCTCTTTCATGTCGGCCTCCTATTCGCCGCGCTTGCGCAGTTGGGGGTTGAGGGCATCGTTCAGGCCTTCGCCGATCAGGTTGATGGCCAGCACCGTCAGCAGGATCGCCACGCCTGGCCAGACGCTCATCCACCAGGCCTCGCGGATCATGGTGCGCGCCGCGCCGATCATGAAGCCCCAGCTCATCAGGTTGCGGTCGCCCAGGCCCAGGAAGGACAGGGACGATTCCGTCAGGATGGCGGTGGCCACCATGAAGGACGCCGAGACGATGATGGGCGACATGGCGTTGGGCAGGATCTGGGTGCCGACGATGCGGGCGGGCGTCTGCCCGATGACGATGGCCGCCTGCACGAATTCGCGCTGCTTGAGCGTCATGAATTCCGACCGCACCAGCCGCGCGGCGGGCGGCCACGACACCACCGCGATGGCGCCCATGATGGAATACACGGACGGGCTCAGGATCGCAACCAGCACCACGGCCATCGCCAGTTGCGGAATGGTCTGGAAGAACTCGGTGAAGCGCATCAGCGCGTCGTCCACCCGTCCGCCGCAATAGCCCGCCACCGAACCCACCAGGATGCCGAACAGCAGCGCCACGGCGGTCGACAGCAGGCCCACCATCAGCGACACCCGGGCGCCCCACACCAGTCCCGCGGTGATGTCGCGGCCCAGCATGTCGGTGCCGAAGGGATAGTCGGCATTGGTGAAGGGGGGAATCAGCGGATCGGCCACCATCATCCACGGGGACTCTTCGTACAGCAGCGGAGCGGCCAGGGCCACGACAACCACGACCAGCATGATGATCAGGCCGGCCACCGCCCCGTAATTGCGCATGTAACGTTGGGCGAATGACTTCATGCGGAGACTCCTTGCTGCGCGCCTGCGGCGATGCGCGGATCGATCAGGCGGTAAAGCACGTCGGTCAGCAGGTTGAAGACCACCACCATGATGGAGGTGACCAGGAAGATCCCGAGCAGCAGCTGATAGTCGCGCTGCAGCAGGGCGTCGAACATCAGCCGGCCGATGCCCGGCCAGGCGAACACGGTCTCGGTCAGGACGGCGCCTCCGGCCATCTGTCCAAGCTGGATGCCGGCGAACGTAATGACGGGAAGCAGTGCGTTGCGCAGCACGTGGGCGCGGATCACGCGGCTGGGGCTCACCCCCTTGGCGCGCGCCGTCTTCACGAAGTCCATGCCGATCACCTCCAGCATCGATGCGCGGGTCAGCCGGACGTAGACCGCCATGAAGAAGCAGCCCAGGGTGACGGTGGGCAGGATGAGGTGCTGGGCGATGTCGCCCGCGCGCGCCCAGCCCGTCAGGCCCGCGCCCACCGTCTCCATGCCGAACGCGGGCAGCCAGCCCAGCACCACGGAAAACAGCAGGATGCCCATCAGCGACAGCCAGAACAGCGGGGTGGCGTACAGCAGCAGGGCGCCGGTCATCACCGAGCTGTCGATCCAGCGCCGCTTGTTGCGGTAGCGCGCCTTGGCGGCCACCACGCCCAGCAGGACGCCCAGCACGATGGAAAACACGAAGGCGCAGGACATCAGCAGGAACGTGGCGGGAAGGCGCTCGACGATCAGGTCCAGCACCGGCACATGGTTGCGGTAGGAAAAGCCCAGGTCGAGCTGGAGCACGCCCTTCAGGTACAGCAGCAACTGCGTCAGGACGGGCTTGTCCAGGCCAAAGGCCACGCGCAGCTGTTCGACGTAGGCGGCGTCGCCCGCGCCGGCCTGGCCCGCCAGCACGGCGGCGGGGTCGCCGGGCGCCAGGCGGATCAGGAAGAAATTGATGATCACCACGCCCAGCACCACCACCAGGGCCTTGCCGATGCGGGAAAGAAGGAAAGTCAGGAATTTCATGCTCTGGGGTCCTCTCAGGTCGGGCGCGGAGCGTTCATGCGTGTCCGTCGCGCGGCCGGGGTGCGCCGCCGCGGGAACATCCGCGGCGGCGTCTTGCAGCGCTTACTTCTCGATGTAGACGTCGTCGAACGACTCGTTCAGGCCGATGGCCGTCTTCACCAGGTTCTTCACGTTGGCGCGGTAGAGCGTGGGGAACTCCATGTCCACCATGAAGCCGTTGGCCACCTCGTTGACCAGGGTCGTCTGGATCTTGCTGTAGAGCTCCTGGCGTTTTGCCGGATCGACTTCGGAAGCCGCGGCTTCCCACTGCTTGTCGGTCTCGGGATTGCTGTAGCCCTGGACGTTGGCGAAGGGCGAGCCCTTGACGATGTTCGACGAGATGTACAGCCGCTGCACGCCCAGCGCGGGGTCGCCGTACTGGTAGGTGAAGTTGGTTGTCAGGTCGAAGTCCCAGTTGCCGGTGCGGCTGGCCCAGCCGCCCGCGTCGGTGGATTCCAGGTTGACCTTGAAGCCCAGCTGTTCAAGCGCCTGCTTGGTGTATTCGCCCAGGCGGTCCCAGGTGGAGCCGTACGGAAAGCTCAGCTGGCGGATCGTGTAGTCCTCGGGCTTGATGCCCGATTCCTTGATCAGCGCGCGCGCCTTTTTCATGTCGAACGCCATGGCCGGCATGTTCTTGTCGTAGAACATCTCGGTGGTCACGAAGGGGCTGGTCGACACCTTGCCCAGGCCGAAGAAAATGTTGTTGACCACCATGTTGCGGTTCATGGCGGCCATGACGGCCTGGCGCACCTTCAGGTTGTCGAAGGGCGGCTTGCGCATGTTGAAGATCAGGTAGGCCTGTGGCGAGAACATCTCCCAGCCGGCCGTGGTGTATTCCACCTTGGGCAGGGCGCGCAGGCGCTTGATGTCGACGTTGTCCACGTCGCCGCCGCGCAGCACGTCCACGCTGCCGCGCTCGAACGCCACGGCGCGCGAGGCCGCGTCGGGAATCACGTTGAACACCAGTTCATCCAGGTACGGCATGCCCGGCTTCCAGTAGTCGGGGTTGCGCGTCAGCTTGATGTATTCGCCGCGCTTCCATTCCTTGAACATGAACGGCCCGGTGCCCACGGGCTTCTGGTTGGCCGGGTTGGTCATGTAGTCGGTGCCGGCGTAGAGGTGCTTGGGCATCATCGGCGCAAAGCCCGGCTCGAACATCAGCATAAAGGCCGGAAACGGCGATTTCAGCTTGATCACCACGGTCTTGGCATCGGGCGCCTGGACCGAATCGACGAACTTGTTCAGGATGACGCGGGCGCGCGCATGGGTTTTGGGCAGCATGTCCGCCAGCGAGAACACCACGTCGTCGGCCGTGAAGGGCTTGCCGTCATGCCACTTCACGTTGTCCTGCAGATGGAAGGTGTAGGTCAGCCCGTCCGCGGAGGCTTCCCAGGACTTGGCCAGGCCGGGCTGCGGCTTGAGGTCGGTGGAATAGGTCAGCAGGCTTTCATAGATCTTGCCGGCGACGAACTGGGTCGGCCCCTGCTGGTTGATGGCCGTGACGATCACGGGCGGTTCGGGCTGGACGATCATGTTCAGCGTGCCGCCCTTGGTCTGAGCCAATGCCTGCGTGGCGGGCAGCGCGGCCGCGAGGACCAGTGCGCCGATGCTGAGGGAGAACCATTTCTTAGATTTCACTGCGAGCCTCCGGGCTGGAAAGGGTCTGACAGGCGGCCGCTTCATGCGCGGCGAACGCCGTGCCGGAATAAGCAAACCTCATGCCACCTGCGCTTCTTGGGTACTGCGGGTGGAGCTGCTGCAACAATGCTTCGTTTAGGTGCTGGGTAAGGCGCCGCGCACCAATGCGGCGAAATCAGCGGTGCATGGCGCGTGCGTGGCTGCGCGTGCCTGCGCAGCGGGAACGGGGCGTGCGAGCGTCGGCGAAGGGCGCGCGCGGCGACGCCTGGGCCGGGCAGGGCCCGGGGGCGTCGATGTCGGCGGCAATGCGTTGAGTGTCCGGCTGCAAGTTTTTCCCCTTTGCATTTTTGTTGGACGAATCAGGCGTGCGGTCTACGGCATGGGCAAGCGGGCTTGGCGGCTACACGGTGATATCGATCCATGTGGTTTTCAGGTCGCTGTATTTGTCCAGCGCGTGCAGCGACTTGTCGCGGCCAAAGCCCGATTGCTTGACGCCGCCGAAGGGCACGGTGATGTCGCCGGCGGCATAGGTGTTGACCCAGACCAGGCCCGCGCGCAGCCGGCGCGACAGGCGATGGGCCCGTCCCAGATTGGCGGTCCAGAGGCCGGCGCCCAGGCCGTACGACGAATCGTTGGCCAGGGCGATGGCCTCGTCTTCGGTATGGAAACGCTGCGCCGCCAGTACCGGGCCGAAGATCTCCTCGCGGACCAGCGCGCTGCCGGCGTCGACGCAGTCGAAGATGGTGGGCTCGATGTAGAAGCCGCCGGTGTCGGTGCGGACCTGGCGGCCGCCGATGCGCAAGCTTGCGCCCTGGCTCGCGCCGGCCTCGATGCGCGCCATCACGGAACGCGTCTGCCGCTCGTCCACCATGGCGCCCAGCGTGGTTTCGGGGTCCAGCGGGTTGCCGGGCTTCATGGCGGCGGCGTGCGCGGCCACCTTTTCCATGAAGGGTTCGTAGATGGAGTCGTGCACATACAGGCGCGAGCCCGCGATGCATACCTCGCCCTGGTTCGAGAAGATCGCCAGCGCGGCGATGAGCGCGGCGCGGTCCAGGTCGGGGCAGTCTTCGAAAATGATGTGCGGGGATTTGCCGCCGCATTCCAGCCAGACGCGCTTGAGGTTGGATTCGCCGGAGTAGCTCATGAAGCGCTTGCCCGTGGCGGTGGACCCGGTGAAAGCCAGGCAATCGACGTCGGGATGCACGCCCAGCGCGCGGCCGGCTACCGGGCCCGTACCGGGCACCACGTTGAAGACGCCCGCGGGGATGCCGGCTTGCTGCGCCAGGGCGGCCAGGCGCAAGGCGCTCAATGAGGATTGCTCGGCGGGCTTCAGGATGACGCTGTTGCCCGCGGCCAGCGCGGGCGCCACTTTCCACGCCGCCATCAGCAGCGGGTAGTTCCACGGGACCACGGCCGCCACCACGCCGACCGGCTCGCGCGTGACCGTGGCGAGCACGTCGGGACCGGCGGGCGCGATCTCGTCATACAGCTTGTCGATGGCCTCGCCGTACCAGGCATAGGTCTGGATGGTCTCGGGCAGGTCGAACGCCAGCGCGTCGCGGATGGGCTTGCCCATGTCCAGCGTTTCGATCAGCGCCAATTCTTCCGTGTGCGCTGAGATCAGCGCGGCCAGCTTCAGCATGCGCGCCTTGCGGTCGCGCGGCGCAAGCGCGGACCAGACGCCGCTGTCGAAGGCGCGGCGGGCCGCGGCCACCGCCCGGTCGACGTCGGCCTGGCCGCAGGCGGCCACGTCGGCCAGCTTGCGGCCGTCGATCGGGCTGGTGGCGGGGAAGGTGGCGCCGTCGGCGGCGTCGGCGTAAGCCCCGTCGATGTAGGCCTGGCCGCGCAGCGCCAGCGTTTCCGCCTTTTGCTGCCAGTATTCAAGGGTGTGCAGTGACATGGCGATGACCTTGGAGAGGGCGCTAGCGCGCGCCGTTGGCCCGAGCCACCATGGCGTCGAGCAGTACATTGCAGCCGGCTTCCAGGTGGTCCGGCCGCGCATCTTCGATTTCGTTGTGGCTGATGCCGTCCTTGCAGGGCACGAAGATCATCGCGGTGGGCGCGACCGCGGCCATGTATACGGCGTCGTGGCCCGCGCCGGTGACGATGTTCATGGCGGGCAGGGCGCGGGCGGCGGCGCCCTGGCGCACCTTGTCCACGAGGTCGGCGTCGAAGGGCGTCGGCGGAAAGTACTGCACGTCCTTCACTTCGACGCGCACGCCGTGCGCGACGGCGATGTCGTCGCAGATGCGCCGCCATTCCTGGTCCATGCGCGTGAGCGTCGCTTCGTTTTCGTGGCGCAGGTCGGCGGTGAAGCGGACCTGCCCCGGGATGACGTTGCGCGAACCCGGGTGGGCGTGGATCTCGCCCACGGTTCCGCGTCCATGGGGCTGGTGCGTGTTGGCGATGTTCACCACGGCCTGCAGCAGGAAGCTGGCGGCGAACAGCGCATCGCGGCGGATCGGCATGGGCGTCGGGCCGGCGTGCATTTCCATGCCGGTCACCGTGATGTCGTACCAGCGCAGGCCGAGCGAACCGGTCACCACGCCGACGGTTTTCTCTTCGTGCTCAAGGATGGGACCCTGCTCGATGTGCGCTTCGAAGTAGGCATCCACCGGCCGGCCGCCCACCGGGTCGGAGCCCGCATAGCCGATGGCCTGCAGTTCGTCGCGCACGCTGATTCCCTGCGCGTCGCGCGCGGCCAGCGCGGTCTCCAGGGGAAACTTCCCCGCGAACACGCCCGAGCCCATCATGACGGGCACGAAGCGCGAACCTTCCTCGTTGGTCCAGATGGCCACTTCCAGCGGGGCTTCGGTGGTGACGCCGGCATCGTTGAGCGTACGCATCACTTCAAGGCCGGCCAGCACGCCGTAGCAGCCGTCGAACTTGCCGCCGGTGGGCTGGGTGTCGATATGGCTGCCCGTCATGACCGGCGGCAGGTCGTTGTTGCGGCCAGCACGGCGGGCAAAGATGTTGCCCACCTGATCCACGCGCACCGTCATGCCGGCATCGCGCATCCAGCCCGTGACAAGGTCGCGGCCCTGGCCATCCAGCGCGGTCAGCGCCAGCCTGCAATTGCCGCCCTTGGGCGTGGCGCCGATTTGGGCCAGGTCCATCAGGGACTGCCACAGCCGGTTGCCATCGATGGACAGGGAAGGGGTCGTCATAAGTCGCCTCGGTGATTGGGGGGTATCGGGGAAAGTCGATTTAGCCGGGCCTGCCGGGAAAGCGGCGTTGGCAGCGGCGCCAGGCGCTGGCCGGCGCTAGGTGTCCGGCGGAATCCTTCCGGGTGCGTCGCCGAAGTCTTCCCGCAGCCGCGCCAGGATGCCCAGCAGATGCGCATGCATGGCATGACGCGCCCGGATGGGGTCGCGCGCCAGGAGGGCGGTCAGGATGCGCTGGTGCTCGGCATGGGCCGTGGCCCAGACCTTGGCGTCGACGAAATAGTCCTGCATCCGGCGATACACCGAGCTGGACAGGGTCAGGTTCCACAAGTGGGCAACGGTGGCGGCCAGCGCCGCATTGCCGCAGGCTGCGGCGATGGCGCCATGGAACTCGCGGTCGTGGCGGCCCGGGGCGTCGGTCAGGGACATGCCTTCGTGGGCCTCCCGGATGGCGACGAGCTGTGCCGGGGTTGCGTTCTGCGCGGCCATGCCGGCGCATTCCGGCTCGACGATCAGGCGTGCTTCCAGCAGGTCGAAGGGGCCGATGTCGTCCCGGCCGCGCGCAGGATCCATTGCGCCGGACGCCGCGGTCGCGGCGGCGCCTTCCTTGTCGGCGACGAACACGCCCGTGCCCACCCGCACTTCGACGTAACCCTCGATCTCAAGCGCGATCAGCGCCTCGCGGATCGATGCGCGACTGACCTGCAACTGTTCCGCCAGATCCCTTTCCGATGGCAGGCGCCGTCCGCGGGGGAAATCGCCCGCTTTGATGCGGCCGGCGATCTGGTCGGCGATCATGCGGTACAGGCGGGTGACGGCAACGGCTTGGAAGGTGCTCATCGGGCGGTTCGCGCAATGTTTTGGCCTGGTGGTCAGGCCACTAATATAAGCACCTTGATATTGAAATAAAAGGAAAATCCTCCTGCTTCAGGGAAAACGATGTGAGGGATACCACCTCTTTTCGTCTGGTGGTCAGGCCAGTTAGGACAAGGATGGACGCCGCATGGCGCGACGGCGTCCGGCGGGCGCTATTGGGGGTCTTCGTCGGGGTCGGGCGTCTGCGTGAAGGCGCGCACCAGGCGCGCGATGCCGTCGAGCTCGTCGTGCGCGCCCACGACCCATTCGGGCTTTTCGAAAGGGCTGTCCGACGGCGTGCGGTCCAGGTTCGCCTTCAGGTCGTCCAGCAGTTCCAGGGCCATGTCGGTGGCCTGCGGGCTGCTGCGGGTGGATAGGGCGATGGCGATCGCCAACGCCTGGCGCATGGCCAACAGCCGGCCGTCCAATTCGGTGTCCATTTGCATGTCCTTGTTTTGCTTCATGAATGCCTGCATTTTAGGGCCGGACCAAGTTGCCGCCGAGCCCGCGCGTTTTGCCCGGAGGCAGGCTCCTTGCCGGGCGTTTGCGCAAGATCAAGATCCGGACGGCAGCACAGGCGAATAATTCAGGGTATGCAAGCCGCTCTACGCCCTCAATCTTTGGAAACGCCGGCGCCCGCCACCGCCGAGCCGTTTTTTCCTCCGCAGCTGCTGGCCCGGCTGGACAAGAACGGACCGCGATACACGTCGTATCCCACCGCCGATCGCTACCACGGCGGCTTTGGCGAACAAGACTACCGGCTGGCGCTGCAGCAGCGGCGCGCGGTCAGCCCTGCCGAGCCGCTGTCGCTCTACGTCCACATTCCCTTCTGCGAATCGGTCTGTTATTACTGCGCCTGTAACAAGGTGGTGACCCGCCACCACGACCGCGCCGCCCGCTATCTGGATGCCCTGTCGCAGGAAATCGCGCTGCACGTGCAGGAACTGGGACAGGGCGTGCCGGTATCGCAGATGCACTTCGGGGGCGGTACGCCGACCTTCCTTTCCGACGAAGAACTGGCGCGCCTGATGGGCGATCTGCGTGGGGCTTTCCATTTCCTGCCTGATGCCGAAATCTCCGTTGAAGTGGATCCGCGCACGGCCACCCCCGAGCGTCTGGCCTATCTGAAGCAACTGGGCTTCAACCGGCTGAGCTTCGGCGTCCAGGACTTCGACAAGCGCGTGCAGGTGGCGGTGCACCGCGTGCAGTCCTACGAAGACGTCGCCGCGCTGATGCATAGCGCACGGGCATTGGGCTATGCGTCGGTCAACGTGGACCTGATCTACGGCCTGCCCTTGCAGACCGCCGAGTCCTTTGCCCGCACGATTGAACAGGTCATCGCGTTGCGGCCCGACCGCATCGCGCTCTATGCCTACGCGCACCTGCCGGAACGCTTCAAGCCGCAGCGCCGCATCATTGAAGCAGACCTGCCCGACCGCGCCACGCGCGTGGGGCTGCTCAGCGCGGCGATCCAGGGGTTCCTGAAGCAGGGCTACACCTACATCGGCATGGACCATTTCGCGCTGAACACCGACGCGTTGGCCATTGCCAAGCAGCGTGGCGAATTGCACCGCAATTTCCAGGGCTACAGCACGCAGCCCGACCGCGACCTCATCGCGCTCGGCGTGTCCGCCATCGGCCGCATCGGCAACACCTACAGCCAGAACGCCAAGGTGCTCGACGAATACTACGCGGCCATCGAAGGAGGGCGGTTCGCTGTGGAGAGAGGGTTGGCGCTCAGCCCCGACGACCTCGCGCGGCGAGAAGTCATCATGGACATCATGTGCCAGGGACGCGTCGATTTCGCGCGCATCGAAGCACGCCATGGCCTGCGGTTTGGCGACTACTTCAGCCGCGAGCTCTCCCAGATGGCAAGCCTGGCCGAACTGGGCCTGGTCAACCTGCACCTGGGAGAACTGCGCGTGACCGGCCTGGGCTGGTACTTCGTGCGCGCCGTGGCCATGGCTTTCGACGGGTACCTGCGCACGGTCGCCACGGGCGCCAGCTACTCCCGCATCATCTGATTCGGCGCATCGCGGCAACGCTACTCCGCGAATTTGTCGCGCAGGTAGAGCGCCAGCGACAGGTCGTCGGCAAGCTGCAATTTGCGCATGGCGCGGCGCTTGTGGGTGCTGACGGTCTTTTTGCTGCGGACCAGCCGTTCCGCGATCTGGGTGACGGACAGGCCCTGCCTGATGTGGCGCAGGATCTCCACTTCGGAGGTGGTCAGCAACGCGTGCGGGGAAGAAGGCGGCATGCTGTGGATCTTGCCGTCTTGCACAGACAGAAACGGCGCCCGGGCACTGACGACCCCCTTGATCATGTCGGGCAGAAGCACCATGCCCCATTGCTTGGCCAGGTAGCCGTTGGCCCCCGCGCGATAGGCCGCATATTCGGTTTCGAGCCGATTCCCTGCCGAAAACGTGATGATCGCCATGTGGGGGTGGTAGCGGCGCACGCGCCGCAGGTAGTTCACGCCGTCCCACGGTTCCAGGGGCAGGTAGAAATCGATCAGCGCCACGTCGCACGGAGAGTGCGCCAGCTTTTCCAGCAGCGCCCGCGCCGAGGTTTCCCGGTGCAGAACCTGAAAACCGGGCCGGCTTTCCAGGTAGGCGCCGACGCCCAGCGCCACGACGGGGTGGTCGTCGAGGATGGCGACGCGGATGAGCGGGGGCGGGCGCGACAGCAGCAGATGCCGGCGCGTGCCGGCGCTGCCCGCCGGTGCGTCGGAGTTTTCGTGGGGCGTAGGGCAGGGCGGCTTGCTGGCTGGCTCTGAAAGGGGATGCATCGTTGCTCCACGGATGGGGACGCCAGCGGGCCGGAGCCGTCATGAGGCGGATCTGGCGCGCACGTCCCGATTGGTCCTAGATTTTGGAGGGCAGATTACGTGGTGGATCGGCAGAGCGGATGTGAATCCAGGCAAAATCAGACCGACGCACACACGACCAGCCAGACCGGCGCGAGCCACGATTCGAATGCGCCTCAGGGGGCAGCAGGGGCGGGCAAATCTCTCCGGACGGCGCGCCAGGCTTGGGACTCCTTGCCCTGGCGCGCTCCGTAGTGGCGTTTTCGCCACGGAAAGGGTGCAAAGGGTGCTACAATCGGCAACGATAAATGCAGCTGCACTTGCTGCAATTGTCTTGCTGCATATTGATCCGCGCCGCACCGGCCGCGCACCAACAGGCCTACAGACCATGTTTTTCCCGCTTGCACGAACTACGACCCGGAACTTTCGCCCTATGTCGCGTTAGTTTTTCGTGCGTCGGGTTTCACCGTGTCAGGTCAGCGGTAGGACTCATCAAGACAATCAAATGAACGCGGCTTCCAGGCCGCGTTTTTCGTTTCCGTTTTTCGTTTTTTTTGTTCCAAGAACCCCAGGAAGCACTCCCGATGGTACAGATCACATTGCCCGATGGTTCGCAGCGCCAATATCCGGGGCCGGTAACGGTCGCCGAAGTGGCGCAATCGATCGGTACGGGCCTGGCGAAGGCTGCCCTGGGCGGCCGCGTGACGGTTGAAGGCGCGGAATCCAAGCTGGTCGACACCAGCTTCCGCATCGAAGGCGATGCCCGCCTGGCTATCGTCACCGCCAAGGACGCCGACGGCCTGGATCTGATCCGCCATTCCACGGCTCACCTGCTGGCCTACGCCGTCAAGGAACTGTTCCCGGACGCTCAGGTCACCATCGGTCCGGTGATCGACAACGGCTTCTACTACGACTTTTCGTACAAGCGCCCGTTCACGCCCGAGGACCTGGCCGCCATCGAAAAGAAGATGGCCGAGCTGGCCAAGAAAGACGAAGTGGTCACGCGCGAAGAATGGTCGCGCGATGACGCCGTCGAGTTCTTCAAAAGCATCGGCGAAAAGTACAAGGCCGAGATCATCGCCTCGATCCCGTCCAACGAACCGCTCAGCCTGTATCGCGAAGGCGACTTCATCGACCTGTGCCGCGGGCCGCACGTGCCGTCCACGGGCAAGCTGAAGGTCTTCAAGCTGATGAAGGTGGCCGGCGCCTACTGGCGAGGCGACAGCAAGAACGAGATGCTCCAGCGCATCTACGGCACCGCCTGGGCCACCAAGGAAGAACAGGAAGCCTACCTGCATATGCTGGAAGAGGCCGAGCGCCGCGATCACCGCAAGATCGGCCGCGAACTCGACCTGTTCCACTTCCAGGACGAAGCGCCGGGCCTGATTTTCTGGCACCCCAAGGGTTGGGCCCTGTGGCAGCAGGTGGAGCAATACATGCGCTCCGTCTACCGCGACAACGGCTACCAGGAAGTGAAGGCGCCGCAGATCCTCGACATTTCGCTCTGGAAAAAAACCGGCCACTGGGACAACTACCGTGAAAACATGTTCACGACGGAGTCCGAGAACCGCGTCTACGGCCTGAAGCCGATGAACTGCCCGGGCCACGTGCAGATTTTCAACGCCGGCCTGCATTCCTATCGCGAACTGCCCCTGCGCTACGGCGAATTCGGCCAGTGCCACCGCAACGAGCCCTCGGGTTCGCTGCACGGGATGATGCGCGTGCGCGGCTTCACGCAGGACGACGGCCACATCTTCTGTACCGAAGAACAGCTCCAGGACGAGTGCGCCGACTTCACGGCGCTGCTCCAGAAGGTCTATCGCGACTTCGGCTTCACCGAGGTCCTGTACAAGGTCGCCACGCGTCCCGAAAAGCGCATCGGCACGGATGAAGTCTGGGATACGGCCGAGGCCGCCCTGATGGAAAGCCTGCGCCGCACCGGCTGCGAGTTCGAGATTTCCCCGGGAGAGGGCGCTTTTTACGGCCCCAAGGTCGAGTACACGCTGAAGGACGCCATCGGGCGCCACTGGCAGTGCGGTACGATCCAGGTGGACTTTTCCATGCCCGTGCGCCTGGGCGCCGAGTTCGTGGACCAGAACGACCAGCGCCGTCCGCCGGTCATGCTGCACCGCGCGATCCTGGGTTCCCTCGAGCGCTTTATCGGCATGTTGATCGAAAACCACGCCGGCGCGATGCCTCCCTGGCTGGCTCCGGTGCAGGCTGTCGTATGCTGCATTTCCGAACCTTCGGCCGATTATGCGGCCCAAATCACGCAAAGCCTGAAAAAACAAGGCTTTAGAGTAGAGTCCGATTTGCGCGGTGAAAAAATCACTCGTAAAATTCGGGAGCACAGCCTGCAAAAGGTGCCGTACATTCTTGTCGTCGGCGACAAGGAGAAGCAAAACGGCACCGTAGCCGTACGCGGACTGGGTGGACTGGACCTTGGCGCCATCGCATACGACGAGTTCGTCGCGCGACTGTCCGAGGACGTTTCCACCCGCCGTGACGTCAATCAACCTGATAGCAGCGCTGCTTAACATTTCTAGGAGCTTTCAACATCGCCACTGAAAAAGCCAATCGCATCAACGGTGAAATCCGCGTCCCCGAGGTGCGCCTGATAGGTCTGGACGGAGAACAGCTGGGCATCGTCAAGATCGCCGACGCGTTCCGTCTTTCCGAGCAAAACGACGTGGATCTGGTGGAAATCGCGCCGAACGCCGAGCCGCCGGTCTGCCGTTTGATGGACTACGGCAAGTTCAAGTACCAAGAGCAGAAGCGCCAGGCCGAAGCCCGGTCCAAGCAGAAGGTCATCCAGGTCAAGGAAGTCAAATTCCGTCCGGCCACCGACGAGGGCGACTATCAGGTCAAGCTGCGCAATCTGCGCCGTTTCCTCGAAGAAGGCGACAAGGCCAAGGTGACGCTGCGCTTCCGCGGCCGCGAAATGGCTCACCAAGAGCTGGGTATGCGGGTGCTTGAACGTGTGCGCGACGATCTCCTGGAGCTTGCCCAGGTCGAAGCCATGCCGAAGCTCGAAGGCCGTCAGATGGTCATGGTGCTGGCCCCCAAGAAGAAGGCCGTGCCCGCGGGCAAGCCTGAATCGGCGGCCTGAGCGCCAGCTGTAGCTCTTAAGGCAAGGCTCAGCCTTCCCATCCAGCAACCCGCCGTGTCCGTCTCGTGACCGGCGGGTTCGCTTATTGGGCGGCTCTGAGCTACGATGTCATAAAGCAAAGCCGCCTTCCCGCAAGGGGAGGCGGCGTCCGTTCAGGGTGTCGCGATGCATGTTTTGTTCGTTTTGGATCCTTTGCCGCTGCTCAAGGCGTACAAGGACAGTTCCGTCGCCATGATGCGCGCCTTGGTGGCGCGCGGTCACACGCTCAGCGTGGCCATGCAGGGCGACCTCTATATCGAGGCCGGCTCGGTCAAGGCCACGACCACGCCGATCGAACTGGTCTCCGACGCCGATCTGCACGGCCACGACTGGTGGCGCGAGTCCGCCGCGCGCGACCTGCCGCTGGCCGACTTCGGCGCGGTGGTAATGCGCAAGGATCCGCCGTTCGACATGGAATACGTGTATTCGACGCACCTGCTCGAATACGCCGAGGCGCAGGGCGCCTGCGTGTTCAATGGCGGCGCGGCCATCCGCAACCATCCCGAAAAGCTCGCCATCACCGAAATCAGCGAGTTCACCGCGCCCACGCTGGTGACGCGCAACATGGCCCGCCTCAAGGCGTTCCACGACACCCACCAGGACGTGATCGTCAAGCCGCTCGACGGCATGGGCGGCACGGGCGTCTTCCGCCTGCAGCCCAAGGATCCGAACCTGAACGCCATCCTGGAAACGCTGACGGACAACGGCGCGCGCACCATCATGGCGCAGCGTTACATTCCCGACATCGTCAAGGGCGACAAACGCATCCTCCTCATCGGCGGCGAGCCGGTCCCGTATTCGCTGGCCCGCATTCCGCTGGCCGGCGAAACGCGCGGCAACCTGGCCGCCGGCGGACGCGGCGTCGCGCAGGAGCTGTCGCCGCGCGACCGCGAGATCGCCGAGGCCGTGGCTCCCAAGCTGGCCGCCCGCGGCCTGCTGCTGGTCGGCCTTGACGTCATCGGCGATTACGTCACCGAGGTCAACGTCACCAGCCCCACCTGTTTCGTGGAAATCGCCGAACAGACCGGCTTCGATGTCGCGGGCATGTTCGTCCAGGCGCTGGAAAAGGCCGTGGCGGCCAAAGCCGTGGCGGCCAAAGCTGCGGCGTCCGACGCCGTGGCGGCCTGACCTGTCGGAACGCCTGACATGACCACGGGTATTGTGATCGTCGTGCACGCGCCCCTGGGCGCGGCAATGCGCGAATGCGCCAGCCACGTCATGGGCAACCTCGACGGCATGCTGGCCATCCACGATATCCTGCCCGAGGACCGGCCGGACGACCTGGCTCCGGATGTCCTGAAGGACATCCTGGAGCAGGACCACGGCGGGGGCGTGCTGGTGCTGACGGACCTGATCGGCGCCACGCCGGCCAATATCTCCAAGCGGGCCGTCGCGGACGCCCAGGCCCAGGGCATCCAGTGCTGTGTGCTGGCTGGATTGAACACGCCGATGCTGCTGCGCGCGTTGACCTACCGCAACCTGCCTTTGGCCGAGACGCGCGAAAAGGCCCTGGCCGGAGGGGTTCAGGGCGTCTTACGTGTAGACTGACGGGCAGGGACTTGCCCTATTATGTCGGCTATTATTTCAGGCCGAAGATCGGTTCGACGATTGGCTGCGATCAACACTGCGGCGTAGGCCGCGGTCATAATATTTCCTATGCCTAATACAGACATTGTCATCAGCAACAAACTGGGCCTGCATGCCCGGGCCGCCGCCAAGCTGACGCAGCTCGCGAGCAAGTTCTCCAGCGAAATCTTCATTTCACGCGGCGCGCAGCGCGTGAACGCCAAGAGCATCATGGGCGTCATGATGCTGGCCGCTGGGCTGGGAGTGACGGTCAAACTGGAGGCTTCGGGCAGCGATGCCGAGCAGGCTCTTTCCGAAATCGAAACCCTCTTCGACAGCAAATTCGGTGAGCAGGAATAGAACTTCTTCTGAAGCGGCCGGCCCGAGCCCAGCTCGGACCGGTTCGCCCGCGTCCATGGCGGACGCTCGCAACGGGGCTGGCGCTGCCAGCCCCGTTGTCTGTCTGTACGGAAAAGGCGTTGCCAAGGGCTACGCCATCGGACGCGCGGTCGTCATGGGCGCCGCAGCGCTCGAAGTCGCCCATTACCGCATCTCGCCGGAAGACGTGCCGGCCGAAAGCAGCCGCCTGACCTCCGCGCTGGCGTCCGCCCAGCAGGAATTGCTGCAATTGGCCGACACCTTGCCGGCCGACGCGCCGCGCGAGCTTGGCGCCATGCTGAACGTGCACAGCCTGCTGCTGGGCGATCCGCTGCTTGCGGAGCAGACGCTCGCCCTGATCGCCGAACGCCACTACAACGCCGAATGGGCGCTGACGACGCAGGGCCAGATCCTGGGCCAGCAGTTCGACGCCATGGAAGACGAGTACCTGCGTGAACGCGGCGCCGACGTGCGCCAGGTCATCGAGCGGGTGCTGCACGTCCTGGCCGGCACGTCGGCAATCCTGCCCGACATGTCGCACATGGGCGGCGATGAAGCGCTGGTGGTGGTGGCGCACGATATTTCTCCCGCGGACATGCTGCGCCTGCGGGGCGGGCGCTTTGCCGCCTTTGTCACCGATCTGGGCGGCCCGACCTCGCATACCGCGATCGTGGCGCGCAGCATGGGCGTGCCGGCGGTGGTCGCCATGGGGAACGTGCGCGAACTCGTCCGCGACGGCGACATGCTCATCATCGACGGCGGCTCCGGCGCGGTGGTGGTCAATCCCTCCGAACGCATCCTGCAGGAATACCGCCGCCGCCAGACGGTCTACGCCGATGAACGCGCCGAGCTCGGCCTGCTGCGCGACGAGCCGTCCGTGACCCTGGACGGGATCGACGTCGTCCTGCATGCCAACATCGAGCTTCCCGACGAGGCGGCGCTTGCGCTGGCGGCGGGGGCGCATGGCATCGGCCTGTTCCGCAGCGAATTCCTGTTCATGGGACGGCCGGACCTGCCCGGCGAAGAAGAGCAGTACGAAGCCTACGCGTCGGTCGTCAAGGTGATGGCCGGCCGGCCAGTCACGATCCGGACGCTGGACATCGGATCAGACAAGACGCTGGATGGCGAGGCCACCGTGGCGACCAACCCCGCCCTGGGGCAGCGCGCCATCCGCTACTGCCTGGCCCGGCCGGAAATGTTCGCGACGCAACTGCGCGCCATACTCCGGGCCTCGGCCCACGGCCCGGTGCGGCTGCTGATTCCCATGATCGCCCATATGCACGAGGTCGTGGCGACCAAGGCGGCCATCGAGTCCGCCCGGCGCGAACTCGATGCGCGCGGGCAAGCCTATGCGCCTCACATGGAAGTGGGCGCGATGGTCGAGGTTCCGGCCATCGCCATCGCGATCGAACCGTTCGCCCAGGCGCTGGATTTTCTGTCCATCGGCACCAACGACCTGATCCAGTACACGCTGGCGATCGACCGCGGCGACCATGACGTGGCGGCGCTGTACGATCCCCTGCACCCCGCCGTGCTGCGGCTGGTGGCCAACACCATCAACGCGGGCGAGCGGGCGGGCAAGCCGGTTGCCGTGTGTGGCGAAATGGCGGGTGATTCGCGCATGACGCGGCTGCTGCTGGGCCTGGGCCTGACCGAATTCTCGATGCATCCGCAGCAATTGCTGGACGTGAAGCGCGAGGTCCGCCGCGCGCATTCCAACGCCCTGCGCATCAAAGTGGCGACGGCGCTGAACCGGGCCTTGCCCGTGGATCTGGACGCGCTCGGTCCCACCTGATTCCCGCCGACCCAAAAAATAGAGCCCCGATTCGGGGCTCTATTTTTTCGCCTTTCCCGCCGCAGCGGGCGGCGGGAAAAGGGCGCTGATTGCAGCTTTTAGCTGTGGTACGCCGACTCGCCGTGGCTCGTGACGTCCAGGCCTTCGCGTTCCTGGTCTTCCGGCACGCGCATGCCGCACAGGGCGTTGGCGATCTTGTAGGCGATCCAGGCCACCACGCCGGACCAGACGATGGTCAGCAGCACGCCTTCGAGCTGGACCCAGAGCTGATGGGCGATCATGCCGGGCTCGGCCAGGCCGGGGCCGCCGAAGACCTGGGCGTTGAACACGCCGGTCAGCAGGGCGCCGACGATGCCGCCCACGCCGTGGATGCCGAACACGTCCAGCGCGTCGTCAGCGCGCAGCATGCGCTTCAGGCCGTTCACGCCCCAGACGCAGACCACGCCGGCAACCACACCGATGATCAGTGCGCCCACGGGGCCGACAAGGCCGGCGGCCGGGGTAATGCCGACCAGGCCGGCAATCGCGCCCGAAGCGGCGCCCAGCATCGAGGGCTTGCCCTTGATGGCCCATTCCGTGAACAGCCAGGCCAGCACGGCGCCCGCGGTGGCGATCATCGTGTTGAAGAAGGCCAGGGTGGCGTTCTCGTTGGCGGCCAGCGCCGAACCGGCGTTGAAGCCGAACCAGCCCACCCACAGCAGGGCGGCGCCCACGAAGGTCATCGGCAGGTTGTGCGGCTGCATCGCTTCGCGGCCATAGCCGACGCGCTTGCCGACCACATAGGCGCCCACCAGGCCGGCCACGCCGGCATTGATGTGCACCACGGTGCCGCCGGCGAAGTCCAGCGCGCCTTGGGCGTTGAGCAGGCCCGGCGCCGTTTCGGACGCGAACCAGACCATGTGGGCGATGGGTACATAGGCGAACGTGAACCAGATCACCGTGAACACCAGGACGCCCGAGAAGCGTGCGCGCTCGGCAAAGCTGCCGACCACCAGGGCGCAGGTGATGCCGGCGAACGTGGCCTGGAACGAGGCGAACAGCAGCTCGGTCAGGGTGTTCGACATGGCGTACGCGCCGTCAGCCGGGTTGAACATGCCGGAGAAGAAGGCGCGCGACAGGCCGCCGAAGAAGGCGTTGCCCTCGGTGAAAGCGAGGGAGTATCCATAGATGAACCAGAGAACCAGGCCCAGCACGAACGTGCACAGCACTTGGAGCAACACGGACAACACGTTCTTGCTGCGTACCAGGCCACCATAGAACATCGCCAGACCGGGTACGGCCATCATCAATACAAGCAGGGTAGAGACGAGCAACCAGGAGATATCTGCTTTATCCATTTTCAGGGCTCCATTGAGTTTTTATTTATTTACAGCGCAGCTTCGCCGGCTTCGCCCGTTCTGATACGGATCACTTGTTCCAGGGGGGCTGCGAAGATCTTGCCGTCGCCGATCTTCCCGGTGCGGGCGGCTTGTTCGATCGCTTCGATGACCTGGTCGACCAGGTGGTCGGGCACGGCGGCCTCGACTCGCAGCTTGGGCAGGAAGTCGACGGCGTATTCAGCGCCGCGGTAGAGCTCGGTGTGGCCTTTCTGGCGGCCGAATCCCTTTACTTCTGTCACAGTCAGGCCCTGGACCCCGATTCCGGATAGAGCCACCCGCACCTCGTCGAGCTTGAAGGGCTTGATGATGGCGATGATGAGTTTCATGGCATTTCCTCTCATGGTTGCACGCACCGTGGTTAAAGCAATATCTGTGCCATGTTGGGAAGACCCCGCAGCGCCGCAGAAGGGCGCAAGAGTTGTGCGTAACTGCACTGTTGTGGTGCGCCATGCACCGCGATGCGGCCTCAATTTGGTGCGCAGTCGTCGCGAGGTGCGGCATGCAACGAAATATGTTCCGCATCAAGCATTTGTAGCGAATTGATGCGAGTGCAATGACAGCCGGATCCTCCGCAGACGGCCGCGAGGGGGCGCCTTGCGGCAGGCTGCTTCTCGCTCAGCGTTGCTGGCTGCGGCTTCGGGAGCAATGGACCGATTGCGATCCGGGCTGCGACCCGCCAAACGCCCCTCAAATTGGGGTGCGACCGTGATACGAGGGTTTACACGGGTGAGCTTGTTGGTCCGGGTGCGCTCGAGAAGAATCGGACTCAGGAACACGGCATCGGCCAATTGGAGGATGCCAAGGCGCTGCCCGAACGGGCAGCGGGCATGAGTAAAGGTGTTGGTAGGGGGTTGCCGTCTGGCAGCCCGGTTTTCTCCTGTGCTTTGAAGGGCGGTCACCGCATGCGGCCCGCCCTTTTTTTTGGCGCAACGCCTGCAGGCTCTGAAACATGTGCGTCGACGCACTACACTTGAGCCATCAAGAACATCGAGAGGCCGTATATGAACAATCGCACCCAATGGATGGAAGATCTTCAGAAGAACATCTCCGACCTGATCGCCCGCAGTCCTGCTGCGGATGTCGAGCGCAATGTGCGCGCCATGATGACGCAAGCCTTTTCCAAGCTGGATCTGGTTACGCGCGAAGAATTCGATGTCCAGGCCGATCTGCTGGCCCGCACCCGTGCGCGCGTCGATCAGCTGGCTGCCCAGGTGCAGCAGATGGAGTCGCGCCTGTCCGCCCTGGACAAGTAGGCGACCCCAGCCGCGCCGCGCGTCGTCGGATGCGTAGGCGCGTGATGGTTTTGTCACGGCCGCATCCGCGGCCGTTTGTTTTTTGCGGATACTGGCGGACACCGAACCGATCCGGAGACCGCAGTGACGCTTGCCGTTCTTGCCAGCAGGGCCCTTTCCGGCATGGACGCCCACGCAGTCCGCGTCGAAACTCACCTGGGCCCGGGGCTGCCGGGCTTCAACGTGGTTGGCCTGGCCGACACCGAAGTGCGGGAAAGCCGCGAACGGGTCAGGGCTGCGATCATCAACAGCGGGTTCGAATTCCCGGCAGGCCGCATCACCGTCAATCTCTCGCCCGCCGACATGCCCAAGGAATCCGGGCGCTTCGATTTGCCCATTGCTCTGGGTTTGCTGCTGGCTTCCGGCCAGTTGGCGCCGCCCGCCGCCGACGGCGCCAATGTCGCGCCTCAGGATGCCACGCTGGCGCATCTGGTCCTGGCCGGCGAGCTGTCCTTGACCGGCGCGCTGGTGCCGGTCGCCGCGCCGTTGGTCATTGCGCTGGGCGTCGCGCGCGAAGCGCCCGATGCCACGCTGATATTGCCCGCAGGCAGCGCCGAGCAGGCGGCCTGGGTGCCCGGCTTGCGGGTATTGTCGGCGCGCAGCCTGGCCGACGTCGCGGCGCACGCGGCCGGCGTCTGCCTGCTGCCGAATGCCGTGCCCAGCCCTTGGCCCGACGCGGCGCCTGCTCCCTGCCTGTCTGCCGTCCGGGGGCAACCAGGTGCGCGACGGGCGCTGGAAGTCGCGGCGGCAGGGGCGCACAGCCTGCTGATGGTGGGGCCGCCTGGCGCCGGCAAGACCATGCTTGCCGCCCGCCTGCCGGGCCTGCTGCCGCCGCTCGAGCGCGGTCAGGCCCTGGAAACCGCCGCAGTAGCCGCCATGGCGGGTCTGCCCGAGGCCCTGACAGGCCAGCCTCCGTTCAGGGCGCCGCACCATTCCGCCTCGGTCGCCGCCCTGGTGGGCGGAGGCGGTCGGCCCCGGCCGGGCGAAATCAGCCTGGCGCACCACGGCGTGCTTTTTCTTGATGAATTGCCCGAGTTCAGCCGCCGTTCGCTGGAAGCGCTGCGGGAACCCCTGGAAGCGGGCAGGGTGGTCATTGCCCGGGCTTTGCACGCCGCGCAGTTTCCCGCCCGGTTTCAGCTGGTCGCCGCGATGAATCCCTGTCCCTGCGGCTGGCGCGGCCATCCCGCCCGCGCGTGCGCCTGCACGCCGGATCAGGTGTCGCGTTACGCGGGCAAGATATCCGGCCCCTTGCTGGACCGCATCGATCTGCACGTGACCCTGCCGCCATCCGACCCCGACTGGATGGCCGCAGCGCCGGGCGAGGCCTCGGACGCCGTCCGGGCGCGCGTGGTCCGGTGCCGGGAACGGCAGCACGCCCGGCAGGGCAAGCCCAACGCGGGGCTGGCAGGGGCCGAGCTCGACGAGTTCTGCGCCATGGACGACGCCGCCCGGAACCTGATGTCTCAAGCGATGCGGCGCCTGAAAGGATCCGCCCGCGCGATGCACCGCGCCTTGCGGGTGGCTCGCACCATCGCCGACCTGGACGGCCAGGACAGGCTTGCGGCCTGCCATGTGGCGCAAGCGGTCCAGTACCGGCGCCCCGAAGTATGATTGCCATCCACGGGGACGCAACGTCGCTTCCCGTGCGCGCCGCGCCCCGCCGACTCGACAAACTGCGGGAAATCACCATATAATCAAAGGCTTTCCCGGATCAGGGCTGTTTTTTTGCCTTGGCTGGGGAAGAACTTGCGCCTGAAGGGCCGTCCGGAAGGGAATCCTTTGGCAGTATCGAAGGCGTAGGTGCAGTACCCCAGCAGTACCCCCCAGAAGTGGCAACAGGTCTACAAGTTTTGTCGTTGCGTGAAGGTTCAAGCCCGAGTGGCGATTCAAGCACAAGTGGCTGAAACCCAAAGCGCGCGCCAAGCACCTGGCGTCATGTAAATCAACAATGAGTGTTTTAGTTTAGGGAATCATCATGCCCAAGATGAAAACCAAGAAAAGCGCGTCGAAGCGCTTTAAGGTTCGCGGCAGCGGCTCCATCAAGCGTGGTCAGGCGTTCAAGCGTCACATCCTGACCAAGAAGACCACCAAGAACAAGCGCCAGCTGCGCGGTTCGGCGGCGGTTCATGAAACCAACGTGGCCTCCGTCAAGGCCATGATGCCTTTCGCTTGATCTAAGGGAGATCTACTATGCCTCGCGTCAAACGCGGCGTTACCGCCCGCGCACGTCACAAGAAAGTCATTGCCGCCGCCAAGGGTTACCGTGGCCGCCGCGGTAATGTGTTCCGTATTGCCAAGCAAGCAGTCATGCGCGCTGGCCAATACGCCTACCGCGACCGTCGCAACAAGAAGCGCACGTTCCGCGCTCTGTGGATCACGCGTATCAACGCGGCCGTCCGCGAGCATGGCGTCAGCTACAGCGTGTTCATCGCTGGCCTGAAGAAGGCTTCGATCGAACTCGACCGCAAGGTCCTGGCCGATCTGGCCGTGCGCGACAAGGCCGGCTTTGCCGCCATCGTGCAGCAAGCCAAGGCTGCCTTGGCTGCCTGATCGCGCGCTTTAACTCATCGCGCATCGCTGCAAACGGGGCTGTAATAGCCCCGTTTGCGTTTTGAAGGCTGGATTTCATGACTCGATTGGTTGATGACCTGGTATCCCAGGCGCAAGAACGGTTCGCCGCGGCTACGGATGCCGCCGCGCTTGAGAACGCAAAGGCTCGCTTCCTCGGCAAGGAAGGCGCACTGACGGTGCTGCTCAAAGGCCTGGGCAAGCTCGATCCCGAGCAAAAGCGCGAAGCGGGTGCGCGGATCAATCAGGCCAAGCAAAAGATCGAAGAACTGTTGAACTCGCGCCGCGCCGAACTGGCGCAGGCGGAGCTGGATGCCCGTCTGGCATCCGAAACCATTGACGTCACCCTCCCGGGCCGCGGTCGCGCGCCGGGTGGCATTCATCCGGTGATCCGGACCTGGGAACGCGTGGAAGAGATCTTCCGTTCCATTGGCTTCGATGTGGCCGACGGCCCCGAAGTGGAAAACGACTGGACCAATTTCACCGCTTTGAACAACCCGCTGGACCATCCGGCGCGTTCCATGCAGGACACGTTCTACGTCGACATGAACGACGCGGACGGCCTGCCGCTGCTGCTGCGCACGCACACCAGCCCCATGCAGGTGCGCTACGCCCGCATGAACAAGCCGCCCATCAAGGTCATCGCGCCCGGGCGCACCTATCGCGTCGACAGCGACGCCACGCACTCGCCCATGTTCCACCAGGTGGAAGGGCTCTGGATCGCCGAGGACATCTCGTTTGCCGACCTGAAGGGCGTGTACACCGATTTCCTGCGCTGCTTCTTCGAAAGCGACGATCTGGTCGTGCGTTTCCGTCCGTCGTTCTTCCCGTTCACGGAACCGTCCGCCGAAATCGACATGATGTTCACGTCGGGCCCGAACCGCGGCCGCTGGCTGGAAATCTCCGGCTCCGGCCAGGTGCATCCCCAGGTGGTGCGCAACTTCGGGCTGGATCCCGAGCGCTACATCGGCTTTGCCTTCGGCTCCGGCCTCGAGCGCCTGACGATGCTGCGCTACGGCGTCAACGACCTGCGCCAGTTCTACGAAGGCGATTTGCGCTTCCTGCGCCAGTTCAACGAATAACAGACGGCTGATCATGCAATTTCCCGAATCCTGGCTGCGTACGCTGGTCAATCCCCCGATCGCAACCGATGAACTCGCGCACCGGCTCACCATGGCCGGCCTGGAAGTCGAAGACACCGCGCCCGCCGCGCCGGCGTTCTCCGGCGTGGTGGTGGCGCACATCGTCGAGATCGCTCCGCATCCCGACGCCGACAAGCTGCGCGTCTGCCAAGTGGACGACGGCTCCGGCGAGCGCCTGCAGATCGTCTGCGGCGCGCCCAACGCGGCCGCCGGCCTGAAGGTGCCGCTGGCCCGCGTCGGCGCGGAACTGCCCGGCGGCATGAAGATCGGCGTGGCCAAGATGCGCGGCGTGCAGTCGTCCGGCATGCTGTGCTCGGCCCGCGAACTCGGCCTGTCGCAAGACCATGCGGGCCTCTTGGAACTGCCGGCCGACATGGTTCCCGGCCAGTCCATCCGCGAGGCCCTGGATCTGGACGACACCCTCTTTACCCTTAAGCTCACGCCGAACCGCGCCGATTGCCTGTCCATCCTGGGCGTGGCGCGCGAAGTGGCGGCGCTGACGGGCGCGCCGCTGTCGGTGCCCACTGCGGTCGCGGTGCCGGTCACCCTGGACGAGCGCCTGCCGGTCAAGATCGAAGCCCCGGACCTGTGCGGCCGTTTCGGCGGCCGCGTCATCCGCGGCGTGAATGCCCGCGCCGCGACGCCCGACTGGATGAAGACGCGCCTGGAGCGCGCCGGCCAGCGTTCGCTGTCCGCGCTGGTTGATATCTCCAACTACGTCATGCTGGAACTTGGCCGTCCGTCGCACGTGTTCGACCTGGACAAGATCGGCGGCGACATCAGCGTGCGCTGGGCGCGTGAAGGCGAGTCGCTGGAACTGCTCAATGGCCAGACCGTCACGCTGGACCCGAAGGTCGGCGTCGTGGTCGCGGGCGATCAGGTCGAAAGCCTGGCCGGCATCATGGGCGGCGAAGCCACCTCGGTGACGCTGGACACGCAGAACATCTATCTGGAAGCCGCGTTCTGGTGGCCGCAAGCCATTGCCGGCCGCGCGCGCCGCTACAAGTTCAGCTCCGAAGCCAGCCATCGTTTCGAGCGCGGCGTGGACTACGCCAGCATTCCCGAGCACCTTGAATTCATCACGCGTCTGATCGTCGACATCTGCGGCGGCCAGGTCGGCCCCGTTGACGACCAGATCGTCAATCTTCCCCAGCGTCCGCCCGTGCGCATGCGCCTGGCGCGCTGCCATCGCGTGCTGGGCGTGCCGGTCACGAAGGAACAGGTCGCGCAGATCTTCGGCAGCCTGGGCCTGGAGTTCACGGTCGAAGGCGACGATTTCATCGTCAACCCGCCGTCGTACCGCTTCGATCTGGAGATCGAGGAAGACCTGATCGAGGAAGTCGCGCGCATCTACGGTTTCGAGAGCATTCCCGACGTGCCGCCGATGGCGCGAGCCAAGATGTTCTCGCAGCCCGAGGTGCGCCGCGGCGCACATGCGCTGCGCCGTCTGACCGCTGCGCAGGACTACCAGGAAGTCGTCAACTACAGCTTCGTCGAGTCCGATTGGGAACGCGACTACGCCGGCAACGACAACCCGGTCCGCCTGGTCAATCCCATCGCCAGCCACCTGTCGGTCATGCGCTCCAGCCTGATTGGCGGCCTGGTGGCCAACATCCGCCACAACGCCAACCGCAAGCAGTCGCGCGTGCGCCTGTTCGAACTGGGCCGCGTCTTCGTGCGCGACGCCTCGGCCCAGGATGGTCCGCTTGAAGTGGCCGGCGTGCGCCAGCCCATGAAGCTGGCCGGCGCGGCCTGGGGCCCGGCGGTGGAAGAGCAGTGGGGCGTGCCTACGCGCCACGTGGACTTCTTCGATGTGAAGATGGACGTCGAGGCCCTGTTCGGCGCCCGCGGCCGGCGCCTGCGTTTTGAAGCCGCCGCGCATCCCGCGCTGCATCCGGGCCGTGGCGCCCGCGTGCTGCTGGATGGCCAGCAGGTCGGCTGGATCGGCGAACTGCACCCGCGTTTGGCGCAGCAGGCTGATCTGGCGCATGCGCCCGTGGTCTTCGAACTCGACGTCGCCGCACTGTCGGAAGGCGAACTGCCGCAGGTGCGCGAACTGTCGCGCCAGCCCGTGGTGGTGCGCGACCTGGCGCTGTGGGTCGACGAGGACGTGTCCGCGCAATCGATGCTGGACACCGTGGCGGCGGCCGTCAAATCCGACGCGCAACTGGCCGTGGTGCAGGACGCGCGCGTGTTCGACGTGTGGCGCGAGAAGGCCGCCGGCAGCGAACCCGTCGCCGAGAAAAGCCTTGCTTTCCGATTCTGGCTACAGGACACTGAGGTCACATTGGACGAAGCCCGTGTGGCGGATTGCCTGGCACGCATCAAGGATGCATTGGTCAGCGCGCACGGCGCGCGCCAGCGTGCCTGAACCATGGGGACTAGTATGCTTGCCGAGCAACGCACCCTGACCAAGGCCGAGCTGGCCGAACTGCTCTTCGAGCGGGTCGGCCTGAACAAGCGCGAAGCCAAGGACATCGTCGATACGTTCTTCGAGGAAATCCGCGACGCCCTGGCGCGCGGAGACTCCGTCAAGCTCTCGGGCTTTGGCAATTTCCAGGTGCGCGACAAACCGCCGCGCCCTGGCCGCAATCCAAAAACCGGCGAGACCATTCCCATCGCCGCACGGCGCGTGGTCACGTTCCACGCGAGTCAGAAACTCAAGAGCGTGGTGGAGCAGGCAGTGCCTGCGGCACCCGACGCCGCGGAGTGATACGCTTTGTCGGTAATTGTTATCGGCACCCGACGCACCGCGCGCATAAAATCCGCTTATGACACGTACTGAATCCACCGTTACCTTACCGCCCATTCCCGCCAAGCGTTACTTCACCATTGGTGAAGTCAGCGAATTGTGTGGCGTCAAGCCTCATGTATTGCGGTACTGGGAACAGGAATTCACGCAGCTCAAGCCCGTGAAGCGCCGCGGCAACCGCCGCTATTATCAGCATCACGAAGTGCTGCTGATCCGTCGCATCCGTTCCCTCTTGTACGAACAAGGCTTCACGATCAGCGGCGCGCGCAATCGCCTGGGCGACGCGCGCGACGTGCCGCACGATCAGGACGCCGCCGTGCGCCTGTCGGGCACCGAGATGCAATCGTTGCGCAATGAATTGAGCAACGTGTCGGCGATGCTGGGCGAAGCCCTCGGCAATGCGGCAAGCACGTCGGCCGCCAGCGCAAGCCAGGCGGGCCCCGCGTTCTGAACCTGACGCGCGCCACGCGCGTCATTTGAAGTCCAAAGTTTTTAGAGCAGTTCCCGCGAAGCGTGTAGACCTCGACGGTCGCGCGCAACGCAAGCCGTAGTGCATTGCGCCGTGCGCACGCCGTTCCATCACGCGAAGCTGATGCGTGCGGTGTACGTGGGGCGCAAATTTTTTTTTGAGTATTCAGCACTTTTTTGCACCAATGCGTGCAAACAAATTTTTGTTCTGCTATACTCTTTTTCTTTCGGGGCGTAGCGCAGCCTGGTAGCGCACTTGCATGGGGTGCAAGGGGTCGCGAGTTCGAATCCCGCCGTCCCGACCAGTAGTTCCAAGGCCGTTAGTGAGAGTACTCACTAACGGCCTTTCTCATTGTGGGGACTTTCGTGGGGACATACTCCCACGTTCCCATATCCCCTTATGCCACCTTCCGCTTCAAAACCGTCAACGCCGGACTGCGCGTGTCGGTCGCGGAAACTCGGTTCGCATATTCAATAAGCTTCGCCAGCTCAGCCGTTGAATAATGCGAAGTGATACTCCCGTCTGTGTGTCCCAATAATGCCTTGCGGTCCTCCTCTGGCACGTCGGCCGCCCGCAGTCGCCTTCCGTATGTGTGCTTCAAATCGTGAACACGCAGGCTTGCGAACCCCGGGTGCGGCGCCGTGCCGTGGGTCTTCTTCCACTGCGCGGCGGCCCGCTTTCGTGCGTTACGCCAGGCGGTGTCGTTCATCCGGTGCAAGGCTCGGCCCTCGTAGGGAAAAACCCATTCGGGGTGCTGTCCCCGTTGCTTGCGAATGATTGACCGCGCGACATCGTTGAGTACAACCAGTCGCTCCTCCCGGTTTTTCACGCCGGAGTCGTCGAACCGTCCTCCGAACTCTGCTGGGATGAGGAACACGCTGGTGCCGAGCCCCTCAACTTCGATTTCCCACTGCCATTTCAGTTTGCAGACTTCCTGCTCGCGGCAGCCGGTGTTCACCTTGTAGAGTGCCATGACCTGCAGGTGCTCCGGCAGCTCTTTGAACAGCGCCGCCTGTTCCTCCCATGAGAGAGGGTAGGGCTGGCGCCGCGACTTCTCGCTCAGCATTTCGATCATCGGGACCACCGCGAGCCAGGGCTTTCGGTTGTCGTCGCGCCACTTGCGGGAAGCGACGTTCAGGACTCGGACGACGCGCTGCAGCGCAATGTTGACCGTGCGAGGCGCTCGCCCGGCCTCGAGGCGATCATCGACATAGGCCTGCAGCGCTTCGTTGTCGACCTCATCCAGATGTAGGTCGCCGATATACGGGTCCAGCTGCTTGAGATAGGTGGCTGTCAGCCAAATGGATGGTTGGTGCGCGTACTCCTTTAGGTAGCGGGTTGCCGCGGCGCGGAAAGTCGGGCGCCAGTGGGCGCGCTCCTTCCGCTCTGCGTCGGCCTGGACGATTCGCTCGAGGAGGAACCGCTCGGCTTCCGCGCGAACGCTTGTGCCAGTGCTGCCTCGAATTCGTCCGTATCCGCGGACGACTTTGTCGATGTGCCAGACGCCGTCTTTGAGCGTGAGCCCGGTAATTGTTTTTTGCCCCATAGACTTGATGCTCCGTTGCTACGTGGGCGCTCGCTGCGGGGGGAATCCTTGCGCGCAGGTGCGTCCTTGTCAATCGCCATCCGCTCCGCATACTCGTCAGCAAAGCGGTCGAGCTCCTTGCGATCGAAGGCAATTCCTTGCTTTCCGATGCTGATTTCTCGCAGAAAGGGCCGTGCCGCCACATCAAAGACGCGGCGGCACATGCCGAGATAGGCCGGCGCCTTGCCGACTCGGATGAATCGCGGAGGAATGTCGGACATTTATCGGTCCCCGTTTGTATCTGCCGCGCGCGGCGGCGCGTCGTCGCATGCGCCGCCTGTAGTAACCGAGCTGATGAGACGGTCCAGGCCGATGACGGCCGGGTCAGCGGCTGGGAGGAAGGCTAGGGCTGCCCGGACGTCGCGCAGCGCCTGAACGAGGTTGAAATCCGGCAGCGGCGCCGTGTCCAGGACGGCTCGAATGGTCGCGCCAAACGTGCCGATGCGCGGGCCGCGGGCAGCGAACGTATCGATCCAGCCCTGGTCGGGCTGGGCCGGCACGAGACGCCAAGTAGTCGTCGTCATACGCGCGGGCCCTCCATCGCCGCCTTAATGCGGGTTTGCTGGAGCAGGTCGATCTGATCTGCGGGCTTGCCCGTGGCCATGACGTTGCGCAAGATGGGAAGCGCCTGGCGGAGGGCTTCCACGGTGCGCTCCTGGATCGGAACGAGGTAGTGCAGTGCGACGTGCAGGTCGCGCAGCGGCTGGAGCGGAAGCGTCTTGCCGTGGCGGGTTTCCCACATTTCGAAGTGCCATATCAGGCCTTCGATCGCGGGTGCGGCTTCGTACCGATAGCCGTCACACGCCAGGAACTCCGGGAACCCGCGCTCATTGACGGATACCGTGCCCGTGCGGTCCAGCTCGTCGAACAGCTGTTCGAGCGGGCGCATGACGATCTCCGCGCCGACCATCATGGGCGCGGCCTTGGGCCGCTCCTCGCGGCGCGTTCGGCTACGGCGACGGCTTTCGATGCGCTGTACCAGCCGGCGATCCTTTCGGTTCATGTAGGGGTGCATAGTCAGGCCTCCGCGCGCTGCAAGTCCTGGATGGCGAAATAGACGTCCATGCAGCCCTTGACGTCTGCCATCGCGCTGTGTGCGTTCGCCAACGGCTTGCCCGTGAAGAACTGGACCGCCTCACCCAGATTGGCCGTCTTGTAGTGGTGTCGCCCGGCCGCGATCATTTTTGCGGTGGGTGGGCATTTGACGATGGGCGTCGCCTTGCGCGCCGTGCATTCCGCGACGCCGTTCTTCCAGGCGACCAGCTCGGGTTCGAGTTCGCCGGCGCGGTGTTGGGCGATGCGGATGATGCGCGCGTCGAATTGTTCGTTGTGCGCGATCCGGGTACGACGGCCCCAAAGCTCCAAGAACAACGAGAGGGCCAGAGACTCGGGCACCCCGACGGCTGCCGCGTGTTCCGTGGTGATGCCGTGCACCGCCGCGACTTCGTCGGGGATGATCCACCCATCGGGGCGGACGACGACGTCCAGGCTGGCAACCGTCTCACGGGTGTCCAGGTCGACCAGCGCCGCGGCCAGCTGCACGATATGGGGTTGGTCCGGATGCTCGGACGGCTGGTTAAACAGCGGCAGGCCAGTCGTTTCGGTGTCGTAGAAAAATCCCAGGTTTTGCATGTCGTTGTCCTTGTGTCAGGCGGCCGCGCGCAGCTTGGGCTGCTCGGTCGCACCGTTTTCAATCCAGAAGGTGGTGAAGGTGTCCGAAGGGGCGGCAGGGGCTGCCTTGAGCGTGCCCAGCACCAGGACGGTGTCCAGGTGGCCGTCGGCACCCAACGCGTCGACCAGGGCCAGCGCGTCGGCGCGGCCCGGCAGGTCCAGGCAGTCGAAGCGGTCCAGGATCAGGCAGCGCAGGCCGGAGACCACGGCCAGAGCGGCACCGACGAGAGCGTCAACGCGCCAGCGTTCGGACTCGGATAGCAGGCGGTACTGCCGACCCTCCGAGGTAATGCCCATATCGGCGCCGATGGCGGGCACGCGCCAGCCAGCGATATCGGCTAGATCGGCCAGCTTGTCGTTGAAGGGCTGCAATGCCTCGGACAGGATCTCGCCCGGAATGCCATCGGGCGACAGCGCGTCGCCGATTGCCAGCCAAGCCAGCACCTCGCCGTGGTAGCGCGTAGCGTTCTGTGTCCGCTCGGTTGCGCCGGCGGCGGCCTGCTTGGCGTTCAGCAGGGCCTGGACGCGGTCGTCGACGGTCTTGCGTTCAGCGCGCAGTGCGGTCACCTTGGCTCGTGCGGCCTCCACGTCGGCGGGCTGGATCGCCTCCGGTGCGGCCGCATCCTGCAGTTGTGCTTCGGCGGCCTCTGCCGCGGCGATGTCGCGCCGGTCGTTCTCGACGCTGCGCGCCATCAGGTCACGGGCCTCGATCGCCTTCGGCAGGGCCGCGACAGCCTCCGGATCGCCCTTGCCGTCAATGGGGCCATACTGCGCGACATACTTGCCCAGGGCGGCATCGGCCACGTCATATGCTTCGAAGCCGCCGCCCTCTGCCTCAATGAAATTCAGGGCGCTGTACAGCCAGTCGGCCAGCTCATGGATGAGGCCTTCGCGCGCGCCAGATCCGGCCTTGGCCTGCAGGGCTTCGATCTTGGCCGCCAAGTTGGCGCATTCGGCCTGGTCGAATTCCAGCTTCTGGCGTAGCGCCGGCAGCTTCGCGGCCTGCGCCTGTCGAGCCGCGATCTGATCGCGGGCCGCCGCATAGGCGTTGGCCTTTTGCTCGAGAGCGCCCAGGGCTTTGGTGTGCTGTTCCAGCTTCGCGTCGACGCCGGCCAGCGTCGCGCGCTCGCCTACCAGCGCGGCCTGGTCGAACGGCGGAATCTCGGCGGCCCATCCTTCTGCCTTCTGGCTCCCCCACTGTTCGCCGGTCGCGGCCTTCCAGGCGCCCTTGGCCTGGGTCGCCTCCTGCTTGGCGTGCTCGGCGCCGGCGGCAAAGCCGCTGCGCAGGATGGGCTTGATCTGCGTCACTAGGTTTGCGGCGCACCCGCGCTCCACCAGGCGGCGCTCGATGTCATCCGGCTTGATCTTCGTGCCCATGAGCGTGAACAGCAGCGTACGGCGGTCGTCCGGCTTGGCGGCGGCGAACCGCTCGGGCGCCAGTACGTACGGCAGGGCGGGTGATGGCGGCACCAGGGCCTCGCCCGACTGCGTGCCCTTGGGCAAGCTGATACCGACCGCGCCTTCGTCCAGGTCCAGGGTGACGGCGCCAAGCTTCGCGCCATCGGTGACGAGCGCGGGAAACTCCTTCTTGAGGCCGACGCGCTCCGGGCTGCCCAGCATTGCCAGGCGCACGGCTTCGGCGATGCTGGACTTGCCGGCACCATTGGGTCCGGCGATCAAGGCGGCGGGTGTGCGCAGATCAAGATCAACGGCGCGGGCGCCTTGGAAATTCTCGATGGTGATACGGTTGATTCGCATGATTGCTCCTCAGATTGGGAAAACCAGTTCGCGAGAGCCATCCGGGCGCATCGCCGTAACGACGCCGAACTGCTCCAGGGATTCCAGGAGCGACGCGGCGCGGTTGTAGCCGATGCGCAGATGGCGTTGAACGAGGGAAATTGAGGCGCGGCCGTGTTGGACGATGACGTGGCGCGCCTGAGCCAGAAGCGGGTCGGCATTGGATTCGTCGTCGCCGCTAACGAGCGCCGGCCCGGTTGCCGTCCGGAACATATCGCCCTGGCGATCGTCGACGCATTCGCCGCCCAACACGTCGACCAGGTCCGCGATCAGCGGGCGTAGAGTGCTGGCCATCAAATAAAAGTCCGCCTCAAACGTGTCCGCGTCGTTCTTGGCAACGCGCTCCACATCCTTGTGCAGGGCCTCGCAGGGAAGGACGCGTTTCAGCACCAGCTCGTCGTCCAGCAGAAACGACACCTTGTCGTTCCAGGTAAGGCCCAGGCGCGTGCATTGCATGCCGTTCTGAAGGTGGCGGCGAATCTCGTCGGCCTCCAGCGGACGGTTTACGTACTGCACCGCGCCCGCGCCCTGACCGGTAGCGCGCAGGTCCGCCGTCGTGTCGATGGTGAAGCCTTCCGGCGCTTCGTCTTCGGCAAGCCAGCCCGTCATCGCGCCAGCCGCAGCGGTCTTGACGGTGAGGCGCTCCAGAACGAAGTTGTCGATGCTCTTGCACAGCAGACTGATGGCGGTATCTCGCGGGCCGCTCGCAGCGCTGTCGATGCAAAGGCGGCCAGCGTGCGTGTCGATCCATATCTGGACGTCATCCTGCTGCCGGAACGCCGCGGGCAGCATCTGCGTAATGACCTGCTCGCGGATCTCCTTGCGCTGCTTCTTTCCAGGCTTGAACCCCTGGGACTTTTCCACCTTTTCAGCGAGTTCCTGCAGTTGCAGTTCGATCGCCTTGGCGGGCATCACCCGCGATTCCGTGCGCATGCGCAGCAACAGGTGGCCCTGCACGGCATGCACCACGCCGAAGCCTTCGTGGACCGGGGCCCAGCCGGTAGACTCGGCCTGCAGATCCGTCGTGGGTACGAACAGAAAGCGCTCGAGCATGCTTGTCAGCTGCTCAAGGGTCACCACCCACCCAGCAGGGAGGGAGTAGACCGAGAGGTTGCGGAAAAACACCATGTCGGTCCCCGGCCGTTACTCAGGTGCGGCCATGCGACGGCGCGACGTGGACGCCGGCGCGCGCTGCTGCTCTGCGGTCATGGAGACACGGCGCGATTGGTACAGCTTGTGCAGGCGCGCGCGCTCGGCCAGGTCGTTCACCCCCTCGATCGAATCGCTGGCCAGGTCGAGGACGTCCAGGGATTTTGCGTTGGCGATCTGGTGTTCCACTGCGACCGGGTCCAGGCCCGGATCGCCCTCGGCGCTCGGCACCTCGGCCTGCTCGCTGGCGTCCTCCTCCTGAGCGGCAGGGGCGGCTGTGGCCGCGGTTCGTGCCTGACTGCCGGCGTCGGCTCGCACTCGTTCGGGGGTGGTGCTGGGGTGGGTGGCGGGCTCGCGCGCCTCGATGTCAGTTGCGTCTGCCTGCGAGGCCGCGGGCTGGCGCTGGCTCTGCTGAGCAGCTGCGCGCAGCTCGTCCACGTTGACGCTGATCGTGCCGTCCGGGCCCGTCGATGCTTCAATGATGTCCTGCGCCTCCTCGACGGATTGCAGGCCCATCAGCAGCTCGGGCGCGTAGAGCTTTCCGAAGAACGACGCGGTGCGGTAACGGAGCATGACCTCGTCCATGGTCTGCCACTTGCTGCCCGACTTCGTGTACCAGCCTTCCTTGACGGCCATTTCGATGGTGACCTTGGGAGACTCCAAGCGCTCTCCAGTCTCCTTCTCGATTGCCCATGCTACGCACACCTTGTCCCGGATCTTCACCGTGCGGCTGCTGGTTTCGCGCTGGCCGTTGTTCCAGCTGGTAGTCGTGTAGGCGACCTCCTTGTCGCCCAGGTCCTGGATGTCGAAGCGCAAGGGCGAGAACCGGCCGCAGCCGTTGATCGCGGCGATGATCCACTGCGACGACCACGACGGCCGCCCCTCCACGATGTAGAGGTTCTGCATGACCATCAACGGGTCGGCGCCCATGCGCTGCGCCATGTTCAGCGCGACGACGGAATTCGCCAGCGCGTTGGGGTTCTCGCGCGATTCTTTGACGTTGCCGTAGCGGTCCAGCTTCTCGATCGTCTGGCGGTAGGCGACAGGAACCAGGGTGCTGCTCGACAGCAGGCGCGCCGCGCGCTGCATGAGTTCGAAGCCCTGCAAGCTGCCAAAGCCGGGCGCCACCATCGGCATTTGCGATTCGGGCGCCGCGCGCAAGCTCTGGACGGTTGTGTTCTGGTTCATGGTTAGCTTCCTTTCTTCTGTTGTGCGCGGTAGTCGTGGTATTCGGCGGCCGTGGCCATTGCGACGGTCTGGCGCTCGGCGGGCTTGGCCTCCTTGTCGTTCTGCTTGACCTGGCTGACCAGGAACTCGGCGGGGTCCCAGGCCAGGTGCTGGGTAACGACCGATTTGCCGGCCTTGTCGGTGCGCCGGACGAACACGTCGCGGCTGACGGGGTGGAGGGACATGCGGGGCTCCTCTGGTTATCGGAAAAGGCAGGAGGACCAGCGCGCGCAGTACTTCTGGCTGCAAAGGACGCTGGAGGGGTTCGGAGGAAAAAGGCCGGTGCGGAACATGGCTGCCGCGTGCTCGAGCAGGCCGGGTCGGTCGGGCTCGCCGACCATGACGCGGCGAGCGTCAAAAACGGGGCTCACAGCGGTTGCCGCGCTGCCGCTGGTGGACAGGGCGATGATTTGCGAGCCGACCGTGCGCACCTTCTTGGTGTGCTCGTACATGAGCTGATAGGTGCCGGTCTGCGCGGCGCGGCCTTGCGTGACGGCCTTGCCGTCCTGCACGACGCGGGCGCCGGTCTTCACGTCGGGTACGACAATGCCGCCCTCGGTTTCGGCCACGCGCGCCCGGTCCATCGTGCCGGTGAGTCGTACGGTCATGCCGTTGCCGCAGTCGATGTCCAACGGGTCCAGCTTCGTCTCGACGTCGATGTAGGTGAACTTCGGGGCTACGTCCGCGCAGTACTTGACCAGGATGGTCAGGGCGATCTGCTCGGCTTTCGCCAGCGGCAGGCCGTCCTGCGTGTGGTCCACCTCGTAGGCAGGGTTGTGCAGCTCGCCGACCAGCACGTCGGCGGCCTCGTCGGGCGTGCAGGGCTTGCCTTCCAGGCGGGCCAGGTCGTAGGCGGCGGTGCCGGCGTGGACGGCCGTGCCGAGCAACGCGCGCATACCCGCGGGCTTCTTCATGCCCAGGATGTGCGTGCCTTCCCAGGCGTGCGCGCAGTCGAACAGGCGGCCCCAGCTCGAGGCGCGCACGGTGAAGATGTTGGGTTGCATGGTGGTCCCCATCAGCGAGCGGCGTGGTGGACTGCGCCCGCCTGCTGTTCCGGCTGGGCGTCCAGGGTCGGACCCACTACGCCGGTGGCGGCCAGCATCAGCGCGCCGACAGCGAACGCTGCGTAACCGGCCAGATCCAGATCGCGGCCTGCGCGGCGCGCGCGGCGCCAGAGAATGACAATGCGCCGGGCGTTCATGCGTGCCTCGCATAGTCAGATTCGGGCACGATCACAACGTCGCCGCGGATCTGATGGGGAATGCCGCGGGCGTCCTGGTAGAGGCGCGTCGCGGCCGGGTTGACGGGCAAGTTCTTTTGGATTCCGTCGTCGTCGACCAGCATGACGTGCACGCGGTCGGCGAGGCTGACCGTGTCCAGCGCGTCGGCGCCGAGCATCTGGCAGACGTCCTGGATGGCGTGAGGGCCGTGCAGGGCGGTTTCGGCGCCGTCGGTGCGGATCAGTTTGCGGATAGGCTTCATTGCCGAGTCTCCGAAAGAGGGCGCGCGCTGACCTGCCGCGATGGCATGCAGTCGAACGTGACGCTGGTGGTGGGCGGGAAGATGGCCAGGATGTCGAGACACTCGGCCTGCGTGGCGAAGCGCTCGATCACCATGACGGACGGGCGATCGTTGCCGGATGGCAAGAAGGCCAGCAGGACCCAGAGGGTGGCGGCGGTCATGCGCGTCCCCACGGATCGGTGCGGCGGCGATAGGCCGCGAACGCGTCGATGGCTCGGGCCATGCAGAACGCAATGGGCGGGAGGAGGAGGGCGACGGCAGTCACGGCTGCCCGCCCTTGCCGAGGATTTGGCGGGCGCGCAGGACGAGTTCATCCTGCAGCCGCTTCACACCTGCGGCGCCGGCGTCGCGGTCAAACTGCCATTTGCTGATGGCGGTCAAAGCGACGCCGGCGGCCGCTGTCGGCGATAAGTCGCACTGCAGCGTTTCGGTCCACCAATCGATGGGCTCGCCGAAGGCGCGGGCCGCGCGACCGGCGAACAGGTCGCAGAGGACGCTGAGGATGTCGGCGTCGGTAAGCTCGCGGGGGGCAAGCTTGACCACGGGATAGTCGTCGGCGTTGCTTCCGTGCGTTGAAGCAAGCGTCGGCAGCGCGTGGAGCGCAATAGGCCTGGCCGTGTTGAGGGAGGGGGATCGCATGGCGCCTCTTCCTTGTTCTGGTTGGTTGGGAGCGAATCGCTACCAACGGCTGCATAGTAGCGATACGCTACCAAAATTGCAATAGCAATTCGCTACCAGAACGAGATGGGCTCAGGCGAAAAAAAACCGCTCATCGGAGCGGTTGTGTGGTGGGGAGGGAGTCAGATACTCACGGCGACTATGCCAAGTAGGGCGATCAACACCAAGATCCATCGAAACTCCGGGTATGGTTGCGTGGAGGCGGTAGCAGGGAGGGGCTCCTCCAGCGGCCTTAGGGTAGCGTCGCGTTTGGCCCGATCAGCCTGGGCTGTTCGTCGTGCGGCCCAGGCTGCAGCGGCCTGTTCTGCAGTGACCCATTGCCCGCTGGTGCGCGGATCGGGGCGCGATGGGGCGGGCCGGGTCGTCTGGGCGCGTTTCACGCGTTCTATTCCGGCCAGTACGACCTTGTGGTGTGGACGAGGCTGCGGAGTGTGGTTCCTGCCTGGTGCGGCGACTGGTGCGCTCTGTTCCGCTGCTGCTCTTTGCTGCTGTAACTCACGCGCTCGCTGAGCGTTGGCTTCGTCGATTTTGCGCAGCGTCTCGCGATTGATCCGAGAGCACTCTTCGCGAATGACCTGCTCTGCCAGGGAAATCTCAACAATGAACAGCTCTTGTTTGCCTTGCCGGTAGTCTTTGAGGCGTTCAAAGACCGCTTTCTCCGCGCGATGGCGATCAAGAGTTTCAACCTCAAATAGGCATCGGTACCGTCCGGGATATCCGGTGCCGGCTTCGCCGTTTATATCAATGGCGCGCGCGTGCCCAGAGCGACTCGTTTCGCCGATCTTTACCCAGCCGTCCAGGAATGCGTCATTCCGGAGCACGTAGATGTAGCCGCGCGCATCGTCGATGCGACGGCGACGCGCGTCGGACGCCTTTTGAGGCATTTTGCTCTTGGCCCGATAGCCCGCATCCTCGACGCTCACGGGCGAGTCTGGATCACCATGTCCGGCGCCGACTGGTAGACGGGACGCCGCAAGTCGGGGTCTCCCGATGTCAGGCAGCGGAATGTAGCCGTGTACGTATAGAACGGGCGATCAAACCCGCTAGACATGTTGCTGACCAAGAGCTGCTTACCCCTGCTTGTGCAGAACGATTCCGCGGACTGGAGGGCGTTGGCTTCAGCTTCGGGCGCTCCACCTGACAGGTTGTGCTTCGTAGCAGAAATTCGATATGTATCAGGACCAAGCGTTAAGACCTTCTCCGTCGTTCCGCACGCCGTCAGGAGGGTTGCGAGGAAAAGGCATCCGATGATCCGCACGTAAAGTTCTCCGGTTATTTGTTGAAATTCGAGGAAGTGTTTGGTTGCACTAACCGCAAAAAATTTTCGCTATTCGTTGCCTGGAGCCGTCCCGTTGGGGGGCTGCGCGCCGGACGCGGATTGTCCACCGCCAGACGCGGCCACTGTTGGACGCGACTGCGTGAGCATGCTACGCAGCCTTTCTTGGCACCGCGGACTTTTTTCCGGCCGGTCGGCTTTCAACGACAGTGACGGCCGCCAGCAACGCAGTTTCCACTTCGCGTCTTTGGCTGGGTGTCAGGCTTGCGATCCGCGCATAGGGCACGTTTGAAAACGGCCAGGGTTCTGCGCTAGTAGCGAAACGTGCGTTCGCAATACGTGCGGCTTTTTCGCTACTTGCGGATGACTCGGAGGCCCCATAGGCTTCCTGATCAGCCGATTCCCAAGCCTCTGGATGTGGTTGGTCCATCCAGCCTGCCGGCTCTCCAATGGCTTCGGAGATTTTCTCCGCGAGCGTGTTCCCCACGCTTCTCGGATTCTTATCTTTCTTGCCTTGGAAGCCGGTGAGGATCTGCTCCAAGTACTTCTTACTGACCTGCGCGGCGTCAGCCAACACGTCTATGCCACCCGCTCGGGAAATGGCGACGCGAAGATTGGCAAGACGCACGGCACGTAAATTCATGCGGGGATAGTAGCAACCTGCTACCCGCGACGATACCCGCGATTCGCTATTGAAGTTTAAGTAGCGAATCGCTACCATATCGCCGCATGAGCACACTGAAATCCCTCTACGAAGCCGAAGGCCCCGATTTGCTCGACCGCCTGCACACGGCGACGCAAGCGAATCGGAAATACCTCTACCAGATCGCGACGGGCATTCGTAAGCCGTCGGCCGGTCTGGCGCGTCGGCTCACTACTGCCGATCCCCGGCTCACCCTGACGGAGCTTTTGTTCCCGGATGAAGCCCAGGACTTGCCGGCTGCTACGACCCCGGCGTCCAGGTCCGGCCCACGACCGAGGCAGGGCCATGCCTGAGCCTCGCGTGTTTGTCTCTGCGTCCAGGCCTCGGCTGATCGCTGCACAGGGGATGGCGCGATTGTCCGTCGGTCTTCCCCCATTCACCCGCTCATCTTGTACCGCACCCGCATGGTTCGGCGTCGACATGGCCAGCAAACCGGAAGAGACGGCTATCGCCAACTGCAGTGTCGACGGAGTCAGACGCACGCATGTGATTCCGGGCCGCTTCGACCTTTCCCCTTGATCTATGTCCATGTCGGCATTCTGCCCACCGCGCCGAGCGGGGCCAAGCCGAACAACTTCCGATAGGAATCCCATGACCAATCCCGTCCTGCACTCCCTCGAATCGCGCCCGGCTGAAACGTCCGCCGCTGGCAAATGCACTGAGCGCCTGGATATCCCCTGCACCAGCGACTTGTACGACGCGATCGCGGCCCTCGCCACGGTCAGCGGAAAGAACAAGGCCGAATACGCTCGCGCCGTCCTGGAGCAGCACGCGTTCGGCGCTTTGGGCTACGTGCGCGCACGCGCCAATCCGGTGGCATGACGCTATGACCCTCTCTGACATCAACCATTTCCACCTGTTCTCTGGAGCGGGTGTCGGCGCGGCCGGCATGCAAGACGCGCGGCCGGAGATACCGGGCCTGACCGGGCGCATGGTTTGCTTGGGCGGGATCGACGTTGACGCGGCGGGTGCCGCCGACTTCTTCCGCTTCACGGGCGTGCGTTGCACGGTGCGCGATCTGTTCAGCCGCCAGCAGTACACCGCATTCCATGGGCAGCAGCCCCCGGACGGTTGGGCCGAGGCCATGCCGGACGATATCCGGGCCGCTGCAGGCGGCCGCCGTCCGCACATCCTTTTCCTGTCGGCGCCGTGCAAAGGCTTCTCCGGCCTGTTGTCGCATTCCCGCAGCCTGACCGCCAAGTATCAGGCGCTCAACGAACTGACGCTGCGCGGCATCTGGCTGGCGCTGGAGGCCTGGAAGGACGACCCTGTCGAGGTTATCTTGTTCGAGAATGTGCCGCGCATCGCCTCGCGCGGGCGCCACTTCCTGGATCAGATTGTCCAGCTGCTGCGCCATTACGGCTACGTGGTCCGCGAGACGACCCACGACTGCGGCGAGCTGGGCGGCTTGGCGCAGAGCCGCAAGCGCTTCCTCATGGTCGCGCGCCACGCCGACAAGGTGCCTGCGTTCATCTATGAGCCTCCCAAGCGTCCGCTGCGCGCCGTTGGCGAGATTTTAGGCCGCATGCACCTGCCGGGCGACCTGCGCGCCGGCCCGATGCACCGAATCCCGAATCTGAGCTGGAAAACCTGGGTGCGGCTGGCGTTCGTGGAGGCGGGCAGCGATTGGCGCAGCTTGAACCGCCTGACAGTCCAGGACGGCTACCTGCAGGATTACCTGCTGGTGCCGGAAATGCACCGCGGCGCCTTAGGCGTGCACAGCATGCAGGACAGCGTCGGCGTAATCGCCGGCCGCAACTTTCCCTTGAATGGCGCTTTCTCAGTGGCGGATCCTCGCTTTGATCCGTCTGCAGCGTGGAAGGACGGCCAGGCCTACGGTGTCCGCCGCTGGGATTCGTCGACGGGCGCGATCGCAGGACAACAAGGACCGGGGCAGGGCGCCTATACCGTCGCCGACCCGCGCCACCACGGGCCCGCCAAGCACAGCAACGAATTCCGCATCGTGCGCTATGACGCCGCGGCGCGTGCGGTCACGGGTGCGCATGGCACCGGGCAATGCGTCGCGGATCCTCGCGGCGGTCCTGACGCAAGCAAGCTGCACGGCAAATATCACACTGCGCGCTGGAGCGAGCATGCCCATGCGGTCATCGCCGGCAACGCCAATGGCGCATTTTCCGTGGCCGATCCGCGCCCCGGCCTGGCCCGCGAGCGCGGCGATCACTATCTGACCGCTGGGCATTACGGGGTGGCCGCCTGGGACAAGCACATCGGCGCCGTGTCGGCATCGGCTTGTCACGACAACGGCTCATGGTCCGTGGCTGATCCGCGCTCCTTGCCGGCCGCGAATGACAAGCTGGTGTGCCGGATCGTGGCCGAGGACGGCACCTGGCATCGGCCGTTCACCACGCTCGAGCTCGCGGCCCTACAAAGCCTGTACGACCCTGACGATTACGCCGAAGCCGAGGCGCGCGGCGAACCGTTCCAGATGGACGGCGCCAGCGATAGCGCGCACCGGGAGCGCATCGGCAATGCCGTCCCGCGCAAGGCGGCGCGCGCTATGGGCGAGGTCATCGGCCAGGCCATCCTGCTGGCCCGGGCCGGCGAATCCTTCCAGCTGTCGGCCACGCCGATCTGGGTGCGGCCCATCGCTACGGCTCTCGCTGTGCGCGGGGAGGATCATCCATGACGACGGTTCTACGTGCCTTTGGAGACGTCTGCCTGCGGTACCTCAGCGGTCCCGTAAATTGGATGCGGACGGGACGACGGGACGCCCAGCGCTTGCAGGTGGTCGTGAATATTGGCCGCTGTGACAGTGACTTTGTGGGCGAAGGACCAGCAGCAGTCACGGATTTGCCGTTCGACGTCGTCCGGCTCCAAAGCCGAATCCGCACGCGCCTGTTCGCAGAGGGAATCAAACAGGTCCATGGCCTGTTTCAGATGCTGCAGGCTGCTGATGATCCCCGTGATGTGCAGCATGTTCGCAGGCGGCTCCACCTCGGTCATAGGGATAGCCTGAAGCGACGTCAACACCTTGTCCGCAATTGTTCTTGTCGCCGGGAACATGTGGACGACTCTGGGGTCCGCCTTGGCTCCCATCATCAGCTCGAGCGCGTTCAGAATCTGGTCCGTACTTGTCAGAACCAGGGCGCCGAAGGACTGCTGTTTGGCCAGGCGGGCAGCCTGTCTTTCGGCCTCTTGGCGTTGAGCCTGCGCGGCTTGGCGGGATCCCAAGTGGTAGGACGCGAGGATCGCGATGATGGAGCCGATCGCTTGTACCCAGCCAGCGGCATCGGCGCTCGTCTTTGGCGCAAGGCTGTCCATTTGAGGGGCAAACAGTACGGTCATAAGGCCGATGGCCGTAAAGTACCCCACGATGCCCAATGCCGCGGCGATCGCGATTGTCCTGGCATGGCTTCGCAATTTATCTCTCCCGTTTGGTGGTCGGCGCGCCATATTACTGTGCGGCGGGAGGCGCCATGACACCCAAACGACCCTTAATCCGCTACCACGGCGGCAAATGGCGGTTGGCACCCTGGATCATCCAGCACCTGCCGCCACACCGCTGCTACGTCGAACCGTTTGGCGGGGCCGCCGGCGTCCTCCTGCAGAAAGAGCGAGCGTACGCCGAGGTCTACAACGATCTCGATGGCGACATCGTGAATCTGTTTCGGGTGCTTCGCGACCCCGAGGGCGGCGCGCGCCTGATCGATCTGGTCAAGCTGACGCCTTACGCGCGCGACGAATTCGACGATGCCTATGAATCCCATCCCGACCCCGTTGAGCGGGCGCGCCGCACCATAGTTCGCGCGTCTATGGGCTTTGGCTCGGCAGGGGCAACGAAGGGTACGACAGGCTTTCGCATAGACACGCGCCGGCGCTACGGTACCGCGCAGCAACTCTGGGCCGAGTACCCCGCCACGCTTGGCCCTGTAATCCAGCGCTTGACCGGCGTGATGATCGAAAACCGGCCTGCGCTTGACGTCATTCGCCAGCACGACGCTCCAGACACGCTGTTCTTTGTCGATCCGCCGTATCTGCACGAGACGCGGTATGCCGGCGCCGCACATGGCCGGTACTACGCCCACGAAATGAACAATGCCGACCACGGTGAGCTGCTGGAAGGGCTCCGCCAGGTGCGAGGCATGGTCGCACTCTGCGGCTATCCCAGCTTGCTTTACGACGATGCCCTGATGGGCTGGGCGAAGACCACCACCAACGCGCGGATCAGCGCAGCCCGTGGGACGGCCGTACGCACAGAGTGTTTATGGCTTAACCCTGCATGCGTTGACGCGCTGAACCATGCGGGCTTGCTTTCTTCGGAGGGCCCATGACGAGCCCGAATCAGCTTCCCGCGCCCCTGACACCGGCAGATTGCGATCTGCGTGACTTCGCCTTCATGCCCCTGGACGTGCTGCGATTGCGCGACAGTGACCTTGCAGTGAAGGCCGACGGCGAGGCCTTCCGTTGCGCCGTGCTCCTTTGGTGCGCGTCTTGGCACCAAGTGCCTGCGGCGAGCCTCCCGGATGACAACGACGTCCTGGCGCAGCTGGCCGGCTTCGGCCGCGTCGCGAAAGAATGGATGCGTCATCGTGAAGGCGCGCTGCGCGGCTGGGTGAAATGCGCGGATGGTCGCCTGTACCACCCCGTCGTCGCTGAGAAAGCCGTCGAGGCCTGGCGCGCCAAGCTGGTCCAGCGCTGGAAGACCGAATGCGCCCGGATCAAGAAGCACAACCAGCGGCATGAAACCAGCCATCCTGTCCTTGACCTAGATGAATGGCTGTCTCTCGGTTGTCCCCAGGGACAACCCCTGTCTGTCCGAGGGACAAGCGCCGATGTCCCCAAGGAAAGGCCTAACGGTCCATCGGGACAACCCACGACTGTCCCTCGGGAAACGCACTCCAAGGGACAGGGAGAGGGACAGGGACAGTATTTAAAAGAAAAAGAAGCAGCGGCGGCGTCTCTCGCGCATGCGCCTGCACGCGAGGCCGACCGCACGCTGCCGCCGCTTGGCGAGGGCAAGACAGCGCAAGAACTGGCGATGGCTGTGGCGATCTGGTTGCGGCGCGAGGAGCAGGCCCGTGGCAAGCCGCCACGCGGCACGAACGGCAGCGACCCCCGCATTGCAGCCTGGCTCGAGGCCGGCGCCACCGGGCTGCAGCTGGCTGAGGCCTACGACTTGGCCGTGCTGGACCGGGAGGCCACAGGCGACGCCGGACCCATCACGCCCGGCTTCCTCGATGTCTTCGTGGGCAAGGTGCTGCACCCGCCCAAGGGCGAGAGCGTCGTGAACGGCAAGCCACGGCAGGCCGCGGCGTCGGATCCGCTGGCCTGGGCCACAACCGCATCAGGGATCACAGCCAAGGGCCAGGAGTTGGGCATCGCGCAAGAGCCGGGCGAAATCTTCCCCGCGTTCAAAGCGCGAGTGCATGCGGCGGCAGGCCTTACCGACGCCGATCGCGCCCGACTACTGGCCGACTACGGGGTGCGCACATGACGGCCGCCGTGCAATGCGTCGCCTGCGAGCGCTTCACCCTGCGCCATCACGCTGGCATGGCCGCGCAAGGCCTGGGCCGGTGCCTCGACATGACCGACCGCCCGGGTACGTTCGTCAGCCCGGGATTTCCCCGGCAGTGCCGGACCCATCAACCTGCGCCGGCGGACAAGACCGCGGCGCGCATCGAATGGCTGCGCGAGCTGCGCAGCGAGGGAGCCACATGCTGAAATTCGACATTCCCGGCGTGCCTGTGGGCAAAGGCCGTCCGCGCGCTGCGGCCCGGGGCAAACACATCCAGCTGTACACGCCCGAGAAAACTGCCAGCTACGAGGGCGTCATCGCGCTAACGGCGCGCCAGGCGATGGCTGGCAGATTGTTGATCGAGGGGCCGGTGCTGACGGTCATGGAGATCCGGCTGCCGATTCCCCAGTCCTGGCCTAAGCGCAAGCAACAGGCCGCCCTTGCTGGCACCGAGTATCCGACCAAGAAGCCGGACGCTGACAACGTCATCAAGGCAATTTTTGACGCACTGAACGGCGTCGTTTGGCATGACGACACGCAAGTCGTGGATATGGTCGTGCGCAAGCGATACGCGGCCGTCCCCGGCGTTGCGATGGAAATCTCCCGTGTGTGCGCCGATGCTGGCCAAAACTCGCTGGGGCTGGAGGCGCGCGCATGAGCACCGCAGCACGCAACGCCGAAATCACGCGCCGGCGGCTCGCTGGTGAGCGGCCTTCGGATCTGGGCCTGGAGTTCGGCATCACCCCGGAGCGAGTCTGGCAAATCGTGCAGGCCGAGCAGCGCCGGCAGCGCGGTGAGCCGCCGGCCCGGCGCCAACGTGGCGTGGCCCCGGCTGTCCCCCTGGAACCCCCCTGGCGATCCGAACCGTTCGCGGTTCGTCCGCGCCTGCGCAAGGCTGCATCGGGCCTGTGGGAGTGCAGTTGCGGACAGGTGGCGCGTGCGGCTGCCTCGCCTGCCGATGCGTACAGCCGATGGCTGACCGCTTCGATCGCAGACGCGCAGCCCAAAGCGCCGACTGTGGTGCCCCCGACGCCGCCCGCAGCGCCAAAGGCTGAGGACGAAGTTTTGCGCGCGATCGCCGGCTACCGCGGCGACGTCGAAATCGTCAAAGGCGCGCCGGCTCGCAAGCCGCTTTCCTTCGCCTCGCGCCTCGGCCTGAACCTGGAGCGCGTCGGCCGGGCCCAGCCGCCGGTGCAGAGCCTGGCAGGTGCGCGCAGCCCTCGCAACGGCGGGTTTCATGACCAGGAATGACCAGCCGGCCCGACAGGCCGGCGCACAAATTTTTCTCGATTGCCAGGAGCGCACAGTGTCCGAACCGCTTTTCAAGGGTGCCCACCAGGCGCTCACGTACGCCTTCAACTACTCCAGCGGCACGTTGGACAGGCCGGCCATGGTGAAGATGGCCGACCGAATGCCTCGCACCGGCCGCGGCCTGGCCGGCGTCGATGGCGCAGCGCAGGCGGGCTTCATCCTGCGCGAACTGCAAGCGTTGTCGCCGCTGCACCAGCGGATCCTCGAGGCCGCGTTTCTGCCGCAGACCACCCCGTGCCCGTGCTGCCACAGCGCCGTCTGGAACGCCGAATGGCTGCAATCGGTCCGCGTTGTGTCTGACGCCGCCATGGGTGCGGGCGTGCTGTCGGGTCATGTCGTGCATCGGGTTGTCCGCGACGGCTTGGTGATGCGGTATTTCGCGACCAAGGCAAACCGGCCGCGCATTGTGCTCTCGGATCTTGCAAGCAAGGCCGGCATCAGCGAGCGCACCGTCACCGACCAGAACGGAAAAATTACGCTTTGGCTGCGTGGCGCGCGCCTGGTGCGGAAAGGGCGGGGCGAGTTCGACGAGGGGAAGAAGGGCGAGGAGGCCAAAGCCATGGAGCAGGTCGAAGCCGTGCTGCGTGAAGCCGAAATCGTGGGCGAGTTGGCGGTCGCGGCTTGACATTTGCGGATTGCATCCGCAAAATCCGCCTCATTCTGTCACTGGTCATCAGTGCGCCCAAGACCCCGCCGGCAAGCCGAGCGGGGTTTTTTGTTGCCCTCCCTCCTGGCTTTCTCCTCTCCATGCCCTCCAAAAAATCCCCAGCGCCCAAGCCGGCGCGGAAGACGCCTGTGCGCACGAAACGCGCCTTGTCGACCGCTGCCCGCCGTGTGGTGTCTGCGGATACCGCATTGTCGCCGCAGCAGCGGCGCTTCGTGGAGGAGTTCGCTGCTGGCGGCTTCCTGAACCAGACCAAGGCCTACGAGGCCGTTTACACGGCGCGTGGTGCGGCAGCCGTCAGTGGCGCATCCCGCCTGCTAGCCCAGGCTAACGTCGCCGCCGCGGTGCAGACCATGCGCGACAAGCTTTCGGCACAGCTGGAGGTCACCGCCAAGCGTGTGCTCGAGGAATGGGTGGCGATGGGCTTTTACGATCCGGCCGACCTGGTGGTCACGGATCCGGCCACTGGCGAGGTGCGCGACATCACCAGCCCGCGCGACCTGAAGTTGCTTCCGGAGCAGGTGCGGCGCTGCGTGATCGGCTGGTCCTGGGACCGCAACGGCAACTTCACGCTCAAGCTGGCGCCCAAGACGCCCAACCTGGAGCTGATCGGGCGTCACCTGGGCATGTTCGTAGAGCGCAAGGAGCTTCGAGTGGGCGACTTGGACAAGAAGTCCGATGCCGAGCTGGATGCCGCGATCGCGCAAGCTGCCCAGGAAATCGCCCAAGCCGAAGGTGTGCCCGTTGAAAAGGTACTCGCCCAGCTGCGCGCGGCCGGCGCCGGCACCGGGGCGACGATGCACTGATGTCCAATCCGCGCGTGATGTTGGCCAGGGCGCTGCAAGAGCGGGCCTGGCGCGCCAAGCGCAACCGGCTCAAGTACTACCGGCCATACGCGAAACAGAGGGAGTTCCACGCACAGGGCGCCGCATACCGCGAGCGCCTTTTTTCCGCTGGCAACCAGCTGGGCAAGACGTACTCAGGCGCGTACGAGACGGCCATGCACCTGACCGGGCGCTACCCGGACTGGTGGGAAGGCAAGGTTTTCCAGAAGCCTACGGCGGGCTGGGCGGCCTCGGTGTCTGCGGCGCTGACACGGGACGGTATGCAGCGCCTGCTGCTGGGCCGGCCTGGTGTCGAGAGCGACCGCGGCACCGGCGCCATCCCGTCTGACGCCATCAAGGAAGTAGCGCCGCTCGCAGGCGTGCCGGGCGCGGTGTCCATCATCGTGGTGCGCCACGGTGGCGGCGGCGATGTGCAGGCCGGCGAGAGCGTGCTGGGCTTCCGGAACTACGAGCAGGGCCGGGCGAAGTTTCAGGCGGAAACCCTGGACTTCGTTTGGCTGGACGAGGAGCCGCCGCACGACATTTACATGGAGGCCATCACCCGCACCAACACGACGTTGGGCCCGGTGTACATGACCTTCACGCCCCTCATGGGCATGTCGGCGACGGTCAAGCGCTTCCTGATCGACAAACACACCGGCACGGTCGTGGTGTTCATGGGCATCTACGATGCTGAGCACTACACCCGCGACCAGGCCGACGCGATCCTGGCCAGCTATCCGGACCACGAACGCGAAGCCCGCGCTTACGGCAAGCCGGTGCTGGGTTCGGGCGCGGTTTTCCCGGTGCCGGAATCCAGCATCGTGGTGCCGCCGTTCAACATCCCGGACAGCTGGCCGCGCATCTGCGGCCTGGATCTTGGCTGGGATCACCCGACGGCTGGGGCCTGGCTTGCGCACAACCTGGACGCCGACATCGTTTACGTCTACGACGTCTACGCCGAGAGAAAGCAGCCGGTGTCCGTGCATGCCAGCGCGATCAAGTCGCGCGGCAAGTGGATCCCGGTTTCATGGCCGCACGACGCCCTGCAGGCGCAGAAGGACACCGGCATTCCGATGCGGGATGCCTACCTGGCACAGGAAGTGGCGATGCTCCCGGAGCGCGCGCAGTTCGAGGATGGCTCGAACGGCGTGGAAGCCGGCATCCAGATCATGCTGGACCGAATGATGACCGGCCGGTTCAAGGTGTTTTCGCACCTGGAGCTGTGGCTTTCCGAGTACCGCACCTATCACCGCAAGGACGGCGCCATCGTGAAGATCGACGACGACGTCATTTCCGCATCGCGCTATGGCGTGATGTCCCTCCGCTTCGCACGAAATAACGTGCCCGCAAACTTCAAACGACACCGGGAATCCTGGCGCGCATGAATACTTCCGTTACCGGCTTCCGCCTCCTCGATGGCAGCAGCGGCGCGGCCGCGCACGCCCGCGATCAGGCGCCGGCCGACGCCGGCGCGCTGTCCGTGTCTCAGCTCGAGCGCTGGCTGGACGAGATCCGCAATCAGCCGAGCTGGCGCCGCGAGGCCGACAAGGCCTGCGACTACTACGACGGCAACCAGCTGGACGCGGAGACGCTGGCACGGCTGGACGAAAAGGGCTTGGGTCCGCTGGTCACGAACCTCATTCAGCCCACCGTGAACGCCGTGCTGGGCATGGAGGCCAAGACCCGGACCGATTGGCGGGTGGGCGCGGATGACGACCAGTACCAGGACGTGGCTGAGGCGCTGTCGGCCAAGATGCACGAGACGGAGCGTGAGGCCCAGGCGGACACCGCCACATCGGACGCCTACGCCGGCCAGATCAAGGCTGGCTTCGGGGTCGTCGAGGTGTCCCGCAACAGCAACCCTTTCAACTATCCGTACCGCGTGACTAGCGTTCCGCGCTCCGAAATCTACTGGGACTGGCGCAGCCGCGCCTTGGACTGGAGCGATGCCCGTTATCTGGTGCGCAAGAAGCGGTACGACGCCGACCATATCGCCGCGTTCTTCCCGCAGCACCGGGAGATGATCCTGGCCGCGGCAGGGTGGCGCGACTGGGCGGACTACCTGACGACCGAAGCTCGCATGTCGGCGGACTTCTTCAATGACATCGGGCAGGGCACGCGCACGACGTGGGATGACCTTGACTGGCGAGATGTCGAGCGCCGGGTTGTGACGTGCTTTGAGGTCTGGTATCGGGTCTGGGTGCGCGGCCTGGTGCTGGCGCTGCCTGGCGGTCGCACCTTGGAGTTCAACGAGCAGCACCACGTGCACCGCGCCCTCGTCGCTTCGGGCGCCGTACAGCCCAAGCTGGCGGTCTACGACAAGATTCGCTGTGCCTTCCACATTGGCCCGATCCGCGTGCAGGACCGTGCGACGAATCGCCGGCGTTTCCCTTACATTCCATTCTTCGGCTACCGCGAAGACCTGACGGGCGTTCCCTACGGCATCATCCGCGCCATGCTTTCGCCCCAGGATGAGGTGAACGCACGCGCCGCGCGCATGATGTGGCTGATGAACAGCCGGCGTACCTTCATCGACTCGGACGCCCTGGACGATAAATACAACACGATGAGCGACGCCAACCGGGAACTGGGCCGGTCGGACGCGTTCGTCGTGACGAACCCCAATGCGCGCCGCGTCGGGAGCAATATCAAGGTCGAGACCAACTTCGACCTGTCCCAGCAGCAATTCCAGGTGATGCAGGAGCGCAAGCAGGCGATCCAGGAGGCCGCCGGCGTGTATGCGGCCATGATGGGCCAGCAGTCGAATGCCAGCTCAGGCCTGGCCATCCAGTCGCTGGTGGAGCAGGGCGTCACAACGCTGGCAAAGATCAATGACAACTACCGGATAGCCCGCCGCGGCGTCGGCAACGCGCTCCTGGACCTGATCAAAGAGGACACGACCAACCAGGCGGAAATCCTGGTGGACAACGGGACGGTCAAACGCAAGGTGGTGGTGAACATCCCTCGCAAGGATCCCGTCACCGGGGAGGCCTACAAGGAGAACGACGTGCAGACGGCGCCGGTCAAGGTCGCGCTGTCCGACGTGCCCAGCACCCCGACCTACCGCGCGCAGCAGTTCGCGGCCTTCTCCGAAATCCTGAAGTCCATGCCGCCCAACATGCAGGCGCTGCTGATCCCCTTCGCGCTGGAAATGTCCGACTTCAGCAAGCGCAAGGACATGGCGGCGTTCCTTCGCGCGCAGCTGGGCATTCAGGCCGACCCGAACTCGCCCGAAGCCCAGGCCGCCAAAGAGCAGGCCAACCAGGCCGCGAATGCTCAAGCCGAGGCCGCGATGCAGGATGCGCAGTCGAAGATCGCCGAGCGCCAGGCCCGCACTGAAAAGCTGCTGGCCGAGGCGGGCAAGATCCGCGCCGAGGCGGGCGCTGCCGGCGACACCGACACGGTCAACCAGGTGGACGGCGCGCTGGCGCAATACCAGCAGGAAATGCAGAGGCTGCGCCAGCAGCTGGCCGACCGCACCAACGAATGGCAGACCCGCCTGCAGCAGACCGCCATGCACGAAGAGGCGGAGACCGAGCGCGCCCGCATCCGCGCCGAGGCGCAGACAGGCGGCGCACAGATGCAGGAGCGGTTCCAGCAGCTCACCGATGAGGTGGACCAGGTACTGGCCCGCCTGGGCACGCGCCAGCCCAGGGCCGCGTAGCGCACCGACACGAATTTCCCCGCCCAGGGACACGGGCAATCCACAGGCCCCCGCCGAGAAATCGCCGGGGGCCTTTTTCGTTTCAACCCACGGACCTATCCGAGAACTAGGAGCAGGAAGACATGAGCACGGAAAACACGACGGAAACTCCCATCGAAAACCTCGATGCGGTCTTGCGCGACCCCCTCAGCTTGTCGGAAGACGCGTTGGCGGCGTTGGTAGGAGGGCAGGAAGCCCCTACCGATGCTGGCATGCCGTCGGCCGCAGATGACGCTGCGGCCACGGCCGCAGGCGGCAAACCCCAGGGCGATACCAGCGGTGCAGCGCCCGGCACCGGTGAGGGTGGGAAGCAACAGGAAGCCGCCGCTGCGCCAGAGCAGGGCGATGCCGTTGTGCAGGCGAAGGACGGCAAGCACGTCATTCCGTACCAGGTGCTGCAGCAGGAGCGCGAACGTGCTATCCGCGCTGAGCAGATGGTGCGCGACCTGACCGCGAAGCTGGAACTGGACCAGGCCGCTGCCCAACAGGGCAAGGCTACCAAGTCGCTTGATCTGAACGAGATTGTCGACGAGCAGCTGCTGGAGCAGCTTCGCGAAGAAGCTCCCGACGTCGCCAGCCGGATGGACAACCTGATCGCCCTGGCCAAGAGCCTGAGCGAGCAGGTGGACGCCGGCAGGCCGGCCGCCGTGGAAGCCGAAACCGCGCGGCGCGAACAGCAGGTGCAGGCGCTGGTGACCGTCGAGGACACCATCCAGTCCATCCCCAAGCTCGCACACCTCCGTGCCACTGACCCGGCCGCATTCAACGAAATCGCCGAAATCGACTCCATGCTGCGCACCCGCCCGGCATGGAAGGACAAGCCGCTCTCGGAGCGGTTTGACGCGGCGGTTCGCATGTTTGAGGTCGAACGCGGAACGATCGAGCTGCCCAGCCAGGCCAAGGCCGCGGCGGGGCAGCAGCCAGCCGATCAAGCCGCGCGCGTTGCGCAGGCCGTTGCAGCTGCGACGGCTCAGGCATCGGGTCCTTCCACGCTTTCCGATATCCCTGGTGGCCAGCCGGCCGCCGGGTCGCAGGCCGACGCCATGACGGCGCTGTCGGGCAGTGCCCTGACGGACCATTTCATGAACTTGTCGCCGGAAGAAATCGAAGCGCAGCTGGCGCGCCTCTCTTCGTAAATCCCACGAACTGGAGGCTTTATGTCCCAAACTACTGTTCCCGTTGGCTCGCCGCTCGCGCGCAAGGTCTTTGGCGCGGCGCTGTTCGCCAACACTCAACGTCAGCCCTCGCTGATGAACAACCTCACCGGCGCTGCGCCGAAGCAGTCGGCGGCCGAGGCGAAGCTGAAAGGCCAGACCAGCCCGGATATGCCCCTGGTCCGCGTAACCGACCTGACGAAGTCTCAGGGCGATCAGGTGAGCGTCGACCTCATCAACCAGACCGGCGGCAAGCCGATCATGGGCGACAAGCAGGCCGAGGGCAAAGGCGAACGCTTGGATATGTCCAGCATGGACATCCGGATCGACCTGGCCACGAAGGTGGTGGACGCCGGCGGCAAGATGACCCAACAGCGCACGGTGCACAACCTGCGCGGCTTGGCCATGGCGAACCTGCAGGGCTGGTTCCGCCGCTTCAATGACCAGTCCACCATCGTGCACCTGGCGGGCGCGCGCGGCTCCCAAGTGGGCACGGACTGGGTGGTGCCCATGACGAGCGATCCCGATTTCGGCGAAATCATGATCAACCCCGTCAAGGCGCCGACCTATAACCGCCACTGGGTGGCCGATGGCACGTCGCTGGTGCAGGGCGGCCAGGGTCTGGGCTCGATCGACACCACGGACACTTTCAAGCTGGAGCACCTGGACCACCTGGGCGCGATCATCGACGACATGGAGTTCAAGCTCCAGCCGATCAAGATCGCGGGCGATGCCGCTGCCGATGACGAGCCGCTGTATCTGCTGCTGGTCACGAACCGCATGTGGCAGAGCATCCTGACCAACACCGCGGCCAACAGCCTGCAATGGCGCACGTTCCTGCAGAATGCCTGGAACCGCGCCTCGTCGTTCACCGGCCCCAAGAAGCACCCCCTGTTCACGGGCGAGGCCGGCATCTGGCACAACATCCTGGTGCGCAAGATGGACCGCGCCATCCGCCTGAACCCGGGCGATTCGGTCCAGTACTGCACCCAGGCCGGCCAGGCCACGGCCGCCGAGGCCTCCGTCACGATCCCGGCCCTCCAGCCCGGCTACAGCGTCGATCGCGGGATGCTGCTGGGCGCGCAGGCGCTGGCGCACGTCTACGGCAAGAACCAGGGCTCCGATACCTACGCCAACTGGATGGAGAACCGCTACAACTTCGAGCGCAATCTCGAAGTGGCGGGCGAAGTCATGTGCGGCAAGGCGAAGCTGCGCTTCTCGGTTCCGGACGCGCGCGGCAACAAGATCCCGACGGATCACGGCGTCATGGTCCTGGATACCGTCGTCAACCTCAACACCTGATCGGCGGCGGGCGGCCAGGTGGCCGCCTGCTCCGGTTGAACTGGAGAAATTCATGGATCGCTACTCTTCCGACTACAACGCGAAGCCCCTGCACACGCAGGCCTTCGGCAATGCCTGGGTGGAAACCTATGGCTATCGCGCCGCGGCCGGCGTGGCGGACAAGATCTACCTGGGCGTCATTCCTGCCGGCGTCGTGGTCACCGCCCTTCGGCTGGTGACGGATGCCGCCGGCGCTGGCGTGAAGGCTGACCTCGGCTTCGAGCCCTATGACGCCTCCGAAGGCCCGCTTGCCGACCCGGACGCCTGGCTGGCCGGCGCCGATATCGCCACGGCGGGCAACGTGGATTCCGCGGCCCATCCCATCTTGTTCAAGCGTCCGGTCAAGTTGGTCGCGACGATCAGCGGCGCGGCATTCACCGGCACGCCGCAGCTGACTGCCGTGGTCAGCGGCCAGATGGTGGGCGTCGCCTAAGCCCAATTCGGGGCTGTCTCGCCGCATCAAGCGGCGTTCGGGGCCGGGCGGGTGACCGTCTGGCCCCACCTTTTTGGAGTTCCCATGGAACAGGACAATCCGATCCCGATCATGTACATCGGGTCGAAGGACCAGAAGAAGGACACGGTGGCGGGCACCGGTCTGGTGTGGGAGCGCGGGCAGATTCACTTTGTGCCGCCGCTGATCGCCATCAAGCTGACGCCCTACAAGGACGTATGGCGCGAAGCCTGGGACGAGGCAGAAGACAATCCGGCCAGCGTTGGCATGGTGCTCACGACCCAGCAGCATCCCGGCAGCGCGCCGTCGCGCGATCAAAGCCAGGTGCCGCCGTTCAACATGCCGAACCTGCAGGGCATGAAGAAGGAAGACCTCCAGACGTTCGCCCTGGGGCAGTTCAACCATCAGCTGGATGGCGCCCTGAAGAAGGACGAAATGATCCAGCAGATCGTCAGCCTGGCCAACTCGCGCGCGGCTGGTGAGCCCACCTAATGGCGGCCCTCGCAGATTTCGAGCGGTTCGTCCTGCCCATGGTCGAGGGAGCGCCGGCGCCGGCGATTGAGGACGCCATCCTTGATGCAGCCGTCGAATTCTGCACCCGCACGCGCCTGCTGCGCACGTTTCTGGACCCTCTGACGCTGGTGCCGGGCACGACCGAATACGAGCTGGACCCGCCCGAGGCGGACAGCCAGATCGTCGACGTGACCGCGGCCTGGCTCCCGGAAGGGCCGCTGGATCCGGCCACCCGGCCCGAGCTGGAGGAGCTGTTCCCCGACGGTTGGGCATGGCGCCAGGTGGGCACGACCGCCGAGGTGCGGCGCTTCTACTGCCGGCTGCCGGGATTCGTGCAGCTCGTACCAGCGGTCACGGTCAAGGCGCCTCGAGCGCTGCGCCTGGAGGTGGCCTACGCGCCGACGCGGGCCGCGCGCGAGCTGCACGATGTGTTGCTGAATCGCTACGCCGAGCAGCTGGCCAACGGCGCGCTGGCGCGCCTGCACCAGCACAAGGCTGGCTATGCGGATGCCGGTCGGGCCTCTGCATACCTGACCGCGTTTGAACAAGCGTGCAATGGCCTGGCCGACGAGGGCGCCAGGGGCTTTGCCAAGCGGCGCATGCGCACCGGTGGAGACGAATTCCGATGAAGGTATCCGATGTGCTCGACCGCGCGCGGACCATCCTGCAGGACGCGGACGCCGTGTACTGGGAGGACGACGAGCTGCCGAAGTGGCTGACCGACGCCCGCCTGGAGGCGTACAGGCTGCGCCCCGATATCTACGAGGCGTCGGAGGAGTTCGCCTGCGCCGCCGGCACCCGGCAAAAGCTGCCTGGCGGTGCGCGGATGCTCTTTGATGTGCCGCGGAACGTGTCCGCGACGCGCCAGCGCGCCATCACCGTGGCGGATGCCGGCGCCCTTGGCCGTGTGCGGCCCAACTGGCGCGGCCAGGCGGCCGCACAGGAAATCCGCCACTTCCTGTATGACGAGCGCAGCCCCGGCCAGTTTGATGTGTATCCGCCTGCGCGCGCCGGCGTCGTGATTGAGTTGTCCTACGCGAAGCTGCCGGCAGCCGTCACGCACGACATGGGCGACACGGAACTGGAGGCAGAGGGCGAATACGCCCCGGCCCTGCTGGATTACGTCCTGTATCGCGCCTTCCTGAAAGAGGCCGACACGGTTCCAGCCTTCCACCAGCGCGCGGCGCAGCACCTGGCCGCCTGCCACTCCACCCTGACCGGCGACGTCACGGCCAAGGCGATGACGAGCCCCAACGAGCAGAAATAGCCCATGGCTACGACCAAGATTCGACTGGTGCAGGGCGACACCGCCCCGCAGCTGCAGCTCTCGCTGACCGACCAGCGCACGCGCCGCGCGATCGACCTTTCCACACCAGGCACAACGGCGCGCTTGCTGTTCCGCGAGGTGGGCGCCGATGGCGTGAAGGACGAAATGCCGTGCTTCCCCATCGCGGGCTATGTCGATCCGGAGACGGGCGAGGTGGACTTCCAGCCGCCGTACGACGTGGCCGGCCGCGGCGGGCGCCTGGCGATGGACTGGTCCGCCACTGCTCTGGACACGGCCGGGGAGTTCGAGGGCGAGGTGGAGGTGACCTTTCCCGATGGGCGCGTCCAGACTGCGTTCGCCATCTTGAAGTTCCAGGTGCGGGAGCAGTTTTAGCGTGACCGGCCCCGTCCATATTGAATTCGAGATCGTCGCCGCGACGGTCGACGCCTCGGGCACGGTCGTCGTGCGTGTGGATGCCGTCGCGGATCCTCTGGGCCTGAACCCAATCCTGCGCGATCTGGGGCTCGCGGTGGACTACTTCCGTCTGATTCGAGTCCTTGCGCGGTACGACGTCGCAGCTGCGGTCGATTGGATGTCAACCGAGGTGGCGAACACGCGCCGAGACCGCGCTGCCGCGGTGGATCAGGTCGGTGTCGGAGTTCGCTTCGCTGGAGATGACCGCGTGGCCTCCTTCGACGCTATCTCCCTGGCCTTCGTACAGCGATCCATCGCCGCCTCCCAGGACTGGACGCGACAGCGCGTCAACGCGGTGCGCATTGACGCTTCCGTGGCCGTCGACGTACTGGCGCTGGCGGTGGCGCGCTATCGCCGCGACACCGTTGCGTCTCATGACTCCGGGCAGGTGGTGCTGGAGAACTACGCCTTGGACTATGCCGACGACTATGTCGGCGACGCCACATCCTTTTGAGAGGAAGAAACCATGAAGAAAATGCAGCACCGCTCTGGCACCCTGTGCCGAGGCGACCTGGAAATCCTCGCCTATCGCGGTCGCACGGGGAAAACTGAGCGATTCCTGATCAAGAACCTGTTTACCGACGATGGCCTGGCCTACTTGGCGGCGCGTGCCGCCGGTGAAGCCGTGGACGTCATTTCCCATATGGCGCTGGGTATCGGCACGACGCCCGCCGCTGGCGGCGATCAGACCTTGGTGTCCGAAATCGCGGGCAGCCGCGTGCCGGTGACGGTTTCTGGCACTGGCACGGAACGCCTCTACTCTGCGACATTCGGCGAGAACGTAGGCTCCGGGCCCGTCACCGAGGCGGGCCTGTTCAATGCCGCCGTTGGTGGGATGCTGACGAACCGGTCGGTGTTCGGGGTGAAGAACAAAGAGCCCGAAGATGTGTTTACGATCAACTGGACGCTGGCGCATCAGCGCGGGTAAGCCATGGGCCGACTTCTCACTCTCCGGCGCAATCTTTCGCGCCTGCTGACTCGCAACGAGGTCGACGACAATTTCGTGGGCGTCGCCACTGACTTCACAGGAGAAGTGGATCCGGCAACGCTTGAGGGAGCCTACGTACTGCCCTATATGAGGTGGGCTGATATCGGGACCGGCTGGGTTCGGCGCCGTAACGTCGCGAACGACGCCTGGGTCAATGAGCAGCGCCTGCATCGCGCTTCGCTTGCTATCTTCGGTGCGGATGAGGTACCAGTTGAAGACGTTGGGCCCATCTGCATTGTGGGGAAGGGCTACGCGGAATGGGATAGCGCCGGCGGGGGCTACCGGTTGCGGTCCGGTCCGGCGGTTGGAACACCTGGTCATTGGCCTCTGCGATCGTCTATACCTGCCGGCCAAATCCCACAGGACGGCCAAACGGTTCCGCGAGCAACCTATCCAGATTTGGCTGCCATGGTGATTGCCGGCACGCTACCCGTCGTGTCTGAGGAGACGTGGCAAAGCGACCCGACGCATCGGGGTAAGTACACCCTGGGCGATGGAACTACGACAATCCGCCTGCCGGACCTCAACGGGAAATCGGCTGGGTCGCTTGGGGCTGTGGTGTGGCGCGGCGATGGGGCTATGTCCGCGGCGACGAATGGTCTCATTCAGCGGGATGCGTTCCAGGGGCACACGTTTGGTACCCCAGGCGCACCCCTCGGTACGTACGGCATTAATTCCAATGGGCTAAACCCTGGCGGTCTTGCTTTGGCCTCTATGCGTGGGGATAACGCGTCCGTAGCGCCGATCTTGACCAACGGTACACACGGCACTCCACGCGTCGCGTCTGAAACTCGCGCACTGAACGTTACCGGGGTGTGGACCGTCCACGCCTTCGGGGCAGTCGTAAACCCCGGGTCCGTCGATGCCGCGCAACTGGCTACCGACCTTGCCGCAACGCAGTCCCTGCTGGCGTCCACGCGTGCAGATCTCGCGACGGCGCAAAGCCAATTATTCGGTGTCGGGCAGATCATTCGGCCTCGAACCACGGTTATCCAGGCGTGGTATCAGAACACGTCAACTCGTCCGATCCTGGTTGGCGTGACTTTCATGGGCACCGGTGCGGCGAACGTCGTTACGGCAGGCTATTTGAACAGCGTCGGTAGCACAAGCGGCATGAGGTCGGTTCACTACGATCTGACTTCGGGCGCGGGCGCGGGTACTAGAAATGGGTTCAGCTTTATGGTTCCACCCGGGGTGTGGTGGATGGTGGATGCCGTAAATGCCACCGTCAACGAAGCGTGGGAGTACTCCTGATGCAGACATTCAAGGACGCCGACACCGGCCTCGTATGGTGGTTTAACGACGATGTGGCCGCTGAAGAAGTCGGCGGAGTTTGGCGGTTCGTCTTTCCTGGTGATGAGCATCCTTCGAACATCCCCTCGTCGCTTGTGCCGTGTGAGGCTCCGGAAGAGTTGCCTTTCGCATCGATTGTCCCGGTCGTGTCCCGCTTCCAGGGGCGCGAGGCGATGCACCGCACGGCCCACGGCGACGGGACGTTGTTCGAGGCTGCTGAGGCCGTGCTAGCGGATCCCGCCACGCCGGCGATGTACCGCCGGGCCTGGGATGATCTACAAGAATTCCGCCGCGACAGCGAAATGCTGGCGGCGATTTCCGGCATGCTGGGATTGACCGCTGCGCAGGTCGACGCGCTGTTCATTCTGGCGGCGAGCATCAGGGCGTAGGTCCACCGCGACATCGGGGCGACCATGCCCCAAAAAATTGGAGAAACAATGGCGGAACCAACAAGCACGGTCGGCGCTGCGGTGGCTACGGCATCAGGCGTTCTATTCGCGGCGCTCCTGCCGGGCATCGACAGTGGCGCGCTGATCGGCGCCTTCGCGGGCGCCGCGGTGTTCATGATGCACAGCCGCGAGTTGGGTGTAGTGCGCCGCCTGGTCTATGGCCTGGTGTCGTGGTTGCTGGGCTACTTCGGCGCCGGCGAACTGAGCCGCGTGACGGGCGTGAACGAAACGGTGATTACTGGCTTCGTCGCCGCGGCCGTGGCGGTGACCATCGCGGTCACGGCCATCGAACGGATCAAGACGTTCGATATATCGGTTCTTTGGAAACGGGGAGGCTGATATGCAAATGCCCGCACTCGCTTTTGACCCCACCGGCCACCATTTGGTGGCCTTTCTTTTTGTCGCGGTGAACCTTTGCACTGCCGGGCGGCTGATGTGCTACCGGCGAAAAGGCGCGCGGTATCGCCCGGGCATGTCCGCGATCGCCTACCTCTTGGCGGTCTTCACGGGCGGGCAGGGCCTGGACGTGCTGATGCGGCAGGGCCAGTTCGGCCCTTGGGCTGGGGGGGTAACGCTCTGGCAGCTGGGCATCGCGGTGCTGCTTGCGATCCTGGTGTTCCGAGCCCGCGGCAATGTCGCCGCCATCGGCAAGCCGGCGCGGGCGGAACTCCGATGAGGGAGGCAATCAAGGCTTTCACCGGCATGCTGCCGCGCGTGGAACCTCACCTGCTGCCGGCGGGCGCGAGCCAGGACGCCCTGAACTTGAACCTGCAGCGTGGCTCCCTGGTGCCCTACAAGGAGCCGGCCAAGGTGGCCGACCTGGCCAAGGTGGGCACGAAGCTGGCCATTTATCGGTTCGGCCGTGGAATCGACGACGACGCACGGTATTGGTTCCACTGGCTCAATGATGCGGATGTGGCGCGCGGCGCAATCCCGGACGACGCGCAGGAACGGACGTACTTCACCGAAGCCGGCCAGCCGCCGCGGGTGACCGATTCCACCATGGCCACGGCGAACGACCTGATGCCCACCGCCTGGTACCGCCTGGGAGTCCCGGCGCCGACGTCGCGCGCTACCGTGACTATCTCGGAGCAGCCGGATCCGCCTTCCAGCCTGGAGCGGCAATCCTGCCTGTTGGCCTACACCTTTGTGTCCGCCTGGGGGGAGGAGGGGCCGCCGAACGAAGTGAGCGATCCGTTCGATGCCGCGACGGCCGATACGTTGAACGTCATCAACCTGGAAGGGCCGCCGGCGGGCGAATACAACATCACGCTCAAGCGACTCTACCTGTCCACGACGGACGCCACGGGAACCGCCATCCTTCGATTCTGGAAGGAGATTCCCGCCGGCGCCGTGACGTTCAGCGACGAAGTCGATTTCACGATGCTCGGCGAGGCATTGCCAGAGCGCGCGCTGGTGCCGCCACCGGACGACCTGTTCGGCCTGATGGATCATCCTGCTGGCTTCATGATTGGATTCTCCGGAAAGCGGGTGTACCGGTCGGAAGTGTTTAAGCCCTTCGGCTGGCCCTACTACTCGCCCGTGGCGGACGAGATTGTGGGCGGGGCCATCATGGGGCAGGCCACGGTGGTGTGCACCAAGGGCGATACCTACCTGGCGACCCAGGCGGACCCGGTCACGCTGACGCCCGTGCGGCTGGACGGCAACCAGCCGTGCGTCGCCAAGCGGACGATTCGGGCGTTCAAGGGCGGCGTGGTCTATGCGTCGCCTGACGGCCTGGTCATGGTCGACCAGACAGGCGGTATCGCCCTGGTTACCGAGGAGCTGCTGACGCGGGAGCAATGGCAGGCCTATCGGCCCGAGTCCATGCACGCCAATGTGCACGACAGCCGGCTGTTTTGCTGGTACGACACCGGCGCCCAGCGCGGCGGCCTGATCTTCGACCTCACTCGAGGGGCCATGTCCATGACGCGCACCGACGTCTACGCCACCGCGTCGTATTCGGACGGGCGACGGGATGAGCTGTTTCTGGCGCTGCCTGACGGCGACGTGCACAAATGGGCGGGTGGATCGGTGCCGCTCGCCATGCGCTGCGTGAGCAAAAGATTTCTGCTCGAGCGGGCGCAGAACGTCGGCGCCGCCCAGGTGGTGGCTGCCGCCTACCCTGTGACGTTCCGGCTGCGCGCAGTGATCGAGGCCGTGGGCGGCCCGCGTGAGGTGCTGGTTGAGCACGTCGTGCGCAGCGGCCGCCCGTTCCGGCTTCGGGGCAACTACCGCGCGCGCAGCTTCGAATTCACGCTCGAGGGCACGGCGGCAATCACGGAGGTCACGGTGGCGTCGACCTTAGGCAACGTCACGGCGGTCTAAGCATGGCGACTTCCCAACGATCCGGCCTCCGATACACGGACCTGCCGGCGATCGAGGCTGCCCAGCTGCCGGGCAACCCGGCGGCGACGCGCGCGCTGGAGCAGATGCGCATGACGCTGGCGACGCGCTTCGGCCAGGGTGGCCAGGCTGTCGACCGCGCCGTCACGTGGGGCGACCTGGTCGAGAACGGCATCGTCACGATGCGCGGCGCGGACGGCAAGCCGATCCTGATCAAGAATCCAGGCGGCGCGTTCCAGCCCAGCACGCCGCCCGTCGTCGACGGAATCCCGCCTGCGCCCACCGGGTTTAGGGTCACGCCGGCCCTTGGCGCCGTGGTGCTGGAGTGGGACAAGCCGAACTTCGCGTACTTTGGCTACGCGGAGATTTTCCGCGGTACCACGGACAACCAGGCGCAGGCGCTCAGCGTCGGGCAGACGACGGGGTGGGTTTACAGCGACCCCGTCGGCACGGATGCCAACACGACCTACTTCTACTGGATTCGGTTCGTCTCTGTTGGGGGGAAGATCGGCCCCTTCAACGACGTGGGCGGCACTGCCGGCGCCGTGTCCCTGGACCCCGCCTACTTGATCGACGTGCTGGCGGCGGCCGGCGACCCCAAGGCGCTGCTGTACGAAATCCATGAGCCCACGGAAATCAACGGCGTGCCGGTTCCCCCGGGCATCTATATCCGGAACCTTTACGTGGCCAACGGATCCATCAGCACGCTGCAGCTGGGCAACGCCGCCATCACCGATGCCAAGGTGGCATCGCTGTCCGCGGCCAAGGTGACATTCGGGGAAATGAGCGGCGACCGGATAGCGGTCAACTCCCTGAATGCGGACCGCCTGACGGTGGCCTCGCTGTCGGCGCGCCTGGCGGTCATCACCGACGCCTACGTCAAGACCGCCAACATTCAGGACGCGGCGATCACCAACGCCAAGATCGCGAACCTGAGCGCCGACAAGATCACGGCCGGCGTGCTCAATGCCGCCCGCATCGCCGCCAATTCGATATCGGCAGATAAGCTGAGCGTGACGTCCCTGTCTGCCATCACAGCGACTATCGGGCTGCTGCGCACCGCGGCCAGCGGCGCCCGCCTGGAGATTCGGGACAACCTGCTGCTGGTCTACGACGCTGCCAACGTCCTGCGCGTGCGCTTGGGGATCTGGTAATGCCGGTAGGAATTGAGACGTACGGCCCGAATGGGGCGGTCCTGACGTCATACACCAGCAAGATCGCGCGGCAACGCGGGGTCTTTTTTACTGGAACGTCGAATGGATCGCTGAATTTCCCGGAGCTGGCTGACGGCATACCGTGGATCGCGACCTTTCCCATGGGCTCACCGTCGCATAGCAATGCTCCGGACATCAGGCGGGTAGGGACCACGATCACTTGGCAATTCGTTTCTGGAATGCCGGGCGATCGCGTTTCGGTCAAAGTCGTGTACGGGGTCAGGTGATGGCTGCGGGATTTCAGGTGCTATCGGGCGCGAGCGAGCTGATTGTCGACAGCTCGTCGATCAACATGTTCCTGCGCCACGCCGGCGTCGCAAACACCGATGTCACGGTGCCGGCGATCGACCCCGTCGTATTCATTCGGCCGCTCGCGAACCCCTGCTATCTCAGGCTGGCGAATCTGGTGAACGGCCAGTTGCAGTTGTCATTCCGGAACACCTGCGAGTACTACGTATTTGACCGCCCCGTGGAGCCCAGCTTTCTGGACGCCTTCAACGAGGCCGGCACGCAAATTTTCACCGCGGCGCAGCGGCCGCTGGACATCATCGGCAGCGTCACCGTTCCAGCCTATTCCGAGGCCTACCGCATGGCCTACCAGGACGGCTGGACATATAGCGGATTGGTATCAGGAAAGTACGCCTACAACCAGTCCTTTGTCCGGCAAGGGTTCAACTGCCAGCAGTACCTTGGCGGCGGGTGGATTTCCTACCTGATGCTGGAAGCGCTGGCGCCCACGGCGAACGGCTTCTGGGCAAGCTATCCAGATCCCGCCGGCACGTTCATCGGGTGGGCGCCGGTCTACGCAAACGCCTTTGTTTCATATTCGCCCAGCGTGGAAGTGTCGATCATCGACGTCGCGGGCATCCTCTAACGCAGATCATTGGGAGCAGTCCTTGAACAAGGAAATCGAAAGCGTCATCTTCTCCAACGTCGGCAACCGGCTGACGCAGGAGCTGGCCATGGGGCTCGTGATGAACCTGGCCCAGATCCTGCACCAGACGGTGCAGGCCGAGCGACAGGCGGCGGCCAGCGCCGCGGCGGCGGATGCCGTGGACGCGGGCGCCGAGGTGGCCGGGGAAACTGTGCCCAGCGCGAACCACGCTGCGCCGGCCGCGATCATCGACCCCGCCTACCAGCGCAAGCCGTCGCCCAAGCGGCGGCCACGAAAATCGCCCGCCGTCCCCAAGGCGGCGGCGAGCACCAAGCCCAAGAAGGCGCGCCAATGAGCGCGCCTTTTTTTGACCCTGCGCAGGCCTTGCGCTGGATGCGCGGCAACCAGGCCGCGGTGGACTTTCTGCGGCTGGCCTTCCAGGCTGCGCACCTGTGGGACGACCTGATCGACCGCGACCAGGTGCTGGATGACGAGGCAATCAACGATGGCATGTTCGCTGCCCTGGTGCTGCTGCCCCGCAACCCGTTCTACCGCGCCAACTTCGAAACGCTGAATTCGATCCTGGCCAACGCCAGCACCAACTGGCGGGTCGCGACAGAGCTGGAGCGCGCCGAAGGTACGGCGCCCAAGCGGATCGCCTACGTGCTGCGCGCCGCCTACGTGGACCTGGTCACGCACAGCGCGCTGCTGTTGGGCGGGCCCCGGTGGGCACGGGACGTGGGCGTGGAGCTGCGGCAGCAGACCGAGCCCTGGGGCGAATACCTGACCAACCTTGAGGCCGAGCGGGCCGCGCGGGGAGATTGACATGGGGTGCATGTCCTCGGAAGTGAAGCAAGACCCGGCCGTGGGCCGGGCCCAAGAAGCGAATGCGCAGATCGGGATGCGTGCGCAGGATTTGGCCGAACGTAACTTCGAATGGAACAAGGAGCTGACTGACCAGTTCGCGCCCATCTACCAGGGCCTGATGAACAACGCGCTAAGCGAAGCCACGAAGAACGCCGAGCGCGGGGACGATCAGTGGCAGCAATACAAGGACGTCTTCCAGCCCATCGAGAACAAGATGGCCGAAGAGGCCATGAACTACGACAGCCCGGAGGAGGTGGCGCGCCGCGAAGGCCTGGCCGCCGCCACGGTGGGCCGGCAGTTCGACAATACGCAGGAGCAGACGTCGCGCGAGATGGCGCGCATGGGCGTCTCGCCCACCAGCAGCCTGGGCAGCACCGCAATGACGGACCAGGCCAACGCCAGGGCGCTGGCGACGGCGGGCGCCGTCACGAAGGAGCGCAACGACACCAAGATTCTGGGCATGAGCCTGCGGGAGAACGCCGCGCGCTTCGGTCGGAACCAGACCGGGACGGGCATCGCCGCTTCGCAGGCATCGCTGCAGGCCGGGAACGCCGCCACGGGTGTCATGGGCGCGCAGGCCGCCCAGGGGAACGCCGCGGGCACCGGGCAGGGCCTGCTGGGGACGGCAAGCAGCGCCTACAACTCGATGGGCAACCTGGGCATGAGCCAGATGCAGATGCAGCAGCAGGCGAACTCGTCCAGCCAAGCAGGCCTGGGATCGCTGATCGGCACCGGGATGATGGCCGGCGCCATGATGTTCTCGTCGAAGGAGCTGAAGGAGGGCGGCTCGCCGGTCGACGACGATGCCGCGCTGGACGGATTGACGCGCGTGCCGGTCGAGAGCTGGAAGTATCAGGACGGCGTGGCCGACGGTGGCCGCCACGTGGGGCCGTACGCGGAGGACATGCAGGCGGCCTTTGGGGATGAGGTCGCGCCCGGCGGTGTGGGCTTGGACATGATCAGCGTGAGCGGCAAGCACCACGCCGCTATCCGCGCGCTCGCCAAGAAGGTGGACCGGCTGGAGCAACGCCGCAGCGCCCGCGGCGCCCCGGGCCTGGAGCGTGTGGCCGTCCCTGACGAGATTGGAGTCGGCGGCGAATTGCCGCCGGCGTTGGCCGGCGACCTGTCGGCCGGACTGATTGGACTGGAGAGAATCTGATGGCGATGAACGGCGGATTTGCGGGCGGCCTGGCTGACGGGCTGCGGAACGGGATGGCCATTGCTCAGGCCTATGACACGGCCAAGGACAGGAACCTGGCGCGGGAGGCGGAGGAAAAGAAAAAGCGGGCTGATAGGGAGATCGCGGCAGCGCTGGCGGGCGACACCGCCCAGCCTGCGTCCGGGGGTGGATTGGAGCGAATTCAGACGGCGCCGTCCGTCGCATCCGGTCCGGCGGTTGGTGATGCGTGGGGCCTGCAGCCTGTGGCGCTGGGCGCGCCCGCACCGTCGGCGGCGCCGCAGGGACTGGACGCCAGCACGATCGGCCTGGCGGACTCCGCGCCGCGAGGCCTGGGCGGTACCGCACCGCGCGCGGCGGTGGCGTCCCCCCTGACGGCCGCGGCTGAAAAAAAAAGCCCGCAGCCCGCTGATTATCTCGGCGGCAGCGAGTTCGGCCAGATCGCTGACGGACTGACCCGTGCCTACCGTAAGGCCCTCGAGCTGGGCGAGCCCGGGCGCGCAATGCAGTTGCTGGCCGATCGGGAGAAATTCGTCGGCCAGCACCGCGAACAAGCGTTCAACGCGGCACAGAGCCGCTACCAGCTGACCGGCGACCCCAATGCGTATGTTCCGTTCGTGAACCGCTTCATGCCCGGCGGCATTGAGGTGACCTCGATCAACAAGCGCTCCGAGCAGGCGGGCGGCGCGCCCGTCTATGACTTTGTCGGCGTGGACACGGCCACCGGCAAGCCCGTCCAGCAGCCCATCAGCGAGTTCATGCTGCAGAGCTTCGTGCGCAACGTCAGTGACCCCAAAGCGCAACAGGCGATGGTCGCGCAGCAGGCGAAATCGCTGTGGGAGGCAGAGCAAAAGCGCCGCGACAAGCTGCTGGACAGCCAGTTGCGCAGCGACGAGGAACTGCGAAAGCCGCGTGTTGTGGGCAAGGATCAGACGCTGTATGTGCCAGATGGCAAGGGCGGCATGCGGGTTGGTGCAGAGGGAAGCGAAGCGGGCAAGCCCAAGATGGTGACGTCCAACAAGGATCTGGCCAACCACGTCATGCGCCTGTTCAAGGTGGACAGCCTGGAAGGCCTGGGCGACGACGAGCGCAAGCAGGTCAGCGGGATCATCGCCACGGGCGAGAACATCAACCGGCTCAATGCGGGTACGCCTGAAGGCGAGGTCTTGACCGCTGGGAACCTGGCGGCGCTGGCCCAACAGGTGCAGGGCGGTACGGCGGATATCGTGCCCATCCGCCTGGGCGATCGCCAGTTCGGGTTCGGCGTGGAGCACGAGGGGCAGTTGATTCGCCTGCCCGTATCGGTCGTGCCGAAGCAGGTTCAGGAACAGATTCGCGCGCGGCTGCTGGAAGGCGGAACTTCTCGGCCTGGCGGCCCCGCTGGCCCTGGCGCCCAGACGCCGGCGCAGCCAAGCAGGGCGGCCGCCAACGCTGGACGCACGCCCGGCACGCCGGCGCCTGCAGCCGCGCCAGCCGGGCAAGTCGAGGAGCGCCCGGAAGGTGTCCAGTTGGACGCCGCCCGCGCGCAGCTGCACCAGGCGGAGGCACTGGTGCGGCAGCTTCGCACCCGCCCGCCGGGGATGAAGGCCGGTGCCGAAGCGCGCGCCAAGCATGCGGCGCTCCTGCAACAGGCGGAGCGCGATGTGGAGCTGGCACGGACGGCTGAACAGGCGGCTGCCGACAGCTGGGCCAGGGCGACGGAAGGATCCGAAATCACGCGTGCCGCTATGGGCCGCAGCAACGGAGAGGGTGTAGATGGACAACTTTGAAAAGCGCGATGACGATGTCGAGTTCAAAGACAGCGTGGATGCGCGCCGCGACGGTGTGCGGCAGGATCTGAGCCTGCGATTCTCGGACGCGAAGGCGCCCACCGGCACGCCACTGGAGACTGCGCCGTTTACGTTCCGCGTTGCCGACTTCCAGCAGCCGCAGCAAGACGCCAGCGGCATCGAGTTCGTCGACTATCCCAAGACCTTCGCCGGCGGCGCAATCAAGGGCGCGGGCAGCGCCGTGCGCGGCGTTGGAAAGGTGGCCGAAGGATTGGGGCGTGTGGCGGTTACCGCCCTCAACCAGGCCTTCGACGCCGGGCTGGAGATTCCCAGCAATCCGCTGGAAGGTGCGGCGGACGCGACTCGCGACCTGGGGCAGCGCGTGCTTGATTCGCGCAGCGCCGAGGCGAAGCAGCGCGAGGCGGATTCGCAGCCGGGTGGTGACCTGGACAAGCCGGACACGTGGACGCTTGGCCGAGACCCTTCGGCGTCGGGCTTGGCCCTCCAGGCCCTGAACGCCAGCGGCTCCAGCCTGTTGCCGATCGCGGCTTCGTTGGCAGCCGGCCCGGCTGGCGTCGGTGCGCGCATGGCGGCCGGCGCGGGCGTGGGCGGCGCGATGGGCGGCGGCAGCGCCATCGAACAGGCACGCGAGACCATCGACGCAATGGACGACCAGCAGCTGGCTGCGGCCTCGTCCGGCTTTCGCGATTTGCTCGCCCAGGGGCTGACGCCGTCGGAGGCGCGGGCGCGCGTGCGCGCCGCGGCGGAGGATGCTGCATTTGTCCGAACCCTTCCAGTGTCTGCCGCCGGCGGTGCCGCAACGGGCAAGATCCTGTCGCCTGCTGGCCGGGTGCTGGGCGGCCGAGGCGCCGTCGCGCAGACGGTGGGCCGCGCCGGCCTGGCCGGTACGGAGGAGGCCATCCAGGAAGTGGGCGAAGGTGTCGCAACGCAGAAGGGCATCAACGCGGGCGCGGGCATGGAACTGGACCCACTGGAGGGCTCGTTCGGCAACGCGGCGCTGGGCTTCGTCGCCGGCGTGGGCCCTGGCGCAATCCACGGCGCTACCGATGGGGTGCGAAACCGTGGGGTGCGCGTGGCGCCGGCCCTGGAGGCCGGTGACGTGATGCACCCGAGCGGCAGGCCCTTCGTGACTGCGAGCGCCGCGTGGCAGCAGGCCCAGCAGCTGGGTGGGGATGCGCAGGTCCTGCGCTACGAGAACGGATTCATCGTTCGCCCTGGCCGCCAGACGGCGGCACCGGAGGAATCTGCCCACAATTCAGCGGGAACCGAAGGAGGAGCAGCCTACGCACAGGGCGATCAGGTCCTTTGGAAGAACGCCGACCACGATGTCCCTGTGGAATTCGTCCAGATGGAGCCCGAAGTCGGCTCCGACGGCAGACGGTACGCTCGGGTCCGGGTGAACGGTCAGGATTCGTTCGTGCCCGCCGACGAGTTGGCAAGAATGCAGTCTCCGGCCGCGGAGGCTGAGGAGACGGAGCAACCCCAGAAAGAGGCCGCAGGTACGTTCACGCGCGGGCAACAAGTTTATCTGCGCCAGAACGGCCGCGAACTGGGCGTCGAGTTCCTGGGCGTGGAGCGCAATGCCGCGACGGCGCGCGCCGGCGGCGAACCACTGGCGCGCGTTCGAACTGCAGACGGGCGAGGGCATTTCGTGCGCCTTTCCGAGCTGGCGGCCGGGCCTATGCCGGGAAACACTCTGCGGCAAGCCATGGATGGCCCCGCAGCGCTGGGCGGACCGGAAGCGTTCCCTGTGCTGGACGGGCCCGTGCGGCGCGACGCTCTCCCCGCACCCGAAGGGTATTCCGCCGGCGACGGGTTCACAGCGCGCGAGTCCTGGCGCATGCCCTCCAATGCGCCGCGTGGAATCCGGAACAACAACCCCGGCAACATCCAGAAGGGCGTCGGGTTCGCCGGCGAGGTGGAAGGCAATGATCCGCGCTTCGCTATCTTCGCCACGCCGGAGGACGGAATCCGGGCCACTGCGCGCAACCTTCTGACCTATCAACGCCAGCACGGGCTGGACACCGTGCAGGACATCGTGAATCGCTGGGCGCCGCCGTCGGAAAATGACACGGGCGCCTACGTGCAGCAGGTCGCGCGAGCACTGGGCGTTGACGCTGGCGAGCGGCTGGACCTGAGCGACCCCAGCACGCTGGCACGCCTGACGACGGCCATCATCCGGCACGAAAACGGCATGCAGCCCTACACGGCCGAGGAGCTCGCCGAGGGTGTCGGCGCGGCCCTCGCCGGTGCTCCTGCGCGGGGCGCGTTGCCGGCGCCCGTGTACCGCGTGGATGCGGCCGGCGTCGCCGCGACCGCCGGCCAACGTGGTGCCGAGCTGGAACGCCAGGCGGCCATGGGCCTGACGCCCGATGTGGCCGCCGCCGGCGAGCGGCATCCAGGCGCGGCGATCGACACAGCTGCGAACGAGGCAGCGACCTCTCCCACGAATGGTCGGCCAGAGCCCTCGGAAGCTCAGAAGGAGGCCGGCAACTACAAGGTCGGGCGCACGCGCGTGGCTGGCCTGGAGTTGTCGATCGAGAATCCGGATGGGTCAGAGCGTCGCGGCACCGCGCCGGACGGTACCGCATGGGTGAACCGGATGGCGGGCCACTACGGCTACATCCGCCGCACGGAAGGCGCAGACGGTGACCAGGTCGACGTATTCGTGCGGCCGGGCACGTCGCCCAACTTCAGCGGCCCGGTGTTCGTGATCGACCAGGTGGACCCTGGGCACCGCGGGTTCGATGAATCCAAGGTGATGCTGGGCTACGACAGCCGGGAGGACGCTGAACGCGCATATCGCGACAGCTATACGCCGGACTGGCGGGGTATGGGCAAGGTCACGCAGATGGACATGCCCACGTTCAAGCGCTGGCTGGCCGATAGCGACACCACGCGGCCCGCGGCAGAATCCGGGCTTGGCACGCTGGTGTATGAGCCCGATATCACCGCCAAAAATGGCCGGCCGTTTCTCACGCGAGGCGCTGCGCAGCGTGCCGCCACCGCGCATGGAAACGCGGAGTCAGTGCCGGTCGAGGGTGGATTCGTCGCCAGGCCGCGCACCGGGCAAGCGCCAGTCGCAGAGCCCGGGTCCACCGCCGCGGATTTCGGGCGTGATGCCCGGCGCGACTTTCTCCAGATGGTGCGGCAAGCAGGCGGTATCCGGCCGGAGCTGGCAGCCGATATCTACGGCGATCGCGCGCACTTGGCCAATCGCCGCGCGCCCGGGTTGTTCCGCAGGGGCGGCATGGATGCCGACATGCTGGTGGAGGCCATGCAGCAGGCGGGATATCTGCCGATGGACGGCGACACCGTCGATCTGTCGGGCACCGCTATGGACCGCGTACGGGAAGCCCTGGAAGGTGAGGCGGTCTACACACTGGAGCAGATGGACGAGGCAGCCCGCCGCGCGTATGCTGAGCGCCAAGCCGAAAGGTTCAGCGATACGAAAGACAAGCAGAAGCTGGCCGAGGACATTTTTGGCGTCATCGACGCCATGCCCGCCGGCACGACAGCGCTGGAGCTGGCCGCACAGTTCGATGCGGCCGTCTATCTGAGCGAACAAGGAATTACGGATGTCCCAACCCAAGAAGCCATCATCGAGCGTGCCTCAATCCGAGCCGACGGCGACGCCGGACTCTACGAGGCCGACATTAAGTCCCAAGCAGCGGCGTATGGCCGACGGGACACTGGCAATTCTTCGCGCGGTGCAGGCCAACCGGGAGCGCGAGGCAACGGACCAGGCGCAGAAGGTGATCGCGCGGGCGGCCGGCAAGCGCTGACACTGGAGAACCCGACGTCCGACGCGCTGCGCCATGCAGCTCAGGCGGTGGCCGCCGGAGAGCAGGAGAGTGCTGCGCAGGCTCGAGCGGCCGACCAACGTGCGGCAGCCGATGCGGTCCGAGACGACTTCGTCCTGACGGGGAGTGATCGGGGGGCCGACCAAGCGGAGGCGCGCGGGCAGCGCAGCCTGTTGGATGGCCCGCGACCGCTAGAGCGGCGCTCAGCTGAAGAACCCCGGCCCCGCGCCGGGGTTTCTGTTTCCGAGGCCACGAAAGTTGCCGACGCTTTCATGGGCAAGCTGCCGGGCGCGGCCAGCCTCCGTGTGTCGGTCGTGGAAAGTGTGGACCAGATCCCGGAAGGAGCCAAGCCGTCCCCCCTCGCCGAGGGCGCCTACTACCCCGCTCATGACGGCGGGCGCATCTACCTCGTGGCCGAGAACCTGCCTACGGCCGAGCGCCTGCACCAGGTCCTGACCCATGAGGTGGTGGGGCATTTCGGCGTGGAGGCGCTGCTGGGTGATCGCTTCGGCGAGGTTCTGGCGGACGTGCGCCGCCTGGCGCGGGCGCCTGACGGCGCGCACATCCCGCGCAACGCCGGCCCGGATCATCCTCATTACGCCACGTTCGAAGCAGTGACGCTGCGCTATCCCGACTACTCCGCTGAGAACCGGGCCCGCGAAGTCCTGGCCCGCATGGCGGAGCAGGGCAGGCGCCCGATTTTCCTGGAACGGCTCTACGGCAAGATCCGGGCTGCGCTGCGACGGCTCGGCCTGAATCTCAAGCTGACCAACATCGACATCAGGCAGATGGTGATCGATGCCGGCCGGTTCTTGCAGCGCGCGCCCGCAGCGCGCGCGAGCGCCGGGATGCAAGAGGCAGCCGCATCGCTGGCGGCAGAGTCTCGCCGCGGCGCCGAACCTGTCTCGTTGCCGCCCGTCGTCATTGGCCAGCGTCTTGGTGCGGCCGGAAAGCATCCCGACCATGCGGCGGCCAAGGCCGGCGACACTGCAGCGGCGTATCGACTGCTCAAGGACGTACTGTCGCGGGAGGCGGTCGAACAGGTGCGTGCCGCGATTGGCAATGAGCAGCCGACGATCGTTCCGGTGGTGGCGATTGAGGCCGCTGGCCACAACAAAATTCCGTTGGCCTCGGCGAAGGCGCTTGGCAAGCATTTGGACCTTCCTGTCGAGAGCGGAATCTATCAATCCGTCAAGGCAAAACGCACGGCGCTGGACGGACTGAGCCGGATCTTCCAACAACCCGAGTTCGACGGAGAGGTGCAGCCGGGCAAGTCCTATTTCCTGGTCGATGACACCTTGACGCAAGGCGGCACTCTGGCCGCGCTTGCCTCACATATCGAGAAGAATGGGGGGCGGGTGGTCGGTTCGTTCGCGTTGACGGGTAAACTCTACAGTGCTACCTTGCGGCTGTCCCCCGAAACCCTGTCTGAACTGCGAGCCCGCTATGGCGATGTCGAACAAGCTTTCCGCGAAGCCACTGGCCGCGGCTTCGACTCGCTCACAGAATCAGAAGGTCGTTATCTCGCCAAGCATGACGCGCCTGACGCCGTCCGAGGTCGAATCCTTGCTGAAAGACATGCGCGAATCGGTGGAACAGATAGACGAGCTCATGAAGAGGGATCCCCTCCCACTCTGACACCGGAGCGTGCCGACGAAGCCCCGCCCCGTGCGGGGCTTTCTGCTTCTGGGCCAATGGAGTCGCGCGCCGCATCCGGCACGGCGGGCATTCCGCCGATGGCACCGCGCGCCCCACGCGAGCCCAAGCGCGGCGCCAAGGTCGCCCGACCCGGCGAATCCCTTTCAGACATCGAGCGCCGCCAGCGCAACAAGTTCCTGGGCAAGATCGGCGCATGGGCTGAGCAAGACCCCATCAAGGAGCGCTTGGCCAAGGCATCCGATCGGTGGCAGGCCAAGCTGGTGCAAGGCATATTCGACCAGTTCGCGCCGCTCAAAGGCATCAGTGCGACAGCCTATATGCAGGCCCGCCTATCCAAGGGAGCGGACGGCGCAGCGGAATATCTGGTCCGCCACGGCGCGGTCAAGTTGCAGGACGGCGCGTTGGACACCGCCGGCGGCAAGGGCCTAGCCGAGATCCTGGCCGGCCTGATTGGCGAGCACGATCATTTCATGGCCTGGATTGCAGCCAACCGGGCCGAGCGCCTGGCCGCGGAATGGCAAGTGCGATTCGACAATGGTGTGACCGAGCGTTTTGCCAAAGAAGCCGCGGCGCGTGCGGAGGCGGCGAAGTGGCCGGGCGCCAAGGCAGAAGCTGCGTCGCGCGAACGCCTGTTCACGCCCGAGGACATCGCGGCCGGCAAGCGGCTGGCCGCCGGCAAGATGGCCGATGGCCGGGACCGCGCCAGCGTTTATCGCGAGGCGCTGGCTCAGTTCAACGAGCTGCAGCGGTCTGTGCTTGACGTCGCCCAGCAGGCGGGGCTGATTGATCCCAGCGCCCGCACCCTGTGGGAGAGCGAGTTTTACGTGCCGTTCTATCGGGTCATGGAGGACGATGCGACCGGAACCATGGGGCCGGGACAGATTGGCGGTCTTGTCGGGCAGCACGCTTACAAACGTCTCAAGGGTGGCACGGACAAGCTGGGCGACCTGGTGGCGAACACCGTGTCCAACTGGTCGCACCTGCTTTCCGCCAGCATGAAGAACCTGGCGGCGCAGGGCGCGTTGCAGGAGGCGGAAAAGCTGGGCATCGCGTCGCGGGTTCGCCAAGCCGAGCGCGGCAGCGTGCGGGCAATGTTCGACGGTCAGGAACGCCATTACCTGGTGAGCGATCCCCTGGTAATGAACGCCCTCACGTCCCTGCATTACGTCGGTTCCAATGATCCATTCACCAAGGCCGCGCGCAAGTTCAAGCACGCGCTTACCGTGGGGGTGACGATCAGTCCGACTTTCCGCGTGCGCAACCTGCTGCGCGACACCATCCAAGCCATGGCGATCGACAGCAACCTGTCAACGAATCCGCTGCGCAACCTGGCGGAAGGGTGGAAGGCCACCGGCGCCGAAAGCGACACCTGGCGCCGTCTCATGGCCGGCGGCGGTGCGGTGCGCTTCGGTTCCTTCAACGACGGCAATGCCCGCAACGTCAAGCGGCTGGTGGACGAATTGGGCGCGCATCCCGACGACGTCATCACGTCGCCGGCCGGCATGAGCCGGGCGATGCGCAAGGCGTTTGACTGGTACCAGGAGACGGGCGATCGGGCGGAAACCATCAACCGCGCTTCCATCTACCAACAGGCTCGCAAGGCAGGCCGTAACCATCTTGAGGCCAGCTACGCAGCGCGCGATCTCATGGACTTCACCGCAGGCGGCACGTTCTCCGCTGTTCGGCTGTTGTCCCAGGTCGTGCCGTTCTTCAATGCGCGCCTGCAAGGCATGTACAAGCTGGGTCGGGGCGCGGCCGCGGACCCCGCGCGCTTTGCCGTTGTGACGGGCGCCGTCGCGATGGCGTCCGCGCTGCTGTACCTCGGAATGAAGGACGACGACGACTACAAGCAGTTGCCGGACTGGGCTCGCAACTCCTTCTGGATCACCAAGCTGCCGGGCACCAACCAGTTCGTGTACATCCCCAAGCCCTTTGAAATCGGCGCGCTCGGAAGCGTGGTCGAGCGCGGCACGGAATTGGCCTTCGGCGGGGACGACTTTCGCCTCGCCGATTTCGGCAAGACCGTGGGCGCCATCCTGACCGAGCAGCTGGCTATGAACCCCGTGCCGCAGATCGTCAAGCCCGCCATGGAAGCCGCATTCAACTATGACTCGTTCCGAGAGAGGGACATTGACTCGGTGGGCCAGCAGCGCCTGCCGGCCGGCGAGCGATTTACGGCCTCCACGTCTGCCGGCGCCGTGACGCTGGGTCGGACCCTTGGAGTGTCGCCGCAAAGGCTGGAACACCTGGTGCGCGGGTATTTCGGCTGGCTGGGGACACAGGCGCTCAACGTGTCCGACCATCTGGCTCGGCCCTTGTCTGGCCTGCCGGACAACCCGCGACGCGACCTCAGCCGCCTGGACAACTGGTTTGTCGTCGGGGACTTCGTGAAGGAGTCTGACCCGCGCAGCAGCAAATACATCCAGCGCTTCTACGACGAGCAGCGCGACGTGACCCAGGTCTACGCAGCCTACTCGCAGGCTCGCGAACTTGGCGACCTCGAGCGCGCTCGCGCGCTGGCCGGCGACGACCAACTGCACGTGCGCGCGTTGTTCAAGGCTGCGGACAGCCAGCTGCGCGACGTGAACACCAGGATCAAGGCGCTGGAGCGATCCGACATGGAGCCGGATGCAAAGCGCGCGCAGCTGGATCTGCTGTATCGCGCGCGCAACCGGCTGGCCATGACGGCGGATGAGCACGCGCGGGCCGCGCGCCCCTGACGGCAACCTACCTTTTCTAAGCGACGGCGCGCCTACGGCGCGCTCTTTTTTTGAGGAGCAACTATGTCTGGATTCGCCTTGTCGGCGCGCAGCCTGCAGCGCCTGGAGGGAGTTCACCCCCAGCTTGTCGAAGTCGTCAAACTGGCAATTCAACGCACGGCGGTGGATTTCACGGTGGTCGAAGGCTTGCGGACGCCCGAGCGCCAGCGCGAGCTGGTGGCAGCGGGAAAGAGCCGGACCATGAACGGCCTGCACCTCCGGCAGGCGGACGGCTACGGCCATGCCGTCGACTTGGCGCCGCTTGTTGGCGGCGCGATTCCGTGGAACGAATGGGCCAGGTTCAAGGACCTCGCCGAAGTCGTAAAGGCCTGCGCCGCGGACCTCGGTGTGCCGGTGGAGTGGGGCGGCGACTGGAAGACGCTCAAGGATGGGCCGCATTTCCAGTTGCCGCGCGGCTGGAAGGCGGCAGGATGATGTCCGGCGCCAAGAAGTTTGCCGGCGTGCTGTTGGGTTGGCGGGGCTATGCAGCGGCGGCGCTGGCAGGCGCCGGCACAGTTTGGTATGTGCTGGGCGCCGTCCATGGCCAGGAACTGGCCGAAGTGAGATTGGAGCGGGCTGCCGATGACTTGGCAGTCGCGCGCGGCTCAATCGAGCAAACCAACCGGGACTTGCAGGCAATGGCTGAGAACGCTCGCGCTGCGGCGGCGATCGGCCCCGAACTCACCGCGTCGATCGGCGCACTTTCCAAGGCTTTGAAAAATGCGAATCCTCTGCCTGCTGGTTGCCGGCCTGATGTTGGCCGGGTGCGGAACCTCACGGACGCTGTACGTGCCGCGCGTGATGCCGCCGCTCGATAGCGGCCTGGCGGCACCGTGCCCAGAAATTCCCGATCCGCCCCAGGATCCGGCGAGCTATGACGACTGGCAGGTCTGGCTGCAGGATGTCGTGCTGGTGGCGTATGCAGCGTGCGCGGTGCGGCACCAGGCTACTGTGGCGGCGTGGCCAAGGTGAGGCACGAAAACAAGAAGCCCCCGGCCGCGGGGCCAGGGGCTTTTTGAGGCCGGCTTGTTAGTTGGCTTTTTTCTTGCGCAACACAATCCGGAACGGGCGACCGTCAGGGCGACGGATGACCCGTCCCTTTACGGTGATGGTCATCCGATAGATGACCTCTTCGGTGTCGTTCGGCTGCATATGTATGCTCCAAAACGCCGCCCCAACTTCCGCCTTGACATTTGACAGCCGGCTTGGCGACCGACTACGATGCAATATCTACCTTGCAGTCAAGGTGCGTTGCCCATGGGACCTTTGGGCTTCGCATTCATTCAGGGGCCTCGGGCGTTGGCGCGCTTTGAGGCCCTTTTCGTTATGCAGCCCGTTTGTTGTTGCGAAGCTGGAGTTCTTCCACGTCATAGGCAAAGTCCAGGATAATTTGGACGGGCGTTTCGGGCTGACGTTGGTCGTTGTATACATCGGCGTCCGTTTTGAGCTGAAAGCAATCGCCCACAATCTGAAGACGCCGCTGAGCGAACGAGCGCTGGAAATGCTCATGCGGGGCATTGGGGTCGTCAAGGTCGGCCCAAAGCGAAAGAGTCTTGTTGCCCACCTTTTTCGTTGTGGCGTGCTTCGCGCGGTAGCGCCTACCGTGACGATCCGTTCTATATTCTTCGCGAAAGACCTGAGCTATATCAGCCGCAATGGCGTCAATGATGGTCTTGGCGTTCGGCTTGTGCAGACCGTTCTCGTAAGCCCAGGCCGCGAGTTCATGCGTGTCAACGAGACCGCTGGCATCACCTTTCTCGCGCTGATAGCGCTCAATGTAGTCTTTCACTGCATTTGAGTATGCCGACATAGGTGCATCATCCTCCAATTAATAGTCAACATTCCCCCAACCATCGGTTGGGGCACTCTGAATCGCAATGTGCCTGACTTTCGCCAGATACTTGCTCCATCTGTCGTATCGTTTCAACCGCTTCCGCAATTGGCCCGCTACGATTCCCACATGAACTTCTAAGCGTTTGGCAAAGAGTGTGACGCGCTCGTCGCTGAAATACGGCGCGACACGAGCGATGAAGTTGTCCATTTCTGTCTTAGGCACGCAAAAATTGGCTGCGGCTTCATTTGCGATGCGTTCTTCCTCAAGAAGCTGTCCCGAGTTATCTCCGTCCATATCTACATCCAAGATGAAGCCGTCGTCTTTACCGTCACCCTGCAGCACATGTTCCAGTTCGTGCCGAAGGACAAACCAAAAGTTGTCTATGCGATCAAACCGGAGCGACATCGCAATCGCGGGCTGAGTCGGTGTGAGCCAAAAGCACGCTCCGTCTATTTTTGAACCCGGCAGTGCTTCGACGAACACGAGACGGACGCCGCAATCTGCCAAGATTCCCGAGGCATGACGGATTTCTTCCGGCGCGGATAACAACGCATGCAGCTTCGGCATCGCAGCTTCGAGCAGTTCTTTCTTGAACTTCTTGCTCACTTGATTCGCTGCGATCGTTCGAGCGCGGAACAGCCAAGCCAACTGTCGAATGGAGGCTTCTTGGGTCTCATCCGTCTTCTTTGCAGCGTGCATGAAGTGAGGATCCTGATCAAGACGATCGATACCGAAAAAGGTCTTGAACTGCTGTTCCAATACTTCGATGTTCTCGCTCAGTTGGATCCACCCACGCTTTACCATGTCGCGGACGGGAAACCGTGCATAAAGGTGTGCACGGCGGGCAATAAGATTATCGGGTTTCGTCACCTTCGAAAGCTGATACTGGCTCTCGAGATTCATCCAGACTCGAGCGTCCGAACCCAAGGCTTCTCCGAGCTGGATCGCCGTCTCGGGGGTAATGGACTTCTTTGCAGCGATGATTTCATTGATCAGCCGGGTCGGGCGGCCCATAATTTCGGCCAATTCGACCTGGGTCCACCCACGAGCCTCAAGCTCCTCTTTGAGAAAGTCCCCAGGGGGGAAATACTCTGCTGCTGTTTGCATTGCGCTCTCCTGGTCAGGTCTCAATGGACAGTGTCGATTGAAAGGACCCTAACCATCTCTTCTGTGTGATTCGGTTCTTGCCTAAAGGTGAGCCGCTTGTTTACCGTAAGGCGGACTGAGTAAATGCCACTTCCACCCTCTTGCAGGTCGAGCATTCGGAACGCGCTCAAGGATTGAACACTGATTGCGCTCCTGAGCATCACCATGCGCATGCGAAAAGACCGCACTGTGTGCGGGTCCTGGCCATTTTCGAATTGGGGATCCGTCTCTAATCGCTGCAGCAAGCCGTCTTTGTGCTCAACTTTCATTGCTCAATTCTAGGCGTTACGATGGGGATGTCAATATACCACTATTACACCAAGTGTAATTTTCGGAGGTCCTGGTGTGGGTGTTGACATGGCACAACACCCTAGCAATGGCACCGGACTTGCACGCCTGTCGGACTGGCCCTTTACCGCGGGATCCACTGCATCCACCACCCTTGGGAGTAGCGCCGCCCGTCAATCTCCTCAAATCCGCAGACCATCATTCCCCGGTCGGAACAGAAGGTAAGCAGCTCCGGCTCGAGCAGGTCTGGGATTGGCCCCTTCGCCGTCGCGCCGAACTTTGCCAGCCCGTCCATCGTCATGATGCGCACCTGACGGCGCATGTCTTCGCGCGTGATTGAGTACATCCGCACCGTGCCGGTGACCGCCGGCGCTGGGTCATTGTCTCGGCGCTTCTGGCCGAAGTAGTGGGTGCGGACGACAGAGCAAAGCATGATCCTGCGCTGATAAGGCTGTATGGATATACAGTATATGGCAGCTGAATCGGGGTCAGGCCATTGGTGTAGCGACCAGCTTGCCAGAGGGGAAGGGCACGAGGAAGTCGCGGCTTTGGTCGGCGCTGGCCGTCAGCCATTCGCCGTAGGCGCCTTCCGGCAGGATAACAACCATGCGCTTTTCCTTGCCGGCCTGGTGGTACTCGCGAAATAGCGGATCCTCGTCCGCGTTGATCATCAGCATCGTGTAGCTGTCCTGCCACTGCCCGGCGGCATCGCGAAAGCGGTCCCATAAGCCCGCAATGCCCAGGGGCGCGCCGTCGGCACGCGTGAACCTCGTGGCCACCGCCTTGCCGGATCTCCAGTCGGGCTCGAAGATCGGATCTGCTGGGATGATGCAATGCTGTGCGCGGCGCCAGGCGTTGCTGAAAGTGAAGGACTTAGGCGCCGTCTCGCTGCGGGCGTTGAACGTGGAAAGCTTGCCGGCCTTGTCCAGGCCGTCGGGCTTGGTCATGGCGCTAATCAGCCCCCAGCGGCCAAGGACGGCCTCCAGGCTGGGCACTGCTTCGTCACCCGCGTCCTGCTCCGGTGGCCGGCGAACGAACACGCCCTGGTATCGGGGCCACATATCGTATTTGCCGAGCACACCTGGCCTGGTCACTCCGAACTTCTTGAGCAGCAGCTCCGCGTCTTTGAGCGTTTGGTAGTGGCTACACATCGATCCCTCCGGGGCGAAGGCACCAGTATAGGTGCAGGGCAGAGACCCACTGATTTGACCGCAGCGCGCATTTGTCGCACAGTTCAAAGCTCGAAGCCATAGCAACTGCATCCGCGCTCTGGTGCGCCCTGCAGGTACCCTTCATGCGCGTAATAGGACCGGAGCAATGCGAGTTCTTATCGTCGACGACGATTCAATGACGGCCGAACTGACCGCCGAATGCTTGACGATGGATTCGAGCGTTTCAGTTCGGACCGTCGGCGACGGCGCCTCCGCTCTGCGCGCGGTGTCCGAGTTCACGCCGGACGTGATTCTCGTGGATGTCGAACTGCCGGACCTCACCGGCCTCGAGCTAGCGCCTCAGCTGTAGGTTGCCTGTCGCGAATGCACGCCTCGCGTCATCATCTTCAGCGGCAGCGTCCAAGAAGCCGATCCGAATTTCCCCTGCCGTCGGGGGTAGACGCTTGGCTCACGAAGCCCGCGCACCTCGACCAGCTGCTGGACTGCATTTGCGCCCGACAGGTGCCAAAAGAAGACCGTTATGAGTGCTGATGAATGCACCAGATCCTTCGGAAAGCTGCTAGGCCGACGCGATGCCGCGTCGGCCTTTTTCAGGTATTGATTTAGGGCGTCACGATGTTGAACCAGAACTCGAAGTTGTCGAGCGAAGCGAACATGTCAGTGATCTGTTGCTGATCGCCATTGACCTTGACGTCGCCCTTGGCGAGCGCGTCTTTGAGCGTGGTTTCCTTGAGCATCATGCGGTTGAGAGTTTCGCGGCTGAGCGTCATGCTCGCCGTCGGCTCCTTGGCCTGCTTGCCCTCGGTGTGGTTCAGCACGCTGTTCACCATTTCCAACGTGTATTTCTGGTTGGTGTCGGTGAAGTCCAGGTTTAGCACCACATGCTTGCCCGCAGCCTTTTCGCGATTCAGACGCACCGCGAAGTAGTCGAACAGCATGTCCAGCGTCATGGCGCGCACGGTGTCGGGGCTGGCGGTATCCGGCACCGGCAGCTTCTGCACGCCTTCGCGCAATTCCTTGGCGCCGGTCAGGTAGAAATTGCGCCATGGACCGCTCTCGGCTTGGTAGCCCATCTGCTCCAGGGCGTCGGCCTGCAGGTTCTTGGCTTCCTGGTTGTCGGGCTCGGCAAAGACGGCGTAGTTCACAACTTCGGCTACCCAGCGGTAATCGCCCTTCTTGTAATACTCGCGCGCCTTGGAAAGGATGGCCGGAACGCCGCCCATCATGTCAACGTAGCGCTTGGAGGCTTCCTGGACTGGCAGCGTGTGCAGCGTCGCCGGGTTGCCGTTGAACCAGCCCAGATACAGGACATACGTCGCGCGTACGTTGTGGTTCACCGAGCCGTAGTAGCCGCGATTCGAAAACTTCGTTGCGATGGCCTCCGGCAGCTTGACCTGCTCCGCGATCTCTTCCTTGTTGTAGCCCATGTTGGCCAGGCGCAGCGTCTCGTCATTGATGTAGCGGTACATGTCCCGCTGAAGGCCCAGCTGCTCCTGAACCTCCTTTTTGCCCCACACTGGCCAGTGGTGCATGGCGTACATGACTTCGACGTCGTCGCCCCACAGGGCCAGCGCCTCGTTCAGGTACTTCGACCAAGCCAGCGGGTCGCGGATCTTGGCGCCGCGCAGAGAATAGGTGTTGTGTAGCGTGTGGGTGGAGTCTTCGGCCGTATTGAGCGCCTTTTTCTCCTTGATGTAATACAGCATCTCCGCCGGCGCCTCGCTGCCCGGGGCGTACAGGAACTCGTAGGTGAGTCCGTCGATGGTGCGCGTTTCGCCCGTCTTTTCGATGATGTCTGTGGGCGGGATGAGGGTGACCGTGCCGGCCGACGTCGTGGTGCCCAAGCCGGCGCCCACTTGGCCTGTGGCGCTTGGTGGCAGCAGGTTGCCGTACATGTAACTGGCGCGACGGCTCATCGCGGTGCCGGCCATAACGTTTTCCGCTACTGCATGCTCGAGGAACCCGAGCGGCGCGTAGATTTTTACCTTGCCGGTTTTGACGTCAGCCTCGTCCACTACACCTCGCACGCCGCCATAGTGATCCACGTGGCTGTGTGTATAAATCACCGCGACCACCGGCTTTTTCGGCCGGTGCTGGTAGTAGAGGTCCAATGCTGCCTTGGCGGTTTCGGTGGAAATGAGCGGATCCATGATCGTCAGGCCTTCCTTGCCTTCGACGATCGTCATGTTGGAGAGGTCGAAATTTCGGACTTGGTATATGCCGTCCGTGACCTGGAACAGGCCCGAAATGTTCAGCAGTTGCGATTGACGCCACAGGCTCGGATTAACTGTGTCCGGCGCGGGCGCGCCTTCCTTGATGAATTCATACTTGGTCGGATCCCAAACAAGATTGCCCTGTTCGCCTTTGATCATTCCGGAGGGCAGCGGGGCGATGAATCCCTTGTGGGCAAGATCAAATGACGTCTTGTCAGAAAAGGGCAATTCCTTCAGCAGCGCCGTGTTGGCATCCTTCGTGGCCTGCTCCGCCGCTTTGGGGGTGGTTGCTGCCCAGGCCGGTTGCGCAAGTGCCAGTGTGATCGCGGTCGCGATCGCGCGCACCCTCCAATGTTCGCCGCTTATTCCTCTGGTGGACCGTCCTCGTACTGCCGAAGGATCTGAGAGGTGTTTCATACTGGAAATGAGCTTCATAACGACTTCTCTCCATGTACTAAGAAAGATCCACGCCAAGGGCGCGCACCAGGGAAAAAGCGGAAGTAGGTAGCGCAGTAGTTCGGATTTCCTGTCGGGAGCTGGACGGAGGGATACGGCGTCCCTGGTGGCTGGACCAGCGTGTCGCATGGACGCATCGTTGTTGGCTTGTTGCGCATGAACAACGGAGGCCTGTAGGTCGCTTCACGCGACTTTGCGATTCTCACCATTTATCCGATAGTCAAACAAATTCGGGCATATGGCAAGGCGGCGTTCGACGCTTACCAGTGGAGATCCAGCATGGTTCACCCGCGAGCATTCAGGTCGCGATATGCCGCTCGGCCGCCATGGCGGGGCTTGGCCTGGGCGCTAGCCTTCGTCATGGTGTCGGGTGCAACGGCACAACCGACCATTCGCTTGAGTCACGATGATTTACAGAAGCGTGCCAACGGTGTGTTGGCCCTTATGTCTTTCTCCATCGTGCCTGACATAACGACCAGTTCCCTGTCCATAGGCAGCGCTGGCGCTTCTACCTCCGGCTCCACCGAGTTCTTCATGACGCAGCTGGGCGGTGGCGACACCGTGTCAGATTCGGTACCGATCTACCTCGAGGGAGTGGTGGCCGCCAGCCGCTACGATCCTACCTTCATTGCGAGCCAAGGCGCTGAGCAACGTCGCATCCCGACCAAATGGAACAGTGTCTCGGCCACCGGCGGCATCGGTTGGGATTTCAAGCTGACCGATGAACTGAAACTGCGTCCGATTTTCAACTTTGCCCTGGGCAATGTCACCAGCGACCTGCGGGCGGCAAGCTGGTATGTGGGGCAGAGGACGGGCAGGGACGTGGACTTCCTGGATCGAGGATCCCTGAACGCCTATGGGCTTGGCGGGTCGCTGATGCTGGATTACGAGCATTACCGGCCGGGCTATGAGGTAGATGTGGAACTGCGCTATTCCGACATCAGGCTCAAGAGCTTCGACAGTTCCTCGGCGGTGCAGGGGAATGCGGTGGCGCAGTCTGCCAACTTGTGGGCGCGCTACCGGGCACCAACGGGGTTCAGTCTGCTGCAGCGCCCGTTGCGCTACGTGCTTGAGCTGACGCATTCCGAGTTTTTGGGTGAACAGCGCGGCGCGCTTGGTTTTGATCGGCTTACCGCTCTCGGCGCCGGCCTGGAACTGGACTCGAGTGCCTATGACGTTTTCATCACGCGAACCCGCTTGGTCGGTCGATATGTGTTTGGCACGAATGTGTCCGGCTTCTCGGTTGGGCTTGCTGTCAGTTTCTGATTTTTATCCTGCCAAGAATAGTCGAGTGCCTGACGCGGCACGGTGGGGACTTTGTGGGGACATCGTGACCCGTCGATAACCACTGTTGCGCACGGTTTGCAGCGAGCGACAACGTAAGTTGTTGAAAAATAAAGAATCCCGATTGGCTGCTTTGCATGGGGTGCAAGGGGTCGCGAGTTCGAATCCCGCCGTCCCGACCAGCAGTTCCAAGGCCGTTAGTGATGAAAATCACTAACGGCCTTTCTCATTTCCGGACGGTTTATGTTGGTGTGTGAAGCTCATGCATGTGAAGCTCATGCATGTGAATTTCATACATGTGAAGCTCATACGCCGCATTGCGGCTGCCATGAAAGCCTGCCGCATTCTTGTGGAAAGCAAAGTGGGCGAGAAATTTCTGTCGATAGAAAAAAGAGCGTCCCGCAGGGCGCTCTCTAAGCAAAAAGCCGATCGATGGAAATGAGGACGCCGGACAGATGCTGGCGTCCTCTCTTAAGCATCAAAACGCGATGCTCACGGAACCCAGCACCCCCTGATCAGTCACGCCCGAGGCGAACTGGCCGTTGTACGAAAGGCTGATGGTGGTATTGCGCGAAATACGCGCGCCCACGCCCAGGTCGACCACGGCTTGATTGCGGGCAATGGGGGCGCCCGAGATGTCGAACGCCAAGCCGCCCGCGAACGACTGCGTGACGGTGGGACGCACGTCGCCGACCGCGTAGCGCCAGCCCACGGTGCCCTTGGCGATCATGTCCATGCCGTTGAAGGTGAACGTGGTCTTGCCCCTGAGGCCCAGGGTGCTGAAGCCTGTGTCCATGTCCTGGCTGCGGACATGCAGCGCATCCGCGCCGCCGCTTTCATCGAAGCCGTCCGCGCGCTGGTGGACGTAGGCGATGTTGAGGAACGGCTCGACGGACGAGCGGCCGATGTCGAGGCGGTAGCCCAGTTCGCCGAACACTTGCGCCGTTGTGGCGTCGTAGCTCGAGCTCAGGCGATCGGAGAAGCCGGGCACGGCCAGGTTGCGGTCGGCTTTGATGTCGTGCCATGTGTAGGACATGCCCGAACGCAGTCCCAGCGCGCCCCATTGCTTGCCGCCATACAGGCCCAGGTGATAGTCATCGCTCTTGGCCGAGGCGTTGCTGCCCCGCATGTCGTATCGGCCATGGCTGTAGCCGGCCAATACACCCATGCGCCAATCGTTGAAGGCAGGCATGTCGGCGCCGATGAAGACGCCGCTCAGCGAGGTGTCCAGGCGGCTGGCGTTGCCGTCGCCATCAAGATGCCCCCAGTTGCCGTAGAAGCGCGCCCATCCGGTGGGGCGGCTGGGTGAGGCGCCGCAGACCGAGCCGGCCTGTCCATTCAACGAACCTTTGCCATCGTGCGCGGCGCAGGCGAACGTGTCGGACAGTCTGTCGCTCATCGCATCGCGAGTGATGCGGCTGCTTTCCAGCATTGCGCTTTGCACCGACGCGTAGACTTCGCCCGACAGCTGATTGAGCGCCATCCGCGCGTCGTCCGTGGTCTGCTGGTTCAACACCGGCGCGGCTGCCGCGCTGCCGGCGCCGGTCGAGTCCAGGCCCTGTGCGACGGCGGCCTGGTTGCCCGTTGCCGCGACGTCCGCGATGGTCTTGGTTTGCTTGACTTCGAGATAGGAGCCGTTGGCGTCGGACTCCGACGCCAGGCCGTAGAAGGCGGTCAGTGCGCTGTCGCCGGTGACGTCGAAGGTTCCGGTGACGCCGTTTGTCGCCGTCAATACCGTGTACCGGGCGCCCAGCACGTAGGGCGCCGCGGTCGTGCGGGCGACATTGAGCACCGCCCCGTCCTGGATGGTTGCAGTGCCCGTGACGGCAATGCGATCCGACGCGGAAGAAGAGGGGTCGACCTCGACCTGATAGATGCCGCCTGCTTCCTGAACATAGGCGCCGTTCACGTTCAGGGTGCCGATGCTGTTGCCGGGCGCGACCACGCCTCCCGCCCGCACGGTCGTGGCGCCCACGGCGCCGACGCCGCGCAGCGTGCCGCCCGCGTTGATGGCGATGGCGGAAGGTGTGTTGGAGCCATTGACCTGCAGCGTGCCGGCGTTATTGATCGCGAACCAGGTACTGGTCAGCGAGACCGCGCTGTCGAGCAGCAGCGTGCCCTGCTGGATCGTCCACGGCATGGCTTCGGTGGACGAGCCGGTCAGGGTCCAGGCGCCCAGGCCGGTCTTCTCGAATTTGCCGAAGCCTTGATACTGGGCTGCCGCGCCGATCGTCGATACGTCGAAGCTGGCGTCGGTGGTTCCGCCCAGCTTCAGCGTGTCCGCTGAACTGTAAGCCACCACATCCCCGTTGATGGTGGAGCCAGCCTGGAGCTCCAGCGAATTCACGCCACCGATGAACCGAATTGCGTTGGCGATTCCCGCCGAGGCTACCCAATTGTTCCCTCCGGAAATCGTGCCCGCGTTGACAATGGCAGCGTTTTCACCGACCACGCCGACGCCGCCAACGGGCCTGGCGTAGGCAGCGTTGAGCTGCGTGAACTGCGACGCGTTGCCGCCGCTGATTGTGCCTTCTGTTGTGTTGATGAGCGTGCCGCCATTCGATATCCATATGCCTTCCCCGCCGGAGCCCGCCTGGCCTGACTGCCCGGCGAACGAGCCGTTGGCGCGTCCGCCGTTGCCGCCAGTGACGGTTCCCGAGTTGGTCACGGTTCCGGAACCGCTCAGGATGAGCGCCACACCTCCGCCACCGCCGCCACCGACAGAGCCGGTAGCGGCGCCTCCATTGCCGCCTCTGATGATGGCGCCGGACTGGATGATCACGCTGGCGGAAGAAAAGATGCCTGCGCCGCCACCACCGCCGCCACCGCCGCCCGTGTCGCTCACCAGGGACCCGGTGGTTGCTCCTCCGGCCCCGCCGGTCACTGTGACGCCGTCTTGCACCAGCAGGTTGACCCCGGCGGTGATCCCTACGCCTCCGCCGCCGCCGCCGCCGGAATTGTCCGCCGAGGTGCTTCCCGTGACGCCAGCAATTCCGGCTCCGCCTGTGATCGACTGATCGACAACCGATACGCCCACCGCGCCGGCGGCGCCCGTGCTGCCGGGGGCGACCAGCGTGGGATCGTTGGTCGCGCTGACGCTCATGCCGCCCGATCCGCCAAATCCGGTGGTGAGATCGGTGGCCCCGCCGCCGCCGCCTTTTCGATAGGCGCCGGTCAAAGGCGCACTGCCGCCGTCAGGCGAGGCGCCATTGGCGCCGGCCGCGCCGCCGCCCAGCGCATCGGCTGCCAAACGGGTTCCGCCGGTTCCGCCGTTGCCTGCCCATGCCGTCGCGGATAACACGGTCGTGAGCGCCAGCACGAGGGCCCGGGGGCGCAGCATGGGATTGGGACGATGGGGAAGGGACGTCTTGAATGTCATGGACATGGCAGCTTCTCTCTCTCTGTTGAACAGAGGCCGGCATCCTTTCCGGGCTCGGACAGCTTGTTGCCGGCGTCCGGAAAGGATGGGGACTCGGGGATTGAATTCGTGTCCCTCCCGCTGTTCGCAGGCGCAAGAAGCCTGACGCTGCCGCGTGACGGCGCGCAGCGCGAGAGGGACGGAAAACGGGTAAGGGCGGTCGTTAGCGCGTACGGCGCGTCATAAGGAGGAAGACGCGGGCGCCGGAACGTTTTTGGTCAAGCCGGGAACGGAGCCTCCGGTGGGTGCAAAGCTGGTGCGAAACATGTCGGTGCGGGGCATGCGTCTGGGTTGCAGCTGCTGGCGAGTAGGTCTCAGTGGTGAGACAGAATGACATAAACCGACATTTTCAATGCAATAAATTGACTTTTATTAAGGCCGTACTTTGCCAGATATCGTAGGCAGGTCAGGCCTTGGCCTGATCGGGTCAGGAAGGTGGACGATGGGAAGTGGTTATGTCAGCTGGTTGGCTAGCTGGCCGAGCGTTCGGCTTGGGGCCTCACGTCCACCTGTTCGATGCCGTCAGTGCTGACAACCACCGACGGCCTTTCCCCATTGCGATCAGTCAGGCTTGCGCAACGCGTCGGCAATCGAATCCAGCGCATATCCCATGTTCTGCAGGACCTTCGCGGTGGTGAGGCGAGTGAACTCGTCAGACGCCGTCTTCATGAATGCGGCGATCAGTTCCGGATGCGCTTTGGCGTAGCCCGCGCCGAAGATCGCGTCTATCTGGGTTTCCGCGGTTCGCAGGTAGCTCTCCGCGCGGGTCTGGGCGTGGGTGAACAGCGTGTCAAGGTTCGCTTCGATGAACTCGGGCATGATGGCCTCCAATGACTACCGTTGGGGAGTTTCTACGCTAACACCGCGTGCCCGGCAGTGCCATAAGGTCAGGCACATCGCTCTTGCTCTCCGAAGACAAGGAAGGGGCCAAAATAAAAGCGCCCCGGATGAGGGGCGCTTTGGAGGAATCAATTGCGGTGACGCGCGGTGCCGCGCGGCACGTAACGGACTGGCCCGCCGGGCGGGGGCTGTCCGGATCCCGTAACCTCCATCCATCCGGCTTCCCAGGCTTCGACTTTGCTGCGCCATTCCGCTATCGATTCGCCGGTGTGGCCGGGCATGGCTGCGGCGCGATAGTAGGGGCAATCCCACAAGGTCAATCCGTCGCGGGCGGCTTGAGCGCCCAGCTTTTGGATGTCGTCGCGTTGCATTGCAATATCCTCCAAAAGTAAGTGGTCGGGAAGCAAAGTATTGCGCAGTCAACGGGTATCCACAATGGTGCCGCGATACTACCGCGTAGGGTGCGGGAGCCCCGCATCGCCACGGACTCTGCGATCGCCTCTTTGGGAGCGCGCTGGCGGATCGCGCCTGTGCGACCAATCGGGTCTGGAGAGTGGAACAGCGGGGCCGTTTAAAGCGTGCTCTTGTCGTCAGCACCGCCATGCTGACGTGCCCGGGTGATTTGCTCGTGGAGCTTGGTCGCCGCATCTTGCGGCATTTCATGCTTGTGCAGGTCGAGCGAAATCTGGTGCACGGTCTCGAGGATAAATTTGAGTCCGTGGACGCAGTTCATGCCAAGGTCTCCCGACACTTCGTAGTCGGGGAACACCTGGCGATCCGTGAATTGATTCAGCCGCTCGGCCTCTTCAAGTGTGAGTTCGCCCATGTCTATCACTTCGATGTTCCTGGTCCTTTCGGGGTCGTCGGAAGCCTTGAGGGCGGGGGCCACGAAGCCCTTCACGGAGAATTCCTGGCCGTTGGCGAGTGTGGCGTGAAGCTTGCCTTCGACTGGGTGGTCTCGGCTCTTGGGCTGCGTTTTGTCGCGGAAATGCCCGTACGTCGGCCGCACGCCATATTTTTCCTGTTCTTCCGGTTTTGTCCGGAGTTGAATGTGTCCAGGATCCTGGACACCTCCCTTCTTGTCGAAGGTCGTTTTTTGGGAGACCACGTAATACTGGCGTTTCTGTGTTTGTACCGTTCCCTGGCGCGGCGTGTACAAACGTGAGCTGTTGACTTTGCCTGCGCCCGACGCCACGCCGTCGCCGATGACGGTACGCAGGGCGGTTTGCAATCCCGAGCGGGCCGGATTCATCATGGCTGCATCTCCTTCGCGTCAGACCGTGGCGGGGAAAACAGGAGGCGCATCGTTCTCGCGGGAGGATTCCCTGCCCTTGATGAGTACCGAGGCTAGCGAATTCGTCACGGCGGTCGAGTCTTCCAGCAACTGCGTCACACGTTCCACCAGTTGCTCCGCAGTCGCCCAACGCACTTCCAGCTTGGCGATCATGATCAGGTGGCGAACTTCGGGGTCATAGGCGATGGAGGCGGCGCGTGTGCTGGGGTCGAAGCCGTTGGCCAATAACACCCGTTCCAGCATCAGATAGCGGGCGAGAATGTCGGTCGGCATCGTTCCGATGGTGCGATGGATATACAACAGGTCGAGCTCGATGTCGTGCTGCAGCGAGACTTCGACGCCATCGGCGAACTCAAGGGTGACCTGGCCGCCGGGTTCGAATTCGAACGTGGCGTCTGTAATGCTCTGGAACTGCGAGATCAGGCTTACGGCATCCATGTCAGTGGCCTCCATAGAACGACGGATCGTTCTTTGAGTAACCTCAGCGCTGCGATAGTTCGTAAGATTTTTACTAACAACAGATGGTGCTTCATAGGATGAAGGCTATCAATGCGAGCAGGCGCGGCCGTCGCGTGTCGCGGCATCTGTTATGAGCGGTTTCTTCCGTCTCTGTGCCTTTCGCGAACCGGTTCCAATCCGCACAATCTTGTCTTCACCGCCATGTCCCGGCGGCTTGTGAGGATGTTTTCATGCGCTACCGCTATGTCACCGCCGACGTGTTTACCGGCCATGCTTACCAAGGCAATCCGCTGGCTGTCATACTGGATTCCCAGGGGCTTAGCACGGTCCAGATGCAGCGGATTGCCCGCGAATTCAATTATTCGGAAACCAGCTTTGTGCTGCCGGCGAAAGATCCGGCGCATACCGCCTGGGTTCGTATCTTCACGCCGGATCGCGAGGTGCCGTTCGCCGGGCATCCCAATGTCGGTACGGCCTGGGTGCTCGCGCGCGAGCAGGTCGCTGCCGGTCTGCCGGCTCCGGAAGCCTTTGTGTTCGAGGAAGAGGCGGGGTTGGTGCGGATTGCGCTGTCTTACGACGCGCATGGTTTGGCGGGCGCCGAATTGCTCGCCCCGCAGCCGCTGTCGCGCGGCAGCGAGGCTCAGGTAGCCGCGGTGGCAAGGGCTTTGAAGCTAGAACCGGCGGACATCGACGTGTCGCTGCATGCGCCCCAGGTGGTTTCGGTCGGCTTGCCGTTCCTGGTGGTCCAGGTTGCCAATCGCGATGCCCTGCGCCGCGCGATGCCGGACGCAAGCGGCTACGCGGCGCTGATGCCGAAGCTTGGCGCGAAGTCGATCTATCTCTACACCACCGACACCGGAAGCGACACGACGGACGCACCCACCGATATCCAGGCGCGCATGCTGACCGGACGCATGACCGAGGATCCGGCCACGGGCAGCGCTACGGCAGCGGTCACGGCGTTGCGCGCATCCCTGCTGCCCGAAGGACGGCTGCGGCTGCGCGTGGGCCAGGGCGTGGACATGGGGCGCGCCAGCTTGCTGCTGGCGCACGCGGAGCGCCGGGCGGACGGCGTGTGGGCGGGCGTGGCCGGGCAGGCGGTAGTGGTGATGGAAGGCACCTTGCCCGCGCCCGCGGCGCATTGAGGCGACCGGCATTGCCGGCCTTGCGGGGCGTCGTGTATGCTTTCGCGCATGAATGCATCGCATCCCGTCCCGGCATGCCGGGCCGATAACCGACGAATCACTCGACGTCTACGTTGAGTGGCTAGCCGCGTCCGGGCGCTGAATCCTCAGCGCCTTTCACAGAAGGCCACGATACCCTCGTGGCCTTTCTTGTCTGCAGTGTCTTCCCGCTTCCGAGGCGTACCGCATGGCCTTCGTTTCTTTTGCAAAGGAATGAAGCATGACCCATCAAGACCTCGCCATCCGGGCTTTCCATCCTTCCGACGAGTCGGCCATCATTGCGCTGTGGCAGGCCTGCGGCCTCACCCGGCCATGGAATGATCCGCGCAAGGACATCGCCCGCAAGCTGAGCGTGCAATCCGACCTGTTCCTGGTCGGCGAGATCGACGGCGTCATCGTCGCGACGCTCATGGGCGGCTACGACGGCCACCGCGGATGGATCAATTACCTGGCGGTGTCGCCCGCCCATCAGCGGCGCAAGTACGCCACGGCGCTGATGCGGGCGGTGGAGCGCAAGCTGCTGGAGATGGGATGCCCGAAGATCAATCTGCTGATTCGCGCCGGCAATGCCGCGGTGAAGGGCTTCTACGAAAGCCTGGGCTTTCACCAGGACGAAGTGATCAGCCTGGGAAAGCGCCTGATTCCGGATGACTGAACCCGGCGTGGACGCCGCGGCCAGGCATTCCGGCGGATGTGCCGGAAGCCCTGGCGGGCCGCGGCTTCAGATCGCCTGCGTGAGGTAGACGGCTTCGCGTCCGACGATGGGCATGCGGGTGGGCATGAAGATGGTGCAGTGATCGCACGGAGAGCGGATTTCCTCGGGGCCGTTCATGGCGATCAGCTCGCCCTTGTCGAACGTCTCGAAGCCGATGACAGGGCGCGAGAAGCGAAAGTCCTCGGACTTGACCATGTGGACCTCCAGCAGGCGGTAGCGCTGCGGCGCGGGCGGCGGCGCGGCGTCGGCCGGCTGGTCGATCAGGCCCAGGTGCGCCAGGAAGCGCAGCGTCACGTCGGTGGCCAGTTCGGCCGCGGACCGCGCGAAATGCTGGCCGCATTCGACGACCAGCGCGCCGCCGCTGTCGGACATGGGATCGCCGTGGCGGCCATAGCCCATGACGCCGGTGCCCGGGAACTTGTCCTGCGGCATGACCAGGTGCACTTGCGGGGCGCCCACGGCCGACGCCAGCGCGGTGTTGCGGTCCATCTCGTTGTAGACCCAGAAGGGCTGCACGGGCGCGCGCGTGGAATGGATGTCCAGCACGAAGTCGGCCGCATCCAGCACCGGGCGCATTTCGCGGGCTCGGCGCAATTCCGGGCTGTCTTCGGGGCCGTCCAGCATGGCGGCCGACCAGATGCGGTTCAGGTTGTGGACGAGCTGGCGGTTGTCGTAGGGCCGGTCGATATCAAAGGCCTCGTAGGCCTCGACGTGGGCGAAGCTGACAGTCAGCGTGCCGATCCTGGGCCGCACGCCGGTATCCAGCAGGTGAGTGGCGGCGACCATGCCACAGATTTCGTTGCCGTGCGTGATGGCGTTGATCAGCACGTGCGGACCGGGCTTGCCCGAGTCGAAGCGGTGCACGTACGGAATGCCGGTGTTGCCCTGGCGATAGGCAGACAGGTCGCGAGGCAGGATCTCGAGCGGAGCGGTATCGGGTTCGAAGGCGGGATTCGTCATGGGGTTCAGGGGCGGGTTGGGACGGTTGCCGGCGTGGCCGAGCAGGCTGACAGGCTGCGCCGGACATTATGGCCGCGAACGGCTGTTCGGTCTGGTTTTCATGCGCCGGTGCGTCGGTCCGCCTGGCGGTTTCGTGTGCGGCGCCTGTTCGTCGTCGCCGTTTCACCGGACGATCCCGAACTGCGTGCAAGGCCTGAAAACAGGCTCTGCGGAGGGTGTTTTTCGAATCGGCAAGATGCACTTGCACCCCCCCGTCTAGTATTGCCTAACCCCTTGAAAACATTGCTTTCCAAGCCTGTTTGTTTTTGGCATATTGCGGCCGGACGGGCAGATTTCTGGAGTGCGGCATGGGCGCGTGGCCACAGCGTCATATCGATGGTTTTCAAGTGCAATGCGAGGTCGTCAATCTGGACATCGGGGTGATGGCCATCGAAGTGACGGTTTGCCGGACCGGCAATGGCGGGTTCGAACAGCGCTGGTCGCTGCCCAGGTTCGTGACCTTCGAGGACCCCGTCACGGCAAGGCGCCACGCGGAACTTGTCCTGTCGGGCATCGTGTCGGTGGATGCATCCACCGGCGAACCGCGTTACGGCATCCTCTAAGGCCTTTCTGACACGACGAGAGCGCGGCGCCGGCCCTGGCCTGTGCTAGCTTTTGTTTCGTTTATCACATTCGTGTGCCTTCCCAGGAAGGGTTTGGCCGGTACAGTATGAGCGCACGACAACAAAAAAGGAGAGTTCCATGTTTGACACTTTTCCTGTCTTGCGCCGCACCGGCGTCGCCGCCGCGATCGGCGTCGCGGGCCTGCTGTTCGCGGGCTGCACCACCACCACCCCCAGCAAATCGTCAGCCGCGTCGACGACGGAGCAGCGCCAGTCGATGAACAGCGCGGCCAACGCCACGCTCAGCAGGCTGTATGAGGCCTCTCCCCAGTCCAAGGACCTGGTGGCGCGCGCGAAGGGCGTGCTGATTTTCCCCGACGTGCTGAGCGGCAGCTTCATCGTCGGCGCCGAGCACGGCAAGGGCGTGCTGCGGGTCGGCGGCGCGAATGCCGGCTACTACAGCACGACGGCGGGTTCGATCGGCTTCCAGGCCGGCGCCCAATCGAAGGCAATGATTCTCCTGTTCATGACGGATGAATCCCTGGCCAAGTTCCGCGCCAGCAGCGGCTGGACCGTGGGGGCGGATGCCACGGTGGCCGTCGTCAACATCGGCGCCAACGGGCGCATCGACACCAACACGGCGCAGCAGCCGATCGTGGGTTTTGTGATGAACAACGGCGGCCTGATGGCGGGCGTGTCGCTGGCGGGCACGAAGATCTCGAAGCTTGAACCTTGATCCACGCAGGCCCATGCAAAACGCCGCGGAGAGTTTCCGCGGCGTTTTTGTCTGGAGCGGGGCAGGGATGGCATGCCCCGCGCGGATTGCACCGGCCGGCTAGCCGATGACGTTGTCGCTGTTTTTGCGGACCGCGGTTTCGCGCGTGATTTCGGCTTCTTCGATTTTGGGATCCAGGCCGCGCCAGCGCACGATGCCGCCGCGCTCTTGCTCGGGCTCCCAGCCCAGCATGCCATAGCGCGTGATTTCGGTTTCGCCTGTGTCGAACTCCACTTCAAAGTAGCCCTGACGATCGGGTAGCGTGCTGCCGGGGAACCATTCGGTTTCGGGCATGGTTGTCTCCTTGCTAAGCGATGGGAGGGATGCCGGCGCCCGCGCGGGGCAAGCGCCAAGCGCTTTCATTGTGGGCTTGCGCCGGCGATCCCGCAAGGGGAGGGAAGCAGCGCCGACGCGCTACGCCAGGGGAACGGCGGTGGTGTACAGCACCTGCTTGAGCGCAAAGCTGGAGCGTATGCTGGCCACGCCCGGAATGCGCGTGATGTGTTCGACGATCAGGCGTTCGAGGGCGTCGACGTCGGGCACCAGGGCGCGGATCAGATAGTCGGCGTCGCCCGACATCAGGTAGCACTCCATGATTTCGGGCAGTACGGCGATCTCGCGTTCGAACACGTCCAGGGCGGCCTTGCGCTGCTTGTCCAGCGATATCTGGATGAACACGTTGACCTTCAGGCCGAGCTTGCGGGCGTTCAGCAGCGTGACCCGGCGGTCGATGAGGCCTTCGGTTTCCAGGCGCCGCACGCGGGCAAGGCACGGCGACGCGGACAGGTTCACGCGGGCGGCCAGTTCCACATTCGTGAGCCTGGCGTCGCGTTGAAGTTCGTTCAGGATGCGGATGTCGGTCGCATCCAAGTTGATTTCCGGCATAAGTCACCTAGGGATTGCGCATTGGCAGTTCATCTGTGCTGAGTATGCCGTGTATTCCCGAAGATTGAGGTTAAAAATGCTGGGGTTTACCCTATAGACTATTCCGTCGTTCGGTCATTTGGCCGAAGCACAGAATAATCAAGCGGTAGATCAGGCAGTAATGAATCAGCAAAGCAGCTTTCGCACGTTCTTGCCGCTGGCGGGGGCGGTGCTCATCTGGGGCGGAAATTGGCCGGTCATGAAGCTGGGCCTGGCGCACATGAGTCCGCTGTGGCTCGCCGCCAGCCGCTTCGGATCGGCTGCCCTGATCAGCCTGCTGGTGTTGGGGGCGCTGGGCCGCCTGCGGCTCCCCACGCGCCAGGAATGGCCGCTGGTGGCGGGCGTGGCGCTGCTGCAGATGGGCGCGTTCACCGCGCTGGCGTTGTGGGCCTTGCAGTACGTGGCGCCGGGCCGCGCCTCGGTCATCGCTTACGCCACATCCATCTGGGTGATCCCGCTATCGTCGCTGGTCCTGAAAGAGCGCCTGTCGGCAGGGCAATGGGTCGCGACGGCGTTGAGCTATGGCGGCATCGGCGTGATCGTGGCGCCCGCGTTCAGCCCATGGCAGTCGCATACCGTGATCGGCCTTGCGATGCTGCTGGGCGCCTCGTTCGCGTGGGCCTGCAACATCATCCAGTTGCGCGGCAACCGCCATGTGCGGCTGGGCGCGGACATGATCCCGTGGCAGACCGCGATCGCCACGATTCCGCTGGCCGCGCTGGCATGGATGCGCGACGGCGCGCCGACGTTCCTGGGCACGCCGGATGCGTGGCCCCTGATCCTCTATACCGGGCCCCTGGCCACCGCGTTGACGTTCATCGTGGTGCTGGGAATGACGCAGAAACTTCCGCCGGCGGCCACGTCCATCGCGATGCTCTGCGTGCCCGTGATCGGGCTGATCGTGTCCTCGGTGGTGTTCCATGAGCACATCTCCGCGGACCTGGCGCTGGGCCTTGCGTTGATCGGCGCAAGCGTGGCGGCTTCGGCGCTGGCCACGCGCCTGAAGCGGCCGCTGGCGCTGCGCCCTTCCTAGTGCGCTGTGGGACTGCGCACGGGAAGCTCTAGAATGGCGTGCGCCGGGAAGGGCCCGGCATGTCACGCAGGCGTTCAGCAGAGATGGATTCCTTATACATAGTGGTCGTGGTGGGCGCCATGGCCGCGGGCTTCGTGCAGGGGCTGTCGGGTTTCGGCTTCGGCATGGTGGCCATGTCGTTCTGGGCCTGGACCGTGGACCCCAGGCTGGCGGCCGCAATGGCCGTGTTCGGCGCATTGACCGGGCAACTGCTGGCGGCGTTCACCGTGCGCCGGGGATTCGCAGCCGCCCATCTGCTGCCGTTCATCGCCGGCGGGCTGCTCGGCATCCCGCTGGGCGTGAAGCTGCTGCCGCATCTTGATCCGCTGATGTTCAAGGCCTTCATCGGCGGCCTGCTCGCGGTCTGGTGCCCCATCATGCTGTTCGCGGCGCGCATCCCGCGCATCACGGTGGGAGGCAAGGTGGCCGATGGCGTGGCCGGCGCGATCGGTGGCGTCATGGGCGGACTTGGCGGCTTCACGGGCGTGATACCGACGCTGTGGTGCACCTTGCGCGGCTTTGACCGCGACGTGCAGCGCGCGGTGATCCAGAACTTCAATCTGTCGATGCTGATGGTGACGATGGTCAGCTATGTGCTGACGGGCGTGGTGACCACGGACATGCTGCCGTTGTTTGCGATGATCGTGCCCGCCATGCTGGTGCCGACGCTGTGGGGCACGCGCGTCTACGTGGGCATCAGCGACGTGGCTTTTCGCCGGGTGGTGTTGGGTTTGCTGACCGTGTCGGGCATCGCCTTGCTGGCTTCGTCGTTGCCGCGGCTGCTGGCCTAGGCGTGCGGGCGCGGGTGCGGCGGCATGCTATCGTTGAGGCATTCATAAGAGATCTACGCATGGCATTGCATCGTTTCCAGAAGGGCGAACTGGGTCATTGGCTACGCATCGTGGCGGACAATGGCGAGCCCGGCGCTGTCCAGACTGACGTGCCCGCAGAAGTGGCGACGGCGCTGCAAACCCTGCGCTGCATCGAATCCTCCGGCGCCGATGGTTCCTGGCGCATCACCGACAAGGGCAGACTTGCCCTGCGCATGGAAGAACCGGGCGCAATTCACCTGCGCTGACGGGTTTTCCGACCCCCGAATTACCGCAAGGTTGCGAATGTTTTCGCAGTATTTCGCGCGCGCCGCCTCCGCCGTATGGCGTAGGGATTTTCCTGAGACGGAATGTGCGATTTGACATCTTTCGGACGTATCCCGCCGGTCAAGGCGCCAGTAAGATGAACTTGCGTGACGTTTATGGGTCTATTCATTTGCGCGAGAAATTCTGGCTTGCGCAAACGCCACGCGTGGTTCGCGCGTTTAGGTAACCGACTGGGAGGTAGCACATGCAGCATCGTGACCAGGAAGTACTGATCGACGTTTCCACAGCGGCCATGGATACCGGCGGATATGGCGTATTGCTGACGGTAACGGCCGAGGGCGGCACCGAAGTGGATGCCGCGTTTTCCCACTTGGGCAACTGCGCTTCGTTGGACGAAGCACGTGACCGCGCGGAAGTGTTCGCGCAAAACTGGGTCGAGGAAAACATCTTCCGATAGGGCTTCGGCCCTGGACGGAGCTGATCGGCAGGACCGGTCTGTGTGTGCATGAACCAATGGCGGATACTCGAAAGATTGCGACGGCGATTTCGGTTATCGTTGCTGCTCCAAAACATGGGGCCCTTGTCGGGTATGCGTCGTTCAAAAATGACTGCCGCACAGACCAACTCCTCTCTTGCGGATAATATCCGCGCTCTGCGCGAGCATTTTGATTCGGTCGTGCTGCCCCTGTGGATCGGGCCCGGCTTCAACGACTCGCTCGGTCTTCCCTTTGAATCACTGGATTCGGCCACTGGCGCGGCGCTGCCCGCGGCGCGTTATCGCGCGATGGCTTGTGCGCGCCAGTTGTACGTGTTTGCGCAGGCGCCAGGCGTGGCCGCCGGCCAGCACGCCGACCGCCTTTTCGATTCGCTGCAGCGGGTGTTTCGCGATGACCGCGGCGGCTGGCGCTATAGCGTGGACGGGCAGGCCCGTCCGCTGGACGATACCCAGGATCTTTATACCCACGCGTTCATCGTGCTGGCGTGTGCGGCCTATTTTCAGCGCAGCCGGAATGCGTCCGCACGCAAGCTGATGCTGGCCACGGCGCGCACCATCGAGGCGCGATTCAAAACTCCGGATTCCCTGTATCACGCTGCGCTCAGCGCGGATTTTTCGCAGCCGCTGCGGCCGCCCGCCCAGAATCCCATGATGCATTTGACCGAGGCCTATCTGGCGGCGGCTCAGGTCGCCGAACCCACCTCGTTTGCGCAGCATCTGCGCGGGCTGGCGCAGGGAATCAGCCAGTTCTTCGTGCATGCGCCGACGCAATGCGTTTCCGAAGCGGTGCAGGGCAGCGCCGGAAATCGCCTTGAGCCAGGCCACCAGTTTGAATGGCTGTCGCTCGTGCATGAGTCGGCGCAGGTATTTGAAGGCCTGGACCTTGTCGAATCGCTGCCGCGCGCGGTGCAGTGGTCGCGCGCGCACGGCGTGGACGCCGCAGGGGTTATGGCATCCCTGGACGAATCAGGCCGCGTCGTCGACGATACCCGCCGGATCTGGGCGCAGACGGAATACCTGCGCGTGCTGGCCGTCGTGGGCGACCTGCCGGCGCTGGACGCCGGGCTGACCCATTTCCGCGCCCGTTTCCTGCATGCGGGCGGTTGGCATGAATGCCTGGATGCGCAGGGCGCCGTGACCCGCCATGACATGCCTTCGACGTCGCCATATCACCTGGCAACCTGTCTGGCGGCGTTACAAAACGTTGTTTTGTGATCTCGTTAACAATTTTTGTCCTTTTATGAGCATTATTTGATAGAAAAGTATTGGTGAAATCCCTTACAATTTGCTAACACTGTTTGTGGGGAAGCATCAATGAGCGTTATGTGCTTGGCTTGCCAACGCATTAATCCGGGACTTGCTGGCGTTGCGCCGCATTCGCACCTGGGGCATCAAGGATTTACCAACCCAACGCAGAAGGGTCGCGAGGAAAGCCGTGAAGACCATTTTCGTTGCCTGAATTGCGGCGCAAAATGGCTGCGTGAAACCGATAAATGGGGCGTTGACCTGGGTTTCAAGCTCGCGCCTTGATTCGATATTCACCGCGTTCGCAGGAAAATGGGCTTCCAGGATGGAAGCCCATTTTCATTTGCGGAGAACCGGATAATCCTCGTCCGGCTGCAATCAGGTTGCGGCGCCGGCCGCCATGACGTCGGGATCGCGGCTGGCCGTGTCCAGCAGCCACTGGCGGAAACAGGCCAGCGCGTAGTGGTCGCGGCGTTGCGCCGGCGCGCACAGGTGATAGCCGCGGGCGATGCGGATGGGCAGGTCGGGAAAGGGCGCGGCGACCCTGCCCGCCAGCAGTTCGTCCCGCACCAGGCAGCGCTGCAGGACGGCGATGCCCATGTCGGCCATGACCGCGCGGATCAGGATCGACACCTGGTCGAATCCATTGGACAGCGCGACGGTGTCGCGCGGCACGCCTGCGGCGGTGAGCCACTGCGCCCAGTTATCCATGCCGTTGGTGTGGTAGAGCAAGGGTTCGCCCAGCAGGCCGTGAGGCGTGGTCCATCGTCCCTGCGCCTGGCGTTTCGCCAGGCGGTCCGGGTGGCAGATCACGACCATCTCGCGGCCGATCACGTAGTCCGCCTGCCAGCCGGGCCATTGGTCGGGCGTGCCGGACAGGATGCTGGCGTCGGGTGTGGCGCCGGAGAAGTCCTCGTTGCGGCGGTAGGCCGCAAAGCCCAGCTGGATGTCCGGATGGCGCTGATGGAAGTCGGGCAGCCGCGGCACCAGCCAGGCGCTGGCCAGCGTGGGCACCGTGGACAGGGTCAGGCGAAGCCGCCGGTCGTCGGCACGCAGTCCGGCGCTGAGGGTTTCAATGGCCTGCAGTGGCGCCTGGGCGCCGTCAAGCAGCTTGCGGCCGGTTTCGGTCAGGGTCAGCCCGTGGGCATTGCGATGCATGAGGGGCTGGCCGAAGTGCGCCTCCAGCCGGGCGATGGCGCGGCTGATGGCGCCCTGGGTGACGCACAGCACCTCGGCCGCCTGGGTGAAGCTGCCCAGCCGCGCGGCGGTCACGAAAGCGTGCAGCTCTGACATGGAGGGCGAGTGCAGGCGCATTCAGCATGACCTTTGGTAATGAAGGAGTGCAATATAGTCGTTTGAAAGGGAACCGTAAAGTTTGGACACTGGCGGCCTTGTCGATAGACCATCCACCATCGGAGTCCCCTTCATGTCCCGCCGCCTTTTCGGCCGCTCCGCGCGCTTCGCGCTTGCCGGCATGTTCGCAACGCTGTCCTTTGCCGGCATCGCGCATGCCGCCGACTATCCTGCGCGCCCCATCAAGCTGGTGGTGCCGTTCGCCGCGGGCGGCTCGACCGACATCGTGGCGCGCCTGGTGGCGGAGTATGCCGGCCGCGACCTGAAGCAGACCATCGTGGTCGAGAACAAGGCCGGCGCGGGCGGTTCGCTCGGCATGGAGCAGGTGGCGCGCGCCACGCCCGACGGCTACACGATCGGCATGGCGACGATGAGCACGCACGGCTCCAACCCGGCGGTGTTCCGCAAGATGAACTACGACCCGGTCAAGGACTTCGCGCCCGTGGCCAATGTGCTGGCCGTGCCCAGCATCTTCGCGATCAATCCGAAGGTTCCGGCCAAGAACATGGCCGAATTCGTCGCGCTGGCCAAGGGCGCGCCGGAGCGCTACAGCTTCGCCTCGCCCGGCGTGGGTTCGCTGGGCCACGTGAACATCGAGAACTTCATGATGCTGTCCGGCATCAAGCTGCTGCACGTGCCGTACCGCGGCGCGGGTCCGGCCTTGAATGACGTCATGGGCGGGCAGGTGGACGCGATCACCGACAACCTGTCGTCGACGCTGCCGCAGGTGCTTGGCGGCAAGCTTCGTCCGCTGGCCGTGCTGGGCGCCGAGCGTTCGCCCTTGCTGCCCGACGTGCCGACCTACATCGAACTGGGTTATCCCGACATGGGCACCGGCGGCTGGTTCGGCCTGGTGGCGCCGGCCGGCACCCCGCCGGCTGTGGTGGACCGGTTGAACAAGGCGGTCCGCGCCGCCATGGAAGATCCGGAATTCCGCAAGAAGGCCGAAGAGGTGGGTGGTACGCTGATGCCCACGACGCCGCAAGAATTCAAGGCGCAGATCGACCAGGCGCTGGCCCGCTACGCCAAAGTGGCCAAGACCGCCAACATCCAGGCTGACTGACGATGACGACCGCCGACTTTCCCGCTGTTTCCGTGCATGAGCCCTCCGGCCCGGCCTTGCCCCTGGTCTGTGATTCGCCGCATAGCGGCGAGCGCTATCCCGAGGACTTCGGCGCCGCCGCGACGCTGGCGCAATTGCGCCAGGGCGAGGACACGCATGTGGACGCGTTGTGGTCGGCGGCCCCCGCATTGGGCGCCACCCTGATCGCGGCGAATTTCCCGCGCGTGTACATCGATCCGAACCGCACTCTGCAAGACCTGGATCCGGAGCTGCTGGCCGAGCCGTGGCCCGAGCCGCTGAATCCCGGCGAAAAGACGCGCCTGGGCAAGGGCCTGATCTGGCGCAGGATGGACAGGTCCACGCCGATCTACGACCGCAAGCTGACGCTGGCGCAGGTGCGGCACCGCATCCAGGCCTACTACCAGCCGTACCATGCGGCGCTGTCGCATGCGATCCGGCAGGTGGAGCAGCGCTTTGGCGCGGTCTGGCACCTGAACCTGCATTCCATGCCCAACGACGCCTACGACCGGCTGGGCGTGCGCAGCGAACATCCGCTGGCGGATTTCGTGCTGGGCGATCGCGATGGCACGACCTGCGAGCCGGAGTTCATCGCGCTGATCGAGACGGCGCTGCGCGGCAAGGGATACACCGTGGCGCGCAACGACCCCTACAAAGGCGTGCAGCTGATCGCGCAGATCGGCCAGCCCGCCTTGAACCGGCACAGCCTGCAGGTGGAGATCCGCCGCCCGCTGTACATGGACGAGGCGACGCGCGAACGCAATGCCGGCTTCGAGTCCCTGCGTGCGGATCTGGCGCATGTGCTGGAGCAGGTGGCGGCCTATGTGCGCGCCCGCATGAACGCCATTTCGTCGACAAAATAGAATCGCCTGCATATCCGCGTTTGCATCGTTGCGCGAGGCGGTCCGGGCATTGATGCGGATCAATGCCTGGATGGCCGCTTGCGCTTAAGTTTTCGTGCGCTGGGCCGTTGTCGATCATATCGGCGCGCGTCCCATTCGAACGCGCGCATAGGAAACCGGAATGCCTGAGAAGATCATCAACGGATTTTCAGTGGTCGCATATGCGACGCAGCCTGAGGGGCGCATCCCCCCGCGGGCGTTTCTCGAGACGAGACGCCTGCCCGTGAAGGCAGAGGCGGCGCAGGATGCTGCTGCCGATAACGCGCAAGAGGCTGAGCAGGAACCCGAAAGCCAGGCGTTCGAGATCTTCCTCTCCCGGCGTTTTCGCAGCACGATCGAAGCCATGTCGGCGGCGCGCAACGCGCTGGACCGCGTCAAGTCCGTGGACGCGGACGGCGTGCCCGACCCGCTGCCGGAGTAACGCGCAACGGACGGCGCGCAAGCGTCCTGGAGTAGTCGCGGGGAAGCAGGCTCCGGACGGAACCTGCGGTGTCGCGCTGTTGAACCAGATCGGGAAGTTGCTCCAACTCGACACGCAGACCCCGCCCCGCATCGGCTTGTTAACGCCTGCCGCGTTCAGAACGCCCAGCGCAAATTAACCGAAGCCGTCTGGTCCCGATTGCCTCCGCCAAACTGCCCGGCATAAGCGAGCCCCAGCGTTGCGGTACGCGAGATCTGGGCGTCCAAGCCCGCCTCCACCAGAGCCGCGTCTTGCGCGATGGGTGCGCCCGTTACGGTAAAGGATTCGCCGGCATTGAACGCCAGCCGGCTTTCAGGCCGCAGGTCGCCGAAGGCGTGGCGCCAGCTCAGGCCGCCGGACACGGCGCCCGCCAGGGTGCCCAGGGTCACTTGCTGGGCGGCACGCAGGCCCAGCGTGGTGGTGGTGATGTTGTTGCGGGTCGAGTCGCCCGACAGCGCGGCGCTGCCGCCGGCTTCGCTGAAACCGCGCGTGCGCTGGCCGGCCCAGGCAAGGCCGGCATAGGGCTCAAGCGTGAGGCCGCGTGCGGCCGCGAAGGCGTAGCCCACTTCGGTGAACAGCTGCGTGGTGTTGCCGCCGTAGTTCGAATCCAGGGTTTGATTCAGGCCGCCGGCGTCGATGCGGCGTTCGGTGGCAATGTCGTGCCAGGTGTACGACGCGCCTGCCATCACGTTGAGCTTGCCTGCGCCCAGCGCGATGGCTTTGCCGCCATAGAGCACGGCGCTGTAGCTCGACACATCGGCCTTGCTGGCCAGGTCGTCGACGCGCTGCTTCGAGTCGGTGTAGCCCAGCGCGCCGCCCAGACGCCAGCCATTGCCCACACCGTGGTCGGCGCCCACGAACACGCCGCCAGTGTGTTGCCGCAAGGCCGACGTATCGCCGGTGGCGCCGATGCGCTGCCAGTTGCCGACGATCTGGGCCCAGGCCGGACGGGCGAGGGACGAGGGCAGGGCCGCTGCCGAGGGCGTCGCGTCGCTGGCGCCCGCGGCAGCCGTGGGCGCGCCCGGCGCGAAGCCGGCATTCAGATTGCCGCGCAACTGGTTGAGCGGCACGTTGCGCACGGTGGACGACAGATTCGACAGGCCCGAACTCACACCCGCATGCATCTCGCCGGACAGGCCGGCGAAAAAGTCTTGCGGCGCGCCTTGCGGCAGGCCGATGGCGGCATCGTAGACGGCGTGGCCGGCGCCCAGGGTTTCGGCGGCGTCCGCGACCGCCCGGGCGTTGCCGCCGTTGACCAGGTCGGCAAAGCGGATCTTGGCGGGCGGGGCCGGCGGGGTGCTGGGCGACGTGACGGGCGGGGCTTCTGGCGTGACGGGCGGCGTGACCGGCGAGGGCGCGCGCGTGAGCATCAGGGTCACGTCGCGGTCGTCAGCGGAGTAGCTGAGCGTGGGCGTCAGGTAGGCAAGGTTGCTGGTGACGCCGGTGAACCGGGTGCCCGTCAAGGTGCCGTCGGCGTGGAGAATGACCTGGCTGAAAGTTTCGCTGTAGGCGCCCTGGGCCGCCTGAACGTCGACCCTGGCCTGGTTGACCACGGCGTTGCCCGTGACGTTGAGGCGGTCGAAGGCGGCTGGCGTGGCGCGGACGCGAAACACGCCACCCGAGCCGAGCGATACCGAGCCGTCGATGGCCGCCGTCGCCGCGCTGCCGCTGCCAATCTGCAACCGGTTGTCGGCGCCGTTGAAGATCACGTTGCCGGTGGTGGTCGACGTCGGATGCAGTGTGAGGGTATTGCCTTGGCCATTGATCAGTACTGCTTCGCGCCGGGTGAGGCTGCTGTTGTCCAACCCGCCTGCTATGGTGCCGGCCTGGATGATGCTGCCGAGATTGCCGCTCACGAGTACGCCATTGCCACCGAGGCCCGGGGCGCCGCCACCGAGGCCGGCGTTGCCGCCATGAATGGTGCCCGTGTTGGTGACGGCGGCGCCGTTGCTGGTCACGATCAGGCCGGCGCCGCCGGAACCGCTGGTTCCCAGGGCAAACGTCAGATTTGCGTTATCGAACAACATGCTCGGTGCACCGCCGCCGCCGCCCCAGATGATGCCGCTATTGGCGAAGACCATATTGGCGCCTGTCAATTCGGCACCGGTACCGCCATCTCCTCCCCGAACCGACGCCGCGAATCCCGCGCCGTTGGGCGAGCCAATATGCCAGTCGATGCTTCCCGCCGCGCCGCCGCCGCCGCCGACGATCACGCCGGCATTGGAACTGGGCACGCTTTGGGAAAAGGTCGCGCCTTTGCCGCCGTGACCGCCCAGGGCCACCGCGCTCGGGTTGTTGAGGATGGTTAGCGACCCGGCGCCCCCGCCCCCGCCGCCGATTCTTATGTCGCCTGCCCCAAGGCTGACGAGTCCAGCCTCGCCGCTCTCGGCGCCATTGGTGCCTGAGCTGGACGTATCGAGCATGGACACGCCGTTTAGCCCGGCAGAGCCATTATTCGTACCTGCAGTGGGGATATTGCCCAGGGAGCCGCCATTGCCGAGGCCGGCGGACCCTGCGTAAGAAGCCCCTCCATCGAACCCTCCTCCCAAGCCAGCGGCGAAGCTCGTCAACGGAAGCAGGGTCAAGGCGGCTGCGAGCAGCGTAAGTTTGAATCCGGTCGGGTGCGATGGGGTCATTGTGAGCAGGGGTTAGGGGGTTAACGGCGGGAACGTCAATCCTTGTCGCGGCTGTCACTGCGTACGGAAAAAGTGTCAGGCCAGGGCAAAGGCGGCAAGCGGTCCGCGACAGGGGGCAGTACAGGTAACGGAATGTGATCGTCACTTCTTAATTGCAACGAACCACATAATTTTTCCGGGACGACGGTTCCGCCAAGCACTGGTTCGCGGCGCTCACCGAATCCGCTTCCAACGGAACGACGGCGCACATCGTGTCGCCGTCAGGTCAGGGTGCTGCGCATCAGGATTTCGGTCAGGGCGCGCGTGGGCTTGTTGGGCGCCGGGGCCGAGATGACGATGAATTCCACCTGGGGCAGGGCGGGCAGGAGCGCCGCGCCAGCAGGCGCGGCCAGCCCCGCCGTGGACAGGTGCGACGGCTGCACGGTGATGCCCAGGCCGGCGCGGGCGGCGGCCTGGCAGCCCGCGTAGCTGGTGCTGGTGCAGACGATCTGCCAGCTGCGACCGGCCCGCGCCAGCGCGTCGAGCGCCAGGGTGCGGGTCACGCTGGGCTCGCGCAGCAGGATGAGCGGCAGGGGCTCGTCGGGCACGATGCGCAGCCCTTCCTTGGCCCGCCACAGCAGGGCCTCTTTGTGCAGGGTCTGGCCGCGCCGGTCGCCGCGGCGGCGCTTGCCGATCATCACGTCCAGCCTGTCGTCCTCCAGCAGTTTGTAGAGATCGCTGGTGACGCCGATGGTCAGGTCCAGCTCGACTTCGGGATGGGCCAGCCGGAACGCGGCCAGGACGTCGGGCAACGGACCCATCGCCAGATCGTCGGAAGTGCCCAGCCGGATGCGTCCGCGCAGGCGCGGCGCGTCGAACAGGCGTTCGGCCTTTTCGTGGGCGGCGAGGATGATTTCCGCATGCACCAGCAGGCTGCGGCCGTCGCTGGTCAGCGCCAGGGAATGCGTGTCGCGTTGGAACAGGCGCCGGTTAACGGCCTGTTCCAGCTGCCGGATGTGTTCGCTGACGGTCGGCTGGGTCAGGCCGAGCCGTCGGGCCGCTTCGGTGAAGCTGGGCGCGGCGGCGGCCGCGGCGAAGGTCTTGAGCCACAAGGGGTTGAGCATGGCGGACAGCAGTCATAGGATATTCCGATGACAGTTAAAGTACTCAGTGGCCTTCACGATGGCAAGGGGCGCGCCTATAGTTTGCGCAAATCCTTGGAACTTCCCTTGCCATGCGCCGCTTCCTGCCTGACCAATTCACGCTCATCCTGATTGCCACCGTCGTCTTCGCCAGTTTCTTTCCGGCGGTGGGCAAGGGCGCCACGTTCATGATGGTGGCCAGCAACGTGGCCATTTCGCTGCTGTTCTTCCTGCACGGGGCGCGGCTGTCCACGGACGCCATCGTGGCGGGCGTGAAGGATGTGCGGCTGCACGCGCTGATCCTGGCCTGCACCTTCCTGCTGTTCCCGGCGTTGGGCCTGGGCCTGCGCGCGCTGTTTCCGAATCTGTTGACGCCGTCGCTGTGGCTGGGCGTGCTGTTCGTCTGCACGCTGTCGTCCACGGTGCAGTCGTCGATCGCGTTCACGTCGATGGCGCGCGGCAACGTGCCGGGCGCGATCTGCGCGGCGACCGCGTCGAACCTGCTGGGCACGGTGCTGACGCCGCTGCTGGTGGCGGTGCTGCTGCATCGCCAGGGCGGCGGGCATGGCCTGGCCGATGCCGGCCGCATCCTGCTGCAGCTGCTGCTGCCGTTCGCGGTGGGCAGCCTGCTGCGGCCGTGGATCGGCGCCTGGGCGCAACGCAATAGCCGCACGTTGTCGAAAGTCGACCGCAGTTCCATCCTGCTGGCGGTCTACACCGCGTTCAGCGAAGCCGTCGCGCAGGGCATCTGGCACGCCTTTCCGGCGATCGATCTGGCCACGATGGTGCTGGTGAACGCCTTGCTGCTGGGGTCGGTGCTGCTGATCACGACCTGGGGCAGCCGCAAGCTGGGGCTGTCCAAGGAGAACGAGATCACCCTGGTGTTCTGCGGCTCGAAGAAGTCCCTGGCGTCGGGCATTCCGCTGGCCACGGTGCTGTTCGGCACCGCGCAGATGGGCGTGGTGGTGCTGCCGCTGATGATCTTCCACCAGATGCAGCTGATGGTGTGCGCGGTGCTGGCGCGCCGCTATGCGGAACGCGGGGAACCGGCCGAAGCGGTGCCGGCCAGGGCGTAGGCCCGCGGGGCCGGCGGACTCAGCCGGCCGCTTCCAGCGGACGGATCTTGCCCGCGGGTTGCCAATACACGCTGCCGTCGCGTTCATCCACCGCCAGGGCGGTGAGGCGCCCGTTCTTACAGGGGCCGCCCACGCACAGCCCGGTGTCGGGCTGGTAGGTGGCGCCGTGGCGCGCGCACATGATCAGGTCGCCCGCGCGGGTGAAGAAGCTGCCTTCCCAGTCGAGTTCGACGCCCACGTGGGCGCAGCGGTTCAGGTAGCCGTGCACGCGGTCCTGGTAGCGCACGAAGAAGGCGGTGGTCTGGCCGGCGCCGTCGGCCACGGGCACTTTCACGCCAAGCCCCCCATTGACGAGATCGGCCGTGGCGCAGACGCGCACTTCGGGTAAAGAAGAGTCCTGCATGGGAAGCCTGCAAATCAAAGAGGGGATGTTCGGACAGGGGGCAAGGCTTGTCAATCCGCCGGCGCGGCCCGGGCGCTTTCCTGCTGGCGCGCCCACATGCCGGCGTAGATGCCGCCCTGGGCCAGCAGCGCCGGATGGCGACCGCGCTCGACGATGCGGCCGTCGGCCAGCACGATGATCTCGTCGGCGTCGGCCACGGTGGACAGGCGGTGGGCGATGATCAGCGTGCTGCGGCCCTGGCTGACTTCGCGCAGGTTGGCCTGGATCTCGCGTTCGGTGTGGGTGTCCAGGGCGCTGGTGGCCTCGTCGAACAGGAAGATGGCCGGGTTCTTGAGGATGGTGCGGGCGATGGCCACGCGCTGCTTTTCTCCGCCCGACAGTTTCAGGCCGCGCTCGCCCACCATGGTCTGGTAGCCGTCGGGCATGGTCAGGATCAGGTCGTGGATGTGGGCCAGCCGGGCCGCGGCCTCGATCTCGGCATCGCCGGCGCCGGGGCGGCCGTAGCCGATGTTGTAGCGGATGGTGTCGTTGAACAGCACCGTATCCTGGGGAACGACGCCGATCGCGGCCCGCACGCTGGCTTGCGTCACGTCGCGCACGTCCTGTCCGTCGATCAGGATCGCGCCGCCGTCGGCGTCATAGAAGCGGAACAGCAGCCGGGCGATCGTCGACTTGCCGGCGCCAGACGTGCCCACCACGGCCAGGGTCTTGCCGGCCGGTATGGCGAAGCTCACGCCCTTCAGGATGGGGCGGCGCGCGTCATAGCCGAAATGCACGTCGCGGAACTCGACCTGGCCGCCCGCCACCCGCAGCGGCTGCGCGTCCGGGCGGTCCGCCACCTCGCGGTCCTGGCCCAGCAGTTCGAACATGCGTTCCATGTCGATGAGGGCCTGCTTGATCTCGCGGTAGATGAAGCCGAAGAAGCTGAGCGGGGTGTAGAGCTGCAGCAGGTAGGTGTTCACCAGGACGAAGTCGCCCAGCGTGTAGCGGCCCTCGGCGATGCCGGTGGCGGCCATCCACATCACCAGCGTCAGTCCGACCGAGATGATGGCGGCCTGGCCGATGTTCAGGATCGACAGGCTGACCTGGCTGCGCACGGCGGCGCGCTCGTAGCGCATCAGGGACGCGTCGTAGCGCCGGGCTTCGTGCTCTTCGTTGCCGAAGTACTTGACGGTCTCGTAGTTCAGCAGGCTTTCGATGGCCTTGGTGTTGGCCTCGGAGTCGGTTTCGTTCATCTGGCGCCGGAACCGGGTGCGCCATTCCGTGACCACGAGGGTGTAGGCGATGTAGAGCGTGACGGTGGCGCCGGTGGCCAGCGCCAGCCAGCCGTCGAACATTTTCCACAGCACGATGCAGACCAGGCCGATCTCGAAGAAGGTCGGCAGGATGTTGAAGAGCAGGAACGACAGCAGGGTCTGGATGCCCTTGGTGCCGCGTTCGATGGCGCGGTTCAGGCCGCCGGTCTGGCGCGCCAGGTGAAAGCGCAGGGCCAGGGAGTGCAAGTGGCGGAATATCTGCAGCCCGACCGCGCGGATCGCATGTTGGCCGACGCGCGCGAAGATGGCGTCGCGCAGTTCCGAGAACAGCAGCGACAGCACGCGCGCGGCGCCGTAGGCCAGGATCAGCCCCAGCGGCACCGTCACGGCGCCGGGCGCGCCCTTGCCCAGTTCGTCGATGGCCTGTTTGTACAGCAGGGGCACGTAGACCGTGGCCGCCTTCGCCGCGAACAGGCACAGCAGCGCCGCCACGACCCGCGCCTTCAGGCCGGTCTTGCCGGGCGGCCAGAGGTAGGGGAACAGGGTGCGAAGGGCGGAAAGGCCGCCGCCCTTGCCGGGCCGCGCGTCGGGAGAATTCATGGTCGGATGCCGTGGTTGAGGCTGGCCTGCGCCGGAGGCTGTAGGCCGTTTGGACGGCATTATCGGGCACCAGCGGTACTATTTGAGGGATAACCCCTGGGATGGACCGATCTTTGACCGGGGGCCAGTGTAGGTATTGCGGCACGGGCGCAGCGCGTCGGGCCCGTTTTTTTCTCTTCCAGCCAAGGGTCGTCCGGCTGCCCCCTTGGCTGCGCGAGCAGGCGCGTTTTCGCCGCGCCAGCATCGTGTTGCTTGCTACGGAGGGTCTTATGGCGAAGGTACCCGCAGTGAAATTGAATGACGGAGGAAAGATCCCGCAGTTGGGCCTGGGCGTCTGGCAGGTGCCGGACGACCAGGCGGCCGCCAGTGTGAAGGAAGCGCTGGCGGCCGGTTACCGCTCGGTGGACACCGCGGCCATCTACGGCAACGAGAAGGGCGTGGGCGCGGGCCTGCGTTCGGCCGGCGTGGCGCGCAAGGACCTGTTCATCACGACCAAGCTCTGGAACGACAGGCATGGCTACGACGACGCGCACAAGGCGATCGACGCCAGCCTGGAAAACCTGGGCCTGGCCTATGTGGATCTGTACCTGATCCATTGGCCGGTGGCGGGCAGCGAGAAGTTCCTGGACGCCTGGCGCGCCATGGTCGAAATGAAGGAAGACGGCCGCGCGCGTTCGATCGGCGTATCCAACTTCACGCAGGCCAATCTGGAACGCCTGATCGATGCGTCGGGCGTGACGCCCGCCGTCAACCAGATCGAACTGCATCCGGGGTTCACGCAGGACGGACTGCGGTCCTTTCATGCCAGGCACGGCATCGCGACCGAATCCTGGAGTCCCCTGGCGCAAGGCAACATCACCAAGGAAAAGGTCATCCTGGACCTGGCGAAGAAGCACGGAAAGTCGCCTGCCCAGGTGACGCTGCGCTGGCACCTGCAGAATGACCTGGTCGTGATCCCGAAGTCGGTGACGCCCGCCCGCATCCGCGAGAACATCGACGTGTTCGATTTCGAGCTGTCCAAGGAGGACATGGCCGCGATCGACGGGATCAAGGAAGGGGCCCGGCTGGGGCCCGATCCGGAGAAGTTCGGCGCATAGGGCGCAAGGCCGGCGGCTGCTGCGGCGCGGGGGGCGCGGCCAGCCGGACGGCCCGGGCTATTGCTGGATCGGAAACGCCCAGTAGCGCACGATGACCACGAGCAGGATGGTCAGCGCGGTCCAGGACGCCCAGTGCCAGGCGCCGGTGCCGAGCAGGGCGGCCAGCAGCCCGAAGACGCTCAGCGCGCCCAGCAGGATGGGCGCGCCCCAGACGAAGAAGAAGCCCCGGCCGCGCTTGCTTTGGGTGTGGCTCATGCGGGATTCCTTTGCGGGGCGGCGGCGGCCTGGTGCTTTCTGATGAGTTCGTTGATGCGCGCTTCGGTGGCGCGGCGGCGCGCCAGCCACAGATAGAGTCCGCTGACCAGGACCACGATGGTGACAAGGTCCAGCACGGCCCAGATGATCTTCAGCGGCAGGCCGCCGTAGTCGCCGAAATGCAGCGGGCGCGAGACTTCCAGCGCCGTCAGGTACCAGGGCATCCGGGCCACCGTCGTGAGTTCGCCGGTCCTGCCGTCCACGAGCACGGGCGTGTTCAGCTTGGAGGTCAGGGGCGAGTCGCCGCGCATCCATGCGATGTAATGATGGGGGCTGCCAAAGGCATTGCCGGGGAAGGAGATGAACGAGACCTCGTTGCCGGGCATGGCCTTTTTCGCGGTGTCGGCGGCCAGCTGCGCCGAGGCCAGGTCGGCAGGCACGGACTGGCCCTTGTAGGGTTCCAGGATGCGCGGCAGTTCGGTCGATTGCCACAGGCGGAACAGCGGCGTCGACAGTTCGTTGATGACGCCGGTGAAGCCCACCACGAACGCCCACACCAGCGTCACGATGCCCAGCAGGTTGTGCAGGTCCAGCCATTTCAGGCGGGGCGACCGGTCCGCCCGCACGGTGCCGAACTCCAGCTTCTTCATGAAGGGGCCGTAGAGCACGACGCCCGACACGATGGCCACGCAGAACAGCAGGCCCATGAAGCCCAGGAACAGCTCGCCTGTCAGGCCCGCGAACAGATCCACGTGCAGGGCCAGCATGATGCCCATGAAGGAGAACTTGTCTTCGGTGTAGAGCGGACCGTCGAGCAGCACGTCGCCCGTGCGGGCGTCCATGCGCACGGCGTGGCCGGAAACCTGGCCGTCGCCCGGCTTCTTGGCCATGCCCACGAACACCTGGGGCTCGTCGGGGTCGAAGAACAGGTAATCGACGACTTCGCCGGGGTACATCGCCCGCGCGCTGTCCACCAGCTTGTCCAGGTTTGCCGGCGGGGTGTTGGCGGGCACGTCCGACAGCGGCTTGGCGTCATCCAGCCAATGCTCGATCTCGTGGTGGAACACGAGCGGCAGGCCGGTAAGACAGATGATGAGCAGGAAGATCGTGCAGACCAGGCTGGTCCATTTATGGACCAGATACCAGGTTTTGATGGTGGACGCGGCGGTCATGGCGACGGCGGGGGAGCGGCTTGCGCGGCCCCTTCAAGGCAAGTCTGGGAAAGAGGCCACATTATCACGAACAAGAGCGATTCTCGTAACGCTATTTGCCTCTGCTTTCAGCCCGTCGACAGACGGGGACGGAGCAAGCGGGTTAAAAAGAAGGGTCGGTTTTTCCTTTTCGCAGTCTTGAGCAAACATGGAGCAGCGTTTCCTGAAGGTTCCGCGCAATGAATCCGGCCGCGACTACGCGGTGGGGGACGTGCACGGACATTTTTCCCGCCTGCAGCAAAGCCTGGATGAGCTTGGATTCGATCCCGCGCGGGACCGGCTCTTTTCCGTCGGCGACCTGGTCGACCGCGGCCCGGAGAGCGAGGCCGCGCTGGACTGGCTGGCGCAGCCCTGGTTCCATGCCGTCCAGGGCAACCACGAGGACTACGCGATCCGCCACGTGCGCACCGGCCAGGTCGACGTGATGAACTGGCGCGGCTACGGCGGCGGCTGGTTCCTGGACCTGCCCGTCGAGCGCCAGCAGGTCTTTGCCGAAGCCTTCACGAAGCTGCCCATCGCCATCGAGGTTGAAACCTCGGCGGGCGCGGTGGGGCTGCTGCACGCCGACTGCCCCGTGCTGTTCTGGCCGCGCCTGGAATCGGCCCTGCAGGACCGCTACAAGCGCACCAGCGCCGCCTGCCAGTGGTCGCGCGACCGCCTGCGGCAGATGGACCGCACCGGCATCCTGGGCGTGCGGGCGGTGGTGGCGGGACATACGCCGGTGGCGTCGCCGCTGGTGCTGGGCAACGTCTATCACATCGATACCGAGGGCTGGAATGCGGGCTACTTCACCTTCCTGGACCTTGAATCCCTGCAGGCGTGGCCGCGCCAGGTCGTGACCGAGGCTGCGGCCGCCGGGTAGGTGGGCCGAACGAATAGCGAAACGGGCGCCTTGCGGCGCCCGTTCTGCGTTGTGCGCAGCTGTTTTACAGCGGCCGGGCGGTCACCGTGCCGGGGCTGTTGACGGCGCTGGCGCGCGCGCCGGCTGCATCGGGGTCCGCGACGGGCGCGGCCACGGCCGGCGCCTGCGGGCCGCCGGCCGGCGTGTTGTCGGCGTGCGGCACGGGGATCGGCATCAGGGGCGGCTGAACCGGGCTGTCGGTCGGGGCCGCAGCGCCGCCGGGCGTCAGCGGCTTCACCGAGGTGTCCACGCCATCGGTGGAGCGGTTGTTGTTCAGGAAGTCGGTCAGCGCGTCGCCGGAGGACAGGTCCAGCGAAGCCACCGCCTGGCCTGGCGGGAATTCGGAGAAGTAGTACTCGCCGTTGTCGACCAGCAGGCCGTCCGGGCGAGGCGCGGGCTTGGATTCGGGCACGCCCTTCAGGACCGGCTGCATGTAGTCCAGCCAGGTGCTGAGCGCAAGGCCGCTGCCGAATTCGTTGGTGCCCAGCGACTTGGGCTGGTCGAAGCCCATCCAGACGGTGGTGGCCAGGTTGCCCGAAAAGCCCGAGAACCACACGTCGACGGCGTCGTTGGTGGTGCCGGTCTTGCCGCCGATGTCGTTGCGCTTGAGCACCTGGTGCGCGCGGGCGGCGGTGCCGTTGACCGTGACGCCGCGCAGGATGTCGTCCATGACCCAGGCGGTGCGCGGGTCGATGGCGCGCGCGGCGGCGTCGCCGGCCACGACGGGCTGGGCCTGCATCAGCACCTTGCCGGAGCGGTCGGTGACGTGGTCGACCAGGTAGGGCGTGACGCGGTAGCCGCCGTTGGCGAACACGCTGTAGCCGTTGACGACCTGCAGCGGCGTGGCCCCGCCGGCGCCCAGCGCCAGCGGCAGCACGGCCGGCCAGCGCGACTTGTCGAAGCCGAAGCGGGTGAGGTAGTCCTGGGCGTACTGCGGGCTGATGGCCTGCAGGATGCGGATCGACACCATGTTCTTGGACCGGTACAGGCCCTGGCGCAGGGTCAGCATGGGTTCGTACTGGTTGCCGTCGTTCTTGGGCTGCCAGGCCTTGGAGCCGGTCTGCTCCGCGCTCAGCATGAAGGGCTGGTCCGAGATCTGCGTGGCGGGGGTCAGGCCGCGTTCCAGCGCCGCCGCATAGACGAAGGGCTTGATGTTCGAACCCGGCTGGCGCCAGGCCTGCGTGACCCGGTTGAAGGTGCCGCGGTTGTAGTCGAAGCCGCCGATCATGGCGCGGATGGCGCCGTCCTGCGGGGCCATCGACACCAGCGCCGCCTGCAGCGCGGGCATGTTGATGATTTCCCAGTTGTCGCCAGTCTTGTGGATATAGACCACCGAGCCGCGGCGCAGGCGTTTGCCGTCGGCGGCCTTCGGGTTGAGCGCCCGGGCGACGACGGCCAGCGCCTTCTTGTCGGAAATGGTGATGACGTCGCGGGCGCTGCGCGCCACCGTGACTTCGGTGGGGCTGGCGGCCAGCCCCACCGCGGCAAGCAGGTCTTCGCTGTCGGGCGTCTTTTCCTGCACGCCGTCCAGGATTTCGTCCAGGGCCTGCGCGTCCTTTTCAATGCCGTCGGGCAGGTCGACCTGGTCTTCCGGCCCCGGGTAGACCGCGCGGCGCGTGTAGTCCAGGACGCCGTCGCGCACCGCGCGGTAGGCGGCTTCCTGTGCCTTGGAGTCGATCGTGGTGTAGACGTCGATGCCCTTGGAATAGGTGTCTTCCTGGAACACGCCGTACATCAGCTGGCGGGCCAGCTCGGCCGGATAGTCGCCGTGCACCGCGAAGCCGCGCGCGCTGGCGCCGTCGGAGCCGCGGACCGTCAGGCGTTCCTTCAGGGCTTCGTCCGCCTGTTCGGGCGTCAGGTAGCCCAGCGTCTTCATGCGGCCCAGCACGTAGTGCTGGCGGATTTCCGCCCGCGGGAAATTGGTGATGGGGTTGAAGCGCGACGGGGCCTTGGGGATGCCCGCCAGCATGGCGGCCTCGGCCGGGGTGACTTCCGACAGCGGCTTGCCGAAATACGTGCGCGAGGCGGCCGCGAAGCCGTAGGCGCGGTGGCCCAGGTAGATCTGGTTCATGTAGAGCTCGAGGATCTGGTCCTTGGTGAGCTCGGATTCGATCTTGAACGTGAGCAGCAGTTCGTAGAACTTGCGCGAGTAGGTCTTTTCCGACGACAGGTAGAAGTTGCGCGCGACCTGCATGGTGATCGTGCTGCCGCCCTGCGTCTTGGAGCCCTTGACGATGTTGGTCAGCACCGCGCGCGCCACGCCCATCCAGTCGACGCCGCCGTGGCTGTAGAAGCGGTCGTCTTCGGCCGCCAGCACCGCCTGGCGCATCACCGGCGGGATTTCATCGAAGCGCAGCACGTTGCGGTGTTCTTCGCCGTATTCGCCGATCAGCACCTTGTCCGCCGTGTAGATGCGCAGCGGCACCCGCGGCCGGTAGTCGGTCATGGCGTGCAGGTCGGGCAGGCTGGGCCAGGCCAGGGCCAGCGCCAGGCCGAGCAGGACGGCGCCGCACACGGCTGCGCCGGCCGCGGCGATACCCGCTTTGACCAGGAGACGTTTCCAGGGAAGGCCCGATTTGCCGCCCGGGGTGGCGGAGGATTGCTGGGGGGTGCTCATTGCAGGCGATTCTAGGGCAGAACGCTATAGACCGCCCATCACGCAATATGGTTTCCGTAACCAAATCTGCGGAAGGCGGAAAGAGGCGATCTACGAGTGAAATAAGGGGGACGGCCTCTGGGGGGCGCGGATGCGGCGCTTGGGCGCCGCCAGCGGGCGCGTGCGTCCGATGCGAAGCCTGAACTGTATTGTGCGCCGTCACAAACGGCAAGGCCCGTTGCAGGGAAAAGCCGGGTTTTCAGCTTGCGTTCAGCGGGGGAGCGAAATCTGGGACGGATTGAAGATAGCGTTGGGGCGGGGCGCCCAGCGCGCGGTGGAACATGGCCGAGAACGCGCTGGCGCTGCGATAGCCCAGGTCGGACGCGATCCGCGCCACGGGCACGCCCAGGGACAGCCTGCAGACGGCGTCGGCCAGCCGCACCTGCTGCACCCACTGCCGGTAATTGAGTCCCAGCTCGGACTGGAACAGGCGGATGAGCGTGCGCGCGCTGGCGCCGACTTCGCTGCCCCAGTCTTCAATGCCGCGCTGCAGGCCGGGCTGGTCCAGGATCGCCGCGCAGATGGTCTGCAGGCGGCGGTCGCGCGGCCAGGGGATCTGGATGGGCACGATCCGGGCGGCGGACAGCTCGGCCAGGATCAGGGCGGCGATCTGTTCGACCCGCCCGCCCAGGGGATAGTCGATGGGTTCGGCGGTCAGGGCCAGGATCAGTTCGCGCAGCAGCCCGCTGACCTCGATCACCTGGCATTGCGGCCAGTAGCCCTGGGCCGCGTCGGCCTGGATGTAGAGCGAGCGCATGGACACGGCGCCCACCATGTCCACGCCGTGCGGCACGCCCGCGGGCACCCACAGCGCGCGCAGCGGCGGCAGCGCCCAGAACCCGCTGGGCGTGGTGACGCGCATCACGCCTTCGACCGCGTAGATGAGCTGGGCGCGGGGGTGGGAGTGGGCGCCGGTCTGCGCGCCGGCGGCAAAATCCTTGGCCATGGCGGTGACCACGCGGGGGCGGTGCTGGTAGTCCTGGGCGTCGATGCTGCGGGACGGGTCGCGCACGGGGGCGGGGCGGACGGGCATGGGTGTCACTTCCGACGAAAGGATGAACCGGCGCATGAAAGCCGAGTCGGCCTATTTTGTCACTTTCCCGACGAAAATTGGCAGATGGCTCCGGCGGCGGATTCCTACACTGTCTCCTGGTTCCGGCTTCAGGCCGGCAGGCCCATTCTCTTCGTGTGCGACCCATGAATTCCGCCCAGAATCCCGCCGCCGGCATCCCCGGCGCGCCCGCATCCCCCGCCGCGGCTCCCGCGGCGTCGTCCGATCCTTCCACCGCCTTCAAGGTGCTGGGCGCGATCAGCGTGGCGCACCTGATGAACGACATGATCCAGTCGATCCTGTTGGCCATCTACCCCATGCTGAAGGACTCGTTCAGCCTGACGTTCACGCAGATCGGGCTGATCACGCTGGTCTACCAGCTGGCCGCGTCGCTGCTGCAGCCCTTCATCGGCCTCTACACCGACCGCCATCCCAAGCCGTATTCGCTGCCCGTGGGCATGGGATTCACGCTCGTGGGCCTGCTGCTGCTGTCGATCGCGCCGTCGTTCGGCTGGCTGCTCGTGGCGGCCGTCCTGGTGGGCACGGGGTCGTCGGTGTTCCACCCCGAATCCTCGCGCGTGGCGCGCATGGCCTCGGGCGGGCGGCACGGGCTGGCGCAGTCGCTGTTCCAGGTGGGCGGCAACGTGGGCTCGGCGCTGGGGCCGCTGCTGGCGGCGTTGTTCATCATTCCGCACGGACAGGGCAGCGTCGCCTGGTTCTCGCTGGCGGCGATGTTCGGCATCGTGGTGCTGGTGTGGATCGGGCGCTGGTACAGCGCCAACCGCGTCCTGCTCAAGCCGCGCGTGCGGCGCGAGGCCGCGGGCAACGGGCTGTCGCGCAACCAGGTCCTGGGCGCCCTGGGCGTGCTGGGGGTGCTGGTGTTTTCCAAGTACTTCTACCTGGCCAGCCTGAACAGCTATTTCACCTTCTACCTGATCGACAAGTTCGCGCTGTCGGTGCGCGAGGCGCAGCTCTATCTGTTCCTGTTCCTGGCCGCCGTGGCGGTGGGCACGGTGGTGGGCGGACCGGTCGGCGACCGGATCGGCCGCAAGATCGTGATCTGGGTGTCGATCCTGGGCGTGGCGCCATTCACGCTGCTGCTGCCGCACGCCAACCTGTTCTGGACCGGCGTGCTGGTGGTGATCATCGGCATGGTCCTGGCGTCGGCATTTTCGGCCATCGTGGTCTATGCGCAGGAGCTCGTGCCGGGCAAGGTGGGCATGATCGCGGGGCTGTTCTTCGGGTTCGCCTTCGGGATGGGCGGCCTGGGCGCGGCGGCGCTGGGCAGGCTGGCCGACGCCACCAGCATCGGCTACGTCTACCAGGTCTGCGCCTATCTGCCGCTGCTGGGCGTGGTGGCCATCCTGCTGCCCAGGGTGGGCAGGGTCTAGCCCGCGCGCAGTGACTGCAAACGGGGGAGGCGGTGTTCGATGCCGTCGATGTCTCCCGCGCCGCCGTGGTGGATGATGGCGATGCGCGCGGCCCGCAGCTGCGCCAGCTGCTCGGCGCTGACGGCAAAGCTCTTGGCCAGGCGCTGGTCGGGCAGCGGCCGGATCGGCTTGCGGCGGTCCTTGCCGCCGAAGCGGCGGTGGTTGTAGACGGCCCAGGCCACCAGCGCCGCGGCGTTGGCCGCCGCCAGCAGCACGTAGCTCCACAGGGTGTGCACCGTGGGCAGGAAGACCGGCAGGAGCGGCGCGTCGGGGCCGCCCGCGGCCCCGCGCAGGATCGCCACGATGCCGGCGCCGAACAGATAGACGAAGGCGAACCAGCCGATGGCGGTGAGCGCAAGGTCAAACAGGTAGCCCGCGCGCGAGCGTTGCGTGGTGATGATCATGATGCGTCCGGAGATTTGATGCCGCGGTCGGGGCTGGTCCAGCGCGCGCGCTCGGCCTGCTTGCGCAGCATGACTTTGGGGAAACTGACCAGCGTGGTGAACAGGCTCACCATCCAGTAGGCCAGCGGATACCAGATGACCCAGTACAGCGAGCGGGCCAGGCCCGGCTCATAGCGGCGGTCGATCAGGATGCTGATGGCGAATTGCAGCAGGCACACCACGGCCAGCATCATGCCGGTGAAGGCGGGCGGCATCAGGCTGGCGATCTGCATGTTGTTGGGCAGCGTCGCGACCTGGCTGATGAGCCAGAGCAGCACCGATACGCCGAAGGCAAAGGCCCAGGCGGTGGACAGGCAGAATTCCGCCATCAGCGGCCACAGGCGGCGATGGCGCCAGACCCAGATCGAACGCAGGTTCTTCAGGAACACTTCGGCGCCGCCCTGGGCCCAGCGCAGCCGCTGCTTCCACAGGCCCCGCAGGGTTTCGGGCATCAGGATCCAGCACAGGCCGCGCGGCTCGTAGAAGATGGACCAGTGGTCGCGCTGCAGTTTCCAGCTGATGTCGATGTCTTCGGTGATCATGTCCAGGCTCCAGTAGCCCGCGCGGTCCAGCGCCGCGCGGCGGAACGCGGCGACCACGCCCGATACCGTGAAGACCTGGCCGTACACGCGCTGGGTGCGCTTGATGAGGCCGATGATCGACGAAAACTCGCCCACCTGGATGCGCCCGATCAGGGTGGAGCGGGTGCGGATGCGCGGATTGCCGGTGACGGCGCCCACGCGCGGGTTGTCGATCAGCGGCGCCACCAGGTAGGCGGCAGCATCGGGATCGAGCATCGCATCGCCGTCGATGCAGACCAGGTATTCGCTGCGGGCAGCCAGGGCGCCCATGCGCAGCGCCATGGCCTTGCCCTGGTTCTGGGCCAGGTGCACGACGCGCAGGCGCGGGTGCTCGCCCGCCAGCCGGTCCAGCATCGGGCCGGTGCCGTCGGTCGATCCGTCGTTGATGGCGATGACTTCGATGTGCGGATAGTTCTGGCCCAGCGCGGCCAGCAGGGTTTCCTCGCCGTTGTCCGCCTCGTTGAAGCAGGGCACCAGGATGGACACCAGCGGCGAGCCGGCCAGGGCCGGCGCCTGCCGGTCGGCGCCCCAGGGCCAGCGCCGTTCCCAGTGCCACCAGAAATAGATGCCGCCCGCCATCCACATGCCGGACATGAACAGGGGGTAGAAGAACACGAAGCCCAGGAGCGCTTCGCCGGTCAGCATCAGGGTGAAGCCGAACGGCGCGCCGAGCACCGCGCAGAGGATCAGCAGGGCAATCAGTCGATCAGTCATTGGAGGGGGTACCACGCTTCGGAGATGGCGGGCCGGATGCCTTGCAGCCGGGGCTGGTCTTGCGAGAAGTCGTCGGGGTAGTAGCCGAAGCTGCGGGCGCCGCGCAGTTGCAGGCGCCGCATCCAGCCGGCCAGGACCTCGGTGTCGACGGGCGTGGCGTCGGGCTGGCCCGGGCCGGTGCGCCAGTCGCGGCTCTGCAGTTCGAATACGGTGCGGGCCAGGGCGCCGGGGCGGCGGGCGACGGTGTCGACCATCGAATCCAGCCACGCGTTTTCCTTGCCCTTGGGCACGTTCTCCATCAGCGGCATGGCCATGGGCGCGGTCCAGTCATAGGCGCCCAGGAAGTCGTCCAGGTTCTGCGCGAACCAGGCCTCGCTGTCGGGATTCAGGATCGGTTGGGCGTAGATGTTGCGGGCCGTCTTGATCTGGGGACCGCGCACGGCGCGCACGCGTTCGGTCAGCGCGGCGGTGAAGTCCACCAGGTAGCGGCTCTTGTAGCGGGTCCAGCGCTGCATCGTGTCCGGATCCGCCCGCAGTTCGGCGATGTTGCCCGGCAGTCCCGCCGCGCGGTAGGCGGCCAGCGCGCCGGGGCTGGCGTCTTCGAAGTCCGACAGCAGCGCGTCGTCGTGGAACAGGATGCCGTCGAAGATCGCGTAGCGGGCCAGGTCTTCATACAGGTCGCCGATGCGCGCACGCGCCGTGGCGTCGAAGGGCGACAGGCGGCGGTACTGGTCCGGGTCGGGGGCCGCCTGTCCGGTATCCGGATCCCAGCGCGCGACGCGCGGCAGGGACGGGTCCAGATCGAAGGCCAGCACGGGCATCCAGGCGTACACCATCACGTTGGCGCGGTTGTGGAGCTGCCAGGCGGCGCGGTTGAAGAGGTCGGCGCGCATCGGCAGCCAGCGGTTGGGGAAGTACACCGACTTCACCAGGCCGTCGCCCTCCGGGTCGGCGTAGGCTTGCAGGAAGACCGTGTTGATCTGCATGTCCAGGATGCGCTGCACCAGCAAGCCCAGGTTGCGGTCGGTCTGCTCGGGGTCCGGGTCGTACACGTAGTCCAGGTCGATGTGGGCCACGCGCATGAAGGGCTCGGCCTCCATGCCGACCACGCTGTTGGCGAAGGACTTGAGCGCCGGATCGCTGGCCAGCAGCAGGCGCGGCGTCGACATCAGGCGGCCCAGGCGGCCGGGGCCGTCTTCCAGCGTCAGCGCAAGCTGATAGCCGTTTTCGGCGGTGATGCGCAGCGTGGACCCGCCCTCGGCGCCATAGGGCCAGACCCACACGCGCGGCTTCTTGCCGGTGGCGGCGCGGATCTTTTCCGTGATGGCGGCGACGTCGCGGCCCATGCGGGCGTCGAACTGCGCCTCGGTTTCGTACTGGCGCGTCCGCGCGTCGTAGGCGCGGATGGCGGCCGCGGGTTCGGTGTTGCCCTGGGGATTGGCCAGCGCGCCGTAATGCGAGGCGTCGGTGTGCGCCGCGATCTCCACCAGGCCGGAGTGGGAGATCTCGCGGATCTCGTCCCAGTTCAGGAAGCGGTCGCGCGCTTCGGGGCTGCCACCGAAATCCACGGGCTGGTTGGCCGGCGTGTCCATCCAGGCGCCCACGGGGGCCAGCAAGGCCGGCCAGCCATAGGCCTTCAGGATGGGCAGCACCCGGGTGTGGAAGCTGCGGTAGCCGTCGTCGAACGACAGCAGCACGGCGCGGTCCGGCAGCGGCTTTCCGCCCTGGCGCGCGGCCAGGATCTGGTCGACCGACACGGCCTGGTAGCCGTTGGCGCGCAGCCAGGCGAGCTGTTCGGCCAGCTTGTCGGTGCGCACGCTGAGAAAGGCCTGATCGGGATCGTCATCCTCGACGTCGTGATAGGCCAGCGCCAGGAATTGGCCCTTGATCCAGGGCTTTTCGGCCGCCGCGACGGGGCGCTCGGCGGGCGGCGTGTAGACGGGGATGTCCTTGGCGCAGGCGGTCAGGAGCAGGAAGAGGAGGAGCAGCAGGCCGGCCAAGGCCAGCCGCACGGGGAGTTTGAGCATCATGTCGGTTCCGGGGCCGGGGTCAGAAGCGGTAGGCAAGGTCGAACACGATGCGCAGTTCGCGCTCGCGGTCGCCGTCGTAGGGCCGGCTGGTGCCGGTGACCATCGCGCCCATGTCCAGGACGTCGTTGGCGCGGTAGCGCTGGCCGTAGCCCAGGGCGATGACGCCGCCCGTGCCATAGCCTTGCTGGCTGTAGGCGCCCGCGCCCAGCGTGCCGATCTGTTCCCAGGCGGTTTCGTAGCGGCGGTAGAGCGTGTGCGTCACGCGTACGCCGGGCAGGGCCATGAAGTCCGCGCTGGGGTTGAAATAGGGCGCGTCGTCCCGCGTATTGCGCTGGGTCGACAGGCCCAGCTCCAGGTCGGCCTTCAGGTGCGGCGCGGTGTAGACGCGCTCGCGTCCGGTGAGGCCCAGTTCCCAGCGGCTGTTGCCGTCGCTGAAATGGGAGGGGGCGGCCGACAGTGTCCATTCGCGCCGCTCATTGGCGCGCCAGCGCACGTAGACCGACAGGGCGTTGGACGAAATGTCGTTGGTCAGCGCGCGCAGCGGCGTGTCGCGCGACAGGATGGCCGCCGAGCCGCCCACCTGCCAGTGGTCGTCCAGGTCGTAGGCGGCCGACAGCCGCACGCCCGGCTTGACGCCATGGCCGTAGTCGTTGGTGGAGACTTCGCCTTCCACGGTCAGGTCGCGGCCGCGCCATTGCACGCCGGTGCGCAGCCAGCGGTAGTTGCCGCGGCCTTCCTCGAAATCGCCGGCCGCATAGCCGCCGCCGCCGAAGACGCGCCAGTTGTAATCGATGGGCGACGAATACAGCACGGCATCGATGCCGAAGTCGCCGTTGCCGGTGACCGGGCTGTCGTTGGCCAGGCCGCGGTAGCCGCTGATCACCAGTTCGGCTTTCTGGTGGACTTCCCATTCGCGGGCCAGCCGGCGGCTGGTCAGGTTCTCGGGGGAGCGGGCCAGCGTGTCCGCGGACAGCGCCTCTGCCTGCCGCCATTCCTGCAGGTCCAGCGCGGTGAAGCCCTGGCCGTTCTCGACGGCCAGGCCGCGGGGCGCCAGGGTCTCGGCCATTTTCAGTTCGATCTCGGCGGCGCGGGGCTGCGACCGGGCGCGATACACGGTGGCCAGATCGGCGCGCAGTCCGGAGTTGTTGGGCGCCTTCTGGACCATGTGTTCCAGGCGCTCTTGGGCGGCGACGGTGTCGTCGGCCTGGAGCCGGGCGGCGGCCAGCGTCTGGCTGCTTTCCAGGTTCAGGTCGTTGGGCATGCGCGTGGCCTGGCCCTTGTAGTAAAGCCAGGGGGCATTGCCCGACTCGACCGCGTCCGTGACGGCGCCGGTCTCCGCGTACTGTTCGCCTTCGGCGAGCGCGTAGTACAGGCCGGTCTGCGTCGCCAGGCGCTGTTCGGGATCGTCGCCGCGCAACGCGTCGTCGGCGGCCACCTGCCGGTAGATGTCGCGGGCGCGCTCGGGCTGTCGCACGTACAGGTAGGCGGAGGCCACGTCGTTCAGCGCGTAGCGGGGCACCTGGACGCCCTCCGCCAGCAGCGCCTCGTAGGCTTGCGTCAGCTCCTGCATGCGCACGCGGGCGTGCAGGGCGTGCAGGCGGTCGATGCGGGCGCGCAGCACGTCGTCGCGGGCCTCGGCGCCCAACTGGCTCCAGGCGGCGATCGCGGTGTCGTACCCGGCCAGCGCCCGGTCGGCGATGGCGTAGCGTTCGGCCTCGCTGCGCGCCGGCATGCCCGCCAGCCGCGCCTGCTGGGCCAGGGCGTCGGCCTCCAGGGCGCGCATCTGGCGGGCGTCGAACAGATCGGGGTGGCGGCGCGCCAGTTCCAGCGCGACGTCGGCCATCCGCGCGCCCTGCAGCGCAAGCACGTACTCGCGCAGCACGTAGGGCGTGCCGGGGGCGCTGGCCAGCGCCTGGTCCGCCTGGTGCAGCGCTTCGAAGGGCAGGCCCTGGCGCGCGTACACGTAGCTGAGCGCAAGGCGGGCGTCGGCGTCGCGGGGGCTGCGTTTCACCCAGCGTTCACCAGCCTGCCTGGCGGCGGCGAATTGTCCCGCGTCGGCCAGCGTCATGACTTCTCCGGCCGCGAAGGCGGATTGGGCCGGGTGGCGGTGCAGGCCGCTGCGGTAGCGCTCCAGCGCCTCGGGCCAGCGGTGCGCGTCGCGGTAGGCCCGGGCCACGGCCAGCTGGACGGACGCAGGCAGGGGGGCGTCCGCCGGCAGGGTCTCGTAGGCCGCGATGGCTTCGGCGGGCCTGCCGGCCCAGCCGGCGATGAGGATGTGATCATGGACGGACCGTTCGCCGGCCGCCGGACCTTGCTGGCGCAGCATTGCCAGGGCGGGTTCGTAGTCGCCGGCGCGGGCGCGTTCGATCAGCGCGTCGTAGCCGTCCGCCGGTCCGGCCAGCGCCAGCGCCGGGGCCAGTACGGCGCAGGCCGCCATCAGGTTCAGTCTCGATCCGGCGGCTTGCGGCCGCTTCGGTCCTAGGTTTGGCATCTGTAGCACTTCCGCAGTTGCGATTCGGGGCGTCCATGAGCCCGCCGCCCAGGGGAGCGGGGCGTCGCCGGCTTGGCCGGCTGCGGCCGCGGGCCCGCAAAAAGCGCCCGTGACACGGGACGGGACGGATTGTGTGTGGGAGTGAGCCGC
>NZ_JBDJLJ010000012.1:0-149946 GCF_039673305.1 Achromobacter spanius
GGCAGCCCCCGCGGTATGCCGCCCAGTTCGTTCCGGCGCGTTGCGCTCAGTTCTTCAGTGTGGGCGAAAACAGCGCCAGGACCTTGCTGTAATCCCGGCCGGCGCCCGACAGTATTTCGGCCACGGACACGCCATTGCGCGGATTCAGGGTCAGCGTGATCTCGCGGTCTTCACCGCCCGCGAAATTGGCCGCGGCCTTGCAGGCGTCTTCGTTGTCCTTGAAGCCGGCCATCGACTTGCGCTGGATGCACTGCTTGCGGGCGTCGTCGATGAACTTGTCGAACAGCTTGCCGCGCTGCTTGTCCGGGTTGCCTTCGCCCGGAACGGCGGCGATGTTGTAACGCTTGTAGAGTTCAATGCTGCGCTTGACGTAGCCGTCGTCCTTGAGCGACAGGCTGCCTTCCGTGATGCGCACTTCCGCCAGGGGCGCCAGGCTGCGGTCCATGCGGCCCATGCCCATGATTCCCATCATGCCCAGCGCGCCCAGCGCGGCGCCGTTCTCGGCCAGGGCGGCGGCGCCGTTGACGCGCTCCAGGCCCAGCGTGAGCTCGGCGTTCAGCGCCTCGGGCTGCTCCAGGTTGAGATGGATCGACGCGTTGTCGTCGTCTCGCTGGTAGTCCCAGCGAACGCGCAGGTTGGCCGGGGGAAGGTCGGATTTGCCCGCCTGGCGGATCAGGTCCGTCTGGCTCAGCACGCTGTTGCCGTTGGGCAGCGCGGCGCCTTCGATCGTCACGTCGCCGCTCTGGCGGTCGCGCGTGTTGCGCAGGCCGCTGATCCTGACGGTCTCGATGCTGGCGACGGGCGATGCGGCCGAGCCGATCGTGACTTCCTTCAGTTTGGCGGAGCCGAACGGCGACGCCGACAGGCTCTTCCAGTGCACCATGTCGCGCTGGCCGGTCTTGTCCAGGAGCGCCAGCAGCTCGTCCTCGGCCTTGCCGGACGCGTAGGCGCCCAGGCCCCACCAGGCGCAGGCCAGCGCCGCCACGACGCCGCCCGCGATCAGGGCTTTCTTTTGTTTGATCATTGCGTTGCTCGTCCGGCTATCAGGGTTGGGTGGCTTGGTCGATCACGGCCTGGGCCTGCTCGGGCGTCCAGTCGGGCAGGCCGAGCATCATGCGCGCGCCCACCAGCGGATCGTTCAGGTCGGCGCAGCCTTCCTTCTTGCAGGCGTGGGGAGCGGCCGGACCCAACGTCAACAGGGTCAGGGGCAGGCCGCGGCCGTCCACGCGCTTGGCGTCCAGCGTGATGTCGCCGGGGACCAGGTACCAGCCTTCCTTCAGCGACTTCTGGCCGGGCAGGCGCATTTCGTAGGGCCAGTCGGCGATGGCGTCGTTGTCCTTGTGGTCGTCCACGTGGACGACCATGCGCACCGTGGCCTTGCGGCCGGCCATCAGGCCGCCGTAGCTGCCGCCGCCCAGCGGCTCGTAGCGAACGTCGCGCAGCATGCGGCCCAGGATGCCGTTGGGATCGCTCTTGGCCTGCTCGACCAGGTTCTGGTACTGGCGCAGGTTGTCGCGTTCCTTGTTGGCCAGGCGCATCTGGGCTTCGCGCTTCTGGCGAGCCAGGATCTCATCGCGCTTGAACAGGTAGTTCTGCGCGTACTGCAGGTTGTAGCGCCATTCGCTCTTGGGCTTGCCGGTGCGCCAGTCGGTGGCGCGGTTGGCGTCGATGGCGTAGAGCAGATGTTCGGTCTGTCCGCCGATGGCGCCCTGCTCGAAGTTGTCCGAGAACACGATGTGCGCGTTGGCGGCGTCGGGGACCGACGTGCGTTCCAGCACGCGCAAGGCGGCGTCCACGGCTACCCTGATGTCGGTGGCGTTGCGGAACACGTCCGCGCTTTCGGTGACCACGTCGATCCGGTTATAGCGCCAGGCCTGCAGCGCGTTGTTGTACGACGTGCGCTCCGCGCGCAGCAGATAGTGCGAGCGGCTGGCCGGATCGCTGTCCATGTGGAACCACAGCGTGCCGTTTTCGCCGACATGCGCGAGGCGGGCGGCGGCCACGGGGGACGCGAAGGGGATGCCCGACACCAGCCAGACGTCGTTCGTCTGTGCGATGCGGGCGCCGTCCGAGCGTTCCAGCTGCAAGCGGCCCTTGCCGGTCGCGTAGCCGTCGGGGCCGCAATTCAAACCATCGGATTTCAGCGTGATGTACTGGGCGCCGTCGCCCAGCTGGAACGTCGAAATCACTTTGCAGCCGTTCTGGTCCTGCATGACCCTGAGCTGCTTGCTGCCCGCCATCGCGGCGGCTGCCTGCGGGGGCGTCCAGCCGTTGACCGCGAACGCGGCCTGCGCGGGCGCGGCGGGAGCCGGCGCCGTGGGCTGGGCATCGGCAATGGGCGCGGCCGGAACGGCGGCAGGAGACGGGGCCGGCTCAGGCGCGGCGGGGACGGCCGCCATCGCTGGGGCAACCGGGGCGGCGATATCGGGCGCAGGTGCGGCCGGCGGGACCGTTTCGGCTGGCGTGGCCGAGATCGGCGCCGACGTCTGGGCGGCTGCCGGCGGCGTTTCAACCGCGACCGGGCCAGGCGCGGGGGCTGCGGCCGGGGCCGGGGCAACGGGCGGTTGCGGCGCGGTTGGCGTGGCGACGGGCGCGGAAGCCGCCGCGACCACGGCAGGAGCAGGGGCCGCCGGTGCTGCGGCAGCCGGCGCTGCGGCCATCTGCATCGTCCAGCCGGACGCCTTGGCGCTGGTGCCCTCGGCGACGCGGGCCCCCGCGCTGCTGACGCTGGTCCAGCGCAGGTCGGCCGCCTGCGGGCATTGCTTGTTGAGCAGCACGCCGATCTTGGGCAGCAGCCGGCCCAGGGCCTCGCCATCTGGCGCCCCGCCGTAGACGGCGCGCAGAGTCAACTGTGGACCGCACCAGGCAGCGCCATTGGCGTGGTCAATGAAAATCTCGATGTTTTCCGCTTTGGAATATGCCAGGCGGTACGCCTCGGCGTGCGCCGGCATGCTGCCAACGCTGGCGGCGATCGCCGCGGCCACGCAAACCTTCTTCATCCTTCGAGCCTCGCCCTGTACGCTTTGGTTTACAGTATAACAGTGCGTATCATTTAGATATAAATGATACGTTTGTCAGAAATTCGCGAGACGTGAAAATTCTGTTTTTTTATCAAGGGGTTATTGAATGAAGGCGGCGGTCATTGGTGGGGTTTTGGCAAAGTTGGCAAGCAGGCCTGGCACTAGCCGTCCGGTTGGCGCAATAGTCCTGGTTTCCGTCGTGGCGGCGCTGTCGGGTTGCGTCAGCACCGGCTCCGGCAAGATGGGGCTCGACTTCGGCGAAGTCCTGGCCAAGGAGCAGCAGGTCTTCACGGTCAACGGCGAACGTGCGGCGCTGCGCCGCTATTACAACGATTCCTATGACATCAAGCTCTATGGCCAGAAGAAGGTCATGGAACTCGACGTCGCGGGCAGCTCGATGATGGTGGCCAACGTTGCCGAGGTTCCTGGCGCGACGCTGATCACCCTGGACGTGCCGGAGGCCGGCTGCGGCCACGTCTACCATGTGTATCGCGTGTCGGGCACGCAGTCGTCGAAGTGGGGGAACGGTTATCGCAGTTGCGAAGGTCCCTTGTCGTTCAACGTGGCCAACGGGCAATGGACCGCCCGTCAGACGGTAAAGCCCGCCGTCGGCAAGCCCTACATGCTGGTCTACCAGGACGGCAATCTCTACACCCGTCCGCTTGAGGTCGCGAAGCCGCGCGTGCCGGCCAAGCCGCGGCCCAAGGCGGCGCCCAAGCCGGCCCCCGCCAAGCCCGCGGCGCCCGTGGCGGACGCCGTGAACCTGGACGATGTGACCGCTCCGGCCGCTGCGGCAAACCTGGATGAGATCGATGCGCCGCCGCCGGGCAAGATCAACACCAGCGGCCTGAAGGCCGACGCGGCCAGCGACGTCAAGATGAAGGACGAGAAATAAGCTCCGGGCGGCTGAGGCCGTCCGCGGTTCCCAGGCCGGCTGCGGGTGCAGCCGGCTTTTTCATGCCTGCCCGTTTGTCCGGCTCTTCGCCTTGGTCCGCGGCCCATCGCAGCGGTCCCGGTACGCCTTCACCGCGCTCGAACCGGACGGCTGAAAATAGGGATGCGGATAAGCGGCTTCCTGCATCGCGGTGTAGAGGCGCAGGCCCCACACGCACGTCCGCTGCGCTTCGTCCCACAGCTGCACCGCCTGTTCCCGCTGCCCGTCGCGCCACAGGGCCAGTCCGTAGTCGGCCACCATTTCCTGGTCGCGCGGCACGTCGCGGTAGGCGTCGCGCATCAGGCGCAGGCCTTCGTCGGTCTGGCCCCGCAGCGCCAGGATCCAGCCCAGCGTGCCCCGGTTGTAGGGCCTGGCGCCAAAGCGCTTGATGGATTCCCGGGCCTGGTCCTCGGCCTGCGCAAGGTAGTCCGGGAAGTCCGCAAGATAGTAGGCCGTGCTGTTGGCCCAATCCTGTCCGTCGCGCGTCCGGGCGCGGCTGCGTTTCCACTGCCGCGCCTGCATGGCCTGGGCGTCCGCCAGGACCAGGTCCGGCATGCCCAGCAGCCGTTCCACCATGAGGCGCTCGCCCAGCAAGGACGTGTCGATGGGCTTCATCCAGTCCGGAAAGGGGCGTTGCCGCGCCTGCATCAGCCAGTGGCGGGCCAGTTCGGGCTGGCCCGCCGACAGCAGCATACGGGCCAGGTCCAGCCGTTGCTGGGGGGTGTCGGCGCAACGCATGGCGGCGATGAGCTCGCGGGCGCCCTGCGCATCGTCCTGCGCGAATTTGCGGTTGATGGCGTCCAGCTCGTCAAAGCAGGGCCGGTCATACGTAAGCGGCGAGTCGATGGACAGCGAGAGCGAGCCCGCCGGCACGTGGTGGCTGAAGTAGGCCGTCGCGCCCTGGCGGTTGGTATAGCCCAGGTCCACCCATTGTTCGCCCCAGCGCTGGTGCATGGTCATGATGTAGGGCCACGCCGGCAACGGCGCCTTGTCGCCGCTGGACTGAAGCTGGAAGAAGTGGCCCCACGGCCCGTCGCCGATGCGGCGGATCAGGGTGAAGTCTTCCTCGGCATGGGGCAGCGTGGTGCGCGCCGGCGCCGTGCGGCCCTGCGCGTCCGTGACGCCGTGCAGGATGCCGTCGCCGCTGGGGGTGTCCAGGATGGCGTCGTCCTTGCCGGTCACGAACAGCCGATAGGCCGTATTGGGCGCGGGTGCGCCGCCCTTGCTGTTCATCAGCGTCAGCGTCAGGCTGCGGCTGCGCAGGCCCTCGGCCGCTTGCGGGGCTACGCCGGAGGCTTCCGCCGTGGAGGACCCGGCGCCTTCGGCGACCCCGTCGGCGGCGTGCGCGGCCAGCATGGGCAGCCCCAGCGTGGCGGCCAGCAACAGCGCGGCGGCTGTTGCGCGCCTGCCGCCGCGCCTGCCTGCGTGCGGCATGTCGTGCCGAATGACCTGTGTGGAGTCTTGCCCGGAACGTTGCTGCGGATGCTTCATGGGAACTGCCGGTGATGCCGGGCCGCGGCGGGTCGCCACGGCTGGAATGGAGAAGGCCTGCCGGGGCAGGGCGCCGCGTCGCGAGCGCGACGCGGATTGTGCATCACAAATGGCCTCGCGACGAGTCCCTCAAGCGCACCGGTCGGATCGACGCGGATGGCGTGGACCGGCGCGCGATTTCAACGCGCCAGCCGCGCATCGATGAACGCCGAGATCCTCCGCGTTTCCTCGTTGTCGTCGCCGACGTCGGCGTTGATCTGCGCGTGGTTGCGCGCCACGCCAGCCAGTTCCGCCACGCCACCCTGCGCCTGGAGCATGCCGGCGTAGCGCCGCGCCCGGTTGCACGGATCGGGCCGCAAGGTCGAGCACACGAACAGGGTGGGGGGCTGCGGGTCCCGCAATTGCGCGGCGGGCGATGCCGCGGCCCATTTCCCGGGATCGGTGCCGAAGGCCGCGTCATAGAACGCGGCGTGCGGCTTGGTCATGACGTCCAGCAGATCGAATCCGGCGCCGTCCAGGATGACGCTGGCCAGCCACGGCCGCGCGCCGGTGCGCAGCCGCATGGCTTGGTCGGCGGCCAGCAGCGTCGCCAGGTGCCCGCCCGACGAATGACCCATGACGATGACGCGGTCCGGGTCCGCGTTCCAGCCGGCGGCCTGCCGTCCGATCCAGGCCAGGGCGCGGCCCAGGTCTTCCGCCTGTTGTTCGGGGCGGGCGGCCGGCAGCAGGCGGGTATTGACGGAGACGACGGCGAATCCCCGGGGCAGCCAGTACGCCAGCTTGTTCTGCACGACGTCCGGCGTGGCCTTGTCGCCGCCTTTCCAGGAACCGCCGTGGACGACCACCAGGATGGGGGCGGGCGCCGCGGCGGGGGCGGGCAGATGGACGTCGGCAAGCTGCGCGGCGTCCGGCCCGTAAGGCTGGTCCGTCAGGGGCGCAGCCGCGGCCAATCCGCACAGGGCGGCAAGCATCGGGGCAAGGGACAGGCGGAAGGCGCGCATGCGGATCCAGGGACAAAGGGCCGGTAGTGGAATGTAGCCGGTTGCGGGCTGGCCCTGCATGGCCGGGACGGGGGGCGGCGCCCGGTCCCAAGGTGTGGCATGCTCCCGCCACCCTGATTCCCGCCCGCCGCGCCGCCGCCTTTCCGATGCCCAAACTCCTGTTGCGCCTCCTGGACCTCCTGCTCCTATCCTGCGCCGCAGCGCTTTTCGGCGCCTGCCTGACGTCGGTGCTGACAACCGGCGCCTACGGCTGGGTGATCCCCGACGCGCCCTATATGTATGAGCCGCGCGATTTCTACGTCGAGGCCGTGCTGGCCGGCCTGGCAGGGCTGGCGTTGCTGGCGCTGGCCGAGCGCCCGGCCAGGCTGCGGCAATCGGGGCTCTGGCGGGCGGGGGCGACGCTGGCCGCCGCGCTGCTCGCCCTGTACCTGGCGCCGCCTTCGCCGCAGGTGTTTGGCAACACCTGGGCGCCCGGCGAGGCGACGCGCGAACTGTTCCTGGCACAGCTGCACGTGGTGCTGCCCATCGCGCTGGCCGTCACGGCGCTGCGGTGGGGGATATGCCGGGTTTTGCGCTAGGATTGTCGTCACCCAACCCCGCCTCCTCCGGAGAAATCCCCGCATGTCCTCCCTCGACGCCTTTGCCATCACCCAGAAGTGGCCCGCCCAGCATCCCGACCGCATCCAGCTCTATTCGCTGCCCACGCCTAACGGCGTGAAAGCGTCGATCATGCTGGAGGAAACCGGACTGCCCTATGAACCGCACCGGGTCAGCTTCGATTCCAAGGACCAGTTCTCGCCCGAATTCCTGTCGATCAGCCCGAACAACAAGATTCCGGCGATCCTCGACCCCAACGGGCCCGATGGCAAGCCGCTGGCCCTGTTCGAGTCCGGCGCCATCCTGGTCTACCTGGCCGGCAAGGCCGGCCAGTTCATCCCGGCGGACACGGCGGGGCGCTACGAGACGCTGCAGTGGGTGATGTTCCAGATGGGCGGCATCGGTCCGATGTTCGGCCAGCTGGGCTTCTTCCACCGATTTGCGGGCAAGGACTACGAGGACAAGCGTCCGCGAGACCGCTACGTCGACGAGTCCAAGCGCCTGCTGGCCGTGCTGGACCAGCGCCTGGAAGGGCGCGACTGGGTGATGGGCGACCAGTACACCATTGCCGACATCGCGATCTTCCCCTGGGTCCGCAACCTGGTGGGTTTCTACGGCGCCGGCGAGCTGGTGGGCTTCTCCGGGTTCAAGAACGTCGGGCGCGTGCTGGAGGCCTTTGTCGCCCGGCCCGCCGTGGCCAAGGGACTGGCCATCCCGGGCTGATCCATGGAACTGCGCCAGCTGCGTTACTTCGTGCGCGTGGTCGAGGCGGGCAGCATCGGCCGGGCGGCCATGTCGATCGGCATGGTCACGTCGGCGCTCAGCCAGCAGATCAGCCGCCTCGAAGGCGAATTGTCCACCCGCCTGCTGCAGCGCAGCGCCAGCGGCGTGGTGCCCACGGACGCGGGGCTGGCATTCTTCCGCCAGGCGCAGCTGGCCCTGCGCCACGCCGACGACGCGGTCCAGGCCGCCCAGCAGGCCAGGCTGGCCGGGCATGTCAGCGTCGGCCTGCCGTCCACCACGGCGGCGGTGCTGGGCGCGCCCTTCCTGCAGGCCATGAACGAGCGCTATCCCGACATCCGCCTGCATCTGGTCGAGGCGCTGTCGGGGCACCTGACCGACATGCTCAACGGGCGCCTGCTGGACCTGGCCATCGTTTTCCACACGGAATCCGCGCGCCGCTGGAGCGTCATGCCGCTGCTGGACGAACCCCTGTTCCTTTTTGCCCGGCCGGACATGCCGGGCGTGCCGGCCGGCGATACGACGCGGCTGGAAGCCATCGCGGACCTGCCGCTGGTGCTGCCCAGCGGCCGCCACGGCCTGCGCGCGCTGGTCAACAACGCGTTCCTGCAACTGGGGCGCACGCCCCGGGTGGTGGCCGAGGTCGACGGCCTGTCGCTGCTGATGGACGTGGTCCAGCAGGGCAACGCCGCCACCATCCAGCCCAGTTCGGCGACGGCGCGCATCGCGCCCGGCCAGTTGCGGATGGCGCGCATCGACGATGCCCACCTGTTCCGCTCCAACCTGCTGGCCAGCCTCTCCGACGAGGAACTGTCCCCCGCGGCGCTGGCCGCCCGCCTGGTGATGGCCGACGTGTCCCGCACCCTGGCCCGCGAGGGCAAATGGGCCGTGGTCGCTCTTCACGAATCGTGAAGACCCGTTGACGCCTGCCTGATATCGCGGCGGCGCACCGCTGCGTACAGTCTGCCCCTTGAAATGGGGAAGATGGCATGGTTGACGTCTTGGTGATTGGTGGGGGCAATGCGGCGCTGTGCGCGGCCCTGATGGCGCGGGAGGCCGGCGCCAGCGTGCTGCTGCTGGAAGCGGCGCCGAAGGAATGGCGGGGCGGCAACTCGCAGCACACGCGCAATCTGCGTTGCATGCACGATGCGCCGCAGGACGTGCTGGTCGACGCGTACCCCGAAGAAGAATACTGGCAGGACCTGCTCAAGGTGACGGGCGGGCTGACCAATGAACACCTGGCGCGGCTGGTCATCCGCGAATCCTCCACCTGTCGGGACTGGATGCGCCGCCACGGCGTGAACTTCCAGCCGCCGCTGTCGGGCGCGCTGCACGTGGCGCGCACCAATGCCTTCTTCATGGGCGGCGGCAAGGCGCTGGTCAATGCCTACTATCGCAGCGCCGAGGCGCTGGGCGTGCAGATCCGCTACAACGCGCCGGTCGATTCGCTGGAGCTGGACAACGGCCGCTTCGTGGCCGCGCGCATCGGCGGCGAACGCATCGAGGCCCGCGCCTGTGTGCTGGCCGCCGGCGGCTTCGAGTCCAACCGCGAATGGCTGCGCGAGGCCTGGGGCCAGAACGAGCGCGGCGAATGGCCGGCCGACAATTTCCTGATCCGCGGCACGCGCTTCAACATGGGCGTGCTGCTCAAGTTCATGCTGGACGCCGGCGCCGACGGCATCGGCGATCCCTCCCAATCGCATTGCGTGGCCATCGACGCCCGCGCCCCGCTCTATGACGGCGGCATCTGTACCCGCATCGATTGCGTGTCGCTGGGCGTGGTCGTCAACCGCGAGGCCGTGCGCTTCTATGACGAGGGCGAAGACTTCTGGCCCAAGCGCTACGCCATCTGGGGCCGCCTGACGGCCTTGCAGCCGGGCCAGATCGCCTATTCCATCATCGACGCCAAGGCGATCGGCCGCTTCATGCCGCCGGTGTTCCCGGGCGTGAAGGCCGACACCTTGCCCGAGCTGGCCGAAAAGCTGGGATTGGACCCGGCCACCTTCGCGCAGACCATCCGTCAATACAACGAGGCCTGCCGCGTGGGCAAGTTCGACCACACCGCGCTGGACGACTGCCACACCGAAGGCGTGACGCCCGCCAAGACGCACTGGGCGCGGCCGATCGATACCGCGCCGTTCTATGGCTATGCGCTGCGGCCCGGCATCACCTTTACCTATCTGGGCCTGAAGGTGGACGACACCGCCGCGGTCCGGTTCAACGACAAGCCCAGCGACAACCTGTTCGTCGCGGGCGAAATGATGGCCGGCAACGTGCTGGGCAAGGGCTATACGGCGGGCGTGGGCATGTCCATCGGCACGGCCTTCGGCCGGATCGCCGGCACGCGCGCCGCCATTGCCGCGCGCAGCCAGAAGAATGCGGGAGCACAACGTGAAGCAGCTTGAAGCCCTGGCCCGCGAGGCGCAGTCCTTTTCCAGCAGCCAGTCCGGCCCGGCGCCGGCGCTGTCCGAACAGCCCGTGCATTTCCACGCCCGCGGCGCCAAGCCGCTGACGGAAACGCTGACCGACGACGAAACCGAAGTCGCGCGCGTCATGCAGATCTGCAACGCCTGCCGCTACTGCGAAGGGTTCTGCGCGGTGTTCCCCGCCATGACCCGGCGCCTGGAGTTCGGCAAGGCCGACCTGAACTACCTGGCCAACCTGTGCCACAACTGCGGGGCCTGTCTGCACGCGTGCCAGTACGCGCCGCCGCACGAGTTCGCCGTCAACGTGCCGCAGGCCATGGCCAAGGTGCGGATGCAGACCTACACCGACTATGCCTGGCCGGCCGCGCTGGGTTCGCTCTACAAGCGCAACGGCCTGGCCCTGTCGCTGGCCACGGCCGCGGGCCTGGCGCTGTTCCTGGTCCTGGCGGTGGTGATGGCCGGCGGCCTGTTCCATGAGCCGATGGCCGGCAATTTCTATGCCGTGTTCCCGCACAACACGCTGGCGCTGATGTTCGGCGTGGTGTTCGGCTTTTCCATGCTGGCGCTGGGCGTGGGCGTCGTGCGCTTCTGGCGCAATGTCAGTCCGGGCGCGGCGTCCGGCGCGGCGGTGGCCGAGGCCGCGCACGACGCGCTGCGCCTGCGCTACCTGGACGGCGGCCACGGCAAGGGCTGCAACAACGCCGACGACGCCTTCACGCTGTGGCGCCGGCGCTTCCACCACTTCACGTTCTACGGCTTCATGCTGTGCTTTGCCGCGACCTGCGTGGCCACGCTGTACCACTATCTGCTGGGCCAGCAGGCGCCGTATCCGGTCTTGAGCGCGCCGGTGCTGCTGGGCTCCGCGGGCGGCATCGGCCTCTTGATCGGGCCGGCGGGCCTGCTGTGGCTGAATTTCAAGCGTCACCCGCAGCAGGGCGACGCGGCGCAAAAGCCCATGGACCGCGGCTTCATCGTGCTGCTGTTCCTGACCAGCGCCACCGGCCTGGCCCTGCTGGCGGGCCGCGACGGCAGCGCCATGGCGCTGCTGCTGGCGATCCACCTGGGCGTGGTGATGGCGCTGTTCCTGACGCTGCCCTACGGCAAGTTCGCGCACGGCATCTACCGGTCGGCGGCGCTGCTGAAGTGGTCGATCGAAAAGCGCCAGCCCAACAAGTTGCAGCTCGGTTCGGACTGAACGGACCGGCCTTATCGCCGATATGACGGCGCCCAAGGAAGGCGCCGCAATCGACAACAACCCTGGAGACTTCAATGTTCCGCTCTAGACTGCTGGCGCGCATCGCGCTGGCCGCCTGTATCACGCCGGCGCTGCCGGCGGCGCACGCGCAATCCTTCCCCGCCAAGCCGATCACGCTGGCCGTGCCCCATTCCGCCGGCGGCACGTCCGACATCCTCGCGCGCACCGTCGCGGCCGAGGCCGCCAAGACGCTGGGCCAGACCATCGTGATCGACAACAAGGGCGGCGCCAACGGCACCATCGCCGCCAAGCAGGTGGCATCGAGCGCGCCGGACGGCTACACGCTGCTGCTGGCCACGGCCAGCACGCACGGCATCAACCCGTCGCTGTACTCGCGCATCTCCTACGACGCCGTGAAGGACTTCACGCCCGTCACGCTGCTGGCCACCGTGCCGAACGTGCTGGTCGTCGGGCCCAACGTCAAGGCCAGGAACGTGCAGGAACTGATCGCCTATATCCGCTCGCAGGGCGACAAGACCAACATGGGTTCGGCGGGCGCCGGCACGCCGGGGCACCTGGCCGGAGAAATGTTCAAGAGCGAGGCCAAGCTGCAATTCACGCACGTGCCCTACAAGGGCGGCAGCCCCGCCATCACGGACCTGATCGGCGGCCAGATCGACTTCATGTTCACCACCATTCCGGGCGTGCTGCCGCACGTGAAGGCGGGCACGCTGCGCGCGCTGGCCGTCACGTCGCCCGAGCGCTCGTCGGCCATGCCCGACGTGCCGACGATGGCGGAATCCGGCCTGCCGGGCTTCCAGGCCGTGTCCTGGCACGGCATCGTCGCGCCCGCCGGCACGCCGGACGCCGTGGTGGCCAGGCTGAACGAAGCCCTGAGCGGCGCGCTGGCCGCGCCCGAGGTCAAGCAGCGGCTGCTCGAAGAGGGCGCGCGCGCCTCCGGGATGAACACCGCCGACTTCGGCAAGTTCATCCAGACGGAGATCGCGTCGTGGGCCAAGGCGGTCAAGGACTCCGGCGCCACCGCCAACTGAGGTGAGCAACGGCCCTTCGGGGCCGTTGTCGTCGGGGCCCTGCATGGGCCATGAACCGGCGGCACGCCATGCTAGGATGCCCCGCATGCTGATCGCCGCCTTGCTTTCCTCGCTTGCCCTGGCCTCGGGCAACGCCGCCGACTATGACCTGCCGTGCTTCTACGCGGACAAGCTGGCGGACGGTTCCCTGGAACACGTCGAACATTGCGCCCGCGTCACGGGCGACGCCGTGGCGTTCCGGCCGGCGGTGCTGTCGCGCATGGACTTCGGCGGCGACGGGCTGTCGCCCGCCACCGCGAACGGATCCTGGCATTGGGTGCGGCCGGACGGCCGCGCCGTCGCCGTGCTCACGTATGACAACGGCGCCGACGACTTCGAGGAAGGCCTCACGCGCGGCCGGTGGTCCGGCGGCATGGCCTACTACGACAGGCAGCTCAACCGCGTGCTGGCCACGCCCTACGACTGGGCGGACCGGTTCAAAGGCGGCATTGCCGCGGTGTGCAAGGGCTGCCGCACCGAGCGCACGCCCGACGGCGAACACAGCTATATGGTGGGCGGCGAGTGGGGCGCCATCGACCGTCAGGGACGGCTCGTGCTGCCCCTGCGCGCCGATCCAGTATCCCTGCGTGGTGACGTGGAGTCGGCGCGAGCCCGCGCCGCGACGCGCTGACGGTTCACTCGCGGCTACCCGCCCGCCAGCAGTTTCCCTAGTGTCGCCATCCCTTGCTCCATGGCGTCGTTCCACGGATGCCCGTGATTCAACCGCAGGAAATTGCCGAAGCCCCCCGACGCGGAGAACAGCGGCCCCGGCGCGATGCTGATGCCGTGGTCCAGCGCGGCGCGGTGCACCTTCAGCGTGTCGATGTGCGCGGGCAGTTCCACCCACACGAAGTAGCCGCCCGCAGGCCGCGTGGCGCGCGTGCCCTTGGGGAAATAGCGCGCCACGGCCTGCAGCAGTTCTCCTTGCTGCAGGGCCAGCGCCTGGCGGAACTGGCGCAGGTGGCGGTCGTAGCCGCCCTTCTCGAGATAGGCCGCGATGGCGGCCTGCGTCGGCGCGGCGGTGGCCAGGCTGGTGGTCAGCTTGTTGCGCATGATCTGGCGCGTGTAGCGGCCGCCGGCCACCCAGCCCACGCGGTAGCCCGGCGCCAGCGTCTTGGAAAACGACGAGCAGTGCATCACGATGCCTGCGGTGTCGAACGCCTTGGCCGGCCGCGGCCGGGTTTCGCCGAAGTAGAGTTCGCCGTACACGTCGTCTTCGATCAGCGCCACGTCGTGGCGGGTCAGCAGCTGGACCAGCGCTTCCTTTTTTTCGTCGGGCATCAGGCTGCCCAGCGGATTCTGGAAGGTGGTCATCAGCCAGCAGGCCCGGGGGCGGTGGCGCACGATGGCGTCTTCCAGCGCCTGCAGGTCGATGCCCACGCGCGGATGCGTCGGCACCTCGATGGCGTGCAGCCCGTTGCGCTCCAGCGATTGCAGCGCCGCGTAGAACGTGGGCGACTCGACGATGACCGCGTCGCCGGGGCTGGATACTGCCGCCAGGCTCAGGTTCAGCGCGTCCAGCGCACCGTTGGTGATTACGATGTCGTCCACCGGCACCGTCATGCCGTCGGCCAGATAGCGCAGGGCGATCGCGCGGCGCAGCGCGGCGTCGCCCGGACTCAGGTCGTCGATGGAGCCCCAGGGGTCCAGCTTCTGCACCGTGCTGGCCAGGTAGCGGGCCAGCCTGCCGTAGGGCAGCAGGGACGGGCTGGGAAACGCCGACCCGAACGGCAGCATGTCGCGGCGCAGGGTGGCGTTGAGCACGCGCAGCACGTTGTCGCTGACGTCCACCGGATGCCGCTCCGCGCTGGCGCTCGACGGCCCGTCCAGTTCGGGCAGCGCGGCGCGCGGGGCGCGCTGGACGTAGTAGCCGGACCGGTCGCGCGCGCGGATCAGGCCGCGCGCTTCCAGCAGGTAATAGGCCTTGAACACGGTGGACGGGCTGACGCCGCGGCTGGCGCTGGTCTGCCGCACCGAGGGCAGGCGGTCTCCCACCTGCAGCAGGCCGGACAGGATCGAGGCGGTGATTTCTTCGGTCAGGCGTTCGTAGCGCTTCATTGGGGGCATCCGTATGCGTCACGCGGTTCAGGTCGACATGCCGATGGATCGCATGACAAGGCGCAGCACGCCGGCGGCGGCGCCCAGCGCCGCGACGCTGCACGCCCAGATCAGCGCCAGCCAGAGCAGGCGGGAGCGCCACGAGGACAGGGCGGGTTGCGGGCCGTTCATCAGTGGAACTCCTCGCCGGTGCGCACCTTGCCCCGGAAAACGTAGTACGACCAGGCGGTGTACATGAGGATAATCGGAATGATCGCCAGGGCGCCGACCAGCGCGAAGCCCAGGCTCTGGGGCGGCGCGGCCGCCGTCCAGATGGACACGTCGGGCGGGATCACCGCGGGCCAGATGCTGATGCCCAGTCCGCTGTAGCCCAGGAAGACCAGCGCCAGCGACAGCACGAACGGCCCGGCGGCCGGCGTGCCCCGGACGCGGCGGATGAGTTCGAACCCGGCCGCGGCCACCAGCAGCGGCACGGGGAAGAACCAGAACATGCCGGGCAGGCTGAACCAGCGCTGCGCGATCTGCGGCTGCGCCAGCGGCGTCCAGGCGCTCAGCACGGCGATGACGGCCAGCAGCGCCAACGTCAGCGGCCGCGCAATGCGGCACATGTGGCGATGCAGCCGGCCTTCGGTCTTCATGATGAGCCAGGTGCAGCCCAGCAGCGCGTAGGCCACGACCAGGCCCAGCCCGGTGAACATCGAAAACGGACTGATCCAGTCCCAGGCGCCGCCCGCGTAGGCGCGGTCCACGACCGGAATGCCTTCGATGTAGGCGCCCAGGGTGACGCCCTGGAAGAACGTGGCGCACACGGAGCCGAAGACGAAGGCGATGTCCCACAGCGGACGGTGGCGCTCGTCGGCCTTGAAGCGGAACTCGAACGCCACGCCGCGGAAAATCAGTCCCAGCAGCATGAACACCAGGGGCAGGTGCAGCGCGCTCAGGATCACCGCGTACGCCAGCGGAAACGCCGCGAGCAGGCCCGCGCCGCCCAGCACCAGCCAGGTCTCGTTGCCGTCCCAGACGGGCGCCACGGTGTTGACCATGGCGTCGCGCTCCTGCCGGTCGGCGATCAGCGGAAACAGGATGCCGATGCCCAGGTCGAATCCATCCATGATGACGTACATCATCACGCCGAACAGGATGATGACTGCCCAGATCAGTGCAAGGTCGATGCCCATGGCCTCAGACTCCCGAATGCGTGTGTGGCGCGGGCTCGACGCCCGCCAGGGTGGAGGCCGCCGACAGCGGCCGCGACGGCTGGCGCGGTTCGCCCGGGCCGCCGGACAGCGGCGCATGGCCGGGGGCCGGGCTGGGGCCCATGCGGATCAGGCGCAGCATGTAGGAAACGCCCGCGCCGAAGACCAGCAGGTACACCGCCACGAAGAGCGCGAGCGTCAGCGTCAGCTCGCCCAGCCCGTGCGGCGTGGCGGCATCCGCCGTGCGCATGACGCCATACACGATCCAGGGCTGCCGCCCGATCTCGGTGACGTACCAGCCGGCCAGCAGGGCGACGATGCCGGAGGGGCCCATCCACAGCGCGCAGCGGTGCAGCCAGCGCGACGCGTACAGGCGGCGGCGCCAGCGCGCCCACTGCGCCCAGATCGCCAGCGCGATCATCAGCAGGCCCAGCCCCACCATGACGCGGAACGACCAGAACACCACCGTGGAATTCGGGCGGTCTTCGGGTGGGTAGGATTTCAGGCCGGGAAACTGGCCGTCCCAGCTGTGCGTGAGGATCAGGCTGCCCAGCCGCGGAATGTTCAGCGCATAGCGCGTTTCCTCGCGCGCCATGTCGGGGATGCCGAACAGCGTCAGCGGCACGCCCGCGCCCGGCTCGTTCTCCCAGTGGCCTTCGATCGCCGCGATCTTGGCGGGCTGGTGCCTGAGCGTGTTCAGCCCATGGAAGTCGCCCACCACGGCCTGCAGCGGCGCGGCCAGCAGCAGCATGCCCATCGCCATCGCGAACATCTTTTTCACCGCCGGGCTGCGGTCGCCGCGCAGCAGGTGCCAGGCGCCGGACGCGCCCACCATCAGCGCGGTGGCCAGGAAGGCGGCGATGCCCATGTGCGCCAGCCGGTACGGGAAAGACGGATTGAAGATCACGGCCAGCCAGTCGGTGGGCACGACGCGCCCGTCCAGGATCTCGTACCCCGCGGGCGTCTGCATCCAGCTGTTGGACGCCAGGATCCAGGTGGCCGACACCAGCGTGCCCAGGGCCACCATGACGGTCGAGAAGAAGTGCAGGCCGGGCCCCACGCGCGACCAGCCGAACAGCATCACGCCCAGGAAGCCCGCTTCCAGGAAGAACGCCGTCAGCACTTCGTAGGCCAGCAGCGGACCCGTCACGCTGCCCGCGAAATCGGAGAAGAAGCTCCAGTTGGTGCCGAACTGGTAGGCCATCACCAGGCCCGACACGACGCCCATGCCGAAGTTGACGGCAAAGATCTTGGTCCAGAAGTGATAGAGGTCCCGGTACACCGTCTTGCCCGTTTTCAGCCAGAACCCCTCCAGCACGGCCAGGTAGCTGGCCAGCCCGATGGTGATGGCGGGGAAGACGATGTGAAAAGAGATGGTGAAGCCGAACTGTATTCGGGCGAGCAATAGCGCGTCGCTATCCATGGCGGTATTCCTGACTTTCATCGCCAGCGCGGGGCGAACCGCCAACTGGCGGCGTGCGCTGACGCGGTGTTTGCACTGCACCATGAAGTTAGGTCTTGCGCGCTTTTCAGTACAGATTCAGAGACAGAGGAAAAAAGCGTATCAGTTTGATCGCAATAGGCGGCCGATCGGCACGCCTCATAGGGAAATCGCCTGTGCCGCAAATCGGGATGATCTGGCGAAGTTACAAAAAAAACAGCACAGGGCAGTCGCCTCAAGCCGCCAGCCGACGGCAGGGGCGCCCGGCGGCCGCGCGCCGCTTGCGGTTCCCCGGGCGTGCCCGTTGGGCTACGATGGGAGCCCCATCGCAACCGCCCCATCGACGTTTGCCGCAGGCCGCCGTCCTTCGCCAGAGATACCCGATAGTCATGAGCATTACCAAAACGAAGGCCTCGTCCAGCAAAGCCCAGGCCTTGCCGCACCGGATCCGGGACCAGTTGCGCTACGAAATCCTGACGGGGGCGCTGCCCGCCGGCACGCCGCTCAAGCAGGACGCGCTGGCGACCCGCTTCCAGGCCAGCCGCATACCGGTGCGCGAGGCCCTGCGCCAGCTTGAGACCGAGGGCCTGGTGGCCTACCACCTGAACCGCGGCGCCGTCGTCATCCGCATGGACGTGGACCAGATCTGCGAACTGCTGGACATCCGCATCGCGCTGGAAGGCTATGCGGTGCGCGCGGCGGTGCCCAACATGGGACGCGCCGACCTGGACGCGCTGGAATCCATCCTGCGCGAGTACGACGAAGCCGACGCGGTGCCGCGTTGGGCCGAACTGAACCGGCGCTTCCACCTGGCGCTGTGCGCGCCCGCGAACAACACGCGGCTGCGCAGGCTGATTGAAGAATACGGCCTGAACACCGACCGCTACACGCACGAGATGATGTCGATGGCGACCGGCAAGGAAGGCCCGCAGGCGGACCATTACCGCATCCTCGAGGCCTGTAGGAAGCAGGACGGCACGCTGGCCGCGCGCCTGGTGGAAGAGCACATCATCGAAACCAAGAAGAACCTGGTCGCCATGCACCGCATGCGCCAGGAAGGCTGAAGGCCCGCGCGGGGCGGGCCTTCGACGCGCCGGGGGACGGCGCTAGGCGGCCCGGCCGCCCAGATACAGTTCGCGCACCTGCTCGTCGTTCATCAGCGATTGCGCATCGCCCGTGATGGCGACCGTTCCCATGGACAGCACATAGGCGCGATCCGAGATCCGCAGCGCCTCCATGGCGTTCTGCTCCACCATCAGGATGGTCACGTTTTCCTTTTCGCGGATGCGCTGGATCGCCTCGAACACTTCGCCCAGCGTCTTGGGCGACAGGCCCGCGGACGGTTCATCCAGCAGCAGCAGGCCGGGCGCGGGCATCAGTGCGCGCGCCAGCGCCAGGATCTGGCGTTCGCCGCCGGACAGCGACGCGGCCGGGGCCTGCAGCTTGCGCCCCAGTACCGGGTAGTGCTCGCACAGCGTACGGATACGGTCCTCGCAGACCTGCTTGTCCAGCGCATTGCCGCCGACCTGCAGGTTCTCGCGCACCGACAGCGCGGTGAAGACGTTTTCCGTCTGCGGCACGAACCCCAGCCCATGGCGCAGGATCTTTTCGTGCACGGGAAAGCGCGAGATATCCGCGTCGCCCAGCATCACGCGCCCCTCGCGCGGCTTGAGGTAGCCGGCGATGGTCTTGAGCAGCGTGGACTTGCCGCAGCCGTTGGGGCCCAGCAGCGTCACGATTTCGGCCTTGCCCGCGTACAGCGAAATGCCGCGCAGGATGTCCACGTCGCGGGTGTAGCCGGCCACGACGTCTTCCACTTCGATCATCTTGTCCCTCATCATGCGACCCCCATGCGCAGCACGGGGCCGGCGGTGGCGCCCGTGGCGGCGGGCTTGGCGGCGGCGCCGCCCAGGTAGGCTTCCAGCACACGCTCGTTGGAGGCCAGTTCGTCGGGCCGGCAGTCGGCCACGATATGTCCGCGGTCCAGCACGATGCAGCGGTGGCAGACCTCGCGGATGAAGTGCATGTCGTGCTCGACGATCACGATGGTCATGCCGGCCGCGTTCAGGCGCTGCAGGGCGCCCACGATGTCGCTGCGCAGATTGGGATGCACGCCGGCGGTGGGCTCGTCCAGCATCAGCATGCGCGGATGGGCCATGAGCGCGCACACGATGCCCAGCAGCTTCTTCTGGCCGCCCGAGATCGCCGCGGCGGGCTGGTCGCGCACGGGCGACAGCAGCAGCTGGTACAGCAGCGCGTTGGCCTGCTCGCGCGCCCGGGCCTCGGCCTCGCGCGCGGCCCGCAGGCCGAACAGGTTCTCCCACAGGCCGTGATGCTCGACCGACGCCGCCATCGCCACTTCCGCAACGGACATCTTGGCGGGCATGGACGGCAGCTGGAAAGTGCGCGCGATGCCCGCCTGCACGATGCGGTGCGCGCTCAGCGCATCGATGCGCCGGCCTTCGAACGTGACGCTGCCCGCATCGATGGCCTCGAAGCCGGTGATGGTGTTGAGCAAGGTGCTCTTGCCGGAACCGTTGGGGCCCAGCAGGCCCACGATTTCGCCGGGCCGGATGTTGAATCCGACCTTTTCCAGGACGCGGTTGCCGCCGAAGGCCTTGGCCACGGAATCGACCTGCAATGCATAGGGGGCCGTCATGGCATTTTCCTCATCTTTTCCGGCAGCAGCCCTTCGCTGCGCCACAACAGGCATCCCAGCAGGATGAACCCGATCAGTCCCAGGCGCAGGGCGCCGGCAATGTCGGAGCCGAAGCCGAAGGCGTCCTTGGCGAACGGCACCAGCGTGTAGGCGGCCTGCACCAGCACCACGCCCAGCACCACGCCGGAGAAGTTGCCGATGCCGCCGATCATCAGCATGGTCCAGAGCAGGAAAGTCTCGGATGCCACCAGGTAGTCGGGGCCGACGAAGCTCATGTAGTGCGCATACAGCGAACCCGCCACGGCGGTCACCGCGGCGCCCGCCATCACCGCGCGCGACTTCAGCGACATCAGGTCGTAGCCCATGCAGGCGGCCAGCTTGGGCTCTTCGCGCATGACGCGCAGGGCCCGGCCGAAGCGGCCATAGGCAAGGCGGCGCAGCAGCACGGCGGCGGCCGCGGCCAGCGCCAGCACCAGGGCCAGGAACGCCAGCGCGCCGGTCTTGCCCGGCATGCCGTCGAACAGCGCGGGTATGCCGCTGATGCCCTGCGCGCCGTTGGTCAGCCAGAGTTCGTTGGTGGCGATGGTGCGGATGATTTCCGCGATGGCCAGCGTGGCGATGCCCCAGTAGTCGGCGGCAAGCTGCCTGCCCAGCCGGGCGATGCCCCAGCCCAGCGCCACGGCGACGGCGACGCCAGCCGCCGCGCCCAGCGCGGGATGCCAGCCGGCATGCACGGCGATGCCGGTGCCGTAGGCACCGATGCCGGCAAACGCGATGTGGCCGAAGTTCAGCAGGCCCGCCAGGCCCGCCTGCAGGTTCAGCCCCAGCGCCATCAGAGCGAAGATGGCGCCGAAGGTCAGCGACGAGATCAGGAAATCAAACACGGCGCACCTCGCGGTCGAACAGCCCATACGGCTTGAACAGCAGGGCCAGCAGCAGGATCAGGAAGGATGCGGCGCTGATGTAGGCCACGGGCAGGAACGCCACGGGCTTGGCGTAGAGCCAGCCGAAGTTCAGGTTGGTCACCAGGGTTTCGGTGAGCGCGATCAGGAACGCGCCGGCCACCGCGCCCAGCGGATTGCCCAGGCCGCCCAGGATGGCGGCGGCGAACACCGGCAGCAGCAGGTCGGTGCCCAGGTTGATGTGCGCGCCCGTGGACAGCGCCAGCAGGCCGCCGCCCAGGCCGGCCAGCGCGCCGCTGCAGAACGCAACCTGGCAGGTGATGCGCGAGGCGTTCAGGCCGCTGGCGTCGGCCAGCGCGGGATTGCACGCCAGGGCCCGCATCGCGCGGCCCGCGCGGGTGTAGAACAGCAGCAGCGCAAACCCGGTCAGCAGGATCGCGGTGGTGCTTACCGACGCGATCTGTGTCACGGTGACGCTGGCGTCGCCCAGGCGGATGGGGGTGGCCAGCGGCAGCTTGAACATCAGCGGGAAGGACCCGGCGATGCCCTGGCAGAAGGCGATCAGCAGCATGGACAGCGCCAGCGAACCGATCATGGTGATGGCCGGGCCCGCGCGCAGCAGCCGGCGGAACACCAGCAGGTGGAACGCCAGCGCCATGGCGCCCGTCAGCGCGCAGGCGGCAAGGAGCGCCAGCGCCAGCGGCAGTCCCGCCGCGCTCAGCGCATAAGTGAGATACGCGCCCACCATGGCGTATTGCACGTGGGCGATGTTGGGAAACTTGACCAGCCCGTACACCATGCTCAGGCCCAGCGCGATCAACGCCAGGTCCGAGCAGCGCAGCAGCGTGTCGACCAGAATCTGGATCATCTTGTTTGCTCGAAAGACATCTTGAAAGCCCCGCCGCATCGGGGCCGCACGGCGGAAAAAAAGCCGGACCCGCTCCGCGGCGAGCCCGGCCAAGGCCTTGTCAGCGGACCACGATCTTGCCCTGATCGGACTTGAGCTTGGCGTACGGCGGGTCGACGCGCTGGCGGTCGCCGTCGAACTTGATGAAGCCCGTGACGCCCTCGTAGCCCTTCTGGCCCAGCTGGGTCAGCGCGGCCTGGATGTCGGCCGGCGCGGTCGACTTGGCCTGGTTCATCGCGGCGGCGGTCAGCAGCACGGCGTCATACGCATAGCCCGTGTAGGACGTCTTGAAACCTTCCTTGTAGCGGGCCTTGAACGCGTCCGCGTATTCGCGGCCCTTCGGGCCCAGCACCGAACCGACTTCCATGCCGATCTGGCCTTGCGCGATGTCGGCCGGCGTATCGCTCAGGCACATGCTCAGCAGGATCCCGTACCACGGCGTCTTGCGCAGGCCCAGCTCGAAGGCTTCGCGGTTGATGACGGCCGACTCCTGGCCGTAGGCGGTGTAGATGTAGGCGTCGGGGTTGCTGCGAGACATCTGCTGCAGTTCGCGGCGGTAGGTGGACTGGCCGGCGGTGTACAGGACCTCGGTCACGATCTTGCCGCCCAGCTTCTCGAACTCTTCCTTGTAGCCGTGCGCCACGCCCTGGCCGTAGGCGTTGTTGGGCGCAATGATCGCCACGTTGCGGTAGCCCTGGTCCCAGGTGTCCTTGGCCGAGAACTTGTTGCCCTTGTCCTCCAGGCCGATCAGGTTGAAGGACGTCGCGCCCAGGTCGCGGATCTTGACGCTGGTGCTGGCGATGTTGATGTGGGTCACGCCTTCCTTCACCAGGTACTGGCCCAGCGGAATGGAGATGCCCGACGAGTATTCGCCGATGACCACCGGCACCTTGTCCACGCTGACCAGCTTGCGCGCCGCGTTCAGCGCGGTGGTCGGGTTGCCGCCGGAGTCTTCGATGACCACGGCGAACTTCTTGCCCAGCACGCCGCCATCGGCATTGACCTTTTCGACGGCCAGGTCGACGGCGCGGCGCACGTCCTCGCCCACGGTGGCGTTGGCGCCGGTCAGCGACAGGACCGCGCCCATCTTCACGGTTTCCTGCGCCTGGGCGCCCGCGCCGGTCAGCGACAGCACGAGGAAGGTGGCGGCGACTAGCGGACGAACGTTGAATTGCATGGTGTTTCCCCTCGGAGGACTGCCGGACCCGCGTCTGGTGCGTGTTGATGCCGGCGGTGCTTGAAAAGCCAGGAGCGGCGGGCTTCTGGCGCTTACCGGGACAGGAAAATGGATACCAAGAGAAGAAATTGCATCCAATCCTGATCGAGTGGATGCAAATATACGAGGCAGCGGGCGGCCCAACAATATGGGGTTAACCCGTTACCTTGTGTTTCAAACAATGTTTTTTGGGGTGGGTTGCACCTTTGCCTTGGCAACAGGACAACCTTAGTGACGCGGGCCGGCGCGGGGCCGGCCGCCGTTCGTCAGTACGTCAGTACATGTGCTGGCCGCCGTTCATGGCGACGTTGCTGCCCGTCATGAAACCCGCGGCGTCGCTGCAGATGAAGGCCACCAGCGCGCCGATTTCCTCGGGCTGGCCCAGCCTGCCCAGCGGGATCTGCGGCAGGATCTTTTCGTCGAGCACCTCCTGCGGCACCGCCTGCACCATGCGCGTGGCCAGATAGCCCGGCGACACGGTGTTCACCGTGACGCCCTTTTTGGCCAGCTCCAGCGCCAGCGACTTGGTGAAGCCGTGGATGCCCGCCTTCGAGGCGGCGTAGTTGGTCTGGCCGAACGCGCCCTTGCTGCCGTTCACGGACGAGATGTTCACGATGCGGCCCCAGCCCCGGTCCGCCATGGGGCCGCACAGCGGCTGCGTCAAGTTGAACATCGAGTCCAGATTGCTGTGCATGACCTCGGCCCAGTTGTCGGCCGACATCTTGCGCAGGCTGGCGTCGCGGGTGATGCCCGCGTTGTTGACCAGGATGTCGATCTGGCGCCCGTCGTCCTCGAGCCGCCGGACCAGCGCCTGGCAGGAATCGAAGTCCGCCACGTCCACCTTGTACATGTCGAACTTGCGCCCCTTGGCGGCCTCCTCGTTGACCCAGTCGCGCGTGGCGCTTTCGCTGGAATGGTAGGTGACGATGACGTCGTGGCCGGCGTCGTGCAGCGCCACCGCGATGGCGCGGCCCAGGCAGCCGGCCCCGCCCGTGATCAGGGCCGTGCGCCTAGCCGTCATGATGGCCTCCCGGCTGGCTGGCGTCGCGCATGGCCGAGCAGGCGGCCGCCATCTGGTTCGCCATGGTGGACCACATTTGCGTCAAGGGCGACTCATTGACGACCGCGCCCGCGCTGGTGGCGTTCCTGAACCATTCGCTCATCGCTTCGCCCAGGCCGGCGGCGATCACGGCCTGTTCCTGCAGCGCGGCGTGCGTCAGGGCCTGGCTGGCTTCCAGTTGGCACTGCCAGCGCTTGCGCGTGAGTTCGCCCATCGCGGGCGCAAGCTCTTGCCAGTTGCCGGCCGGCTTCAGGGGAGCCAGCGCGGCCAGGTACTGGTTGGCGCCGTCGCTGGCCAGCCGCTGGCCCAGCTCGATCCAGCGCTGCTGGCTTTCCTGCGCAAGCAGGGACAGGCGCTGGCAATAGGCGGCATTGGCGCCGGCGAGGCCCAGGGGCATGGAGGCATTGGTCTTCTTCATCATCCGTCCTTTTAAAAGAGTGGTAAGGGGAAACGAATACAAACGGGCCTCACGCCATCTGGCTGAGGGTCTTGCGAAAGCGCGCCAGGGATAACGCAAACAGGACCGAGCCGATCAGCGCCAGCGCCAGGAAGGGTTGCCATACGACGCTTATGCCCGCGCCGCGATAGAGGATGGCCTGGCCCAGTTCCACGAAGTGGGTCGTGGGCGCCGCCAGCATGATGTTCTGCACGAACTCCGGCATGCTTTCGCGGGGCGTGGTGCCGCCGGACAGCATTTGCAGGGGCAGCAGCACTAGTACCAGGAGCATGCCGAACTGCGGCATGCTGCGTGCGAGCGTGGCCATGAAGATGCCCATCGAGGTCGTGGCAAACAGGTGCAGCGCCACGCCGGCCAGGAAAAGCGCCACCGATCCTTCGATCGGCACGTGCAGCAGGCCCCGCACCACGAAAGTCAACGATAGCCCAGCGGACGCCAGTACGACCAGCCCCATCGACCAGACCTTGGCAACCATGATTTCAGTGGGCGTGACGGGCATCACCAGCAGGTGCTCGATCGTCCCGTGCTCGCGTTCGCGGATCAGCGCCGCGCCGGTCAGGATGATGGACAGCATCGTGACGTTGTTGATGATCTCCATCAGCGCGCCGAACCAGGACTGCGTCAGGTTGGGGTTGAAGCGCATGCGCACCGCCAGGTCCACCGGCAGTTCCGTCGCGGCGCGGTAGCGCTTCGCGAATTCGTTGATCTCGTCCGTGATGATCTGCTGGATGTAGCTGCTGCCCGTGAAGGCCTGGCTCATCCGCGTGGCGTCCACGTTCAGCTGGATCTGCGCGGGCCGGCCGGCCAGCACGTCGCGCTGGAAGTTGGGCGGGATGTTGACCGAGAAGGTGTAGCGCCCCGCGTCCATGCCCGCGTCGGCCTCGGACGAGGCGACCATCTGGGGCGGGGTGAAGTGCGGCGGATAGAAGGCCGACACGATGCGCGCCGACAGCGGCGAGTTGTCCTCGTCCACCACGGCGATGGGCGCGTTGTGCAGCGTTTCCGGCACCGCCGTGGCCGCCGTGTAGATCATCAGCGTGAACGACACGAGGATCAGGATCAGCATCATCGGGTCGCGCGCCAGGCTCCAGAGTTCCTTGACGCCCAGGCGGTAGATGTTGGCCAGGTGCCGCATGTCAGGTCTCCTGCTTCTTCAACAGGAGTGCCGAGGCGCCCAGGATGACGGGGATCGCGATCAGCAGGGGCCAGAACGAGCTCTGCAGGTCGTGGAAGTCCAGCGCCTTGCTGAACACGCCGCGGCTGATGGTGAGCATGTGCGTGGCGGGGTAGACCTGTCCAATCAGCTTGCCGCCGCCTTCCAGCGACGAGACCGGATTGAGCAGCCCCGCGAATTGCACGGCGGGCACCAGGGTGCCGATCATGGTGAAGAACAGCGCCGCGATCTGGCTGCGCGTGAAGGTTGAGGCCAGCAGCCCGATGGCGGTCGCCACCACGTTGTAGATCAGCGCGGCGACCAGCAGGGTGGTGAAGCTGCCGGTGATGGGCACGCCGAACAGCGTCACCGCCAGCAGGGTCATCAGCAGGAAATTCAGCATGGCCAGGGCCACGTACGGCGCCTGCTTGCCCAGCAGGAACTCCAGCCGCGTCACGGGCGTGACGTACAGGTTGATGATAGAACCCAGTTCCTTTTCCCGCACCACGGCCAGCGCGGTCAGCATGGCCGGCATCATCAGCAGCAGCAGGGGGATCACCGCCGGCACCATGGCGGGCAGGCTGCGCACATCGGGGTTGTAGCGAAAGCGCGTTTCCACGCTTACGGGCGAGTCCGCGCTCAAGCCCAGCTTTTCGCGGGCCTGCTGCGCCAGCCAGCCCTGGTGCATGCCCATCACGTAGCCGCGGATGGTCTCCGCGCGCTGCGGCATGGCGCCGTCGATCCAGACGCCGATCTGCGCGCTCTTGCCGCGCTGCACGTCGCGCGCGAAGCCCTGCGGGATCTCGATCGCCAGGGACAGTTCGCCGCTGCGCATGCGCGCATCCATGTCGGCGTAGTCCGCAATGGGCGGTCGTTCGATGAAGTAGCGCGAGCCGGACAGGTTCAGGGCGTAGTTCTGGCTCAGGCTGGTCTGGTCGCGGTCCATCACGGCGTAGCGCAGGTCCTCGACGTCCAGGCTGATGCCGTAGCCCATCACGAACATCAGCAGCAGCGATCCCATCAGCGCCAGCGTGGCGCGCACGGGGTCGCGCCGCAGCTCCAGGGATTCGCGCCACATGTAGCTCAGGGCACGCCCGATGCTGAATCCCTGCCGCGGCGGCTTGGCGGGCGCCTGGGCGTCCGCCGCGGGAGGCGCCGCGCCGGCCTCGGCCGCCGTGCCGGCGCCCGCGTCGATCAGGTAGGCGATGAATGCCTCTTCCAGTGTCTTCGCGCCGCGCATCCGGGTGATCTCGGCCGGCGATGCGCTGACCAGCACTTTGCCCGCGTGCATCAGCGACATGCGGTCGCAGCGCTGGGCTTCGTTCATGAAATGCGTCGAGATGAAGATCGTGACCTGGTCCTGCCGCGCCAGCGCGATCAGCAGGCGCCAGAAGCCGTCGCGCGCGACTGGGTCCACGCCCGATGTGGGTTCGTCCAGGATCAGCAGTTCGGGCTTGTGCACCATGGCCACCGCCAGCGACAGGCGCTGACGCACGCCCATGGGCAGGTTCTCGGGCAGCGTGTCCAGCACGTCGGCAAGGCCGAAGCGATCCACCATTTCGTCCACGCGGGCGGGAATGTCGGCCTCGGGCACGTGGAACAGGCGGGCGTGCAGCACCAGGTTCTGCCGCACGGTCAGTTCCCCGTACAGCGAAAACGCCTGCGACATGTAGCCCACGCGGCGTCGGGTATCGATGTTGCGCGGGTCGACTTCCTTGCCGAACAGCCAGGCCTGGCCTTCGCTGGCGGGCAGCAGGCCGGTCAGCATCTTCATGGTGGTCGACTTGCCGCAGCCGTTCGAGCCCAGGAAGCCGAAGATCTCGCCGCGGCGGATGCGGAAATTGACATGGTCCACCGCCACGAAGTCGCCGAACCGCATGGTCAGGTCGCGCGCCTCGATGGCGATCTCGGCGTCGTCGTCCAGCGCCAGCGGCACGATCTCGACGGGCTTGTGGCCGCGCCGCTTTTCTTCGGGCAGCAGCGCGATGAACGCGGCCTCCAGCGAGTCGGCCCCGGTGCGCTGTTCCAGTTCGGCGGGTGTGCCGGTGGCGAGCACGCGGCCTTCGTCCATGGCGATCAGCCAGTCGAAGCGCTGCGCTTCGTCCATGTAGGCGGTCGCCACGATGACGCTCATGCCGCTGCGTTCCTGGCGGATGTCGTTGATCAGGTCCCAGAACTGCGCGCGCGCCAGCGGGTCCACGCCGGTGGTGGGTTCATCCAGGATGAGCAGGTCCGGATCGTGGATCAGCGCGCAGCACAGACCCAGCTTCTGCTTCATCCCGCCGGACAGCTTGCCCGCGGGCCGCGACAGGAAGGCGGACATGCCGGTGCTGCGGGTCAGGCTGTCGATGCGCCGGCGGCGTTCGGCCGCGTCATGGCCGAACAGGCGGGCAAAGAACTGCAGGTTCTCTTCCACCGACAGCGTGGGGTACAGGTTCTTGCCCAGGCCCTGCGGCATATAGGCGATTCGCGGGCAGACATCGTCGCGGTGACGGCTGCTGGCCATGTCGCCGCCCAGCACCATGATCCTGCCCTGCTGCGCGGCCCGGGCGCCCGCGACCAGCGCCAGGAGGCTGGACTTGCCGACCCCGTCCGGGCCGATGAGGCCCACCATGCGTCCCGCCGGAATGTCCAGCGTGATGCCGTCCAGCGCCCGCGTCGCGCCGTAGCGCAGGCTGACGTCCGACAGCGAGACGACGGGCGCGGCGGCCATCAGGGCACCTTGACTTCAAGATTGGCGGGCCATTGGGCTTCGGGGTCGAGCTTGAGCCACGCCACGCCCGGCAGGCCGGTCTTGACCTGCTTCAGATGCTGCTGCAGCAGGTCGGGGCTGATTTGCGCCTTGACGCGGAACATCAGCTTCTGCCGCTCGCTGGCGGTCTCGACGGTCTTGGGCGTGAACTGCGCGGTGCTGGCCACGAAAGACACCTTGGCGGGAATGACGTATTCGGGGGCGGCGTCCAGGATGATGCGCACGTCCTGTCCCAGCGCGACGCGGCCGGCGGCCTGCTCGGGCAGGAAGAACGTCATGTAGACGTCGGCCAGGTCGACCATGTTGAGCACTTTGCCGCCCGCGCCCAGCACTTCGCCGGGCTGCGCCACGCGATACTGCACGCGGCCGGCGCGCGGGGCGCGCAGCTCGCTGTCGGCGATGTCGGCATCGATGCGGGCCACGGTGGCCTGGGCCGCCGCGATGGCCGACTGCGAGCCCACCTGGGCGGCGCGGGCGGCGTCGATCGCGGACGCGGCGGCGGTCACCTGCGCGCGCGCGGCGTTCACGGCCGCCTGCAGGCTGCGCACGCGGGCGCGGTCGTCGTCCAGTTCCTGGATGGACGAGGCGCCTTCCTTGGACAGGGTTTCGGACCGGGCCAACCGGCGCCGCGCCGCGTCCAGCTCGCTTTCCCGCTGCACCACCACGGCCTCGGCCGCCAGCTTGTCGCTCTCGCGCTGCGCGACCTGGGCCGCGGCGCTGGCCGCGCCGTTGATCGCCTGCTGGTGCTGGGCGCGCGCTTCCTCGCGCTGCGCCTGCAGCGTATCGATCTGCATGCGCGCCAGCGGCTGGCCCGGCGACACGAAGTCGCCCTCGATGACCAGCACTTCCTGCACGCGGCCGGCCAGCTTGGTGGCGACGTCGATCTCGGTGGCTTCGATCCGGCCGTTGCCGCTGACGAAGCCTTCGCCGGGCCCCGTGTCCGCCATCAGGCGCCATCCGTAGTAGCCCGCCGCGGCGACGGCCAGGACGGCGAGCAGGGGAATCAGTTTTCGGGTGGGCAGGCGCATGGCGGCGGGTCCTTGGTATTTTTGTTCGGTCAGCTGCGGGGAGTGTCGGGGCCTGGCGGCGGCGCTTGCGTGCCGCCGCCGAGCGCGGCGTACAGGCCGACGCGGCTGGACAGGAGCGCCCGGCGCGTTTCCACCAGCTGCTGCTGCGCGGCCAGCAGGTCGCGCTTGGCGTCCAGCACTTCCAGATACGGCGAGGCGCCGTGGTCGTAGCGCAGCTGGGCCAGGCGCTCGCGCTCGGCCTGCGCGGCCACGGTAGCGCGCAGCACCTCGACCTGTTCGGCCAGCCAGCGGCGCGTGGACAGCGCGTCGGAGACGTCGCGGAAGGCGGTCTGGATCGTCTTCTCGTAGTTGGCGACGGCGAGGTCGCGCCGCGCTTCGGTCAGGTCCAGCGAAGACTGCCTGCGGCCCGCGTCAAAGATCGGCAGGTTGATGCTGGGCGCGAAATTCCAGGCGCGGCTGCCGCCGGCGAACAGGCCGTCCAGCTCCGCGCTGGCGGTGCCGAAGGCGCCGGTCAGCGTGATGCTGGGCAGGAATGCGGCGCGCGCCGCGCCGATGTTGGCGTTGGCCGCCTTGAGCTGGTGCTCGGCGGCGACGATGTCGGGGCGGTTGGTGAGCAGGTCGGACGGCAGTCCCGCCGGCAGCGCGTGCATGACGGCGTCGTCGTTCAGCCGGGTCTGGTTCGCGGGCAGGTCCAGCGGTGCGCCCACCAGCAATTCAAGCGTGTGGGCCTGCGCGGCGCGGGTCCGCTCCAGCTCGGTGCCCAGCGCCTTGGCCTGCTGCCACAGCGTTTCCACTTGCGTCAGGTCCAGCTTCGAAATCGCGCCTTCCTCGAAGCGGCGGCGGAAGATGCGCAGCGATTCCGCGCGCGAATCGATGGTCTCGCGGGTCAGGTCCAGGCGCTCGTCCAGTTCGCGCAGCGTCAGGTAGCTGTCGGCCACCTGGGCAATCAGGCTGAGCGTGGCGGCCTGGGCGGCGGCCTCGGTGGCCAGATAGTTCTGCAACGCGGCGTCCGAGAGGCTGCGCACGCGGCCCCAGAAGTCCAGTTCCCAGCTGGCCATGCCCAGGCCCACCTGGTACTGGCTGGAAACCAGGGGCTGGCCGGTGAGATTCAGGTCCCCCGGCACGCGGGAGCGGGAGCCGTCGGCCTGCACGCCCACGGTCGGAAACTGGTCCGAACGCTGGATCCCGTACAGGGCGCGGGCCTCCTCCACGCGCAGCAGGGCGCTGCGCAGATCGCGGCTGTTTTCCAGCGCGGTGGCGATCAGGCCCTGCAGCGCGGGGTCCGTGAAATAGGACTGCCAGGTGATGCGGGCCGCCGATGCGGGCTGCGATGCGGCGGCGTCCTGCGCTTGGCCCGCCCCGGGATGGCCCGCCCCGGGTTGGCCCGCCCCCGGTTGGCCGGCCCCGGGATACACCGCCGGCACCGGGAGGGCGGGGCGCTCGTAATCGGGCGCCAGCGAGGTGCAGCCGGCGGCCAGCAGCGCCGCGAGGGCGGCGGGGGCCAATCGGGCGGCGATCTTGGCGGTAAACGCAGGGGCGGTCATGCAGCGGTTCTCCAGCGCAAGGGGGCGGGAGTGGCCTGGGGGACCAGGCTTGTGGCCTGCGGACCCGGGCTGACTCCCTGCACCAGGGGCATGGGCCTATTCTGCCCAACCCGACCCGGACGTTCCTTGACGCGGATCAAGTTAGCGACTGACTGGTCGGTTTTTAATGGCTGGACATCACACGGGAGCAGCAGGGATGGACAGGCAGCGCAGTCGTCTTCCTCCGGCCGTGCGGGCAGGGCAGATCCTGGACGCCGCATTGCTGGAGTTTTCCCAGGCGGGCTATGCCGGCGCCCGGATGGACGACATCGCGCTGCGCGCCGGCCTGTCCAAGGGGGGGCTCTATGCCCACTTTCCAAGCAAGGAAGCCGTCTTCGTCGCCCTGCTCGAGCGCCACCTGAGCCCGTCGCGCCTCGACATCGATGCCGTTCTCGGTGCGGCCGCGACGGCCCGCGACCTGGCCGAGGGCATCGCCGACCATCTTCACCGGAGCCTCGCCAACCCGGCCATGGTCAGCACCATGCGTTTGCTCCTGGCCGAAAGCGGCCGGGTGCCGCACGTGGCGGCGCGCTGGCGCCAGGAGACGGCCGCCGCGAACCTGGCCGACCTTGGGCGCCTGCTGGCGCTCGCGCGCCAGCGCGGGCTGTGCCGCGACAGCGTGGCGCTGGACCATCCCTGGCTGCTGCTCGCGCCCGTCGTCCATACGGTCGTCATGGCCGCGCTGCATGATCCGGAGGGCGGCATGCCGCTGCCCGAGCGCCGCCAGGCGCATGTCGCGATGATCTGCGAGCTGCTGGCCCCATGATCTGCTGACCCTTTGATCTGCCGGGCCCTTCAGAAGCCGCGGGGCGCGCGTCACGCGCGCCTTGACGCCGGCCCGCGCTTGGTGTCCCATCGTCCCGTTGGGTCCGCGCAATCCGGCCCATACTCCAGCGAGGGGAATTTGCCGACATCCGGCTTGAGGGAACGTGTACCGTCGTGGCGCTATCTTCCCGTGGCGCTGGCCCTGGCGCTTCCGGTGCTGGCCTGCGTGGGACTGACCTGGTGGCATGCCCAGAAAGCGCAGCGCGAGGAAGCCGAGTCGGCGGCCCGCATCGTCCGGGCGCAGGCGCAGCATATCCTGGCGCAGGCCTGGGACGTGCTGGACAGGGTGGCCGCGCTGACGTCCCTGCCTTGCGCGGACGCGCTTCCCGACCTGCAGCGCTGGGGCACGCTCAATCCCTACTTCCGTTCGCTGATCCTGCTGCGCGGCGACCGCATCTACTGCTCGTCCGCGGTCGGCAAGGCCGATTACTCGGTCGCGGAATTCCAAAGATGGTCTGCCGGCGTGTCGCCCGACCACTGGCTGTTCACGGTGGCCGGGACGCCCCTGGCGCCGGAACGCCCCGCCATCCTGCTGGGCAGGCCCGGGGCGGACGGGCATAGCGGCGTGGTGGTGGTCGATGGGCGCTATGTGCAGGATCTGCTGAACGCCGTCGCGACCTTGCGCGACTACCGGATCGAACTGCTGGTGGGCGAGGGCGGGGCGCCGATACACAGCGAGGCGAAGCTGCCGGGCGCGGCGCCCGGCGAGCTCGTTTACAGCGAAACCACGAACCACGACGGGCGGGCTCCCCTGACCATCCGCGTCAAGGCGCCTCCCGAAACCGTCGTGGAGGCCTGGCAGCAACTGATGCTGACCTACCTGCCGGCGGCGGTGCTGCTCGGCTTCGTGCTTGCCGTCGGCGCATACCGCCTTCAGGCGAATCGCCAGTCCTACAAGGAACAATTGCGGCGCGCCATGCGCGCGGACGAATTCCAGGTGCACTACCAGCCGGTCTACGGGCAGGCGACGGGCCAGTGCGCAGGCGTCGAGGCCCTGATGCGCTGGCAGCGTCCGGGCGTGGGCTACGTGCGGCCGGACATCTTCATCGCGGCGGCCGAAGAGGACGGCATGATCATTCCGCTGACCCGCCATCTCTTCGCGCTCATCGAACGCGACATGCGCGGCTGGAACACGCCGCCGGGCTTTCATATCGGCGTCAATATCGCCGCCGAGCACTTGTCCAGCCCGGCGCTCCAGGCCGACGTGGAGCGCTTCGTGGCGAACATCGCGGCGCGCCAGCCGGTGGTCGTGCTGGAAATCACCGAGCGCAGCCTGATCACCGACGACGGGCAGGCGCGCAGCAATATCGACGCGCTGCGCGCGCAGGGCGTGCGCGTGGCCATCGACGACTTCGGCACGGGCCACTGCTCGCTGTCGTACCTGCAGCGGTTCCCGGTGGACTACCTGAAGATCGACCAGGGCTTCGTGCACGCCATCCAGCCTACCGGCGAAGACGCGCCGGTCCTGGACGTCATCATCACCCTGGGGCATCGCCTGGGACTGGCGGTGCTGGCCGAAGGCGTGGAAACCGAGCTGCAGTTCAACTATCTGTGCAGGCGCGGCGTTTCCTTCATCCAGGGCTATCTGTTCGCGCGGCCCATGCCGTCGGAGCAGTTTCTGCGCTGGTATGCCGGGCATGCGCCGCCTGGCGCGGCGCGGCCGGACTCAGGCGGTCTTGGCGCCGGCTGAGGGCTGGGCGAAGAACAGGTCCGTGATGGCCTGGCTGTCCATGGGTTCGCCGTTGATGGCGCGGGTCAGGAGTTCGGCGCCCAGCAATTGCACCGAAAACACCAGGTCGGGCTGCACGCGCCGGATCTTCTCCAGGTGCTTGCTGGTGTTGACCAGCGCCACGGTCTTGGCGCCGCCCGTGCCCGTGGCCTCTTTGGCCGCCAGCACGATGAACGCGTTCTCGGCGTCGTCGTCGCGCAGCGCCAGCACGTAGCGCGCGCGCGTCACGCCCGCCAGGTGCAGCACGTCGACGCTGGACGGATCGCCTTCGATCAGGTCGGTCGCCGCGGGGTAGTCGTGCGCCACGCCCACCGGGACGATGACGGTGACCTCTTCGTTGCGGCTGCGCAGCCCCTGGTAGACGCTCTGGGCCAGCGGCGTCGCGCCGGCGATGATGATGTGGTTCTTTCTCATGGCCGAGGAAAACCTGCCTTTGACGAGCCGTTTCAGGTTGCCGCCGATCACCGGTCCGGCGATCGCGCTGACGGACGTGGCGAACACGGTAATGCCGAGGATGATAATCGACGCGGTGAACATCCGCGCCGTGCCGCTGTGGGGCGTGATGTCGCCGTATCCCACCGTGGACATGGAGACGATGGAAAAGTACAGCGCCGTGCCGACGTCGAGGATAGGCGGGTTGAATTCGTTGCCCAGGTACAGCGCGCCGAACACGGCATAGATCAGCAGCGACAGCACGCTGACCAGCGCGAAGAGCGAGCCGGCCGTCACGCTGGCGCGGTCGAAGCGCCGCCAGTAGGCCACCAGCGCAATCACCAGGATCAGCGTGTAGATGCCCAGCCCGGCGCGTCCGCCGTCGCCGAGGATGGCGAAGGTGCCGATGCCGATCAGCAGCACCAGCGAAAACGCCCACGCGATGCGGGCCTTCAGGATCAGGCCCAGGGCGATCACCTGCAGGCCCACGCCAAGCACCAGGCGCGGGATCTCCAGCAGTCCGACGACCCGCATGATTTCGTGCCAGTTGTCCAGCGCCAGCCAGAACGAATACTCGCGCGCCCGGACCTCGCGCAGCACGGGGTGCATGAACGCATAGCCGTCCAGGGCCACCAGGATGGCCAGGCACCAGTTGGGCGGGAACAGGGCCAGGAATTTGCGAAGGCGATGGCGCAGGTTGGGTCGGGGCAGAGGCATGGGACGCACGCTCGTCCTATATCAGATAGGTATGGAAGACTATCAACAAAGAATTACTGGAAACTCGTCCGAGGTCCTAAACTTTCCGCATCAGGTGGCTATCCGAAAGGAACGCCGCCGATATGGCTGATAAGCCCGCCAGCAGCCAGGGTGGACGAATTGCCAGGCGTTGATCACGTTGCAGCCTGCGCAGGGACTAGAGACCCGGCGCGGGTCCACGGTCGGACCGTGCGTGAGTAGTATGAGGCACGAATGTTGGAATCGCGTGATCCAGGTAGAAGGCATCGGTGCCGGCCGATGACTCCAGGTTCACGTGTTGTTTTAGCGCGGCGTCTTACCCTTCGGGGGCAGCGCCGCGTTTTTTTCGCCCCGCCGCCCGTTCCGGGGCGCGCACAAGGCCCGCAGCTACACCGACGCGCTCGCGTCTTCCGCTTCGCTGCGCCAGGCCTCCTGGCTGTCCGCACGGCCGCTTTGCACCGATACCCGATAGTCCAGGTCCAGCGTGATGTCGGCCGCGAACATGTAGCCCCATCCGTGCACGGCCCGTATCGGCAGGGTCATCTGATTGGCCGTGGCCTTGCGGCGCAGGCGGCTGATCATCACGTCCACGAAGCGGCGGCGGGTGATGCCGCTGTCGGCCTCGTCGGCGCCGTCGGCGATGAACGCATCGCGGCTGACCTTGCGGTCGGGCGCCCGGACCAGCCGGGACAGGAAGTCCCGCTCGCCGGTCGTCAGGCCCAGCGTGCGGCCCCTGGGGCTGATCAGCGTCCAGCCTTTGTTGGCCAGCCGCCACCCTTCCTGGGAGGGTTCTTCCGCGGCTTGCGGGTCCGATGCGGGGTCCATGCCGTCCAGGCCCACTGCGCGTCTGACAAGCGCCTGGAGCACGGCAGCCAGTTCAAGCCCCGTGACTTCCGGGGGCAGGCAGGCGTCCGCGCCGCACAGCAGGGTGCGGATCCGGCTTTCGGAGTCGGTGAAATCGGCGATGGCGACGATGCCCAGGCTCCGGTCCACCGCGCGCAGGCGCACGGCGGCGTTGTGGACATCGGTGAGGGGCGCTTCCAGGACCACCAGCGGGCTGGGCCGGCGGGAAAACCTGTCGTAGACATCGACCAGGTCGTGGCAGCGTCGGACATTGAATCCCAGGTGGGAAAGCCCTTCCACCAGTCTGGCATGCCTGGCGTTGTCACTGCCAAGAAAAATGACATCCAGCGTGTTGTTCATTGATGCTTCCAATGAGGCGGCGCGGCGGGGGCGGCGCCGGAGCGGGCCGCGGCGCCCGCAGGACCAGGCCGTTGCCGGCCTTCGTGGGCGCTGAGGTCACGCCCGTGTTTCATTTAAACACGGGCGTGTTTTTTTGTGAAGATACGTTTCGATAGTTTCGACTGGTAACAGACCATGCCCTGCGGACACCCTTGAGACCATTGAAACAGTGTTTGTTTCGTCTTTTGCATCAACAATATATTATGTATTACCGATACATTATTTTGTTTTTACCCGATTGAATTCCCATAAACTCGTCGGGCTTTTTTGCTGCCTGGTCCTCACGCGGGGAACGCCGGGCGGATCTGCGTCTGGCCCGGGCGAAGCTCTGCAAGTCGATGATAGATATGATTTTTCTGGCGCAGGCTTGCGCGCGGCGGGATGCGGGCAGGCGAGCCGGATGTGCGGTTGCGCGGGGGGCCGCCGCGATTTACGGATTAGCCCGGAAATTGGGGTGTAATCCGTTTGTTTGGCAGCAGAATTGAGATGCTTTAATCAAATAAATACATTCATATTAATGTCTCGGGTTGATCGATTGGACACGTTTAGCCATCGTCTGCGCAACGCAAGAATGCTTCAGGGATGGACTCAAAAAGACTTGGCTGTCGCGAGCAACCTGTCGCAAAGCGCCATCGGCAACTACGAAAGTGGGCAGCGCCAGCAGCCCTCCAGCGACGCCCTCATCAAACTGACGCGCGCATTGCGCGTCAATCCGCTATGGCTCAGCACCGGCGAGGGGCCGATGCTGGATTCGGCGCAGGGCGCCGACGGCGTGAGCGGCGCGGGCGCATTCGCCCTGCAGCCCGCGTGGCCATTCGAGACCGTTTCCTACGCCACCTACGACAGGCTCAGTTCGCAAGAGAAGCGGCAGATCGAGCTGGTGCTGGCCGCGTACATCAAGGCACGCGGCGAATAGTCCCCAACGGATCGGCCGGCACCTGAGGCCGCGGACGGGCATCGGCCGCGGGCTGCGCCGTGCCTCGCGCACCGTCGGTGCGCAGGCGGTTGCGCAGGCGCTCCACGGGATCCGCGATCAGGTAGTTCAACACCGCCGACACCCCGATGCAGCCCGTGATCGCCATGGCCGCGAACAGCATGGGCTGATGTTCCTGCAGCCCGTGCATGAGCCAACTGAACGCCATGATCACCAGCATGTGACAGATATAGAGCGGATAGCTCAGTTCGCCGATCGCCTTGTCCAGCCGGTGCCGCGACTGGAACAGGAACGCCAGCGGCAGCAGCGCCGCGAACAGCAGGACCGCCAGGCCGTCGCGCACCGTGGGATTGATGCCGATCGAGAAATGCACCAGGACATAGGCGAACAGGATGGCCGTGCCCAATTCGGGCAGGCGCTTCACGCGCTGGGTCCAGGCCTTCATGCGCGGCAGCAGCACCTGGTGCGACAGCGAGCCGATCAGGAACAGCGCCAGCTCCGTGGGGAAGAAGCGATAGGTCCAGGGATCGGACCGGCCGATGCCGGTTGCGATCAGCACCGCGCGCAGGATCAGCGATGCCGCCAGCAGGGCGAGCAGCCGGCGCGGCGAGCGCAGCACGAAAGGCGCCACCAGATAGAAGCTCATTTCCACGCCCAGGGTCCAGGCCTGGGGCACCAGCAGGCCCTTGTAGAGCGGCACATCGCTGTTGGCGAAGCTGCCGGTGAACGCCAGCGCGGAATCCCGGATGCCGAAGAACATCAGCCAGTCCTGGCCGAAGATGACAATGTTGGAGATCACCAGGAAGAGCTCGGCGCTGAAGGGCAGCGACTGGTAGATGCGGAAGAACGAGCCGCCGCTGACGATGTGCGCGGTCAGCGTCAGGGCCGCCACGGCCAGGTAGATCGGGAACAGCCGCAGGGCGCGGTTCGCGTAGAACTTGCCCACCGCGCCCTGATAGTGGTCGGTCGCGGTCAGCACATACGAAATCAGGAAGCCGGAGATCACGTAGAAAAGCTGAACCGCCAGCCTGCCGCCCACGAGGTGATCGCCGTAGCCGCCGCCCAGGTGGTCGAGCACCACCGACAGCGCGAGTAACGTTCTCAAGAAGCCCATTGCGTGTCTCCCCCGTCGATATTCTTCTATGGCCCGATGGGCCGGACACTTGCGCCTGACGTCGTGGAGTGCTCCGCTCCTCTTTCCCTTTATTTCTGATCCGGCCGGAGTCACCCGCTGCGATGATTCTGCGCGCAGTCAAGGGCGCCCGCCATGCAGCTTTCGATGCAGCACGCCGCGCCATCCGAGGTAGGAACGCGGCTTGCTCGTGCTGCTTTCGGATACGGCTGTAGGGCGGAGAAAATCGCCCGCCCGGCCGATGCCGGTTACAGTACGAAAGTTGCGAACCTTCCTGGAGTCCCGTCCATGCCCAACTTCCTGTCCACGCCTGCCCGGTTGCTCTGCCTGGGGATGTTGACCGCGGCATTGGCCGGTTGCGCCGGCTCCCTCGGCGGAGCCCGCCCGGAAGGCGCCGCCGCCGCCAACGCCGCCAGCAGCAAGGATTCGCTGGCGCAGACCAGCTGGGAACTGGTCCGTTGGACGCAAGCCGGCGGCGCGCTGCGCGACATCCCCCACGGCGACAACGGCGAACCCATCCGGCTGACCTTCCTGGCGCAAGGCAAGCAGTACCAGGTCAACGGCTTTGCGGGCTGCAACCGCTACATGGGCAGCTACAGGCTGGAAAAGGGCAAGCTGTTCATCGACGCGCCGGCCACCACCCGCATGGCCTGCGTGCCGCCCGAACGCGCCAAGCTCGAGGCCGACTACCTGCGCGGCCTGGGCGCCATCGATACGTTCACGCTGGACAGCGGCGGCGCGCCGCGCCATCTGACGTTCAAGCTTCGCGGCGGCGACGTCCTCGAGTTCGAACGCCGCCAGGATCCGCCGACGCCCTGATCGCTTCCGCCCCGCAGACCGTCTCACGAGGCACGCATGCCCTTTCTCGTTTCCTGGCGCCGACTGGCGCCCTGCCTGCTGTTCATCGGCCTTGCAGGCTGCTCGTCGCCGCCCATGCGCGCCGCCGACGGGCAGGATCCGCGCTTCCAGCCCGCGTCTGCCTCGGACATGCTGGTGCAGACCAGCTGGGAGCTGGCGCGCTGGACGTTGCCCGCGGGCGGGCTGCGCCCCGTGCCGCATCCGTCGTCGACCACGCGGCCCGTTACCGTGGCGTTCATCCATGAGCAGGGCTCCCCGCGCATGATGGGCTTTGCCGGCTGCAACCAGTTCAATGCGCCCTACACGGTCGCCAATGGCCTGCTCATCGTCCGTTCGGAGCCCGTGTCCACAAGGATGGCATGCGCGCCGCAGGCCATGGCGCTGGAGCAGGATTTCCTGGCGAGCCTCACGCGCATCACCGCCAGTTCCGTGGACAACACCAACAACCCGCAGCGCATGACCTGGAAGCTCAACACGGGCGACACGCTGGATTTCGGCCGCCGGACCGATCCCGTCGCCGGCGGCCAGCGCGGCCCCTCGAAGCTGGTCTATGTGAATTCGGAGCGGGTGCCTTGCACCGCCGGCGCGGGCCGCGCCATGTGCTACCAGGTCCGGGACAGCGCCTCGCAACCCTGGCAGTTCTGGTATGGCGACATCACCGGCTTCAATTTCCAGCCGGGCGTGCGCTACCGCCTGCGCGTGGTCGAGGTCCACGATCCGAATCCGCCCGCCGACGCCTCGTCGGTGCGCTGGGTGCTGGACGCGGTGATCGAGCAGGAAGTCGTCAGCCGTTGAGCTGGCGCAACCGCGGCCACGGGCGGCCCGGGCCGCCCAGCGATTACTATTACGGGCTTCGTCGCCCGTTTTTTACTGCTTTGCCATGACTTCCGTCGTCAATATCGCCGCCTACAAGTTCGTTCCGCTGGATTCCCTGCCCGAGTTGCGCACGCACCTGCTGAGCCTGGCGGGCGATGCCGGGCTCAAGGGCACCATCCTGCTGGCCGAAGAGGGCATCAACCTGTTCCTGGCCGGCGCGGCCGACGGCATCGACGCGTTCCTGCGCGACCTGCGCGCCGATCCGCGCTTTGCCGAGCTGGAGGTCAAGTTCAGCCACAGCGGCGACGTGCCGTTCCGCAAGCTGCTGGTCAAGATCAAGCGCGAGATCATCCGGATGAACCATCCGGCGATACGCCCCGCCGCGGGCCGCGCGCCCGGCGTCGACGCCCGCACGGTGGCGCGCTGGCTGGAGCAGGGCGTCGACGACGCGGGCCGTCCCGTGGTGATGCTGGACACGCGCAACGCGTTCGAGGTGGACGAAGGCACGTTCAAGAACGCCATCGATTGGCGCATCGACCGCTTCACGCAATTTCCCGACGCGGTGCAGGCGAACCGCGCGCAGCTCGAAGGCAAGACGGTGGTCAGCTTCTGCACCGGCGGCATCCGCTGCGAAAAGGCTGCCATCTACATGAACGAGGCCGGCATCCAGAACGTCTACCAGCTCGACGGCGGCATCCTCAAGTACTTCGAGGAAACCGGCGGCCCCGGCTACGAAGGCAAGTGCTTCGTGTTCGACGAGCGCGTCTCGCTGGATCCGGCGCTGGCGCCCAGCAACGCCTAGCGCGCAACGCCTGCCCGGAACGCAAAAGAGCCCGCTGACGCGGGCTCTTTTCATGGGCGGCGTGTGGCGGTTCAGCGCACGCGCATGCCGGGCTTGGCGCCGGGGAAGGGCTCCAGCACGTAAATGCCGGCGTCCACGGCTTCATCCGCGTGGCTGGCGGCCAGCACCATGCCTTCGGAGACGCCGAACTTCATCTTGCGCGGGGCCAGGTTGGCCACCATGACCGTCAGCTTGCCGATCAGGTCTTCGGGCTTGTAGGCCGACTTGATGCCCGAGAACACGTTGCGGTGGCGGCCTTCGCCCACGTCCAGCGTCAGGCGCAGCAGCTTGGTCGAGCCGTCGACGTGCTCGCAGTTGACGATCTGCGCGATGCGCAGGTCGACGCGCGCGAAGTCGTCGATGGAGATGGTTTCGGCCAGGGGCTCGCCGCCGGGCACCACGACCGGCGCCGCGGGCGGTTCGAACAGGTCTTCCAGCATCTGCGGCTCGACGCGCTGCATCAGGTGCTTGAACGGCGCGACGCGCTGCGGCAGCACCGAGGCGTCCGCCCAGGTGAACGGCGCCTGCGCGCCGAACAGTTCCATGGCGACGCGTTCGGCCAGCGCAGGCAGCACCGGCGCCAGCATCACGGACAGGGCCTTGAAGCCGGCCAGCGAACGCGAGCAGATGTCCTGCAGCGCGGCTTTCTGCGCGTCGTCGGCGGTGGCGATGCCCTTGGCCAGGACCCACGGTTGCGCGGTGTCGAACGCCTGGTTGATGCGGTCGGCGTAAGCCATGATTTCGCGGATGGCGCGGTTGTACTCGCGGGCCTCGAACGCGGCGCGGATGGATTCGGCCTGTTCGGCGTATTCCGCGGCCAGCGCGGCGGTATCGCCCGAGTAGCCCAGCACGCCGTCGAAGTGCTTCGTGATGAAGCTGGCGGCGCGGCTGGCGATGTTGACGTACTTGCCGACCAGGTCGCTATTGACGCGCGCGATGAAGTCCTCGGGGTTGAAGTCCATGTCTTCGACCCGCGCATTCAGCTTGGCGGCAATGTAATAGCGCATCCATTCGGCGTTCATGCCGATTTCCAGGTAGCGCAGCGGCGAGATGCCGGTGCCGCGGCTCTTGGACATCTTTTCGCCGCTGACGGTGATGAAGCCGTGCACGTTCACGGCGTCCGGCGTCTTGCGGCCGGCGAACTTCAGCATCGCGGGCCAGAACAGGGCGTGGAAGTACACGATGTCCTTGCCGATGAAGTGCACCTGTTCGGTGTCGCCGTTGGGGTCGAGCAGGGCGTCGAAGTCCATGCCCTTGACCTCGCAGTACGACTTGAGCGAAGCCAGGTAGCCCACCGGCGCGTCCAGCCACACGTAGAAGTACTTGCCCGGCGCGTCCGGAATCTCGATGCCGAAATAGGGCGCGTCGCGGGAGATGTCCCAGTCGCCCAGCTTGGCCTCGCCGTCCTCGGCGCCCAGCCATTCGCGCGTCTTGGCCAGCATTTCGGGTTGCAGGTGCTTGCCGCCGTGCTTGTTCGAGCCGGTCGTCCATTGCTGCAGGAATTCCACGCAGCGCGGATCGGAAAGTTTGAAGAAGAAGTGGTCGGAAGACTTGAGGACGGGCGTGGCGCCGGTCAGCGCCGAATAGGGGTTGATCAGCTCGGTCGGCGCGTAGACCGCGCCGCAGACTTCGCAGGAGTCGCCGTACTGGTCCTTGGCGTGGCACTTGGGGCATTCGCCCTTGATGTAGCGGTCGGCCAGGAACATGCCCTTGACCGGATCGTAGAACTGCTCGATGGAGCGCGTTTCAATCAGGTCCTGGGCTTTCAGCGCGCGATAGATGTCGTGCGACAGCGCCACGTTCTCGGCCGAATCGGTGGAGTGCCAGTGGTCGAAACGGATGTGGAAGCCGTTCAGGTACTGCGGCCGCTCGGCCGCGTAGCGGGCGACCAGCGCCTGCGGCGTGATGCCTTCCTTTTCCGCCTTCAGCATGATCGGCGCGCCGTGCGCGTCGTCGGCACCCACGAAATGCACCGTGTGGCCCGCCATTCGCATCGAACGAACCCAGATATCGGCCTGGATGTACTCCATGATGTGGCCGATGTGGAAAGATCCGTTGGCGTAGGGCAGCGCTGTGGTGACAAAAAGGGTGCGAGACATGGTTGTCGACAGAGGTTGAGGGGAAAAGGAGTTTGGCCGGCCATTTTAGGGCAAGCGGGCCGAGTTGCCCGGGATGCGTCCCGGAAAGCACACAACCCGCCGATCGCGGCGGGGCGGATCAGGCGGGTTGGGGGAAGGGGCGGGGCGCGATGGCCGCGCAACTACGCGGCACAGCACGCCCAGCTTGCGTCGGAAACAGCGCAAGCGGGTTGGAAAACCGCCGTCAGCGGATTTCGCGGGCCTCGACGTCGATCACGTCGCCGCGCGGCTGCGTGGCGAACGGGGCGGTGGCGGACTGGAAGGGGCCCGGACGGGCGCCTTGGCGCTGGCTCCAATAGGCGCGCACGCCGAACGGCTTGCCACGCACCTTGGCGACCACGTACAGGATCGCCACGGCGATTGCCGTGGAAAGCATGAACACCAGCGCCATCGCCATGCCGATCAGGGCCAGGGCGGCGAATAGGACGGCACGAAAGAAGCGGATAAGTGTGTTGGTCATGAATGTCGGATGCAAAACGCAGCGAAAGGTTCCCGTGTATCCGCTATCCTTTAGGGGATGGCGGCCCGCAGAAGCCGCGCTGCCTACGGAACCATAGTGACATGAGTATAACGATAGAACACATCCGCGCCGCATTGCGCGCCGTGCAAGACCCGAATACCGGTTTGGATTTGGGTGTTTCTGTAAAAGATCGTGACATTCAGCTGGGCGGCGGCCGTGTCGCGCTGTCGCTGGAGCTGGGTTATCCCGCCGACGCCGTCCGCGAACAGATCCGCGAATTGGCCGTCCGGGCGCTGGCCCAGGCGGGCGCGCCCGACGCGCAAGTCTCCGTCACCTGGAAGGTTGCCGCGCACGCGGTGCAGAAGGGCCTGAAGCCGCTGCCCAACGTGCGCAACATTATTGCGGTCGCATCCGGCAAGGGCGGCGTGGGCAAGAGCACCACCGCCGTGAACCTGGCGCTGGCGCTGGCGGCCGAAGGCGCCAAGGTCGGCCTCCTGGACGCGGACATCTACGGTCCCAGCGTGCCGACGATGCTGGGCATCTCGGGCCGTCCCGAGAGCCTGGACAACAAGAGCATGGAGCCGCTGACCGGCCACGGCCTGCAGGCCAACTCCATCGGCTTCCTGATCGACGCCGACTCGCCCGCCATCTGGCGTGGCCCGATGGTCACGCAGGCGCTGGAACAACTGCTGCGCCAGACCAACTGGCGCGACCTGGACTACCTGATCGTCGACATGCCGCCCGGCACCGGCGACGTGGCCCTGACCCTGGCGCAGAAGGTGCCCGTGGTCGGCGCGGTCATCGTCACCACGCCGCAGGACGTGGCCCTGCTGGACGCCCGCAAGGGCCTGCGCATGTTCCAGAAAGTGGACGTGCCGATCCTGGGCGTGGTCGAGAACATGGCCATCCACATCTGCTCGCAGTGCGGGCATGCCGAGCACATCTTCGGCGAAGGCGGCGGCCAGCGCATGGCCGAGCAATACCAGACGCCGTGGCTGGGCAGCCTGCCGCTGACCCTGGCGATCCGCGAGCAGACCGATGCCGGCACCCCGACCGTCGTGTCGGATGCGGGCAGCGAGGCCGCGTCGCTGTATCGCGCCATCGCACGCAAGCTGGCGGCCGGCGTTGCCGCGCTGCCGCGCGATATGGCCGGGAAATTCCCCTCCATCGTCGTGCAGCAACCGTCCTGAAGCATGCGGTGGGCTGCCCGAGCCTTCTTGGCAGGACTGTGCGTGATGGCGGGCGAGGCATTGGCCAAGCGCCCGGAAGTCATCGTGGACCCCGGGGGCGTGCCCCCGGCCGCGCTGCAGGCGATCACCCAGGCGGTCGACGCGATCGCGCGGCTGGCCGAGGACCAGGACGGCGGTGAAATAAACCGCCTGCGCCGGCGCGCGCGCGACGCGACGCTGGCCGCCCTGGCCACCCAGGGCTATTTCTCGCCCAAGGTCACGCTGGAAGCGGGTACCGACATCGGCGGCGAAACCTGGGACATCGCCATCGTGCCGGGCAAGCGCACGACGGTCGAGTCCGTGAACCTGGAGTTCACCGGCCGCATCACCCGTCCCGAGTACGCGCAGCGCGTGCAGAAGCTGCGCGACGACTGGCGGCTCAAGGCGGGGCAGCCTTTCATCAACAGCGACTGGAACCGGGCCAAGGCCACGCTGCTGGACGACGTGTCCACGCGCGACTTCCTGCTGGCGCGCATGACGTCCTCCCGGGCCGACATCAATGCGGACAAGGCCACTGCCAGCCTGCACGTCTCGATCGACAGCGGCCCGCAGGTCCGCATGGGCGAACTGAACACCACCGGCCTGAAACGGGTGCCGGAAAAGCTCATCAACCGCTACGTCCGCTACAACGTGGGCGCGGCCTTTGACCAGAACCGCCTGGACCAGTGGCAGCAGGACCTGCAGTCCACCGCGTTCTTTCGGGGCGCGTTCGTGTCGCTGCAGGAACCCGGCGACTCGCAGCAGCCGACGGATCCGATTTCGGACCGCGCGCGCGCGCCGGGTTCCGAAGACGCCGCGGCCTCCGCGCCGGCCGGCGATCCGACGGTGTCCGGCGGCATGCCGCCGCCGCCGGCCCAGTTCGATTCCGACGGCGAGGTGACCTTGCCGGTGCAGGTGCGCGTGGTCGAAGCGCCGCCCAAGCGCTTTTCCGCGTCGATCGGCGTGGACGACGAGGCCGGCGTGCGGGTGGAATCCCTGTATCGCCAGAACGTGGTGTTCGGCCAGCCCGTCACCCTGGAAACCGGTTTCGGGGTCGACCGCCTGCGGCAGCGCGCCTTCATGGACATCCTGCTGCCGCCCACGGAACGCGGATACCGCGATTCCGTCGGGATCCTGGCCGACCGCTCCGACATCCAGGGCCTGGAAGTCACGCGCTATGCGCTGGGCGCCACGCGCTCGCAGGAGCGCAAGGGCGCCGGCGACAGCCGCGTCGAATACGAAACGCGCTGGGGCGCGCTGCTGGCGCAGGATCACGTCAAGATCGACGGCGGCGACAGCTACACGCTGCCCACGGCGACCCTCACCGCGGAATGGCTGCGGCGCGACGTGGACAACAAATACGACCCGCGCGAGGGCAACCTGATTTCCGTGGGCGGCGGCGTCGGCGTCACGCTCGATACCGGCGAACCCTACACCCGGCTGCGTTTGCGCGGGCAGAAGTGGTGGCCGATCGGCAAGCTGGACGTGCTGATGATCCGCGGCGAGGTCGGGCGCGTGTGGTCCAACGGCGACGTGCAGGTGCCTGACGATTTCGGGTTCCGCACCGGCGGCGCCCGCTCCATCCGCGGCTATCGCTACCAGAGCATCGGCGTGCACCGCGACAACGCGGTCGTGGGCGCGCCCACGCTGCTGGTCGGCAGCATCGAATACGACCATTACTTCGACGAGCGCTGGGGCATGGGCGTCTTCGTGGACGCGGGCGACGCCGCGGAGTCCTTCGGCGACATGAAGATGTCGGTGGGCTACGGGGTTGGCGCGCGCGTGCGCACGCCGGCCGGCCCGCTGTTCCTCGACGTGGCCTATGGCCAGCGCGAACGCGACCTGCGCTTGCACTTCTCGCTGGGGATCGCGTTTTGAGGGTCCTGCGCAAGTTCCTTCGCCATGTGCTGGTGTGGTGGCTTCCCGGGCTTGCCATGCTGGCCGTTCTTGCGGCGGGCTTCCTGTTCTGGCTGGCGGCGTCGCAGAACGGCACGCGCCTTTTGCTGACCACCGCCGCCCAGCAACTGAACGGCCAGGCGCTGGACGTGCGCGGCTCCATCCTGCGCGGCGTGACCGTGGGCAGGCTCGAGCTGGAGACGGGCGGCACCCGCATCGACATCAGCGACCTGAATCTCGTGGTGCGCTGGCGCGCGCTGGGAGACCGGTTGCTGCATGTGCGCAATGTCTCGGCGGGATCGGTCCGCGTGGAAACGACCTCCTCGCCCGAGACGCCGCCCGTTCAAGAAAGCGATGAGCCCTTCACGCTGCCGGATCTGCCGGTGACCATCGCCGTCGACCGGCTGGCGCTGGGAGACTTCCAGTTCATCCAGGATGGCCAGCCGCTGCCGGTGACGCTCAATGACCTGAGCGCCACCTTCGCCGCCGGCAAGCAGGGGGCGCAGGTGCGCATCGCCAGCCTGCGCGTCGGGCACGAGGTCGGCGAGGCCGACGTGACCGGCCAGGCGGATCTGCGGGACATGGCCGACCCCTGGCCCTTCGCCGCGCGCCTGGACGTGACGGCGCGGGGTTCGGGACCCGAGTCGCCGCTGTGCCAGGCCGACCGGCTCAGCGGCGTGTTCGGGCCGGCCGCGGGGCAGGCGCAGCCGAAGGCGGCCGAAACGCCCAAGGGCGGCGCCAAGCCCAAAGCGGACGAGGCGGCCAAGGGCGGCGCCAAAGCCAAGGCGGACGCGGCGGCCAAGGGCCGGGCCGAAGCCGGCGCCAAGGGCAAAGCCGCGCAGATTCCCGCCGCCGCCACGGCCGAACCGATGGGACCGCCCGCGCCGGCATGCCTGGTCGTGCTTCATGCCGATGCCGCGGGTTCGCTGGATGGCATCCAGGCCAAGGTGGACGGCACGGGATCCAACCTGGTGCTGGACGTGGTCGCCGACCTGGCGCCCCGCACGGCGCTGGTGCTGCGCAGCGCCCGGGCGCGCGCCCAATTGCCCGACAAGTCCACGCTCGCGGCGCAGTTCGACCTGCAGGCGGGCGATGCCCCCGGCCGCGACCGGATCGTCGGTTCGCTGGACGCCCAACGCCTGGACCTCGGGCCGTGGGCAGGCAACGCCATTCCGCCCGCGGTGCTGACCGTGCGCGCCGACGTGCGAGCCGAGATCGAGAACCTGAGCCAGCTGCGCCAGGCCGCCATCGACCTGCGTTTCGAAGAGGGCAGCCGCTGGAACCGGCAGCCCCTGGGCGGCACGCTGAAGGCACAGGTGGACATGGCTGCGGCAGCGCCGGCCGGGGCCGCGCCGCCGGACCCGGCGCTGGATCCCCTGGCGGGCTTGCGCATCCGCGGCCTGGATGTGGACGTCAGGCTGGGACGCAACCGCGTCCGCGCGGCCGGCGAACTCGGCGCGGCGGACAGTTCCCTGACGCTGGATGCCCAGGCGCCGCAGCTCGATGCGTTCTGGCCCGACCTGCCGGGCGGCGCGGACGTGAAGGCGCGGCTGGACGGCGCGCTGGCCGCCCACCGCGGAGAGGTCTCCGCCACCTATACCCCTCCCGGATTGCGCCCCGGCGTCATCGGCCAATCGCGGGCGCAGGCCAACCTCACGTTCTCCGGAGGCTGGGGCAAGGGGGCGGCCGGTCAGCCGGACGCCGCGCTGGTGGGCTGGCGCGGCACGTTTTCCCGTCTTGGCGCGGACACCGCCGGTTTCGCGGTGTCCGCGGACAGGCCGGTTGCGCTCAGTTTCCTGCCGTCCGCCGTGGCGCCGCAATGGCAGTGGCAGGTCGGCCAGACGACGCTGAGCCTGACGCTGCCGGGCAAGGAACGCCTGACCGTGGCGCACCAGGGTTCGCGTGGGGGCGGCAAGCGCTGGGAAACCGCCGGACAGGCCGACAACCTCGTCATCACGGCCGCCATGGCGCGCCAGGTGGTCGGCGCGTTCGATCCCGACGCGGCGGCCAAGCTGGGCAAGAACGCCGGGCGCGTGAATGCCATGGTTCCGGAGGGGCAGCGGCGCATCGCGCTGGATCTGCTCTGGGACCTGAAGTTCGACGGACGCCTGGCGGGCAGGGCGCGGATCGCGCGCCGTTCGGGCGACCTGCTGATACCGGGCGATCCGCCCATCCCGCTCGGCGTGAAGGCCCTGGCGCTGGACCTGACCGCCACGCCCACCTCGGCCAACGCCAGCCGGCTGGACGCCCGGCTCGATCTGGCCACCGACAAAATGGGTTCGGTCAACGGGACCGGAACCGCGGTGCTGGTCGTGGACGCCCAGGGCGGCATGGCGCTCGATTCCCGCCAGCCGCTGCGGGCCCGGCTCAACGCCGACATCGCCGACCTCGCCTGGGTGGGACTGTTCGTGGGCGACACGATGGAAATCGGCGGCACGCTCAAGGCCAACGTCGACGTCCAGGGCACCCTTGCCGGCCAATGGAACGCCACCGGCACCATCCGGGGCGACAAACTGCGGCTGGTGCGCATCGACGACGGCGTGCGGCTGGTCGACGGCACGCTGTCCGCGCGGCTGGACGGCCAGCGGCTGGTGCTGGACAGCCTGCGCTTCCCGGCGTCGCTGCGGGTCATGCCGGCGGAATGGCGGACCAAGGAATGGATCACGACCAACCCCGGGGCGAAGGGCGGCTACGCCGAAGCCAAGGGCGACTGGAACATCATGGACGGCGGCGGCGCCATCAAGCTGACGCTGCACCGCTTTCCCGCCCTGCAGCGGTCGGACCGCTACGCGATGGTGTCCGGCACCGTGGACGTCCGGGCGGCCATGCCGCGCCTGGAGATCGTCGGGAACCTGAGCGCCGACGCGGGCTGGTTCAGCCTGGAGATCCTGCAGGGCGTGCCCTCGCTGGACGACGACGTCCGCGTGATCCGCGCGGGCGATGACGCATCGACGGTCTCGACACCTCTGCAGACCACCATGGACCTGCGGTTCGACATGGGGCCGCGGTTCTACATCACCGGCATGGGGCTGGACGCGGGCCTGCTGGGCGCCATCCAGATCCGGCTGAACGACGGCCGCCTGACGGGCTGGGGGCAGTTGCGCACGCGCGGCGGCGGCATCGAGGCCTACGGCCAGCGGCTGCGCCTGAGCCGGGGCACGCTGACCTTCCAGGGCCGCCTGGACAACCCCATCCTCGACATCGAAGCCCTGCGCACGGGCGAACTGGTCGAGGCGGGCGTGCGGGTGGTGGGAACGGCCCAGCGGCCGCGCATCGACCTGGTGTCCTACCCGGAGGTGAGCGACGTCGAAAAGCTGTCCTGGCTGCTGCTGGGCCGCGGTCCCGACGAAAGCGGCGGCGACGCCGCCCTGCTGGTGTCCATCGGCACCGCCTTGCTGGGCGGCGGACAGCCGTTCTTCAAGCAGTTCGGCCTGGACGACGTCGCCGTGCGCACGGGCAGCATGGGCAGTTCGGGCAGCATCCTGCCCGACCGCACCGTGGCGGGCAACGTGAACCGGGACATCAACAGCGATCTCTCCACCCAGTTCCTGGTGGCCAGCAAGAACTTCGCCAACGGCATCACGCTCAGCGTCGAGCAGGCGTTGTCGGGCAGCGATACGGTCGGCCGCGCCAGCTACCGCCTTGCGCGGGGTCTGTCCCTGGATTTGAAGGGCGGTTCGGTCAACGGAATCTCGCTGGTCTACCGGACGCTGTTCGGCAATTGAGCGGCGCCCGGCTTGAGGCGGGACAAGGCCGTCCCGCCCTGGCCGGCACGGGACGGACGCGCTCGGGATAAAATGGCGGCCATTCCATCCCCTAGCACCACACCCACCATGAGCATCAAAAGCGACCGCTGGATCCGCCGCCAGGCCGAAGCCGGCATGATCGAACCCTTCGAACCGGGGCAGGTCCGTACGGCCAATGGCGGGCGCATCGTCAGCTACGGCACCAGCAGCTACGGCTACGACGTGCGCTGCGCCGACGAATTCAAGATCTTCACCAACATCAATTCCACCATCGTCGATCCCAAGAATTTCGACGAAGGCTCGTTCGTGGATTTCAAGGGCGACGTCTGCATCATTCCGCCCAATTCGTTCGCGCTGGCCCGCACGGTGGAATATTTCCGCATTCCGCGCAGCGTCCTGACGGTCTGCCTGGGCAAGAGCACGTACGCGCGCTGCGGCATCATCGTCAACGTCACGCCGCTGGAACCCGAATGGGAAGGCCACGTCACGCTCGAATTCTCGAACACGACGCCGCTGCCCGCCAAGATCTACGCGGGCGAAGGCTGCGCGCAGATGCTGTTCCTGGAAAGCGACGAAGTCTGCGAAACCTCTTACCGCGACCGTGGCGGCAAGTACCAGGGCCAGCGCGGCGTCACGCTGCCGCGCACCTGAGGCTTCAGCCCGCTGACGCGGGCCGCAGGTATTCGATGTCCCACTCGCCTTCGCCGGTCTGCACGAAGCCATGCCGGCGATAGAAGCGGTTCGAGTCGCTGCCGCGCAGCGCGCCCAGCGTCACCGGCAATCCGCGGCTGTCGGCGTACCGCAAGATCCACCGCATGACCTGCCCGCCCAGCCCCCGGCCTTGCGCCGCGGGGTGCAGGTACAGGTGGTCCAGCCGCAATCCCTCGCCGTCCGGGCGCACGGCGTAAAAGCCGACACGCAGCCCGTCCTGTTCGATGTGCCAGGTGCAGTCCGGCCGGAAGGTGTCGCGCAGGCGCGCCCGCGCCCGCTCTGGATCGAAGCGGCCCAGCCGCTCCAGGCTCTCGCGCATGGCCGCGATCCGCAGCGCCAGCAGCGCCTCGAAATCCGATTCCGACGCGGGCGGAAACCGCAGCCCGCCGGGGCTGGCGCTGCCGTCTTGCGCCAGTTCGTCATAGCCCCGGCCCAGGAACTGCAGGATGCAGATGCCGTGGCCATAGGGATCGCTCAGGTGCGCGATGCGGCCCCAGGCGTGCGTGGCGGGCGGGTCTTCCAGCCGCGCGCCGGCGGCGACGGCCCGCGCCACCGCGCTGTCCACGTCCTCGACCACGACGTCCAGATGCACGGGCGTCCAGTGCCGCGCATAGTCGCGCGGCTGGCGCGTCGCGCCGGCGGCCGGCGTGCCCGCGGCTTTTTCCAGCAGATAGATGGGCGCATCGGCGCCCAGCATTTCGGCGCCGGTCGACCCCAATCGTCGATGCAGGTTCAGGCCGAAGGCCTGTTGATAGAACGCAATGGCGTGTTCAAGATCGGGCACATCGATGTTGACCAGGATTTTCATGGGACCTTACGCCGGCGGCGCCAGCAAGCATGGCGCGAGCCCGATGCCCGCGCTGTTACGCGGCTTGCGCTAAAGAACCCCATGCCGCGTCCGTAAAAAGAATACATGTGTTTGCCGATTTGGCGACGTCATTTCTGCAAGCGTGAGCAAGGCCCATCCGTGCGTTACCCCCATATTCCCTGGCTGCCCCTCCTGTTCTATCCCGCGCTGCCGGTCGCTGCGGCGGTGGGGCTCCTGTTCTGGCGGGAATGGCCGCCCGCGCTGACCCTCATCGTGCCCTTCGTGCCCTGGGTGATGGCGCTGATCGGCGCGGCGATCTGCCTGATGTACCAGCGTTCGCAGACCATGGCGCTGATGCTGTGCGTGCTCGCGATCACGGCGGCCTGGCCCACGCTTGCGCGCGAAGCGCCCTGGGCCATGGGGCCCGTGCTGGCCTGGTGGTCGCTTGTTTATACGATCAATGCGCTGTGGTCGGAGCGCTCCAGCATGCTCATCGACGTGGCGCTGCGCATCGGCCTGATGGCCGCCGGCGTGGCGGCGATCGCGCTGGCCGGCAAGGACGGCGTGGGCGACCTCTTCAGTACGATCGCCCTGCAAGGCATGCTGGCGCGCCTGGGTGTGCCGGCCGAGGCGCTGGTGGCGCTGCTGGCCACCGGCCTGACCCTGACGCTGCTGCTGTTGCGCTATGGCCGCCCGCAGCAGGCCGGCCAGTGGCTCGGATTCGTCTGCATGGCGTGGGCGTTGCCGCGCGGGGCCGCCCACCCCATCGAATTGGCATTGATGTCCGCCGCGTCGCTGACTGCGCTGTGCATCTCGCTGGCGCACGAAGGCTTCCACATGGCGTTTCGCGACGAGCTCACCGGCCTGCCGGGACGTCGCGCGCTGAACGAGCGGCTGCAGCGCATGGGCCGCGTCTACACGCTGGCGATGGCCGACGTCGATCACTTCAAGGCGTTCAACGATACGCACGGCCACGACGTGGGCGACCAGGTGCTGCGCATGGTGGCGTCCCAGCTGCGCCGCGTGCCGGGCGGCGGCCACGCCTACCGCTACGGCGGGGAAGAGTTCACCCTGGTGTTTCCGGGCAAGACCGCGGCCGAGGCCATGCCGCACCTGGAAACCGTCAGGCGCGCAATCGAGGCTTACCAGATGCGGCTGCGCGACAAGCCGGCGCGGCCGAAGGCCGATCAGATCGGCCAGCGCCGGCGCGGCAACCGCGGCGGCCGCGGATCGAGGCCGCTGCGCGTGACCGTCAGCATCGGCGTGGCCGAGCGCAGCGAGGCGTTGCGCGCGCCCGACGCCGTCATCAAGGCCGCCGACCAGGCGCTCTACAAAGCCAAGGACGGCGGGCGCAACCAGGTGTGCGCCTACGGCGCGCGCCGCCGGGCGGCTTCCGCCTGAGTCCGCGCCAGGCGATCTAGTTTTCCGCCAGCGGCAGCGCCATCAGCGTCTCGTCGTAGAGCCGGCCGTTCACGCACAGCGCCTCGGGCTCGTGGCCATACACGGCGAAGCCCAGGCTGGTGTACAGCGCGGCCGCCGCGGCGTTGTTGGCGGTAACGCTCAATTGCACCTGGCGGATGCCGCGCATGGTGCGTGCGTGGCCGATCGCCGCAAGCATCAGCAGCCGGCCGAAGCCGCGTCCGCGCCGGGCAGGCGCCACGTACATGCTCCAGATGTGCGCCTTGTGGCGCATCTTCAGCTTGCGCTGCCGGCCCACGCCCACCATCCCGGCCAGCTCGCCATCGGCAAAGACGCCGAACAGGGCGCCATCGTCCGCGGGGGATATCCATTCGCGGATGTCCTCCAATGTCAGCGTGTGTTCCTCTTCGTAACTCGATCCGAAGGATTCCGGGGTTTCGACCAGCGCATCCAGGCGCAATTGCCGCAGGGGCGCGGCATCCGGGGCGGTCAGGCGTCTGACGATGGGGTCTGGCATGGGCGGTGGACTGTTGGGAATAGGGAACGTTCGTGGCGGCCGGGTCGGTATGGGCGGGAGGGCTTGCCTATAATGGTTTCAACGCCGCTTGCGGTTTTCACAAAGGAGCCAATGATGTTCGGTTTCCTCAAGATAAACCAGGATGCTACGCGCGACGAGGTCCAGGAAGAATTCGTGGCGCGCGTGGCGGGTGCCGCGCAGGACTTCGTGCAGGCCGCCGGTTCCACCGGCGCCGTGCTGGACTACTCCCCGTCCAGCGTCCATGCGCTCGATGACGCACTGGAGGCCGCCCATCTGGGCACGCTGCCTCTGACCCCCATGCAAACCGTCGGTGCAGCCGCCTATCTGTACGAGGTCGGGCGCCGGGCGCACGGCGGGCTGTATGAAGTCTGCGACGACGAGGACCCCGTGGTCCTGGTCTGCGGAGAACCCGGCGCCGAAGTCTGCTTCGGCGCCATCGCCAAGGTCGAACGGCGCATCCGCTACGGGCCCGCCGAGGCGATCCCCGCCTACTTTGAACAATTCATGACCGCCCTGCAGGCCGGCGAGGCCGCGACCATCCGCTAGGCGTCGCCAACGCCCAGGCCCCGCGGCCGCGCCGCATGCAGCCGGCTGCGTTCGTCCTCCGCCAGCAATCCTGGGGGGCGGCAGCCGGGCGCCGGGCCGCGCTTTTGGCGCGATGACAACGCCCTCGGGCGCCTTCTGGGGATTTCCCTTAGGACTGTAAGAAAAACAGCCCTACAATTCCGCCATTCCCGCCGCCCGGCGGGTGCTCGCGCCGTCTGTCATCGGACGGGTCTTTACTAGCTGTACATTCGCGCCGCGATACGCGTCCGATTCGCCTTGCCCCCAGGAGCGCCTGCATGAAATTCCGCTTCCCTATCTTCATCATCGACGAGGACTACCGTTCCGAGAACGCGTCCGGTTTGGGTATCCGTGCCTTGTCCGCAGCAATCGAGGCCGAGGGCGTCGAGGTGATCGGGGTGACCAGCTATGGCGACCTGAGCTCGTTCGCGCAGCAGCAAAGCCGCGCCAGCGCCTTCATCCTGTCGATCGACGATGAAGAGTTCGACGTGGATTCGCCCGAGGACGTGGCCGGCGCGATCAAGAACCTGCGCATGTTCATCGGCGAACTGCGCTTTCGCAACGCCGATATCCCCATCTACCTGTACGGGGAAACGCGCACGTCGGAACACATCCCGAACGACATCCTGCGCGAACTGCACGGCTTCATCCACATGTTCGAGGACACGCCCGAATTCGTGGCGCGCCACATCATCCGCGAAGCGCGCAGCTACGTCGACAGCCTGCCGCCGCCGTTCTTCCGCGAACTGGTGAAGTACGCGCAGGATGGCTCGTATTCCTGGCACTGCCCGGGCCACTCGGGCGGCGTGGCGTTCCTCAAGAGCCCGGTGGGGCGGATGTTCCACCAGTTCTTCGGCGAGAACATGCTGCGCGCCGACGTCTGCAACGCGGTGGACGAACTGGGCCAGCTGCTGGACCACACCGGACCGGTCGCCGAATCCGAACTGAATGCCGCGCGCATCTTCCATGCCGACCACTGCTTCTTCGTGACCAACGGCACGTCGACGTCCAACAAGGTGGTGTGGCACGCCAACGTGGCCGCGGGCGACGTGGTGGTGGTGGACCGCAACTGCCACAAGTCGATCCTGCACGCCATCACGATGACGGGGGCGATCCCGGTGTTCCTGCGCCCCACGCGCAACCACCTGGGCATCATCGGCCCGATCCCGCTGGAAGAATTCCACCCGGACAACATTCGCAAGAAGATCGAGGCCAACCCGTTCGCGCGCGAAGCCGTGAACAAGAATCCGCGCATCCTGACGCTGACGCAGAGCACGTACGACGGCGTCATCTACAACGTGGAAATGATCAAGAAGCAGCTGGGCAGCTATGTCGATACGCTGCACTTCGACGAAGCCTGGCTGCCGCACGCCTCGTTCCACGAGTTCTACCAGGACATGCACGCCATCGGCCAGGACCGTCCGCGCAGCCAGGACGCCATGGTGTTCGCCACGCACTCCACGCACAAGCTGCTGGCCGGCATCTCGCAGGCCTCGCAGATCATCGTGCAGGAATCCGAGACCCGCAAGCTGGACCGCAACGTCTTCAACGAGGCGTACCTGATGCACACGTCCACGTCGCCGCAGTACGCGATCATCGCGTCCTGCGACGTGGCCGCCGCGATGATGGAGCCGCCGGGAGGCACCGCGCTGGTCGAGGAAAGCATCCGCGAAGCCCTGGATTTCCGCCGCGCCATGCGCAAGGTGGAATCCGAGTTCGGCAAGAACGACTGGTGGTTCAAGGTCTGGGGGCCGAACCGCCTGGTGTCCGAGGGCATCGGCAATCGCGACGAATGGATCCTCGAAGCGAACGACCACTGGCACGGCTTTGGCGAAATGGCCGAAGGCTTCAACATGCTGGACCCGATCAAGGCCACGGTCATCACGCCGGGGCTGGACATGTCGGGCAGCTTCGGTGAAACCGGCATTCCCGCCGCGCTGGTCTCCAAGTACCTGACCGAACACGGCGTCGTGGTCGAGAAGACCGGCCTGTACTCGTTCTTCATCCTGTTCACCATCGGCATCACCAAGGGCCGCTGGAACACGCTGCTGACCGCGCTGCAGCAGTTCAAGGACGACTACGACCGCAACCAGCCGCTGTGGCGCATCCTGCCCGAGTTCTGCCGCGATCATCGCCGCTATGAACGCATGGGCCTGCGCGACCTCTGCCAGCAGATCCACGAGGCCTACCGCGAGCGCGACGTCGCCCGCCTCACGACCGAGATGTATCTCAGCGACATGGTGCCGGCGCTCAAGCCGTCCGACGCCTTTGCCCGCATGGCGCACCGCGAGGTCGAGCGCGTCGACATCGACAAGCTCGAAGGGCGCGTCACGGGCGTGCTGCTGACCCCGTACCCGCCGGGCATCCCGCTGCTGATCCCGGGCGAACGCTTCAACCGCACCATCGTGCAGTACCTGCAGTTCGCGCGCGAGTTCAATGAGCGCTTCCCGGGCTTCGAGACCTACATCCACGGCCTGGCCGATGAAGTGGGTCCCGACGGCGAAAAGCGCTATTACGTCGATTGCCTGATCGAAGAGTAAGCGCGGCAGGGTCTGGAGTCCTGATGTTCGATGTAGCCGTACTCGGCGCCGGCGCCGCGGGAATGATGTGCGCGGCGGTGGCCGGCCAGCGCGGCTTGCGCGTGGTGCTGGTCGACCACGCGCAGCGCCTGGCCGAGAAAATCCGCATTTCCGGCGGAGGCCGCTGCAACTTCACGAACATCGGCGCCGGACCCGCCAATTTTCTATCCGAGAATCCGCATTTCTGCCGCTCGGCCCTGTCCGGCTACACGCCGCAGGACTTCCTGGCGCTGATGAAGCGCCACCGCATCGCCTGGCACGAGAAGCACCGCGGCCAGCTGTTTTGCGACGATTCCAGCGAATCCATCATCGACATGCTGCGCGCCGAGTGCGGGGCGGGCAATGTGCAATGGCGCATGGGCTGCACGGTGGCCGAGATCGCGCACGGCGAACATGGTTTCGAGCTGCGCACCAGCCAGGGCCCGATCCGCGCCGCCAAGCTGGTGGTGGCCACCGGCGGCATGGCGATTCCGCAACTGGGCGCCACCGATTTCGGCCTGAAGATCGCCCGCCAGTTCGGCCTGAAGGTCGTGGAGCCGCGGCCCGCGCTGGTGCCGCTGACCTTCGACCCCGCGCAATGGCAGGCCTTGTCGGAACTGTCGGGCGTGGCCCTGGAGGTCAACCTGCACACGGGGCAGGGCAAGGCGCGCGGAGAGTTCCTTGAAGACCTGCTGTTCACCCACCGCGGGCTGTCGGGCCCGGCGATCCTGCAGATCTCCAGCTTCTGGAAACCGGGCGAACCCATCGTGATCGACCTGGCCCCGGGCCGGGACCTGGCGCAGGAATTGCTGGCGTCCAAGTCCGGCAACCGCCAGCAGCTGCATACGGTGCTGGCGGGGCTGTGGCCCAAGCGCCTGGCCGACCGCTGGCTGCACCTGTCGGAGCAGGGCGGCAAGCCGGGGCTGGCGTCGCTGCGCCTGGCGGATGCGCCGGACAAGACCCTGCGCGCGCTGGCGCAGGACATCCATCAGTGGTCCCTGGTGCCCAGCGGCACGGCAGGCTACAAGAAGGCCGAAGTGATGCGCGGCGGCGTGGACACGCGCGGCCTGGACCAGAAATCCATGCAGGCCAAGGCGGCGCCGGGCCTTTACTTCATCGGCGAAGCGGTGGACGTCACGGGCTGGCTGGGCGGCTACAACTTCCAGTGGGCCTGGGCCTCGGGCGTGGCCTGCGGCCAGGCGCTCTGACGACATTCGCGATACGCCCGGTTACGTGATGCGTCGCGTGACCGGGCCGGATTGGCCAAGCCGGCATTGTGATATTAAATAAAAATACATATCATTTATGTTTTGATCTTGATCAAATCCCCGCCCTGGGGACGGATCCGACGGAGACCCGCATGGCCTATACCCTTCCGACCCTGCCGTATGCCTATGACGCGCTGGAGCCTCACATCGACGCGATGACGATGGAGATCCACTACAGCAAGCACCACCAGACCTACGTCACCAGCCTGAACGCCGCGCTGGATGGCGCCGGCATCGCCACGGACGAGCCCGTCGAGGCCCTGGTCGCGCGCCTGGAACAGTTGCCCGAAGCCGTGCGCGGCGCAGTCCGCAACCATGGCGGCGGCCACGCGAACCACAGCCTGTTCTGGTCCGTCATGTCGCCGCAGGGCGGCGGCGAGCCGGACGGCGCGCTGGCGGCGGCCATCGAATCGGAACTGGGCGGGCAGGCCGCTTTCCGCGAAGCCTTCACCAAGGCGGCGCTGACCCGCTTCGGCAGCGGCTGGGCGTGGCTCAGCGTGACGCCGGCCGGCAAGCTGGTGGTCGAAAGCAGCGCCAACCAGGACAGCCCGCTGATGCATGGCAACACGCCCATCCTGGGGCTGGACGTCTGGGAACACGCTTATTATCTGAAGTACCAGAACCGCCGGCCTGAATACATCGGCGCTTTCTACAACGTGGTGAACTGGCCCGAGGTGGCGCGCCGCTATGCCGCGGCCAAGGGCTGAGCGCATCTTACGCAAGGAGCGCAGCAGCCTATGAACACGTTCAGCCGTCATCGGGTGCGGCCCGCGGCAACCAGCATCAGCGTGTGGACGCTGGCCGTCATGGTCTCGTGCCTGGCGCTGTACCAGCTCTGGGTGTACCTGGACGTGCGGGCGCCGCACGTGGCCGACGCCCTGCTGGGCGGGCTGGTCGCGGCCGGCGCGACGGCGCTGGGCACGCTGCCCATCCTGTTCGCTCGCACCATTCCCCAGAAGGTGCAGGACAGCATGTTCGGCTTCGGCGCCGGCGTGATGCTGGCGGCCAGCGCGTTTTCACTGGTGGCGCCCGGCATCGCCGCGGGCAAGGACCTGGGCTACGGGCCCTGGGGCGCGGGCCTGATCGTCGGCGCGGCCGTGCTGCTGGGCGCGGCGGTCCTGCTGCTGATGGACCGCATCCTGCCGCACGAGCATTTCATCAAGGGCAGGGAAGGGATGGAGGCGCACCGGCTGCGCCGCACCTGGCTGTTCGTGTTCGCCATCATGCTGCACAACCTGCCCGAGGGCCTGGCGATCGGCGTCGGCTATGCCGGCGGCGATCCCGTGCGCGGCACGGCGCTGGCGACGGGCATCGCGATCCAGGATATTCCCGAAGGGCTGGTGGTGGCGGTGGCCCTGCTGGCCGCCGGCTACAAGCGCACCTTCGCGGTGGCGCTGGGCATGCTGTCCGGACTGATCGAGCCCGTGGGGGCCGTGCTGGGAGCCGCCATCGTCGGCTGGTCGGCGCCGCTCCTGCCGTGGGGCCTGGGCTTTGCCGCTGGCGCCATGCTGTTCGTCATCAGCCACGAAATCATCCCCGAGTCGCACCGCAAGGGACACGAGGTCTATGCGACCTGCGGCCTGATGCTCGGGTTCGTCCTGATGATGTTGCTGGATACGGCGCTGGGGTAGGGCCCGGGCGGCCGGATGGCAGCCGAAAGCGCTCGACGGGCCTAGGCTTACCCCGGGCTTTCGTTGTATGCTTTCGGCGCTGTCACGCATGTTGCGGGAGAGAGCGGCCGCAAGCAGGAATTCCGGCCGCCGCCGAAGGCGCAATTCGCCCAGAATCGCTCAGGTAACCGATACCGCACATGCTTGTCCCGTCCCGCTTTTCTTGCCATACAGGCCAGGCGGACGCGGCAAAACAGTACTCTGGAGAGACCTGGCGCCGCCCCTGAACTAGGGACATAGCGAGCAGCCCAGGCGCCGAAGGTGCAAACCCGCCACGCGGGGCAACTCTCAGGCAAAAGGACAGAGGGGCGGAAGATTCAGCCGTTGCGCGGGCGCGTTCCGCCCGCAACCACCGGCATTCCGTAACCCTGGCATCGCTGCCGTCCCGGAGTTCCCCCGCATGTCCGCTACCCTCAAACGCACCCCGTTGGCCGAAGAACACATTGCCGCCGGCGCCCGCATGGTCGACTTTGGCGGCTGGGACATGCCCCTGGCCTACGGCTCGCAGCTCGAAGAGCATCACGCGGTGCGCCAGGACGCCGGCATGTTCGACGTCTCGCACATGCTCAACGTCGACGTGAAGGGCCCCGACGCCTACGCCTTCCTGCAGCGCCTGGTCGCCAACGACGTGTCCAAGCTGACGGTGCCGGGCAAGGCCCTGTACAGCTGCATGCTGAATCCCCAGGGCGGCGTCATCGACGACCTGATCATCTATTTCTTCGCGGCCGACGAATGGCGCGTGGTGGTGAACGCCGGCACGGCCGACAAGGACGTGGCCTGGATGCAGCGCGTGAAGCAGGCCGGCGCGTTCGACGTTGCCGTCACGCCGCGCCGCGACCTGGCCATGGTCGCCGTGCAGGGCCCCAACGCGCGCGCCAAGCTGTGGGCCGCGCGCCCGGCCTGGCAGGCCGCCAGCGAACCCCTGACGCCCTTTGTCGCCGCCCGCGTGGGCGATGACACCCTGGTCGCCCGCACGGGCTATACCGGCGAAGACGGCTTCGAAATCGTGCTGCCCGCCGCCGACGTGGTGCAGCTCTGGCGCGACCTGGCTGCCCAGGGCGTGCGTCCGGCAGGCCTGGGGGCGCGCGACACGCTGCGCCTGGAAGCCGGCATGAACCTCTACGGCCAGGACATGGACGAACTGACCCAGCCCGGGCAGGCCGGCCTGACCTGGACGGTGTCGCTCAAGAACCCCGAGCGCCGTTTCATCGGCCGTGATGCGCTGGAGCAGTTCGCCACGCCCGCCACGTTCATCGGCCTGAAGCTCCAGGACCGCGGCGTGATGCGCGCGCACATGGCCGTGCGCACCGCGCAAGGCATGGGCGAACTCACCAGCGGCACCATGTCGCCCACGCTGGGCGTGTCCATCGGCTTTGCCCGCCTGCCGCAAGGCGTGAATCCGGGCGACACGGTCGAGGTCGACATCCGCGGCAAGTGGGTGCCCGCCCTGGCCTGCAAACTGCCTTTCGTGCGTAACGGCAAAGCCGTCGAACACTCGTAAACTCGAAGCTTCGCGCGAGCGCCGGCCCGGCATGGGCGACGGCCGCCCGCGCGAGGCGCGCAACACCATTCATCTACCCGCATTCCCTCAGGAGTTCCCATGAGTCTGCCCACCGATCGCAAGTACACCGAGTCCCATGAATGGGTCAAAGCCGAGGGCGACGTGTTCGTCGTCGGCATCACCGACACCGCCCAGGATCAGTTGGGCGATCTGGTCTTCGTCGGCGACGTGAACGTCGGCGCCAAGCTAAACGCCGGTGAAACCGCCGGCGTCGTCGAGTCGGTCAAGGCCGCCTCGGACATCTACGCGCCCGTCGCCGGCGAAATCGTCGCCTTCAACGAAGAGCTGGAAAACAACCCCAACCTGATCAACGAATCGGCCTTCACGGCCTGGATCTTCAAGATCAAGCCCGTCAACGCGGCCGACGCCGACAAGCTGCTGGACGCCGCCGGCTACGAAGCCGTCGCCAACGGCTAAGCCTGGCCGCGCCGGGCGCGGGCCGGCCCGGCGCCGCGCCCCTCGCGCCCCACGCCAAACCCTCCGTCCCCCGACGCCACCGCTACCCCGAGATCTCCCCATGTCGCGCGCCCTAGACACCCACACCGACTTCATCCCCCGCCACATCGGCCCTTCCGACGCCGACCAGGCCGCCATGCTTGCCGTGATCGGCAGCGCCAGCCTCGACGCCCTGATCGAAGAAGTCGTGCCGCCCAAGATCCGCAGCCAGGAGCCGCTGGCGCTGCCGCCTTCGCGCAGCGAAACCGACGTGCTGGCCGAGCTCAAGCAGATCGCGGGCCGCAACAAGGTCTACCGCAACTACATCGGGCAGGGGTATTACGGCACGCAGACGCCCAACGTGGTGTTGCGCAACATTCTCGAGAACCCCGCCTGGTACACGGCCTACACGCCGTACCAGCCGGAAATCTCGCAGGGCCGCCTTGAAGCCCTGCTGAACTACCAGACCATGGTCGCCGACCTGACCGGCCTGGACATCTCCAACGCCTCGCTGCTCGACGAAAGCACCGCCGCCGCCGAAGCCATGACGCTCGCCCGCCGCGGCGCCAAGTCCAAGAGCCCGGTGTTCTTCATTTCGCGCCACGTCCATCCCCAGACCATCGAAGTCGTGCGCACGCGCGCCGAGGGCCTGGACATCGAGATCCGGATTGGCGACGAGGCCGAAGGCCTGCCCGATTGCTTCGGCGTGCTGCTGCAGTACCCGCACAGCACGGGTTCGGTGTCCGATTACCGCAAGCTGGCCGAAGCCGCTCACGCGCAAGGCGCCGTGGTGGCGTGCGCGACCGATTTGCTGGCGCTGGCCCTGCTGGCCGCCCCGGGCGAATGGGGCGCGGACATCGCCATTGGTTCGGCCCAGCGTTTCGGCGTGCCGTTCGGCTTTGGCGGCCCGCACGCCGGCTTCATGGCCTGCAAGGACGCATTCAAGCGCAATATGGCCGGCCGCCTGGTCGGCGTGTCCAAGGACGCGCAGGGCAACCCGGCGATGCGCCTGGCCCTGCAGACGCGCGAACAGCACATCCGCCGCGAGAAGGCCACGTCCAACATCTGCACCGCGCAGGTGCTGCTGGCCGTCATGGCCGGCATGTACGCGGTCTGGCACGGCCCCGCCGGCATCCGCCGCATCGCCGAACGCGTGCAGCGCAGCACCGCGATCCTGCGCGCCGAACTGGTCAAGCTGGGCGTCAAGGTCGTCAACGACACGTTCTTCGACACCCTGCTGCTTGAAACGGGCGCCGCGACGCCGGCCATCCTGACCGCCGCCGATTGCGCGCACATCAACCTGCGCCGCGTCGATGGCGCCCGCCTGGCGGTGTCGCTGGACGAAACGGTGACCGTCGCCGACCTGCAGGCCCTGGTCAACGTGTTTGCCGCCGGCCTGGAACGCGACGACGTCGAACTCGACATCGACGCGCTGGACGACGCGGCTGCCAGCGGCATTCCCGCTTCGGTCGCGCGTGAAGGCGCGATCCTGTCGCACCCGGTGTTCTCCAGCGTGCAGTCCGAAACCGACATGCTGCGCTACCTGCGCAAGCTGGCCGACAAGGACCTGGCCCTGGACCGCACGATGATCCCGCTGGGTTCGTGCACCATGAAGCTGAACGCCACGGCCGAGATGATCCCCATCACCTGGCCCGAATTCGCGCTGATCCACCCGTTCGCGCCCGCCTCGCAAAGCCAGGGCTATGTCGATCTGATCGACCGCCTGTCGGCCGCGCTGTGTGAAATCACCGGCTACGACAACATCAGCCTGCAGCCCAACTCGGGCGCGCAGGGCGAATACGCGGGCCTCCTGGCCATCCGCGGCTATCACCAGGCCAACGGCCAGCACCAGCGCAACATCTGCCTGATCCCGTCGTCGGCGCACGGCACCAACCCCGCCTCGGCCCAGCTGGCCGGCATGGACGTGGTGGTGGTGGCGTCGGACGCCAACGGCAACGTCGACCTTCCCGACCTGCGCGCCAAGATCGAACAGGTCGGCGACAAGCTGGCCGCGCTGATGATCACGTACCCCTCGACGCACGGCGTGTTCGAAGAAGCCGTCACCGAGATCTGCGATCTGGTCCACCAGGCGGGCGGCCAGGTGTACCTGGACGGCGCCAACATGAACGCGATGGTCGGCGTGGCCAAGCCCGGCAAGTTCGGCTCGGACGTGTCCCACCTGAACCTGCACAAGACCTTCTGCATCCCGCACGGCGGCGGCGGCCCGGGCGTGGGTCCCGTGGCGGTGCGCGCGCACCTGGCGCCCTACCTGCCGGGCGTCGTGAACGAACAGGGCAAGCTGCCCGGCGACGCCAAGGTCGGCCCGGTCTCGGCGGCGCCGTTCGGCTCGGCCGGCATCCTGCCGATTCCGTTCGTGTACATCGCGCTGATGGGCGCCGACGGCCTGCGCCGCGCCACCGAAGTCGCCATCCTGAACGCCAACTACATCGCCACCCGCCTGCGCGACCACTACCCGGTCCTGTACGCTGGCCGCAATGGCCGCGTGGCGCACGAATGCATCCTGGACGTGCGTCCGCTCAAGGAAACCAGCGGCATCAGCGCCGAGGACATCGCCAAGCGCCTGATGGACTACGGTTTCCATGCGCCGACCATGAGCTTCCCGGTGGCGGGCACCCTGATGGTCGAACCCACCGAATCCGAAGGTGTGGCCGAACTCGACCGCTTCATCGATGCGATGATCTCGATCCGCGAGGAAATCGCCCAAGTGGAGCGCGGCGAACGCGACCGCGACGACAACGTCCTGAAGAACGCCCCGCACACCGCCCAGATGCTGCTGGCCGAAGAGTGGCTGCACGACTACCCGCGCCAGCAGGCCGCCTACCCGGTGGCTTCGCTGCGCGAGAACAAGTACTGGCCGCCGGTGGCGCGCGTCGACAACGCCTACGGCGACCGCAACCTCGTGTGCGCCTGCCTGCCGGTCGAAGCCTACGCCTGAAGTCCCCAGTAAAAAAGCCCCCGTCTCTGTTCGACGGGGGCTTTTTTTTTGGCCTGAAGCGGCGCCTGTTTACTTGGCGGGCGCCTTGCTGGCCGCGCCGAAGTCTTCGGCAATGCTGATGAACGTGTTGAGCAGGATCTGCAGGTTGTCCTTGCCGATTCCGCCTTCGGCGTTCATGTCCATCTGCAGCACGGCGCGGTTCTTGTCATCCAGGTAGGCGCGCGTCCAGCGGTATTCCTGGTTCCAGGCGTTGATGGCCTTCAGCGTCATCGGCTTCTTGGGGCTGTACGTGGCAGTCATCACCAGGTCCAGGCACTTCTCGGTGAAGTCGTTGCACAGGAATTCCAGGCGCAGGTCGGTGGCGCCGGTGGAGCCCGGGCTCAGGACCAGCACGGGACCTTCATCGCCGTCGGACTTGGTGACGGTGTAGCCCATGTCGTCCAGCATGCTGGAGACGGAATCCAGGTTGAAGTCCTCCATGACGCCGACCGCGGGAGCCGCGGCGGTTGCGTCCGCGGCGGGCTCGCCTTCGTCGGAGTCCATGTCCAGGCCGGAGATTTCGTCCTCGTCGTCCATTGAACCCAGGCCGGAGGCGCCCAGCAGGCCGCTGAAGAGTTCTTCGGCCGGGATCTTCTGGCCGTTCAGGTCGCCCATGCCGTCGGCAAAGGTGAACTTGCCCACGATGTTGTCGCCGTCATTCTTGCCGACGTTGAGCATTTCGGCCATGCCGGCCATCTGGCGGATGTTCTCGTCAGCCTCGGCGGCGGCCTTGTCGGCGGCCATGCCGCGCGTCTTGATGGCGTACTGCACCATCAGGTCCTGCACCATGGGCTTGGAGATCACCAGCGAGGCGTCGATCTTCTTGATCGCCTGCACCACGATTTCCTGCGGGGTCAGGTCCTTGGCGTTGGCCGGGTTGGCCAGGTCCAGCGAGAAGTTCAGCTTGCTTTCGCCCTTGGCCGTCTTCCAGCTCAAGGGATCGATGCTGAACGACGGGTTGCCCGCCAGCAGCTTGCCGGCGTTGTCCAGCAGCACGTCGAACTGTTCGTCCTTCAGGCCTTCGTCGGTGGCCCCCAGCATGTACTGGCGCATGAGCTGGTTGTAGGTGTCGGAGAGCTGCTTGACGGCCTGGCCGTCGAGCCGGGCGAGCTTGATCACGGCCTGACCGTTGCCCAGCACCACGTCGTTCACGGTGAGGTCGCCGGTCTGGTAGGACGCCTGCACATTGATCGACTTGTCGTCTTCGGACAGTTTGACGCCGTAGGCGAAGTTGTCCAGCGCAACCTTGAGCTTATCGCCCGGGCGCACGACGTCGATGCGCTTGATCTTCAGATCCGAATCGCCCATGGAAATGCCGAACTTGCCCATGCGGCTGTCCAGGCCGAGCGTCAGGCCGGACAGCGTCATCGTGGAGGGACCGTTGCCGTTGCTGACGTCCACCACCAGCTCGTTCATCACGCCCTGCCCGGTGACGGCCTGCGTGCCGCGTTCGAACGTGCCGTTGATCTGCATGCCACTGAAGTTAACCAGGGAGCCGTTCTGCTTCACGAGGACGGGCGCGATGGCCGCGGTCGTCGTGGCGTTGCCGCCGTAGCTGACGACGGCGTCGCCGATCAGGGGAGATACGTCCTTGGTCAGTTCGAAGACGGGCTTGATGTTGTCCGTCTTGGCGATCTCGGTGTGGATGAACGCCAGCTTGGGGGCAATGGCGCCGCGCGCCAGGGCGCTCTTGGGGAAGGGGCCGTGCTCGGCGGTCGCGTCGAACTCGATCATGCCGGCGGGCAGGTCGTCCAGGCCCTTGTCGTTCTTGATGAGCGATACGCCATAGCGCGCCTGCGTCGAGAACAGGCCGCGCTCGTACTTGAGCTGATCGATGCGCAGCCCGAACAGGGGCGTCAGCTTTGCCAGCTTTTCGTTGGCCTGCGCCAGATAACGCTGCGAGTCCTCTTCGATGCGCTTGCCGGTGTACCACGTGGCGCCTACCCAGCTTCCCGCTCCCACTATGACCACGCCGAGGGTGATCGCTACGCTCTTTTTCATCGTTCTGCTTATATCGTTGATTATCGAGTCATATCCAGTGGCCGCGGCAGTGCGCCGCTGCGCCCGTCTGGAGGGCGCACCTACGGAATACGCGTATTCATCGGCCTGTAAGGCCCGCGGCGGAGTATACCGAGACGCGTGTCTCCCCGGACACGCGCGCAGTTACCGAAGATTTCAAAATGAAAGCCGGCGCTTGCGCGCCGGCCTTATTGTCGACAATGCGCCGGTTTACAGCGGATCCAGCGGATAGATGGGGCGCCGCACGTTCCTGAATTCGAGCTGGCCGTAGTCGGACGTGGTGACGCCCACGCCGGTGCATTCGATGATCTCGGTGGCCATGTCGGAAAAGCCCGCGCGCCAATGTATGCGGCTCTTGAGCACCACATAGCGTTTCTGCAGGGGATCGATGCCGGCGGACAGCAGGCAATTGATGTCGAAGGGTTCCTGGTGGCGCGACACGACCACGATCTCGACCCGGCCGGTGTCGATCACGACGGTTAGGCCCGTATCGTTGCGCACGCCGCGGTACATGGGGCCGCGGTTCAGGTAGACGCCGTCGAACACCAGCTTGACCCGGCCGGTGACTTCGAGGGGTTCGCTGGGCTCTTTGATGGCGGGCATGGGCAGCTTGCCGCCCAGCTTCAGGGCGATGGTGCTGCCCACGCCGGCGGCCGCCGCCTCCTGCGCCGCCTGCGGGTCGCAGATGGCGTAGAAGACCACGTTGTCCAGTTCCTGGCGCAGCACCTCGGCCAGCACGGCCGTGGTGTCCATGGTGCCGCCCGAGCCGGTGTTGTCGAAATGATCCAGCAGCACGACGGGGCCTTGCTCGATCGCCTTGGCGCGCGCAATGGTGGGCGCCAGCGGTTCGGGGTGGAACACCCAGTCGGCGCGGCCGGTCCAGGCGCGCTCCAGCAGTTCGTCGCGATGCCGTTCGGCGTCCGCCAGGTTGCCGTCGGTACAGACGACGGCGCTCAGGCCGGCCTCGCGGATGTCCGCGTGGGGAAAGCCCACGAAGACCGACGCGGCCAGCACGCCGCCGGCCTCGAGTTCCTTGCACCGTTCCTGCAGGGGCTTGTTGGGGGCGGCGTGCGTGCCCTGGCACATGATGTGCGGCAGCATGGGCTTGTTGGCCCAGGTCATGACGGGCTTGATCTCGCCCTTCAGGGTCCGGACGATGACGTTGGCGGCGCGCACGCCGGCCTCGCGGATGTCCACGTGCGGATAGGTGTGGAAGCCGCTGATGACGGTGGCGTTCTTGACGATGTCGTCATAAATGTTGGCGTGCATGTCCAGCGTCACGGCAACCGGCGTCTTGGGATCGATCTCGCGCAGGCGGCGCAACAGGTCGCCTTCGGCGTCCTCCACGCCCTCGGCGACCATGGCGCCATGCAGGTCCAGCAGGATGGCGTCGAAGCCGCCGCGCTCGACCTCGTCCAGGATCAGCCTGCACAGCCGTTCGTGCGTCTGGGCGCTTGTGGGACCGCTGGGCCAGGACTCCGCGGCCACCGGCACGACCATCTCGGCGCCTTCGCGGCGCGCCACCTCGATGTAGCCGCCCAGGCCGCTGTCGGTGTTTTCGTAGGCCCGGATGGCGCGTTCGCCGGCCAGGATCTCGGGGTTGCCGCGGAAGAAGCGTTCAAGCGGGGTTGGCACGGGCGAAAACGTGTTCGTCTCGTGCTTGATCATTGCCAAAAGCCAACGCATGGGAAAGTCCTGTGGTTGCCGTGGAAAATCAGTTCGTCCTGGGGGGCTGGGGCCAGCGGCGCTGGGCCGGACGCATCCGTTCCCAGGCGCGGGCCACGCGCAGGACGCCCAGGTCGTCGAAGCGCGCGCCGGCGATCTGCAGCCCGATGGGCAGGCCGGCCTTGGTGTAGCCGCAATTGACCGAGGCGGCGGGCTGCTCGCTCATGTTGAAGGGCAGCGTGAAGCCGATGTGGTGCATCGTGGTGGCGACGTCGTTGGTGGGCGACGGCCACTCGGCGTTGTAGGCCACCACGGGGGCCACGGGCGACAGCACGTAGTCGTAGGGAGCGCAGGCGGCGACGGTGCGGGCCCGCACGTTCAGGGTCTCGTAGTAGCTGCGGAAGACGGCCTCGCCGGTCTGTCCGCCGCCGCTTTCGGCCCAGGCGCGGATGAACGGCAGGATCTTCGCGCGGCGTTCCTCGGACAGCGCGGAGAGGTCGACGGCCGAGCGGGTGCGCCAGAAGCGGTCCACGCCGTCCAGCATCTCTGGCGTCATCCAGGGCTGCATCGGCGTGACGACGGCGCCCGCGGCCTCGAAGGCGCGCGCGGCGGCTTCGACGGCATCGCGGGTCTCCGGGTCCAGCGGCAGCCCGCAGCCCGCGTCCAGCAGCAGGCCGATGCGCAGCCCGCGCACGTCCTGGTCCAGGTTCATCCAGTCGACGTCCTGGAACGGCAGGCTCATGTGGTCTCGGGCATCGGGCTGCGACAGCACGCCCATCATGAGCGCGGCGTCGGTGATGTCGCGCGTCATGGGGCCGGCGCAGCGGCCCATGAACGGCGGATCGATCGGAATGCGGCCCAGGCTGGGCTTGAGCGTGGCGATGCCGCACCAGGCGGCCGGCAGGCGGACCGAGCCGCCGATGTCGGTGCCGATGTGCAGCGGGCCATAGCCTGCCGCCGCGGCGGCCCCGGCGCCTGCGCTGGAGCCGCCCGGATTCTTGGACAAGTCCCAGGGGTTGCGCGTCAGGTCATGGAAGCTGGACAGCCCCGACGACAGCATGCCGTAGTCCGGCATGGTGGTCTTGCCCAGCAGCACCGCGCCGGCTTCGCGCATCCGGGCAGCCGGCGGCGCGTCGGCCGCCGCCGGGGTCAGGTCGGTCGCCGCCGTGCCCAGCGGAACCGGCACGCCCCGCGTGGCGATGTTTTCCTTGATGGTGGCGGGCACGCCATCCAGCGTATGGCCGCCGCAGCTTTGCGGCTCGCCTTTCATCCAGCGGGCTTCCGAGGCCCGGGCCATGGCCAGCGCGCCGTCGGGGTCGAGCGCGTAGGTGGCCTTCAGGTGCGGCTCCCAGCGTTCGATGTGGTCCAGCACGGAGCGCGTGGCTTCCACGGGCGAGAGGGTCTTGCTGCGATAGGCCTGCAGGAGTTCCTGGGCGGACAATTCATGCGGTTGCGGCATTGCGGTTCCAGTGGGTCCGGGAAAGTCAGGGGGCCGGGGCGGCGGGCATCTGGCCGGCCGCGATGGGCCGGAAATTGCGGAAGTCCCAGTCGCGGCCGGGCGCCGCGTCGATCAGGGCGCGCGTGTACTCGTGGTGGGGCTCGGTCAGCACGGTTTCGGCGGAGCCGGTCTCGACGACCTTGCCGCGCTGCATCACCATGATGGTGTCGCAGATCTGCGCGGCCACGCGCAGGTCGTGCGTGATGAACAGCACGCCCACGCCGGTGCGCTCGCGCACCTGCTCCAGCAGTTCCAGAACCTGGGCCTGCACGGATACGTCCAGCGCCGAAACGGCCTCGTCGGCCACCAGGATCTCCGGGTCCATGACCAGCGCGCGCGCGATGCAGATGCGCTGGCGCTGGCCGCCGGAGAACTGGTGCGGGTAGCGGCGCATGGCGTCGGGGCTCAGGCCGACGACGGTCAGGGTCTCGCCCGCCCGCTTGAGCGCCTGTTCGCGCGGCACGCCGAAGTTCAGGAGTCCTTCGATGATGGACTCGCCGACGGTGCGGCGCGGATTCAGCGACCGGTACGGATCCTGGAACACGATCTGGATGCGGCGGCGCACGGGGCGCAGCGCCGACCCGGACAGCGTGCTGAGGTCTTCGCCGCCCATCATCATGTGGCCGGCCGTGGGCTCGATGAGGCGCACGATGCAGCGCGCCACGGTGGACTTGCCCGAGCCGGATTCGCCCACGATGCCCAGGATCTCGCCCTTGCGCAGCGTCAGGTTGACGTCCGTGGCGGCGACCACGCTGTGCGCCGCCTTGCGGGAAAACAGCGAGCTCCTGCCGCCATAGGTGCGGCCCAGCCCCTTGACATGCAGCACCGGCGTGCCCGCGGGCGCGTCGCGGCGCGACGGCACCAGGCTGGGCACGGAAGAGACCAGCCTGCGCGTATAGGACTGCTTGGGCTCGGCCAGGATCTCGTGGCGCGTTCCGCTTTCGATCAGGTCGCCGCGGTTCATGACGACGATGCGGTCGGCGATTTCCGCCACCACGCCGAAGTCGTGCGTGATGAAGAGCACGGCGGTCTTGTGCTTGACCTGCAGTTCCTTGATGAGCGCCAGGATCTGCTTTTGCGTGGTGACGTCCAGCGCCGTCGTGGGCTCGTCGGCGATCAGCAGCTTGGGCTCGAGGATCAGCGCCATGGCGATGACGATGCGCTGGCGCTGGCCGCCCGACAGCTGGTGGGGATAGGCCTCGAAGATGCGTTCGACGTCCGGCAGGTGCACCGACTGGAACATCTCCAGCACCTTGGCGCGGCGCTCGGCCGCCGACATGTTCTTGCGGTGCAGGCGCAGCACCTCGTCGACCTGCTTGCCCACCGTGTGCACGGGGTTCAGCGCGGTCATGGGTTCCTGGAAGACCATGGCCATGCGCGTGGCGCGCATTTCGCGTAGCCGGCGCTGGGTGGCGGTGGCCACGTCCTCGCCCTCGACGCGGATGGAACCGGCGCTGATGCCCAGGATGCCTTGCGGCAGCAGGCCCATGACGGCCAGCGACGTGACGGACTTGCCGGAGCCGGACTCGCCGACGACGCACACCGTTTCGCCGGCATGCACGTCGAGGCTGAGGTTGCGCACGACGCGGTTGCCCGCGCCCGCGACTTCCACCGACAGGTTGCGGATGGCGAGGATGGCGGACGAGGTATCGCCCGCGGGGGGATTGGGGGAATAGTTCATCGGCATCAGATCCTGCGCACCATTTTCGGGTCCAGCGCGTCGCGCAAGGCGTCGCCCAGGATGTTCACGCTGAGCACGGTCAGCGACAGGAACAGTCCGGGGAACAGGATCAGCCCGGGCAGCATGCGAAAGTACATGCGGCCTTCGGACATGATGTTGCCCCAGGAGGCGATCTCGGGCGGGATGCCCGCGCCCAGGAAGCTCAGGATGGCCTCGGTCAGCATGGCCGACGCGAAGACGTAGGTGCCCTGCACGGTCAGCGGCGCGACGGTGCTGGGCACCATGTGGCGCCACAGCAGCAGCGGCAGCGGCGTGCCCAGCGCCAGCGCGGCCTCGACGTAGGGTTCGCCGCGCACGCTCAGGATCTGGCCGCGCACCAGGCGCACCACGCGGGGAATCTCCGGAATGGTGATGGCCACGAGCACGGTCGTGATGCTGGCGCCGGTGACCGACACCAGGGCGATCGCGAGCAGGATGCCCGGGATGGCCATGATGGCGTCCATGGTCCGCATGATGGGGCCGTCGAGCGAGCGGAACCATCCGGCGATCACGCCGATGACCAGCCCGATCGCCACGCTGACGACCGCGGCGCCCAGGCCCGCGATGAGCGAGATGCGAGCGCCGTAGGCCACGCGCGACCAGACGTCGCGGCCGAAGGCGTCGGTGCCCAGCAGGTAGTCCGTGAACGGCTGCTTCAGGCGCGCGCCGGGGTTGAGGAGGGTGGGGTCCACCGTGCCCAGCAGCGGCGCGAACAGGGCGATCAGGACGATCGCCGTGAGCACCACGAGCGCGAGCATGACGGGCCAGCTCTTGAGCCCGTGGCGGATCTGCCGCCACGCGGTGACCTGGGGATTGCCGCCTCCGGGGAGGTCGGCGGCCGCTTGCGCGGCGGTATCGGTTGGCGTTTGCATGCTCATGGCGTCAGTACCTGATCCGCGGGTCGAACACCGTGTAGGCGCAATCGACAACAAGATTGATGAACACGTAGACGAACGCGAAGAAAAGCGTCAGGCCCTGGATGACCGGGTAGTCGCGCGCCAGCACGGCCTCTACCACCAGCCGTCCCAGGCCGGGGATGTTGAACACCGATTCGGTCACGACCACGCCGCTGATGAGCAGCGCGATGCCCACGCCCACCACCGTGGCGATGGGCACGGCGGCGTTGCGCAGCGCGTGGCCAAGCAGCACGCCGGTTTCGCCCAGTCCCTTGGAGCGGGCGGTGCGGATGAAGTCCTCGCCCATGACCTCGATGACGCTGGTGCGCGTGATGCGCGCGATCAGCGCCACGTAGACCGTGGACAGGGCCAGCGACGGCAGGATGAGCCGGTGCAGGAACGGCCAGAAGCCTTTTTCGAGCGGCGTGTAGCCCTGCACGTTGAACCACCCCAGCTTGATGGCGAACGCCCAGATCAGCAGGTAGCCCGTGACGAACACGGGCACCGAGAATCCCAGCACCGAAAAGCCCATCACGGCGCGGTCCAGCAGCTTGCCCTGGCGCCACGCGGCCAGCACGCCCAGCGGAATGGCGACGATCAGCGTGAAGATCAGGGTCAGCACCGCCAGGCTCAGGGACGGTTCAAGACGCTGCGAGATCAGCTTGGTGACCGGCACGCCGGACATGAGCGAGGTGCCCAGGTCGCCTTGCAGGAGCTTGCCGCCCCAGATGAAGAACTGCTTGATGACCGGTTGGTCCAGGCCCATCGTCTGGCGTATCTGGACGATACGCTCGGGCGTGGCGCCGTCGCCCGCCATGATGATGGCCGGATCGCCCGGGCTGAAACGCAGTATCGCGAAGACCACCACCGCGACCATCAGCAGGACTGGAATGGTCGCGAGGAGCCGGCGTGAGACAAATGCCAGCATGTTTTTCCCCCTGTACTAGTTGGGCCCGCGCGTACTGCAAGTCGCTGCGCGCAGGCCCTTCGCCCATCAAGGGGCCTTTTTGACGTTCCAGAACGCGAAGACCGGCGCGTGCACCAGGCCCGACAGCTTGGTCGAGTAGACCGTGGGCACGGACATCTGGCCCAGCGGCACGTACAGGCCTTCGTCGATGCCGATGCGCTGCACTTCCTCGGAGATCTTCTTCTGCTCGGCCGGGTCGGCGGTGAGCGCCATCTTCGTGCGCAGTTCTTCGATCTGCGGGAACTCGGGCCAGCCGAACCACGCGTTGTCGCCGTTGGCGGCGGCCGGGGCGGAGCGCACCGGGTCCATCACGTCAGTGGCGTACCAGTTGGTGTTGTGGATGTTCCAGCCGCCTTCCGCCGGCGCGGCCTTTGAGGCGCGGCGCGTGGCCACGCTCTGCCAGTCCATCGCCGCGAGGTTGACGTTGAAGCCGGCCTTGCGCAGCGCCGCGGCCATCACGACGGGTTGCGCGGACAGCGTGCCCACGTCGGTGGCGTGCATGACGAGGATGGGCGTGTTGTCGTAGCCCGCTTCCTTGAGCAGCGCCTTGGCCTTGTCGATGTTCGACGGAACGACCATGTCCTTGCCGATGTCGCTTTCCAGCGGCGTGCCGCAGCCCCACAGCGAGGCGCAGGTCTTCCAGTACTTGGGATTGCCGACCAGCGCCTTCATCACGTCTTCCTGGCCGATCGCGTACATGGCGGCCTGGCGGATCTTCTTGTTGTTGAACGGCGGGTACTTGAAGTTGAAGCGGTACATCGTGAAGTAGCCGACCGGGCTGAGCGACTCTTCCTTCAGATCCTTGTTGCCTTCGATCATGGGCAACAGGTCGTACGGGAATTGCTCGACGAAATCGATCTCGCCGCCGAGCAGCGCGTTGGCCGTGGTCAGGGCGTCGGGCATGACGTCCCATTCGACCTTGTCGACGTGCACGACCTTGCCGCCCGCCAGGCCGCTGACGGGCTCTTTGCGCGGCACGTAGTCGGGATTCTTGGCGTAGACGGTCTTCACGCCCGGCTTGAATTCGATGACCTTGAACGGACCCGATCCGGTCATGTCGGTGATGGGCTGGCCGATCGCCTGTTCCGCGATGCGCTTGGGCATCATGAACGGCGCGGTGCCCGTGGGCTTGGACAGCGCGCGCAGCGCGAGGTCCGTGGGTTCCTTCATGACGATGCGGAAGCTCTTGTCGTCGATGACTTCGATCTTGTCGGTGAACTTGAGCAGCGTGCGGCCCATGCCGTCGCCCGCGGCCCAGCGCTTGATCGACGCGACGCAGTCTTCCGAGGTCACCGGCTTGCCGTCGTGCCATTTCTGGCCGGGGCGCAGGGTCATGGTGTAGGTCTTGCCGTCGGGCGAGACTTCCCACTTCTCAAGCATCTGCGGCTGCACCTTGTTGTCGGCGTCGGTGGCCAGCAGGGTGTCGTAGATCATGTAGCCGTGCCACGTCGTGATGTAGGCGGTGGTGGCGTGCGGATCGGTCAGACGCAGAGGCGAGTGCATCACCGTCTTGATGACGGTCTCGGCGTAGGCGCCGTGCGCCATCGCGAGGGTTGCGCCGGCCAGAGCGGCCGCTCGGACAAACTTGAGCATGTAGTTCCCCTTGAAGCGTAGTGAGCGGCGCTGTGGGCCGCTACGTCGTTGACGCGCCGCGCAAGGGCGGCGCGCGAGGGTCAGGCTGTAGCGGGCCGGCCGTCGAACACCGGTCCGCAAGGCGCCATTCTGATGCCGGGACGCAGCCGTGTCCATGGTTGTTTTGCCGCATCCATGAGCATGGAGCCAGGGGCGGCGCAAACCAGGATCGTCTGCGCGATGGGGGCGAAGTCCGCGCGGAAGTGGGCCGAACTCTTGACCACCAGAATCGCGGCGCGGGTGGGCTCCACGCCGGCGAAACGGAACATCTCCTGGTCCGCCATCTGCACCTTGTTCGAGGCGACGATGATGCGCACGCCGCCGATGCGCAGGCAGGCGCTGGGGCCCAGGTCCATGTGAAAGCCGCGGTAGAACGCGCCATGCGTATCGAAGCGTCCGTCGGAGGTTTTCTCGACGATGAATTCGGCGTCCAGCGGTGTGTCATCGGGAATACCCGAGTGTCCACCCAATGCAATCCGTACCTTGTTTCCGGCCCCCGCGCGATGCGCCGCCAGCGCTGCGGCGGGATCGACGATCAGGCCGATCGCCGTGTCGCGCGCATCGTGCCGGATCAGCGCGCGCAGCACGCCGGTGGTGTCGGAACTGCCGCCGGCGCCGGGGTTGTCCTGCGCGTCCGCGATGACGACGGGGCGGGACGCGTCGCGCGCCAGCCGCAAGGCTTCCTGCACGGCTTCGTCCGGCGTATATAGCCTGCCGCCGAAGTCGCGTTCCGCATTCAGGACGGCGCGCTCCAGTTCGTCGGCAGCCGCGTCGGCGTCGGCCTGCGTCATGCCGTAGGCCCACACGGTGGGGGCGCATTCGGGAAAGTCCGCAGCCGGAAAGCCGGTCGCAAACGACAGGCTTGCGGCGCCGCGCGCCTCGAGTTCGTCCACCAATCGGTACAGGCTGCTCGCGGGTTCGATGTCGGTGGATTGCCAGCACAGCGGAATCAGGAAGGGCAGGCTGCGCAAGGCGACATAGTGGCGCGGCACGCCCGCCAGTCTCAGCGACAGCAGGCTGGCGGCGCGCTGGCCGGTCTCGGCCATGTCGATGTGGGGGTAGGTGCGGTAACAGACCAGCGCGTCGGCGTGGCGCACCATGCTGCGGGTCACGTTGGCGTGCAGGTCGAGGCTGGCGACGATGGGGACGCCGGGGCCGACGAGCTCGCGCACGCGCCTGAGCAGTTCGCCTTCGCCGTCATCCAGGTGTTCGGTCACCATGGCGCCGTGCAGGTCCAGATACACGCCGTCCAGCGGCATGGCCCGCGACAGGCCGCGCAGGATCATCTCGCTGATGCGCTCGAACGCGTCCCGGGTCACGTGTCCCGACGGGCTTGCCGCCGCCCACGTGGTGGGCAGCAGCGTGTGCTGGCCCATGGCCTCGATGAAGCCCGCCACCGGTATGTTGGCGCCCGCCACCGCCTGGAACATCGCGGGCCCGCTGACCAGCTTTGGCCACCCCCCGCCCTTGTCCGCAAAATCCTCCCACGCCGCGCGCGACGGCGCGAACGTGTTGGTCTCATGCTGAAAGCCGCCAATCCCGATACGCATCAGGGTTCCCCTTGTAGTACTGATTTTCGGAAGCGCGGCAAAACGCCGCGCCATTTTCAGTGCTGCGTGGCGCGCCCTTTAACCCCGAGGCAAGAACGACGCGCTGCGAATCTGGCAATACCCTTGCAAGCGCAGTCGCGCGGAGCCGGCTTTGCCGGTCCGCTGCGACGCCCCCTGGGGGGAGGCGCGAAGCGCTTCGGGGGGAGCTACTTCAGCACTGGCATGGTGAATTCGGCGCCTTTGCCGATGCTGTCCGGCCAGCGCTGCATCACGCTCTTGTAGCGCGAGTAGAAGCGGATGCCTTCTTCGCCGTAGGCGTGGTGGTCGCCGAACAGCGAACGCTTCCAGCCGCCGAAGGAGTGCCAGGCCATGGGCACCGGGATCGGCACGTTGATGCCGACCATGCCCACCTTGATCTGGCGGGCAAACGCGCGCGCCACGCCGCCGTCGGACGTGAAGCAGGCGACGCCGTTGCCGAACTCATGCGCGTTGATCAGGTCGACCGCGCTGGCAAAGTCGGGCACGCGCACGACGCACAGCACCGGCCCGAAGATCTCTTCGCGGTAGATGTTCATGGCGGGCTTCACGTTGTCGAACAGCGTGCCGCCCAGGAAGAAGCCTTTCTCGGCGCCCGGCACCGTGAGCCCGCGGCCGTCGACGATCAGGTCGGCGCCGCTGGCGATGCCGTCCTCGATGTAGCCCAGCACCTTCTTGCGGTGCTGCGCGGTCACCAGCGGACCCATTTCGGCGTCCGGCTGCATGCCGTCCTTGACGACCAGCGCCTTGACGCGCGGCGTGAGGCGTTCGACGACCTTGTCGGCCACGTCGCCCACCGCCACGGCCACCGAGATGGCCATGCAGCGCTCGCCGGCGGAGCCGTAGGCCGCGCCCATCAGCGCGTCGGTGACCTGGTCCAGGTCGGCGTCGGGCATGACCACCAGGTGGTTCTTGGCGCCGCCCAGGGCCTGCACGCGCTTGCCGCGCTTGGTGCCTTCGGCGTAGATGTATTCCGCGATGGGCGTGGACCCGACGAAGGACAGGGCTTCGACATCGGGGTGCGAGATCAGCGCGTCCACGGCGAGCTTGTCGCCATGCACGACGTTGAAGACGCCGGGAGGCAGGCCGGCCTCGGTCAGCAGTTCGGCCAGGCGCAGCGAGGCGGACGGATCGCGCTCGGACGGCTTGAGGACGAAGGTGTTGCCGCAGGCGATGGCCACCGGGAACATCCAGCACGGCACCATCATGGGGAAGTTGAACGGCGTGATGCCGGCAACCACGCCCAGGGCCTGGCGCATGCTCCAGTTGTCGATGCCGCCGCCGATCTGGTCGGAGTACTGGCCCTTGAGCAGTTGCGGAATGCCGCAGGCGAATTCGACGATCTCGATGCCGCGCGTCACTTCGCCCTTGGCGTCCGAAAACACCTTGCCGTGTTCGCGGGTGATCAGTTCGGCCAGTTCGTCCTGGTGCTTGTCCAGCAGCGCCTTGAAGTTGAACAGGATGCGGGCGCGCTTGAGGGCGGGGGTTTCGGACCAGGCGGGGAAAGCCGCCTTGGCGGCGGCCACGGCCAGCGCCACGTCTTCGTTGGAGGCCAGCGGGATCGACGAGCAGATCTCGCCGGTCGCGGGATTGAAGCCATCCGCGTAGCGGCCGCTGCCGCCGTCGTAGGATTGGCCGTTGATGAAATGGGGGATCTTCTTCATGGATGAAAGGCTCTTTGCATAAATTCGTCAAAACGCCGCCGGGCGGCCTCAGGCCGCCCGGGCGCGGCGCCGGCGCGATGAGGGCGCGCGGCGCAGGGAGGGATCAGGCAACCTCTTTCAGGACCTTGCCGATCTGCTCGAAGATCTGGCCGATCTGGGCCTCGTCGATGATCAGCGGGGGCGACACGGCGATGATATCGCCCGTATAGCGCACCATCAGGCCGCTGTCGAAGCACTTCTGGAAGACCTCGGCGGCGCGTGCGCCAGGGGCGCCCGCGCGCGGCGCGAGCTCGATGCCCGACACCAGGCCCAGGTTGCGCACGTCGATCACGTGGGGGGCGCCCTTCAGGCTGTGCGCGGCGTCCTGGAATGCGGTGGACAGCTTGCGCGCCCGCCCGAACAGGTCTTCGCGGCGGTAGATGTCCAGCGTGGCCAGGATGGCGGCGGCGGCCAGCGGGTGCGCGGAATAGGTGTAGCCATGGAAGAACTCGATTCCTCCAGCCGGACCATTGACGATGGCGTCATGCACTTCGCGCTTGACCGCCACCGCGCCGGCCGGGACGGCGGCGTTGCTGACGCCCTTGGCCATGGCGATGATGTCCGGCGTCACGCCGAAGAATTCCGAGGCGGTCGCGGCGCCCAGGCGGCCGTAGGCGGTGATGACCTCGTCGAAGATCAGCAGGATGCCGTGCTTGGCGGTGATCTCGCGCAGCTTTTCCAGGTAGCCCTTGGGCGGGATCAGCACGCCGGTGGAGCCGGCCATCGGCTCGACGATCACGGCGGCGATGGTGGAGGCGTCGTGCAGCGCGATGATGCGTTCGAGTTCATCGGCCAGGTTTGCGCCCCACGCGGGCTGGCCCTTCGAATAGGCGTTCTGCTCCAGGTTGTGCGTATGGGGCAGGTGGTCCACGGCGGGCAGCAGCGCGCCGGAGAAGGTCTTGCGGTTGGTCGAAATGCCGCCGACCGAGATGCCGCCGAAGCCCACGCCATGGTAGCCGCGCTCGCGGCCGATCAGGCGCGTGCGCTGGCCTTCGCCGCGCGCGCGGTGGTAGGCCAGGGCGATCTTCAGGGTCGTATCGACGGATTCGGAGCCGGAGTTCGTGAAGAACACGCGATCCAGCCCTTGCGGCATCAGGCCGGCAACCGCCGTGGCGGCCTCGAAGGCCAGCGGGTGGCCCAACTGGAAGCCGGGCGCGTAGTCCATGACGCCCGCCTGGCGGGAGATCGCCTCGACGATTTCCTCGCGGCCATGCCCGGCGTTCACGCACCACAGACCGGCCGTGCCATCCAGGATCTGGCGGCCGTCGGTCGAGGTGTAGTACATGCCTTTGGCCGTCGCCAGCATGCGCGGGTGGGCCTTGAACTGCTTGTTGGCAGTGAAGGGCATCCAGAGATGGGACAGGTCGGGCAACTGGGCGGGGGCGTTCATGGTGACTCCAGGGGATGGACAACCGCCGGGCGCCGCGAAGAGCATGGGCCAGCGGGATTCGGACGATTCTGGAACGTCCCGCAGGGAATGAAAATATACAATCCGCGCATTTGCCGCTAACTGTATAGTTATGGGCGACACAACTGTACAGTTATCTCGTGATCGACTTTCAGCCCATCCGTGCCCGCGGGCCTGCGCCGACCCTGGTCGAGCAACTGGTGGCGGCCATCCTGCGGGCCATCGAAGAACAGACCCTGCGTCCGGGTATGTCCCTACCCTCGGTGCGCGAGTTCGCGCGCCAGTACGGCGTCAGCACGTTCACCGTGGCCAGCGCCTACAGCCGGCTGGTGTCGCAGGGATGGCTGGCGGCGCGGCCAGGGGCGGGTTACCGGGTGGCTTCGCCCGACGCGCCCGCGCGCCCGGCCGAGCCCCCGTCCTGGGAGCCGCCCCGGCTCAATGCCGGCTGGCTGCTGTCGGACATCTTCGCGGACCATTCCATCCCCATCAAATCGGGTTGCGGCTGGCTGCCGGGCGAATGGCTGAACGAAGAGGGCCTGCACCTGGCGCTGCGCCACATGGGGCGCGTGCCGGCGATGCGCATCGCGAATTACGGCCATCCCTACGGCTATGCGCCATTGCGCGAGACCATCGCGGCCAGCCTGAGCGCGCAGGGCATGGAGGTCGAGGCCTCGCAGGTGCTGCTGACGCAGGGCGTGTCGCATGGACTGGACACCGTGATCCGGACCTTGCTGCGGCCCGGGGATTACGTGGTGGTGGAGCAGCCCGCGTACGCCAATCTGCTGCAGATGCTGCGCCTGGCCGGCCTGCGGGTCATCGCGGTGCCCCGGACCGTGGACGGGCTGGACTGCGACGCGCTGGAGCGCGTGGCGGCCCAGCACCGGCCCCGGGCCCTGTTCATCAACACCGCGCTGCAGAATCCCTCGGGCGCCAGCATCGGCATGGCCAATGCGTTCCGCATCCTGCAGGCGGCCGAGCGGCACGGCCTGTGGGTGGTGGAAGACGACATCTCGCGCGAGCTGGCGCCGGGGGTGACACCGATGCTGGCGGCCCTGGACGGGGCGCGCCGGGTCGTCTACCTGGGCGGCTACTCGAAGGTCATCAGCCCGTCGGTGCGGGTGGGGTATGTGGTGGCGCACCGGGATCTGGTGCGCGACATCGCGCGCACCAAGATGGCGGTCGGCCTGACTTCGCCCGAGATCATGGAGCGCATCGTGCACCAGGTCATCCGCGAAGGGCGCTACCGCGCGCACATCGCGCGTACCCGCGAGCGGCTGGCCGAGGCCCATGCCAGCGTGTCGGCGCTGATGCGCCAGCACGGATTCGACATCTACGGACGGCCTCAGGGCGGGCTGTTCCTGTGGGCGAAGGTGGCCGGGCAGTGGCGCGAACGCGGCGCCAACGGCCTGGCGGAACTGGCGCTCAAGGACGGGATCTGGCTGGCGCCCGGCTCCTACTTTGAAGCCGACGAGGCCGACACGCCCTGGGTGCGCTTCAACGTGGCCTATTCCGCGGCGCCGGCGCTGTGGCGCTTCATGCGCAATGCCGGCGCGGCCTGAGGTCCCTGCCTGGTTCTAGGCGCGCTCGTAGGTGACGAAGTCGTAGTCGTAGCCGTTTTCCGCCGGCTGCGCGGCGCGCGCCGTTTCCTTCCACTGGAACGAAGGCAGCAGCGGGAAGAACGCGTCGCCCTCGACCTCGGCGTGGACTTCGGTGGCCAGGACGCGCCGCGCCAGGGGCAGGGCCTGCGCGTAGATCTGCGCGCCGCCAATCACGAAGGCCTCTTCCACATCGCCGCAGGCGGCCACGGCCGCTTCCAGCGTGGGCGCCAGGATCGCGCCCGTGGCGCTGAAGCCGGGATTGCGGCTGATGACGATGTTGCTGCGGCCGGGCAGGGGCCGGCCGAGCGAGTCCCAGGTCTTGCGGCCCATGATGATGGGATGGCCCAGCGTGCTGCGCTTGAAATGCGCCAGGTCGCCCGGCAGCTTCCAGGGCAGCGTGTTGTCGCGTCCGATGACGCGGTTGGTGGAATAGGCGACGATCAGGGTAAGGCTGGCGGGCATGCGTGCTTGCAACTGTCAGGGGTTGGGCCGGAGAAACGCCGTAAGCGTAGCAAATTGCGCCGGCCCCGGCCGGTCAGTTCACCGCGTGCGCGAGGAATTCCGTGGCGGGCATCGGCTTGCCCAGCAGGAAGCCTTGCAGCGAATCGCAGCCCAGCCCTGTCAGGAACTTCTGCTGTGCCGTCGTTTCCACGCCCTCGGCCACGATGCGCAGGTTCAGTTGCTGCGCCAGCGCCACGATGGCCGAGACGATGGCGGCGTCCTCGTTGTCGTTGTCGAGCTGGTTCACGAATCCGCGGTCGATCTTCAGCTCGGTGGCGGGCAGCCGCTTCAGGTAGAGCAGGCTCGAATACCCCGTGCCGAAGTCGTCGATGGAGATGGTGACGCCCAGGGCCGACAGGCGCTTGAGCACGGTCAGGCTGGCTTCCGCATCGCGCATGGCGGTGGATTCGGTCACTTCCAGGGTCAGGCACGCGGGCGGGACGTCGTGCCGCGCCAGCGCCGAGCGTACGGTTTCGACCAGGCTGGCGTGGGCGAACTGCAGCGCCGAGATGTTCACGGCGATGGTCCAGTGTCCCTGGCCGGCATTGATCCATTCCCGCATCTGGCGGCAGGCTTCGTTGATGACCCACTCCCCGATGGACAGGATCAGGCCGGTCTTTTCCGCCGTCGGAATGAACTGGTCCGGGCCCACCAGGCCGCGCGTGGGGTGGTTCCAGCGCAGCAGCGCCTCGGCGCCGCGGATCGGGCCGGCGGGCGCCTCGTACTTGGGCTGGTAGTGCAGGACGAATTGGCCGCGCTCCTGCGCCAGGCGCAGGTCATGCAGGAGCTCGATCTGTTCGTGCGCGTCGGCGTTCATGGACGGCTCGAAGAAGCTGTAGCCGGTGCCGCCCAGGCGTTTGGCGTGATACATGGCGGCATCGGCGTTGGTCAGCAGGGCGTGGGTGTCTTCGCCATCGTTCGGATAGACGGCGATGCCCACGCTCGACGTCACCAGGACTTCGTGCCCGTAGACCATGACGGGGCGGGCGATGGCGTCGATCAGCCGGTCGGCCACGTTGGCCGCGTCGGTGGGTTCGATGACTTCGCTCAGGACGATGAACTCGTCGCCGCCCAGGCGGGCGACCGTGTCCTGGGTGCGCAGCGCCTGCCGGATGCGCTGGGCCAGGTCGATCAGCAGCGCGTCGCCGGTGTGGTGGCCATAGGCGTCGTTGACCGCCTTGAAGCCGTCCAGGTCGAAGAACAGGACGGCAAAATAGCCCTTGCGGCGGCTGGCGCTTTCGATGGCCTGTTCCAGCCGGTCTTCGAGCAGGATCCGGTTGGGCAGCTTGGTCAGGGTGTCGTGCAGGGCAAGCTGCACCAGCTCTTCGTTGGCCTCCGCCAGCGAAGAGGCGAGGGCGGAGGTGCGCGCCTCCAGGCGGTTGTCCAGCACCGCGACGACCAGGGCGATGGCCAGCACGCTCAGCGTCACCGCCGTTACCGCGATCGCCAGCCAGCCGGCGGAGATGCCGCCGGCGGCGGCCATGCAGATGCTGCCGGCGGGGAAGCTGGCCGCTTCCATGCCCGTGTAGTGCATGCCGACGATGGCCAGGCCCATGACCCCTGCGGCAAGCGGGCGCGACAGCGCCACGCGCGGCCCGTCGTGGCGCAGCCGGTAGGTGATCCACAGCGCCGCGCCCGAGGCGGCCACGGCGATGGCGATGGACAGCGCGAACCAGGTCGGGTCGTAGTCGATGCCCGGCGCCATGCGCATCGCGGCCATGCCGATATAGTGCATCGCCGCGATGCCGGCCCCCATCAGTAGCGCTGCCGCGGCCAGCCGGCCCCAGGGCAGTTCGTCTTTGCAGACGATCCAGAGCGCGAACGCCGAGCAGCCGATGGCGATGGCCAGGGACAGCGCGGTCAGCGCCAGGTCGTAGCCCATGGGAATGGGGAGGGTGAACGCCAGCATGCCCACGAAGTGCATGGACCAGATGCCGATGCCCATGGCGAATGCGCCGCCTGCCAGCCAGTACTTCGCGGCGGGCAGCCCGCTTGCGGCCCTGACCCGGTTGGCCATGCCCAGCGCCGTGTATGACGCCAGGATGGCGACCCCTAGGGATACGAGGACGAGCGAAGGGTTATAAGTTCCAACGAGCATTTGTGGTGTCCTGTCCTAAGCGCATACAGCCGCCGCACGGGCGCGAATTCAATTCAATTGGTAGTCAACAGTTGCATTCCGGTCGCAAGGAGGATCCTGCTCTCAACGCTGGCTATTCTCACACTCTCTTTTTTAGGGATTGGGGGATGCGGCGGTGCGGCGCCAGCGGTCGGCGCTGTTCGGGCGAGCGGCGGGCGCGACGGCAGATGGGGCGCCTGGCGGCAACCGGGCGCGCGCCATGCTGGACGCACGTCCGTGGCTAAGGGATGGGTTATACCGAAATCGGGCTTCCAGAAGCTCACCAATCTTCACCTGCAGTCGGGCGGGCAAGGAATTCGCGGCCGGGTTGATGCCCGGGCGGCTGGCGCCGGCCTCTGTCGGCCGGCGGCTGTCTATACGGCCATCGCCGCCGTCAGGGGAGCGTGGTGGGTATAGCCGGACAGCGAGAAATCGCCCGGTTCCACCTTTTCCAGCCACTCGGGCTCGTATCGGCCCGTGACTGCGTAATCCGGGATCCGGTCAGACAGGACCAAGCGCGGCGACTCATAGGGTTCGCGGGTCAGTTGCTCGCGCAGCATCGGCAGGTGGTTTTCGTAGATATGCGCGTCGCCGATGAAGTAGGTGAACCAGCGCGGGGTATAGCCGGTCAGGCGCCCGACCAGGTGCAGCAGCGCCGCGCCTTCGGTCAGGTTGAACGGCGTGCCCAGGCCCACGTCATTGGAACGGATGTACAGGCAGAGCGAGATCTCGCGGGTGGTCGCGTTGGGCAGGAACTGGTACAGCAGATGGCAGGGGGGCAGCGCCATTTCCTCGATCTGGGCCCAGTTCCAGCCGTGGAACAGGATGCGGCGATCGCCCGGGCGCTCGTGGATGGTGTCCAGGCACTGGCGCAGCTGGTCGACAGCCTTGTACAGCAGCACCTTGGGCTGGCCGCCTTCTTCGAACTCGGACACTTTTGCGTACCCGCGCGATAGGGCGTCTTCGATTTGCGCCTGCCGACCGGCGTCGAGCATCTTGTAGGCGGGCCACTGGCGCCACTGCACGCCGTAGACGGGGCCCAGGTCGTCCGGGCCCTCGCGGTAGGGGTTGGCCAGCCACTGTGCGTTTTCGTTGGCGTTCTGGTCCCACACCTTGCAGCCCAGCTCGCGGAACTCCGCCGCGCTGCGCGAGGCGCGCAGGAATCCCACCATTTCGCCGATGGCCGATTTGAAGGCCAGCTTCTTGGTGGTGACGGCGGGGAAGCCCTTTTGCAGGTCAAAGCGCAGCGACGCGCCCGGCATGCTCAAGGTGCGTATGCCGGTGCGGTTTTCCTGCCAGGCGCCGGTGTCGAGGATGGATTGAACGAGGTCCAGGTATTGTTTCATGGCGGTCCTTGTGCTCGCCCGCCCGGCGGGTGACGCAAGCGGGCCGCCGCGAACCGGTCGCGGCGGCGCCTATATAGATAAGAAGCAGGCCGAATTACACCACGCCGCGGACGCGGCTCAGGCGGCTGCGGTGGCTTCCTGGGTGTCGACGATCTCGACCGAAAACGTCATCGCGGCGGTTTTTTCCAGCATGGCTGACGCCGAGCAGTATTTTTCGTGCGAAAGCTGCACGGCGCGTTCGACGGCGGCCCGCGGCAGATTGCGGCCGGTGACGGTGAAGGCGAAGTGGATGCGTGTGAAAACCTTCGGGTCGGCATCGGCGCGTTCGGCCTGCAGCTTGACGCTGCAACCGGTGACCGCGTGGCGGCCGCGCTTCAGGATCAGCACCACGTCATAGGCCGTGCAGCCGCCGGTGCCGGCCAGCAGCATTTCCATCGGGCGGGGCGCCAGGTTGTGCCCGCCGCCGTCCACGGCGCCATCCATCACGGCCACATGGCCGCTGCCGGTGCTGGCGGTAAAGAGCATGCCGTTGGGGCCGCCCCAGTCGATCGTGCATTCCATTTTGTAGTGTCCTTGAGCTTGAGCGCAGTCAATGGCTGATGATACCTGTTGCGTACAATCCCCGGCACGAGAGTCCCGCCCCGCAACAGGGGCGTATGACCCTGTCCCATCCAGGAGTTGCCATGACCACCACGCTGCCTCGATCCGGCCCTGTTTCTCTTTCGCGCCGTTCCGGCCCGCTGGATGCCTTGCTGGCCGAAGCCGACCGCGCGCTGCGGGTGCTGTCGGGCAGCGCCAGCGCCGGGCGGCCGTACCCGGCAACCGCCGAAGAATTGCCCCAGGCCTTGTCGGCGCAGGAAAAGCGCCACGCGGCGGGTCTCATGCGGGTCAATCATGTGGGCGAGGTCTGCGCCCAGGCGCTGTACCGCGGCCAGGCGTCGGTATGCCGGGAGCCCGCGCCCCGCGCGCTGCTGCTCAACGCCGCCGCCGAGGAGGTCGATCACCTGGTCTGGTGCAACCAGCGCCTGACCGAACTGGGCAGCCGGCCCAGCCTGCTGAATCCGCTCTGGTACGCGGGGTCGTTTGCGCTGGGCGTCATGGCGAGTGTTGCGGGGGTGCCGCGCAATCTGGGTTTCATGGCGGAAACCGAAAAGCAGGTCGAGGCGCATCTCGAAGAGCACCTGCGCACCTTGCCGGTGCAGGACGAGCGTTCGCGCCAGATCGTGCAGAAGATGAAAGAAGACGAGGCCCAGCACCGCGCCAGCGCCGAGCAAGCAGGGGGCGTCCCCCTGTCCGCGCCCGTGAAAACGGCCATGCGCGCCATGTCCAAGGTCATGACGAGCACCGCCTACTGGATCTGAAGACGCGGCCCGGCAAAATGTTGCAATGCGCAAATTTGGCCGCATCCTGGTGCTTGATGCACTGCTTTGGTGCAAAAACCAGGGTGGGATTACCCGCTATGGTCTAGGGTAAATCCGCAAGGGGTAAACCCCTTCGGCAAAAACCCGCTTTTCGTTAAGGGCATTGATTGGCGCGGCTTTCCAGGGGGTGGAGCAAATCGTTGCGGCAAAAATGCAACGCAGAAGCGGGCCCAAAAAAGAGATTAAAAAAAATCTTGCATCGCACAAAAAACATGGGTACTATTCAGTCATCGGATGTTGAAACGCAGACGGCGCGGTGAAAAACCCCGAAAGCGTAGCGAGCAGAAGGCCAGCTCCCAACATGCCACGGTTGTCTCCTCCACCCTCCTCCTTTGGTGGATTTAGCCCGAGATCTCACGATCTCGGGCTTTTTTTTGCCTTGAATTGTTGTGTCCCTATTTTTTGTAAGGACGTTTGACGATTCTTGCGCTTCCCCGTGGCCGACCATCCGTCCGTCTTCGCGTTTTCCCTTGGATATTTCGCGTTGCCCAGGGCGGAACGCTCTACAATCTGCTCATGAAACCTGTACTGCCGCGTGCCCGCGGCGCGGTTGCGCCAACGCCCTCCAGGTACATGCGGGACAGTTTCGCCGCCCGCCTGACCGCGTTACGTTCTGTGCCGCTGGATTGCACTTCCTTATCCCTCCCATATATGGGCGTTACACCTGCCTCCGATAATGGCGGGCCTGTCTCGATAGACCAACCAGAGGTGATCCAGTGACCTGGCTGTACATATGCGTGGTCGCGTTCATGGTGGGGGGACTCATCGTGGCGTCCGAGCGCTGGCATGGCGCTTTTACCGGCGATAGCGACCTCAACAAGCCCCAGGCCAACCATTCCCGCGCGACGCCTCGCGTCGGCGGTTTGGCGGTGCTTGCCGGCACGCTCGCCGGCCTGCTGGTGCTTGGCCCCAGCAACATGACCCTGACCTGGCTTTGGCCCGCGCTGTTCGTTGCGGCGCTGCCCGTGTTCGTGGCCGGCCTGCTTGAAGACATCACCAAAGATATCGGCGCCAGCAAGCGTTTGCTGGCGGCCTTCCTGTCCGCGGCCATCGCCTGGTGGTTGCTGGGCGGCGTCAGCCGCGTGGGCATGGCGCCCGTCGATTACGTGCTTTCGTTCTGGCCCGTTTCGCTGCTGTTCACCATGTTTGCCGTGGGCGGCTGCACGCACGCGCTGAACATCGTCGACGGCATGAACGGCCTGGCCGGCATGGTCGCCACCCTGATGGCGGTGTCGATCAGCCTGGTGGCCTTGCAAGTGGGGGATGTGCCGATCTTCCTGGTGGCGGCGGCGCTGGCGTCGGCGACCCTGGGCTTCCTGGTCTGGAACTTCCCGTTCGGGCGCGTGTTCCTGGGCGATGGCGGTGCGTACTTCCTGGGCTTCATGCTGGCCGAACTGGCGGTGCTGCTGGTCGTGCGCAACCCGTCGGTGTCGCCGTTCTACGCGCTGGCGGTCCTGTTCTACCCCGTTTTCGAAACCGGTTTCTCGATCTGGCGGCGACGTTTCAAGCGCGGCGTGCCGGTGGACCAGCCGGACGCGCTGCACCTGCACCAGCTGGTGTTCCGCCGCCTGGTCCGCGTGACCTTCAGCCGCGGCCGGCGTCATGCCGTGCCCGCGTTGTGCAACGCGCTGGCGTCCCCGTACATGTGGGTGCTGGCGCTGATCGGGCTGGTGCCGGCCACGATCTGGTGGGACAACGCCTGGGCCCTGAGCGCCAGCCTGGTCGTGTTCGCCAGCGTCTACATCTGGCTGTATGCGCGGCTCGTGTCCTGGCGCCGTCCGGGCTGGCTGCTGCTGCCTTCAGTCTTGCGAACCACAGATTAGTTTGAGTGCCCCGGCGATCGCCGCCGGGGGCTCGGTTATCCATCACCCGACCAAATTTTTAAATGCCGTAAATGTTCTACGGTGAAGGGAGTGTTATGTTGCGAATTCAGGATGTGAAACTCGCTGTCGTGGGCCTCGGCTACGTCGGTCTGCCCCTTGCGGTGGAGTTCGGCAAGAAGCGTCCGGTCATCGGTTTCGATATCAATACGCGCCGCATCGACGCGCTCAAGGCAGGGCATGACCACACGCTGGAAGTCAGCGATGCCGAGCTGGCCGAGGCTGCCAGCCTGTCCTATACCGCCGACCGCGCCGAACTGGGCCAGGCCAACGTGTTCATCGTGACCGTGCCCACGCCGATCGACGAATACAAGCAGCCGGACCTGACGCCGCTGGTCAAGGCCAGCGAAACCATCGGCGCCGTGCTCAAGCGCGGCGACATCGTCATCTATGAATCCACCGTCTACCCGGGCGCCACGGAAGAAGACTGCGTGCCGGTGCTGGAGCGCGTGTCGGGCCTGAAGTACAACGTCGACTTCTATGCCGGCTACAGCCCCGAGCGCATCAACCCGGGCGACAAGGAACACCGCGTCAGCACCATCAAGAAGGTCACCTCCGGCTCGACGCCCGAAGTGGCCGAACTGGTCGACCAGCTGTACAAGGAAATCATCACCGCCGGCACCCACAAGGCCGCCAGCATCCGCGTGGCTGAAGCCGCCAAGGTCATCGAGAACACGCAGCGCGACGTGAACATCGCGCTGATCAACGAACTGGCCCTGATCTTCAACAAGATGGGCATCGACACCGAAGCCGTGCTGCAGGCCGCGGGCACCAAGTGGAACTTCCTGCCGTTCCGTCCGGGCCTGGTCGGCGGCCACTGCATCGGCGTGGATCCGTACTACCTGACCCACAAGGCGCAATCGATCGGCTACCACCCGGAAATCATCCTGGCCGGCCGCCGCCTGAACGATTCGATGGGCGGCTACGTGGTGTCGCAGCTGGTCAAGGCAATGACCAAGCGCCGCATCCACGTGCAGGGCGCCCGCGTGCTGGTGATGGGCCTGGCTTTCAAGGAAAACTGCCCCGACTTGCGCAACACCCGCATCGTGGACATCGTCCGTGAACTGGGCGACTACAACGTCGACGTGGACGTCTATGACCCGTGGGTCGACACCGACGAAGCCGTGCACGAATACGGCCTGACCCCGGTCGCCAAGCCCGAGCAAGGCAAGTACGACGCCGTGATCCTGGCGGTGGCGCACGACCAGTTCAAGGCGATGGGCGCCGAGGGCATCCGCAAGCTCGGCAAGGCCCAGCACATCCTCTATGACCTGAAGTATGTGCTGTCGCCCGCCGAATCCGATCTGCGTCTGTAAGGGATTCCGCAATGACCACTCGTTTTGAGACCATCACCCAGGAACTGTCCGCTTCGCCGCGCAAGTGGCTGGTGACCGGCTGCGCCGGCTTCATCGGTTCGAACCTGCTGGAAACGCTGCTCAAGCTGGGGCAGACCGTGACCGGCCTGGACAACTTCGCCACGGGCCATCAGCGCAACCTGGACGAAGTCCAGGCCACGGTGACGCCCGAGCAATGGGCGCGCTTCACGTTCATCGAGGGCGATATCCGCGATCTGGACGCATGCCGCCGCGCCGCCGAAGGCGTGGACTTCGTGCTGCACCAGGCGGCGTTGGGCTCGGTCCCGCGTTCGCTCAACGATCCCATCACCACCAACGACGTCAACATCGGCGGCTTCCTGAACATGCTGGTGGCCGCGCGCGACGCCAAGGTCAAGTCTTTCGTTTACGCCGCCTCCAGCTCCACCTACGGCGACCATCCCGCGCTGCCCAAGGTTGAAGAGAACATCGGCAAGCCGTTGTCGCCGTACGCGGTGACCAAGTACGTCAACGAACTGTACGCCGACGTCTTCGCGCGTTCGTACGGCTTCGAAACCGTGGGCCTGCGCTACTTCAACGTGTTCGGCAAGCGCCAGGATCCGGACGGCGCCTACGCCGCCGTGATCCCGAAGTGGACCGCCGCGATGATCCAGGGCAAGGACGTCACCATCAACGGCGACGGCGAGACCAGCCGCGATTTCTGCTTTGTGGAAAACGCCGTGCAGGCCAACATCCTGGGCGCCATGGCGGCACCCGAGGGGCGCAACCAGGTCTACAACGTGGCCGTCAGCGGCCGCAGCACCCTGAACCAGCTCTTCAGCTTCCTGGTGAAGGCCCTGGGCAACGAAGGCGTGAGCTACGGCAAGCAACCGGTCTACGGCGACTTCCGCGCGGGCGACGTGCGCCATTCGCAAGCCGACATCGGCAAGGCGAGCAGGCTGCTGGGCTATGCGCCCACGCACACGGTCCTCGAGGGCCTGGAAGTCGCCATGCCCTGGTACACGCAATTCCTGCGTTGATTTGAAAGCACTCGTCCGAAAACTCGGCAACATCCACCCGGACCACCAGCGCATCTTCAAGGGCGCGTTCCGGGTGGCGGTGTTTCTGCTGCTGGGCAAGGCCGCCGGCGCCATCAAAGAGATGGCGGTGGCGTACCGCTATGGCGTGAGCGACGCCGTGGACGCCTACCAGTTCTCGATGACCATGGCCACCTGGCTGCCGGTCACGATCGTGGGCGTCCTGTCGGTGGTCCTGATCCCCGTGCTGGTGCGGCTCAACCGCGCCGAGGGCGCCGAGAAACAGCAATTCATCCGCGAGCTGCAAGGCTGGGTCGCGGCCGCGGGCATCGCGCTGGCCATCCTGACATGGTTCGCGTGGCCCTACGTGGTGGACTGGCTGGGCCAGGGCCTGTCGGGCCGCGTGCGCGGCATGACCGGCGACCTGCTGGTCGCCTTCGCGCCCGTGTCGGCCCTGCTGCTGGTCGCAGGCATCAGCGCCGCGCGCCTGCGCGCACAGGAACGGCACGTCAACACGCTGCTCGACAGCGTCCCCGCCGTGGCGACGCTGGCCTGGGTCATGCTGGCGGCCAGCGCCGACGGTGTCGGCCCCCTGCTGTGGGGCACGCTGGTGGGCTACGCCATCCAGACCGCCTGGCTGGCCTGGTTGGCGGCGCGCGCCGACGGCGGGTTCTGGGGCGCGCCGCGCCTGACCCTGCAGTCGCCGCACTGGCCCGAACTGATGGGCGCCGCCGGCGTGATGCTGATCGGCCAGGTGGCGATGAGTTTCGTCGGTCCGCTGGACCAGTACGCCGCGGCCAACCTGGGCGCCAACGCCAATGCGACGCTCGGCTACGCCAGCCGGCTGCTGTCCCTGCTGCTGGGCATCGGCGCGGTCTCCGTCGGGCGCGCCGCGCTGCCCGTGCTGGCCGACGTGCAGGCCCGCGGCGATACCGCGCGCGCGCGCAGCATGGCGCTCAAGTGGTCGCTGCTGATGGTGGGGGCGGGCGCCGTGGCTGTCGCGGTGGGCTGGGTGCTGGCGCCCTGGGGCGTATCGGTGCTGTTCCAGCGCGGCGCCTTCACCGCTGAAAATACGCAAGCCGTCGCGCATGTGCTGCGCTGGGGTTTGCTGCAGCTGCCGTTCTACTTCGGCGTGCTGATCCTGGTGCAGCTGCTTGCCAGCCAGAACCGCTATCGCATCATGGCTGCCATCGCGGTCGCCAATTTTGCGCTGAAGGCCGTGCTGAACACCGTGCTTGCGCCCGAAATGGGCGCGGCCGGCATCATGCTGGCGACCAGCCTCATGTATGTCCTGTCCTTCGCCTGCTACCTGGTGGTGGCGATGCGCAAGGCCGAACCCAAGGAGGCCGATTGAATGTCCGTAGCCGACTCCGCCCGACCCGCGCGCGTGTTGCTGTTCATCCATTCGCTGCACGGCGGGGGCGCTGAGCGGGTTGCCGCCGACCTGAGCGCGCATTGGGCCACCCAGGGCAGCGAGGTCATGGTGGTCACGCAGGCGGGCGTCGAAGGCGACGTCTATGCGCTGCATCCCAAGGTCCGCCGCGAAGTCCTGAATACGGCGGGCGAGGGCGGCGGCCTGCGGGGCATCTGGAGCAACGTGCAGCGCGTGCGCGCCCTGCGTCGGGTGATCAAGTCGTTCCGGCCCGACATCGTGCTGGGCATGATGACCACCGCGTCGGTGCTGTCCGTGCTGGCCAGCGCGGGGCTGGGGGGCCGCGTCATCGCCACCGAACACACGCATCCGCCTTCCCAGACCCTGTCGGGCTTCTGGCAACGGCTGCGCCGCCTGACCTATCCCAGGGCCGCCCGCGTGGTGGCCCTGACCCGGGGCACCGCCGACTGGCTGGACCACCATGTGCCTGGCTCCAGGCTGGCCGTCATTCCCAATCCCGTCCACTTTCCGCTGCCGCGCGCCGAACCGATCCTGGCGCCGGTGTCCGGAGACGGGCGCAAGCGCCTGCTGGCTGTCGGCAGGCTGCACGCGGACAAGGGTTTCGACCTCCTGATCCAGGCCTATGCGCGCCTGGCGCCGTCGCATCCGGACTGGGATCTGGTTATCCTGGGCGAGGGCGGCGAACGGCAGGCGCTGGAAACGCAGGTCCGGGAAGCCGGCCTGCAGTCGCGCGTTTCGATGCCGGGGCGCGCGGGCAACGTCGGCGACTGGTACGACAGCGCACACCTGTATGTGCTGACCTCGCGTTTCGAGGGGCTTTCCAATACCCTGCTCGAATCCATGGCCAGCGGGCTGGCCGCGGTGTCGTTCGATTGCGACACGGGGCCGCGCGAGATCGTGCGCGACGGCATCGACGGCGTGCTGGTACGGCCCAATGGCGATGTCGCCGCGCTGTGCAAGGCGCTGGATGCCGTCATGAGCGACGACAACGGCCGTGCGCGCATGGCGCGGGCGGCCACGGATGTGCGCGACCGTTTCTCGGCCGCGCGCGTGCTGCAAAAATGGCAGGAAATTTTTGACGGCGTGCGGGAGACGGGCCGCTAGGGTCCGCGCGCGCCGTTGCTACGGTGACCACGAGAACTACATCATGTGTGGAATAGTCGGAATTTGGGGCCCCCTGGGGAACAAGGCGCAGGTGCTGGCGGATAGCTGCCGCCGCATCCGCCACCGCGGGCCCGACAGCAATGGCTTCTGGGAAGACGCCGGCGCCGAAGTGGCGCTGGCGCACGTCCGCCTGGCCATCCTGGACCTGACCGAGGCCGGCCACCAGCCGATGACGTCCGCCTGCGGCCGCTACGTCATGGTGTTCAACGGCGAGATCTACAACCACCTGGACATCCGCAAGCAGCTCGAGCAATCGGCGCTGGCGCCGTCCTGGCGCGGGCATTCCGATACCGAAACCCTGCTGGCGGGCTTCACCGCGCTGGGCATCGAGGCCACCCTGCAGGCCGCCGTAGGCATGTTCGCCATCGCACTGTGGGACAAGGCGTCGCGCAAGCTCGTGCTGGCGCGCGACCGCATGGGCGAAAAGCCCCTGTATTACGGCTATTCGGGCGCGGAGCTGGTCTTTGCGTCCGAGCTCAAGGGCCTGATGCCGATTCCGGGCTTCGGCCGCAACCTGAACCGCAATGCGCTGGCGTCGTTCATGCGGCACAACTACATTCCGGCGCCGCAATCCATCTACGAAGGCATCGCCAAGCTGCCGCCGGGCACCTGGGTCGAGTTCTCCGCGGACGATACCCGCAGCCGCCGCATGCCCGAACCGCGCGTGTACTGGTCGGCGCGCGACGCCGCGGACGCGGCGGCGAAGTCCCGCCTGTCGTTCGAATCCGACGCGCAGGCCACGGACGCGCTGGAAGGCGTGCTGTCCAAGGCCGTGGGCGGGCAGATGCTGTCCGACGTGAGCCTGGGCGCCTTCCTGTCGGGCGGCATCGACTCGTCCACCATCGTCGCGCTGATGCAGGCGCAAAGCTCGCAGCCGGTGCGCACGTTCGCCATCGGCTTTCATGAAAAGGGCTACGACGAGGCGCAGCACGCCAAGGCGGTGGCCACGCACCTGGGCACCGATCACACCGAACTCTACGTGACGGCGGACGACGCGCTGGCGGTGGTGCCCACGCTGGCCGACATGTACGACGAACCCTTCGCGGACTCGTCGCAGATCCCGACCTCGCTGGTGACGCGCATGGCGCGCCAGCATGTGACGGTGGCCTTGTCGGGCGACGGCGGGGACGAACTCTTCGGCGGTTATTCGCGCTACTTCCGCGTCGACAGCTGGTGGCGCCAGTGCGAGCGCGTTCCCGCGCTGTTGCGCAAGCCGGCCGGCGCGATGCTCAGCGCCTCCACGCACCTGCCGGGACGCGGCGCCTGGCGCGGCAAGGTGGGCAAGCTGGGCGAACTGCTGCGGGCCGACTCGCGCGGCGAGTTCTATCGCCACTTCGTGTCGTACTGGGCCAACCCGTCCAGCGTCGTGAAGGGCGGTGTCGAACCCGTCTCCGAGTTCGAGCGCGCAATGCAGGGTTCCACCTTCGAATCGATGATGAAGCTGGACACGGTGACGTACCTGCCCGACGACATCCTGGTCAAGGTGGACCGGGCCGCGATGGCGGTCAGCCTGGAAACGCGGGTGCCGCTGATCGACCACCGCGTCTATGAATTCGCCTGGAGCCTGCCGCACCAGTACAAGGTGCGGGGCAACACGGGCAAATGGCTGCTGCGCCAGGTGCTGCACCGCCATGTGCCGCAGGCCCTGGTCGACCGCCCCAAGCGCGGTTTCGCCGTGCCGCTGGCCGCCTGGCTGCGCGGCCCGCTGCGTGAGTGGGCCGATGCGCTGCTGGATCCGGCGCGCCTGCGCCAGGAAGGCTGGTTCGAACCCGAACCCATCCTGCGCAAATGGCGCGAGCACACGTCGGGGCACCGGAACTGGGATAGCCACCTGTGGGGTGTGCTGATGATGCAGGCCTGGCTGGACCGCTATCGCGCCGGCATGGACCAAGGGGGACCGATTGAGGACCGTTGACGAATGAAAATACTGATGCTGGTCAGCTCCATGCATGCGGGCGGCGCGGAAAGAGTGGCTGCGACGCTCGTCAACGCATGGTCCGAACGTGGGGATACCGTCATCCTGACGCCCACCTACTCGTCCAAGGGAACGTGCTTCTACCCGCTGTCGGACAAGGTTGAACTGGCGTGGCTGGCGGACCTGGCCGGCACGCGGGTGTCGGGACCGATGGCGGCGTTCAAGCGGCTCCTGGCCCTGCGCAAGCACATCCGCGACAGCAGGCCGGACGTGGTGGTGTCCTTCCTGACCAACGTCAATGTGGCCGCGATCCTGGCCACGCGCGGCCTGGGCGTGCCGCTGATTGTCTGCGAACGCACCAATCCGGTCGCCGAGACCACGACGGGCTCCGTCTGGCGCCGGCTGCGCCGCATTCTTTATCCCCGCGCCGACATGGTGACGGTGCAGGCGGAAGACACCGCCGGCCCGTTCGCGCGCCAGGTGCCGGGCATCAAGCGCCTGGCCGTCATTCCCAATCCGCTGCCCGCGCCGCTGCTGGATGCGCCGCAGGTGCAGCAGCGCGACGACGGCGAGCCCCGCGTCTTGCTGGCGATGGGGCGCCTGGTGCCCGACAAGCAGTTTTCCCTGCTGATCGACATCTTCGCGCAGATCGCGCCCGAATTTCCGGACTGGAACCTGCGCATCTGGGGTGAAGGCCCCGAGCGCGCCGCGCTGGAGCAGCAGGTGGCGCGGCTGCGCCTGCAATCGCGCGTCAGCCTGCCCGGGCGCACCGAAGCGCCCTGGGAGGAACTCGCGCGCGGGCAGGCCTTCGTGCTGAGTTCGCTGGTCGAAGGCTTCCCCAATGTCCTGCTCGAGGCCATGTCCCTGGGCCTGCCTTGCGCGGCCTTCGACTGCCCCAGCGGCCCGCGCGAAATGACGCGGGACGGGCAGGACGCGCTGCTGGTGCCGGCCGGGGACCGCGTCGCGATGACCGACGCCCTGCATCGGCTCATGAGCGACGCCGCCCTGCGGCAGCAACTGGGCGCGCGCGGCGCGGCGGCAGTGCGCCACCGCTACGCGCTGGCCAGCGTGCTGGGCGAATGGGACGAATTGTTCGAAGCCGTGAGGGAAGGGCGATGAGCGCCGGTCCCCTGCGCATCCTGCATGTCATCACCGGCCTGGGGCAGGGTGGCGCCGAGTCCGTGCTGTTCCGCCTGGCGACCTGGCCGGGCGCCGAAGCCGAGCACACCGTCGTGTCGCTGACCGATGAAGGCCTCTACGGCGAGCGCCTGCGCGCGGCCGGCGTGACGGTCCATGCGCTGGGCATGAAGCGCGGGCGCGTGAGCCTGGGCGGTTTCATGGCATTGCGAGGCCTGATCGCGAAAGCCCGCCCGGACGCCGTGCAGACCTGGATGTATCACGCCGACCTGATCGGCGGGCTGGCGGCGCGCATGGCCGGTGTGCGGGCGGTTGCCTGGGGCATCCGCAACTCCGGCGCGCACCTGGAACGCAGCAGCCGCTCCGCGCGCATCGTGCTGCGCGCCTGCGCGCTCCTGTCCGGCAGCGTGCCCCGCGCCATTGTGTGCGCGGCGCAGAACGCGGCGCGGCGCCACGCCGACAAGGGCTACCGGCGCGACCGGCTCGTGGTGATACCCAACGGCTATGACCTGTCGCGCTATGCGCCGGATCCCGCGGCGCGCGCACGCGCGCGCACCCAATGGGGATTGTCCGAGGACGTGCCCGTGATCGGCTGCGTGGCGCGCTGGGATCCGCTCAAGGACCACGCCAACCTGCTGCGCGCCGTGGCCGCGCTGGTGCGCGATGGCCGCGACGCCGGCCTGCGCTGCGTGCTGATCGGCCGCGACATGACCGCCGGCAACGCGGAGCTTGGCGCCCTGATCGACAAGCTGAACCTGCGCGACCGCGTGGTGCTGAACGGTCCCAGCGACGATGTGCCGGCCATGATGAACGGGCTGGACGTGCACGTGCTGTCCAGCTGTGCCGAAGGCTTTCCGAACGTGGTCGCCGAAGCGATGGCCTGCGGCGTGTATTGCGTCGTGACGGACGTCGGCGACGCGGCCTACATCGTCGGGGACGCGGGCGTGGTGGTGCCGCCCGAGCAGGCCGAGGCCCTGGCGCGCGGCATCGAGTCTGCCCTTTGCGACGTGGCTGCGCGCGGCCGCGAGCGCGCGGGCGAGGCCGGGCGCGCCCGCGTCCTTGAAAACTTCGACCTTGCGCGCATGGTGCAAAGCTATATCGCCGTCTGGCGCCGTATTTCTGGAGTCCAAGCATGAGCGCCGGGCGCTGTCTGCTGTTTGTCGTCAACAACCCGGCTTTCTTCATGTCCCATCGCGTGCCGGTGGCGCTGGCCGCGCAGCGGGCGGGCTACGACGTCCACGTGGCCACCATGGACGGGCCTGCCGTGGCGGACATCCAGGCGCTGGGCATGACCCATCACCCCATTCCCATGACCCGCAGCGGCAAGCATCCCTTGCAGGAGCTGGGCACGTTGCTGGCCCTGATCCGGCTGTTCCGCCGCTTGCGTCCCGCCGTGGTGCACCTGGTCACCATCAAGCCCGTGCTGTATGGCGGCATCGCCGCGCGCCTGACCCGCGTGCCCGGGATGGTGGCGGCGATTTCCGGACTGGGCTTCGTGTTCCTGTCCAACTCGCTGAAGATGCGGGTGGTGCGCTCGGTGGTGGCGCGGCTGTACCGGATCGCGCTGGGCCATCCCAACAGTCGCGTGATCTTCCAGAACGCCAACGACCGCGACCTGCTCAAGTCCCTGGGCGCGGTGCGCGACGACCAGGTGGTCATTATCCGCGGCGCAGGCGTGGACCTGGACGCTTATCGCGCCACGCCCGAACCGGCCGCGCCGCCGGTCGTCGTCACCATGGTGGCGCGCCTGCTGCGCGACAAGGGCGTGCAGGAATTCGTGCAGGCGGCGCGGCTGCTGCGCGAACGCGGCGTGCCGGTGACGATGCAACTGGTGGGCGGCGTGGACGCGGGCAATCCCACGTCCGCCACGCAGGAAGACGTCGACGCGTGGCGGCGGGAGGGCTGCGTCGAGGCGCTTGGCGAACGCTCGGATGTCGCGGCGCTGTACGCGGCGTCGCACATTGCGGTGCTGCCATCCTATCGGGAAGGCCTGCCCAAGTCGCTGATCGAGGCCGCGGCCTGCGCCCGGGCGGTCGTCACGACTGACGTGCCGGGCTGCCGCGACGCCATCGAGCCGGACGTGACTGGATTGCTGGTGCCGGTGCGCGATGCGCAGGCGCTGGCCGACGCCATCGCCCGCCTGGCCGAAGACCCGGCATTGCGCCAGGCCATGGGCACGGCCGGCAGGGCGTTGGCGGAACGCGAATTCAATATCGAGCGGGTCGCTCGAATCCACGTGGACCTGTACGACGCGCTCAGCGCCTGATGGCGTCGATCCAGAAGCGGGTGGACGGATCCTGCTGGCTGGCCTGGGGCGCATCCAGTTCACGCATGATGTTCTTGGCCAGCACCTTGCCGAATTCCACGCCCCATTGATCGAAGGGATTGATGCCCCAGATCACGCCTTGCGTGAAAACCTTGTGCTCGTACAGCGCCAGCAGCGCGCCCAGCGTATAAGCCTCCAGGCGCGGCAGCACGATCAGCGACGAGGGGCGTCCGCCCGGATGCACCTTGTGCTGCGCCAGCAGGCGCGCGCGGGCCGGATCGCTTTCCGTGGCCGAGGTTTCGGCCAGGGCCTCTTCATACGACTTGCCGCGCAGCAGCGCGGAGCGCTGCGCCAGGCAGTTGGCGATCAGCAGTTCGTGATGCCGGGCATATGCGTGGTCCGGCTGTTCGCACAGGATGAAGTCCACGGGCGCGCCCGTCTCGTCCTGGTGCAGCCACTGGAAGAAGGTGTGCTGGCAATCCGTGCCCGACATGCCCCAGACGGCGGGCCCCGTCGGGATGCCGGCGGGGCTGCCGTCGGCCGTGGCGACCTTGCCCAGCGATTCCATTTCCAGCTGCTGCGCCCAGGGCACGATGTGGTACAGCCTGGAGTCGTAGGGGGCGATGACCAGCGAGTCATAGCCCAGCACGCTGCGGTTGGCCACGCCCGCCAGCGCCATCTGGACCGGGGCGTTGTCGGCGAAGGGCGCCGTGCGGAAGTGCTCGTCCATGGCCGCGGCGCCGGCCAGCAACTGGTCGAACGCGTCGTTGCCCAGCGCCAGCGCAATGGGCAGTCCGATCGCTGACCATAGCGAATAGCGGCCGCCCACCCAGTCCCAGATCTGGAAGATGTGATCGGGCAGGATGCCCAGGTTCAGCGCCGCCTCGACGTTGGACGTGATGGCGACGACCTGTTTGATGGGATCCGCCACGCCGGCGTCCCGCAGCCAGTTCATGGCGACTTCGGCATTGGCCAGCGGTTCGGTCGTGGTGAAGGATTTGGAGGCGACGATGACCAGCGTGTTGTGCGGGTCCAGGCGGCTCATCGCGTCGGCAACCGAATGCGAGTCCACGTTGGATGCGAAGCGCACTTCGCGGCGCGCGCCTTCGTGGCGCAGGGCGCGGGTGACCAGCCTGGGACCCCAGTCGCTGCCGCCGATGCCCAGGTGCAGGACGCCGCTGTAGCGGCCGGCCGCGTCCGCTTCGCGCACGAACTCGCGCAGGCGTTCGCGTTCGGCCAGCACCGCCTTGGCCACCATTGCAGGCGGTTCGGCCGCGCGCAACGCGGTATGCCACGCCGCCCGGCCTTCGGTCCAGTTTGCCGGGCCGCCATCGAAGAGTTGCGCGCGCGCAGTATCGAAGTCCTGTTGCGCCAGCAGGGCCTGCGAGGCAGCCAGCAGTTCGGGAGACTGGGCCTGGGCGCTCAAGTCCAGGCGCAGGCCGGGTGCGTTGATGAGGCGCAGCTTCTGGCCGTCCCGGGATGCTGAGCGCGTCGCTGCGATGAATTGCCGCCACGCGGGACTGTTCGATAGAGACATGGGCGGATCAGAAGGGCAGGATGGCGTTCGGCGCGAGCTTGCCGAGTTCGCGCCGGAAGTCGGCCTGGATGCGTTCCAGCGCTTGCGCGGACTGCGCTTCGAAGCGCAGCACGACGACGGGCGTGGTGTTCGACGGCCGCGCCAGACCGAAGCCGTCGGCGTATTCGGCGCGCACGCCGTCGATCGTGATCACGCGCTTGGCGTCGGGGAACTGGCCCTGCTCCTGCAAGGCCTTGACCAGCGTGAAGGGCTGGCCTTCTTCCATTTCGATCTTGAGCTCCGGCGTGGAGACGTCCTGCGGCAGGGCTTCCAGCGGGGCGCAGGGGTCGGCGAAGCGCGACACGATCTCCAGCAGGCGGGCGCCGGTGTAGAGCCCGTCGTCAAAGCCGTACCAGCGCTCTTTGAAGAAGATGTGGCCGCTCATTTCGCCGGCCAGGGGCGCGCCGGTTTCGGCCAGCTTGGCCTTGACCAGCGAATGGCCCGTTTTCCACATCAGGGGGGCGCCGCCGGCGGCTTCGACCGACAGGCCCACGTGGCGGCTGCACTTGACGTCATAAATGATGGTGGCGCCGGGGTTGCGTTCGAGCACGTCGCGGGCGAACAGCACGAGCTGCCGGTCGGGCCAGATGATCTGGCCGGACTTCGTGACCACGCCCAGGCGGTCGCCGTCGCCGTCGAACGCCAGGCCGAGTTCGCAGTCGCTTTCGGCCACGTGCTTGATCAGGTCCTGCAGGTTCTTGGGTTCGGCGGGGTCGGGATGGTGGTTGGGGAACGTGCCGTCCACGTCGCAGAACAGTTCGTCGACTTCGCAGCCCAGCGCGCGGAACAGTTGCGGCGCGACGGCGCCGGCCACGCCGTTGCCGCAGTCGATGGCGATCTTCATGGGGCGGGCGAGCTTGACGCCCGACGCGACCCGCGCGATGTAGGCATCGGCAAGGTCAAGCTGGCGGCGCGTGCCGGGGGCCGCGGCGGCGGCGGGCGGCGTGCCGTTCATGGCCTGGGCCAGCGCCTGGACGTCGTCGCCATAGAGCGCGCGGCCGCCCATCATCATCTTGAAGCCGTTGTACTTCGGCGGATTGTGGCTGCCCGTGATCGCCACGCCCGAGCCGGTCTGCATGATGTTGGCGGCGAAGTAGACGAGCGGGGTGGGCACCATGCCGATGTCCAGCGTGTCCACGCCGCCTTCCAGCATGCCTTCCTGCAGCGCCAGCGACAGCATCTCGCTGCTGAGGCGGCCGTCGCGGCCGACCACGAGCGTCTGCACGCCTTGTTCCCGCGCGCGGGCCGCGAGCGCCACGCCCAGCGAGCGCGCGAAGGCGGCGTCGATCAGGTCCGGCACGGTGCCGCGAATGTCATAGGCCTTGAAAACGGAGGCCGGAAATTGTGTATTGTTGCCCACGACGGTTCCTTGATAAGGGGACAGCGCGGGATTGGTTGGGACTAATGGAAAACCCGAATAACCAATCCGCTGTGACAAGGGTCAAACCGGAATTATCCCCCATTGGCGCAGGGGGCTTCATCCTTCGGGCGGAGTAGGGCGTTTTCCGGGTGGCGCCTGCCCTGGTTTGGTGCGACGGGCAGTGCGTCCCGGCCTGATTGCGGTGCGGGCGCCGCAGGCAAAAACAGGCCCCCAGGGGGCAGCCGCGCATGGCATGGAAGTTGCTCGTCATCCGAAGGTGATACGCTTGCCATGCAAGCAGAAAGACCAGGGGGGGGCCATGGGCGCCAAAGTATCCACAGTCATGTCATCCGGGGGAGCCACCAGCAGGCGGGGCCCGCCCACGGACTTTGCCGGACCAGCAGCTGGCCGCGAGCGCCGCCTTGATATCCACGTATCGCCGGGCGCGGACGGAATTCAGGCCACGGGCCGCGCCTGGGAGCGCAGCGTGTGGCGGGAAGCTCGCGTCCTGATCGCGGAATGCCCCGCGCCGCATCTGGCGACTTCGCTGGAAAAGGCGCTGCGCACGGTGGCCGCCAGCGTGGCGCGGGACCGCGGTTGGCAGGGCGCAGGCACGGTGTCGTTCTCGCTGGACGACCGCAGCGGCGTGTTCCGCGTCATCGATGCGCAGGCGCAGGCCCATGCCCACACCACGCCGGTCGCGGAACACGAACTCCTGGCCGCCCACGTCCTGGAAGTGCGCATCGACGGCTGCGGCGATCGCCGCCTGCCGTGCACGCATCTCATGGTGTGCGGCGCGACGCGCGGCGAGGTGCTGCGCCGCGCCTATCGCGCCCTGTCGGAACTGCCCGGCCCCGCGGGCGTCGACCGCGCCTTTCTGATGAACCGCATCGCGTCCCGGGCCTTCTGCTCGGGCATGACGGGCACGCGCCTGGACCAGGCAGTCGGCTGATGGGCAAGGGGGCTTCGGCCCCGGCCCTCCTGCCCCTACAATAGCCCGCACATCCCTTGAACAGCGCCCGGGCGCGCCCCGGCCTTCCTTGTGCGGCATCCATGACATTGCTGAGCGATCTACAGTCCCTTCTGGGCGTCCCTCACGTCCTGACCGGCGCCGACGCCGAGACCTATGTGCAGGATTGGCGCCGCCGCTATCGCGGCGCGGCGCTGGCGGTGATCCGCCCGGGCTCGACCGCCGAGGTCGCGGCGGCGGTGAAGCTCTGCGCGCGCCACGGCGTGCCCGTGGTGCCGCAGGGGGGCAATACCGGCCTGTGCGGCGGGGCCACCCCGGACGATTCGGGAACCGCGGTGGTGCTGTCCACCGCCAGGCTCACCGCCGTGCGCGCGCTGGATACCGACAACGACACCATCACCGTGGAAGCCGGCTGCGTCCTGCAGGCCGTGCAGGAGGCCGCCGCGGCGGCGAACCGGCTGTTCCCGCTGAGCCTGGCCGCCGAAGGCAGCTGCACCATCGGCGGCAACCTGGCGACCAACGCCGGCGGCACGCAGGTGCTGCGCTACGGCAATACCCGGGACCTCACGCTGGGCCTGGAAGTGGTGACCGCGGAAGGCGAGATCTGGGATGGCCTGCGCGGCCTGCGCAAGGACAACACCGGCTACGACCTGCGCGACCTGTACATCGGCAGCGAAGGCACGCTGGGCATCATCACCGCCGCCACGCTCAAGCTGTATCCACGCCCCGTCGCATCGTGCACGGCGCTGCTGACGCTGGACAGCATCGACGATGCCGTCGAAGTCTTGTCGCGCGCTCGCTCGGGTTTCGGCGCATCCCTGACCGGCTTTGAACTCATGAGCGGCGCCTGCCTGCAGGCGGTCGTGCGGCTGTTCCCGCAGCAGCGCCTGCCCTTCGAGGGCGAATCCGCCGCGTCGCCGTGGTTCGCCCTGCTGGAGCTGTCCGACAGCGAAAGCGAAACCCACGCGCGCGAGCGCTTCGAGTCCGTGCTGGGCGAGGCCATCGAGGCCGGCCTGGTGAACGACGCCGCCATCGCCGCCAACGTCGCGCAAAGCAAGGCGCTCTGGCACCTGCGCGAAAGCATCCCGCTGGCGGAAGCCGAACTGGGCAAGTCGGTCAAGCATGACGTGTCGATCCCCATCTCGTCGATCGCGGGATTCGTGCACAAGACCAACGCCCTGCTGCAGGCGCGCTTTCCCGGCGTGCGCCACGTGATCTTCGGCCACCTGGGCGACGGCAACCTGCATTACAACGTGGCCAATGCGCCCGGCCAGACCGAGGCCGAGCTGCTGGGACTGCAAAGCGAAATCTACGGCGTGGTGCACGACAGCGTGCATGCGCACCATGGCTCCATCAGCGCCGAGCACGGCGTGGGCCAGCTCAAGCGCGACGAACTGCCCCGCTACAAGAGTCCCGTCGAACTGGCGCTCATGCGCAAGATCAAGCGCGCGCTGGATCCGCAGGGGCTCATGAACCCGGGCAAGGTGCTGCAGGCGTAGCCGCCCGCGTCTCAGGAATCCACGATCATGTCAGCGAGTCCCGCAGCGGGTGCGCATCACCGGGTGCTGATCGTCGAAGACGACCACATCATCGCCGGCAACCTGTACAGCTTCCTGGAGGCGCGCGGCTTTCTTCCCGACGTGGCCTACAGCGGACAGGCGGCCCTGCAGCGCCTGCAGGAGCAACGGTTTGACGCCGTCCTGCTGGACATCGGGCTGCCCGGCATGGACGGCAACGCCGTGCTCCATGCCATGCGGACCGAAAGGCGGCTGGACGTCCCGGTGCTGATGCTGACCGCGCGCGACAGCCTGGAGGACAAGCTGGCGGGTTTTTCGCACGGCGCGGACGACTACCTTACCAAGCCGTTCGCCCTGCTCGAGGTCGAAGCCCGGCTGCTGGCGCTGATCCAGCGCGCCAAGGGTTCCACGGTCGATTCGGTGCGCGCCTTCGGCTCGCTGCAGTACGACACCCGGAGCCGCGCCGTGTCCGTCGACGGCGTGCCCGTCCACCTGACGCGCAAGGCCGGCATCATCATGGAAGTCCTGCTGCGCGACCCCGGCCGCGTGGTGTCCCGCGAAGAGCTGGAATCGGTGCTGTGGGGCAACGAGCCGCCGTCGTCCGACGCGCTGCGCAGCCAGGTCCATCTGCTGCGGCGCGCGCTGGCGGACGCCGGTTTCGACGGCATCGAAACCGTGCATGGCACCGGCTGGCGCCTGGCGCTACCTGGGATCCCCTCATGACTCGCGCCGCTTCCGGCACGCTGACCCAGCGCGTCGTGTGGGCGCTCACGGGGACGGTGGCGCTGTTCGTCACGGCGCTTGCCCTGCTGGCCTACCTGACGTTCGACCAGATGGAGGACGATCTGGTCAACGACATCCTCAACACCGAGATGGACCGCCTGGTCCAGCACGCGCGTAGCAGCGACGAATTCCTGCCGCGCCACGGCGCACGCGAACTCGGCGGGTCCATGCGCGCCTGGCTGAGCGTGGACGGGCAACCGCCCGCGGGCATGCCGGCGGAGCTCCTGCCCTTGGAAAGCGGACTGCACCTGATCGAGCCGGGCGCTTACACCTGGCACGTGATGGTGGCCGAGACCGGCCGCGGCAGGGTGTATCTGCTGTACGACGCGACCGATAACGAAGAGCGCGTCCACGACTTCGGGCTGATCGTGCTGGGCGTGGGCGCCATCTGCGTGGTGGGCGCCTATGCGCTGTCGCGGCGCGTGGCGGCGGTGGCCGTCGGCCCGCTGCTTGACCTGACGGACCGCCTGGCGACCTGGGCGCCCGGCTCGCCCGACATGGCCGTGACGCGGGACGACGAAGCCGGACGGCTGATCGAAGCCTTCAACCGCGTGCAGAACCAGGTGGACAAGTCGATCGCCCGCGAGCGGGAGTTCGCGGGCAATCTCAGCCACGAGGTGCGCACGCCGCTGGCGGCGATCCGCTCCGACAGCGAACTGATGCTGCTGACGCAGACGCTGACGCCGGACCAGCAGCAGCGCCTGACCCGGGTGGTCGACAACGTGGACGACGTCATCGTCAGCCTGGAGAGCGCGCGCGCCATGGCCCGCGACCAGCTTCGTGCGCCGGAACCCGTGGATATCGCCGAGTGCATGGAAGACGCCTGGCGCGGCCACGCCGCCCAGGCCCGGCAGGCGGACCTGCGCTTTGACAACCGCATCCCTGACGGGCAGGTGATCACGCTGGACCGCTATGCCTTGCTGACCGTCCTGCGCAACCTGGTCCGCAACGCCGTCGAACATGCCGCGCCCGCCACCCTGACGGCCTCGCTGGACGCCCGCGCGGGGCTGGAGCTGCGCGACGACGGCAAGGGCATCGCCGCTGGCGACCTGCCGTTCCTGTTCCGCCGCTACTTCAGCGGCCGCATGCGCGATTCGGGCGTGGCGGGCGGCGACGAAACGGCCCGCGGGCTGGGCCTGGCCATTGCCAAGCGCGTCTGCGACATGCAGGGCTGGTCGCTGACCGTCGAGTCCTCGCGGGAAGGCCCGGCGCGCGGCACGCGGTTCCTGCTGCGCTTTGAGCGCGAACCGGTTCCGGCGTCCCCGCAAGCGCGGATTTGACGAATTTTCGACTGTCGGGCGCGTAAAGTCGCCGCTTGCCCGATCCGTCCGAATTCATCGATCCATGCCGTCCCCATCCCTGCCGGCGCCGCGCGCGCCGACGAGAGTCCGCTACCTGCTGACGCATGTCGTCGGCGTCACGTTGGTCCTGGCCTGCCTGGCATGGTGGGCCACGGCCTCGGGGCTGGATCTGCGCATTGCGCGGACGCTGTTCGATCCGGCCCTGGACGATTTTCCGCTGCATGGCAGCCGCTGGCTGGAACTGCTGGGCCATCGCGTGGTGCTGGCGCTGCCGATCGGCGTGGGCCTGGCCGCGGCGGGCGTGGCGGCGGCGAGTTTCCGCATCCCGGCCTGGCGCCGCTGGCGCGGCGCCGCCCTGGCGGTGGCGGCCACCTGCCTCACCGGGCAGTTGCTGATCAACCAGCTCAAGCATCACACCACCTTGCCGCGCCCCTACGACCTGGAAACGCTGGGCGGCTACACGCCCTATCCGCTGCATTGGTGGACCTGGGGCCGTGCGCGCGCCGGCGGGGCGCTGCCCAGCGGCCATGCCGGCGCCGGATACGCGCTGCTGAGCCTGTACTTCGCGGGCTGGGCCCTGGGCAGGCCGGCGTGGCGCTGGAGCGGGCTTGCCGTGGGCGTGGCCGCGGGCCTGGGTTTTTCGGTGGTGCGCATCCTGCAGGGCGCGCACTTTCTGAGTCAGACGCTCTGGTCCGCCGCCCTGATGTGGCTGCTGGCGGCGCTGTTCTTCTATCCGGTGATCGCGGGGCGGACCGCGGGCGGCCCGCCCGACGCCCGCCCGCTCAGTTGAGCAGCACCCCCGGCAACCACAGCGAAAAGGCCGGGACGTAGGTCACCAGCGCCAGCGCGGCCAGCAGCGCGCCATAGAACGGCCAGATGGTCCGCATCACCGTGCCCACGGATACGCCGCCGATGGCGCACCCCACGAACTGCGTGGTCCCGACCGGCGGCGTGTTCAGCCCCAGCGCGCAGTTCAGCAGCAGGACCATGCCGAACTGGACCGGTCCCATGCCGTACTGCATGCAGATCGGCAGAAATATCGGCGTGCAGATCAGGATGGTGGCGGCCATGTCCAGGAACGTGCCCAGCACGAACAGGATGATGTTGACCATCAGGAAGATGGCCCACGGCTCCGTCGAGATGGACGCCATGAGCTGCCCGGTCTTTTCGGCCACGCCGTAGAAGCTGATCAGGTAGCCGAACGTGGCCGAGATGCCGATCAGCAGCAGCACCACGCCCGTGGTCTTGACGGCCTTGCTGGCGGCGCGCACGAATTGGTCCCAGGTCAGCGACCGGTACACGAAGACCGTCAGCGCCAGCGCGTACAGCACCGCCACCGCCGCGGATTCCGTGGCGGTAAAGACGCCGCTCAGGATGCCTGTGATGATCAGCACCACCACGAACAAGCCGGGCGCCGCGGCGACCAGCGAGCGCGCCACGATGTGCCAGCCCGGGAAGGTGCCGGCCGGATAGCCCCGGCTTCGCGCCACGAAATAGGCGGCCGCCAGGTTGCACACGGTCAGGATCAGGGCGGGCACCACGCCCGCCGCGATCAGCGCCGCGATGGACACCTTGCCGCCCGCGGCCAGCGTGTAGATGATGATGTTGTGGCTGGTGGGCATCAGCGCGCCGACCAGGGCGGCGTGCGTGGTGACGTTCACCGCGTAGTCCGCGTGGTAGCCCTCGCGCTTCATCATCGGGATCATCACCGATCCCATCGCCGATACGTCCGCCACGGGCGATCCCGACACGCCGCCGAACAGCGTGCAGGCCACCACGTTGGACATGCCCAGGCCGCCCCGCACATGGCCCACCAGCGATTTCGCGAACGCCACGATGCGGTCCGCGATGCCGCCGTACAGCATCAGTTCTCCCGTGAAGATGAAGAACGGAATGGCCAGGAACGAAAACGCGTTCATGCCCGAGGTCATCTGCTGGAAGGCCACCGCCAGCGGCAGGTCTTCGTACATGATGGCCGTGATCGACGACAGCCCGATGGCGAAGGCCACCGGCACCCCGATCACGAGGAACCCCATGAAGGTGAAGGAAAGCAGAGTCAGCGCCATGCCGGTACCACCTTCTGGTTGCGCAGGATCGCGATGATGTGCTCGATGGAAAAGAGCGCGATCAAGGTGCCCGACAGGGTTGCAGGAACGTACTTCCACGCATTGGAGATGCCCAGGTTGGGAATCTTGTAGGCCGCGACGGACTCGGCCAGCACGCCGCAGTTCCAGGCCATCAGCACGCCGAACAGCAGCACCAGCAGATGGATGAAGATGCGCAGCCGCCGCTGCCCGGCGGCGGGCAGGGCGTCGAGCAGGGACTCGAAGCCGATATGCCCGGCGTCGCGCACGCCGACCGCGGCGCCGAGCATGGTGACGTACAGCACCAGCAGCAGCGCCAGGCTTTCCGCCCAGGTCGGCGTGCTGTTGAGCACGTGGCGTCCGAAGATCTGCAGGGTGACGGCGATGATCAGGCAGACCAGCCCGAACACGCTGGTCCACATGCAAGCGCGCGCCAGCCTGGCGCAGCCGCGCGTGTAGGCGTCCAGCGGGGCAGCCAGGGCTTGAGCCCGGCCCCCCGCGGCGACATCCGGTTCGTTCGTGGGAGTGGCCAACATGATGTCCTCACTTCACGGCCTGGATCTTCGCGACCAGGTCCTTCATCTCGGGCGTCGTGACGAAGCGCTCGTACACGGGCTTCATCGCGCCCTGGAACGAGGGCTTGTCGACCTCCGTGATTTGCGAGCCGGCCTTCTCGACGATGGCGCGCGACTTCTGTTCGCGCTCGTCCCACAGCTTGCGCATGAAGGGCACCGATTCGCGCGCGGCCTCGCGCAGGATCTTCTGGTCATCGGGCGGCAGCTTGTCCCACTGCCGCTTGGAGAAGATCAGGATCTCGGGCGTCATGGTGTGCTCGGTCAGCGAGTAGAACTTGGCGACTTCGTAGTGGTGAGCGCTTTCGTAGCTGGGAAAGTTGTTCTCGGCCGCGTCCACCAGGCCGGTCTTGAGCGAGGTATAGACCTCGCCCATGGGCATCGGCGTGGCGTTGCCGCCCATGGCTTCCACCATGGCGACGGACAGGTCCGACTGCTGCACGCGGATCTTCAGCCCCTTGGCGTCGGCCAGCGTCTTGATGGGCTTCTTGGTCGTGTACATGGAGCGCGACCCGCTGTCATACCAGGCCAGCCCCACGAAACCCGCGCCTTCGCACGAGCGCAGGATCTGGTCGCCGATCTCGCTGTCGAGCACCTTGTGCAGGTGTTCCTTGGACCGGAAGAGGAACGGCAGCGACGGCACGCGCGTGGTCTGGCAGATGTTGTGCATCGCCGCGCTGGAGACGCGGGCCATCGCCAGCGCGCCCAGCTTCACCTGTTCGATGGAATCGTCTTCGTTGCCGAGCGCGCCGCCCGAGTACACCTTGACGGTGATGCGGCCATTGGTCCGTTGCTTGACCAGATCGCCGAAGTGGCGCACGGCCTGCACTGTGGGGTAATCGTCGGGGTGGATGTCCGCGGAGCGCAGCTCGGCGGCGTGGGTGGCGGGAACCAGCGTCAGCAAGGCGGCCGCGGCCAGGACGGCGCGGCTCAGGTGAGGGTGCAGCATGTCTACCTCCGGAATGGGGTACGGCGTTTCGTTGAGGGCCAAGATGGCCCCGAAGCTCTTTGATATGGACTGACCTGCTCAGGGGCGCGCAGCGGGCGCCGATCGGGTGCTAACCGGCGCTGGCGGTTTCCTCCAGGCCCTGCGCGCCGGGGCGCAGGGCGAATACCCCGCCGTCCGGCGAGCCGGGAGCGGCGTTCGCGGGACGGATCGAGGTGACCAGGAGCGTGTCCATGCCCGCGCCGCCGAAGGCGCACATGGCGACCTTGGCGGCGGGCACGTCCAGCGTGCGGTCCAGGCGGCCGTCCGGGGTGTATCGATACACCTTGCCGGCATCGTTGCCGCAGATCCAGTAGCAGCCGTCCGTGTCCACGGCGGCGCCGTCCGGACGGCCGGCGGGCAGGGCGTCGATGAAGCGGCGGCGATTGCCCGGGACGCCCGCGCCGGTGTCGTAGTCGAAAGCCCAGACCGATGCGCGCGACGGGTGCGAGTCCGACAGATACATGGTGCGGCCGTCGGGGCTGAATCCCAGGCCGTTGGGCACGATCAGGCCGTCCAGCAGGACGGACATGCCGTGCGCGTCATGGCGGTACAGCACGCCCTTGGGCGAGGCCAGGCCCATGTCCATGACCATGGTGCCCGCCACGAACCGGCCCTGCCGGTCGCAGCGGCCATCGTTAAAGCGCATGCCGGGCGCGGCGTGCGTCACGGCGGCCAGCGGCCGCGGAACGCATTCCTGGTCCGTCAGCAAGGCGTCGCAGGCGTAGAGGCCGTCTTCCATCGCCAGCAGCCAGCCGTCGCCCCGCAGTGCGATGCTGCCTGCCATCTGGGGCAGCGTCCATTGCGCGAAGGCGCCGGTCGCGGGCGTCCAGCGCCAGAGCGTCCTGCCGGGAATGTCGGTCCAGTAGAACGCCTGGTCGGCGCGGCGCCAGACGGGGCTTTCTCCCACGCCGCACAACATTGTTCCTATGCGTTCGGCGGTCTTGGACATGGGAAGCTTCAGGCCTTCGGGAAGGGGCAAGGACCGGCCTTGACGAAGGCGCCGCCCTGATAGCGCGCCGCGGGATCGTCGGCGGGCAGCGGCGCCTGCGCTTCGACCTGCGCGCGAAAGCGTTCGGACGAATCCTTGGGGGCGAAGCCCAGCACGGCTGCGCCGCGGTTGTCCCACCAGCTGTCGCGGTTGGCCGAGGCGCCGTACACGATGAGGTGGCCGACGTCCGGTGTGAACAGGGACCGCAGGACCAGGTCGGTCAGGTCGTCATGGCTGAGCCAGGTGACCATCATGCGGCGGTCCTTGGGTTCGGGAAACGAGGATCCGATGCGCAGGCAGACGGTCTGGATGCCGTAGCGGTCAAAGTAGAAGCGCGACAGGTTTTCGCCGTAGGCCTTGCTCAGGCCGTAGTAGCCGTCGGGCCGCAGCGGCACGTCCGCATCCAGCGTCCGGCCCTGCTCGTAGAAGCCGATGACATGGTTGGAACTGGCGAACACGATGCGCTTTACGCCGTGCAGGCGGGCCGCTTCGTAGACGTTGTAGACGCCCTGGATGTTGGCGGGCAGGATTTCCTCGAAAGGCCGTTCCACGGACACGCCGCCCAGATGCACAATGGCGTCCACGCCGCGCACCAGTTCGGAAACCGCGGGGGCATCGGCCAGATTGCAGGGGACGACCTCTTCGCCTTGCCCGGCGGCGGCCATGGGGGCCACATCCGAGACGCGCAGGATGTCCGCGTGGTCCTTCAGGCGCGGACGCAGCACCAGGCCCAGGTTGCCGGCGGCGCCGGTCAATAACAAGCGATGACAGCGGGAAGATGCAGGCATGTTGTTGACAGCTCGGCTCATGACGCAACGCTCTGTAAATGGCGCGGTGGAGTGGACTTGGCTGGTACGTTATCGTACAACTGGTGCAAAGTATAATGAGCGCCAAAATTCAGCGTCAAGCTCTGCCCAACCGCCTTCGGATAATCCCTGATGAACGCTCCTGTCGATACCCCCGTCTTGCCGCAGCGTCGTCCCCGGAACCTGGCCCAGGGCCTGGTCGAAAACATTTCCGAACGCATCCGCGGCGGAGAGATCCGCCCCGGCGACAAGCTGCCGACCGAATCCGAAATCATGCGTCAGTTCGGCGTAAGCCGGACCGTCGTGCGCGAGGCGCTGTCGCGCTTGCAGGCGTCGGGCCTTGTCGAGACGCATCATGGCGTCGGCACGTATGCGCTGGAGCCCAGCGGCGGCGGCGACTTCCGGGTGGACCCGGCCGACATCGGCACGGTGCGCGATGTCCTGGTCCTGCTGGAACTGCGCATCTGCCTTGAAAGCGAGGCCGCGGGGCTGGCGGCCATCCGCCGCAGCGAGACGCAGCTGCAGGAGATGCGCCGCGCGCTCGACGCATTCAAGCATGCGCTGGACAGCGACGGCGACACCATTACTCCCGACTTCCAGTTCCATCTGCTGGTGGCGCAATCCACCGACAACCGTTATTTCGCGGACCTGATGTCGCACCTGGGTTCGGCCATCATTCCCCGCACCCGCATCAACTCGGCCAAGTTCGCGCACGAAGACCGTGCGGCGTATCTGGCGCGCGTGAACCTCGAGCACGAGGACATCTACAGCGCCATCACCCGGCAGGACGCCGAAGCCGCGCGCGCCGCGATGCGCACGCACCTGAGCAACAGCCGCGAGCGCCTGCGCCGGGCCCAGTAGGCGAGGGGCGCGCCTGTCGCGCCCGCAGGATTTTGTCACATGTGATGTCGTACAACGTTTGAGTTAAAGCGCCTGGCGCCGGCCGGGGCTGAAACCGCGTTACTCTTGGCCCGTTTCAATTTTTGGTCATCGAGGCGGCATGGTTCTGCTTGGCACACACGGCGGCATATCTTCATCAACAGGGCAGGCGGCATTCCTGGCAAGGAGGGCGTCGGCATGCGTCGCCTGACTCTCCGGTTCATCGTCGCCATCCTGGCCCTGCTGACGCTGTCGCGGCTGGGACTCGCCTTCTGGATGTGGGACCGCGTGCAGGCCGCCGGCGGCCTGGGGCCGCTCCTGCTGGGCGGACTGCGCATCGACGTGTGCCTGCTGTCGATGGTGATCGCGCTGCCCGCCGTGCTTTCGCCCTGGTTCGGGCACAGGCCGCTCGCCGCGCGCATCACGGCATGGTGGTTCCGCGTGTGGTGGATGCTGTACGTACTGCTGGAAGTCTCGACGCCGCAGTTCATCGCCGAATACGACACGCGTCCGAATCGCCTTTACTTCATCTACCTGCTCAATCCGAAGGAAGTCGGCTCGATGCTGTGGCAGGGCTACAAGGGGGTGCTGCTGGCCGCCTTTGTGGTGCTGGTGGTCGCGGCCTGGCTGGCGGTGAAACTGTTCCCGACCGGCAAGCGCGATCCGTTCATGGGGTGGTGGAAGCGGCCCGTTGCGTCCTTCGTGATCCTGGCGCTGGTGTTCCTGGGCGCGCGCGGCACGCTGGAGCACCGGCCGATCAATCCCGCGAAGGTGGCTTTCAGCTCGGACTCGATGGTGAACGCGCTGGCGCTCAACTCGCTGTACAGCGTGTTCGACGCGGCGTATCGCATGCGCGACGAGCGGTCATCGGCCGCGATGTACCCGAAGATGGCGGTGGACGAGATGAACGCCATCGTGCGCGAGAAGGCGGGCATGTCGGGGCCGCCGATGGACCCGCGCCTGCCCAGCCTGCACGAGCAGAAGGCGACGGTGCGGCGGGACAAGCCGCTGAACGTGGTGATCATCCTGCAGGAAAGCCTGGGGGCCCAGTACGTGGGCAGCCTGGGCGGCCGCGACCTGACGCCGAATATCGACCGCCTGGCCAAGGACGGCTGGATGTTCCATCGCGCCTATGCCACCGGCACGCGTTCGGTGCGCGGCATCGAAGCGGTGACGGCGGGCTTCCTGCCCAGCGTGGCGGATGCGGTGGTCAAGCTGCCGCGCTCGCAGACGGGGTTCTTCACGCTGGCGCAGCTGCTGGGCAAGCACGGCTACCACTCGCGCTTCGTGTATGGCGGGGAATCGCATTTCGACAACATGCGCGCGTTCTTCCTGGGCAACGGATTCGACGAAATCGTGGACCGTCCCAAATTCGTGGATCCCGTCTTCGAAGGATCGTGGGGCGCGTCGGACGAAGACATGTTTAACCAGGTAGACCGGCTGCTGCGCGCCGACGGCGACAAGCCGGTGTTCACACTGGCGTTTTCCGTGACCAACCATTCGCCCTGGGAATATCCGGAAGGCCGCATCCAGCCGGTGGGCGAACCGGCGTCGGTGGACAACACGGTGCGCTACGCCGACTGGGCCCTGGGCCAGTTCTTCGACAAGGCGCGCAAGGCACCCTACTGGGACAACACGGTGTTCCTGGTCATCGCGGACCACGATTCGCGCGTCTACGGGTCCATTCCCGTGCCGGTGCGGCACTTCCAGATTCCCGCGCTGATCCTGGGCGCCGGCATCGCGCCGCGGCAGGACGAGCGCCTGGTCAGCCAGATCGACATGGCGCCGACGCTGCTGTCGCTGATCGGGTTGGACAACGTGAACCCGATGCTGGGCGTGGACCTGACGCAGCGGGATCCGAACCGCGCGATGATGCAGTACGCGGACAACTTCGGCTATCTGCGGGGAGACCAGCTGCTGGTGCTGGAGCCGTCCAAGCCGCCCAGGCAGTTCCGCTACGAGGCGGCGCCGGTGGGACGCGACGAAGTCTATGCGCCGGTCGAACCGGCCGACCCGACGCTGACGCAAGAGGCGCTGGCGCACGCGCTGTGGGCAAGCTGGGCCTATCGGGAAGAGAAGTACCGGCTACCCTGACGCCGCCGGGCCTGCGGCCCGGCGAGGCAGCCGGTGGCAAGCCGGCCGCCTTGATCCTGCTCAAGCCGTTTTCCGCGGTCCGATAGCACACTGGCGGCCATGACATCGCCGAATCCTTCCACCGGAGCCCCCCGCGCCGCTCCCGCGGCCCTATCCAGCGCGCACGACAGCGCGCCGCAGCCGCGGCGGCGCCTGGCGATTCCCGTGCCGCGCGGGCGGCTCGCATGGGTCACCGGCGTCTTCAGTTCGGTCTGGCTGGCCGCGAACACGCTGTTCTGGTGCCTGCTGCTGTTCCCGCTGTCGCTGCTGAAGCTGGCGCTGCCGTTCGCCGCGGTCAGGCGGCGTGTCGATCCGGTGCTCAACGGCATCGCCACGGCATGGGTGTCGTGCAATTGCGGCTGGTTCGTGCGCATCCAGCCGCAGGCCTGGGACATTCAAGGCAATAAAGACCTGCGCTACGCGGATTGGTACCTGGTCAACTGCAACCACCAGTCGTGGGTGGACATCTTCGTGCTGCAGTATTCGCTGAACCGGCGCATTCCGCTGCTGAAGTTCTTCCTCAAGCAGCAGCTCATCTACGTGCCCGTGATCGGGCTGGCATGGTGGGCGCTGGACTTTCCCTTCATGAAGCGGCACGGCAAGGCCGCGCTGCGCAAGAATCCGGACCTCGGCCGCCAGGACCAGGAAGCGGCGCGGCGCGCGTGCGCGAAGTTTTCACTGGTGCCGACCAGTGTGATGGTGTTTGCCGAAGGCACCCGCTTTTCCGAGGCCAAGCGCGCCTCGCAAGGGTCGCCCTACCGCCACCTGCTCAAGCCCAAGGCGGGCGGCCTGGCCGTGTCGCTGAACGCGATGGGCGAGCGGTTTCGTTCGATGATCGACGTCACGATCGCGTATCCCGACGGTGCGCCCAGCTTCTGGGACTTCGCCTGCGGGCGCACGGGCCGGGTAGTGGTGCGCATGCGCCAGTTGCCGGTGCCGCCGGCCTTTTGCGAGGCCGACTACACCCGCGACAAGGCCTTCCGCACCACATTCCATCAGTGGCTGGGCCAGCAGTGGCAGGCCAAGGACGACGAGATCGACGCCCTGGTCGCGCGGGGAAAATCCACCAGGTAGCCGGCGGACTTTCCGTTTCCGCGGATCAGGCGCGCGCCGGCAGCACGACGCCGGAGCACTCCCCGAAGCCGATCCGCGGGTAGCCGGCTTTCGCGCATTCGGCGCGGATGATGATCTGGTCGCCATCCTGCAGGAAGGTGCGCTTTTCGCCCCACGGCAGGTCGATCGGCGCCTTGCCGCCATTGCTCAGTTCCAGCAGCGAGCCCGCTTCCGAGGGGCGCGGGCCGGACAGCGTGCCGGTGCCCAGCATATCCCCGGGCTGCAGGTTGCAGCCGTTCACCGTGTGGTGCGTGATCAGCTGCGCGACATTCCAGTAGGCGTCGCGGAAATTGCTGCTCGACAGCGAGACGGGCGGCTCGCTGGCGGCGCGGGATTTCTCGGTGGTCATCAGCACTTCCATCTGCACGTCGAAGGCGCCCTTGGCGCGATTCGCGTCGGAAGCCAGGTAGGCCAGCGGCTGCGGTTCGCCGGCGCCGCGGTTCCATTGCGTGCGGAAGGGTTCCAGCGCTTCCATGGTGACGATCCACGGAGAGATCGTCGACGCGAAATTCTTGGACAGGAAGGGGCCTAGCGGCTGGTATTCCCAGGCCTGGATGTCGCGCGCCGACCAGTCGTTCAGGATGCAAAGGCCAAACACATGCGATTCCGCGTCGGCCAGGGCGATGCGGTCGCCTTGCGCATTGCCGGTGCCCACGAAGATGCCCAGTTCCAACTCATAGTCCAGACGCGCGCAGGGGCCGAACTGCGGCGCCTCGCCTTCGTTGGCCGGCTTGGTCTGGCCGACGGGGCGCGGGAATTTCTGGTCGACGCCGATGCTGGAGGCGCGGCCGTGGTAGCCGATGGGCACCCACTTGTAGTTGGGCAGCAGGGGATTGTCGGGACGGAACTGCTTGCCCACGGCGGTGGCGTGATGCACCGAGATGTAGAAGTCGGTGTAGTCGCCGATGCGCGCGGGCGTCGTGTATTCGGCGTCCGCCTGCGGCACCAGCAGCGGCTCGACGACGTCGCGCAACGCGGCGCCTTCGCGCAAGGCGCGCGACAGGGCCAGGCGCAGGGCGCTCCAGTGTGGCTGGCCCAGGGCCATCAGCGCGTTCAGGCTGTCGGTGGCGCAAGCGGCCAGCGCGTCGGCGGCCAGGCCTTCGAAAGGCTGCTTGCCCGCCAGCGCGGCCAGGTCCAGGATCTGGTCGCCGATCGCCACGCCGGGGCGGAAGGACTCCTGAGAACCCTTGCGGCGGAACGACGCATAGGGCAGGTTCTGCACGGGGAAATCCGACGTGTCCGCATTGGCGCTGGCGATCCAGCTCTTCAGGGACGGGTCGTGGGTTTCGTTGATCGTGGTGGTCATGGCTGCGTGTCTCTGTCAGTGTGTTTATGAGGGGCCGGCCGGCGGACGGGGCGGCGCGCCGGATGAATCAAATGCCAAGCGGCGATGAGCTTGCGCTCATCGCCGCGGGCGTGGAAAGCAAGCGCTTTCGCGTCACGCCTTCTTGGGATCGAAATGCTTGGCGATGCCCTGCCAGCACCGGTAGTAGTCGCCCTGCAATTCTACCGAGGCCAGCGCCTGCTCGGTCGGGCGGATGACGCGGCGGGTTTCGAACATGAACGCCATCGTGTCGCGGATGTAGTGCGCCTTGCTGGTGTCCGCGTGCGAGGCCTTTTCGAAGGTTTCGGCGTCGGGGCCGTGGCCGCTCATGCAGTTGTGCAGGCTGGCGCCGCCGGGCGCGAAGCCGTCGGCCTTGGCGTCGTACACGCCCTGGATCAGGCCCATGAACTCGCTGGCGATGTTGCGGTGGAACCAGGGCGGACGGAAGGTGTTTTCCATGGCCAGGATGCGCGGCGGGAAGATCGCGAAGTCCATGTTGGCCGTGCCCGGGGTGTCCGACGGCGCGGTCAGCACCGTGAAGATCGACGGATCGGGATGGTCGTAGCTGATCGAGCCGATGGTGTTGAAGTTGCGCAGGTCGTACTTGTAGGGCGCGTGCGTGCCGTGCCAGGCCACCACGTTCAGCGGCGAATGATCGATCGAGGCGCGCCAGAAGCCGCCGGTGAACTTGGCGATCAGTTCGAAGTCGCCGTCCACGTCTTCATACCAGGCCACGGGCGTCTTGAAGTCGCGGGCGTTGGCCAGGCAGTTCGAGCCGATGGGGCCCAGTTCCGGCAGGCGCAGGGCCGCGCCGAAGTTCTCGAGCATGTAGCCGCGCGCGGCGCCGTCCAGCAATTCCACGCGGAAACGCACGCCGCGCGGGATGACCGCGATCTCCAGCGGCGCGAGGTCGATCAGGCCGAGTTCGGTCGCCAGGCGCAGGCGGCCTTCCTGGGGGACCAGCAGCAGTTCGCCGTCGGCGTTGTAGAAGTAGCGGCCCTGCATCGACCGGTTGGCCGCATACAGGTGGATGCCCACGCCGCCCTGTTCGTCGGGGCCGCCGTTGCCGCCCCAGGTCTTCACGCCTTCCAGGAAATCCGTGGGGGCGGTGGGGATGGGCATCGGGCTCCAGCGCAGCTGGTTCGGCGTGACCGGGCCGTGGCCGAACGTGCTGAGCCAGCCGGCGGCGCCTTCAAAGGGTTCGAAGGGCTTGTGCTGGGCGCCGGGACGGATCCGGTAAAGCCAGGAGCGGCGGTTCTCGGTGCGCGGGGCGGTGAAGGCGGTGCCGGACAGCTGTTCGGCGTACAGGCCATAGGGGCATTGCTGCGGCGAGTTGCGGCCCAGCGGCAGGGCGCCGGGCAGGGCCTCGGTCGCGCATTCGTTGCCGAAGCCGGTCTGATAGTGCAGTTCCATGGAATCCTCCTGGGCGGCGGCGCGGTGCATTGCCGCGCTGTCTGGTCTGGTTGTGGGCTGACCGGGCATGTTCCCGAGCCGATACGCCATTGTCGGAAAAAATCCCTGTTGCGGCTACGGGAATGCAAAAATACAGACTATAAATTTTGTGAATAGTAGGGGCGGAACCGATGGCCGATCTGCGCGATGTGGACCTGAACCTGTTGCTGCTCTTCCAGCACCTGCTGGAAGACCGCAACCTGTCGGCGGTGGCCCGCCGGATGGACCTGACGCAGCCGGCCGTCAGCAATGCGCTGCGCCGCCTGCGGGTGGCGTTCGGGGACGAACTCTTCGTGCGCACCGGCCAGGGCATGCTGCCCACGCCCCGGGCCCAGCGCCTGGCGGGGCCGGTCAGCGAGGCGCTGGGGCTGCTGTCGCAGGCGCTGCGGGACCAGGACGCCTTCGATGCCGCCACCAGCAGCCGGCGCTTTCGCGTGGCCATGACGGACGTGGGCGAAATCCACTTCATGCCCCGCCTGATGGAAGTCTGCGCCCAGCGGGCGCCCCTGGTGCGTATCGATTCGGTGCGGGTGCTGGGGCCGGACCTGCCGCGGGAAATGGAGGCGGGCAGGGTGGATCTGGCGATCGGCGCGTTCGACGAGATGGGGGCGGGCACGCTGCAGCGCATGCTGTTCCGCCAGGGCTACGCGACCCTGTTCCGCCAGGCCCATCCCACCGCCCACGCGGGCATGGGCATCAAGGCCTTTCGTGCGGAGCGCCACCTGATCGTGTCGCGCGCGGCGCCCTACGGGCAGGTCAACCAGTCGATGGAGCGGGCGGGCGTCGACCTGTCCGAACACTTCAGCGTGCCGCACTTTTCGGCGGTGCCCTACATCGTGAGCGCAACCGATTTGCTGGCCACGGTGCCGGAGAAGCTGGCCGCCAGCGCGGCGGCGCCGTTCGGCCTGCGCTTCATGACGCCGCCGCTGAAGGTGCCTGCGCTGCAGACAAACATGTACTGGCAGCGCAGGGTGGACCGCGACGGCGGCAACCAGTGGCTGCGCGCGCTGATCGTGAACGCCTTCGCGGTCGGGGCCTAGGGACTCAGCCGGCCTGGACCACCGACGCGCGCGCGTGCAGCAGGGCTTCCTTCAGCACGGCCGTGTCGCCCAGGTGATTGGCCAGCAGCAGGATCAGCGCCGCATTCAGCTCCTGGCTCTGCTCGTTGCTCAGGTCGCGGTGGGCGTCGATCAGCGCTTCATAGAAGTCATCCGGCGAGCCCAGGTTGGTTTCGGTGATAAGCATGGTGGAGTGACCTCGGATTTCAGGCGCGGCCCGTGGCGCGGTTGACCGCCGCGGCGACGGCATCGGTGTTGACGGCGCGCCAGCGCGCGGCGATGTGCTGGTCGGGACGGATCAGGTAGGCCGTGCCGGGTTGCGCGTCGTAGCGCTTGGCAAGGCAGCCTTCGCTGTCCCGGACCACGGCCAGCTCCGCCGGCATTGCCGACAGGTCGCACTGCGCGCCGGCCACCAGCACGGCTTTCACCGGCACCGGCGCCATGCGCAGGGCTTGCAGCGCCTGCAGCGTTTCCTGGCCGGGCAGCGCGTCCGCGCAGAACAGCGCCAGCACGAACTCGCCGTCCAGTTGCGACAGCCACCAGCCCGGTTCGCCGCGGACCTGGACCGGCGCGTCCAGCGCCACCGCGCCCGGCGTCATGCGGCCCGCGAACGCGTCCGTGTCCGGGGTGTTCAGCGGCGAGCCCGAGTACGTCGCGGGCAGCGACAGCCGGCCGCTGTTGACCAGGGAGCGCGCGAAGGGGTGGTCCTTGGCCAGGTTCAGCACGGCGTTGCGGAAGCTGCGGCTGATGTCGCTCTTGGGCGTGATGAAATCGGTGGCCCGCGACGAGTTCAGGATGTTCTCGTCGGCCGCGAATTCGCGCTCGGCGCCATAGCTGTCGATCAGCGCGTCGGGCGCAAGGCCGGCCAGCACGAGCTTGAGCTTCCAGGCCAGGTTCTCGGCGTCCTGCACGCCGCTGTTGGCGCCGCGGGCGCCAAAGGGCGATACGCGGTGGGCGGAGTCGCCCGCGAACACGATGCGTCCATGCCGGAACTTGTCCATGCGTTCGCACGCGAAGGTGTAGACGCTGACCCATTCCAGCTCGAATTGCGCGTCCGGCCCCAGCAGCGCGCGGATCCGCGGCAGCACGTTTTCGGGCTTGACGGCCTCGAGGGGGTCGGCGTTCCAGCCCAGCTGGAAATCGATGCGCCAGACATTGTCCGGCTGCCGGTGCAGCAGCACGGACTGGTTCGGGTGGAAGGGCGGGTCGAACCAGAACCAGCGTTCGGCCGGGAAATCCGCCGTCATCTTGACGTCGGCGATGAGGAACCGGTCGCGGAAGATGCGGCCGTGGCTTTCCTGGCCGATCAGCTTGCGCACGGGCGAGCGCGCGCCGTCGCAGGCGATCAGCCAGTCCGCATGCAGTTGATAGGGGCCTTCCGGCGTTTCGATCGTCAGGGTCACGCCGTCGTCGCCCTGCATGACGCCGGCGACCTTGTTCTTCCAGCGCAGCTCGATGTTCGGCTGCTGGAGCGCCTGTTCGTACAGGTAGCCTTCGGCGTAGTACTGCTGCAGATTGATGAAGGCGGGGCGGCGATGGCCGGGTTCGGGCAGGAGGTCGAAGCGCCAGACTTCCTGTTCGCGGAAGAACACTTTGCCCACGTTCCACGACACGCCCTTGTCGATCATGCGCTGGCCCACGCCCAGGCGGTCCCAGATTTCCAGCGTGCGCTTGGAAAAGCAGATGGCGCGCGATCCGGTGGACAGGCGGTAGTCGTCGTCCAGCACCACCACATGCACGCCCTGGCGCGCCAGGTCCAGCGCCGTGGTCAGGCCGACGGGGCCGGCGCCTACCACCACGACCTGATGCCGCGCGGGTTCGCCGGCGGTCTGGTCGGAATGCTTTTCATAGGCGAACTCCATCGCCTGAAAGTCGATGTCTCCCACGGTTGTCTCCTGTGTGGGTCATTTTTTTATTTATGCGGACACGCGTCGCCGCGGGGGCGCGCGTGTCCGGTTCTTGCCGGTCGGGGCGGGGCCGTCATCGCGGCCCGGGGATCAGCCTTCCAGCTGGGCCCACATTTCCAGGTCGCGCTTGTCGGTCCAGATGCGCGGGTGGGTGTAGCCGGTGGCCTCGTCATAGGCGCGCGACACGTCGAATGGCATGCAGTGGTCGAAGATCACCCAGTCGCTGTAGCGCGGCTTCATGAAGTCGTAGACCTCGCGATAGATGGTCTTCAGGTCCTTGCCTTCGGCCACGCCGCGGTTCACGGCGCCGTACAGGTCGGTGAGGAAGGCGCGCGTGCCGGCCAGGCCCTGGCGGACTTCGGTGGCGTTCTTCAGCGCGGGGCCGCGGCCGGGCACCATCTTCTCGGCCTCGAAGCCTGCCAGCGCGTCCAGCGTGGTGGGCCAGTCGCGGAAGTACGCGTCGCCGCAGTAGGGGGTGGACTGGTACTCGACCAGGTCGCCCGCGAAAAGGATCTTCTGTTCGGGCAGCCAGGCGATGGTGTCGCCCTTCGTGTGGCCGCGGCCCACCTGCAGCAGCTTGACTTCCAGATTGCCCAGGTTGACCGTCATTTCGCCCTTGAACGTCATCGTCGGCCAGACCAGGCCCGGCGGAATCGACTCGGCGTTGCGGAACAGGCGGGGGAAGCGGCCGATCTCGCTGGCCTTGTCCTGCTCGCCGCGTTCGGCGATCAGGTCGTAGGTGTCGCGGCTGGCAAGGATTTCCTGGGCGTTGTAGGCCGAGGCGCCGAACACGCGCACCGCGTGGTAGTGCGACAGCAGGATGTACTTGATGGGCTTGTCGGTGACTTCGCGGATGCGGCGGATCACGTCCTGCGCCATGACCGGGGTGGCCTGGGTGTCGATCACCATGACGGCCTCGTCGCCGATGATCACGCCCGTGTTGGGATCGCCTTCGGCCGTGTAGGCATAGGCGTTGTCGGACAGCTTTTCGAACGAGACGACCTTGTCGTCCAGGTCCGCGTGCGAGGCGAATTGCTTGCTCATGGGAGGCTCCTTCCACTTTTATAGGAATAGGGTGTGGAAGGAATATAGTCCCGCGTTAGTGTTTATGCAATACGTTTGCTATAAACGAATTCCCTTGTATCGGTGCGGTTTTCGGGGTCAGTTCCGCTGGCATTTCGGGCAGTAATAGGTGGCCCGCTGCCCCTGCACGAACCGGCGGATCGGGGTGGCGCAGACCCGGCACGGCAGGCCCTCGCGTTCATACACCGCCGCATGGATCTCGAAATAGGCGCCCGGCTCGCCGGTCGCGCCCACGTAATCTCTCAGCGTGCTGCCGCCCGAGGTCAGGGCGTCGGCCAGCGTCGCGCGCACCATGTCCGCCAGCCGGTCGCATCGGGCCGCAGACAGCTTGTTCGCCGGCGTCTTGGGATTGATGCGCGCCCGGAACAGGCTTTCCGATGCGTAGATGTTGCCCACGCCCACCACCGCCATGCCGGCCAGCAGCACCTGCTTGACCGCCGCCGAGTGGTTCTTGAAATGCCGGTGCAGCCAGGCGCCGTCAAAGCGCGGATCGAAAGGTTCGATGCCCAGCTTGGCTAGCAGCGGGTGCGCGTCGATGGGACCATCGGCGCCGGAATGCCACAACACCGCGCCGAAGCGGCGGGGATCATGCAGGCGCAGCACCGCATCGTCGAAGATCCATTCGACGTGGTCGTGCTTGCGCAGGAATTCACCGGGCGCGACGCTGCGCAGGGACCCCGACATGCCCAGATGCACGATCTGGGTGCCGTGCTCGAAGCGCAGCAGCAGGTATTTGCCGCGGCGCGCGCATTCCAGCACGGTGCGTCCGCCCACCAGGGACGGCAGTTCGGCCGGAATGGGCCAGCGCATGCGGGGTTCGTGGACGACCAGTCGCGTGAGCGTCCGGCCGGTGATGACGGCGTCGATTCCTCGGCGCGTGGTTTCGACTTCGGGCAGTTCCGGCATGAGCCAGTGTAAGATCATCAATTGCGTGTACGAAGATTGTGCCATCAACCGGACGGGCCGCGTGAAGTCGTCTTTCAAACAAATGAATATCGGGATTGCCGCGTTGGGGCTTGCGCTGGCAGCAATAATGGTCCCGCCGGCCCAGGCCGCCGACAGCCGGACGCGCGACGCGACGGGGCCTCGGATGGCTCCGCAAAGCCGTCAGCCCGAAACAGAGGTCATACGCTTGCGCCCGGGGCAACTGCCCTACGTGTCGCTGACCGCCGACATTTTCTACCGGGTGCTGGCCTCCGAAATCGCCGCCCAGCGCGGCATGTACGGCACGGCCGCCACCACCATGGTCGGCTTGGCCCGCGACACGGGTGATCCGCGCCTGGCCCGCCGCGGCCTGGAATTCCAGCTTGCCGGCGGCAACCTGCCCGGCGCGCTCGAGGCAGCGCGCGTCTGGGCGCGTCTGGCTCCCAACGATATCGAAGCCAGTTCCACCGAACTCGCGCTGGCCGCGGCCAATGGCCAGACCAAGGGCCTGGCCCAGGCGCTGCGTACCCGCATCGACTCCTCGCGCGACAAGCCGGCGGCCATCGGCCAGGCGCTTGCCGTCCTGAGCCGCCTGAACGACCGCCGCCTGGCGCTGCGCATTCTCGACGAATCCCTGAGCGACAGCGTGCGCAAGCTGCCTGCCGCCCATCTGGCGCTGGCCGACGTGGCTTCGGCCGCCGGCGACTACGAGCGCGCCGCGCAGGAATCGCGCGCCGCCCTGGCCGCCGACCCCCGCTCCGAAGGCGCGGCCCAGCGCGTGCTGGAATACGGCTCGCGGGTGGACCCCAAGCGCGCGCAATCCGAGGCGCGGTCCTTCATCAATCGCAATCCCGGCGCCCGCAAGGTGCGCCTGATGCTGGCCGGCCAATTGGCCGACAGCGGCGACTATGACGGCGCCCTGGCGGAACTGCAGGCCATGTCGCGCCGTTCCCCCGAAGACTTCGACCTGCTCTTCATGCAGGCGCAGTTGGCGTACAAGTCGGGCCAGCTGCCGCAGGCCAAGGCGCTGCTCCAGCAATACCTCGACGTCCAGAACCAGCGCCAGCGGGCCACCGTGCCGGGCGCGACCGACGCCGGCGCCGCCGCCGCCGATGCCCACGTGCTGCTGGCCCGCATCGCCGAGGACCAGGGGCACTACGACGAAGCCATCACGGAACTCGGTCGCATCGACGACCCGACGCTGCGCTATTCGGTCCGCATGCGCCAGGCCGCCTTGCGCGCCAAGAGCGGACGCGTGGACGACGCGCTGGCCATGATCGATGCGTCGGGTCCGCAGGACGAAGAAGAGCGCACGCTGGGCGTGCTGACCAAGGCGCAGATCCTGCGCGACGCCGATCGCGTGGGGCAGGCGGTTTCCGTGCTGGAAGCCGCCGACCAGGCGCTGCCGGACACGGTCGAAATCAAATACGAACTGGCCATGCTGTACGAACGCCAGAATCGCCTTGCCGACCTGGAGCGCATGCTGCGCCAGGTCATCGCGCTGGATCCGGACCACGCCCACGCGTACAACGCCCTGGGCTACACGCTGGCCGACCACAACCAGCGCCTGCCCGAGGCCCTGGACCTGATCACGCAGGCGCTGGAGCTCTCGCCCAACGATCCGTTCATCCTGGATAGCATGGGCTGGGTCAAGTTCCGCATGGGCGACGCCACCGCCGCCGCCGACTACCTGCGGCGCGCGTACAGCGTGCGCCCGGAAGCCGACATCGCGGCGCACCTGGCCGAGGTGCTCTGGAGCCAGGGCAAGCGCGACCAGGCCACCGACCTGCTGCGCGCCGCCCTGCAGAAGGATCCCGGGAACAAGACCGTCCTGGACGTCGTGAAGCGCCTGGGGGTCGGCCTGTGACGGCAGCCTTGCGCAGCCTGCGCGACGCGGCCTCCTGCATGCGCTGGGCCTTGCTGGCGCTGCTGGCCTTCACGCTGGCAGCCTGCACGTCGCTGCCCAAGCCGATCGAAGGCGCCGGCGCCGATGCGTTTTCCCGCATCGGACGCTTCGCCATCACCGTCAACGAAGAAAGCGGCAAGCAGAATGCCGTGCAGGGCGGCTTTTCCTGGTCGGACGACGGCCGGCGCTACATCCTGGACCTGACCAATCCCTTGGGGTCCACCGAAGCCCGCGTCGAAGGGCGGCCTGGTGCCGCCAGCCTGACCAAGGCCGACGGCACCCGCCTGGTGGCCGACAATCCCGATGCGCTGGCCGAAGACGCCCTGGGCAGCAGCATGCCGGTGTCCGGCCTGCGTGACTGGCTGCGGGGCAAGCTGCCGGCCGATCCGCAGGCCACCGAGGTCACGCGCGATGAGCTGGGCCGGCCCACGGCCTTCGAGCAGGGCGGGTGGCGGGCGCGGCTTTCGCGCTACGACGCCCTGGGCCCGCAACTGCTGGTGCTGGAGCGCCAGGAGCCGGGCCGCCGCATCGTGGTGCGGCTGGTCGTCAATCAATCTTGACCCGACCGCGCGGCAGGACTGTCGCGCGGGCATATTCGGGTTAACCCTTATCACATTGCGCGCTTTTCAATCAAGCAAGTAAACGCCGCAAATCCGGCTCTGTTACGGCTTGAAATATATTGACTTGATTGAATAATTCTCCCTGCGGCCCGGGAACGGGTCGCCATGCGGGGGCGATGATCGTCCGCCGCCGCCCTTACGGAGAATGCCATGTTCAGGAACACACGCATCGCGACGGTGCTATTGGGAATCATCGCGATATTTTTCACCTTCCAGCTGCTCATCGGCGGCATGGGCTTCGTCGCCCTGCGGCAAACCAACCAGGATGTTGCGCAGCTGTATCGCCTGTCGGCGCAGCAGGTCAATGCGGTGAACTCCGCGTCGCTGTCGCTGGTCGCCGCGCGCACCGACCTCAGCCGGTTTGCGACCCGCGTCGCGCAGGGCAGCGCCAGCGACACGACGTCGCTGCAGCAGGCGCGCCAGCGCATCGTGGCGGCTGATCGCGCATTCCAGGGATACACCGGCGGGCTGTCCGCCGAAGAAAAGGCGGAGTCCGCCGCCCTGATCGACGCCTACACCAAGTTCAGCGCCAATCTGCAGAGCGTGGGCAGGGTGCTGGAAGCCGGCGACATGGAGGCCTATTTCAAGCAGGGCACCCAGCAGGTGCAGGAGCGGCTGGTGGCCGAGCGCGATGCCTTCATCCAGCGCGCGGAAGGGACGGGGCAGGCCGTCATGGAAGAAATCTCCATGTTCCACACCCTGTTCAGCTCGCTGCTGGCCGGGATCCTGGCGCTGGGCCTGTTGATGGCCGTTGGCGCGCACGTGCTGATCCGCCGCATGATCGTGCGCCCACTCCTGGAGGCCGGGGAGGTCTTCCGCCGCATCGCCGAAGGCGACCTGACGCGCCGCGTGGCGGACCGCGGCCGCAACGAAATCGGCGCGCTGCTTGCCGCGCTCAAGGGCATGCAGGACAGCTTGGTGCGCACCGTGTCGGCCGTGCGCCTCGGGGTGGACGAAATCAACGTGGGCGCGCGCGAGATCTCTTCCGGCAACACCGATCTTTCCAGCCGCACCGAAGAGCAGGCCGCGTCGCTCGAGGAAACCGCGGCCAGCATGGAAGAGCTGGCCACGACCGTGAAGCAGAATGCCGACACCGCGCGCGAAGCCAACCGCATGGTGGCCGCGTCGGAAGCGGTCGCGCAGCGCGGCGGCCAGGCCGTGTCCAGCGTGGTCGAAACGATGCGCGCGATTTCCGGCAGCTCTTCGCGCATCGCGGATATCGTTGGCGTGATTGACGGCATCGCGTTCCAGACCAACATCCTGGCGCTCAACGCGGCCGTGGAAGCGGCGCGCGCCGGCGAGCAGGGCAAGGGCTTTGCCGTCGTGGCCAGCGAAGTGCGCACGCTGGCCCAGCGCAGCGCCGCCGCGGCCAAGGAAATCAAGCAGCTCATCGAGGACTCCGCACAGAAGGTCGGCGTGGGCTCCGAGCAAGTAGAGAATGCGGGCGCCACGATGCGCGAGATCGTCGAATCCGTGCAGCGCGTCACCAGCCTGATGGGCGAGATCTCGGCCGCATCCGAGGAGCAGGCCACCGGCATCGACCAGGTCAACCGCGCGGTGTCGCAAATGGACAGCGTGACGCAGCAGAACGCCGCCCTGGTGGAAGAGGCTGCCGCCGCAGCCGGCGCGCTGGAAGAGCAGGCGCGCCAGTTGGCCAATGCGGTGTCGGTATTCAAGCTGCCCGACGGGCAGGTGATCGATGCGCCTGCCGCAAGGCTTGGTGCGGGTGTCACGCTCCAGCTCGCGTAATCCGCGAAAGCCCCTGCCGGTGCGGCGCGTCGACAGGGGGCCGTCTGGCTAGAATGTGGGATTCCCTCGCTTCGGTTGTCTTTCGTGGCCCTTTACGACGTTCCCGCTCCCGCCAAGGTGAATCTCTTCCTGCATGTGGTGGGCCGCCGCGCCGACGGCTATCACCTGCTGCAGACCGTCTTTCGCTTCATCGACCTGTGCGACACGCTGCATTTCGATGCGCGCGCGGATGGGGTCATCAGCAGGGCGGTTGAGCTGCCCGGGGTGCCCGAAGATCAGGACCTGACGGTGCGCGCCGCGCGCGCCCTGCAGCAGGCCACCGGCACGCGCCAGGGCGCCCAGATCCATCTTGAAAAACGCATCCCGCAAGGCGGCGGGCTGGGCGGAGGATCGAGCGACGCGGCCTCGGTGCTGATCGCCCTGAACAAGCTGTGGGGAACCGGGCTGTCGCGCCGCGAGCTCATGGCCCTGGCGTTGCCGCTGGGGGCGGACGTGCCGGTTTTCGTCTTCGGCCAGTCGGCGTTCGCGCAGGGAATCGGCGAAGACCTCACGGCGGTGACGCTGCCGGAGCGCGCCTATCTGGTGGCGCAACCCGACGCGAGCGTGCCGACTGTTGGAATATTTTCAGCACCCGATTTGACAAGGGATTCTTCTTACATCACAATAGCGGACTTTCTTGCTTCGCAAACATTTTTGCCCAGCGAGCTGGTCGGAAAAACCCGAATCGGGGAAGTCCAGACTGAGCTTTACGGAAGAAATGATTTGGAGCCGGTAGTCTTCCGCCTTTACCCAGAAGTGCTTGGGGCATCGCGGTGGCTTGCTGAACAGGGTTTGACTGTTCGCATGTCGGGATCTGGTGCGTGTTTATTCGCCGAGTTTTCCGAATTATCGAAAGCCGTTTTGGCAGAAGCAGAAATTACCGCTATAATGCGCGGCGCTGATAAAACATTCAGCCAAACGCATCCACGGTTTCGGTTAGTGCAGGCATGTACTGGGTTAGCTGAACATCCGTTGCGGAATTGGATTGCAAGATAGTTGGGGAGTCGCCAAGCTGGTTAAGGCACCGGATTTTGATTCCGGCATGCGAAGGTTCGAATCCTTCCTCCCCAGCCAACCGAATACATAAAAAAGCTGTTGAACACGCCTGTAAGACACTGGCCCGGGTTCAGCAGCTTTTTTATTTTCCGGTCCAGGCGCAGGTTGTCAGACCCGGGTTGTCAGGCCCAAGTTGTGCATCACCATGCGGCACCTCGCATCACCTCGTTAGTGTCTTAAAACGACCATCGCATCATCCATCATGGCAAACGATAGCTTCATGATTTTCACGGGCACCGCCAACACTCGGCTGGCCGTGGACGTAGTCAACCACCTCGATATGTCCCTGGGAAAGATGACCGTCGGTCGCTTCTCGGACGGCGAAGTGATGGTCGAGATCAACGAGAACGTGCGCGGCAAGGACGTCTTCGTCCTGCAGCCCACCTGTGCACCCACCAACGACAACCTGATGGAAATCATGGTGATGGTCGATGCCCTGCGCCGTGCGTCGGCCGGCCGCATCACCGCCGCGATTCCCTACTTCGGCTATGCCCGCCAGGACCGCCGTCCGCGCTCGGCGCGCGTGGCGATCTCGGCCAAGGTCGTCGCCAACATGCTGCAGGTCGCCGGCGTTGACCGCGTCCTGACCATGGACTTGCACGCCGACCAGATCCAGGGCTTTTTCGACATCCCCGTGGACAACATCTACGCCGGTCCGATCCTGCTGGGCGACATCTGGCGCCGCAATTTCTCGAACCTGGTCGTTGTTTCCCCGGACATCGGCGGCGTGGTTCGCGCCCGCGCGCTGGCCAAGCAGCTCGAAGCCGACCTGGCCATCATCGACAAGCGCCGTCCGCGCGCCAACGTGTCGGAAGTGATGAACATCATCGGTGAAGTCGACGGCCGCACCTGCATCATCATGGACGACATGGTCGACACCGCCGGCACGCTGTGCAAGGCGGCCCAGGCCCTGAAGGACCGCGGCGCCGGCGCCGTTTACGCCTATTGCACGCACCCCGTGCTGTCGGGCGGCGCCATCGACCGCATCGAAGCATCGGAACTCGACGAACTCGTCGTCACCGACACCATTCCGCTCTCCGAGCAAGGCCAGGCCAGCGGCAAGATCCGCCAGCTGTCGTGCGCCGCGCTGCTGGGCGAGACCATCCTGCGTATTTCCAACGCCGAATCGGTCAGCTCGCTGTTCGTCGACTGACGCACATGCGTTGATCGGGCTCCCGCCCGACATTCCCGTTTTTTGCGCCTTGCTGGTCGCGGCAAGGCGCAATCAAACACGGCGTGCGTTTTGCGCGCCGTGCATTTAACCGGTGAAGTCTCTTCACCTTATTGTTTTTGGAGTTATCCATGAAATTTACTGCCACTGCGCGTAGCGTCCAGGGTTCGAGTGCGAGCCGCCGCCTGCGCCGCGCGGGCCGCGTTCCCGCCATTGTTTATGGTGGTACGGCTGCCCCCCTGAACATCGAACTCGACCACAACGAGATCTACCACGCGCTGCGCAAGGAAGAATTCCACGCATCGATCCTGCAAATGCAGCTCGAAGGCGCCAAGGATGAGCAAGTTCTGCTGCGTTCGGTTCAATGGCACGCCTATAAGCCGCAAGTCCTGCACGTGGACTTCCAGCGCGTCGACGCCAACCAGGCCCTGCGCACCAAGGTGCCGCTGCACTTCGTGAACGCCGAGATCTCGCCCGCTGTGAAGCTGAGCGGCGCCATCATCAGCCACGTGACGACCGAACTGGAAATCACCTGCCTGCCGTCGGCTCTGCCCCAGTTCATCGAAGTCAACCTGGCTGACGTTCTGGCCGGCGCTTCGGTCCACCTGGCCGACATCAAGCTGCCCATGGGCGTGACCTACGTGCCCCACGGCGGTGAAGACAACCCGCTGCTGGCCGCTGCCGTCACCAAGGGCGGCGCTGCCGCTGCCGACGAAGCCGAAGCCGCTCCGGCTGCCTAAGTCCTGCCGGAAGGCCCCTGCGGCTTTCCAGCGGCTTATGCCCGAAACCCTGCGTGTGCATTTGCATGCGCAGGGTTTTTTGGTTTAAACACCCCCATCATGTCTACTCCCATACGCCTCATCGTGGGACTGGGTAACCCCGGTCCCGATTACGAAACCACCCGGCACAACGCCGGCTTCTGGCTGGCCGACCACCTGGCGGACGACTTGCGCACTTCTTTTGCGCTGGAGAAGTCCTTTTTCGGGATGGTGGCCAAATCGCGCCTGGGCGCGGACAACGTCCTGCTGCTCAAGCCCAACACTTACATGAACCGCTCGGGCCAGGCGGTGGGCGCGCTGGCGCGGTTCTACAAGCTGACGCCGGAACAGGTGCTGGTGCTGCACGACGAACTGGACCTGATGCCGGGCCAGGTGAAGCTCAAGCAGGGCGGCGGACACGCCGGGCACAACGGCCTGAAGGACATCCAGGCCGCGCTGGGCAGTCCCAATTTCTGGCGCCTGCGCATCGGCATCGGCCATCCGCGCACGCTCGGCCTGGCGCAGCAGGTGGCCGACTTCGTGCTGCATCCGCCGCGCCGCGATGAACAGAAGGAAATCGAAGCCGTCATCGACCGCTGTCGCGCCGTCGTCCCCGCCATGCTGGCAGGCGACTTTGCGCTAGCCACGCGCCAGCTGCACAGCGGCAACGAATCCTGATGAATCCCGGCTCGCCCAACCGGAAGATGCGCTTTCGCAGCGAGATCGCGGACTTCTGGCGCTTCATCCGCCATCCGCATCCGGTGTCGCGCCTGCCCGGCCGCGCCGGGGCCGGCGGGCTGACCGCCGACTGGTGGCCGGCCATCGGGCCGGGGCGCCTGCTGGCCTGGGCCGCCGTGCTGTGGGCCGTCAACCTCTTCGCCCTGGGGCCGGTGGCCGTCGCGGCCGCCGGCCTGGGCGGCGTCACGCATCGGCTGGATCCCCACAACATCCCCTGGCTCACTGCGGTGCTGTGGGCGCCGCTGGTCGAGGAAATGCTGTTCCGCTACGGCTTGCGGCGGCCGCGCCAAGCCTTGTGGCTGATCCCAGCGATGGTGCCCGTCGTGCTGTGGGGGCCCAAGGTCTGGACCGGCCTGCTTTTGGCCGCGTTCATCCTCCTGGCATGCTGGGGCGTGCGCCAGCGCGCGGCGTCGCTCAAGGGCTGGGACACGACGTGGCGCAGGTACTACCTGAACCACTTCGGGCTGGTGTTCCACCTGGTCGCGCTGGCGTTCGCCGCCGTGCACCTGACCAACTTCGTTTTCAACAAGACGCCTTACTGGCTGCTGCCACTGCTGGTGTTGCCGCAGTGGCTGACCGGACTGGTGCTGGGCTGGATGCGCGTGCGCCGCGGCATCGGCGCGGCCATCCTGCTGCATTCCGTTTTCAACGCGGGGCCCATCCTGATGATCTGGCTGGTCATGCGTTATGCGCCGACGGCGGCGGGCTGAAGGCCTGCTATCGGGGCCGCATGGCTGCCCCGCGGCCAGGCGACCTTACCCGCGGGCGGGGTAAACTAGAACGTTAACGCTCAATACCGTACTTACACAGGATTCCCATGGCTCTGCAATGCGGCATCGTCGGCCTGCCCAACGTTGGCAAATCGACACTCTTCAACGCTCTGACCCGCGCCGGCATCGCCGCCGAGAACTACCCGTTCTGCACCATCGAACCCAACGTCGGTGTGGTCGAGGTGCCGGATCCGCGCCTGCAGAAGCTGGCCGAGATCGTCAAGCCGGAACGCATCCTGTCCGCCACCGTCGAATTCGTCGACATCGCGGGCCTGGTCGCCGGCGCAAGCAAGGGCGAAGGCCTGGGCAACCAGTTCCTGTCGCACATCCGCGAAACCGACGCCATCGTCAACGTGGTGCGCTGCTTCGAAGATCCCAACGTGATCCACGTTGCCGGCAAGGTCGATCCTATTGCCGACATCGAAGTCATCGAAACCGAACTGGCCCTGGCCGACCTGCAGACCGCCGAAAAAGCCCTGCAGCGCCACCAGAAGACCGCGCGCTCCGGCGACAAGGAAGCGCAGCGCATCGTCGCCGTGCTGGAAAAGTGCATCGCCCAGCTCAACGAAGCCAAGCCCATCCGCGCGCTGGACCTGAGCACCGAAGAAAAGGCCGACATCGCCCAGCTCTGCTTCATCACCGCCAAGCGCGCGATGTACGTGGGCAACGTGGCCGACGACGGCTTCACCAACAATCCGCTGCTGGACCGCCTGACCGAATTCGCCGCCGCCCGCAACGCGCCGGTCGTGGCCATCTGCGCCGCCATCGAATCCGAAATCGTCGACCTCGACGACGCCGACCGACAGGCTTTCCTGTCCGACATGGGCATGGAAGAGCCGGGCCTGAACCGCCTGATCCGCGCCGCCTTCAAGCTGCTGGGCCTGCAAACGTACTTCACCGCGGGTGTCAAGGAAGTGCGCGCCTGGACGGTGCCGATCGGCGCCACCGCGCCGCAAGCGGCGGGCGTCATCCACACCGATTTCGAACGCGGCTTCATCCGCGCGCAGACGATCGCCTACGAAGACTTCATCACGTACAAGGGCGAGCAGGGCGCCAAGGAAGCGGGCAAGATGCGCGCCGAAGGCAAGGAATACATCGTGCAGGATGGCGATGTGATGAATTTCTTGTTCAACGTCTGACAGATTCCCCGGGCGCCGATGCGCCCGCCCCCGATCGATAGATCCCCGAAGGCTCCTGGCATCCAGGAGCCTTTCTTTCATCCGCGCCGCTTGCACGTCAGAATCTCCAGCTCCCACCCATCTGTTTCACAAGCGTAAATAAGATCCTTCTTATATACGCAGCACAATCTGCCATGCACGATCTGGACCCAAGTTCTTGGACGTCCATTGCTGTCAGAGGCGAACATCGCGTACGCCCGCGCGCCGCAGTGGATGCTCATCCCCCACGCGGCCCGGACGCAGACGCTGACGCACAGGGCCGCCGTTGCAGGAGCGCCGCGTGCCCGTCCAGTCCGATCTGCGCTTTTCCTTCACCGCTGGCGGCGTCGCGTTCGACGTCATCGAATTCCGCCTTTGCGAAGCGCTGTCCGAGGTCTTTACGCTCGACGTGGATCTCAGTTCCGCCGACCCAGCCGTCGATTTCGGCCAGGTTCTGGACCAGCCCGCGCTGCTGACCATCTGGCAGGGCGAGCAGCCTGTACGCTATGTGCATGGCCTGGTGACGTCATTCCAGCAGGGCAATACCGGCTTTCGGCGCACGCGCTATCACGCCACTGTCGAACCGCGCCTGGCTCGCCTGCGACTGTCTTCCGATTGGCGGATTTTCCAGGCCCTGAATGTGCCCGAGATCGCCACGATGATCCTCGATCAGCACGGCGTCAAGCAATCCTACGAGCAGCAGGCCACGAATCTCCATCTGCCGCGCGAGTACTGCGTTCAGGCTGGCGATACCGACTACGACTTCATTGAGCGCATCATGCGCGAGGAAGGCTTCTTCTATGGCTTTCGCCATACCGCGGCGGGGCACCATCTGGTTCACAGCGATCGTCTGTGGGTATTCGCCAGGGAGCCGGGGCCGCCCGTAGAGTACAACCCCATGGCCGGCGGCGACCGGCCCGGCCCGGCGTTGCGCAGCTTCCTGTACACCGAAAGCGTGCGCACCGCGCGCCAAACCCAGCGCGACTATGACTTCAAGAATCCGCGGTACGACCACGAAACGTTGCGCGATGGCGAGGATCTGGCGCACCAGGCGCGAGGATATGAGCGCTACGATTACCCGGGCCGCTACAAAAGCGTGGCGGGCGTGGCCTTCACCCGGGATCGCCTGCGGGGCCATCGCGGCGACGCACGCATCGCCGTTGTCGAAGGCGACGATGCCCGGCTGACACCCGGCGTCTCCTTCGATCTCATTGGCCATCCTCGCCAGGAGATGAACCGCGGATGGCGCCCGGTGCGCATCGAGCACCACGGCACGCAATACACCAGTCAGGGCGAGGAAAGCGCCGACGCCGAGCAGGGGTCGCACTATCATTGCAGGGCGACGCTGGTGCCGGACGATGTCGAATGGCGCGCCGAACCCTTGCCCAAGCCTCGCATCGATGGCCCGCAGCAGGCCACGGTGGTCGGGCCGCCCGGCGAGGAAATCTATTGCGACCCCTATGGCCGCGTGAAAGTGCAGTTCCGCTGGGACAGGGAGGGCAAGCACGACGAGCACAGTTCCTGCTGGATACGCGTGTCGCAGAATGTGGCGGGCGCGCTCTGGGGACACATGGCGATCCCTCGCATCGGCCAGGAGGTGATCGTCAGCAACTTTGACGGCGACCCGGACCAGCCGGTCATCACCGGCCGGAACTACAACGCCCATCAGCTTCCGCCCTATGAACTGCCCGCGCACAAGACCCGCATGACCATCAAGAGCCAGACGCACAAGGGCGATGGTTTCAACGAGATGCGGTTCGAGGACGAGGCCGGACGGGAGGAGATCTACGTCCACGCCCAGAAAGACCAGAATATCCACGTCAAGCACGACGAGAGCACGTTCGTCGGGCACGACCGCAGCGAGCGCGTGGAGAACGATGAGGCCATCGTCATCGGCCATGACCGCCACGAGAACGTGGGCAACGACGAGCAGGTTTCCATCGCGCGGGACCGGCGTCACGACATCGGCCAGGATGGCTTTCTGGCCGTTGGACGCGATTACACGATCTCCATCGTCAAGGACCGCATCGAGGAAGTGGGCAACCACCGCCGCGAAAAGACCACCGCCAATCACTGGACGGAGGTCGGTGGACACCTGGAGCAGCGCGTCGAAGGACATGCGCATCTGCAGGCCGCGCAGGAGATCCTGCACCGAACCAAGGTGTACCGGATTCAGGTGGAGGACGAGGTCGTGCTGGAGGGGCCGGGCGGCTCGTTGCGCATCAATAGGTCCGGCATCACGCTCAATGGCGTGGCAATACATCTCAAGGGGCCCATGAGCGTGCAGGCCACTGGAGCGGGAACGGCTATCTCATTGACTGGCGAGCCGGACGAGGGTGAACCCATCTGCGTCAGTTGCTGGTTGAAAGCGGCCCGTGAACGCAAGGCGTTGATGAGGATGGAAGCGTGATTCCCCATGACCTGATCCGGGCCCTGAGCCACGAGATCCACGAGGGCGACCATTCACAACCTCGCCATCTGTCGGCGCTGATTGACATGGCGCTTGTTCCTGAAGACCAGCGGCAAGCCATTGCCGCGCATTTCGCCGCGAACGTGCACCCGTTGCTGCGCGATCCTGAACTGGCTGCGCTGCAGCCGCTGGGCGCGATGCTTGTCAGCGCGGCGGGAAGCGGGCCGGGGCAATACGACGCGGTCCTGTCGAGAGTGGGGACGCGATGTGAGTCATTCGTGCAGGCATGGATAGCCAGTGTCTTGCCGGCGGAGCAACTGGCGCTGCACTTGAGCGAGGCGACCTACGCCTTGGGCGCCTCGCAAGAGCGCTATCTTTTGCGCTACTACGATCCGCTGGTCACGCCTGTTCTTTATTTACATGCCGACCGCGCATGGGTTTCCTGGTTCTTTGGGCCGGTGCTGTCCTGGTGGTTCGCGGACGCGACGCAGCAAACCTCACGATGGCGTCGAATCCGCGGTGGCGGACGAGGCTTCGGCGCGATTCCGCCGCAAGCGCTGCACTTGAACGATGCCTTGTGGCGGGCGCTGGAATCGGACCCGCTGCCTCACCGCCTGTTGCACACGCTTGAAGCGCAGGCGCCGCACGTGTTCGAGAGCCACTGTGGCGGGATTCGGCTGGCGCAGGTCGAGGCGAACCTGAACGATGCCCGCCAGGCGGGGCTCACGCGGCACGAAGACCTGACGACCTATGTGCTGGTGGGCATGACCCATTCCTGGAGCCAGAAGACGGCCGACGCCCGTTGGCAAGCGGCGCTGGACCGTGCCGTCGCCGGCGGCGAGCCGCTGCACGAATCGCTTGCCCGACTTTCGACACCCCAGGACCGGGGGGCGAGGTCATGAAGCCGATGTCCCTGGACCAACTGCTATCACAGGCGCTCGACATCGCGCGCAGCACCCGCCGGGACGAACCCGCGAGCCCCTGCGTCGACTGCAAATCCGAAGTCGCCATTCTGCCGCTGCGCTATGCCGTGGTGACCAGCGAAGACCCGCAAGCCCTTGCCGCCCTGACGCCGGATCTTGCCGCTAACCTTGGCCGGGGACTGCCCCCGTTGGAAGCGGCGGGTGTGCGATACGCGGTGCGCGCCATGCGTCAGGGCTATCTGTACGCGTTCATCAAGCGCTTCGGAAAGTGGACATGCGAGAGCGCATGGCGCGCCACGGGGACTGGGGTGTTCTCGCCGATCTGGCCTTACGCGCCGTATCTGCCCTATGCGCCGGACCAGAGCCGTCTGCTCGGGCTTGGCGCCTGGACCCTCCTGTTCAAGGCGCCCGAAGCCATCGACGAAGCGCGCCTGCTGTTCACGCCTGATCCCTTGACCGAACGCATGCTGGACAAGCTGCGCGATACCGACGAGCTGCGCAACAAGCTCCAGGCCTTCGACATCCGCGAGATCGCCAAGAGCTGTTCGTTCGCCGCGGATGTGCTGGATACCGCAACGCCCGCCAGCAGCATCGCCGAGGACATCGCCGCAGCCAACAAGCACCTGGCGCCGGTGCTTGCCAACCAGCTTTACGCCGATCCGGATTACCACCACGCGCCGCAACTGATCGCGTCGGACCTGAAGGAAACGACGACGCGCGCCCGCGGCGCCGCGATCGTATTGCACGATCCCATCGGCATTACCCAGCAGCTCAATGCCTGGCGCAACGAGGCCGTGGAGAAGTTGCGGGCCCACCTGAACAAAGGGGCGGCGAACAAGGGCATCAGCAACGAGCGCAAGATCCTGGTGGCGCAAGCGTTCGAGGACGTCAGGCGCCAGTTCGAAGAAAAGTCTGCCGCGCTGGAAGCGCAGCACTACATCGAGATCGAGCGCGACAAGGTGTTCAATCCCGAGATGGCCCAGGCGCGCAACTGGATTCTCAATGATGAGGAGCAGAGACGCTGGGACGAGGCGGCCGCGCAGCATGTGCGCGCCTATGAAGCGACGATACGGGCGCGCGTCCAGGCCAAGCTCGACAGCGGCGAATACCGCAATCGTTTCGAAAGCAAATACGTCACGCCACCGGATCCGCAAGCAGCCCTGCAGGTGGGTGCCATGAAGGCGGCGCTGGCGGATTTTGAAGCGCGGTGCCAGGCCGCCCAGACGGAAGCCGAACGGCGTGCGCGGCCCTTTGAGGCATGGCTGCAAAGCGCGCAATTGCTGGACGGGTTGGAGGTCTATGACGATGCAGACCTGGCAAATGGCTGGCAGTTTGCGGGCCAGACCGGGCTGTGCGTGCTTGGCGCGGAAGGGTGCGAGAGCAGCGCCGGCCTCATCCAGCAGTGGTGGCAGGGCCGCCCGCAAGACCGCAATAACCTGGCCCTGCGCAGTTTCGGGTTGAACCAGAAGACCATCCTGGCCGAGATGCATCGCACGCTGGAAGCGGCCCGATCCCAACCGCTCCCCGTCGATGCCGAAGCCATCTACCAGTACACGAAGACGGGCCTGGAAAAGGCAAAGACGCTGGCGGAGCTTTTTGACAAGGCAAACGGCGTATTTGAAGAGCTGGAGAGAGCCGGCCGAGCGGGATTGTCCGGCGGCATCTTGGCCTGGTACAGCAGCCTGGGCCGCCAGACGCTGCGCCACGCGCCAAAAGGGGGGGGGTGGTTCGTCCACGGCGCTACCCGCGCCTGGCTGGCCGCCAGCATCGGCAAGGGCGCGGTCAACCTTCGCCTTGAGGAATTGCAGGCCGTCGGACGCAGCGCCGATCGGGCGACCATGCGCGGGCAGATCAATAGGAACGTCCAACTCGCCTTTGCGACAGAACTGGTGGACGCGCGTTCGAGCGAGTTCTACAAGGTGCGCGCCAGCGGGTGGCTGCTGTTGCTGGAGGCGGGGCTGCTCAGTTTGAGGATGCGCAGCTTGCCGAAGGATGACAGGCAACGCGCGGAGCTGGCCGCCGCGGTCTTGGCGGCGGGCGCGGCCGGGATGGAGGTGCTGGCCTGCGGCACGGAACTGGTGCTGAGGCACTTTAACGCCGCGAGCACGACGGGGGTGGGTGCGACGGTGTTTTTGGGGAGGCTGAAGTTGTGGGGTGGGGTGTTGGCAACGGCGGGCAGCGTGGTGCTGCTGATTCACGAGTGGAGGGATGGTACGGCGGCGTTCAAGGTCGATCGCACTGTACTCGGCGTCGCATACCGGATTCGCTTTTTTGCGGCAGCTGCGATGACAGCCAGTCAAGCCAGTTTGGCAATTGCGGCTGCGAGCCCCATGTTCAAGATACTGGCCGAGCGTGCGGTGCTGAGCAAATTTGGCACCTTCTTCAACCTATTCGCTCGAATCTCGGCGCTGTTGGCCCAAAGAGCGGTGATGCTCTTCTTGAGGCAGGTGTTGCTTCGTGGAACGTTGATAACGATCACCGTTACAGCGGTCATTGTGATCTTTGATGACGACGCCTTAGAAAAATGGTGCAAGCGCACACTCTATCGCGGTCCGAAATTCAAGGATGAAAAGGCGTTTGATGATGCGCCACAAGAGCTGGGCGCCTTGTATGGCGCGTTGTCGGAGGTTGTCTGATGTACGTCGCAGAGTGGATCATGTGGTTAAGTTGCCTGAAATCCGATTCTTGGTTCAGGAAGAACCTGGATGAGTATAGGAATCCGGCGACGCCAATCATCCAGCCCGCCTATGAGGACAGTATCGTGGAAGACCGGGCGCGCCAGGCGGCAAAGCGGTTCGAGCATGCCAGATCCATGGGGCCTGTCTACGCATGCAACGATACATACCTGGAACTGCGCTGCGGCGGCATGGAGGACAAAAGGGGATTCATTTCGCTCCTTACGATAGTGTTGATGTTCTTCCTTGTTGGCTCATGGATCGATTTTGATGGAAGACTTGTCTGGGCGGTCATTTCCGGTTCGGGAACCGTGCATGGCCGAGCACTTTCCATCGGCGATCTGTTCATGTTTCTGGTTGGAACCAGCTTTACGGGGGGGGCGCTCTGGCTGTACTTCAAATATGCGTTCCGCTTCAGCCGCCTGGAACTCCTGACATCCCGCCATTTGCTCATCCGCTTCAACCGAATCACGCGCCAAGTCTGTCTCCATCGGCCGCCAAGTTGCGGCGGCATTCTCGTCTTGCCTTGGGAGGGCGTTCAGACCGAAGAAGTGGCAGGGCTGAGCCTGGTGATGGGCTGGTATCCCGGTGACAGCACAGACTTGCCTTTTCCCACATTGGTCTTCATTGGCAGGCAAAGCAGTCGTCTATCGGACCTGCAATCCGAATGGGAATTCATCCGGCGCTACATGGACGAGGGCGGTGTCCAGGCTGTCGAGAAACCGCGCATCAGCTCGCAACTGCCTCTGCCTTGGCCTGCCTTTACCGCGCAGTTCGACGCCCTGGGCCCCTTTCTACGTAACAGCGGCCCTGTCGTATGGCTGGGCTGCCTGCTGATTTCGCCGGCCTTTGTCATCCTCGGTCTGTCGCACTGGGCTTCGCTGCTGCTGTGCTGGCGACCGCGTTGGCCGCGCATCATCCGCGAGGCCGGCCAGTCCGGCAAGCCGGTGCCGGCCTTTACGACCGTGGAAGACTACCCCCCGGACGTGCGGGCGCAATTGCTGGCGAATGCGCACCGATTGGCGTTGCGGCCAGGGCGTGCGCCGGACAATCGCCGGCGAGGGCGTGAGGACGCTCGGTGATGGGCGGCGCGATTCCTAGCCGCCCCGTTCCCCCGCCGCCCTGACAAAATTTTCCTCCAGGACGCTCAACACGCGGTTCAGGGTATCGATATCCGCCCCGGACAAGCCCTTCAGCGACTCCTCGAAAAACTGAGCCCGCTTGGGCAGCGCCTCATTCACCACCGCCTGGCCGGCCGCCGTCAACGTGGCGTTCGTCAGCCGGTTGTCCTGCGCATCCACCGCCCGGGATATCCAGCCCAGCTTCTGCATTGCCTGCAGTTGACGCGTCAGTGACGCTGGATCCAGCCGGCAGCGCTCGGCCAGATGCTTTTGCGAGCACTGCCCGTTTTCATGCAGCGCCAGCAGGATGCGCCAGCGCGGCAGCGCGTGGCCGACTTTGCCGCTGAAGGCGCTTTGCATGACGCGGTAGGTCTGGCCCATGTGCTGGATGACTTGCAGGCCTTGTTGTTGTTTGGGCAAAAGCTACTCTCCGACGCCGGCGGGTTCCGGCTTGGTGGGCCGGACCAGTTTCACCAGGGGCACGCGCCGCACGCACCACAGCGCGAAGACGGCGACCGCCAGGGCGATGAGCTGCCCTTCGTGGATGGCGCCCACCAGCGCGACGCGCGCGATCTCGATGAGCGACGTTCCGTCCTGGCCTTGATGCGCCAATTGTGCCAGGAACTCGGTCTGCGCCGCCGGATTGACCAGCATCTGCGGGTCGTTGAGCTTGGGCAGCCACTGGGCGGATGCGCCGCGCAGGGTGGATTCGACGCCGCTGAAGTAGCTGTGGCTGACCATGGTGCCGACGACGGCCGTGCCCAGCATGCCGCCGATCATGCGCAGCGACTGCAGCAGGGCCGTGGCGATGCCCAGGTGGCTGCGTCCGGCGGTCTGCTGCGCGAAGACCGTCAGGTTGGGCATGATGAATCCCATGCCCAGGCCGGCCATCAGCATGTAGGCGGCGATCAGCGCGTGCGACGTGTAGTTGTGGGTCGTGACGATGCCCAGGCACGAGAAGGCCATCAGGATGAAGCCCGCGTACAGCATGCGGTTGGGATTTCGGATGCGGGTGATGATGCGGCCGTTGACGATGCTGCCCACCGTGATGAAAACGACCATGGGGGTGATGAGCAGACCCGCCTGCTGGGGCGACAGGCCGAAGCCGCCCTGCAGCAGCAGCGGCGCGTAGAAGAGCAGCGAATACATCGTCACGCCCACCAGCAGGGCCAGCGTGAACAGCATGGCCAGGCCGCGGTTGCGGAACATGTCCAGGGGCAGCAGGGGATGCGGGCAGCGCCGTTCCCACCAGATCAGGGCGACGAAGGCGGCGATGCTGCCGGCGCCCAGCAGCAGGAGCGGGGGCGTGAATCCCTCCTTGGGCAGGAGTTCCACCAGCAACTGCAAGGCGCCCAGCGCCACGGCGATCAGCAGCGCGCCCTGCCAGTCCAGCCGGATTTTGCCGGGCACCTGGTTGCGCAGGTGGGGCAGGTAGCGTGTGACGAACCAGAGCCCCAGGATTCCGATGGGCAGGTTGACGTAGAACACGGAGCGCCAGCCGTAGTGCTCGGTCAGGGCGCCGCCCAGGGTGGGGCCCACGGCGTTGGCGATGCCGAAGGCGGAGCTGAGCATCACCTGCCAGCGCAGCCGGACGTGAGGGTCGGGAAAGAGGTCGGGGATGGACGCGAAGGCCGTGCCCACCAGCATGCCGCCGCCGATGCCCTGCAGCGCCCGCGCCAGCACCAGTTCGAGCATGGTGTTGGCCGCCCCGCACAGGACTGATGCCAGCGTGAACAGGATGATGGCCGCCACCACGAACGGCTTGCGCCCGTAGTAATCGCCCAGCCTGCCGAAGATCGGCACCGTGATGACGGAAGTCAGCAGGTAAGACGTCGCTACCCATGCATACAGTTCGAAGCCCCGGAGTTCCGCCACAATGGTCGGCAGCGCGGTGCCCACCACCGTCTGGTCGATGGCGACCATCATCATGACGAAGCACATGCCCAGCATGGCAAGCAGGGTCTGCCGGAAGGGGAGCACCTGGCCGGGCGAGTGGGGAGTTGGCGGAACGGGGGCGGGCATTGTTGGATGCATCAATAATTGATCGATCAATTATTCTAGTCCTACAATCCGCCGGACAGGAAGTCGTCAGCTTGGTCGACCCCGCTGGGCGGCCCGATTTGTTACGATAGCGGTATCTGTACGCTGGGTTACCGGCGTCTTCAGCAGGTCTTCCTCGGTAAATCCTCCCTTGTCGCCCGTGCCTCAGGCCCGGCTGGAGCGAGGACACGCCCTGAAAGGCAGACAGTTCAATAAGGCCTGGCGGTTTCCGCCGGCAACGCACCTTCCCCGCGCCGAACGCGGTGGGCGGCATCAGGGATTTCCAGTCGAGGTACCGACGGGGCAGCAATGAAAACGTGGTTCAAGCGCATTTTGATAGGCCTGGTAGTGTTGGTTGTCGTGGCCGTCGTTGGCCTGGCCATCTTCTTGCTCACCTTCGACCCCAACGCATACAAGTACAAGCTGGAAGAGCTTGTCCAGGAACGCTACCAACGCACGCTCACGATCGACGGCGAGATCGAGCTTTCGCTTTTCCCGCGGATCGGCCTGTATGTCCAGGGCGTGTCGCTGTCCGAGCCCAATAGCACGGATACCTTCGCATCCATCGAGAGCACCCGCCTGGCGGTGGCCGTATGGCCGCTGCTGTCCAACAGCTTCGTGGTGGACCACGTCGCCATCAGCGGCCTGAAGGCCCGCGTGGTGCGGGACAAGCAGGGCCAGTTCAATTTCAGCAATCTCGTGGGCGGCGCGCAGCCCGTCACCGACGCGCCGGCCAATCCCGCCGAGGCCCTGGTGGGCGCGGCGCAGACCGCGGCGCAGGCGATCACCAGCGGCGCCATGCCGCCGTCGCGCAACAACATGCAGATCGACATCGCCGGCCTGGACCTGAAGGACGGCGAAGTGCAGTTGCAGGACGCCATGACCGGAATGGCGGTCGCCGTCACCCGCATCAACGCCAACACCGGCCGCGTCACGTTCAACCAGCCGTTCGATGTGCGCCTGACGGCGCGCGTTGAAGGCGGCAATCCCCGCGTGGACGCCAACCTGACCGGCCAGGCGCTGCTGACGCTGGATCCCTCCGCCAAGCGCTACGCCGCACAAAAGCTGGACCTGCGCATGGACGGCAAGCTGCCGGGCGCCGAGGCCAAGAGCCTGGCGGTGCGCGGCAACCTGGCGTTCAACGGCCGGAAGTCGGCGCTGGACGTGGCTGGCCTGGAACTCGTATTCCAGGGCGACGTCACCGATCCCGCCGCGCGCGCCACCAATGTGGACGCCAGCGTAGCTATCCCCAAGCTGGCGATCGATCCGCACAAGAGCCAGCTCCAGATCGAAAAGCTTGCCGTCCGCGCCAAGGGCGGCGTGGCCGACGGCCCGTTCGAGCTTGCCGTGGATGCGCCCGCGCTCAATATTTCTCCCGCGTCGGCCACCGGCGAGGCCCTGACCGGCCGCGTGCGCATCAGCGGCCTGGACGCCAGCTTTGGCCTGAACGGCATCAGCGGCAACGCCGGCGAACTCGACATCAAGGAAGCCAAGCTGGACAGCACGTCCAAGAATGGCGAGCGCGTGGTGAAGCTGAACTTCGCCTCGCCCCTCAGCCTGAACCTGTTGGAGCGCCGTGGCGGCCTGTCGGGGTTGCGTGGCGATGTGAACATCACCGATCCGGGCCTGCCCAAGGGCAGCCTGCAGATTCCCGTCATCGGTAGCCTGTCGGTCGACCTGCTGAAAGACCAGGCCACCAGCAAGATTAACGCGGTGCTGGAAGGCGGCAAGTTCGACCTCAGCGCCGACATCACGAAGCTCTCGGGCTCGCCGCTGGTGAAGTTCGCCCTGGCCGTGGATACGCTGGACCTGGACAAGCTGGTGCCGCCGGTGACCGCCGCGCCGCCCAAGCCGCCGGCCGACGGCAAGAAGGACGAAAGCAAGCCGGCGCAGCCGGCCCCGGCCGCCCCGCCCGACGATACGATCAACCTGTCGGCGCTGGTCGGCCCCAGCGTGGACGGCACGCTGAAGGTCGGCAAGCTGGTCGTGCGCGGCCTGAAGGCCGACGAGGTCTCTGCCGCGGTGAAGCTGGACAAGGGCAAGCTGGAAATCTCCAGCCTGACGGCCGGCCTGTACGGCGGCAAGCTGGCGGGCGCCCTGTCTGTGGATGCGGCGCAAGGCAACCAGGTCGCCACCAAGATGTCGCTGGCAGGCATTGCGATCGAACCCCTGCTGGTGGACCTGGCGCAGCAGAATGTGCTCAGCGGCACGGGCAGCCTCGCGCTGGACCTGAAGACCGCCGGTGCCAATGCCTATGCCATGAAGAGCGGCCTGGGCGGCACCATGCAGTTGCGGCTGCGCGATGGCGCGGTCAAGGGCATCGACCTGACCCAGACGCTGCGCGACCTGAAGGCCACGTTCTCGCCGGAATCGCAAAACGAGACCGTCGCCGCGGATACCAGCAAGCGCACGGAATTCTCCGAACTGGACGCCGACCTGGCCATCGCCAAGGGCGTGGCCACCGTGAAGCGCCTGAATTTCGTGTCGCCGCTGCTGCGCGTGACCCAGGGCGATCCGGCCACGATCGACTTCGTCAAGAGCGAACTGGACCTGGTGGCGCGCGCGCGCGTCGTCAATCCGGCCGCCGATCCCGCAGGCAAGGAGCTGATCGACCTGAAGGACGTGACCATCCCGGTCCACCTCAAGGGCCCCTTCGAAAAGCCCACCTACACGCTGCTCTGGAAGGACGCCATCGGCGGCATCCTCAAGCGCAGCCTGGAAAACAAGCTGAAGGAAGCGGTCTCCGGCAAGGGCAAGAGCGGCGCGGCCGTGGACAAGGCCTTGAAGGGACTGCTGGGCAAATGAGCACCGACCACTTCCAGCCCATCGCGGAATGCGGCGTCACGGCGCAGGCCAACGCCGCCGGCTATCACCGCCAGTGGCTGATCGCCAATGACTCCGGGCAGTGGCTCAACCGCGAACTCTGCCCCAGGCTTGCCGAGGTTTCCGTCGAACTGCGCCTGGGCTATCTGGTGCTGAAGGCGCCGGGCATGCTGCGCATGGATATTCCGCTGGACGTCATCGAAGACGACGACAGCGTGCGCTACAGCATGAAGGTGGGCGAACAGGTCATCGACGTGGTCGACGAAGGCGAACTGGCGGCGGCCTGGATATCCAATTTCGTGCAGGTGCCTTGCCGCATCATGAAGGTGCACCCCGAGACGCCCGTGGCCGTGTGGCCAGCCTGACGGGCCCAATGGCCCGCCCGCCTTTCAGGCGCCGGGGCGGGTCCGCTTGAATTCGAACGCGGCATGGGCCAGCAGGCCCGCCGCCAGGCCCCAGAAGGCCGATCCGATACCCCAGAAACTGAATCCCGACGCGGTGGCCAGCAGCGTGATGAGCGCGGCTTCGCGCCGCTGCGGATTGGCCATGGCGGCTGCCATGCCGCCCATGATGGTGCCCAGGAGCGCCAGGCCCGCCAGCGCGGCCAGCAAGGCGGCGGGCAGCGCCTGGAAGAACACCGCGACCGCACCCGCGACGATGCTGAGCGCAAAATAGCTGACGCCGTAGGTGGCGGCGGCGATGTAGCGCTTGCCCGGATCGGGATGCGCTTCGGGGCCGGTGCAGATGGCTGCGCTGATCGCGCCCATGGTGACGCTGTGCGCGCCGAAGGGGGCGGCCAGGAGGCCCAGGAAGCCCGTGGCGGCGACCAGGCGCGAGGCCGGGGGGCGATAGCCCGCGGCCTGCAGGATGGCCAGGCCGGGCAGGTTCTGCGACGCCATGGCCACGACGAACAGGGGAATGCCCAGGCTGACCGCCGCCTGCGCGCTGAAGGCGGGCGTGGTCCAGACGAATTCGGTGAGGCGCCAGTCCAGCTGGTCCACCTGCATCAGGCCGAGCGCGGCCGCCATGGCGACGGCCACGCCCATCACCACCAGCACCGCGTAGCGCGGCGCCCAGCGGCGGCACAGCAGGTAGGCCGCGCACATGGCCAGCACCAGCGCGGGCTGCTTGCCGATGTTGCTGAAGATCCCCATGCCGAAGTTGAGCAGCACGCCGGCCAGCATGGCCGCGGCGACTTCGCCGGGGATGCGGCGCAGGATGGGGTCGATCCAGCCGAACAGGCCGCAGGCCAGCGTCAGGCCGGCCGCCAGCACGAAGGCGCCGACCGCTTCATTGAAGGGCACGCCGGCCAGCGCGGTGACCAGCAGCGCCGCGCCGGGCGTGGACCAGGCCATGACCACGGGCAGGCCGGTGCGCAGGCTGTAGAACGCGCCGCCCAGGCCCAGCACCAGGCTCAGCGAGCCGATCCAGGAACCGATGCGCGCGGCGTCCAGACCCGCGGCATGGCCCGCCTGCACCATCAGCACCGCGGTTCCGCCGAAGCTGACGAGGACGGCGACCAGCCCCGCGGCGACCGCGGACGCGGACAGGTCGCGGCGGGCGTTGGGAGGGGCGGAGGGAAGGTCGATGCTGGGCGGCGCGGCGTCGCTCATGCGGCACCGGTCAAGCGGCGGTACTTGGCCATGAGCTGCTCCTGGCCTTCATTCCACTGCGGATGCAGCTCGATGCATTCCACCGGGCAGACCACCTTGCACTGGGGTTCGTCGTGATGTCCCACGCATTCCGTGCAGCGGTCCGGATCGATGACGTAGTAGTCCTCGCCCATGGAGATTGCGTCGTTCGGGCACTGGGGCTCGCAGACGTCGCAATTGATGCATTCTTCGGTGATGGTCAGGGCCATGATGGGCAGCGGAGTGAAGCAGGGGGCCCGGTCATTGTAGCGCCGGCCGGGCGCCGCCTGGAAAGCGCGAAAAGGGCGCCTGAGCGCCCTTCGGGGATGCTGCGGACGGGGCGTTTCAGCCCGGCCAGGATTGCTCGCGGCGTTCCTTGGCTTTTTCCTGCAGCCAGCGCTCGACCGAGGGAAACACGAACTTGCTCACGTCGCCGCCCAACTGGGCGATTTCGCGCACGATGGTGCCCGAGATGAACTGGTATTGGTCCGACGGCGTCATGAAGAGCGTTTCGACGTCGGGCAGCAGGTGGCGGTTCATGCCGGCCATCTGGAATTCGTATTCGAAGTCGGACACGGCGCGCAGGCCGCGCACGATGACGCGGCCGTTCTGTTCGCGCACGAAGTCCTTTAGCAGGCCGCCAAAGCTCTGCACTTCCACATTGGGGTAGTGGCCCAGCACTTCGCGCGCGATCTCGACGCGCTCGTCGATGCTGAAGAAGGGTTTTTTGTTGCGGCTAATGGCGATACCCACCACGACTTTGTCGAAAAGCGTGGCTGCACGGCGAACCAGGTCTTCGTGGCCCCTGGTCAGCGGGTCGAAAGTGCCGGGATAAACAGCGATGATCATGCGAGCTCCGTACCGTTATTAGTGGTGTACACCATCCTCCGAAGCCCGGATTATTGACCTATTTCCGCAATGCAGCAAATTCCAGAAGGTGGTAGTGCACCGCGCCTGCCTTGTCCTGCCGCAGAATCTGGAAACCTTCGGGCGCTTCGATGGCGGATTCCGCCTCGACATAGACTAGCCCATGATCGGTCAGAATACCCGGCAGAATGGGCCACAGGCGCGGCAGCCAGCCCTGTCCGAAGGGCGGGTCCAACAGGATGAGGTCAAAGCGGGACGCATCCATCCGTTCGGCGACCTGCATCGCATCGCCCACATGGATGCGTATCATGTCGGCTTTGAGCTTGTCGCGCAGTGTCCGCAGTGCGGACGCGGCGGTCTTGTCCCGTTCGACCATCTGCACATGCGCCACGCCGCGCGAGGCCGCCTCGAACCCCAGGGCGCCGCTGCCGGCGAACAAATCCAGCACCTGCTTGTCGGCGAATTCGCCGCCCCACAGGTGATTGAGCCAGTTGAACAGCGTTTCGCGAACCCGGTCGGGCGTGGGGCGCAGCGTCTCCACGTCGGGCACGGCGATGGGGGTGCGCCTGTATTGGCCCCCGACGATACGAATATACTTGTTACCCATGTTTAGCCGCTTCTTCAAGAAAAAATCCCCTCCGCCCGCCGCGCCGGCCCAGCCCGCGCCGCCGCCGGAGGTCGTCGACGCCGCCGTCGCGCCCGTGGAGCCCGCTGCGGCTCCGGTCATCCCGCCGCCTGCGCCCGTCGTCCCGCAAGAACCCGTTGCGCCGGTTCCCGCGACCGCCGTACCGCCGGTCGCGCCAGCGCCCGAACTGGCGCCTGCGCCCGTTCCTGCCCCGGCCCCAGTCGCCGCGCCCACGGCGCCGGCCGCGGTGGTCAGCGAGCCGGTCCGCCAGGCCGCGCCGGCTCCGATGCCTGCGCCGGCGCCCACATTGGCACCCGCACCCGCACCCGCGGCGCCCGTTCCAGCCCCCGCGCCTGTGGCCGCGCCGGCCCCGGAACCGGTGGTCGCCGAGGCGCCCAAGAAAGCGTCATGGCTGTCGCGCCTGAAGCAGGGCTTGTCCCGCACGGGGCAGAGCATTGGCGGCATTTTCGTCGGCGTCAAGGTCGACGAGAACCTGTTCGAGGAGCTCGAATCGGCCCTCATTATGGCCGATGCGGGCCTGGAGGCCACCGAGAAGCTGCTGACCGCGCTGCGCGCGCGCGTCAAGAAGGAACGCATCGAAGACCCGGCCAAGGTGAAGGTGGCGCTGCGGCAGTTGCTGGCCGATCACCTGCGTCCGCTGGAACGGGATTTCGACCTCAAGCGCACCCAGCCCCTGGTGGTCATGATCGCGGGCGTGAACGGCGCCGGCAAGACCACGTCCATCGGCAAGCTGGCGCATACGTTCCAGCGCCAGGGCGCCAGCGTATTGTTGGCCGCGGGCGATACGTTCCGCGCGGCCGCGCGCGAACAGCTGGTGCAATGGGGCAGCCGCAACAACGTCAGCGTGATCTCGCAGGACGGGGGCGACCCGGCCGCCGTGGCGTTTGACGCCGTCAACGCCGGTCGCGCGCGCGGCATGGGCGTGGTGATGGTGGATACCGCCGGCCGCCTGCCGACGCAGCTGCACCTGATGGAAGAACTGAAGAAGATCCGCCGCGTCATCGGCAAGGCGGATGCGGCCGCGCCGCACGAGGTGCTGCTGGTGGTGGACGGCAACACCGGCCAGAATGCGCTGGCGCAGATCCGCGCCTTCGATGCGGCCATCAACCTGACCGGCCTGGTCGTGACCAAGCTGGACGGCACCGCCAAGGGCGGCACGCTGGCCGCGGTGGCCGCGGGCAGCCAGGGCGTGCGCCCGATTCCGGTGTACTGGATCGGCGTGGGCGAAAGCCTTGAGGACCTGCAGCCCTTCGTGGCGGACGAGTTCGCGGCGGCCTTGCTGGCCGACTGATAGACCTGACGACACCGCCTGCGTCCGCAGGCGTTGCGGGACGGCGTGCAAACGCCGTCCCGCTTTCATTTCCGCCGCAAGCAGGCTGATCGGCCTGCTGGCGGCGGCTGGCGCTTAGCCGACCTGGCC
>NZ_JBDJLJ010000013.1:0-140287 GCF_039673305.1 Achromobacter spanius
GTCGGCTTGTGCGAATCTTTTGTCATGAAATTCCCCTGCGTTTCGTGGCGCGCGCCGCTGCGGCGGCGCGCGGTGTGCCCCCGCGCACGCAAGGCGCGGGAAGCGGCTGCCTTGCGCAGGCCAAGGCGCCAGCCTCGGATTGCGCAAGGGCCGGTCTGGCGAGCCTTAGAGCAGGCCCTTTTCCTTGAAGTACTTTTCGGCGCCCGGATGCAGCGGCGCCGACAGGCCGTTCTTCACCATGTCGGCCGCCTTCAGGTTGGCGAAGGCGGGGTGCAGCTTCTTGAAGTCGTCGAAGTTGTCGAACACGGCCTTGACCACCGTGTAGACCGTGGCCTCGGGCACGTCGGCCGACGTGACGAACGTCGCGGTGACGCCGTACGTCTTGGTCTCGGACGGATTGCCCGGATACAGCCCGGCGGGAATCGTGGCGTGGGCGTAGTACGGGTACTTCTCCACCAGCTTGTCGACGGCCGGGCCGGTCAGCGGCACCAGCTTTGCGCCGCAGCTTGTGGTGGGGTCCTGGATGTTGGCGGAAGGGTGGCCCACGCCATAGAAGAAGCCGTCGATCTTGCCGTCGCACAGCGCCGAGCCGTGCTCGTCGGGACGCAATTCGGAAGCCAGCGAGAAGTCCTTCATTGTCCAGCCCATCGTGGCCAGCAGTTCCTCCATCGAGGCGCGCGTGCCCGAGCCCGGATTGCCGACGTTGAAGCGCTTGCCCTTCAGGTCCTCGAAGCCCTTGACGTTGGATTCCTTGCGCGCCACCACCGTGAACGGCTCCGGGTGGATCGAGAACACCGAGCGCAGCTTCGGGTAGGCCCCCGCCTGCTTGAACTGGCCTTCGCCGTTGTAGGCGTTGAAGCCGACGTCGGACTGCACGACGCCCAGGTCCAGCTCGCCGGCCTTGATGGTGTTGGCATTGAAAACCGAGCCGCCGGTCGACTCGACCGAGCAGCGGATGCCGTGAGTGGCGCGGTCTTTGTTGACCAGGCGGCAGATGGCGCCGCCAGCGGCATAGTAGACGCCGGTGACGCCGCCCGTGCCGATGCTCACGAACTTCTGCTGGGCGGCGGCCGGAGCCGGCGCCGTGGACAGCAATGCCGTCGCCAGGCCCGCCGCGGCGAGCGTCCAGGCATTGCGATGGCCCAAGGTGTGTTTGACGGACGTGGTCATGCAAACTCCTTTTGGGGTTTTTCCCCGTGATTTGCCGGTCTTTGCCGGCGGTTGGCAGCCCCGCGAGCCGCGGGTCGCCCTGTGCTGAATCATCACGTGCCCGCTGTCGGCGGGCGGCGCGCGCGGATCCCGGCTTCGCGCGCGCAGGCGGCGTTTAGCCGCCGGCCTGGGCTATCGCGGCGTCGATGGCGCCGGCCAGCCTTTCTGTCAGTTGGTCCAGTTCGTCGTCGGAAATGATGAAGGGCGGCGCAAGCAGCACGTGGTCGCCCTGGCGGCCGTCGATGGTGCCGCCCATCGGGTAGACCATCAGGCCCCGCGCCATGGCCTCGCGCTTGATCCGCGCGTGCAGCGTCAGGGCGGGGTCGAAGGTCTGTTTGGTCGTGCGGTCCCGCACCAATTCGACGCCCATGAACAGGCCCCGCCCGCGGATGTCGCCCACGTGGGGATGATCGCCCAGCGCCTGCTCCAGGCGCTGCCGCAGGCCCGCGCCCTGGGCGCGCACGCGCTCAAGCAGGTTGTCGCGCCGGATTACGTCCTGCACGGCCAGCGACGCCGCGCAGGCGATGGCATGGCCAAGGTAGGTGTGGCCGTGCTGGAAGAACCCGCTGCCCTGCTGCATGGCGTCCACGATGCGCTGCTGCGCCATTACCGCGCCGATGGGCTGGTAGCCGCCGCCCAGGCCCTTGGCGATGGTGATGAGGTCGGGGGCGATACCTTCCTGTTCCACCGCATACAGCGTGCCGGTGCGGCCCATGCCGCACATGACCTCGTCGGCGATGAGCAGGACGCCATGGCGGTCGCAGACTTCGCGGATGCGGCGGAAGTAGCCGGGCACCGCCGTCACGGCGCCCGACGTGGCGCCCACCACCGGCTCGGCGACGAAGGCCATCACCGTGTCGGGCCCCAGGCGCTCGAATGTCTGTTCCAGCTCCTGCGCCAGGCGCTCGCCGTACTGTTCCGCGCTTTCGCCGTCGCGCTGGTCGCGGTAGGCGTAGCAAGGCGAAACGTGCTCCACCTCGATCAGCAGCGGCGCGAACTGGGCGCGGCGCCAGGCGTTGCCGCCGACCGCCAGCGCGCCCAGCGTGTTGCCGTGATAGCTCTGCCGGCGCGCGACGATGTGGCGGCGCTGCGGCTGGCCGATTTCCACGAAGTACTGCCGGGCCATCTTCAGGGCGGCCTCGACCGCTTCGGATCCGCCGGATACGAAGTAGGCGTGCGACGTGCCTGCCGGCGCGTCGGCCACCAGCCGGTCGGCCAGCTGTTCGGCGACTTCGGTGGTGAAAAAGCTGGTGTGGGCATAGGCCAGCGCGTCGATCTGCGCATGCATGGCCGCCTGGATGTCCGGGTGGTTGTGCCCCAGGCAGGAGACGGCGGCGCCGCCCGAGCCGTCGAGGTAGGCGCGGCCGGCGCTGTCGTGGACCCATACGCCCTGGCCGCCGACGGCGACCGGGGGCGTGTGGCGAAGAGAACGATGCAGGACGTGTGTCTGGCTCATGCTGCTGTTTCCGTGAAATAGGGGTGAAGACAAAGGCGCGGCGGCCTCAGCCCGGCCGGCGCGCGCTGGCGCCGGTCCAATAGACGTTGTCGGCGCGCAGGCGCTGCTCCACTTCGGTCAGGCGGTTGAGCACCTCATCGCCGCCGCGCGCCGTCAGGCGGGCGATCAGGTGTTCGGCCAGGCCCAGGAGGCCTGCGGTGGTGTGGAAGAACGATCCCGGTCCCTGGCGCGCGGGGCTGGCCTGCACGCCGTCGCGGTCGGGCGGCGCGAAGCGCAGCGTGTGGCGGGCTTCGACGGCCAGCGGCGACAGCGGATCGTCGGTCAGGGCGACTAGCGCCACGCCGCGCTGCGCGGCCTGGCGCGCCAGCTGGACCGTGGCGGTCGGGTAGGGCGCCTGCGATATCACGATCAGCGCGTCGCCAGCGCCCAGGTTGTCCGCCTGCTCGGCGGGGGCGCCGCCCATGCCGTCGATCAGGACGCTGTTGCGGCGGACAAGCTGGTAGGCGTAGCGCATCTGGAACGCGATGCCGAAGGCCGAACGCGTACCCAGGAAACCGACCTGCCGCGCCTCGAGCAGCGTCTGCACGGCCGCGTCGAAGGCGGTGGCCGGATTCAGCTGGCATACCGAGGCCATGGCTTGGATCTGGTAGTCGGTCAGGACGTCGTGGCCGGGGGCGACGGGTTCGCCCGCCGCGGCCTGCAAGGCGGCGGCGCGGTCGCGCAGTCCCGGTTGGCCTTGTCCGGCCAGCGCCTCCTGGAAGGGTTGGCGGAAATCCTCGTAGCTGGCGTAGCCGACCGCGCGCGCCAGCCGCAGCATGGTGGCGGGCGCCACGCCCAACGCCTGCGCCTGCCGCCGCATCGACCACAGCCCGACTTCAGCCGGATGTGCCACGACCCAATGCGCCGCGCGCTGCAATTCCGGAGGCAATTGCTCCAGTTTTTCCTGCAGGGTTAGCAGTAGGGCGGAAGGCAGCGGCATGGCGGTCGAGGAAACAGCTAAAAAACATATGATAAATAATTGATCTTAAGAAAAACATATGTTTTTTATAGGGGCTTCCCCCAGTTGGCACGACGCATATCGGGTCGCGGCATTCCCTGTCGCCGATGCGAAGTCCGGTCATGTTGCCGTCATCCTCGGCAAATCCGCGTTCATTTATTTACATCGTGCGGGCCATTTTTGTTTGACTCGAATAAATTGGGCGCATATCATTCGTGTAGAAATGAATTTGACCGAATCACCCGCAACCATGACTGACGCCGCGAAATCCGATTCTTCACAGCAGTACGACCTGCGCATCTTGCGAGCCCTGCGCCGCATCACGCGTTCGATCGCGCTGCACTCGCGCCAGTTGTCCGCGGTTAGCCATATCACCGCGCCGCAACTGATGTGCCTGCGCACGGTGATCAGCAATGGGCCGATGACCGCCACGGCCATCAGCCGCGAGATGCACGTCAGTCCCAGCACCGTGGTCGGCATCCTGGATCGCCTGGAAGACAAGGGCTTGATCCGCCGCGAGCGCGGCCGCGAGGATCGCCGCATCGTGTTCGTCACCGCCACGGACGTGGGTCGGGAATTGGCGCAAGGCGCGCCGTCGCCGCTGCAAAAGCATCTGGCCGACGCGCTCAATGCCTTGCCGGAATTGGAACAGGCCACCATCACGCTGTCCCTGGAGCGCATCGTGACGCTCATGGAACAGGATGGCCAGGCCGCAGTCGACACGCATGGCGATGTGTCGTCGCCCATCCTTGAAGTGCCCACGGGCGGGGCACCCCCAGAATCAGGAATCGTCGCATGAAGAAAAACGAACTGGACACCCCAATACTCTCAAGTGCCGTGGCGCCGGCGGTCAGCGCGCAGACCCACACCATGCGTCTGCCCGACCGCAAAGACGGCGCCGCCATCCACCGCCTCATTTCCGAGTGCCCGCCGCTCGACCTGAATTCCCTCTACGCGTACCTGCTCCTGAGCGAGCACTTTCGCGACACCTGCGTCCTGGCTGAAAGCGCCGGAGGACGCATCAACGGTTTTATCTCCGCTTATGTGGACCCGTCCCGCCCAGACGTGCTGTTCGTCTGGCAGGTCGCGGTGCACGCCCGCGCTCGCGGCCATCGACTCGGCCGCGCCATGCTCCGGGAACTCTTGCAGCGCAAGGGCCTGGCGCATGTCCGCTATCTTGAAACCACGGTGGGGCCTGACAACCAGGCTTCGCGCCGCACCTTCGCCGGCCTGGCCGGAGAAATGGGCGCCCACGTTTCCGAACAGCCGTTCTTCGACCGGCAATTGTTCGGCGGCGCGGACCATGACGACGAGATGTTGTTAAGGATAGGCCCGCTGGCCTTGCCGTCCCCGTAGGGGCGGCGCAGGTCCGAGGGACTTATCGAATTACCGGGATGGTTCACACCGATCCGGATGCGCCTGGCGCACCCGGAGGGGATCTGGCCGTCCGTCAATTTATGAGATGAAAAGGGAGGATTAATCATGGACTTGAAAATCTTTGACCGTATGGAGTCGGAAGTGCGGGGCTACATCCGGTCGTTTCCCGTGATATTCAACCAGGCCCGCGGCTCGACGCTCATCGATGAAGAGGGCACCGAGTACATCGACTTTTTCAGCGGCGCAGGCACGCTGAACTATGGCCACAACAATCCTGTTCTCAAGGAAAAGCTGCTGGAGTATGTGCAGGCGGACGGCGTCGTCCATGGCCTGGACATGGCCACCAGCGCGAAGAAGCGTTTCCTGGAGACGGTGGATCGCGTGCTGCTCAAGCCGCGCAACTGGCAGTACACCCTGCAGTTCACCGGCCCCACCGGCACCAATGCCGTCGAAGCCGCGCTGAAGATCGCGCGCCAGGTGAAGGGGCGTCCCAACGTGATTTCGTTCACGCACGGCTTCCACGGCGTCAGCGGCGGCTCGCTTGCCGCGACGGCCAACATGAAGTTCCGCGACGCCGCCGGCTACGCGCTGGGCAACACGACGTTCATGCCCTACGACGGCTACTTCGGCCCGGACGTGGACACGATGTCCTACCTGGAACGCATGCTGGAGGATCCGAGCAGCGGCATGGACAAGCCGGCCGCCGTCATCGTTGAAACGGTGCAGGGCGAGGGCGGCGTCAACGTCGCGACGCTGCGCTGGCTCAAGGAACTGGAAAAGCTGTGCAAGCGCCACGACATGCTGCTGATCGTGGACGACATCCAGGTCGGCTGCGGCCGCACGGGCACGTTCTTCAGCTTCGAGACCGCCGGCATCCGCCCGGACATCATCACGCTGTCCAAGTCGCTATCCGGATTCGGCCTGCCGATGTCGCTGGTGCTGATGAAGCCCGAGCTGGACATCTGGAAGCCCGGCGCCCACAGCGGCACCTTCCGCGGCAACAACCTGGCGTTCGTCACCGCGACCCAGGCGCTGGAAACCTACTGGACCAACGCCGCCTTCACCGCCGACATCCAGCGCAAGGAGCGCCTGGTCGGGGACTGGCTCGAGAACCTGGTCCACAGCTATCCCAACGCCGGCCTGTCGGCGCGCGGCCGCGGCCTGATCCAGGGGCTGGTGTCCAACACCACCCCGGCGCTGGCCAACCGCATCGCCCAGTGCGCCTTCAAGAAGGGCGTCGTGATCGAAACCTCGGGCGCGCATGACGAAGTGCTCAAGCTGCTGCCCGCGCTGACGATCGAGGAAGACCTGTTGGCCAAGGGCCTGGATCTGATCGAGGCCAGCGTGGCTGAAGCGCTGGCCGATGAGGGGCAGTCTGCCCGCATCCTGAAATTTGGAGGAAAACGTCAATGATCGTACGCAATGTCAAAGATGTGATCGGCACCGCCGACGAAGTCCGCACCGACACCTGGGTCAGCCGCCGCGTGCTGCTGAAGAAGGACGGCATGGGTTTTTCGTTCCACGAAACCACCATTTTCCCGGGCGGCCGCACCCACATCCACTACAAGAACCATCTTGAGGCGGTGTGGTGCATCGAAGGCGACGGTTCGATCGAAACGATCGCCGACGGCAAGAAGTACGACCTGGGCCCCGGCGTGGTCTACGCGCTGAACGAACACGACGAGCACTGGCTGTGCGGCGGCAAGGAGCCGCTGCGCGTCATCTGCGTCTTCAATCCGCCGCTGACCGGCCAGGAAGTGCACGACAAGGAAGGTGTCTACGCGCTGCCCGACGCCGTCGCGGCCTGAAACAAGGAGGTTCGCATGATCTCACCCGCGCAGGATCCGTACGCCTCCCGTACGGATCGCAGTTCCGCCATCATTTCCCGCCAGGATCCCGTGGTCTACGAGGACGGCAAGTACGCCGGCGCCCTGACCACGGATCAGGTCGGCCAGTACGATCGCGACGGCTTTCTGCTGCTGGAAGACCTGTTCACGGAAGCCGAAGTCCGCGCGCTGTCGGCCGAGGTCGAGCGCATGACGCGCGACCCGTCCATCGTGCGCCGCGAAGAGTCCATCACGGAACCCGGCAGCAACGCCGTGCGGTCCATCTTCATGGTGCACGTGCTCAATCCCATGCTGGCGCGCCTGGTGCGCGACCCCCGGCTGGTCAATGTGGCGCGTCAGATCCTCGGCTCCGAAGTCTATATCCATCAGTCGCGCGCCAACATGAAGCCCGGCTTCAAGGGCAAGGAGTTCTACTGGCACTCCGACTTTGAAACGTGGCACGTCGAGGACGGCATGCCCTCGATGCGCGCGCTCAGTTGCTCGGTGCTGCTGACCGACAACAACGAGTGCAACGGTCCGCTGATGCTGGTGCCGGGGTCCCACCGCCAGTTCATCTCGTGCGTCGGCGAGACGCCCAACGAGCACTACAAGCAATCGCTGAAGAAGCAGGAATACGGGGTGCCGGATCCCGTCAGCCTGCAATTGCTGGTGGAGCAGGGCGGCATCCGCTCGATGACGGCCAAGGCCGGCTCGGTGGTGTTCTTCGACTGCAATACGATGCACGGCTCGAACAGCAATATTTCGCCGTGGCCGCGCGCCAATGTCTTCATGGTCTACAACAGCATGGAGAACACCTTGAACCCGCCCAAGTACGGGCTGACGCCGCGTCCCGAGCACATCGCGACGCGCAAGGGCTTCAAGGCGGTTACGCCGCTGGACGCCCTGAAGCTGGTCGGCGGTTGAGCCGGCAAGCCGTCCACGCCAAGCCCGGGCCCGGTCCCGGGCTTTTTTTCGCTCTGTGTCGGGTGCGCCACCGGGCCGCATTTCTTGTATTCTCTGCGGCATCCGCAACCCGTTGAGCCTTCGCCGCCATGTCCGCCCGTATCCTCAGCCTGCATATCTATCCCGTCAAATCCTGTGCGGGCATCGACCTGACCGAATCGCCGATCGACCGCGCGGGCCTCGCGCATGACCGCCGCTGGATGGTGGTCGATGCCGACGGCGTGTTCATGACCCAGCGGCAGTGGCCGGCCATGGCGCTGATCCGCACGGCGCTCACTCCCGACGCGCTGCGCCTGTCCGCGCCCGGCATGGCGGACCTGGACGTCGCGCTGGACGGTTCGGGCCTGCAGCCGCAGACGCAGACCGTGGGCGTCTGGAGCGACACCATTGCCGCCCGCAGCGAAAACGCGGCCGCGGCGCAATGGCTGACGGACTATCTCAAGACGCCGTGCCGTCTGCTCAAGGTGGATGGCGCGGCGCGCCGCAATGCCAAGCCCGACTGGGTCTCGCGGTGGGTCGATGCGCATCCCGACCTGGCCGATGCCTTCGTGGGCGAACACTGTTTCGGCTTTGCCGACGGCTTTCCGCTGCTGGTGGCCAACCAGGCATCGCTGGACGACCTGAACACCCGCCTGCAGGCCAAGGGCGCGTCGCCGGTGCCGATGGACCGCTTCCGCCCCAACATCGTCGTGGAGGGCGAATGGGAGCCCTTCGAGGAAGACCACACCGCCATGATCACGGCGTCGGACGTGCGCATGGCGTTCGTCAAGCCCTGCACCCGCTGCTCGATCCCGGACATCGACCAGCGCACCGCCAGGCAGTACGACGAGCCGGGCCGCACGCTGGCGGGCTACCGCAACCTGGAAATCGGCGTGGTGTTCGGCCAGAACGCGATCCTGGACGCGCCGGCGGGCGCGCGCCTGAAGGTGGGCGACGCAGTCGACATCGAACTGGATTTCTGACGCGCCGCCCGCCGGCGTTACGCCGAAGACAGCTTCAGGCCGACCAGGCCCAGCACGATGAAGGCGACGCTGGCGATGCGCATCCAGCTGGTCGATTCCCCGAACAGCACGATGCCGGCCACGAAGGCCCCGACCGTGCCGATGCCTACCCACACGGCGTAGGCGGTGCCCAGCGGCAGGGATTTCATGGCCACGGCAAGCAGCCAGAAGCTGATGATCATGCCGCCCGCGGTAACGAGGGACGGCCACAGCCGGGTGAACCCATGGGTGTATTTCAGGCCGACGGCCCAGAAGATTTCGAACAGGCCAGCCAGTACCAGGATGATCCAGGTCATGCACGACTCCTACGATTGCATTGCCGGCGGGGCGCCGGCATAAATAGGGGTCGTCCCCGGAAAAGGCGGCAGCCATTTGACTGCGCGCAGCAACGGGCCGTCCCGTTGCGGCAAAAATTATAGAATACCGGCTTTCGACGGCAATACCGGATGCCGGGCATCAACTCTAGCAACACTTCGCGTGCCGGGCCGCGAAACCAGGAAATTTTATGCAACGCATCATGCTGCGGGCAAAGCTGCACCGCGTCACGGTCACCGAAGCCGACCTCCACTACGAAGGATCTTGCGGCATCGACGAAGACCTGCTGGACGCTGCCGGCATGCGCGAGTTCGAACGCATCGAACTCTACAACGTCACCAATGGCGAACGCTTCGACACCTACATCATCAAGGCTGCGCGCGGCAGCGGCGCCATCTCCCTGAACGGGGCGGCCGCACGCCGCGCCCAGGTGGGCGATCTGCTGATCATCTGCACGTACGGCCCCATGTCCGAAGCTGATTCGGCCACGCACAAGCCGCAGGTGGTGCTGGTGGACGACGCGAACCGCGTCAAGGAAATCCGCAAGTTCCCGGCTTGACGCCGGGCCGGGCGGAGCGCCATCCAGGCCGGATAGCGCTTCGTCGCCTCTGAACCGTTTCATCATGAGCTTCCAGGTCATCATCCAACCCAGCAAGCATCAATTCCCGGTCGAGCCCGGCCAGACCGTGCTCGACGCCGCGCTGGCGGCCGGCATCGTGCTGCCCTACAGCTGTCGCAACGGCGCGTGCTCCACCTGCAAGGGCAAAGTGGTGTCCGGGGAGTTCGACGCCGGCCAGTATCCCGCGCAGATCCTGTCGCCGGAAGAACTGGCCGACGGCTACACGCTGTTCTGCCAGGCGCGGCCCGAATCCGACCTGGTGGTCGAGTCCACCGAGGTCCGGCTGGCCAGCGACATCCAGATCCGCAAGCTGCCGTCGCGCGTGCAGACGATGGAGCGCGTGGCGCCCGACGTCACGGTGCTCAAGCTGCAGCTGCCGGCGTCCGAGCAGTTCCGCTACTACGCGGGGCAATATATCGAAGTCATCTTGAAAGACGGCCGCCGCCGCAGCTATTCCATGGCGGGCGCGCCGCACACCGGCAGCCCGCTGGAGCTGCATATCCGCCACATGCCCGGCGGCCTGTTCACCGACCATGTCTTCGGCGCCGGCGACACGCAGATGAAAGAGCGCGAGATCCTGCGCCTGGAAGGGCCGTTCGGGTCGTTCTTCCTGCGCGAAGACAGCGACAAGCCCATCGTGCTGCTGGCCAGCGGCACGGGTTTCGCGCCGGTCAAGGCCATCGTGGAGCACATGATCCACAAGAACATCGCCCGTCCCGTCACGCTGTACTGGGGGGGCCGCCGTCCGCAGGACCTCTATATGGATGCGCTGGCGCAATCCTGGGCCGGACTCCTGCCCGGCTTCAGTTATGTCCCCGTGGTGTCCAACGCGCTGCAGGAAGACGGCTGGACCGGCCGGACCGGCTTTGTCCACGAAGCCGTCATGAGCGATATCGCCGACATGTCCGGCCACCAGGTCTACGCCTGCGGCACGCCCCTGATGGTGGATGCCGCGCGGCGCGAGTTCAGCGCGCAGAACGGCCTGCCGGCGGAAGAGTTCTATGCGGACGCATTCACCTCCGAGGCCGATCTGGCGAAGGCCGCGTCTTGAGTAATATGAGGTTTCTGTACTTAGTCGGCGGCAAAGCAGCGGGGTAAACTGCTTTGGCAGCGGCTTGCCAGGGGGCGCGGACATCGGGTCCGCGCACGGAACTGGCTTGCAAGGAGCGATGCGGGCATGAAAGTAGCGGTATTGGGTAGCGGCATTATCGGCATCTCCAGCGCCTGGTGGCTAAGCCAGGCGGGTCATGACGTCGTGGTCATAGACCGCTGCACCGGTCCCGCCCAGGAAACCAGCCTGGCCAATGGCGCGCAGATCTCCGTGTCCTATGCAGAGCCCTGGGCCAACCCCCAGGCGCCCCTCAAACTGCTGAAATGGATGTTCCGCGACGACGCGCCGCTGCTGTTTCGTCCGCAACTGGATTGGCGGCAATGGATGTGGGGCCTGGCGTTCCTGCGCGAATGCCTGCCCAGCCGCCTGGCGCCGAACATCCGCGCCATGGTCCGCATGGCCGAATACAGCCGCTCCACGCTGCGCGGCATGCGCGCCGAACTGGGCATCCAGTACGACCACCTTGAACGCGGCATCCTGAATTTCTACCGCGATCCCCACGAATTCGAAAATTCCCAGCGCGCCGCCGGCCTGATGCGCGACTTCGGCGTCGAGCGCCGTGTCGTGTCGGCCGACGAAGTCATCGCAATCGAACCGGCGCTGGCGCCGCATCGGAAAACCATCGTCGGGGGCGACTACACCCCCGAGGACGAAAGCGGGGACGTGCACCTTTTCACCGTGGCGCTGGCCGAGCACTGCGCGCGTGCCGGCGTCGAGTTCCGCTACAGCACCCGCGCGACGCGCCTGCTGACCACGGGCGGCGCCGTGCAAGGCGTCGAACTCATCCAGCCCGACGGGCAGTACGCGACGCTGTCGGCTGACGCCTACGTCGTGGCGATGGGCAGCTTCAGTCCCATGCTGCTGCGGCCCCTGGGCATACCGTGCAACGTGTATCCGGCCAAGGGCTATTCCGCGACCTTCCCGGTGCTTAATCCGGGTGCGACCCCCACTGTCAGCCTGACCGACAGCAGCCATAAAATCGTGTTCTCGCGCCTGGGCGACCGCCTGCGCATGGCCGGCACCGCGGAACTGTCCGGCTATTCCCGCGGTCTGAACACCAGCCGCTGCGAAGCCCTGACGCGGCTGGCAAAAGAATTGTTTCCCGACGCGCTCGATTTCGAGCGCGTCAGCTATTGGTCGGGCCTGCGCCCGTCCACTCCCTCGAACGTGCCCATCATTGGCCGCAGCCGTATTCCCAATTTGTATATCAATACAGGACACGGTACGCTTGGCTGGACGATGGGTGTTGGCTCGGGCCGGGCTTTGGCCGATCTGCTCAGTGGACGGCGGCCAGAACCGGAATTCCCTTTTCTTGGTCTGTGAACCTATGAAGAAACTGCAATTGGCGGGCGTTGCCCGCGCGATGTTCGCCAGCCGGCGCGCATGGGTGTTTGGCGCTGCGATGGCGATGGCCGGCGCGGCCAACGCCGCGGCCGTGGAGATACAGGTCTGGCATACGCTGACCGACGCAAACAAGGCCGAATTCGAAAAGCTGGCCAAGCAGTACAACAAGGAACAGGACGATGTCCGCGTCACGCTGCGCGGCTTTGCGTCGTCCTCCGCGCTCGAGCAGGAAGCGGTGTCCGCCGTAAAGGCCAAGAAGGGCCCGAACCTGCTGCAGCTCCCCGACAACCACTCTCCCGAAGTCGTTGCCCAGCACAAGGCGGTGCTGCCGCTGTACGAATTGCTGGCCAAGTATCCGATCAAGGACTTGAACTGGTTCATTCCCTCCACCAGCAGCTTCACGCGCGACAGCAAGGGCCGCATCCTTGCGTTCCCCTGGATGGCCGAAGTGCCGGTGATGTTCTACAACACCGCCGCCTACAAGAAGGCCGGGCTTGATCCGAACAAGCCTGCCCGCACCTGGACCGCCCTGCAGGCCGAACTGCTCAAGCTGCGCGACGTGGCCGACATCGACTGCCCGTACGCGTCCAGCGACCAGGTCGCGGTCCACCTCGAGAACCTGGCCCCGATCAACAACCAGTCGTTCACCAGCAACAACAACGGCCTGGACGCGGTCACCAAGAAGTCCGCCGCGGCCGCCATGCAGTTCGACACGCTCTACATGCGCCACATCTCGCTGATGGTCAGCTGGAAGCGTTCGCTGCTGTTCACGGCGTACTCGGGCGACAACGCCAGCGACAAGCTGTTCGCCAAGGGCGAATGCGCGGTGCTGACGGCCAATTCGGGCGCCTTCGGACAGTTCCTGGCCACGAAGTCGCTCGCCTTCGGCGTGGCTCCGCTGCCTTACTACGAGCAGGCCACCAAGGAAGGCGGCAAGCCGTTCGTCAGCGGTTCCGCGCTGTGGGCGCTTGAGGGCCATCCCCAGGCGCAGGAAAAGGCCACGGCACAGTTCCTGGCCTGGCTGTCCAAGCCGGTCATCGCCGCCGAATGGCACCAGCGCACGGGCTATCTGCCCCTGACCGAGGCCGCGTTCCGCGCCTCCGACGTGTCGTTCTACAGCAAGATTCCGGGCGCCCAGACACTGATCGCCTCGATGAGCGCCAAGCCCGTCAACACCAGCCGCGGCTTCCGCATGGCCAACTACGAGCGCATCGAGCCCGTGCTCAACAAGGAACTCACCGATGCCTTCGAAGGCAAGGTGCCGCCCGTTGCAGCCTTGAACAATGCCGCCTCGCAGGCGCGCAGCATTGCCGCCCAGCGCTGATCGCCCCGTAAAGGCGCCGCCCCGCTGACGCGGACGTCGCGCCCGGCGCGCGAAAACCCGGTCTTCACGGACCGGGTTTTTTTTGTGCGCGAGCCTGACGCGGACAGGGTGGATCAATCCATTCACGCGTATATGCCAGTCTGGCGGCGCCGCGAGCGCTCAGCCACCATGCCTCTCATGCGCGTCGCTTCCGATGCGCCTTTTGCTCGCGGTGAGGCATGGTACGAATCTTCTTCCTGGCGGCCGGGCTGTCCTGTCTCGGCGCGTGTTCATGGTCGGGCCAGGGCCCGGGCGGTTCCTCGTGGCAGTCGGCGGGGCCGTCCGCGCAGGGCTTCCGTTTTGACTGGCAGCTTTCCGGCGATCCCGCCGTCGCGCCTTTGCAGGTCTTCGATGACGGCCGCGAAACCTGGCTGCAGTTCCTGCCGGGGCAGCCCCTGCCTGCCATATTCGGCATGGGCAGCGATGGCGAACGCGCCTTGCCGTATGTGCGGCGCGATCCCTATGTCGTGGTCGCCGGCGCATGGAAAGGCCTGTCTTTTCGCGGCGGAAGGCTGACCGCCAGGGCGCAGCGGGCGCAATCGGCCGATGCGGTCTCCGCGGCCTCGGCGCAGGGACGAGGGGCCGAATTGCGCTTGCCGGAATCGGCCGCCAGTGAACCGGACGCCGCGCACCGAATGCCGGCCGTCTCGGCGCAGTCCGGCACGCCATCCGAGTTCCCGGCGCCGCCTGCCGTGGGCGCCCTGGCCGCGTCAGGTCTGCTTGCGCGCAAGCCCCCCGAAGATCTCTCCCGCCTGGATGCGCCTGCTGCCGCACGGACTTCCCCGTTCCGCGCGGCGCCGCCTGACGCCACGCTGCGAGCCGTGCTGGCGCGGTGGGCGGACGCAGCGGGTTGGACCTTCCAGCCGCAGCATTGGGCCGTGGACGTGGATATTCCATTGTCGGCAACCGCCGAGTTCTCCGGCGACTTCAAATCCGCGGTGCGCGAATTGCTGGGCGCCACGGAACTGGCCGACAGGCCGCTCCAACCTTGCTTCTATGGCAATCGCGTCCTGCGCGTCGTGCCCCTTGCCCAATCGTGTTCGCGCGCGGCGGCGCAAGGAGCGGCAGCATGAACTCCAGACTGGTTCTCTTCGCCACGCTGTCCTGCGTTCTTGGCGGTTGCTCGGTATCGCAGCAGGTTTCCGACATGCGCCAGGCTGCAAATAGCAGGCATGCCGATGCCGCCGCCCGCCATCAGGCCTTTGCCGATGGCCTGTCCGACCGCCAGGCGCGCATCACCGCGCAAGAGGTGGCCACGCCATGGCTGGCGGGCAAGCCGCAGCCCCTGGCGCGCGAGGTCCTGCTCCCACCCGCGTTGCGCGAGAACGTGCAGACCACCCTGTTGCTGGCCGACGACGCAGACCTCCCCATGCTGGCCCAGCGGCTGACCGCCGCGACCGGGATCCCGGTGCGGGTTCGTCCCGATGCGCTGCTGCCTCAGGACCTGTTCCTGCCCCGCTTGGCCATCAGCGGTTCGCTCGCTCTCGCCGCGCCCGCGCGCATCGAGGTGCGCGCGGGTCCCCAGCCCCTGGCGGACTTGCTGGATGCGCTGGCTGCACGCTTCTCGATCCATTGGCGCTACGAGCACAATGCGATCGAGTTCTACCGCACCGAAACGCGGGTGTTCGATCTGCGCGCGCTGTCGCTGGCCAGCAAGGTCGACGTGAGGCTCGGTCGTTCGGGCAGCGCCGAAGGCGAGGGCTTCGAAAGCACGTCCACGACCTCCTTGTCCGCGGGCGAGCACAAGGCGTTGGCCATCCTGCGCGCCAATGTCCTGCCTTTCCTGACCCGTTCCGGCGTCATCGCGGAGCCGGTCGATGGCGCGGCGACATTGGTCGTCACCGACACGCCGGATGCCCTGGAACGGGTCGCGCGCTACCTCGAACGCGAGAACAAGGCGATGACCCGCCGGGTTCGCCTGGTATTCGAGGAAATCACGCTCATTGCCAATCACGAGGCCTCGGCGGGAATCGACTGGAGCGCCCTGTATGCCGCCGCCAGTGCAACCGCTGGGCTTGCGGTGCCCGGCGGTGCGCCCGGCGCCGGTGCCGGAATCTTCCAGGCCGCCGCCGGCAAGGGCCCCTTCCAAGGGTCACAAGCGCTTGTCTCCGCGCTCAGCGCCATGGGGTCGGTCGTGCGGCACAGCAAGATCCCGGTACTCACCTTGAATCGCCGGCCTGTCACGCATGCCGTCCGGACCACGTTTTCCTACATCGACCGCGTGCAGAGCACGGCAGTTCCTGGCATGACGTCCAGCGGGGCCAACGGTTCGCTGCCCGCCGTTTCCATCAGCCAGAAAGAGGAAACGGTCGGCTCCTTCCTGACGCTGTTGCCGGACATCCAGGAAGACGGCCAGATCCTGTTGTCCATCGCCTACGACAACGCCGTGGCGCAACCCCTGAAGACCATCACCTTCGGCGAGAACGCCAACCAGGTGCAGGTTCAGCAGATCACCATCGACGGCAGCGGCACCGTGCAGCAGATCGAATTGCGGCCAGGCCAGCCCATGATCGTCTCGGGCTTCGATCGCAAGCAGGACCAGCATGACCGCCAGCGGCTTGCGCCCGGGATGCCGCTGCTGGCTGGCGGCAAGGACAGCGCCGCCTCTGAACGCCTGACCACGCTGATCCTCGTGACGGCCCAGGTCGAGGAAGGATATTGAACGTGGACCGGGCCCCCCAAATCCTGCTGTTCGAATGTCCCGGCTCGGAACGGTTGCTGGCCTTTGGCTTGCGCTGGTTCGCGCTGATCGGATCCAACGTCCCCCAACTGGCGCGCTCGCGCGGACGGCGACTGCGAGCCACGCACTACGTCGTGGGCGGCGCGCCAGCGGCCGTGGCCGGCTATGGCCGGGCGCGTCCGGGCCTGCGGCGCAATCGCCGCGCGCGGATGGCGCATGGGGCAAACGCATCGCCTCCCCAGGCAGCCGCGCAGCTGTTTGCGCTGTTGTACCCAGAGGGCGGGCATAGTCTCGTGCGCATGCCGGACGGGCGCCACTGGCTGGTGGCGGCCCATGGCGGCGCGGTCCTGTCGCAGGCGGACAGGGTGTTCGCATCGTTTGAAGAGGCCCGGCGAGAGCAGCAGGCGCTGCTTGCGCTGCGGCCTGCCCTGAAAGAGCAGGCCGCCGAACAGGTCTGGGCGGCCTTGCTGCAGGCGGTCGAACCCGGCGCCGCGCTGGCGGCGCTGCCATCGCGCTGGGCGCAATTACCGCTGGCGCTGCGCATTTTCCTGGTGTGCATCGGCCTGGCCGCCGCCGCGCCGCCCTTGTGGAACACCCCATTCAGTCCGCTTTTCGGGCGACCGGTTGCCAAGCCTGAACCCGCGCCCGTTCGCGATCCGCTGGTGGATGCCTATCAGGCCATGCTGCGCGGCACGGCCGCGCACGCGCCGGCCGAACTGGGACGCCTGCTGGCTGGCGTGGGCAAGCTGCCGATACAGGTCCGGGGCTGGGCCTTGCGTCGCGCGCAATGCGATGCCGGCGCGCAGCAATGGAACTGCTCCGCCGTATACGCCCGGGCCCACCCGCAGGCCACCAATCAAGGCCTTTACGCTTTGCTGCCTGCCGGCTGGCAGGTGTCGTTCAAGCCGCTCGAGGAAGCCACGCTGATGTGGCGCATGGCATCGGGCGCGTTGCGGCTGGTCGACATGACCCTGCCCGCCGCCCTCCATGTCGATACCCAGGTGGCAGGGGGATTGCAGGGACTGCGGCCGGCATTCGCTTCCGTGTCGCTGTCGACGCCCACGCCGCTGCTGCCGCACGTGCCGGCCGCGACGCAAACGCATCGTGCCGCGCAGGCAGATCCGTCCCGGCAGGACATGCCGGTCATCAGGCGCAGGACGTTGACCTTGCACGGACCCTTGCGGTCCATGGCGCTCTTGCCCGGGCCCATCCCCGCAGCCCGATGGTCCCGGCTTGTGGTCAACGTCCAGCCGCAACTCCAGCCCAGTCTGACGTCCAGTGCGCTCGTCGCCGAATTGCAGGGGGATATCTATGAACAGGAATAAGCATGGCATTTTGCGCCGGCCGGTCATCGGACGGTTTTTGCTCGGCGTGGTAGTGGTGGGCGCCGCCTCGGCTTGCCGAGCGCAGGGCGCCTCCGTTCAAGCGCTGGAGCCGCAGCCCTGGCCCGAGGCGGAAACCGTACGCGCCCTGCTGCGGGCGGATGCCGCCGCGGCCCTGGCGGATTGCAGGGCGCCCGGCATCTGCGGGACGGGCGGGCAAGCCGCCCCAAGTGCCGCACAGCCTTTGCGCCGGTCGGACGACATTCGCGTCGCCGCGATATTCGGCACGGCCCGGAGCCTGAACGTCGATGTCGTGGTCAACGGTTCGCTGTTGCGCTACCGGGCAGGCCGAGCCGATCCCGTGGCGGGGACGGCCGCGCTGGACGCCTATCGCCTGCTGACCATCGATGGCGCTTGCGTCCGCCTGCAACGCGACGGCCGCGACCACACCGCCTGCCTGGACGCGGGAGGCGCCAGGCCATGACGCCGCAATCCTTGCCTGCCGCGGCATCGGGCGCGCCCGTGCCCGCGCTCGCCGTGCCCGAACTCAACACGCCCGAGGACATTGCGCGCCTGGAGCCGGCGTTTGTCAGGGCGCTGGGCAGCCAATTCGACCTGGCCGCGTTGGCCGGACGTCTTTGCCCCGTGCTCCTGGAAGGCGGCGAGGCCGCCGTCTTTGCGGTTCGGGAATATACGGTCGGAGACCAGATCGACGAGGTCGAGCGCATGATGAAGGCGGCGGGGTACCGCAAGGCGCAACCCGCCCGTTACGTGCTTCCCGCTCCGCTCCTGCTGATGATCGCGCGCGGCCAATTCACGGCTTCCGGGCCGGGCCGCTGGAACCGGGCAAGACAGGCGGAGCGGGTTTCGGCGCTGGCTGCGCTTTTTCTCGACATCGTTCGCTGGGGAGTCGCCCAGGGCGCAAGCGATGTCCATGTCAACGTGGACCAGCGGCGCGACACCGGCGACATCCGATACACCATCCACGGCGAGTATGTCGGCACCGACCGCTTTGCGGGGCTGTCCGGTTCCACGCTGCTCGAAGTGCTGGCCGTGGCCTGGATGGACGTGCGCGGGGGCAATGGCGCCGTGTTCGATCCGGCGCTCGAACAGCAGGGGCGCATCGCGCTGGAGGTGGACGCCGTTCCCATCGTGCTGCGCTGGGCGTCGCTTGCCGCCGACGCGGGGCCGTCGGTGTGCCTGCGCATCCTGCGGCTGGATGCCTCCGTGGATGGCGATCTGCTTGCGCTGGGCTACCTGCCCAGCCAGGCCGAGACCCTGCAGCGGGCGCGCGAGCGCGAGGGCGGCGCCATCGTGCTGGCGGGCGTGGTTGGCTCGGGCAAGTCCACCACCATTGCCGCGCTGATGCGGGGCATTGCGCCCACGCGCAAGGTCATCACGCTTGAAGATCCGGTGGAATATCACATCGGCAATGCGCTGCAGAACACGCTCGCTGGCGCGCTGGGCGATTCCGCCTGGCCGGCGCTGGACGCCAAGCTCAAGACGATCAAGCGGTCGGCCATGAACGATCTGCTGATCGGCGAGATCCGCGACACCCATACCGGGCGCGCCTTCATGGACCTGGCCAGTTCGGGCGTCAGCTTGTACGCCACCACGCACGCCGGTTCGGCCGCCATGATTCCCGAGCGCCTGGCATCCGACGCGATCGGCGTGTCGCGCGAGTTCCTCGCTTCGCCAGGCATCCTGAAACTGCTCATCTATCAGACACTGTTGCCCCGGCTCTGCAGTGGCTGCGCGCTCCCGGTGGACAGTCTCTGGACCGCCGGCCCGGGCCATGAACGGTCGGCGGGACAGGGCTGGCGGGCCTGGATGCGCGAACTCCAGGCGGCTTTCGACCTGGATGCCGGCACGCTCAGGGTCAGGAACGCCGCGGGCTGTCCGCAGTGCCGGCGCGCGCAATTGCCGGAACTGAACGGCACGGCGGGCCGCAGCGTTGCGGCCGAGATGATCGAACCCGATCGCGCGGAAGGATTCCTGGACCGGGTGCGCAGGCGCGACAACCAGGGGCTGAAGCAGCAGTTCCAGCCTGCCAGCCGAACCGCCTGGCGCGATGCTTCCACGCGAGGCGTGCGTGCGCTGGATTGCGCCCTCTACAAGGTCGGCACCGGGGAAATCGATCCTCGGACGCTGCTGCGCAGGTTTGAACTGCCCATTGCGCCGCAGGGCGTCCTGGCTGGGGCTGCCGGAGGCACGCATGGCTGATCGCTCATGGGTTTCATTCGCCGGGCTCCGGCTGCTCGGCGGCTACCAGGGCCGGATGGACGCGTTGCGGTTCCGTTCCCAGCGCGCGGATTATTACGAGTACCTGGCCGACGTCGTCGAAGGTACGCAAGGGCGCAAGAGCCTGCGCGACATCTTCGAGGACGACGCGCGCCGCTACGGGCAGGCCACCGTGCGCGGCCGCCTGTGCCTGCATTGGGCCGCTTCCTATCTGGACGCCGGAGGCGATTTGGGCGCAGCGTGGTCCGACACGCTGCCCCATGGCGAATGCCAACTGCTGACTTGCGTGCAGGAAGAGGGCGGAGACCTGGCGGCGGCGCTGCGTGACCTGGCGCGAGCCGTCAGGCTTTCTTCCGACGCATGGCTGGCGATGCTGTCGGCTGCCGCTACCGGCGTGGTGGCCGCCATGGTCGCCTTCGGCCTGCTGTGCGCCATTCCGTTCTTCAGCGTGCCGCGGCTGCAGCAGGTGTTTCAGGCCGTGCCGACCGAGGACTATCCGTCGCTGACGCGCGCGCTGTTCGCGCTGGCCGGCGGCCTGCGGCAATGGCTTGCGCTGTGGGTCGTGCTGATGCTCGGCGCGGTCTTGCTGAGCTTGTGGTCATTGGCGAACCTGACTGGCGCCATCAGGGCGGTGCTCGACCGCTGGCTGCTCTGGCGGCTCTACCGCGACTTTCAGGCGATCCGCTTTCTTTCTCTACTGTCCGTGCTCATCCGGCAGCACGGCGCGGCCGACACCCGCTTGCGGCATGCTCTGTCGGTGCAGGCGCGCGATGCGCCACCCTGGCTGCACGCGCACCTGCAGGCCATGCTGGACCGCATCGACGCAGGCGCAAGCGGCCCGGAGATCTTCGGAACCGGCCTGCTGGACCCGGAGACCTGGTGGTACATGGCCGACATGATGGACGCCCTGGGGGTAGAGCCCGGGCTGGCCCGCGTGCGCCATCGGGTCGAATTCCGCTTGCTGTCGCGGGTGCGGCGGCAGGCGCTCGTGCTGCGCTGGTCGCTGCTGATCTCGTCCCTTGCGGCCGTGCTGGGCATCACGCTCTGGCATTACGCAGTGATCGACGAACTGCGGCAGGCGTTGACCAATTTCTACGCCAGCCAGTAGGCGGTGGACGGCTGGCGACAACGGCGCAGCTGCGCTGCGCGCTTCATCCAAAGAGGGTAATCATGAAGAAACCAGGGAAGTTCCGGCCCAACGCTGCGCGCCAGCGCGGGTTTTCGTTGATGGAGGTGTCCATCGTCACGGCCATCGTCCTGTTGATCGCGATCGTCGGTATTCCGGCCATCGGCGGGTATGTAATCGAAAACAAGGTGCCGAAGGTGGGCGAGGAGCTGCAGCGTTTCATCGCCAGCATGAAGATCAACGCGCAGGGGGGAGGCATCACCCCTTACACAGGGTTGGATACGGGGGCCCTGGCCAATGCCTTGCGAGATTCCACCGTGCTTGCCGTCGCGGGCTCCGGGACCGCCGCAAGCGTCGCCCATGGCTTGGGCGGCAGCGGCACGGGCGGAAGCGGCGTGGTCGAGGTCGAACCCGCGGCCGTCGACGGCGCGGGCATGGGCTCCGCCTTCACGCTCACGCTCACCAGCGTCAGCCACGCGGCTTGTCCGGCGCTGGCGTCCGTGCTGCAGCGGGTGTCGGAAATCATCTCCATCACGGGAAGCAGCGGGGCCAAGGTGGTCAAGGACTCCATCGCCAAGCCCAGTACGCCTTATCGCGCCGCGCAGGCTCAGGCCCAGTGCAGCCAGGGCGACGTGAATACCTTTGTGTTCACGGCAAGATGAGCGCGCCCACTTGCCTCTCGGGCGGCCCGCGGCGCCAGGCGGGATTCTCGCTGGTGGCGATGGCGCTGGCCCTGGCCATCACCACCGCGGTCGCCATCTGGGCATCGAACGAAGTGGTGCATGCCATCGAATCGGCCGCCGCCCGGTCCACCGGCGTGTGGATGTCACAGATCCGTCTGGCGGTGGACGGGGTGATGGCGCGGCATTTCGATGTCATGGCGAAGGGCGAGCAGCCCGTGGACAGCCAGGGGCGGCCCATGTTCGGGGACGCATTCCGTCCCACCTTGGCCGAATTGCGCACGCAGGGTCATCTGCCGGCTGACTTTCCCAACCAGTCGGCCCTGGGCTTCGGAGCAGGCATCAGCATTTTCCGCGCCTCGGGGTGCCCGGGCGCGGCTTGCCGGATGGATGGCGTCATCTATGCCGACAGGCCCTTGCTAAAAAAAGGGACGCAAGTCCCGGACCTGGTCGCCATGGCTTCCGTCATCGAGGCCGCCGGTGGCTACGGCGGAGCCGTATGGCCGGACGCCCCAGCCCTGCTGCGCGGGGCTGCATACCGCTTTCCCAATCCGGCGGCGGCAGGGGCGCCCACCCATGCGCCAGGCACGCTCGCCCTGTGGGCTGGCGCTGGCGACGGGCAACCGGACATGAGCGGCTACGTGAAAATGCGCGATACCCGCAATCCCGAGCTGCAGGGCGATCTCTCGGTGGCGGGCAACATTGACGCGGGCGGGTATGTGACCGTGGGTGCCCGCGAGACGCCGGGCCATTACTGCGGGGCCAGGCCGGGGGTGCTGGCCAGTTCGGGCAGCGGGGAGCTGCTGTCCTGCGAGTCCGGCGTCTGGAGGCAGGCCAACGGCGGATTTGGGGGCGCCTACAGCATCAACTACCCGCTGGGATGCTTCCATTACACGGGCGTCTCCACGGCCAACCCCCGCACGGGCCAGTGTTCCTGCCCCGAAGGGTATGCGGGCGTCATCGTCTCCGCAGGGGGGAAATGGACCGAAACCGAGGGTTGGACGACCGGTTACGTCTGCCTGCGCTGACCCCGCAGCCACGCCCGTTTCCGCGCAATCCCGCCAACCCTCTATAATTGGCGATTCGCCTAAATTCTGCTTCATCCACGATGAAATCCTCCGAGATTCGCCAGCAGTTTCTGCAATTCTTCAAGTCCAAGGGACACACCATTGTTCCCTCGTCGTCGCTCGTCCCGGGCAACGACCCGACCTTGCTCTTCACCAATTCGGGCATGGTCCAGTTCAAGGACGTCTTCACGGGCAAGGAATCGCGGTCGTACACGCGTGCCACCTCGTCGCAGCGCAGCGTGCGCGCCGGGGGCAAGCACAATGACCTGGAGAACGTGGGCTACACCGCCCGTCACCACACGTTCTTCGAAATGCTGGGCAATTTCAGCTTTGGCGACTACTTCAAGCGCGATGCCATCCAGTACGCCTGGGAATTGCTGACGCAGGTCTACAAGCTGCCCGCTGAAAAGCTCTGGGTCACCGTCTACCAGGAAGACGACGAGGCCTATGACATCTGGGCCAAGGAAGTCGGCGTGCCGGCCGAGCGCATCATCCGCATCGGCGACAACAAGGGCGCGCGCTACGCTTCCGACAACTTCTGGCAGATGGCCGACACGGGTCCCTGCGGTCCCTGCTCGGAAATCTTCTTCGACCACGGTCCCGACGTCTGGGGCGGCCCCCCGGGATCGCCCGAAGAAGACGGCGACCGCTACATCGAAATCTGGAATCTGGTGTTCATGCAGTTCGAACGCGATGCGGCCGGCAACATGCCGCGCCTGCCGCGTCCCTGTGTCGATACCGGCATGGGCCTGGAACGCATTGCCGCCGTGCTGCAGGGCGTGCATTCCAACTACGAAATCGATCTCTTCCAGCACCTGATCGCCGCCGCGGCTCGCGAAACGGGCGTCAAGGACCTGGAAAACAACTCGCTCAAGGTCATCGCCGACCACATCCGCGCCTGCTCGTTCCTCATCGTCGACGGCGTGATCCCCAGCAACGAAGGCCGCGGCTACGTGCTGCGCCGCATCGTGCGCCGCGCGCTGCGCCACGGCTACAAGCTGGGCCAGACCAAGCCGTTCTTCCATCGCCTGGTGCCGGATCTCGTCGCCGAAATGGGCGACGCCTACCCCGAACTGGCCGCCACCGCCGACCGCGTGGCCCAGGTCCTCAAGCAGGAAGAAGAGCGCTTCGGCGAAACCCTGGAACACGGGATGCGCATCCTCGACGGCGCCCTGGCCAATGTGCCCAAGGGCGGTGTGCTGGACGGCACCACGCTGTTCACGCTGTACGACACCTACGGCTTCCCCGTGGACCTGACCGCCGACATCTGCCGCGAACGCGAAGTGGACGTCGACATGGCCGGTTTCGAAGTCGCCATGGAGCGCCAGCGCGACCAGGCCCGTGCGGCCGGCAAGTTCAAGATGGCCGAGGGCCTGAGCTACGAAGGCGCCGAGACGCGCTTCGAAGGCTACGAAAAGCTCGAGCTGGACGGCGTCAAGGTCACCGCGCTGTACGTGGACGGCACCCAGGTCCAGGACGTCAAGGCCGGCCAAAGCGCGGTGGTCGTGCTCGACGCCACGCCGTTCTACGCGGAGTCGGGCGGCCAGGTGGGCGATACCGGCCTGTTGGAAGCCGATGGCGTTCGCTTCGCGGTCGCCGATACCCTGAAGATTCAGGCTGGCGTGTTCGGCCACCATGGCGTGCTGGAATCCGGCTCGCTGTCCGTCGGCGACACCCTGCTGGCCCGCGTGGATGCGGTTCGCCGTGCCCGCACGGTCCGCAATCACTCGGCCACCCACCTGATGCACAAGGCCTTGCGCCAGGTGCTGGGCGCGCACGTGCAGCAGCGCGGCTCGCTGGTGGACCCCGACAAGACCCGTTTCGACTTCGCGCAGGATGCGCCGCTGACGGCCGAGCAGATCGCGCGCGTCGAAGGCATCGTCAACGCCGAAGTCCTGGCCAACCAGCCCACCGTCGCGCAGGTCATGGCCTACGACGATGCCGTGAAGGGCGGCGCCATGGCGCTGTTCGGCGAAAAGTACGGCGACACGGTGCGGGTGCTGGATATCGGCTTCTCGCGTGAGCTTTGCGGCGGCACGCACGTCAGCCGCACCGGCGATATCGGCCTGTTCAAGATCGTCTCCGAGGGCGGCGTGGCCGCGGGTGTGCGCCGCATCGAAGCCATCACCGGCGACAACGCGCTGGCCTGGGTGCAAAACCAGAATGCCCTGCTGACGCAGGTCGCGGGCATGCTGCGCAGCACGCCCGCGGACCTGCCTGCCCGTATCGCGCAGGTCCAGGATCAGGTCAAGGCGCTCGAAAAGGAACTGGAGCAATCCCGCAACAAGCTGGCCGCCAGCGCCGGCAACGACCTCGCCTCCAGCGCCGCGGTCGACGTCAAGGGCATCAAGGTCCTTGCCGCCAGCATCGGCGACGTCGATCCCAAGGCGCTGCGCGGCATGGTCGACAATCTGAAGGATCGTCTGAAGCCCGCCGTCGTGCTGCTTGCCACCGGTTCGGCCGACGGCAAGATCAGCGTGGTGGGCGGCGTGACCGCCGACCTGACCGACCGCATCAAGGCCGGCGACCTGGTGGGCTTCGTCGCCAGCCAGGTGGGCGGCAAGGGCGGTGGCCGTCCCGACATGGCCATGGGCGGCGGCACCGACATCGCGGCGCTGCCCGCGGCGATCGCCGGCGTCCAGAAGTGGGTGGGCGAGCGCCTCTGATGAGCGGGGGCGACACCAGTCTCGAGGCCGGCGCCCAGGCGCCGGCGTTCGATCAGGAGGTCGATGCCAGCGGCCTGACCTGCCCATTGCCGATCCTGCGCGCCAAGAAGGCCTTGGCGCAAATGGAAAGCGGCCAGGTGGTGCGCGTCATCACGACGGATCGCAACGCAATCCGCGACTTCCAGGCCTTTGCTCGCCAGACCGGCAACGCGCTGGTCGCCCAGCAAGAGGCCGAAGGCCGTTGCGTGCATTTCCTGCGCCGGCGCTAGTCCGCACGAACCCTGCGCCTGCAAGAAGGCCCGCATGTTGCGGGCCTTTTTTCATGGATTCGAGCGCCTATCTGTGGATGGCCGCAGCGACCGCCTGGGTGATCGTGAAGTCCACCAGGTCGCCTTCCTTCAGTTGCTGCAGCTTTGCCCGCAGGGCCGGGTCCCGGACCTGAATGGTGCGCCTGCCGCCCTCCGGCCCCTTCAGGATCACGAGGTTCGCGCTGCGGTTGATGTGCCAGATCTCGGCCGTGATGGTGGTCTGGCGGCCGATGGCGCCGCCGGGGCGGGCGCCCTTGGCGCTGCGTTTCGCAGCGGTCTCGGTCACTACTTCCGGCGCGCCGGAACCGGCCGGGCGCACATCGACCGCAACCGACTCGTAATAGTCGAGCGTCAGGGTGTCGCCGGGCTTGATCTGCTGGAAGTTGCGCACGTCCGGTCCGGCAACGACCTCCACGGTGTTGCCATTGGCGCCGCGCAGCGTAATCGTGCGGGTGGCCTGGTCCACCGCCGTGACCTGACCCGAGGCGGTTGTCAGCGCCGCGCCGATCACCCGGGCGGAGGCGCCCAGCGGCAACGCCATGGTTCCCGCCAGCAATCCGGCCAAAGCCAGGCGCGCGACGGGGGCGAAGACTGATTTTTGGTTCTTCATGGTGGTGCACCCTCCGGTAAGAGGAAGTTCTTGGGGAAAACGCAGGGAAAAACGGGGGCAAGGTCGCCGGGCCAGGCCGATGCGGACTCAGGGAGGGGGGCGGGAAAGCGGGGCAAGGTCGGCGCCGCGACGGGACGCAGGAGGAGGCGGGGCGCAGCGCATTGCGTGGGTCGACATGAATCCGATCTCTCCAATCGGGTTGTTCTTCAGGCGTACCAACTGCTCAAACGCATAAAAGTAGGCATGCGGCAGGCACAAGCGCCGCTGGGCGGCTACACTTTGGGCTGCGGCGGGCCAAAGCCCGTGTTTCTAGAATACCCGGATGTGGTGTTTTACGATACAAATCACGCCGCATCACAGATTTTCAGCACTTGCATTTGCCAGTCGGCTGCTTTAAGTGCTAGAATTTCCCGTTTTTCACAACTAATTCAAGGGATTACCTATGGTGGTGATTCGCCTGGCCCGCGGTGGGTCCAAGAAGCGTCCGTTTTACAACCTGGTGGCCACCGATTCGCGTAACCGTCGCGACGGCCGCTTTATCGAGCGCGTGGGTTTTTACAACCCCGTAGCTACCGAAGGCACGGAAAACCTGCGCATTGCGCTGGATCGCGTGCAGTACTGGACCGGCACCGGCGCCCAGTTGTCGCCTGCCGTCGAGCGTCTGGTCAAGGACTACTCGGCCAAGGTTTCCGCCGCCGCCTGATTGCCTGCGTCGCTTATGTTGCACAGGCAACAAAGGCGACAACGCGCACGATAAAAAGCACGAAAAAGAGCACGATACATGCCTGATGCCGCAACCTCCAACGCGGCGCCTACGGATTTGGTCGAGCTTGGCCGCATCATTGCAGCCTACGGTGTGAAAGGCTGGGTTAAAGTGCAGCCGCATTCGGCCAATGCCGAAGTGCTGCTCTCAGCATCTCAATGGTGGTTGACTCGCCCTGTGCCTGAAATGGCGCGGGGCGCTGTCGCGTCTGCGCCTGTCGCATTCAAGATCTTGCAGGTCCGTTCGCAGGGAGCCACCGTGGTGGCCCAGTTGCAGGGCATTGCGGATCGCGACCAGGCCGAAGCGTTGCGCGGTTATTCCGTGCAGGCGCCGCGCGGATCTTTTCCCGCGCCCGAGGAAGACGAATACTACTGGGTCGATCTGATCGGTTGCGCGCTGTACTCCAGCGCCAACGGCGAACCCGCGCTGATAGGCGTGGTTGGCGAGGTCCTTGATAACGGCGCTCATGCCGTCTTGAAGGTCTTGCTCCAGAAGGTGGGGGCCGATGGTCCCGAGCCCATCCTGGACGCCAAAGGCAGACCCGCCGAAATGCTCGTTCCGTTCGTACGCGCACACATCCACGCCGTGGATCTGGCCGCTCGCCGCATCGACAGCGACTGGCCCGCGGAATTCTGATGCGAATCGACGTCGTTACGCTATTTCCCGAAATGTTCGGGGTGGTGCGTGACCTGGGAGTCACCGGCCGGGCCCATGCCCAGGGCCGGTGGTCCCTGCATGCCTGGAATCCTCGCGACTTCACGCACGACGTCCATCGCACGGTGGATGACCGCCCCTATGGCGGTGGTCCCGGGATGGTGATGATGGCGGCTCCCCTGGAAGCTGCTGTCAATGCCGCCCAGCAGGCGCGCGCCGCGCAGGGCCTGGGCCGCGCGCCCGTGGCGCTGCTGGCGCCCGTAGGCCGGCGCTACGACCAGGCCGGCGCCGAAACGCTGGCTGCCAGCGACGGCCTCATCCTCATTTGCGGCCGCTACGAAGGCGTGGACCAGCGCTTCATCGAGCGGTGCGTCACGCAGGAAATCTCGTTGGGCGACTTCGTCCTGTCCGGTGGGGAAATCGCCGCCCTGGCGGTGATCGATGCCGCCGTGCGCCTTCTGCCCGGCGTCCTCAACGACGGCAATTCCGCCTTGCAGGATTCGTTCAACGATACGCTGTCCGGCCTCCTGGACAGCCCGCATTACACGCGTCCCGAAATCTACGAAGGCGCGCCCGTGCCGGCCCCCTTGCTAAGCGGCCATCACGCGAACATCGCGAACTGGCGGCGCGAGCGCTCCCTGGCGCTGACCGCCGCTCGCCGGCCCGAGCTTATCGAATCCGCCCGCGCCAAGGGCTGGCTGAGCAAGCACGACGAGCGTTACCTGGCGGAACTGGCTGGTATCGAGCTGCCGGCTCCACCCTCAAGGCGCCGAAAGCCCCGCAAGCCTGCCGGCGGCGATACTTCCGCGCCGGCTGCCGGCACGTCCAAACCCTCGGGCGATTCCTGACCTTTCCGCAACGAATCTGCCCCCGCAAGCGCTAGGGATGTTCCTAGATTGTGGGGACCATTGCTGCTCCTTAGTATTGAAAATTACATGCAAATGAAATTTTCATATGAGTTGCTCCGATCCTGATCGTCGAGTCCATGCGCCGCCGCCGCCCTCCGTCCAGGCGGGGCGCCCCGAGTCCGCGGTCGATCTGTGGCTGGGTCAGCAGCTGCGCCAGTTGCGCAAGCAGCAGGGGCGATCGCTGGCCGACGTGGCCCAGGCCTGCGGTATGTCGGTGGGCCTGCTCAGCCAGATCGAGCGGGGCCTCAGTTCGGCGTCCGTGAAGGTGCTGCATGGACTGGCCCGCGAATTCCGGGTGTCGGTCAATTCGCTGCTGCGCAATGCCGAACACACAGGCGGCGAAGAGGACGGGCGGGTGGCCCGCGCCGGCACGCACCGGTACATCGACCTGAAGGAAAAAGGCATCAGCAAAGAGATGTACACGCCCGCCGCGTGTCGCAGCATGGATCTTTGCCGCGCGTCGATCGCGCCTGGCGGCTCGACGGGCAACGAACTCTTCGTCACGGGGCAGGGCGAGCAGATCGGCCTGGTGCTCAAGGGGGTGCTGGAGCTTTGGGTGGGCGATCGCGTCATCCGCCTCCAGGAAGGCGACAGCTTCTGCTACGCCAGCAGCACGCCGCGCCGCTGGCGCAATCCGGGTTCTCAGACGACCGAAGTCATCTGGGCCATCTCCAACATCAATCCAGCCTCGGGAGACGACACGCAGCAAGCGCCGCAAGCGCGCAGCACCTGAAACGGCGGGGCGACGCAGGGGATCGTTCCGCCACCGGGCGCGCAGGGCGCGGCCCGGCTTTCTTTGCCACGATGAGGATATGTCATGAAATTCAAGACTCTTGTTGTCTCTGTATTCGCAGCATTGTCCATGGCCGCGGGCGCGCAAGCCCAGACGGTGCTGAAGGTGGGTTCCACGCCCACCGGCAGTCCGTTCACGTTTCTCGATACCAAGACCAACAGCATCGAAGGCGTGATGGTCGACATCGTGAAGGCAGTCGGCAAGGAAGCCGGGTTCTCCGTGCAGATCGAGCCCATGGCGTTTTCGGCGCTGATCGGCTCGTTGACCTCCAAGCGCATCGACATCGTTTCCGCCGCGATGTTCATCACGCCGCAGCGCCAGCAGGTCGTGAGCTTTTCCTCGCCGGTCTACCGGTATGGCGAAGGCCTGATGGTGCTGAAGACCGACAACAAGGAATACAAGTCGTTCGCCGACATGAAAGGCATGACGGTCGGCGTGCAGGTCGGCACCGCGTTCGTCGAACCCATCCAGAAGAGCGGCGTCTTCAAGGAAGTGAAGCTCTACGACAATCCGCCCGACATGATGCGCGACGCCAATGCCGGCCGCATCCAGGGTGGTTTCATGGACTATCCCATCGCCGCGTACATCCTGACGCAGGGAAACTATCCCAACCTGAAGATGGCGCAGTCTTACCAGCCGACCATCATGGGCAGCCTCGGGCTGGCCACCCGCAAGGAAGACACGGAACTCCTGGAGCGCATCAACAAGGCGCTGGCCAAGCTGCAGGCCGACGGCGCCATCGACGCCATCCTGAAGAAGTGGGGATTGGGCGGCGCGTGACGCCGCCTCGTCCGCGCATCAACCAAGCAATCGCATGAAGCCAGCCGGCGTGCATCGCCGGCTGGGCGGAACGCATCCGGCGTTTCGAAGGCAGTCTTGTCGGGGTGGATGGAGTCATGACGGAATTTCTGAAAGACGCGGCAGAGTTCATGCCGATCCTGCTGGAGGGCGCCAAGCTCACGATCCTGGTCACCCTGGGATCGCTCGCACTGTCGACGGTGCTGGGCCTGGTGTGGGCGCTGATGCGCGTGTCGGGCAACAAATACCTGTCGGGTTTCAGCGGGGGCGTGATCAACCTGCTGCGCGGCATACCGATCATCGTGCTGCTGTTCTACATCTATTTCGTGATGCCCGACATGGGGGTGTCGCTGAGCGCCGTGCAGGCCGCGATCATCGGCCTGGGGGTGGCGTATTCCGCCTATCAGGCGGAGAACTTCCGCGCAGGCATCCAGGCCATCGACCGCGGCCAGATCGAGGCGGCCATGGCCATGGGCATGAGCTGGAGCCTGACCATGCGGCGCGTGGTGCTGCCGCAGGCCGTGAAGATCGTGCTGCCACCCTACGGCAACATCATGATCATGATGCTCAAGGATTCCTCGCAGGCGTCCACGATCACGGTGGCGGAACTGGCGCTGCAGGGCAAGCTGATCGCCGTGTCCACGTTCAAGAACGCCACCGTATTTTCGTTGGTGGCGCTGATGTACCTGGTGATGTGCGTGCCGCTGATCCTGCTGGTCCGGCATCTGGAAAAAAGGAGCGCAACCAAATGATCCGACTCGAGGGGGTCCGCAAGAGCTTCGGTCCGCTGGAGGTGCTCAAGGGCATCGATGCCGAGGTCGCCCAGGGCGAAGTGGTGTGCGTGGTCGGCCCGTCCGGGTCGGGCAAGTCGACCATCCTGCGTTGCATCAACGGGCTGGAACGCTATAACGCCGGACGCATCACCGTTGACGGCGAGCTGGTGGATTGCGACTCGCCTTCCATCGTGTCGATCCGCACGCAGGTCGCGATGGTGTTCCAGCGCTTCAATCTGTTTCCCCATCGCACCGCGCTGGAAAATGTGATCGAAGGTCCGATCTTCGTGAAAAAGGAGCCGCGTGCCCAGGCGCTGGCGCGAGGGCGCGAGCTCCTGGCCAGCGTGGGCCTGGCGGACAAGGAGGATGCGCATCCCAACCAATTGTCCGGAGGGCAGCAGCAGCGCGTGGCCATCGCGCGTGCGCTGGCGATGCAGCCCAAGGCGATTCTGTTCGACGAGCCGACCTCGGCGCTGGATCCGGAGCTGGTCGGCGACGTGCTCGGCGTCATGCGCAAGCTGGCCGAAGCCGGTATGACGATGGTGGTCGTGACCCACGAAATGAGCTTCGCCCGCGAAGTCGCGGACCGTGTGATGTTCTTCGATGGCGGCATCATGGTTGAACAAGGCGCAGCGCGTGAAGTGCTGAACCATCCGCAGCATCCGCGCACGCAGGATTTCCTGCGCCGCGTGCTGCATCCAATGTAAGGAACTTTCATGCAGCAAGCGCCGTTTCCCCTTTCCCCTTCATTGTGGGCAGCGACCGCGGCTGCGCCGCCGCCCACCGAGCCGCTGGATGCGTCCACGCAGGCGGACGTGCTGGTGATCGGCGGCGGCTACGCCGGCCTGAGCACGGCTTTGCATCTGGCGGAACGGGGCGTCAGGGTTGTGCTGCTGGAGGCGCGCGAGATCGGGTTCGGCGGGTCCGGCCGCAATGGCGGCCAGGTCATTCCAGGCCTGAAGTACGACCCGGACGCCTTGCTCTCCATGTTCGGTCCCGAGCGCGGCGAGCGGCTGCTGCGCTTTGCCGGCGCGACGGCGGACACCGTGTTCGACCTGATCGAACGCCACGCGATGGACGTGCCGCACCTGCGCAGTGGGTGGATCCAGGGCGCGCACAATCCGCAGGCCTTGCGCCTGGCGCACGAGCGCGCCGCCCAATGGGCGCGCCATGGCGTGGATGCCCAGCCCCTGGATCGCGCGCAGGTGGCCCGCCTGATCGGTTCGGACAAGTACCTGGGCGGGTGGGTGGACAAACGGGCTGGCGCGGTGCAGCCCTTGAGCTATGTGCGCGGCCTGGCGCGCGCCGCGCTGAACGCCGGCGCCATCCTGCACACCGACACGCCGGTCACGGGCCTGAAGCGCGATGGCGGAAAATGGACCGCCTCGACCGCGCGCGGCCCGACGGTCGTGGCAGATCGCGTGGTCATGTGCACCAATGCCTACGGCGGCGATCTTTGGCCCGGGCTGAAGCCTTCCATCATCGACGCCAACACCTTCCAGGTCGCGACGGCGCCGCTGCCGGAAAGCCTGCGGGCCGGCATTTTCCCCGAGGGCCACGTCACTTCCGACACGCGCAACCTGCTGCTGTACTTCCGCCTCGATCACCAGGGCCGGCTGCTGATGGGTGGCCGCGGCCCTTTCCGCGAGCCCAGGGGCGAGGCGGATTGGGCACACCTGGAGCGCGTCATGGTGAAGATGTTTCCGCAAGTGGCCGGCACGCCCTTCGAATACCGCTGGTGCGGCCGTGTCGCCATCACGCGCGACTACATGCCGCACCTGCACGAGCCGCAACCAGGGCTGCTGGTGGACATCGGCTGCCAGGGGCGAGGGGTGGGCCTGCAGACCAGCATGGGCCGGGCGATGGCGCAGTATGTGGCGACGGGCGACGCCAATGCGCTGCCCGTGCCCCTGTCGCCGATCGTGCCGTTTCCGCTGTATGCGCTGCGCCGGCTGTACGTCAATGCCGTGGTGACCTGGTACCGGATGACCGACGGCGGCTTCTGAACGTTCTGCGGCAGCAAACAAAAAGCCCCGGAGCGGCGTCCGGGGCTTTTTGTTCTGCGGTTCAGGGCCGGAGTCAGTCGCCAAGCTTGGCGCGCTGCTCCTTCACCTTATCGAGGGTTTCGCTGAACTGCGCCATGCGCGCCTTTTCCTGCTCCACGACGGCGGCGGGCGCGCGCTCGACGAAGCTGGCGTTGGACAGCTTGCCCTGGGCCTTGGCGATCTCGCCGGCCAGGCGGGCGATTTCCTTGTCCAGGCGCACGCGTTCGGCGGCCACGTCGATTTCAACGTGCAGCATCAGGCGGCTGGAGCCGACGACCTGGACCGGCGCGCCGGCGTCGGGCAGGGCGTCCAGGACATCGACCTGGCTCAGCTTGGCCAGCGCGGCGAGGTAGGGCGCATTGCGGGTCAGCATGGGCGCATCGCCCTGGGCGCACAGCGGCACCTTCTGGGCGGGCGACAGGCTCATCTCGCCGCGCAGCGCGCGCACGGCTTCGACCTGCGCCTTCAGCTCGGCCACGTCCGCTTCGGCGGCGGCGTCCACGGCGGCGGGATTGGCCTTCGGGTAGGGCTGCACGCTGACGCTGTCCGCGGCGCCTTCCTTGCGCTTGCCGGCCACGACGGAGACCTTCTGCCAGAGTTCTTCCGTGATGAACGGAATGATCGGGTGCGCCAGACGCAGCACGCATTCCAGCACGCGGATCAGCGTGCGGCGCGTACCCAGCTGCTGGGCGGGCGTGCCGGTCTGGATCTGCACCTTGGCCAGTTCCAGGTACCAGTCGCAGTACTCGTCCCACACGTAGCGGTAGAGCGCATTGGCGATGTTGTCGAAGCGGTAGTCGGCAAAGCCGCGCGCGACGTCGGCTTCCAGCGTCTGCATCTGGCTGACGATCCAGCGGTCCACGAAGGACAGCTCGCCGGCGTCCGGCACGGTCAGGTCATGGCCTTCCGTGTTCATCAGCACGAAGCGCGTGGCGTTCCACAGCTTATTGCAGAAGTTGCGGTAGCCCTCGCAGCGCTTCAGGTCGAAATTGATGTTGCGGCCCAGCGTGGCGTAGGCCGCCATCGTGAAGCGCAGGGCATCGGTGCCGAACGCCGGAATGCCGTCCGGATACTGGCGGCGCGTGGCCTTTTCGATGGCGCCGGCCTGCTTGGGATTCATCAGGCCGTAGGTGCGCTTGACGACCAGTCCGTCCAGGTCGATGCCGTCGATCAGGTCGACGGGGTCCAGGGTGTTGCCCTTGGACTTGCTCATCTTCTGGCCGTCGGCGTCGCGAATGAGGCCGTGCACGTAGACGTGCTTGAACGGGATCTGGCCGGTCAGGTGCGTGGTCAGCATGACCATGCGGGCGACCCAGAAGAAGATGATGTCAAAGCCCGTGACCAGCACGCTGGACGGCAGGTAGCGTTGCAGGTCCGGCGTGTTTTCGGGCCAGCCCAGCGTCGTGAAGGGCACCAGGCCCGACGAGAACCAGGTGTCCAGCACGTCCGGGTCTCGCGTGAGATCGCCCGTGACGCCCGCCGCGCGCGCCTGCTCGATCGCGCCGGCTTCGTCGTGGGCCACGAACACCTGGCCGTCGTCCGAATACCAGGCCGGGATCTGGTGGCCCCACCAGAGCTGGCGCGAGATGCACCAGTCCTGGATGTTGTTGAGCCACTGGTTGTAGATGGTGGTCCAGTTGTCGGGATAGAACTGGATGCGGCCGTCCGCCACCACTTCCAGGGCGACCTCGGTGATGCTCTTGCCGGGATTCAGCGTGCCTTCCGGCGCGGGCTTGCTCATGGCCACGAACCATTGGTCGGTGAGCATGGGCTCCAGCACGACGCCGGTGCGGTCGCCCTTGGGCTGCATCATCTTGTGCGGCTCGACCTTGACCAGGTAGCCTTCGGCCTCCAGTTGCGCCACGACCGCCTTGCGGGCCTCGTAGCGTTCCATGCCCTGGAACTGCTTGGGGCCGTTCTCGTTGATGTGCGCATCCAGCGTGAAGATCACGATCAGCGGCAGATCGTGGCGCATCGCGCAGGCATAGTCGTTGAAGTCGTGCGCGCCGGTGATCTTCACGCAGCCCGTGCCGAATTCAGGGTCGACGAAATCGTCGGCGATGATCGGAATGTTGCGGTCGCAAAGCGGCAGCTCGACCTGTTTGCCGACCAGGTGCTTGTAGCGGGGGTCATCGGGATGCACGCACAGCGCGCCGTCCGCCAGCATGGTTTCCGGACGGGTGGTGGCGATGGTCATGCCGCGCAGCGTGACGGTCTGGCCGTCCTTGTCGACGATGGTCTGGGGGCCGTCGACGAAGGGGTAGAGGATGTGCCACATGTGGCCATCGGTCTCTTCGGACTGGACTTCCAGGTCGGAGACGGCGGTGAGCAGCTTGGGATCCCAGTTGACCAGGCGCTTGCCGCGGTAGATCAGTCCCTGTTTATGCAGGCGAACGAAGGTTTCCACCACGCCGCGCGACATGCGGTCGTCCATGGTGAAGTATTCGCGCGGCCAGTCGGCCGAAGCGCCCAGGCGGCGGACCTGCCCGGTAATGGCGCTGCCGGACTTCTCCTTCCATTCCCAGACCTTCTCGATGAACTTTTCGCGGCCCAGGTCATGGCGCGAAACCTTTTGGGCGTCCAGCTGTCTTTCAACGACGATCTGGGTGGCGATGCCGGCGTGGTCGGTGCCGGGGATGAATACCGTGTCGTCGCCCGACATGCGGTGGTAGCGCACCAGGCCGTCCATGATGGTCTGGTTGAACGCGTGGCCCATGTGCAGGGTGCCCGTCACATTGGGGGGCGGGAACTGGATGACATAGGGCTGGCTTTCCGTCCCCGTTTTTACGTGCTGGCCCGCCGAGAAGTACCCGCGCTTGTCCCACTCGGCGTACCAGCGGGATTCCAGTTCGGAGGGTTCGAAGCTCTTGGAGAGTTCCGGGGTTTCGCCCGCGAGGGGCGCGGCGTTCGGGGGAGCAGCTTGAGTCATTACAGGGTTCCGGCAGACAGGGGCGCCCGGCTTGGAGGCGGGCAGCAAACCGCTCATTTTAAGATGTAATGCGGTCTTCTCGGCGTGTTAGAATGCCGGGTTACTGTAAACCTTTTAGAAGTCCCTGAATTCATTGAGGATTCCTTCTGAAATGCGCGCAGAATAGTTGATATTCGCGTGTGTTCGGAATCCCGCTGGCAATCCAGGACGCGTCCGACAGGTCGGCAGTGTCGAATCCCTGTCTTGGTCGGTGGAACAGGGCGGCCCGAGACACCCATTCGTTTCGGACCGCCTGCGCGCCAACAGCGCGATGACGCTTCCCGGGCGACACCCCTCCAGGGTGGCGCCGACAAGCGCAGAGCCATGCCAGGCAATTAACTAGAAACCCGTCAGAAATCGTTTTTCGGAGTCCTTATGTCCATTCAACGCACCCTCTCGATCATCAAGCCCGACGCCGTCGCCAAGAACGTGATCGGCCAGATCGTCGGCCGCTTCGAGCAAGCCGGCCTGAAGGTCATCGCCGCCCGCCTGGCCCAACTGTCGCGCGCCGACGCCGAGCGCTTCTACGCCGTTCACAAGGAACGCCCCTTCTTCAAGGACCTGGTCGATTTCATGATCTCGGGTCCCGTGTTCGTGCAAGTTCTGGAAGGTGAAGACGCCATCCTGAAGAACCGCGACCTGATGGGCGCCACGGACCCCAAGAAGGCCGCTCCGGGCACCATCCGCGCCGACTTCGCCGACAGCATCGACGCCAACGCCGTCCACGGCTCCGACGCTCCGGAAACGGCTGCTGTCGAAGTGGCTTTCTTCTTCCCCGAAATCAACATCCACAGCCGTTAATTCTTCGGCTCCGTTGTTGAAAGCACTTTAGTTTTACCTGGTTATGGAATCCGTCGAACGAATCAATCTGCTGGGGCTGGACGGCTCCGCCCTGTCCGATCTGGTCGGGCAGTGGGGCGGCAAGCCGTTTCGCGCCCGCCAGCTGCAGCGCTGGATGCACCAGCGCGGCGCCGATTCGTTCGACGCCATGACCGACCTGGCCCGCGAATTCCGCAGCCAGCTTGCGACGCACTGCCGCATCGAGGCATTGCCCGTCAACATCGAGCAGCGCTCGACCGACGGCACCCGCAAGTGGCTGTTCGACGTAGGGCAGGGCAATGCCATCGAAACCGTCTTCATCCCCGAAGACGACCGCGGCACGCTGTGCATCTCCAGCCAGGCCGGCTGCGTGGTGAACTGCCGCTTCTGCTCGACCGGACACCAGGGCTTCAACCGCAACCTGAAGACCAGCGAAATCATCGGCCAGCTGTGGTGGGCCAAGCGCGTGCTCGAAGCCGATATCGGCACCGCACGCCTTGAAATCGCCCGCGCCACCGAAGATACGCGCGTCATCAGCAATGTGGTCATGATGGGCATGGGCGAACCCCTGCTCAACTACGACCAGGTCTTGCCGGCCCTGCGCCTGATGCTGGACGACAACGCCTATGGCCTGTCGCGCCGCCGCGTCACGGTGTCCACCTCGGGCGTGGTCCCCATGATGGACCGCCTGTCGCAGGACTGTCCCGTGGCGCTGGCCGTTTCGCTGCACGCGCCCAACGACGCGCTGCGCGACGAGCTCGTGCCGCTGAACAAGAAGTACCCGCTGAAGGAGTTGCTGGCCGCTTGCGAACGCTATCTGGCGTTCGCTCCGCGCGACTTCATCACATTCGAATACTGCATGCTGGACGGCATCAACGATACCGATCAGCACGCCAAGGAACTGATCCAAATTGCACGCCAGCTGCGCTGCAAGCTCAACCTGATTCCGTTCAACCCGTTTCCCGAGTCCGGCCTGAAGCGCTCGAACTCGGCGCGCGTGAAAGTGTTTGCCCAGCGTCTGATGGACGCCGGCATCATCACGACGGTCCGCAAGACCCGGGGCGACGATATCGATGCGGCTTGCGGCCAATTGGCCGGAGAGGTGCGGGACCGCACTCGTATCACCGAGCGCAACGCCGCACAGCGCCAGACCATACCAATTAAACAGGTGCACGCATGACGCAGGATTTCGCTTCTGCAGTTTCCGAAACGTCCGCAGGCGCTGCGGGCAGCGTGGGCTCGGCATTGCGCGTGCTGCGCCAGTCCAAGGGCTGGTCGCTCGACGAAGTGTCCAGCCGCATCAAGTTTTCCACCAAGCAGATCGAAGCTCTGGAAAACGAACAGTGGGACAATCTTCCCTCCGGCGTTTCCCTGCGCGGACTGGTCCGCAACTACGCCCGTCTGCTGGGCGCGGATGCCGAGGCCATCGTCGAGTCGCTCGATCCCAAGGCGCGCGTCACCGGTCCGGTCAAGCTCAGCCCCGGCGCGCTGCATTCCGCGCATTCCATCCCGCAATCCAGCGCGGACGACGACCGTTCGTCCTCCACGTCCTGGGGGTGGCTGATCGCCATCGTGCTGGTGCTGGCCGCCGGCGTGGCGTATGCCTTCTGGCAAGGCTGGTTGCCGCAGCAGTGGCTGCCGTCCGACTGGCTGCCCAAGCCAACCAAGTAACCCGGTTTATACCGATGCAAGATTCTTCTCTGCCTTGCCAGGATGCGCCGCCACCCGAAGTGGGAGCCGCGGCGCGCCGCGCCACGCGTTCGGTTGCGGTGAAGTGGGGCGACCGCGTCGTGATGGTGGGCGGAGACGCCCCGGTCGTGGTGCAGTCCATGACCAACACCGACACCGCGGACGCCATCGCCACCGCGATTCAGGTCAAGGAACTGGCGCAGGCCGGCTCCGAACTCGTCCGGATCACGGTCAACACGCCCGAGGCCGCCCGCGAGGTCGTCGCCATCCGCGAACAGCTCGACCGCATGGGCGTCAACGTGCCGCTGGTGGGCGATTTCCACTACAACGGCCATAAGCTCCTGACGCAGTTCCCCGAGTGCGCCCAGGCGCTCTCCAAGTACCGCATCAATCCCGGCAACATGGGCGGCGGCAAGCGCCGCGATGACAACTTCGCACAGATGATCGAAGTGGCGTGCCGCCACGACAAGCCTGTGCGCATCGGCGTCAACTGGGGCAGCCTGGACCATGAACTGATGGCCCGCAAGATGGATGAGAACAGCCGGCGCGCCCAGCCCTGGGAAGCGCAGGCCGTGATGCGCGACGCGCTCGTGGTGTCCGCCATCACCAACGCCCAGCGCGCCGAAGAGCTCGGCCTGCGGCGCGACGCCATCATCCTGTCCTGCAAGGTCAGCCACGTCCAGGACCTGATCGCGGTCTATCGCGACCTGTCCGCCCGCTGCGACTATCCCCTGCATCTCGGCCTGACCGAAGCCGGCATGGGCAGCAAGGGCATCGTGGCCTCCACGGCCGCGCTGGCGGTGCTGCTGCAGCAGGGCATCGGCGACACGATCCGTATTTCGCTCACGCCCGAACCGGGCGGGGAACGCAGCCGCGAGGCCATCGTCGCGCAAGAGATCCTGCAGACCATGGGCCTGCGCGCGTTCACGCCCATGGTCGTCGCGTGCCCCGGCTGCGGCCGCACCAGCAGCACGTTCTTCCAGGAACTGGCCGACAGCATCCAGTCTTTCCTGCGGCGGCAGATGCCCGTCTGGCGGGCGCAATACCCCGGCGTCGAAAGCATGAATGTCGCGGTCATGGGCTGTGTGGTCAATGGGCCGGGCGAAAGCCGTCATGCCGATATCGGCATCAGCCTGCCGGGCACCGGCGAAGTTCCGGCCGCGCCGGTGTTCGTCGACGGCGAGCGCACGGTGACGCTCAAGGGCGACCATATCGCCGAAGAGTTCCAGGCCATCGTTGAAGAATACGTTGCGCGCCGCTATGGCGCGCCCGCCTCTCACTAAAGTAAGGGTGTAGCCGCAAGCGCGCTCGCCGGCGCGCGGCGCGGCATGATCAAGATGACTCAAGCTTTCCAGAAAGTGGCCGCCATACGCGGCATGAATGACCTGTTGCCGGGGGCAAGCGCCCGCTGGGAGCAATTCGAGGAAATCGTGCGCGGCTGGCTGCGCGGCTACGGCTATCGCAATGTGCGTACGCCCGTGCTTGAGCATACGCGCCTGTTCGCGCGCGGCATCGGTGAAGTCACCGACATTGTCGAAAAAGAGATGTACACGTTCACCGACGCGCTCAATGGCGAATCGCTGACCATGCGTCCCGAAATGACCGCCGGCATCGTGCGCGCCTCCATCGAGCACAATCTGCTCTATGACCGCCCGCAGCGCGTCTATTCCATCGGTCCGGTGTTCCGCCACGAGCGCCCGCAGCGCGGCCGCTACCGCCAGTTTCACCAGATCGACGTCGAGGCGCTGGGCTTTGCCGGCCCGGACGTGGATGCCGAACTGATCGTCATGCTGGCCCGCCTCTGGAAGCTGCTGGGCCTCACGGACGTGCGCCTCGAACTGAACTCGCTGGGGCAGCCCGCCGAGCGCGCCGCGCACCGCGCCGCCCTGATCGAACACCTGGAAAAGCACCGCGACATCCTGGACGAAGACGGCCAGCGCCGCATGTACAGCAACCCCCTGCGCGTGCTGGACACCAAGAATCCCGCCATGCAGGAAATGGCCGACAGCGCGCCGCGCCTGTTCGACTTCCTGGGCGACGAATCGCGTGCGCACTTCGAAGGCGTCTGCCAGCGCCTGGCCGATGCCGGCATCGAATACCGCCTGAACCCGCGCCTTGTCCGGGGCCTGGATTACTACAACCTCACCGTGTTCGAGTGGGTCACGGATCGCCTGGGCTCGCAAGGCACCGTCTGCGGCGGCGGCCGCTACGACGGCCTGATCGAGCTGCTGGGCGGCAAGCCGGCTCCGGCCGTGGGTTTTGCCATCGGCATGGAACGCCTGCTGGACCTCTGGGAACAAAGCGTCGAATTCGACGCCCCGGCGGAATGCGAGGTCTACGTCGTGCACCAGGGCGAAGACGCGCAGCGCCTGGCCGCCCGCGTCGGCGAGGACCTGCGCGATGCCGGCCTGTCCGTCGTCGTGCACGCGGGTCCGGCCAGCTTCAAGGCCCAATTCAAGCGCGCCGATGCCAGCGGCGCCCGGGTTGCGGTTATCCTTGGCGCCGATGAAGTGGCGTCGCAGACCGCCAGCGTCAAGTTCCTGCGCGCGCAAGAGCAGGGCGAGGCCGCGCAACAGCAGGTTCCGTTGGCACAGCTGGCCGACGCATTGAACAACAAGGGTTAAGGCATGGCATACGATCTGGAAGAACAGGAAAAACTCGACGCGATCAAGGCCTGGTGGGCCCGATACGGCACGCTGGTGTTCACGCTGGTGACGGTGGTCCTGCTTGCGTGGGGCGGTTGGTGGGGCTGGAAGGCCTACGAATCGCATCGCGCCAATCAGGCCATGGGCTACTTCGAGGCCCTGGAAGACGCTGCGCGCCTGGGGGGCGCGGACTCGTCGGTGCGGATCAAGACCGCCGCCGCGACCCTGCGCGAAAAATACCCCGCCACGGGCTATGCCGCCCGCGGCGCGCTGGTCGCCGCGCAGGCGCTGCAGGCCCAGAAGGATGACGCCGGCGCCCGCGAACAGCTGGAATGGCTGACCGGTCAGGGCAAGAACCCCTCCATGCAAGCCGTGGCGCGTCTGCGCCTGGCGGGCCTGCTGCTGGACCAGAAGCAATACGACGCCGCATTGGCGCAGCTGTCCAACCCGCCGGCCGCCTTTGCCGCCCTGTTCGCGGACCGCCGTGGCGATGTGCTCGCCGCGCAGGGCAAGCGCGAAGAAGCGCGGACGGCATGGCAGAGCGCCATTGATGGCCTGGGCACGGGCAATCCCCTGACCCAGGTTGTGCAACTGAAACTGGATGCCTTGAGCGGAGCGTGACTGTAATGCGTAAATTTGCACATGGCCGCACGTTGCGCGGCGCCGTTTTCCTGGCCAGCCTGCTGGCGTTGGGCGGATGCGGCATGTTTTCCCACGATGACGGCCGGTACGATCCCGCTCCCCTGACCGAATACAAGGCCGGCATGTCCGTGCGCCAGGTCTGGTCCGCGTCCATCGGCAGTGGTTCCGGCATGGGCTTCGCGCCCACCGTGCTGGGCGATGCCATCTATGCGGCCACGCCCGACGGTTCCGTGGGCAAGTTCGACCTGCAAAGCGGGCGCGCCATCTGGAAAGCCAAGACCGACGGCAAGCTGTCCGCCGGCGCGGGCAGCGACGGCACCACCACCGCGGTGGCCTCGCCCAACGGCGAAGTGGTCGCCTTCGACGACACCGGCAAGGTGAAGTGGAAAGTCCGCGCCACCAGCGAAGTCAACATTCCTCCCGTCGTGGGCTACGGCATCGTCGTGGTCCGCAGCGGCGACTACCGCATCCAGGCCTTCGACGCCAATAGCGGCGAACGCGTCTGGAGCGTGCAGCGCCCCGGCCCCTCGCTGGCCCTGCGCAGCGTGTCGCAGATGGTGCTGGCCGAGGGCCTGGTCATCACTGGCCTGCCCGGCGGCAAGCTGATGGCCATCGCGTCCAACAGCGGCAACGTCCAATGGGAAGGTACCGTGGCGACGCCGCGCGGCGCCAGCGACCTCGAACGCCTGACCGACGTGGTCGGCGCACCGCGGATCGCAGGCAACCTGCTGTGCGCGGTCGCTTATCAGGGACGCATCGTCTGCTTCGACGTCACTGCAGGCGGCCGTCCTCTCTGGGCCAAGGATTTCTCCAGCGTCAGCGGCCTCAGCCTGGACGATCGCTTTGCCTTCTCCGCCGACCAGAATAGCGTCGTGAACGCGTTTGCCCTGGATAATGGCGGCAATCTCTGGAAGCAGGCCGCGTTGAAGAACCGCCAGCTCACCGCACCGGCTATGCTGGGGGGAGCGCTGGCTGTGGGCGACCTGGACGGCTATGTGCATTTCCTGTCGCGCAGCGACGGCAGCCTGATGGCGCGGCTGTCGGTAGGCGGCGGCGCGGTCGTTTCGCCGCCTCAGACGACTTCCCAAGGTGTGCTGGTCCAGACGGGCAATGGCAATCTCGTCATGATCGGCACCAACTGAAACCTATAAAGCAAAGCCTTACACCGTGTCTTTCAAGCCTGTCGTTGCCCTGGTCGGTCGCCCCAATGTGGGGAAATCGACCCTTTTCAACCGCCTGACGCGATCGCGCGCCGCGCTGGTGGCCGATTATTCCGGCCTGACTCGCGATCGCCATTACGGCGAGGGCAGGGTAGGCGATATCCCGTTCATCGCTATCGATACGGGCGGCTTCGAACCCGTCGCCAAGGACGGCATCCTGCTGGAGATGGCCCGCCAGACCCGGCAGGCCATTGCCGAAGCCGACGTCGTGGTGTTCCTGGTGGATGCCCGCGCCGGCATCAACGCCCATGATCACGAGATCGCGCAACTGCTGCGCAAATCGGGGCAGCAGCGTGTGCTGCTGGCGGTGAACAAGGCCGAAGGCATGGGTCTGGGCGCCGCCATCTCCGAGTTCCACGAACTGGGCCTGGGCCAGCCGTATCCCATTTCGGCGGCGCACGGCGACGGCATCGTCGACCTGATCGAGCTCGCGCTCAAGGATCTGGCCGAGCCGCCCGCGGAAGAAGAACCGGTCGAAGAGGGCGAGCACGATCACCGCATCAAGCTGGCGATCGTGGGCCGTCCCAACGTGGGCAAGTCCACGCTCATCAATACCTTCATGGGCGAAGAGCGCGTCATCGCGTTCGACATGCCGGGCACGACGCGCGACGCCATCGAGATCGACTTCGAGCGCGACGGCCGCCGCTATACGCTCATCGACACCGCTGGCCTGCGCAAGCGCGGCAAGGTGTTCGAAGCCGTCGAAAAATTCTCCGTCATCAAGACGCTGCAGGCCATCGAGGCCAGCAACGTCGTCCTGCTGATGCTGGACGCGCAAACCGAAATTTCCGAGCAGGACGCACATATCGCGGGCTTCGTGCTGGAAACCGGCCGCGCGGTGGTGGTTGCCGTCAACAAATGGGATGGCCTGGACGGCGAGGAAAAGGAACGCATCGAACGCGAATTCAACCGCAAGCTGCGGTTCCTGTCGTTCGCGCGCGTGCACACGATCTCCGCGCTGCGCGGGCAGGGCATCAAGCCCTTGCTCAAGTCGATCAACGCCGCGCACGCGGCCGCGTTCGCCAAGCTGTCCACGCCCAAGCTCACGCGTGAGCTCCAGGCCGCGATCGAGCAGCAGCCGCCTCCGCGCAAGGGCATCTTCCGTCCCAAGATGCGCTATGCGCACCAGGGCGGCCAGAACCCGCCGCTCGTCGTCATCCACGGCAACGCGCTCGACGCCATTCCCGACTCGTATCGCCGTTACCTCGAGACGCGCTTCCGCAATGCGTTCGATCTGGCGGGCACGCCGCTGCGCATCGAGTTCAAGTCTTCGCACAACCCCTACGCGCAGGAAAGCTGATCCATGAGCCGTTTCTGGAGTCCCGTCGTCGGGACGCTCAGTCCCTATGTTCCGGGCGAGCAGCCCAAGCTTCAGAACCTGGTCAAGCTGAACACAAACGAGCATCCCTACGGGCCGTCGCCCAAGGTGCTCGACGCGATCCGCGCGGCTTGCGACGACACGCTCAAGCTGTATCCCGACCCCTCGTCCGACCGCTTGCGCCAGGCGATCGCGTCGGCCGTGGGTGCGCAGCCGGCCCAGGTGTTCGTCGGCAACGGCTCCGACGAGGTGCTGGCCCACGTCTTCCTGGCGCTGCTCAAGCATGACCGGCCGCTGCGGTTCCCGGACATCACCTACAGTTTCTATCCGGTCTACTGCGGCCTGTACGGCATCGAATACCAGACCATGCCGCTGACGTCCGATTTCCGCATCGACGTCGAAGACTACCTGCCGCAGCGCCATGGTCAGGCCGGCGCCATCATCTTCCCGAATCCCAACGCGCCCACCGGCCGCGCCCTGAGCGCCGCCGAGATCGAACGCGTGCTGGCCGGCAACCCCGACACGGTAGTCGTAGTGGATGAGGCCTACGTGGATTTCGGCGCCGAGTCGGTGATTCCGCTGGTCGACCGCTACGACAACCTGCTGGTCGTGCAGACGCTCTCCAAGTCTCGTTCGCTGGCGGGTTTGCGCGTCGGTTTCGCGGTGGGCAGCGCCGCGCTCATCGACGGACTTGAACGCGTAAAGAACAGTTTCAACTCCTACCCCATCGATCGTCTGGCATCCGTCGGGGCGGTGGCGGCCCTGGAGGATACGGAGTACTTTGAGAAGACTCGCCAAGCCGTGATCGCAACCCGGTCGCGGATGACGGCGGGCCTGGAGTCTCTGGGCTTCGAGGTGCTTCCGTCGAGCGCGAATTTCGTGTTCGCCCGGCACCCCGCAAAGGATGCCGCAGGCCTTGCCGCCGCCTTGCGCGAGCGCAGCATCATCGTGCGCCATTTCCGCCATGCGCGCATCGATCAGTTCCTGCGCATTACCGTTGGCACCGAAGGGCAGTGCGACCAGCTTCTGAGCGCACTCTCCGAGGTCCTGCAGGCATGATTTTCAGAGGCTTTTCAGCTGGAAAACTCTGGTGTCATTTTTGCTTCCCGGTCAAGTAGCACGGGCCGGGAAAACCCTGTAGAGTACGTGTTTCGGCGTGCACCACCAGTACAAAAAGCACACCACCACTCAATAACAAACAAATGGAGCCTGGCCAATGAGCAATAAAGGGCAAACTCTGCAAGATCCGTTCCTCAACACGCTGCGCAAGGATCATGTGCCCGTGTCGATTTACCTCGTGAACGGCATCAAACTTCAAGGGCAAATCGAATCGTTCGACCAGTACGTGGTGTTGCTGCGCAATACCGTCACCCAAATGGTCTACAAGCACGCCATTTCCACTGTGGTTCCCGCGCGTGCCGTGAATTTCCAGGTGGAAGTCCCTGCTGAATAATCTCGCTCCAGCTTTACCTTTTATTGCCCGCCGGACGGTTCACGTCGGCGGGCATTTTCGCTTTGGGTCCAATATGGTGCATGTATGCGCGCTCTGATCATCAGCGTGGATCTCGGTGATCCGGACTTCACGGCCCATGCCGAAGAATTCGCCATGCTTGCCAAGGGCGCGGGCGCTGAGATCGTCGGCACGCTGACCGCCCGGCGGGATCGCCCCGACGCCAAGTTTTTCATTGGTTCGGGCAAGGCCGACGAAGGCGTCGCCATGGCTCAGGCCCTGTTGGCCGATATCGTCCTGTTCGACCAGCCGCTGTCCCCCGCGCAGCAGCGCAACCTCGAGCGTGCCTTCAATCTGCGCGTGGTCGACCGCGTCGCGCTGATCCTGGACATCTTCGCGCTGCGTGCGAAAAGCCACGAAGGCAAGTTGCAGGTCGAACTGGCCCAGTTGCAGCATCTGGCCACCCGTCTCACGCGCTTGTGGAGCCACCTGGAGCGTCAGCGCGGCGGTATCGGCATGCGCGGCCCCGGCGAATCCCAGCTCGAAATGGACCGCCGCATGATCGGCGCCAAGGTAAAGACGCTGCGCGAGCGGCTGGACAAGGTCGAACGCCAGCGTGTCACCCAGCGGCGCGCCCGCGCTCGGGGCGGTGCGCTGTCGGTGTCGCTGGTGGGCTACACCAACGCGGGCAAGTCCACCTTGTTCAATGCCCTGACCCGGGCCGACGCCTACGCCGCGGATCAGCTCTTCGCGACGCTGGATACAACCACGCGGCGCATCTGGGTCGAGGGCGCAGGCTCGGTGGTGGTTTCCGACACCGTGGGCTTCATCCGCGACCTGCCTCACGGCCTGATCGCCGCTTTCCGGGCCACCCTGGAAGAAACCGTGCACGCGGATCTGCTGCTGCATGTGGTGGATGCCGCCAGCCCGCAACGGGATGAGCAGATATTCGAAGTCAACAAGGTCCTCGCCGAAATCGGCGCTGCCGCGATTCCCACCATTCTGGTATACAACAAGATAGACCGGGCTGGATTGGAACCCCGGGTGGAGCGCGATGCACATGGTACGATTGCGCGAGTATTTGTAAGCGCCACCGAGCGCGCCGGTCTGGATGCGTTGCGCGGGGCAATTGCGGAGACCGGACAGATTGTGGGAAACAATGCCGCGAATTATCAAACTCTTCAATCTGAATGACCCCGGCTGGGGTCGTGGGAACAACAATGGCTCCGAGCCGCCGCCGAAGCGGCCTCAAGGCAATGGAGACGGCCCTCCTGATCTGGACGAGGTCTGGCGCGATTTCAACAATCGCATCGGCTCGCTGTTCGGGCGCAAGGGTGGCGGCGGTAATAACCGCCCCGGCAACCGCGGCGGAATGACGCCGCCGTCGCCGCGCGGCACGCGCATCGGCCTGGGCGTCATCGCCCTGGTTGCGGCCGGCATCTGGCTGGCCAGCGGCTTCTACATCGTGCAAGAAGGCCAGGTCGCGGTCGTGACCCAGTTCGGCAAGTACAAGAGCACGTCGCAGGCCGGTTTCCAATGGCGCCTGCCGTATCCCATCCAGAGCCACGAGATCGTCAACGTCTCGCAGTTGCGCACCTTCGAAGTCGGCTTCCGCGGCGGCGCTCGCAACAAGGTTCTGCCTGAAGCCCTGATGCTCACGACGGACGAGAACATCGTCGACATGCAGTTCGTCGTGCAGTATCGCCTGCGCGCCGATGGCGCACCCGACTACCTCTTCATGACGCGCGATCCCGACGAATCCGTTCGCCAGGCATCCGAAACCGCCATGCGGGAAGTCGTGGGCAAGCAATCGATGGACTTCGTGCTGTACGAAGGCCGTACCACGGTCGCGTCCCAGGTCCAGGCGCTCATGCAGCAGATCCTGGACCGCTACCAGACGGGCGTGCAGGTCAGCACCGTCGCCATCCAGAACGTGCAGCCGCCGGAACAGGTCCAGGCCGCGTTCGACGACGCCGTCAAGGCCGGTCAGGACCGCGAGCGCCAGATCAACGAAGGCCAGGCGTACGCCAACCAGGTCGTGCCGCTGGCCAGCGGCCAGGCGTCGCGCATGGTGGAGCAGGCCGAAGGCTACAAGGCCAAGGTCGTGGGGGATGCCCAGGGTAATTCCTCGCGCTTCACCAGCGTTCTCGGCGAATACGAGAAATCACCGCTGGTCATGCGCCAGCGCATGTACCTGGAGAGCATGCAGGACATCTTCACGCGCGCCAGCAAGGTCATGGTCGACACCAAGAGCAACAACAACATGTTGTATCTGCCCTTGGACAAGATCATGCATCTGGCCGCCCAGGACGCAGGCAAGTCCAATGTCGGCAACCCCGGTTCGCCCGCCCTGGTCAATCCGCCTGCCCAGCCCTCGCGCGGAAATGTCGCGCCGGCGCCGCAGCCTTCCGGCAGCAGCACTAGCAACACGCTGCCCCGCGACCGTATGTCGCGCTAATCCGGAGGAGTCCTGATCATGAATCGTCTTATGCCCATCCTGGTCGGCCTGCTCATCGTGCTGGCCGTCCTTTCCTCCAGCGTTTTCGTTGTCCGCGAGCGCGACTATGCCCTGGTGTTCTCGCTGGGTGAAGTGCGCAAGGTCATCAGCGAACCTGGCCTTTATTTCAAGGTCCCGCCGCCGTTCCAGAACGTCGTCACGCTCGACAAGCGCATCCTGACCATCGAAACCAACGAAGCCGAGCGCATCCAGACTTCCGAAAAGAAGAACCTGCTGATCGACTCCTACGTCAAGTGGCGCATCGCGGATCCCCGCCTGTTCTACGTGACGTTCGGCGGCAATGAGCGTGCGGCGCAAGAGCGCCTGCAGGCCCAGATTCGCGACGCGCTGAACGCGTCGGTCAACGTGCGCACGGTGCGCGACGTGGTCTCCACGGAACGCGACAAGATCATGGCCGAAATCCTGACCAACGTCGCCAAGCGCGCCGAGCCCCTGGGCGTGCAAATCGTCGACGTGCGTCTGCGCCGGATCGAATTCGCGCCGGAAATCTCGGAATCGGTATACCGCCGCATGGAAGCGGAACGCACCCGCGTTGCCAACGAGCTGCGCTCGATCGGCGCCGCCGAAGGCGAAAAGATCCGCGCCGAAGCCGACCGCCAGCGTGAAGTCATTGTGGCGCAGGCGTACGCCAAGGCCCAGGGCATCATGGGCGAGGGCGATGCCGCCGCGGCATCGATCTACTCGCAGGCCTACGGCAAAAACCCGGATTTCTACACGTACTACAAGAGCCTGGAAGCCTACCGCGCTTCGTTCTCGAAGCCGGGCGACGTGCTGGTGGTTGACCCCAGCTCCAGCTTCTTCCAGTTCATGAAGGATCCGGCGGGCGCCGCCCTGGCGCCGGTCACCGTACCGGCCAAGTGATCCGGCACGATTGGTAGCCGCAAAAGCCCCGTGGCAACCCACGGGGCTTTTTCACATTTGCGCTGCGAACGGATGATCGCCAGCCCGTATTGGGGACAGGTGGTGGCATCGGCGCCTTCGGGTGGCGCTCGTGGCTGAACCATGTACAATACCGCGTAAGCTAGAAAACATTCCGCAGCGGCTGAGCGGGCTTACGCCCCCTCAGCCGCTTTTTCGTTTGGGCGACGCCCACGCATCACTTGGCGTTATTCAGGTAAACATTCATGGGTAACTGGTTGCTGCCCGAGAGCCTCGCCGACGTACTTCCGGCTGAGGCCCGGCGCATCGAGGAATTGCGCCGCGAACTTCTCGATCTCTACCGTACTTACGGCTTCGAGCTGGTCGCTCCGCCCCTGGTCGAGTACATTGATTCATTGCTGTCGGGCACCGGTAGCGATCTGGATCTGCGCACCTGCAAGCTGATCGACCAGCTTTCGGGCCGCACGCTGGGCGTGCGCGCGGACATGACGCCCCAGGTCACGCGCATCGACGCGCACTTGCTGAACCGCGCGGGCGTCACCCGGTTGTGCTATTGCGGCAATGTGCTGCATACCCGTCCCGCGGACTTGCTGTCCAGCCGCGAACTGTTGCAGATCGGCGCTGAAATCTACGGCCATGCCGGGTTTGAAGCCGATCTCGAGATCATCCAGCTGGTGCTGGAAACCGTTGCGATTGCCGGCGTGCGCAACCCGCGCCTGGATTTGTGCCACCCGGGTGTGCTGCGCGCCATCCTGAAGTCGGATCCGGCGGCCGCGGAGCTGTCGCAGGACGCCATCCGGCTGATGCGGGACAAGGATGTCCCCGGCTTGGGCGAACTGGCGGCGCGCGCGCCCGGCATCCGTGCCGAAACGCTGAAGGCGCTGCAATTGCTGCCCAACCTGTACGGCGGTCCGGAAGTCCTGAGCGAAGCGCGCCGGGATCTGCCGCCGCTGCCGGGTGTGGCCGAGGCGCTGGATGCGCTGCAGGCCGTGGTGGACGCCATGCCGAATGTTTCGTTCAGCGTGGACCTCGCCGATGTGGGCGGCTATGCCTACCACTCGGGCGTGAAATTCTCGTTGTACGCCGAAGGCTGGCACGATGCGCTGGTCAGCGGCGGGCGTTATGACGATGTCAGCCGCGCGTTCGGCCGGGCGCGTCCGGCCACCGGCTTCAGTCTTGATTTACGCAAGCTGGCGGCGGGTTTGCCGCCGGCGGAAAGGGCGCGGGCAGTGCGCGCGCCCTGGGGGCAGGCCCCCGCCCTGACCGAGGCGGTGCGCCGCCTGCGCCGGTCAGGGGAAATCGTCGTTCAGGTATTGCCCGGTCACGAGCAGGATCAGGACGAATTCGTTTGCGATCGCGAGCTGGCGCTGCAGGATGGCGTCTGGACGGTCAAAACGCTGTGACTAACTCCCTCCCGGAAACGGGAGGGCCGCGGGGAGATTTCCGGATTTCCCGAGAAACTCGATATTGATTCGTAACATGAGCAAGAACGTAGTCGTAATCGGCACCCAGTGGGGTGACGAGGGCAAGGGCAAGATCGTCGACTGGCTGGCGGAATCCGTCCAGGGCGTGGTCCGCTTCCAAGGCGGTCACAATGCCGGCCATACGCTGTGGATCAACGGCAAGAAGACGATTCTCCGCCTGATCCCGTCGGGCATCATGCATCCCGGTGTCACCTGCTTCATCGGCAATGGCGTCGTGCTGTCCCCGGAAGCCCTGCTCAAGGAGATCGAAGAGCTTGAGGCAGCCGGCCTGGACGTGCGTTCGCGCCTGCAGATTTCCGAAATCTGCCCGCTGATCCTGCCCTACCACGTCGCCATCGACAAGGCGCGCGAAGCGCGCAAGGGCGACGGCAAGATCGGCACGACCGGTCGCGGCATCGGCCCTGCCTACGAAGACAAGGTGGCCCGCCGCGCGCTGCGCGTGCAGGACCTGTTCAATCCCGCCCTGTTCGACGAAAAGCTCGCCGAAGTGCTGGATTACCACAACTTCGTGCTGACCAAGTACCTGGGCGCCGAAGCGGTCTCCGCCAATGAAGTGCGCGACCAGGCCATGGCGCTGGCTCCCGCCATCGCCCCGATGGTCAAGGACGTGTCGAGCAACCTGTACGCCATGCAGCAGGAAGGCAAGCGCCTTCTGTTCGAAGGCGCGCAAGGCGCGTTGCTGGACGTCGATCACGGCACCTACCCGTTCGTCACCAGCAGCAACTGCGTTGCTGGCGCGGCGTCGGCTGGCGCTGGCGTCGGTCCTCAGCAATTGGACTACGTCCTGGGCATCACCAAGGCCTACACCACCCGCGTCGGTTCGGGCCCGTTCCCCACGGAACTGGTCGACGAGATCGGCACGCGCCTGGCCACGATCGGCAAGGAATTCGGTTCGGTCACCGGCCGTCCGCGCCGCTGCGGCTGGTTCGATGGCGCCGCGCTGAAGCGCTCGGTTCGCCTGAATGGCATTTCCGGCCTGTGCATCACCAAGCTGGACGTGCTGGACGGCCTGGAAACCATCCAGCTGGGGGTCGGCTACCGCGTCAACGGCGAATTCCGCGACGTGCTGCCGTATGGCGCGCACGCCGTGGCCCAGGCGCAACCGGTGCTGGAAGAGCTGCCGGGCTGGAGCGAATCGACGGTCGGCATCACCGAATACGACAAGCTGCCTGCCGCGGCTCGCCGTTACCTGGAGCGCGTGGCCGAGGTCTGCGGCGTGCCGATCGACCTGGTGTCCACCGGTCCGGACCGCAACGAGACCATTGTTTTGCGTCATCCCCTGAAGGGCTGACATCGGGTTATTATTCCCAAGGCCGCCGCCGGTCATACCGGCGGCGGCCTTTTCGTATTCTTGAGCAGGAGATGCTTGCCTATGAGCACGCCGACCAGTGACGATAGCCATCTATGGGTAACGTGGGACGATTACAACCGCTTGATCGAGCGCCTTACCTTGCAGGTGCATCAATCGGGCTGGAAATTCGACAAGATTCTTTGCCTGGCGCGCGGCGGCATGCGCGTGGGCGACGTTATGTCCCGTATTTTTGACGTGCCGTTGGGCATTCTGGCCACGAGCAGCTATCGCGAGGCGGCCGGCACGAAGCAGGGGGATATGGATATCGCCCAGTTCATCACCATCACGCGCGGCACGCTTTCCGGTCGGGTGTTGCTCGTGGACGACATGGTGGACACGGGCAAGACTTTCAACAAAGTCTACGACCATCTGAAGAGCCAGTTCGCCGATATCACCGAATTGCGCAGCGCCGTGCTGTGGTGGAAGGGGCATTCCCTGGCGACTCCCGACTACTACGTCGAGAAGCTGCCGACGAACCCCTGGATTCACCAGCCGTTCGAAGATTACGACAGCCTGCGGCCGCATCAGCTGGAAGCCTGGATCCGCAAGGGTTCCCAGAGCTGAACGAATCTGTCTGGAAAGGGCGGGCCGTGCTGTTGCCTTGCCCTTTCAGTAGTCAAAATGGCCATGACCATGCTAGAATCGCTGGTTATCGCTAAACCGAACTTGGCTTGTTACTCTTTGGGTAGTCTTTGGGTAACGGAAACAGCCAGCCTAAACCCGGGTGGACGTATGCCTGGGTTGCGCTTTCAAGGTTCCTAGTTCGCGGTACTTGCCTATTGGTGGTTTGCTGGTCTTATCGCCAAAGGCCGTCTTCGCGTACCTGGATCCGCGCAGCGTTGCTGGTATAGCAAGCCAGGTTTGTCATCAACTTTTGTTACCCTACAAGCAGGCCAATTACTTTATGCCTATCGTTCGACTGAAGGAAAACGAACCGTTTGAAGCCGCTCTGCGCCGCTTCAAGCGCACCATCGAAAAGACCGGTTTGCTCACCGAGCTGCGTTCGCGCGAGTTCTACGAGAAGCCCACCGCCGAGCGCAAGCGCAAGCATGCCGCCGCCGTGAAGCGCCACTACAAGCGCATCCGTAGCCAACAACTGCCCCCGCGCCTGTATTGATTTTTGATTCCCGAATCTATTGATTCCAGAATCATTCATCCAGGATCTACTCGCCCGAGTCGACGTCGTCGATGTAGTCGGGCGATATGTGCAGTTGCGAAAGGGTGGGGCCAACTTGCTTGGCCTGTGTCCCTTTCATAACGAAAAAAGTCCCTCGTTCACTGTCAGTCCCACCAAGCAGTTTTATCACTGCTTCGGCTGTGGAGCACATGGCAGCGCCATCACATTCCTGATGGAACACACGGGCACCAGTTTCCCCGAAGCCGTGCGTACGCTCGCGGCTTCGGCGGGAATGACGGTCCCGGAAGAAAACCGTAGTCCACGCCAGCAGCAGGAATCCGCGCGCCGCAAGGCCGAGGAGTCCCGTCACACGCAGGTGCTGGATGCCGCCCAGGCGCATTATCTGAAGCAGTTGCGCGCGTCTCCCGCAGCTGTTCGCTATCTGAAGCAGCGCGGCCTGACCGGCGAAATCGCGGCGCATTTCGGCTTGGGCTGGTCCGGAACCGACCGCCACGGCCTGTCGCAAGTATTCCCCAATTACGAAGATCCCACGCTGGTGGAATCGGGGCTGGTCATCGAGTCCGAGGACGGGCGCCGCTACGACCGCTTTCGCGAACGCATCATGTTCCCGATCCGCAACGTGCGGGGCAGCCTGATCGGATTCGGCGGCCGGATCATCGGCAAGGGCGAGCCCAAGTATCTCAACTCGCCTGAAACTCCACTGTTCTCGAAGGGCCAGGAGCTTTATGGCCTGTGGGAGGGGCGGCAGGCGATACGCCAGGAAGGGCAGGTCATCGTAGTCGAGGGCTACATGGACGTGGTCGGGCTGGCGCAGCAGGGCATCGCCAATGCCGTTGCGACGCTTGGCACCGCCACCACGCCGGACCACGTGAAGAAACTCTTGCGCACGAGCGACAAGGTGATCTTCAGCTTCGACGGGGATGGCGCGGGCAGGCGAGCCGCCTGGCGCGCTTTGCAGGCCTGCCTGCCGGTGCTGCGCGACGATATCGCGATTCGCTTCCTGTTCCTTCCGTCTGAGCACGACCCGGATTCCTACGTCCGAGAACTGGGTGCGGAAGCCTTCCGGGCTTGCCTGGGCGATGCCGTGGCGCTGTCTCGCTTTCTGCTGGACGAGCTTGCATCCCGCCACAACATGACCGAGGCCGAAGGGCGGGCCAGTTGCCTGCACGAAGCCAAGCCTTTGCTGGCCGCGATCCCCGAGTGCGCGCTGCGCGTGCAGATCGAGCGGGAAATGGCCAAGCTGGTGCAGCTGACTCCCGAGGAAATGGCCCAGGTGCTGGCCCAGCAGCCCGCCAAGCCTTTCGCGCCCGGCCCTCGGCCGTCCGCGGGTGCAGGCGAGGCTGCGCCGAACGGGAACGCTGCTCAGGGTCATGACGGCGGCCCGCCTGACATGGGGTACGACTTTGCGGGTCATGACTTCCATGACATTCCGGCGGACGAGTCCGAATTTGTGGATTATGGCCAATATGCCTCGCAAGGCGGCGACCCGGCCGGCTCCGAAGGGGGCTGGCAGCAGGGCGGCAAACCGGAGTGGAAAGGCAAAGGCGATTGGAAAAGCAAAGGCGACTGGAAAGGTAAGGGCGATTGGAAGGGTGGAAAGGGGGGCTGGAAGGGGCGGCGCGACAACGACGTCGGCGGCTTCGAAGGGCGCCGCACCATGCCGTCGCTGGCCAAGCGTCTGTTGGGCCTGCTGCTGGCGCATCCCGAACTGGTGGACTCCATGGGAGACCAGCAGCTTGAAGTCATCGACCATGGCCCCCATCTAGGTCTTGTAAGAGACCTGATCATGCTGGCGCAATCCAGCGGGGCGCGCCATGTGGGCGCCTTGCTGGAGGCCGCCGAGCCGGATTCGGACCTGGCGACCGTATTGAAGGGTTTGCGCGCGGATATCCTGTCCAAGGAAGACCTGCCTGATCCGCAAACGGAATGGGACGATGCGCTGCGCCGCATTGAGTTCGATTCGGCCAAGGCGGAAATGGCCAAGCTGGCGGCTGCGGGCCTGGCAACGGAAGAGGCGCGTAAGCGCTATCTGGAGCTGTCCAGTCGCATGACTGTGCTGAAAGGTGCCGGCATACGCTAAATACGCTAAAATCAAAGGTTTTCCGCAGCAGGAAGAGCAGCAGGAAGAGCAGCAGGAAGAGCAGCAGGAAGAGCAGCAGGAAGAGCAACGGCAAGAGCAACTGCGCGCGACGGGGTCAACCCGACGCCGTGTGAAGTTCTTGGCGCAGTTGCGCTTGATAGTGCCTGACTGCGGATTGTTGCGCGATTGACGCCAAATTTTGTTTGAGTATCGGCTGAATTAGTGGCATTTTTGACGCAGCAGCGCAGGAACTTGAAAAAAATGTAGTTTGGTGGCCGGAATCTATCCCGGCTGCCGGAATCTAATAATTGTTGTGCCAATTTGACGAGGCTGTCTGACCTTTGAGGCGGCGCGGATTTTGCGGCCTGGCGTTGCAGTTGATGCAGGGCGGTGTTCAGGTCAGAAAGTCTAGTTTTGCGCTTTCCGTTGAAAGACGGGACGCTTGCGTCAATTTTGTTACATAGTTAATTAATATAGCTTAGCGGTGGGTTAGGCAGTTCATCGGCGGTTTTTCCGCGTGACGTTAGTGGTTCGGGTGCTGTGTACAAATAGCTGCTTGGGGCAAAGGCCCGATAAGCGAGCAAAGCCTATTTATAGGCAGGCAGCCCCCCCGGCGTCCGGGATCCGCCTTTGAATGAGGTCATGCACGTCAGGCGTCTGAACGGTACTGCACCGTGTTGGCGCCGGGCGAGCTCGCAAGAGCTGGCGCTGCGAACAACGTAGCCGCGTGAACTCCGCCGATTCACCAGATTTACCCGTATGCCATGTCGCGCAGGGCCTTTGCCCAGCGGGGCGTTATGCGGTGCAACATGCCCAAACGGGTTGCGACGACCACGGAAGCGACTATGACCAAATCCACCGGCAAATCCTCCTCTGCAATTGATGCGGCCGAAACCAAGGCTGTGGCGGCCAAGCGCGCCGTCAGCATGGCCGCGGAAAAAGCGCCCGCCAAGACGGCGGTGAAGGTCGCCAAGCCCGCTGCCAAGACGGCTGTCAAAAAGGCGGCCAAGACGGCTGTCGCGGGCGACAAGCCCGAAAAGGTGACGAAGGCCCGCGCCAAGAAGGCCGAAGACAAGCTGGCCGACCTGGTGGGCAGCGCTCGACCTGTGCCTAGCGGCCGCCGTCCGGGCCGCCCCGCCAAGAATGCCAACAATGATTCCGACGGTTTCGACGACACGATGGACGGCGAAGGCGAAGTCCTGCCCGACCTGAAGCCGCCCAAGCGCGGCGGCAAGCGAGGCAAGGCGGATCCCAAGGATCTGATTGCCCGCGGTCCCGTCACGCCGGAAGAATATGAAGCCCGCCGCAACCGCCTGAAGCAGCTGATCAAGCTGGGCAAGGACCGCGGCTACCTGACATACGGCGAGATCAACGATCATCTGCCCGACGATCTGGTCGATGCCGAAGCCATCGACGGCATCATCAGCACGTTCAGCGACATGGGGATTGCGGTCTACGACCAGGCCCCCGACGCCGAAACCCTGCTGATGAGCGAAAACGCGCCGGTGGCGTCCAACGACGACGACGTCGAAGACGAAGCCGAAGCCGCGCTGACCACCGTGGATTCCGACTTCGGCCGCACCACCGACCCCGTGCGTATGTACATGCGCGAAATGGGTTCGGTCGAGCTGCTGACGCGCGAAGGCGAAATCGAAATCGCCAAGCGTATCGAAGACGGCCTGAAGCACATGGTCATGGCCATCTCGGCCTGCCCGACCACGATCAACGAAATCCTGGCGCACATCCTGCGCGTCCGGGAAGGCCAGGCGCAGATCGACGAAGTCGTCGACGGCCTGGTTGATCCGGAAGACGGCGAAGAATACGCCGGTGCCGGCGTCACGGCCGACGAAGACGAGAGCGATGACGGCCCCGCCGGCGGCATGTCCAGCAAGCAGCTGGAAGACCTGCGCGTCAAGGCCCTGGCCAAGTTCGACGAGGTCGGCAAGCAGTTCGACAAGATGCGCCTGTCGTACGAGAAGGACGGCTACAAGTCGGACGTCTACGTGCGTGCCCAGGAATCCATCCAGAACGAACTGATGGGCATCCGCTTCACCGCCAAGATGGTGGAAAAGCTGGCCGACACGCTGCGCAACCAGGTTGAAGAAGTGCGCCAACTGGAACGCGCCGTGCTGCACACGTGTGTGGACCGCGCAGGCATGCCGCGCCTGCACTTCATCAAGGTGTTCCCGGGCAACGAAACGAATCTGCAGTGGGTCGTCGACGAAGTGGCCGCTGGCCATCCGTACGCCGAGACGCTGGAGCGCCAGATCCCCGCCGTGCAGGAATTGCAGCAGAAGCTGATCGACCTGCAAACGCGTGTCGTGCTGCCGCTCAAGGACCTGAAGGACGTCAACAAGCGCATGGCCACCGGCGAAGCCAAGGCTCGCAAGGCCAAGCGCGAAATGACCGAGGCCAACCTGCGTCTGGTGATCTCGATCGCCAAGAAGTACACGAACCGCGGCCTGCAGTTCCTGGATCTGATCCAGGAAGGCAACATCGGCCTGATGAAGGCCGTGGACAAGTTCGAGTACCGTCGCGGCTACAAGTTCTCGACCTATGCCACGTGGTGGATCCGTCAGGCCATCACGCGCTCGATCGCCGACCAGGCGCGCACCATCCGGATTCCGGTTCATATGATCGAAACGATCAACAAGATGAACCGCATCAGCCGCCAGATCCTGCAGGAAACCGGCGCCGAGCCGGATCCCGCGACCCTGGCGCAAAAGATGGACATGCCGGAAGACAAGATCCGCAAGATCCTGAAGATCGCCAAGGAACCGATCTCCATGGAAACGCCCATCGGCGACGACGACGATTCGCACCTGGGCGATTTCATCGAGGACACGTCCACGCTGGCGCCTTCGGATGCGGCATTGCACGGTTCCATGCGCGATGTGGTCAAGGAAGTGCTAGACTCTTTGACCCCGCGTGAAGCCAAGGTCCTGCGCATGCGTTTCGGCATCGAAATGAGCACCGACCAGACCCTGGAAGAAGTGGGCAAGCAATTCGACGTCACGCGCGAGCGCATCCGCCAAATAGAGGCTAAAGCGCTGCGCAAGCTGCGTCACCCCAGCCGGGCCGACAAGCTGAAGAGCTTCCTGGAAGGGCAGTAAGTTTTCCTGGGCCTCTAGCTCATGCCTGGTTAGAGCAGCGGACTCATAATCCGTTGGTGCCGAGTTCGACTCTCGGGGGGCCTACCAAAGAAATCCTGAGAAATCAGGTACCTACAGCCGCCAGCAATGGCGGCTGTTTCGTTTCCAGCTCCGACATTGACGTAATCTTGACGTTCTCGGCGTGGTGGGCGAGGTGCGTCGGGGCGAGGTGGGCGTACTTCTGCACCATCTCAATCCGTTCCCAACCCCCCAGTTCTTTCAACACCATCAGCGGTGTGCCGGCCTGCACATGCCATGACGCCCAAGTGTGCCGGAAGTCATGGAACCGAAAGCCGGTGATTCCGACTTGTTTGCATGCGCTGGCGAGGATCGAAGAGTCTATCTGGCTGATCTGTGCTGCCTCGCGACCGGGGCGGGGGCGCCGACTAAACACCAAGCTCGGATGGGTTCCATGTCTGCGTTGCAGTACGGCCATGGCGTCGGAGTTGAGCGGAACAGCGCGGGCCCGCTTGTTCTTTGCTCGACCGTGGGTAATCCAAGCGTGACGCTTTCCCATATCGACCTGCGACCAGGTAAGGGACAGGATTTCTGTTGCCCGCATTCCGGTAGCTACTGCGAACAAGCTGACCTCGCGCATCCACTCTGTCGACATGGCCTGAATCAGTTGAACGACTACGGCCGGCGGCTCCCAGCGCACACGCACGTCAGGCTCGACAAATTTGCGAAGCTTTGGTGCGCGGTTCAACCACCCCCACTCCACGCACAAAGACAACACTCGCTGAATCGTCGCCAAGTAGCGGTTCTTCGCCGCGGCCGTTAGGGGTTTCGGCTTGCGGTGTGCGTGCGTTGTATGCGTCGGCAGGCCCTGAAGTATCGAGCCGCTTGTTAAAGAACTGACTGCTGTACCGCCGCCCAGCACGCCACGCCAATACTTGATGTGGCGCAACTTGGTGTCGTAGTCCCGCTGACCTTCGGAAAGCCGCAGCATTTGCAGTGCGGCTTCGTCGAATGTATGGGTTGGTTCCTCCCCAAACTTCACTTTCCGCCACGCTTCAGCTTTCAGTCGGTCGTGGTACTCCTGTGCGGCCTTTTTTTCTGTGGTTCCAGAAGAGCATCTAATTCTCGGGATGCCTGGCGAGCAGATGTCGATCTGCCAAACCCCGGATGCTTTGTTTCTGCGGATGGACATGATGAATCTCCGTCGACCTGCAGCGATAGCCGGGTCACATTGTTGCTTTTCTGCCCTAACTGGGCAAGTTGAGAGGGCCAGACCCGCCAGGCGCGGCCGCCTGGCAATCTGAAGCCGATCTGCTTCCGCTTGGCGAATACGGTTTGGTAGGACAGACCCAGCCGCCTCGCCGCTTCCCGCAGGGAAATGGCGATTTCTTCGCTCATTGGCCATTTCCCTTATCGAACAGGCTTTCTAGACCGGCGCGGGCGGCGCGGGCAGCCACGGGGTCTCGGTACCCTGGGGGGCTCGTCCGCGGACCTTGCCCGCCTTTCTGTGTCGCGACCGGGATATCGCTGCCCTCAAGAGGGCTTGCCGCCGCCACCACTCTCCGAGCATCGTCCATTGCGGCATTCCATCCACGCACGTATACACGGATTTCGGCATCTACATGCTTCGGCAGCAGAAGGCTCCACACCACGTCGTCCTGCTTGGTGATCTGGTTTCGCTTCGAATGAGCACCGCAGCCTGGCCACTGGCGCTCGAGTTCCTGGATGAGGAGCGCGCGGCGCCTTTGGTTGAGGAGGTCGATGATCGTGATCATGCAGTCCTCTCCCTTTCGGTCGGACGCCCGGCCGTATTGAGCAGGCTCCGCGCCGCGGCGGCGCCAGCCTTCAGTTGCGGATCCGTCGAGGCGTCTAGAATGCGCGTCGTGATCTCGAGTGCGCTAGCCAGCGTTGCGCAGCGTTCGCGCATGGCAGCCGCGTCGCCCTTTACCTCCGACAGTTCGGCCGTGGCCTTTTCGTACAAGCGGATGTACAGGGCGCGGCCTCGCACGGCTGCCGCCAGTTGTTCGGTTGGGTTGCGGGGTCGGCTCATCTTGTCCCCTCCGCCCTGACGCGCAGCCCGAGGGCCTCTTTCAGGCTGTACCAGTGCTTATGGTCTTCGGCGATATGCTGGGCGAGGGTGAGCAGTGTTGTCACATTAGGAGTCAGTTCTTGAACTTCTGCTGATTCGTTTAGCACCGACAGCAGGGCGCGCAAGCGCTCCTTCTGCTCCTCCATGCATTCGAGGTAGAGGTTGACCTCTGTAAGGTTGACCCTGACGGATGTGTTGCTCATCGCGCCACCTCGTCAGCTTTCGGGAGAAGAGGGCGAAAAAGGTCAGCCCAATCCTGAGTTTGCTCCGCGAGCTCGCCGGAAATGTGGATGCCGATCTCGGCCATATCGAGCGTGTTCAACATATCGTCAAGGCCGGACTGGCGGGCGTGGGCGATGACGTGAAAGAGGGAGCCGGTGCGTCGCAGCGCTTCGGCGGCACGGTCCAGCGCCTCGCAGGCTTCTTTGTACGTTAGCGACTGAGTTTTCATGCCCCACCTCCGAGAGTAAGGGCCGCCTCGCATTCGATTTCCGCTTGGTCGGCCCGCAGCGGTCTGAGAGCCGCGTCCCGGCACGCAAGAAGATGGGTCACGATGACCTCGCCATCGCGGCAAGTGACGTCGGGCGCACCCTGGAAATCCACTATCCAGTCACGCCGCTGGACTTCCGCGAGTTCATTCGGGAGCGCCAGTGCCGCCGCAGCCGCGCTTGTGGTGCTGCAGACGATTACACCGATGCGGCCAACGCGCGCGGGGCTTTTGCTTCGGACAAGCATTACCAGGTCGCCAACCTGGCAGCGACGGGCGGGAGACAATGCGGTATTCATTTCTCGTCTCCGTCGTCGCATTGCGCCTGGGCCCGGCGGTCTTGTTCCTCGTGCGACATGGCACACAGGCGCACCTCCTCGCGCAGGTTCTGGCGCCCAGGGGCGGGAATGCCAATGACCTGGAAGCTCACAACCAGGGCGCCGATTGCGTCGAGAAAATCGGGGCGCGCCGAGTCGGGCAGGGCTTCGAAGGCCTGGCGCAAGCCGGATGGGAAAAGATAGCCTTCCGCCGCTTCGGCTGCTGCGCAGAAGCCTGCATGCCATTGCTCGGCAGCGCGAAAGCCGTTTGCGCTGAAAGGGAGGGTGTTCATGCTGTACCTCCCTTACCCAACAAGCGACCAGACACGATGCGATGAAGCTCGGCGAATCGATCCACGTACCAGTGCGGCTGCGTCTCCCGCGGCGATGCGGGGTTGGTCAGGTTCTTGCCGTACGCGAGACCCTTCTCGGTGATAGCCCAGAAGTGCTTCGTGCCATTCGCAGCTGACGTGCTCTTGCGGGTGCGCTCCTCCAGCATGCCGGCGTCGCGCAGCAGGACGTTGTACGCCGCCACGTTCGTCGTGATGCCGTGTTCCTTTAGCAGCGCCGTAAGCGATGCGGTGGGCATGGAGCTGCCCGGGGGGCCATCTTTGGCGGCGTCCACTATATAAGAAGGCAAGAACGACGTGTCCAGAGCATGGCGCTTGCCGATGTACTGCAGCATCGCCACTTGCGACGACGGCGCGGGACGCAAGAGACGGGTGAAACACTCCATGATGGCCAGCTCGCCGATCAGCCTGGGCGCGGCTTCGGGGGCGCGTGCATGGCCGGGTTGATCGTGCAAGCGGCGCTCGCATTCGATGAAGTACCGACGCGCCTGCTTGCCTTTGGCGTTGCGCTCGACCATGGAGAGTTCCTTGGCCATGTCGAGGGTTAGGTGGTAATCCTTGCGATTGTGTCCACCGCGACCTTCGCTCGCCAAAACTGGCGAGCAAACGAAGTCTTGGTTCTCGACGAATTCGTACTGGTCAATTCGATCCTTGATCCAGTTCGAAAAGTCTTTGCCGACTTCCAGGAAGGCGTGCAGGTCGCGCGCATTGGCAGTGGGGACCGCTTGGCCAACGATTTGGCAGGTGCCGACGGGGATGAGGCGGTTCATTGTCCGTCTCCTAGCGTCAAATGCGAACGGGCCGACCGACCCGACAAGCCATTTGGCTTGACAAGATTGGTTGGTTTTTGTACTTTGCTAAACGTGTTGATCCATGCCCGCATTTTTGCGGACGTGTTTTTTCCTGGCATTTTTTATCTCCAGAGATTTGATGCCATTGATGAATGTCGGCCGTGAACCGGCGTTTGTCTTAAAGCCCCGCCCGACCGTGAATCAGGCGGGGCTTTGTCTTTAGCTGGGCAGCCGGTAGGCTCCTGCAGCTCGTGCAGCGTCAATCATTTTGTTGATGATCCAATTGACGGAACGCTCCTCTTGCGTGGCCTGCGACTTTAGCCACTCCCGATTCTGGTTGGTCGTTCGAACCTGGATCTGGACTGATCCGCCGGATTTCTCCTGTTGACTGGCACCGTGAATGCTCAGTGACATATAGGCTCCTACTCGTGGTTGCAGGTGAGGGTGTTGATAAAGCACATTGCTATTAAAGCAAGTTGCTAGCATTGTGTAAAGCACTTTGCTAGCTTATTCTTTGGGCCATGACTACCGCTCTCGTACAAGTGAACTTCCGCATGCCAGCGGAATTAAAAGACAAGCTGGAGGCGTCCGCCAAAGAGGCGGGCCGTTCTACTACGGCTGAAATTGTGGCGCGGCTAGAGGATTCGCTTAACGCGCCTTCCCCACGGGCGGTGACGGCCTCTTTGGCGCGACTTGAATTCCAATTGCATCGTATGGAAGTAGATATCCAGCGCAAGACCCTAGAGGCTGGCCGGTTGGGAACGTATCTCTTGGCCATTGAGCCGACGTTGGATATGAATGCCATGCCTCCCGATGTGCCTTGCCCAGCAGAGGAGATAATTCGCACGGCGCGCCAGGCTGCTGACGACCTTAAGGAGTTCATGGAAGACGGCGCAGGCGATCTTCCCAATGTCACGCGTCGCGCGGCTTTATCCGCGGTTCGAACGTTCAGGCTCGCGAAACCTGGAGAGCCACTGCCGCGTGCAATTTTGGAGCTGTTGAAAATGGCAGACATTGACCCGGACACCGAACTCTCCTGACTTCTGAATTGCTGAGCGGTACACGTAGTGTTTCAGGAGCCCCGGCCTGCGCTAACAGGTACGGGGCTTTGTCTTTCCGGGGAACGGGAAGAGTGGTGATATAATCGCGGTTGCGCTTATTTCTGTCAAGCGCATACGCGATTTTTTTTGGCATTCCAGTTGATCAGACGAAGAAAAAGCCCCTAAGGGCTTTTATCAGTCGCTTGTGAACCCACTACCTGATCGGTATTTGATCTCGCCGATGATGATCAATCTGTCCAATTCCTCGGCTTCTACGACCCGGTCAGGATAGCGAGGGTTGTAAGAATGCAAGATAAGCCCACCGCCCGTCTGCTTAAAAATCTGCTTTACAAGACCCTCATGCTCGAAGGCAACCGCATAGACCACCCCGTCGCGCACCGTGGTTTTGGTCACATCTACCATGACCATATCGCGGTTAAAAAGGAATGGCTCCATGCTGTCGCCGCGCACCATGAGCAGGCGGCAATCCTTTGCTTTGGAGCCTATCGCCCTAAAAAAATCCATTGTGAAGGGCAGCGCCTGTTTTTGCCGTATTTCCCACTGAATTAGGCCATCACCTGCGCACACCTGGTAATCCCATCGGTCGACCCACACTCTGTTTTCGTCGGGTTCTAGATCCTCCTCCCTGTCCCACAATCGGATCATCCCGGCTTCCTGCCGCGCTGCAGCCTTCTGAATTAATCCCTCGTCGCTGGGGTCAAAAGATTGCTCGAAGACGGACTTGTCGCCGGCCACAATCGGGTCGAGCATTTCGCCGGTCCCCGCCATAAGCCATACAGGGTTCACCCGAAGTGCCACTGCAATGGGCAACAGCAGGGCTGACGAGTGGTTGCGCCCGTTTTCAATGCTTGCAATAGAGGATTGACCGCAGCCAACCATCTTGGCGAGTGCGGCTTGTGAGATGCCGCGATGGCTACGGGCGGCTTTTAATCTTGCGGCGATATGTTCCATATCGCGATTGTGATCCAAAGTCCACTCAAGCGCAAGATATAAGCGCTTTAGTGATTGACTATAATCGCAAATGCGCTTAGTCTTGAGGCATGGACTGGAAATTACTCATATCCGACATTCAAGCCCGCGGCATGTCGCAGGCGGCCATCGGCGCGGCTGTAAACCGCTCCCAGGCATGGGTAGCTGACATTGTTAGGGGGCGGTACCGCGACATTCCGTGGAGGGAGGGCGAGGCCCTTCGACGACTACATCGCCACGTCACAGATGGCCGGCGGCGTTGGCCGGCCGCTATGCGGCCCCTTGGCGCGGAGAAAGAAAGCGGGTTCACCCCCGGAGGTGCGGATGCCTAAAGCCGACACCACCCTAATCGACAGAGCCCAAGAGGCAGGCATGTCGTCGGAGACGTTTGCCGCCACGCGCGGGCACTTGCTGCGCGGCGTTCGCACTTCCTATTCGTCCTCTCCGCGGCACATTCCCGGCGACACCACGACGCCGCCTGCACCTGGTGCCGTTCGCTTCGGCCCCGAAGACGTTTAGCCATGAACACCGTCGTTTCGATCCTGATCCTGGTCGCTGCGTTCACGTGGCTGCTGATGTTGATCACTGGATGCTGCGTCGGCGTGTGGTGGCTGTGGCGCCGCCGCGGCATGCGCAAGTGGCTTGCCGATTTCGATCAAGGCCTGGAGCGCGAAGAGCGCGCTCGGGCCCACTTTCAACGCCGCCACCGGTTCAGGCCGTAGCGGATACCAGTGTGCACGCGCCCGGGTAGCTCCCGAAAGCCGGATTCCTCCACCCGGCCCGGCGCTGTGCCTTTAAGTGGAGAAGACAGGAAGGGACACGGAGATGATTAAGAGCTTCGACTTCATCGTGGGCGATTGCGGCCAAGTCTATCAAGAGGCCGGCGAAGAATCGCAGATATCACTGACGTTTTTGCCGTACCTCGTGGATATTGATGGTCGGGATTTCGAGGACGAACCGGCCATACGAGACGCCACCGTGATCAACATCGGGCCGATTACGCCAGAGCAAGCCTATTTGCTCGGGAAATCTTTGCTGCTTGCCGCCAAGGCAAATGGCGTGAGCGAATAGGCGAATATCAATGGCAACAGATGCACGACTCTCCGTGGGCTTGGCCACGCACCCGAAAACCAAGAAGCTGGTCCGCCGCCTGGGCGGGGATGGCGCATGGCGCCTTGTCTGTCTGTTCCTCTGGTGCGCCGCCAATAGGCCGGATGGCAACCTCAGCGGGTTGTCGGACGAAGACATCGAGCTGGCCGTTGACTGGGCTGGGGGTGAAGGCGAGTTCGTAACGACGCTGTGCGAGGTTGGCTTTCTTGATGGAGAGGAGTGCTGCAGGGCGATCCATGACTGGGAAGAGCACAACCCGTGGGTCGCAGGATCCGAGGCCCGTAGCGAGAAGGCGCGCTGGGCAGCCCTGTGCAAGAAGTACGGCCGGGCGGAAGCTGCCCGGCGCATGCCCGAGTATGTCGAGCGCATCGGGATAGCACGCGGCGAGGACGCTCCTGAGTGCCCGGCGCACACCGTTAGCACGACTTCCGCAGTGCTAGAAAGTGCTAGTAGCACACCCATAGCAGTGCTAGAAAGTGCCGGCAGCATGCAACTAGCAGAATCTGGCACTGCCCCGTCTCCGTCTCCGTCTCCGTCTCCGTCTCCAAAAGATCAAACCCCTTTGTCGGCTGGCGCCGACCCGGGGGGGGCTGCTGATGCCCCGGAATCAACGGCTTCACCGAAGCAAGACCCGGTGCAGCAGGTCTTCGCCTACTGGCAGGAAGTCATGCAATCGCCGCGCTCCGTGCTGGACGACAAGCGGCGCAAGGCGATCAGGACCGCGTTGAAGAACGGCCATAGCCCCGAGGATCTGCGGCGGGCCATCCGTGGTTGCAGCAAGACGCCGCACAACATGGGCCAGAACGACAGGCGGGAGAAGTACAACGGGATCGATCTGATCCTGCGGTCTGCAGACCAGATAGACCGGTTTATCGCGAACGACAGGGGCCAGGATTCACCGGGGGCGGGTGACCGAGCGTCCGTGATGGCAACCCTCCAGACGCGGTTCCCTGGTGCAAGCATCACGCAGGTTGACGGGGGGCGATACCGGGTGGGAAACCGCTTCTTCGATGCCAGCGGCAACCCGGAGCCCGTGCTGTGAAGACCTTCGACGACTTCGGGATCGATCTGCGCGGCCGCACCGGCGTGGAGGTCAAAACTACCTGCCCGCGATGCTCGCCATCGCGCCGGAAGAAAAACTATCCGTGCCTGTCGGTCAACACCGACAAGGGCTTGTGGAACTGCCACCACTGTGGCTGGGGCGGGTCGCTGGGCCACGGCGAAGAGCGCCGGCCCGAGGCGCCGAAGATCTACCGCAAGCCCGACTACGTGGTGAACCGCACCGATCTGCCCCAGGCCGTCGTGGACTACTTCGCCGGCCGCGGCATCGGCCAGGCCACGCTCCTGCGCAACTGCATCGGCTACGGCCAGCAGTACTTCCCCCAGGTCGAGGAGGAGCGGACCTGCGTCATGTTCCCGTACCTGGACGGCGATGAGGTGATCAACGTCAAGTACCGCACCGGCGACAAGCTGTTCCGGCTGGCGTCGGGGGCGAAAAGGGTGCTGTACGGCTTGAACGACGTGGATGCGGTCTTGATCTGGGTCGAAGGGGAGATGGACAAGCTTTCGGTGGAGGAGGGCGGCTTCAAGAATTGCGTCTCGGTGCCCGACGGTGCGCCCACGCCGGACACGAAGAACTACGACAGCAAATTCGATTTCCTGGATTGTGAGCAGTTGGCCAACGTCCGCGAGCACATCATCGCCGTCGATGATGACGCCCCGGGCCGTCGCCTGCAAGAGGAGCTGATCCGCCGCCTTGGCCGTGACAAGTGCCTGATCGTGACCTGGCCGGACGGCTGCAAAGACGCCAATGACGTACTGATCAAGCTTGGCCCAGACGCGTTGCAAAAGTGCATCGAAGACGCGCAGCCGGTGCCGATCGAGGGCACGTACTCGGTGACGGACTTCCGTTCGGAGATCCTGCGTCGCTACGAGGGTGAGATTCGACGCGGTGTCTCCACCGGCTGGCCCGGCATGGACGGGCACTACACGGTGCTGGAGGGGGAGTGGACCCTGGTGACAGGTATCCCTGGCCATGGCAAATCCGAATGGCTGGATGCCCTGGCTGTTCACCTTGCACAGCATCATGGCTGGAACTTCGGTGTGTTCTCGCCCGAGAACTTTCCTGCCGACTATCACAGCGAAAAGCTGATGGAGAAGTTCACCGGCAAGCCGTTCGCGGCGGGGCCGAATGAACGCATGAACGTGGCGGAGCTGGACACCGCAATGGATTTCCTGGCGGACCACTTCACTTTCATGATGCCCGAGTCGCCCAGCCTCGACGCGCTGCTGGAGCAAGCCAGCCGCCTGGTTACCCGCAAGGGCATCCGGGGGCTGATCATGGATCCGTGGAATGAGATCGAGCATGGCCGCGCACCAGGTCAAACCGAGACCGATTACATCTCTCTGGCCTTGTCCAAGATCCGGAAGTTCTGCTGGGCACATGGTGTTCATGCCTGGGTCGTGGCGCACCCCGCGAAGCTCTACAAGGACAAGGATTCGGGTGACTATCCGATCCCGACACCCTATGACGTATCCGGCTCGGCACATTGGCGAAACAAGGCCGATAACTGCATAACGGTGTACCGGCACGTCAAGGACGAGAACAAGCCGGTGGAGATCCACATCCAGAAGATCCGCAAGAAGTTCGTAGGCCGCGTGGGCATGGTTGAGCTCCATTACGACCGCGTGACCGGCCAATACCGCGACTACGCGCACTTCACGCGGCCACCCATTTATTCCCTGCAAAACCGGGGGGCTGCGTAACCGGCCCCTTCGCCTGCCATTTATGCAGGTTCACTCCAATGAAGTACATCGCCGCCGCTTTTGCGGATGGGCGTTGCGCTTGCCCAGATGCCAGCTCAAGCGGCTCTGCGGTTGAGCTTGTGGCGCGCCTGCTGCGCGTCCCTCCCTACAACCCTGGAATCGTTTGAGGAACTGATCATGCTCGATCACAACAACCCCGACACGTGGCTGGAAATCCCCTTTGAGGAGCGCGCGGCTACGCCCCTGGCGCAGGTTCACCGGCCCTCGGAATCGCAAGCCGATCAAGGCATGGCATACGCGCCGTGCGGCTGCTGGCGTTGCCGCGGGTGCGTGGCGCTCGCTGACCGCGCCACCCTGGACCGCCTGCTGGCCAAGCACCTGATGACGCTGAACGGGTCGGAGCGGGGGCAGTGGATGCTGTTCTGGGCAGCCCACCCGCGCCATGATGCGGAGGACCTGCAGCAGCTCGAAACGTGGCTGCGCATCGCCGGCGGCAGTAACGAACCGGCCCCGGTGTACCCGGTCTTCGTGATGCCGGAGGAAGCATGAGCGAACGCAATGCGCCTTTTGCGCGCTTGGCCGTGGCGCTGGCGTACGCATTCAACGATGAGCGGCATACGCTGAGTCGGCCGGCGATGGCCCGCGCGGCAGACATGCGGCTGGGCGAGCCTGGGCCGCTTTCTGGCGCGGATGGCTGCGCGGAGATCGGCAAGGTTCGCCACTTCCTGGAACGGGACCTGGACCCGCTGCACGTGGCTGTGCTGCACGCCCGCTATGGTCAGCGCGTGGCGAGCTGCAAGCACTGCCACAGCGAAGCGGATCACCCCGGCTGGGTCGCGGCGCTGTACAAGATCGCGGGGGCGCTGGGCGCGTACTTGTCCATGCGCACCGCCCACAGCGAGCTGTTGTATGCCCTCGTGCGGCGCTACTACGACAGCGGTACCGTTCGGACCCTGCAATCCTTGGCCGATGAGTACGCGTGCAAGGTGCGCAGCGTGGAGCGGGCCAGCGCCAGGGCCGCAGACTGGCTGCGCGGCACGCGGGAGAAAAAGGGCGCCGAGCCGATCTATGGCGTCGAGCAAGCGGCGCACGCTGCCGCCGAAAAGCTGCTGCGTGATGGCGGCTTCATCCCATAATCATTGACTGTGGCGAAAACTCCCGCCATAATCAGCGATAACGGATTTCCTCAGAAGTCCGCCCACGAAACCCGCCGCCGAAATGCTGCGGGTTTTTTTGCGTCTCGGTTCTGCAACACAGGATTGCCCTCGGGATTTTCCTGCCGAAGGAACCGGCTAAGCTAGACCCCTTCACTCGCGGAGGGTTCCATGGTTATCACCGTAGGCATGTTGATTGAGCACCTGAAGGTCTACGATCCGGAATGCGAACTCGCTTTCAGCGGCGGTCTGGAGTTCTATAGGACAAAACAGCGTGGGCCCGATCTCGTACAAATCGAGTTCAATCAGAATGTGTGGCGAGACGAGAAAGGAGTCTGGCGCGTTGATGATGTGGATGCATCGTCGTAGAGACCGCACGATTGCGACAGAATTGCACCCCGCTTAGGCGGGGTTTTTTGCGGGCATGCTCATGGTGAGCCGCCGGCCTTCCAAGCCGCGCAGCGAAGGTTCGATTCCCTCTGTCCGCTCCATTCAAGCCCTGACCGAGAAACCCGGCCGGGGTTTTTCGCCTATGCGTGCATGCTCAAGATCAGCCTGCGGCCTCCTAGGAAGGAGGCTTGATCGATCACTTATCGTCGGCTTGCAAGCACCGCTTTGCGGAGGGGGTGGAACCTCTTGCCCAGGCCTTCCTTACCAAAGAACCGCAGATGCGAGCAGACGTACACGTCGGCATATCCACCGAACTCCCAGGGTACGATTCCTAGGTTTGCATGGTCGCGCACGACGGATGTGAAGTTTCCGGTACGCCGTAGATGTGGCGCAAACTCCCCGATGAAGGCTTCGTATGAGGGTTTTCCATGGAGCAAGATAAGTGATGGTCTGAATAGCTCAAGAACTTCTCGGAAAACATGGAGTGCCTTGTGCGATTCAGGAAGTCGTCTCCACTCCTTCTCGCTGGACGTCGGATACGGAGAGGTGTTGGTATCCAGTACCGTCGTATGCCCCAGGCTGGCCAGCCAGGACGAGGCTCCGTCGAGCCCGGTTCTCGTGGGGGAAGACAGCCGAGTCTTGCCGGATCGTCGCCGGACGTCTTGATAGAGCGGCAGGAACTGGTCGAGGTTTAGGATGCTCTGCGCGTAATCTTCGATCGCGATTCCGTCGTCTTCAAATATCGGCGTGGCGGGATTGACCCCGACGATAGCGGCGCCGCCTGTGGAGAGTGGGCCACGTACGACAAAGGGGCGGAGATATGGGTCAGCCTTAGTCGGAGGCGTGCACCATCGCTTCAGTGTTTCTTTGTCGATCAAAATGCCACTCCATTCCTTGATTTCGGATTCCGGTATGTAGTCCCCGGGCAACGATGCGTTGCGTGAGGTCCACTTATGCAGCACAGGCACGGCTATGCCAGGATTTTACCCACCCTTAGCAATCAAGGGCGCGCACGTAGCATGGCGTGCGGGGATTCGGTCATCGCCGCCGGGCGGTGTGCAGTAGATAGCACCCGGCAAGATCACAAAGGAATCGGCATGAAGCTCACCACACTCAAGCCGCGCATTGCAATGGCCGGCTCCCGGCTGGCCGCTGCGCCGACGCCCAGCGCCAAGCGCATGACGGGCCGCAAGCTGCAAGACCGCCGTCTACGCGTCTGGTCTGCTGATCCGCACTGCGCACATTGCCGGACGCTGACCATCTACCCGCATGGGTTCGAACTGGACCACAAGTTGAGCCTGTTCGATGGTGGCGAGGACTCCGATGCGAACACGCAAATTCTGTGCGTTTCGCGCGACGCGCATGGGCGTAAGGCCGGATGCCATGACCTCAAAACGCGCAGTGACCTGGGCTATCGGAGCCGGTCATAGGGCGGCGGGCCACCAGAGAGCCGTAAAGCGAGCCATTGCTATGGATAGGGCCGCGCCTTCGTCGTCTCTGTCGCGCCTCGTGGCGGGCCTGTGCGCAGGCGTCAGGGGCCAAGGCAGAGGGGGGGCGGGGTCAAAGTCTGGCGGGTTCGCCTTCCGGAAACCACCTGTTCCCTCATGCGCGGAAAATTTCCCCTTAACCGGATTTGTTAACCGAGATTGTTAATGGCATTAACCGACAAAAAGCGCCGCTTTGTGCAGGCGTTGCAGTCGGGCCTGTCCGGTGCGAAAGCCGCTATCCATGCGGGTTACAGCGAAAAAGGGGCGGCCGTTGCAGCGTCCCGCCTGGTGAAAGACAAGGACATTCAGGAAGCTCTCGGCCGTGTTAACCAAGTTAACAAATTGAAGGAAGAGGCCGCGGCCACTGGGACGGAGATTTCGCTGCCGGATCTGGGCAAGCTTTACTCCGATCCCCTGGAGTTCCTGAAGGCAGTCGCGAACGATCCTGAGCAGGACATGAAACTGCGGGTCGATGCGGCAAAAGCGTGGGTTCCCTACGTCCATGGAAAGATTGGGGAACAGGGCAAGAAAGACGCCAAGAAGAAGGCGGCGGGCGATGCAGTGGCCGGAGGCAAGTTCGGAGCGCCGCCGCGCCCGCCGCTTCTGCGCGTGGTCGGGAAGGGGTAAGCCATGGCCTGGACAACTGCGTGCCCAGACTGGGCAGATCGGCTGCGGGCGCGCAAGTCGATTATTCCGCCACCAATCTTCCCTGACCAGGCCGAGTATGCGTTGGGCATCTTCAAGCAGCTGAAGGTGGTTGACCTGCCGCAGGTCTATGACGATGCCATCGGCGAATACCGGCACCAGACGTTTGGCGAATGCTCCGAAGAATGGGTGTTTGACTTCGTTCGCGCCATCTTTGGTGGCTATGAGGCGGACACGGGTAAGCAGCTGATCCGTGAGTATGGCCTGCTCATCAGCAAGAAGAACACGAAATCCACCATTGCCGCCGGCATCATGCTGACGGCGGTAATCATCTGCTGGCGCCAGGAAGAGGAACACCTGATTCTGGCGCCGACAAAGGAGGTGGCAGACAACAGCTTCAAGCCGGCCGCAGCAATGATTCGGGCCGATGAGGAGCTATCGGACATGTTCCATGTCCAGGACCACGTTCGCACCATTACGCACCGGACGACGCGCAACAGCCTGAAGGTGGTCGCCGCCGACACCGACACGGTGTCGGGCAAGAAATCGGGCCGCATTCTAGTTGACGAGCTTTGGCTGTTTGGCAAGCGGGCGAACGCCGTGGCGATGTTCCTTGAGGCGCTGGGAGGCCAGATATCCCGGGATGAAGGTTGGGTCATCTACCTGACGACGCAAAGCGATGAGCCGCCGGCGGGTGTCTTCAAAGAAAAGCTCGCCTACTGGCGCGATGTGCGAGACGGGCGGGTGGTCGATCCGAAGACGCTTGGCATCCTGTACGAGTTTCCGGAAGAAATGGTCGAGGCAAAAGCCTATCTCGACCCGGCGAACTTCTACATCACCAATCCGAACCTCGGCCGCTCGGTCAGCGCCGAATGGTTGGGGGATCAGCTCAAGCTATTGCAGGCCAGAACGGACGGAGCATTCCAACAATTCCTTGCCAAGCATCTGAATGTCGAGATCGGGCTGAACCTGCGTTCTGACCGTTGGGCGGGTGCTGATCACTGGCTAAAGCGGGGGAAGCGAGTACTGACGCTTCGCGCGCTGATGGAGCGTTCCGAAGTGGTCACGGCCGGTATCGACGGCGGCGGCCTGGATGACCTGCTGGGCCTGGCATTTCTAGGGCGCGAGCGTGGGACGGGAAACTGGCTGCATTGGGCGCGAGCCTGGGCGCACCCGTCTGTTCTGGAGCGCCGCAAAGAGATTGAGCCCAGGTTGCGCGATTTCGAACGGGCTGGCGAGTTGGTCATAGTCAAGCAGATCGGCGATGACACCGCAGAACTGGCGGCCCTCATCCGCCAGGTGTACGACGCTGGCTTGTTCCCCGAGAAATGTGGCATCGGTGCCGACCAAAACGGCGTGACCTTCAATGACGCGCTGGTAGAGGCTGAAATCCCCGAGGAATTGATCGTCGGTGTGTCGCAGGGCTGGAAGCTGGGCGGCATCATCAAGACAGTGGAGCGCAAGCTTGCCGAAGGCACCTTCGTACATGGCGATCAGGCTCTGATGGCTTGGGCTGTGGGCAATGCTCGTATCGAACTGCGCGCCAACGGCATCTTGATTACCAAGCAGGCGAGCGGCACCGCGAAGATTGATCCCTTGATGGCGACATTCGATGCAGCGCAATTGATGGTCCTTAATCCCGAGGCCTCCGGCCGGTCGGTATACGAGTCCCGCGGGATTCGATTTATCTGAGAGAACCCATGAAATTACTGGACCGCTTTCTGGGCGGCTCGGCGGACGGGTCGGCGCCTGAAGCCGGCCCGCGGCTTGAGCCCACCATTGCGCTAGAAAGCGCGCAGGCGTCGGCGCAGCCCAGGGGGCAGGCGTTCCGAGGCTTGGATGATCCAGCGCTGCTGGAATACATCCGCAGCGGCGACTACAACAGCCGGGTCGAGTCGCTACGGAACATGGCCGCACTGCGGTGCGTGTCGCTGATCGTCACTTCACTTGGCATGCTGCCGCTCAACCTGATTCGAAACGACGCATCCAAGGCGCCAGCGAAAGACCACCAGGGCTATCGGCTGATGAAGCTGAAGCCGAACGGGTGGCAAACGCCCTTCGAATTCAAAAGCATGATGCAGCTGCATGTCCTGCAGCAAGGCAATGCCTACGCCAGGGTTATCTGGTCAGCTGGCAGGCCGATCGCCCTGGTGCCAATGGCGCTCGGGTCCGTCAAGGCCGAGCTTGCGGGCTGGGAGATGCGTTACACGTACACCCGGCCGGATGGCCAGCTGGTAAAGCTATCGCAGAAGGAGGTGTTCCACCTGCGGGACATCACCATTGATGGGGTGGAAGGGCTGGCCCGTATGAAGCTCGCGCGCGATGCCATCTCACTGGCGCGCGACGCCGAGCGCGCCGCTGGCCGCGTATTTCGGACGGGCAACCTGGCGGGCGGCGCCGTGGAGGTGCCCAAGGCGCTATCGGACACGGCCTACGGGCGGATGCGAAATTCCCTGGACACGGATTTTGCGGGCGCTGAGAACGCTGAGCGCTGGATGTTGTTGGAGGAAGGCGCCAAGGCAAACAAGTTCAAGGTGACCGCGGCCGAAGCGCAGCACATCGAGAACCGCAACGCCCAGATTGAAGAGGTAGCGCGCGCCTTCGGCGTGCCGCGGCCCCTCTTGATGATGGACGACACCAGTTGGGGGTCGGGCATCGAGCAGTTGGGAATCTTCTTCGTGCAGTACGGGCTGCAGTTCTGGTTCACGGCGTGGGAACAGGCGGCGATGCGCACCTTTCTGACTGACGAGGAACTGGACCAGCTGGCCTACAAGTTCAACGAGCGGGCTCTGATGCGCGGCACGTTGAAGGACCAGGCGGACTACTTCGCCAAAGCGTCCGGCGCCGGCGGTCATGCCCCATGGATGTGGCAGAACGAGATCCGCGACCTGTCAGACCTACCCGCGAGCGATGACCCGCAGGCAAACAAGCTACGCGATCCCATTACCCAAAAAGGAAAATCCAATGAGCCTGCTGCAATTGCCTGAGATCAAGGCGGACGCCCGTCTGGGTGCCGCCGACTTCGATCTGCGCCCGGACGCGCTGGAGCGGTGGGCGCCCCAAGTCCGCGCCGCCGGCACAGACGAAGACGCCACCATTTCCATCTACGACCCCATTGGGGAAACCTGGGATGGCAGCGGCGTAACGGTCAAGCGTATTCAGGCCGCGCTGCGTTCTGTCGGGACCCGTGACGTGACGGTGAACGTGAATTCACCCGGCGGCAATTTTTTCGAAGGGGTCGCGATCTACAACGCGCTGCGCGAGCACAAGGCAAAGGTAACCATCAAGGTGTTGGGGCTGGCTGCGTCGGCCGCTTCGGTAATTGCGATGGCGGGCGATGACATCCTAATGGGGCAGGGATCGTTCCTGATGATCCACAACGCCTGGGCAGTAGCCATTGGAAACCGGCACGACCTGGTCGACGCAGCCGCGAAGCTGGAGCCGTTCGATGAAGCGATGGCCCAGGTTTACGCAGCCCGAACGGGTTTGACGTCGAAACAGGCCGCAGCCCTCATGGACAAGGAAACCTGGATCGGCGCTGATCAGGCGGTGGAGGATGGTTTCGCCACCGGGGTACTGGATGGCGCCGCAGTTATCGAGCAACCGCAATCGAGCGGGGAACGGCGGGCCTTGGCCCAGGTGGAAGCCGCAATGGCGCGCGCCGGATATAGCCGTACCTCCCGTCGCGACACCTTCAAAGCACTTTTTTCCGGCAAGCCGAGCGCTGCCACAACCACCACGCCGTGCGCTGGTGACGACGTAGCAGCCCTGCTGCAAACCACACTTTCAACCCTGCGAGGTTAAACATGAAGCAACAATCGAATGCCCGCGTCCCCCGCGGGCTGGTTTCCGTACGCGCCGATGCCGGCGGCCCGGGTGAGGTGAAGGCCCTCATCGAACAGCTGAACCAAGCGTTCGCCACGTTCAAGGACGAACACTCCAAGCAGCTGGATGAGGTCAAGAAGGGCACGCATGATGCGCTTCAGGCCTTCAAGGTCGAAAAGATCAACGCGGACATCTCCCGACTTCAATCGGCCATCGACGACGCAAACATGAAGATTGCGTCGGCGCAGATGGGCGACGGCACTGGTCAGCGCCTGAAGGACTCCGAATACAGCGACGCCTTCAACGCTCACTTCAAAAAGGGCGACGTGCAGGCGGCGCTGAACAAGGGCGCCGCAGATGAGGGCGGTTATCTGGCCCCGGTGGAGTGGGATCGCACCATCACCGACAAACTGGTGCTGGTGTCGCCGATGCGTCAGTTGGCGCACGTTCAGCCGGTGTCCGGGGCAGGTCATTCCAAGCTGTTCAACATGGGCGGTACGGCCTCGGGTTGGGTCGGCGAAACTGCGGCACGGCCGCAGACTGGGACGGGAACATTCGCATCGCTGGGCTTCGGCTGGGGAGAAATCTACGCGAACCCCGCCGCGACGCAGCAGATCTTGGACGATTCGGCGATCAATCTGGAATCGTGGTTGGCAGGCGAAGTCGAAACCGAGTTCGCCAAGCAAGAAGGGCTGGCTTTCGTCTCGGGTGATGGGGCCAACAAGCCCTTCGGCATCCTGACCTATGTCACTGGCGGGGCGAACGCCGCGAAGCATCCGTTCGGCGCGATCAAGGCGGTGAACAGCGGCGCGGCGGCGGCCATCACGTCGGACGGCATCATTGATCTCATCTATGACCTGCCTTCGGCATTTACGGGCAACGCGCGTTTCGCCATGAACCGCAAAACCCAGGGCCAGATCCGCAAGTTGAAGGATGGTCAAGGCAACTACCTTTGGCAGCCGTCCTTCGTCGCCGGTCAACCCGCCACCGTGGGTGGCTTCCCGCTGACGGAAGTACCCGACATGCCGGATGCGGTGGCGGGCGCCAAGCCGGTGCTGTTCGGCGACTTCAAGCGCACTTACACCATCTTCGACCGCGTGGGCGTGCGAGTGCTGCGCGACCCGTACACGAACAAGCCCTTCGTGCTGTTCTACACGACCAAGCGCGTCGGGGGCGGAGTGCATAACCCCGAGCCGATGCGTGCCATGACGGTCGCTGCGGACTAAACACCGCGGGAAGGCGCCGGCCGGCGTCCTTCCCCATCTCAGGAGAGTTATATGGCGAAGCTGATCAAGGCGTTTCGGGGGGTGCCGAAGGGCGCTATCTACCCGGTCGAATTTGCGGCCGGTGAGGAATGCCCTCCCGAACTTGAAGCCGGCGCGCGGGATTTGGGCGCGCTGGAAGCGAGTGCGGACGATTCAGACGAGAAGAAAGACCTTATGGCGCAGCTGGACGCGGCGCAGATCAAGTATGACAAACGCTGGGGCCTCGACAAGCTCCGTGCAGCGCTGGCCGAAGGCCCGAAGGACTGATCATGCCACTGCTGACGCCTGAAGAGTGCATTGCTCATTGCAACGCCGATCCGGCGGACGCGTCATTGCTGACCGATTTGCTCGCCGCTGCTGAAAGCGCAGTGGCAGGCCATCTCAACCGCGCATTCTTTTCGGCGCAAGCCGACCTCGTCGCCGCGCAGGACGCGCTGCCGCAGGCTGCCGGCGACGCTCAGGACGCATATGAGGCTGCCATGGCCGCCGCAGCGGATCTTGGCAACCCGGCTGCGCGCCAAATGGCAACTGCACTTGCGACGGAGCGGTTGAAGGAAGCGAAGACAGGCTTTCAGCGCGTGCTGTTCGGGATGGTGGCCACACCTCGTGTCAGGGCCGCAGTGCGGCTGACGCTCGGCAATCTGTATGCCAACCGCGAAGAGGTGGTTGTCGGCGCAAGCGCCGCTCGACTTCCCCAAGGGGTGCCGGAACTCCTGCGCGCTGATAGGCGGGAGATGATGCCATGAGGGCCGGCACGCTGCGCACCTGGATTCGAATCGAACGGCGGGAAGATGGGCAAGACGAGGGGGGGCAGCCGAATGGCCTCTGGGTGGAAGTCGCAATAGTACGCGCAGATCCCCGCGGACAGACCGGTATGGGCGCGATAACACGCAACCAGGAAAACGTGGGCGCTTCCATCAACGCTTACAGCTTTCGCATCCGTTTCCGTCGCGGAATTGATCAGGGAATGCGCGTTCTGGAACTGTTCGACGGGGAGCCCGTTGGCGATCCGTTCGACATCAAGAATGTGCGAATGGACCTTGCGCGCCGACAGTGGACGGACCTGATCTGCGAGCAGGGGGGCGGCGATGGCTAAGGGGCTGAAGGCGACGTTCGATACATCCGGCTGGTCCGCAGGCCTTGATCGGCTGTTGGGGCCCGCACGGGTCAGCCTGGCGCGCTCCATGGCCGTTGCCGGCGGAGAGGTGCTGAGAGATGAGGCCAAAGCCCGCGTGAATCCGCATAACGGTGTCTTGGCGGGCGCAATCTATCTGGCGTTCCGGGAGCGGTACTCGACTGAGCAAGAGGTCCAGTACGCAGTCACCTGGAACAAGAGCAAGGCACCGCACGGCCACCTGGTGGAGTTCGGACACTGGCAGATCTACGCGGTGATCCGCAAGCCGGACGGGAGCTATGTCACGGACAAGCGGCGCAAGCTGGCAACGCCAAAGTGGGTGCCCGCCTATCCGTTTCTGCGGCCGGCATATGAAGCCGCCTCGGAACGTGCGCAGGCGGCAATGATCCAGCGCGGACGGCAGCGCCTGCCTGAGCTTCTGGCGGGGCAGGAGGTGAACGATGACCCTTGAGTCCAAGTTGAAGGCGCTTCTGGGGCCGTTGGTCGGCGGGCGCGCCTATCCGGATGTCACACCGGACAAGCCGGAATTCCCGCTGATCGTTTACCAGGGCGCGGGCGGGCAAGAGCGTTGGTACGTGGAGGGCAAGCGCCGCGAGAAGCGGCACCAGCGCTTGCAGGTGTTTGTCTGGGCTGTGACGCGGGCGCAGGCGAGCACCATCGCCGATCAGATCGGCACCGCCCTGTGCGAAAGCGACTTTCCGGCCGTGGAGCCCTACGGCTCGCCCACCAGCCTCTACGAAGAGGCAATCAAGAAGTACGGCACCCGCCAAGACTTCGGTATCTGGTTCCTTCCCTCCTGACCTTTCCCCGCTTCTACATCAAACCCGGCCCCGCGCCGGGCTTTTTCATTTGAGGAACACAAATGTCTTCCATCTTCATCAATGGCACGCGGTATTCCATCTCGACGACCCTGGCCGCGGCCGCCGCCATCTCGGCCATCTCCAATACGAACCCGGCAGTCGCCTCCGCAGCCACTCCGCCGGAAGACGGCTCCATCCTGGTTCTGAAATCGGCGTGGACCAATCTGAACGAGACTGTCGCGCGCAGCGCCAATGCAGACGCCGACAGCTTCGAGCTGGAAGGCGTGGACACCACGAGCACCGTCCTGTTCCCGGCCGGCGGGGGCGCTGGCACCTATCAGGAGGTCAGTTCCTGGGTGGACCTGGACCAGGTGCGCGACGTGGTGATGGCCGGCGGCGATCAGCAATTCTTCAACTATCAGTACGTCGAGGATCCGACCAGCCGTCAGCGCCAGAAGCCGACGTTCAAGAACGCCATGACCATGACGGTCTCGCTGGACTACGACCCCGACAAGGCATGGTACGCGGCGCTGATCGAGGCCGACCGCCTGCGCGAGCCCGTCGTCGTGCGCGGCGTCCTGCCCAACGGTTCCACGCTCTTCTACTACGCATACCCCTCGTTCAACAAGGTCCCCGTGGGCCAGGTGAACGAGAACCTGCAGAACACGGCGGTCTTCTCCTTGATCGCCGATCCCATCCGCTACGAGGCCGCGTAATGACGTTCAAGATCAAATCCAACCCGACCATCGACGCCAGCATCACTATCGTCGGCCAGGGGCGCGAGCAGCAACTGAACGTCACGTACCGCCACATGACCGGCAAGGACTACGACGCATTGATGAAGCAGTTGGCGGCCGATGAAATTTCGACCGCCGACCTGCTGCTCCTGCTGCTCGAAAAGTGGGACGCAGATATGCCCTTGAGCAAGGAGTCGATTGACTTGCTCTGCGAGCATCAGCCCGGCGCCGATCTGGCGATCGCGAGCGCCTTCAACGACGCCATCCGGGTCGAACGCAGAAAAAACTGACCGAGGCTGTGGCGGCGTTCCTTTGGGAGCCGCCATCAGCCGCAACGTTAGCGATGGCCGGGTTAAAGCTCAGCGACTATACCCGGCCTTGCGCCGAACTTTGGCCGGACCACGTGCCGGCGTTCAACCTGTTCACGCGCAATTACACGCAGTGGCGTGTTGGAGCTGGAGGGCCGATAGGGCTGGACTACGGGGTCCTTTATCACGACCTGGACCGGCAAGAGCTTCCCAGGGTCGAGCAGCAGGAAATCATGGACGTTCTTCGGATCATCGAGCGGGCGGCCCTGGAAATCTTCCATAAGAGTTGAATATGGCACAGGAAAGCATTGGCACCGCGCGGCTAGACATCGTCGTCGACACGTCGCAATTTGACGCCGCCATCGCTTCGGCCAAGCGCGGCACCAGCGACATGTCGCAGGCCGCGCAGGCCGACTACACCAAGTTGGCCGCTGCGGAGCGCCGTCGTGTTGACGCCCTGGTGAATCAGGCCAACACCATCGGCATGACTCGAAAGGAGCAGATCCTTTACAACGCCTCCCTGCGTGGCGTGCCGACTTCGATCCTGGACGAACTCAAGACGAAGCTTGCGGCGACTGGAACGGCGGCGGCCGGCGCCACCAAGCAGATGAACCAGTACGGGGTGAGCGCTGCACAGCAGGCCGCCGCCCTTCGTGGTGTGCCGGCGCAAATCACAGACATCGTGGTTTCGTTGCAGGGCGGCCAGCAGCCCCTCACGGTGTTGCTGCAGCAGGGCGGCCAGTTGAAGGATATGTTCGGCGGCATCGTGCCGGCGGCGCGTGCCTTGGGCTCCACGATCATGGGTCTGGTGAACCCGTGGACAGTCGCCGCCGCGGCGGCTGCCGTCTTTTCAACCGCCCTCGTCTCGGGCAAGGGCGAGCAGCGAGAATTCACCGACACTCTGATTCTGAGCGGCAACGCAGCCGGGCAGACTGCCGCCGGTATGTCCAACCTGGCCACGCGCATCGCGGACGTGGCGGGGTCTCGCGGAAAGGCCGTCGATGCGCTCAACCTGATCGCAGCTTCGGGCAAGATTGCCGGGCAGAATTTCGCGGTGGTCGGAGAAGCGGCGGTTGAGATGAACCGCGTCACCGGAAAGGCCATTGCCGACACGGTGCAGGAGTTCGAAACGCTGCGCGGTAAGCCGGCGGAGGCCATCGCTGCTCTGAACGAGCAGCAGCATTTCCTGACGCTGGAGACCTATCAGCAGATCGCAAGCCTGGAGCGGCAGGGGCGCAGCCAGGACGCGGCGGCGCTGGCGCAGCGCACCTACGCGGACGCTGTGAAGCAGCAAGCGGCGGAAGTGCGGGAGAACCTGGGGACGCTGGAGACGGCGTGGGATGCGGTCAAGCAGGGTGCCAGCAACGCCTGGGAGGCGATGAAAAGCCTGGGGCGCGCTCCGAGCTTTGACGATCTCACCAACAAATTGCGCGCCGTCAACGCCGAGCTGGTCCAGATGCGGGCGAATGCGACTCCGCAGACGGACGAATCGCAAGCGTTCTTCGGGGACGGCGGGCGCGGAGGGCGCCGGCGCGCCCGTCCCCTGGAGCAAGAAAGCCGCCGCCTGACCGCTGAAGCGGCAATGCTTCAACAGCAGGCTGATGAAGCGGCGATTGTGGGCCTGCAGAAGCGCCAGGAGGCCGAAAAGATCGCCGCCGCGGCCCGCCTGTCGTCTCTCGCGAAGGAGACCGAGACCAATCGGCAAAAGCGCGAACGCGAGATTGCCCAAGTCAAGAAAGACGCCGATATCACCGGGGCGTCCCTTGAGACGCAAAAGAAGCTGATCGACCAGATCAACGACAAGTACAAGGACCCGGCGGTCAAGGCGTACACGGAAGACGCCGCTACCAAGCTTCTGCAGCAATACCGCGAGGCTGAGGCGTCCTTGCAGGCCCAGATCACCAGCGAGGGAAAGCTGGCCACCTGGGGCCAGAAGCGGGCTGAGTTCGAGCAGCAGATTGCCGACCTGAAGGATAAGAAGGTCCTGACGGCGGATCAAAAGAGCTTGCTCGCTCAGCAAGACCTGCTGCGCCGGCAGCTTGATCTGAACGTGGCGGCTGAGAAGGAGCTACGGACCAAACAGGAAACTGCCAAGGTCGAAGCGCTCCGCGCCAGCTTGGCCGCGAGTCGGGATCTGGAGCAGCAGCAGTATTCCGACCAGGTGGCCGGGGTGGGGCTGGGTGACCGCGCTCAGGAGGAACTGCGGGCGCGGCAGGGCATCTTGCGGGACTTTCAGCGCCAGCAGGCGCAGTTCGACCGCTCGATGGCGTCTGGGCAGATGTTGCCGGAGACTTACCAGAGCCAGACCGCTCTCCTGCAGGAACACCTGAATCTGCGCCTGTCGATGCAGCAGCAGTATTTCGACCAGGTCAGGGATGCGCAGACCAGCTGGAAGAACGGAGCCACGTCGGCGCTTGCCAACTACCTGGATTCAGCATCCAACGTGGCGGCGCAGTCAAAGGCGCTTTTCTCCAACGCGTTCCAGGGCATGGAGGATGCAATTGTTCGCTTTGCCACCACGGGCAAGCTCTCGTTCAAGGATTTCGCGACTTCCGTGATTTCTGATCTCGCACGGATTGCTGCGCGCCAAGCCATCGTCGGCATGGTGGGGAGCATCGTTGGCTCGCTGGCCGGAGCAGCTGCCAGCGGGATTTCGGCCGGAGCAAGCTACCAAGGCACCGGCATGACCGCCGTTGGTAGCACGGAGGGCATGACCGGCAATTGGGGCGCTATTGCTGGCGCTCGTGCATCGGGTGGCCCTACGGCCGCGAACTCGCTCTACCGCGTGAACGAACTCGGCCCAGAACTGTACTCGGAGGGTGGAAAGACCTACCTGATGAGTGGAGAGAACGGCGGCTATGTCACGCCCCTGAAAAACAGCATAGCCGGCAATGGCGGAGCAGCCGGCACGACGCCGTCCATTTCGATCCAGGTCAATGTCCAAAGCGACGGCACTGAAGAGCGAAAGGGCGGGGCCGACAACGAGATGGGCAACAGGCTCGCCGATGGTGTCGTGGCGCTTGTGCGCAGTGAAATCGCGCGTTCGCATAAGGCCGGGGGCGCAGCCTGGAATGCGCGGAACGGGAGGTCTTGATGGCAGATAAGTTTACGTGGCGCGCCACAGGGCAACCCAATGGCGCAGTGACATTCCGTCGCCTGACTGCGCAGTTCGGCGACGGCTACCGCCAGGTCGCAGGCGACGGAATCAATAGCAAGGTGCAGTCCTGGCCGCTCACGTTTGCGGGGAGCAAAAGGGAAATGGACGCGCTCGTCGCCTTCCTGGATCGGCATGCAGGAATTCGGTCGTTTCTTTGGACTCCGCCCCTCGGCGAAGAGGGGCTGTACGAGGCGCCCACCTTCAGCCTCTCGCACGTCGGCGGGGACGTTTACACCGTCTCCGCCACATTCCAGCAAGTTTTTAAGCCGTAGACCAATATGCAGACACTCGATCCTATCAACGTCGGGCAGGAGCCCAACGACGGAACAGGCGACCCTCATCGGGCGGCGTTTCAGAAGGTCAATGCCAATTTCGGCAAGGTGGTGGAAGGTATCGGCGAGGTGGGGACCGCGGCGCAGGAGGCCGCGGACGCCGCCCAGGCCGCCGGGCAGGTTGCTGCGGACGCTATCCCGTTTGATGCGGTCGGTGCGGCCGGTGGTGTGGCTCCACTGGATGCCGGGGGAAAAGTCCCCGGGGAGTATCTTCCTGAACAGGAAGAGTTCATTCCGATGGCCCAGAAAGGAGCCGCGGAAGGCGTGGCGACGCTGGGCGCGGACGGCAAGGTGACTCCCGACCAGCTGCCGAACGCGGTAGACGCTATTCCGCTGACGGAAAAAGGAGCGGCCGGAGGTGTAGCCACGCTGGACGCTGGCGGCTTGGTCCCTGAAGATCAACTTCCGCCCATTCCGAGCGGGCCGGCAGTCGGCACGCCAGATTTCTGGCCGCTGCGGTCGAGTATTCCGGCCGGTCAAATCCCCCAGGACGGGCAAACGGTATCGCGCGCGGCGTACCCAGATCTAACCGCTATGGTTCTGGCGGGCACGTTGCCGGTTGTGGCCGAGGCAACGTGGCAAAGTACCCCTACCGAACGTGGCAAGTACACGCCGGGCGACGGCTCGACCACGATCCGTATTCCTGATCTTAATGGCAAATCGGCGGGTTCGCTGGGGGCGGTGGTTTGGCGCGGCGATGGGTCCCTGTCTGCCGGTACCGGCGGTGTCATCCAACGCGACGCATTTCAAGGCCACCGACATGGGCCTATTCGTATTGTCGGGCAAGGTATCACGTCAGGCGGCGTGACCATGAACAACGTCACCGGCTCCGGGCCCTTCGTCGGCGCTGATCTTGTCGGTGAGGCGCAACCTGACGGGGTTAATGGCAACCCACGCACTGCGGTTGAAACTCGTGGGTTAAACGTGACGGGCGTGTGGACGGTCCACGCGTTCGGCGCGGTCGTGAATCCGGGAAGCGTGGACGCCGCGCAACTGGCCAGCGACTTGGCAGTGCTAAACGCAGCCGTGCAGACGCTGCAAGGGCAGATGGGCCACGCGTTCGGGGTAAGCCAGACGCTTCAAGACGTGACCGCTTCCCGTGCGCTAGATACGGTCTACACCAATAGTACGGATCGGCCAATTTCTGTTTACGTTCGGACTAGCTCATCCGCTTCGACCGCATACATCATTCTGTTCATGGATCAAAGTCCGATTTCCATAGCCACGTATACGCCAGGAACAACTACCGGACTTTCCATCACGGGGGTGATTCCCCCGGGGGCGTCCTACCGTGCGGCGGCGGTTTCAACGACGCTAGTTTCCTGGAAAGAATACCGCTAATGCAAACATTTCAAGATACCGAAACGGGCCAGTTCTGGCAGTTCGAAGATGACGTTCTGGTCACTGGAACAAACGGATCGCGCTATTTCAACGCCCCGCATGGTGCGGCGCTGGACGTCCCCTTGACGCTCGTTCCTGCCGAACTCCCGCCGCCCGTAGAACCGGAGCCCTATGTTCCGCAGTTCGTCAGCCGCTTCCAGGGCCGCGAGGCCATGTGGCGAACCCCGCACGGCAACACCACGCTATTCGAAGCCGCAGAGGCCGTGCTGGCCGACCCGGAAACGCCGGCCATGTACCGGCGCGCGTGGGATGACCTGCAGGAGTTCCGCCGTGACAGTGAAATGCTGGCCGCAATTGCGGGCATGTTGGGATTGACTGCTGCGCAGATCGACGCGCTCTTCATCCTGGCCGCGAGCATCAAGGCTTGATGGGGTTGACATGCGAATCTACGCGGACGTGCAAAAGCTTGAAGTCGGCGAGCTGGTCGACCTGTACGAACTGGACGCCAGCGGCATTGGGGGCACCCTGCAGCGGTTCCACGGGTACACGCAGGTCGGGCCCATCTGGTGGCAGGGCAATCAGTACGATCCCTGGCCGATCAAGGCGGAGGGGTTCGAACAGGTCGGCGAAGGCCAGCAGCCCACGCCGACGCTATCCGTCGGCAACATCGGTCAGGACGGCGAAGGCAATCCCATCGCAGGTGTGATTTCGGCCCTGTGTATTTACCTGGACGATCTGGTGGGGGCGCGGGTAATTGTCCGCCGCACGCTGGGGAAATACCTGGATGCGCGCAACTTCGCAGACGGTAACCCCACCGCGGCGCCCGAGGAAGAACTGCCGTCAGAGGTCTGGATCATCCAGCAGAAGACCGCTGAAACGGCTGAGATCGTTGAGTTCGAACTTTCGAGCGCGCTGGATTTCAACGGGCAGATGCTTCCCGCCCGGCAGATCATCGCCGGCGTATGCGGCTGGCTGACCAAGGGCGGCTACCGAGGCACGTACTGCGGGTACACCGGATCGCGCATGTTCGACATCGAGGGCCGCCCTGTGACGGACCCTGCTCTGGACCGTTGCTCCGGGCTGCTGACCGACTGCAAGAAGCGCTTCGGCGAATACGAAGTGATCAATTTCGGCGGGTTCCCTTCGGCGGACCGCATCAGAGGATAGCCATGCGCAAGAAGACAATCGAGGCCATTCGCGCTCACGCGGTGGCCGAATACCCGCGCGAGTGTTGCGGCCTGGTGGTGGTCCAGGGGCGGCGCGAGGCCTACTTGCCTTGCCGCAACCTGGCGGACGGAACGGACCACTTCATCCTTGATCCGCAGGACTACGCCGCGGCGGAGGAGGGCGGCCGCATTACCGCCGTCGTGCATTCCCACCCGGATATGCCCGCAACGCCCAGCGAGGCCGACCGCGTGGGGTGTGAGGGATCGGGGCTGCCCTGGTTCATCGTGGCTGCGGCCAAGGATGGCGCCGGCCAGGTGGTGCCCGGCGAGCTGTTCGGCTTCGCGCCCGAGGGATATCAGGCCCCGCTACTAGGCCGCCCGTTTGCTCACGGCGTCCTGGACTGCTACAGCCTCGTGCGCGACTGGTACGCGCGCCAGCGAGGCATCATGCTGCCCGATTTCCAGCGGCAGGACGGCTGGTGGGAGCCGGGGAAAGAGGGCGATCTGTACATGGACCACTACGCCGAGGCGGGATTTCGGCCACTGGCCGCCGGAGAGCAGATCGCGGCTGGCGACGTGGTGTTGATGCAGATCCGCTCGGACCGTGCCAACCATGCCGGGATCTTCATCGGCACGGAGCCGTTGACGGAGGCGCCGAACCTGTTCCCTGTGCCCGATGCAATGCTGCAGCATCTGTACGGTCGGGACTCGGAGCGGGTGGTATACGGCGGCTACTGGCGCGAGGCGACTCGTTTGGTGCTGCGATACGAGGGTGTGACATGAGCGAAACGCTACGGGAAGTGCGGTTGTATGGCCGCCTGGGCGCGCGATTTGGCCGGCTTCATCGGTTGGCCGTCAGTAGCACGGCGGAGGCGATCCGCGCGCTGTGCGTGCTTGTGCCAGGGTTCGAAAAGGAACTGAGGGACAGCGAGGCCCACGGCGTTCGGTACGCATGCTTCATCGGAAAGCGGAATATAGGGGAAGGCGAGATGTGCCACCCAGTTGGACCCGAGGCTATCCGTATTGCGCCCATCTTGGCGGGGGCAAAGCAAGGCGGGCTGTTCCAGGTGATCATGGGGGCCATCTTGATCGTCGCAGCAATCTACTTCCCCCCGGCGGCTGGGCTCGCCGCGTTCGGAACGTCGGGGGCTATTGTCGCGCCCATGATGATGTCGATGGGTATCGCGATGGCAATGGGCGGCGTTGTCCAAATGCTGTCGCCGCAGCAGAAGGGGCTGAGCGCCGCCGACAGTCCAGAGAATGGCGCGTCGTACAACTTCAACGGCCCGGTGAACACATCAGCGCAGGGTAATCCGGTTCCGCTTCTCTATGGACGGATGATCGTGGGAAGTGCGGTGATCTCTGCGGGGATTTTTGCTGAGGATCAGGTATGAATTTGGATTATCGTCCAGCCAACAGGGCGCCTTCGGGCGCCCTTGTTGTTTCTGGGGCCAAGCAACCGCGCCGGGTGCCGATTTCGGGGTTTGGCGGAGGGAAGGGCGGAGGGGGCGGACGTTCGCCCCGAGAGGCCCCGGACAGCCTGCATAGCACGGCGTTCGCACGCGTCATTGACCTCATCAGCGAGGGTGAAGTCTATGGCCCCACACATGGCCTGGCCGGCGCCCTGCGCGATGTGTACCTGGATGGGACACCCGCAGCAAACGAGGACGGGTCCCTGAACTTTCCGGGTGTCTCGATCGATTTCCGTACCGGCACGCAAACGCAGGATCCGCTGCCGGGGTTTCCCGCATCGGAGTCCACTGCCGGCGTGGGCGTCGAGTTGACGGGGGCCGTTCCTTGGGTGCGAACCATCACCAACGTTACCTTGTCAGCCGTTCGCATCACGCTGGCGGTGGCGGGACTGAGCAAGGCCAATACCAGCAATGGAGACATCGGCGGATATCGCGTCGAGTACCTGATCGAACTCAGCACCGATGGGGGCGCGTATCAGCAGGTGTTGTCGAGCGCGTTTGACGGAAAGACGACGCAACGTTATGCACGGTCCCACCGCGTCGACCTGCCCGCCGCGCGGACAGGATGGTCGGTACGGGTGCGCCGTCTGACCGTCAACGCCAGTAGCAGCACGATCTCCGACCGGACCTATATCGACAGCCTGACCGAAATTGTGGATGCGAAGCTGCGGTATCCAATGTCGGCAGTTGTGGGAACCAAGATCGATGCGTCCCAGTTTCAGACCATCCCGACGCGAGCCTACGACTGGAAGGGACGCATTATTCGCGTCCCGTCCAACTACAACGTGGACAGCCGCTCCTACTCCGGGACGTGGGATGGCACATTCAAGCTGGCCTGGACGGACAACCCGGCGTGGATTTTCTATGACCTGGTCAGCAATGACCGCTATGGCCTGGGCGAGCGCATTCCGGCCGGCTGGTTGGACAAGTGGGGGCTGTACCAAATCGGACGGTACTGTGACGAGCTTGTGCCGGATGGATTCGGCGGCCTGGAGCCGCGGTTCACCTGCAACTGCTATCTGCAATCCGCCGCCGATGCGTATCGCGTCCTGCAGGATCTGGCGTCGGTCTTTCGCGGCATGGCGTACTGGGCCAGTTCATCGGTCATGGCCGTCGCGGACATGCCCGGTGATCCCGTCTATACGTTCACGTCCGCCAACGTCATTGATGGGAAGTTCAGCTACGTCGGATCCGCGCTCAATACCCGGTACACGGTGGCGCTAGTCTCCTGGAATGACCTTTCGGACATGGGTCGTCAGAAGGTCGAGTATGTGGAGGATCGGGAAAGCCTTGGGCGATACGGCCTCAAACAGATCGAAGTAAGCGCCTTTGGCTGCACGTCGCGCGGGCAGGCCAACCGGGTTGGAAAGTGGCTTTTGCTGACTTCGCGCATGGAAACGCGCTCGGTGTCGTTCTCGGTCGGCCTGGACGCTTGCCGGGTTCGCCCAGGCAGCATTATCCGGGTGGCGGACCAGCATCTGGCGGGGCGCCGTATCGGCGGGCGCATCCGCGAGGCCACCAGTACGGTAGTCACGGTGGATGCGGAACTGGGTGTTCGCCCTGGGGATCGCCTGGTGGTGAACCTGCCCAGCGGGGTCGCGGAAACTCGGATCATCAGCTCGGCGGTCGGCGAAGGTCTCACGGCGGACATGACTCGGTTTACCGTCGATTCCACCGAATTGACTGCGGACCTGATCGGGCTGCCGGGCACCGTCTTGAATATCGCGGTGACCGCCCCGTTCTCGGAAGTGCCCGAGGCGGAATGCGTGTGGACGCTGGAATCCGAGGAGCTTTCCGCGCAGCGGTTCCGGGTACTCGGCATCAAGCGGGGCAATGGCCTGACGGCGGAAATCTCCGCAATCCAGCACCAGCCGGGCAAATTCGCCAATGTCGACTTCGGCACGCGGCTGGAGCCAGCACCGATCACGGTTATTCCGCCTGGTGTCCAGCCTCCGCCGACCGATGTGAAGATTACGTCCTATTCGGTGATTGACCAGGGATATGCGAGTCACACGGCAGTCTTCTCGTGGACCGCTGCGGCGAGCGCCGTCGCCTACGAGGTGCAGTGGCGCCGGGATAATTCGGACTGGATAAATCTGCCGCGTACGGGATCGACAAGCATCGAAGTGCCCAACATCTTCGCTGGGGGCTTCATGTGTCGCGTGCGGGCGCTGAACGCGCTGAACATCCCATCTATCTGGGCGTCCTCGGTGCTGACGCAACTGGACGGCATCATTGGGCCGCCGCCGGTCGTCACAAGCCTGGCCGCTACCGGGCTTCTGTTCAGCATTCAGTTGGATTGGGGGCTGCCCACGGGGCCGTCGATCATCGATCACACGGAGTTGTTCTACGGGGAGACGCCCAACCTGGAGAACGCCATTCCCTTGGGCAACTTTGCGTTTCCGCAGAACACGCACACGCTGTTCGGGCTGCGTGCCGGCAAGGAGCTTTGGTTCTGGGCGCGGCTGGTGGACAAGAACGGCGTAAAGGGCGATTTCTATCCGGTGGGGATGGGCGTGCGAGGAATGGCCAGCGACGACGCCGGGCCGATTCTCGATCAGATTGGAGGCAAGATTGAAGAGAGCATGCTCGGCCAGGACTTGATCGACAAGATCGATTCCGGCGGGGGCGCTGCGACGGAGATCAAGCAGGTGCAGGACGGTCTGAACGCCATGGTGAGCATAAAGGCCGGCGTCACGGCCAACGGGCAGTATTACAGCGCGGGCATGGGTGTGGGCGTGGAGAACACGCCTTCGGGTATGCAAACGCAGGTGCTGTTCCTTGCTGATCGCCTGGCGCTGATCAACTTGGTGAACGGGGTCATTTCGACGCCGTTTGCCATCGAGAACGGGCAGACCTTCATCCGCTCCGCCTTCATCCAGGACGGCACGATTACCAACGCCAAGATCGGCGAATACATCCAGTCGAACAACTATGTGCCCGGCGTGTCCGGCTGGCGCATCGACAAGGCTGGGAACGTCATGGAAATCAACTCGCCCCTGCCTGGGGGCGGGCGGATGCGGATCACGTCGCAACAAGTGATCGTCTACGACAGCAACAACATCGACCGGGTGACCCTCGGCTATATCCCCTAGGAAAAGCGTATGGCATTCGGGCTGATGGTGAAGGATGCCGCCGGTAACGTGCAGGTGCAGTACACCTCCACGCTGCCGCGCATCCTGGGTGAGTTTGCGACGGGCGTCGCCGACGGTGCCATTGCGGCGCCCGAGTTAGCAGGTGGCACGCCCTTTTTCTTTGTTCTGGGCGGAGACGGGGCGGCAAGCTACTTGAACATGCCGGTGGTGTCCATCAGCGGGACCACAATCTCCTGGTACTTCGTAGCGGCAGCCGCCCGCGTTTCCGTTCGAATTGCATATGGGAGGGTCGGGTAATGGCGGACTATGGATTGCGGATCCGCAACGCGGCCTTGCAGACGCAAATCGACAGCACCTACAGGAACCTGTCGTTCTGGACCAAGGGCACGGCTATCGCGAATGTCGCCACAGGGTTTGTCTCTTGGCGGTCGGTCACGTTCACGGTTCCGTACACGGCCACAAGCGCCTTTGCCTGGCGGTGTGACTTTCCAGCGTTTGTGGTCGGATCCACGTTTGCCGCTTCGTCTATGACCGTGACATTCCTGGTCTACATCGTTGGCGGATCGGCAGGCACGATCAATTGGTACGTGTTCGCTGCTCCGGACGTTACTGGATTGCCAGGAGGCCAGTATTACGGGTTGCGGGTCAAGGATGCCCTGGGGAGGACGGCATTCGATTCCCGCAACCAGTACATGAAGTACCTTGCGGCGATTGCAGGCTCCGACACCGACATTCCGGCGACTCAGGACAACCTGTACCCCGAGTTCTTGAACTTCCAGATGCCGGTCGGGTCGGTGCCGGCCGTGTTGCAGGGCAACTTGGCGACAAGCATCGCGGAGGTCCCGGTTGGGATCAGCCTTCCAGACTACATGTTGTTCTGGTCGGCAGCCTGCATGCGGCAGTCCGGATCTACCGTCAACCTCGCATATTGCGTCCGCGTGCAAGGGCCCTATCAACAACCGATCAACCCGCCGCAGATCCGGCGCCAGCCGTGGAGCTACACGGTTATCGACGTGGCGGGCCTGTAGCTATCCCACGACCGCCATAGGGCGGCATTCCTTTCATACATCCCGCTTCGGCGGGCTTTTTTTCGTCCATACGGGAGGCAGCGATGCAGACCCAACACAGGAGCATTTCAATGGAACCGAGTTCTACGGGGCTGGGAGGCCTCGCAGCTTTGAAGGTCGCAATGGCGTATGGGGTGCCGGCCGCAATCGCCGCGATCCTCGGGCTGCTGATCATGCCGCCGCGGACGGCGCGGGAGTTCACCGTCCGCACCGTTTCGACCGTCGCATGCTCGTTCATGTTCGGCCCGGCACTCGCGGGGGCGGTAATCGCGTGGAAGCCGGGGCTGATGGACGCGATGACCTGGCTGGCGCACCATGGCGCCGGCAGCGACGACGCACTGCTGGCGAAGTTCTACGTGTTGGGGCCGAGCATGCTGCTGGCTGGCCTTCCTGCATGGTGGGTGTTGGGCGCGTACATGCGGTGGATGTCGCGTATGCGTGATCAGGGCGTGCTGCCGTGGCTGGATGAGGTGCTGGCGCGATTGCCGTGGCGCCGGCCTGGCGGGGAGGGTTGATCGTGGACCTGAAGACCGTCAACGATAAGGCGATCGGCCCGGCTCTGGCGCTGCTGCCGGCCAAGATGGACAGCGCAGCGGGGCGCATCCAGCTGCTCGCGACCGGCCTGCAGGAAAGCCTTTTCCTTCACCGGCGGCAGCTGATCGGCCAGCCGCCCAGACCTGCCGGTCCGGCGAAGAGCTTCTGGCAGGGTGAGGTGGGGGGCGGCATGGTGCATGGCGTCCGGCTGCATGTCGCGACCCGCGCCGCGGCCGCGCACCTGTATCAGGCCCGGGGTGTGCCGGCGCGCGACGCAGCCATCTGGGATGCTATCGAGCACGACGATGTGCTGGCGGCCGGCCTGGCGCGTCTGCTTCTCTGGTCTGATCCGTTGCCGCTGCCCGAGGTGGGCGCCGAAGAGGATTCCTGGGCGCTGTACCTGCGCACCTGGCGGCCGGGTGCTTACGCACGGGGCACGCCGGTGCAACGCGCTGAACTCCGCGCGAAGTGGCGTCAGAACTATGCCTTGGCGGCCGATGAGGTGGCCGGATGATCGGGGTCAAGAAGATTGTTGCCGGCCTGGCCGGATGGCGTGGGTATGCAGCCGCCGCAGTGGCTGGCGCGGTGCTGATGGGCGGCGCGGTGTGGACCGCGCAGGGGTGGCGATACGGTGCGCAGATTGCCACCATCCGTGCCGACGAGGCCGGCCGGGTGGCCGAGTCTCAGCGCATGGCGCGCGAGATCCTGCAGCGGCGGTATGCCGAGGTGGGCGAGATCAACGATCGGAACGCAAAGGCTGAATGGGCGGCCTACGGAGGTCTACGCAGTGCGCAAACTCAAGATGAAGGCCTGCGGGCTGATGTTGACGCTGGCCGCCAGCGGCTGCACGTCGCTGCCACCTGCACCGCCACCGGCGGTGGAGTGTCCGAAGCCGGGGCCGGCGCCCGCGTGGATGATGGAGCCCGCGCCGAACTTGATCCAGCTGCTCGATCGGATTATTTCGCCCTCAGGGCTGGAATCCAGCAAGTGACCGCGCAACTGGCCGCCTGCCAGGCGCGGCTTCGTTGAATCGAGGATTCAGCCAGAACCCAACATTTGGGAGGGGGCTGGTTTTTGGCACGTCGCGTGCTGCAGGACCTGCACACTGAGCGGCGCGGGGCCGCGGCCGAGGCGAAAGAAATGGAACAGGAAGATTTTTTGGCTCAAATACTTACCAGATCTGCAAAGTTGAATAACTTTGGGGACTGGGCAGACATTCTGGGCGATTACGCGTCCTGCCTCTGGAATTTGCGGGATAAGTTGGAACCGGAAGAGATCGAGCGCTTGTTAGACGTTGGCGCGGCGTTCTACCGCACGTTGGCACGCGCAGAGGACTACCGTCGCAGCCCCCTCTGAAGGTGCTGCATGGTCTCGGTGCGGCGGACTGACTCCGCGTTCTCATGATACGGCGCGCTTATGCGCTACAGCGACGGCTACGGCGCCGTCTGGCATACGGTATTTCCCGCATGACAGCCAAATGACGGGTTCGCCTGTCGGCAAGGAGCAAATGTACTCGCGGACGGGGAGTCCGGTTGGACCGCGTTTGGTGACTAGCCTACGCTCCACCCGGCAGATGGAACGATCGGGCAGCTTTACAATCACATCGGACAATCGAGTGCCCTCCGCCATGTTCTCCCCTCCTCAGATGATTGCGCCCGAGGTCGGATGGTCGTCACCTGGCGGGGCATTGGTCCGTTGGCTTCTTATTTAACACCTCGAGCCTCTGAGGAACATACGGCGTCCGGCTGAACAGCTCAGCTGGGATGTGTGTTTTTCGATGTACTCCTTCTCTGGACAAGAATTTAAAACGCCCCATTCCTGGGGCGCAAAAATATTCTAGATATGCCTTCGCTCGATTGAGCGCGGAGGAGGCCTCGCACTCGCCATCGGTTTCCGCGATTCTGTTTCGGCTACCCAACCAGCTTCCCATGCGTCGACTTTTTCACGCCACTCCGCGATCGCCTCGCCCGTGTGGCCAGGCATGGCCGAGGCGCAATAGTAGGGACAGTCCAATAAGCTCAACCCTTCGCGGGCAGCTTTGGCTCCCAACTTTCGGATGTCGTCGCGTTGCATTGCTATACCCTCCAAAAGAAGATCACGGGAAGGTCAGTATTGCGCGTCGGGGTGGAGCTAGCAATAGTGTTGCGATACTACTTGTCCTAGCGCGGCGCCATCTCCTTGCGCAGCTTAGCCGGCGTTTTCCATGTGGGCGTCTACCATTTCATCCCGTCCAAATTTCTTCAACTATAGCTCGGCGTCTTCCAAGGTCTGATAGCGGCTCCGAATGGAACCCTCGAAAGAGGGCTCAGTACAGGATCAGTCCGCGGCGTGCGGCGCCCAGTTCTTTGGGAACGCCCCTTGCGGCGGATGGCGAACGCGCGGGGCGCGCATCTACGAACCTGGGAGAAATCATATGGCTACGAGCAAGAAGGGCGACACCGCGAAAATCCAGGACCTGCTCTACCAGGCGCTGGAAACCGAATTGGGCGGGATTGAGGTATACACCGCGGCGCTGACCTGCGCCACAAACGAAGATTTGGCGAAGGAATGGCAGGGATACTTGGACGAAACCAAAACCCACAAGCAAGTGTTGCTAACTGTTTTTGAAGAAATGGCGCTCGATGCAAACCTGGAAGTGCCCAGCCGTCAGGTGGTGAGACATCACGGGGAGTCCCTGGTTGCCGCAATCGAATTGGCGAAAAAGGGCGGGGATCCTACCGCGGCACAAATAGTCGCTGCGGAATGTGTGGTGCTCGCAGAAACCAAGGACCACCAGAACTGGGAATTGATCGGTCTGGTGGCAAGCAAGTTATCTGGGCCCGAGTCGAAAGTTCTGAAAAAGGCGTATGACGCGGTGGAAAAGGATGAAGATCATCACCTCTACCATACGATGGGTTGGACCCGTGAGTTGTGGATTGAGGCCCTTGGGTTCCCGGCAGTGCTGCCTCCTCCTGAAGAGGTCAAGAAGGTCGAGACTGCGATAGGCGCGTCAAGGGCGGAGCAAGATCGGGACAAAATGCTCTAGCGCGCGCTCTCAGGTCTTGGGTTATTGGCCACCCAGCCCTTTCTTTATTAAGAAGGGGCGTTTTTGTGTTCGCGGCGCCCACTCTGGGACTCTCGTGCTGTGATGGGATTGACCCGATAGATCAACGCGTCGTACAAGGACCAGATCACGGGTGGGAGGCCTAAATTGCATCGGGATGGGGGCAACCGGCATCCCGGAACGGCCGAGGAGGTGCCCCATGGTGAGGATTGACTGGAACCCTCAGGCCGCGGAAGCGGTATTGAGGTTGGCAGGTGCAGATCAGCGCCGCGTCGTTGATGCCGTAGGCGATCTTCGGGGGCGTGTGGAACATCAGAGTGGATGGTTTTGCGCGGCGGAGCAACACAATATGACTGCAGGCAGTTACGAGATCTGTTTTCGAGTGCGTGATGGCGCTGTGGAAGTGCTGGATGTGAACTTAAGAGAACGGCCGCGATGAAGGAAATCGGACCCCAAATTCTCTACGTTGATGACGTACCGGAGTTTGCAGTGCTGCGCTATGACGAGTACCAGCGCTTGCTCGAGCTAGCATGCGCTTCGCCGGCACGGCCAGCCGATATTTCTAATCCGCCGGCAGACGGCCAACACCCTGCCGCGGATGATGACTTAACGACGCCTGCGACTGACAGGTCGGCGCTTCCCTTGTGCGATGAGTCCGTTAGACCTCGAATTCCTCCAGATGGCCTGATACCGCATGAAGTAGTCGTCGCCGCAGCCCATAACCATTGGTCGCTCGCACGCGCCTGGCGGGAGTATCTCGGCTTGAATCAGCTGACCATGGCGCAGCGCCTCGGAGTGAGCGTGTCGGAATATGTGACCATGGAAATGGAGTTCTTCCGCCTGTCCCCCACCAGTAAAGAACGTCTTGCTGACGGACTCGGAATCGGACTGGATCAGATCTTCGTGCGCCGGCGACGCTTTCGCCGGAAGGACTATGAATAGGGGGGGCTTGGGAGAGGCTGCGGCGGCTCAGACGGGTGTGCCGGCCGTCTGAGGGCCCGAAGGATCTAGCCCACCGCCGCAGCGTTCCCACTCCGCAAGTTTCATGCCGTGATGGCGTACGCCCATGACAGGGCTTCGGTGTCAGGGAGGACCCACTGCATCCACTACCCCTGGTAGTAGCGCCGGCCGTCGCTCTCGTCAAAGTCGCAGTTCATCGTTCCGCGTTCGATCACAGCGTCGAGGGAACTGAGGATGGGGGTTCCGATTCGCGCTTTGGACGCAACAAAAAGCCACCCGAAGGTGGCTCCGTTCCCTTAAGCCAATTAAGGCCTGAATGTGAACGTGTTATGCGCAAATCGATCCAGCAGGGCAAAAATGTTGATGGTCTGCACTCCCAAATGCTGGGCCGCATCGGGCAGTTTGATAGATGTCGTGCTTTGGGGCGCGCTCACTTCGTTCGTGACGATCGTGTATTGACCGGGGTAGTTAGCCGCGAAGGCGATAAGCCAGATGTCAGCAGATTCAGCACGCAAAAACTTGTCCCGCGCTGGCTGCTTGAACGAAGGCTGCCGTTGATGGGCCCATTGAGTGAGCGCTTGGAACTGCCGCAAGGCTCCTGCAGAGTTTTGAAAAAAACCTTCGTGGTCCTTTTGTCTGGCCCAACTCACCAGGTGGTCAGCTAAATTTCCCCGAAGTAACTCGTCTCGGACTTTGTCAATGCTCGAGAGTGCCCCATGGGCGTGGCAGTCATTCAGCCATCCCCAAAAGCCAGCACAGTAGCTGGGCTTATAATAGAGGTCCTTGGCGGCGATGAGCGCGTCGGAATCAAGCAGGTATCTCACGTTGCCTCTTGTACACGGTCATTACCCTATTGGGTGCAACCTTTAAAAGGTGGCCAGCCTCGCGAAAAGAGATCGCGCCGACGGCGGCTAGGCTTGCGACCTTTGCGGAGAACGTCTTGCTGTTTCTGACATTCAAAGTTCTGTAGAAATCGCCGCCGCTGCTCGACCCTTTTCGCTTTGTGGCAAAGTGTTCGTACACTGGGAAATCGACCAGACCGAAGTCCAATGCCCGACGCGCAATCACAAGTTCGCTAACCCTAAACTGTAGGCGCCCCTGATCTATAGAGGCCCATTTATCCAAGCGTTCGTTCTGGCATTTGTGCCATAGAGTCAGGAACTCCTGCTCGGGTACGAGGAGTTCGGCCGCAACTTGATTGCATAATTTCTCCGTCGTATTACTTGTTCTGGGATTAGCGTCAGACACTCCGGATTGCCCGAGCCATAAATGAGCCAACTCGTGGGCAAGCGTGAACACCCATGCAGCCGGTGCATCTGCGCCGTTGATGAAAATAAGAGGAGCTAAGCTGTCGCTTAAAGCAAACCCGCGAAACTCCTTCACGGACAGGGGGCGGCGAGTATTGGTGCCAACGATACCGTTTTTGAAGACTAGAATGCCTATGCGTTCAACCCGGGTTACGAGTTCGGAGTACAACTCATCCGGAGATGCTAAAGACTTCCGGTTGAGATCATCAAGAAGTAACCACGCTCGGATATTCCCGGCGATGATTTTCGGGTCGCGATGGCCGGCACAGCCGCCAATAAACTTCAGTGCCTCTGCGCCCTGCTGCTCTAGATAGGCTCGATACCAATCCTGTTTGAACTCAATGTCCTCTAGCGTTTCAAAGAAATCTCGACTTAGAGGGTCGGCGGTTTGGACCGTACGGAAATCGGCAATGGACAGCGCTCTTGCTTGGGGAGGCTCTTCCAAGAAGAGATACCCTAGCGGGACGCCCGTCAACTTTGCAAGCTTGGTGATTTGCGATTCGGTCAACTGACCTTTCACGATATCGTCTTGCTTTTTCTTAGAAAGCTTATCCGCAACTTCGTGCAGAGTCATGCCGACCTCGCCAGCGGCCCATTTCAGTACGGATGGGGACAGCGTCAGATATTCCATAATCGGCGCGTGGGCAAGAAGTCCCATCAATGATAGCGACGGCTGGACGTCTGCAAGTAATATCCAGTCTCGAAGTGTTGCCGATTGGTTACTTTATGTCAACACCTGTGTGCTTCAGGTGGGCGGAATGCGAAGGTCTGGGGCCGCTTGAGACCAACGCCGCTTAGTCCTCGCAGTCCACGACGATGTGCTACCCGAAACGGCGCTCGGCGCTGAGTGAGGTCTCTCCCGCCAGTGGGGCATCCTGGGCGACGTTTCCATGCGCACTTGAGAATCGACTGTTGGCGGAAGACGCCACGCGTCACGTGCGAGGGCTCTTCGCTGGTTGCTGGCCTTTCCCTTGGGACCGCTGCAGATAGGTGCGCAGATATGAACCCAGAAGTCTGTGCCTTTTAAACATGAAGTCCGAGAGGTCGGATTCGGAGAACGTCACGTGGTCTATCGGGTCTTCTTCGTCACCCCATCCGGCAAACTTTACGATGACGTATGCAGAGCGTGGCTCGATTTTCTCACCGCTCGATAACTCTCGACTGTAGAAGCCGTTTTCCATAGCGATGGTGTCGATGAAGCAGTAGAAGCGGTATCTCCAATATTCTTCGTGTTCGTTCAGGACGACGTCGTGTGCTCCTGGGCGGCGCATTGCAGAACGAAGGCGCTTGTATCGCTCCAAGTGGCGCGCCGTAGTGAGCCACGTGACACGGTTCGACTTCGGCCGAGGCGCGGTGCCATTTTCGGTAAAGACTTCCCAAGCGCGAGCCAAAGATAGAATCGCTTGCTCGGCAAGCAGGTCATTTCGCTTCTGGTTGGAGTCGGCTTTGTAGACTACAAGCCCAGCCAAGAACGTCAGGGCTGTTGCCCCCGCGCCGATAGCTTGGAACAAATTGGATGTTTCCGTTTCCATGCCACCATCTCCCACTCTGCGAAAAATAGGGATTGTGCCAGACCTCTATTGCGCGTAGAGGCCTCTGTCGCGGCATGGGCGCATAGGGCCGGCCGTTAGGTGTACCGATCGAGGCGCTACGAAGCTTGCGCGCAAGTGAGGTTTCGCACGAGTGTTGCGGTACAACGGGCTGAGGTGGTAAATCTCGACGACGACTAAGCAAAATCCAGTGTTGGGTTGGGCTGGACGCGGTTGAACACACTACGGAGGACGTCGAAATGCGGGCGGTCATTAAACGGGCTGACCTATACGAGCGAGTATGGGCCATACCGATGACGAAGCTATGTCAAGAGTACGGCTTGTCCGATAATGGTCTGAGAAAGATTTGCAAGGTCCTGTCTGTTCCAACCCCTCCTGCTGGACACTGGATGAAGCTTGAGGCGGGAAAACCAGTGGCTAGGCCTCCTCTCCCGCCCGCTGGGGCGCAAGAGTCGTATGTGCTGGAAATGTCCGAAAATCCATCTCTGCCGGAGGACAAACGAAGTCCAATTACCGCGGACTTGGCCCATCGTATAGCTGCGGAGGCGGATGACGCTTCGCGCATCGTGATGCCTCCCGCTGGCCGGTGGCATCGCGCTTTGATTCCGTTTCGCGATCACGTGCTGGAGCAGGTTAAGGACTGGAGGCAAGAGGAAAAGATTTACGAAGCGAGCCAAGTAAAAAAAGCAGCACGGTCGCGGCAAGAGCCTTCGCTTGACGGCTACGTATGGAAGATGTTCGTCAGGGAGGGAGGCTTTATTTTTCCCAAGCATAAGTCCGTCGCTGCCCGAGTCACGCTCAACACATACGAGCGAGGATTAGCTCTGCTAAATGCACTTTGCTTCGCGGCGGAGACTCGGGGCTTCTCAGTCGAACTGACTACAGAGAACTCCGACAGCGTCCGGCTGGCATTCGACGACGTCCCAATTTGGCTCCGCGTGGGGGACCGTACTGGCTTCGAATGGTTTCACGAAGACGGAACCCCTTCAGAAAACGGAATGGGCACGCGGCGCCGCACAATGCCCCATGGCACACTGCGCATCTATTGCCACGTTCTGTACTCAAACAACAAGGTGCTTGACGAGTCTGAAGCGAGTCCTTGGGAGAATCGCCTAAACGAGGTATTTGTTTACCTGTACCGTGCCGTCGCACGGGCAAAAGAAAAAATCCTGAGCAGAAAACTCGAAGAAGATGAACGGAGGATCGCCCTTGCGAGGCGCGATGAAGAGCGGCGTCTACGGGAGATGCATAGCCAGCACCTTTCTTTGGCTCGGGCGGATCAAATGCGTGGAGAGCAAGCGAGGCTTGAGCGTGAGCGAGCTTTGCTCGACGAGGCTGAAAAATGGAAGCAGGCCCGCGACTTAAGGGACTACATCGGGCACATTGAACGGGAGACTCGAGCGGAAGCGGGCGCGAAGGAGTGGCTTGCTTGGGCTCGAGATGTTCTTGGGCGACTAGACCCAGCACCACGACGGATCACGTCGTTTCAGCGAGACGACGAAGGGTGAACCGATGCCAGGTCTGTGGTCACCGGACCTTGACGTAATCTTGACGTAACGGGATCTAATTCTCGGTATAAAGCTACTAAACTAGCCCCGGCTTGAGGAGTGGCTATCGCTGCAAGTTGTTGAATTTGAAGCTAGTTTCGTTTGTGTTGGTTTATAAATGCCCCGACTCATAATCCGTTGGTGCCGAGTTCGACTCTCGGGGGGCCTACCAAAGAAAGACGCGGGTCTCGGAGCAATCCGAGGCCCGTTTTCTTTTCCGTGAATCATGCGCATTGCCTCAATGGCGAAAGCCGCGAAGGCGCGGCTTTCGCCATCCTGGTGCCCACGTACGTCTCGGTCGATGTGACCGAACCATGCCAGGACTGTCCTGAGGTTTGGCTGATGCTGCCGATGGCTTTGGCTTACGGTGCCAGCCCTAGCCGGCCGGTCGCAGGGCCAGTCCGCAGATTTGAACGCGCGTCAGCATATACGGCGTGTTAAGTACACAGGCTCCATCTGCATCGTGTGCGCCGGAGATTCGCTGAGCGGTTCACGCAAAAGTCCAGCTCAATCTTTTTTTGGTCAAGTTCTTGCTGGGCGCATAGAACCTTGCCCTGCCTATATAATCCCAGCCGCATCGAAGGAGAAAAGATTGGCAAAAGACGCCAGTGCTGAAGGGCTTAGGGGGCTGGCAGCTGTTAACGTTGTGATCTCTCATATGATCCTAGCGTTCTTTCCTGCTGCGTTCACTCATTACTTTGCTTGGGTCGCAGGCCCGGAGGCGATCTACGGCCGGGTGGAAAGCTTCTTTGCGACGCCGGGTGTGTCTGTACTTTGGAACGGAAGTTTCCCCGTCTCAGTCTTCTTCGTGTTGAGCGGCTACGTCCTCACAAAGAGCTTCGTCGAACGACAGGATTTGACCATCGCTCGGTCTTTGGCTGCTCGCCGGTACTTCCGTCTGAGTGGGCCCGTTCTAGGTAGCGCACTATTCGCGTTCAGCCTCATGAGTCTGGGACTCTACAATTCCGTCGAGGTGGCCGCCATGACCTCGTCAACTTGGCTAAAAGGCATGTGGAATGTCACACCGAACTTTTTCGAGGCGGTTCGGGAAGGTCTTTTTGGTGCGATATTCCGCGGAGAGGTTTCCTATAACCCGGTCTTCTGGACCATGCGGATTGAGTTCATCGGCTCACTGCTGATCTTGGCATATCGATGTCTGACGCTTAGTCGGCGCAGTCAAGCCGTTGGGGCAGTGATCTACATCATTCTGACTGTGTCATTCGCACCTGGGGAGTGGGTCGCTTATCTTGCATTTCTTCTGGGGACTCACCTCAATGATCTGCCGAGCTCCAGGCACCGCGGTATGCTATATGGGCTTGCCCTGTTGGGGTTGTACTTGGGAGGTATCGATGGCTCCAAGCTATATGCGTGGCTTGGTCTTATTCCAGTAGGGACTGCGTCAAAAAATGGGGTGTTTGCGGTCTTTGGTGCGGTGATACTTGTATATGCTGTGAAAGGTGGAGCATTTTCGAATTTGTTGCAGAGCCGGCCCGTTCAGTTTTTAGGGCGAATCTCATATTCGCTCTACCTCGTCCACCTGCCGATCATATTAAGCGTGGCTTGCGGGTCGTATCTGTGGCTCGCAACAGAGCAGGGTTTTGGCAGGGTTGGGGCCGCTGCACTGGCATTTTCCATAGCCCTCCCCACAACTATCGCCGTGGCAATGGTTTTTACCCGCCTGGTGGATGAACCATGCATTAAGTTCGCAAAACGTCTCTTTCCTTCCGGTGAGGCCTCGTCGACGATCTCACCAGGAAAGTCGGCGAAAGATCTGATGTCGAACGCTTGACCGCGATAGTCAATAGTTAACCAGCTCCGGAGGGTTTTCTTACGTCTACTGGACACGTGACTTAAACAGCTGGGACTTTACGATTTTCTCCTTCGCGCCGGTAAACGACTAGAACCAATGGCTGCTCAGGCATTCCTGCCGAAAGTGCTATTGAAGGCTTCACACTGCGCATCGTCGGGCGGCTTAACTGGACGGCTGAAGGCAGTTTCGTTGGACTCTGCCACTTGGCGTCCAAGGCATGTACGAGGCTGCGACCTACGCTTCGATTCCTGTCGGCGGCGGGGTCCACAGTCGCTCCGTCACGTTCCTGCAGAACGCCGCAGTGTGGGCGGGACTATTGTTGAGCGCTACCGCTCGTCTGAACAAAATGCAGAGGAACAGGGCTGTGCGGCGGTTGGGGGACGATTTGGTGCTGCTGATCCTCAGGCAAGGCGGGTTGACCTATTTGCCCGCGGCGTCGTAAAACGACCCCAATCCCCAGGCTTCGGGGGAAGAGTGGATAAAGGGGAAGGAGCCGCCGCATGGATAAAATCGATTGGAATCCCTATGCAGCGAAAGCGGTGCTTGGCTTGGCAAGCGCAGATCAGCGTCGAGTCGTTGACGCCGTATGGGACTTTCGTTGGCGCATGGAGCATGAGACGGGTTGGCGATCGGCCGCCGTGCAGCACAGCATCACGGCTGGAGCCTATGTGATCACTTTTCGCGTGCTGGACCGAGCTGTCCAGGTGCAGGACGTCAAATTGGGAGGGGACCTGCGATGAAGGAAATCGGCCCCAAGGTTTTACACGTTGACGGTGTTCCCGTGTTTGTGGTGCTGCGCTATGACGAGTACCAGCGATTGCTCGAATTGGCCTCTGCCTCGCCCGCCCGGCAAAGCGACATCGCTGATTTGTCGGCGGAGGGTCCGTATTCTGCCGCTGATGATGATTTGACGACGCCTTCGACCGACAGGTCGGCGCTGCCTGCATTCGATGAGGCGTTGCGCCCGCGAATTCCCGCCAATGGGCTGATTCCGCACGAAGTGGTCGTCGCCGCGGTGCATAACCACTGGTCGCTTGCGCGTGCCTGGCGGGAGTATCTGGGCTTGAATCAGCTGACCATGGCGCAGCGACTTGGCGTGAGTGTTTCCACGTATGTGACCATGGAAATGGAGTTTTCTCGTCTATCCCCGGCCAGCAGGGAACGGCTGGCGGATGCGCTGGGCATCGAGCTGGATCAAATCTTCGTGCGCCGGAGGCGATTGCGCAGGACGGCTGTGAATACCACAATGCGCTGAGGGGCTGCGGCGGCTTGGACGGGTGTGCCGGCCGTCCGGGAGGGCGAAGGATCTGGCCCACCGCCGCAGCGGCGCTAGTGTCGCAAGTGTCGTGCCGTAGTCATTTTCCGAGGTGTTTTTTGACAGCCTCGACCGAAACACCCACGGCTTTGACGGCTGCTTTCAGTTGGTCGTCGCTTACGCCGAGTGCTTTTGTCCAGTAGCGCAGCTCATGGTCTTCGTTGACGTTGATGCGTGCGCGGTCCTGTGGTCCTCGGTTCTTCAGATCGTCTGACATGCCAATCCTCCTTTGAAAACGACTGCGATCAGCAAGTGGCGTACCGATCTTTACGCATAATCCGTTGATGCCGAGTTCGACTCTCGGGGCCCTGCCAAGAAATCCTGAACTGTCAGACGCTCACGGCCGCCGGCAATGGCGGCTGTTTCGTTTCCGGCGCCGATCTTGACGGCGGGCCGAGCCAACCCTTACCATTCGCTGGCCTCAAACGGCCGATCTGGCGCTAAAAGGGTTGTTTGCGTTTCCAAAACACGCATTCAGGCGCCATCTCCCCGCGATCGCGGTCTTGCCGTCACCTTCGACCCGCGCCAATCCATGGTTGCCACTGTCATCCTAGGCATGCTCTGCGTGCACTTGCTGTGCTTTTGCGCCATGTTCTTGCTGATCAGCACGCGGCTGAGCGGCAAAAAGATGGGCACAGACGTATTCGCCGCTGGCCACCTGCTGCTGGGCGTGGCCTATATTCTGCAGTTGCTGGTCGGCCCCTCGGAATGGGGGGCAATGAGCTTCGTCAATCACACGCTGACGCTATGCGCCCCGGTGACATATGTTCTTGGGGCAATTCGGTTTTTCAACCGGCCCATCCCCGTGCTTCGCCCCATGCTGGCTCTGGCTGTCGTCTACACCGCCGCGCAAGTGCTGGTGCAGGCAACGTGGGGCACGGCGGCGCGGCATGCGCTGCTGGCGGCCTCGTGCGCATTGCTGTTCCTGGCGATGACGCTCGGGTTGCTTTACGGGGCGCGCACCTTCGCCAAGGATCTGCGCCTGGAGATGATTGTCTTCGCCATTCTGGTGGGCGGCATCTGTGGACTCAATGCGGCAAAGTTCGTGCTGATCCTGGACGGGGGAATGCCGGCCCTGGACATGACGAGTCCGTTTCAGACGGTGTTCTACATCTACATGTCGTTCTTGGGGACCGTGCTGCCGCCAGCCGTGGTCTGGCTGATTCTGCGCCGGTTGACGGACGAACTGCGCACCATCGCAACGCAAGACCCGCTCACGGGTTTGCTCAATCGACGCGGCCTGACGGATGGGCTGGACGGGCATTTCCGGCTTCGCCGCGCCGGACATTCGCATCTGCTGATCGTGGACATCGATCGCTTCAAACAGATCAACGATACCTATGGCCACCAGATAGGAGATCTGGTCCTGTGCCGGGTCGCGGAAGTGCTTCAGGGCACTGTGCGCCAGGGCGACCTGGTGTGCAGGCTGGGCGGGGAAGAGTTTGTGGTGGTGGCTCTCAATAGCGACCACAAGGGCGCCTTGCATCTGGCAGAGCGGCTGCGGGAAGCTATTGCCTGCGCCCACGTGCCCGCCGGCCCCTCGCAGGGGCCGATTCGGTGTACGGCGACAATTGGCGTTTCGCGCGGGTTTGCCGGCACGCAAGTGTTGGACGAAATCATGCGGCAGGCGGATGCCGCGCTCTACCGTGGCAAGGTGTCCGGACGAAACCGCGTTGAATGGGCTGACGAGCACGCAGGAGTGCCTGGGGTGCAGGTCGCTGAAGGAAGCCCGGCCTGAGACGCCCGCCGGCTTGAACCTGCCGCACGCTGCCAGTGCCTGATGCCGCACGCCATTGCGCGGCGGACATGGGTTCGCCTGCTGCGGCATTGTCGATTCAGGCACAAGAAATCAGACGACCTTCTGACAACACGTTAGCGGGCAGCGCTGAAACTGCGCAACAATCCCGAGTCTCTTGATTCAATGGAAAGGCAGGCTGACCATCATGAATGCACCCAAGACCCTACCCGCGGCCGTACCTCAGGAATCCGTCGCTCTCTATGGATCAACCCCAGGCGAACCCAGGAAGAAGGTGACGATCCAGACGTTCGCTGAGATGCGCGCCAGGGACGAGAAAATCGTCATGCTCACCGCGTACGACGCCACATTTGCGGCCGTTGCGGATGAGGCGGGCGTGGACACGCTGTTGGTTGGGGATTCACTGGGAATGGTGTGCCAGGGATTGAATGGCACGGTCGGCGTTTCGCTTGACGACATGGCTTATCACACCCGCTGCGTGGCGGAAGGCGTGCGCCGTGCGAATGGCAGGTCATGGGTCGTGGCGGATCTGCCGTTTGGCAGCTATCACGCATCCAGAGAACAGGCGATTTCCTCGGCCATGGCGCTTATGAAGGCAGGCGCGCAAATGGTCAAGGTAGAGGGGGCGGGATGGGCCGTGGATACGGTTCGATTCCTGGTCGAGCGCGGTGTGCCAGTATGCGGCCATCTTGGGCTGACGCCTCAAACGGTCTCATCGCTGGGCGGATTCCGGGTTCAGGGCCGTACCGATGAGGCCGCGGCCCGCCTGCGCGAGGACAGCATAGCGCTCGAGACGGCCGGCGCAACGATGCTGGTGCTGGAGATGGTCCCCGCGGCGCTGGCGTCTTCGATAACCCAGGATCTGACTGCGTGCGCCACCATCGGAATCGGCGCGGGCCGGTCCACCGCGGGGCAGGTGCTGGTCATGCACGACATGCTGGGCGTCAATCTGGGCCGGATGGCAAAGTTCGTCCACAATTTCCTGGAAGGAAGCGAGGGCGTGAAGGATGCTTTCTCGCGCTACGTGCGTGCCGTGAAAGAGGGCGCTTTCCCCGACGACGCCCGGCATGCCTGGTAAGCGCCCGAAGGCGGTGGCGGGGACGCGCCGCATGGGCGTGTCCCCGCTCGGCGTCATCGGCCGGCCGCGATAGCGGCTTTTTCCCGCTGGATGTTGGCTTCCATCTGAGCCTTGGCCGAACGGTACTGCGGCGGCCAGTTGATCTGCGCGTAGCCGATGCGGGCGGCTTCCATCAGCGTCCAGGCCGGGTTGGCCAGGTGGGGGCGGGCGATGGCGCAAAGATCTGCCCGGCCGGCGGCAAGGATGCTGTTGACGTGGTCGGCTTCGCTGATCGCGCCAACGGCGATGGTGGAGATGCCTGCCTCCTGGCGGATGCGGTCGGCGAAGGGCGTCTGGAACATGCGGCCGTATACGGGCGCTTCTTTCTTGCTGACCTGCCCCGATGAGCAGTCGATCAGGTCTGCGCCCGCCGCTTTGAATGCCCGCGCGATTTCCACCGCATCGGCCGGGAGGGTGCCGCCCTGCACCCAGTCGTGCGCCGAAATACGCACGGAAATGGGCTTGTCGGCAGGCCATGCGGCGCGCACGGCCCGGAACACCTCCAGCGGATAGCGCATCCGACCTTCGAGGGAGCCGCCGTATTCGTCGCCGCGCTGGTTGGTCAAGGGCGAGATGAAGCTCGACAGCAGGTATCCGTGGGCGCAGTGCAGTTCAAGCCAGTCCGCGCCGGCTTCGGCGGCCGCGCGGGTCGAGGCGACGAATTGGGACGTCACGTCATCCATGTCGGCCCGGGTCATCTCGCGCGAGCGTTGGCTCAAGCCTTCCAGATACTGTTGCGGCGACGCCGAGATCAGGGGCCAGTTGCCTGACGCCAGCGGCAGGTCGATGCCCTCCCATGCCACCCGGGTGGAGCCCTTGGCGCCCGCGTGTCCGATCTGGATGCCGAACTTGGCATCGGTGCGGGTGTGGATCCAGTCGGCGATGCGCCTGAAGGCTTCGGTGTGTTCAGGCTGGTAAAGGCCGGGGCATCCCGGGGTGATGCGGCCGTCCGCGCTCACGCTGGTCATTTCCGCAAACACTAGGCCGGCGCCTCCCATGGCACGCGCGCCCAGATGCGCCAGATGGTAGTCGCCGGCAACCCCGTCCTGGGCCGAATACTGGGCCATTGGCGACACGACGATGCGGTTCTTCAGCGTCACGCCGCGCACGGTCAGCGGCGTGAACATGGGCGGGGGCGCGGCCTGATCGTTGACGGGCGCCACGCCGGCCTGATCGGCGAACCAGCGCTCATAGTCTTCGAGCCAGGTCTTGTCGCGCAGGCGCAGGTTTTCGTGGCTGATGCGCTGGCTGCGCGTCAGCATGGAATACATGAACTGTTCGGGTTCGAACTGGTCGCAGTAGCGCTCGCCGCAGACCTCGAACCATTCCATGGCGTTCCAGGCTGCGTTCTGCAGTCGCAGGGTTTCGATCCGGCGCGCTTCCTGGTAGGCGGCGAGAACCTCCGGGATCCTGTCGGGAGAGTGCCCGAGCTGCTGGAATTGCCGAGCAAGCTCGATGGCGTCTTCGACCGCCAGCTTGGTGCCCGACCCGATGGCGAAATGAGCGGTGTGCACCGCATCGCCCATGAGGACGACATGGGCGCCATGCGCATTGCGCAGCCACCATTGCTCGCAGACCACGCGTTGAAAATTCAGCCAGGCCGAGCCGCGCAGGTGCCGCGCATTGGTCATCAGGCGGGCGCCCTTCAGGTTGTCGGCGAACAGGCGTTCGCAGAAGGCGATGGATTGTTCCTGGTCGGCCTTGTCGAGCCCATGGGCGAGCCAGACATGCTCCGGACATTCGACGATGAAGGTGGTGGTCTGGTCGTCGAATTTGTAGATGTGGGCCTGGAACCAGCCGTGCTCGGTCTTGACGAAGTCGAAGGTGAAGGCGTCGTACAGCTTGTTTGTGCCAAGCCAGATATATCGGTTTGGACGCACCACGATGTCGGGCTTGAAGACATCCTCGTACTTGGACCTGATCTTGGAGAAGATGCCGTCGCTGGCGATGACCAGATCGGCGTCGGGGTAGGCTTCATCCGATTCGGCTTCGGTTTCGAACACCAGGTTCACCCCAAGGGATTCGCACCGGGCCTGAAGGATGTTGAGCAGCTTCTTGCGCCCGATGCCCACGAAGCCATGTCCGCCCGAACGAATCGTGCGTCCCTTGAATCGCAATTCGATGTCATCCCAGTGGTTGAACGCCGCCTGGATTTCGTCTGCGGTCTCGGGATCCCAGATCCGCATGTTGTCCATGGTCGCGTCGGAAAATACGACGCCCCAGCCGAAAGTGTCATAAGGCTTGTTCCGCTCGACGACGGTGATGTCGTGCGCCGGGTCCAGCTTCTTCATCAAAAGACCAAAGTACAGGCCCGCCGGGCCGCCGCCGATGCAAACGATCTTCATGGATCTCTCCGCTACAGAGTGAGTTTCAGGGGGTTCTCAACTGCTTTTCACACAGGCCAGGCGCAACGAGGGGGGAATGATTTGGTCAAAATGCTTTATGTTTAAATGATTAAAACCTAAACCAAATTGCGGAGGGGTTGAGAAAGATCAAATGCGGCTGTCGGGGCGCGTTGGGGAAAACACCGACCAGAATTTCGGGACGCATGGTGCGTTTTTTTTGCCCCTTCAAGCGCCGAACTCCCGGCGCTATGATGGATTCACATCGGCAGGAGGTCGCCATGTGGACCTGTACACAATGCGGCAACAAAGTTGACCAGCAAGCTGTTTCGATCGAAACGGATGCGCACGAGGGGTGCTATTTCGAGTGTCCCTCCTGCAAGGCGCACAATCCCTTGCTGAGCGTGGGCGGAAATGGGCCCGACGATGCGATAGAGCTGGTCCAGCCTTCAGCCCCGGACCCGGACGCGTGAGTCATTGCGCCCGGTCTGCGATTGGGCTGTTCCCTTCTGCGATCCGGCCTCGGGCATATCGACCATGTCATTCGCGGCGATGATTCCCGAATGGCCGCTCGCCATTGTCAATGGCGCAGCATGCCTCGATCGGAACCGGGCTGGAAGTGATGACGAAAGGGGCTTGGTCGACGTGTCCGCCAGCTAGGGCAATGCCGCCCTGGGTGGGGTATGTGCGTTGAGTTTTCGCTGCGTGGGGAAACCACGCTGTGGTCGGCGCGCGTATTCGGGCTCTGGTCGCTGCGATGATTGCTGGCGCAGAATGGAAGAGCGCCCCAGCTCTAGATGAGTCTGAGGCGCTCCTGCCCGGCTTCGCACGCGATGGGTGTCAGACAGCCCGGCAACTCCAATCTACTGCTCGACCAGAGGCCCGGCAATAGGGGAAACCCTGGGGAAAAATGGGGTTGGTTTGGCGTCCTGTAGCCGGTCTGGCGGGACAGTGGCGCAGCCAAGGGACCTGTTTTGCGCGGTTGCCGGAACGCTGGCATCCCGTCAACGAGGCGGCGCCGATTTGTCCGCCTCGGCATCCACGAATTGTTGCCGTATCCGGCGCTGGCGACACTGAACTCCACATTCACTGCACAGGAGAGCAGACATGTTGGGGTATCGGAAACGTCAATTGGGACAGGGCATGACCGAATACATCGTGGTCGTGGCCTTGGTGGCCGTCGCGGCGATCGCGGTGTATCAGTACTTTGGCCAGGTGGTGCGGTCGCAGACCGCGGCCATGGCGCGCGAACTGGCTGGCGAGGACGGCGGCACGCAATCGCGCGCCGCGCAGCAAGCCGCGCAGAAGGCGGCGGCACAGACCAAGGCGCGTTCGCTCAAGTCGTTTACCGGCAACGCCGAGAGCGCAAATTGAGTGCGCGTCCGCAGCCGATGTTGTCCCACCAGCAAGGCCAGGCGCTGGTCCTGGGCATGCTGGTGGCGGCGTTGGCCGCGACGTCGCTCGTCGTCCTGTACAACCTGGGCCAGACAGTCGAAGCTCGCGGCCGGCTGACGCATGCGGCCGATGCGGCAGCCTACAGCGGCGCCCTCGAGCAGGCGCGCGCGCTCAATGCCATGGCCTACATCAACCGTTCCCAGATCGCGCATCAGGTCGCCATGGCGCATCTGGTCACGCTGGGCGCTTCTGCGCAGTACATCCATGCCTTGCAGTCGCAGAGCCGCCGCGCCAATCCGCCGGCCGGCCTGATCGCCATGCTGTTTGGTCCCGACCTGGGGTTTGCCTATCAAACCGCGCAAGCGCCGGCCGATGCGCAGGCGCGGCTGGCCCGCGCGTTCGAACAGCACGACCGCACCGTGCACCAGGTGCTGGAAGTCGCGGCGCGTGAGATCGTCGCCGACCTGGCCGCATCCCGCGACCGCATCATGCGCAAAGTCCTGGCAGCCAATTACCCGGACCTCGCCGGCAAGGGCGCGGTGGGCTCGACACAGGCATTTCCGGTTTCGTTGAGGTTGCTTGCGGACGGATGGCCTGGCTATACCGAGCGCAACACCGCCACGCGCAAAGCGGGATTGCGCCCAGCAACGGAAGCGGCTGCGGGGCGCTACGGATTCCTGGATAGCCGCAGCCAAACCCGTCGCAATCCCTGGATGGTCAATCCACGCTGTCCGCTGCATCGCCATGAATTGCGGAGGCGCGGATCGACCTGGCTAGGGCCCGATGGCCGATGGGGGGCGTTGGACACCCAGTCGTATCACGCCCTGCGCTCAAACCGCTGGATCGGCTGCTACTTCCGCGAGTACGCCATGGGCTGGGGCACGGCGCAGGGCGAGAAAAGCAAGGCGCCCGATGACCTGGAATACACGGACGAACCCCCTGCAGACTTCTCGCAGGAGGACTTCTGGCGCTGGGTCGAGCTTTCCACCTCCTGGGACATTTTCAGTGGCGCCACCAATCCCATGGCCAACTCTTATGCAATGGCGTCGGCACAGCGCTGGCCTGGCCGCGGGCTACCCGCCTATCGCGAGGTAGCGATGGCGCGCGCCGCAGATCCCTTGCGCTTTGCGGTGGCCGTCAGCTTGGACTCGGCGGCCCTCAAGACCACGGATGCCGGCAGCACCGTGGCTGCGCCCACCGGCGCTTTGCGATATGCCGCGTTGGGGCGCACGAGCGTCGTCACCGTTAGCAGTGCAGCCGAAACCTATTTCTCGAGGCCGAATCCGCGCTCCGACGGCCAGGTCGAATTCGCCACGCTTTTTCGTCCCTATTGGCAAGCCCGGCTGTCTGCGGTCAGGCCCCAGGAGGCCCTGCGGGCAAGGGGGGCGCCATGACCCACGTCCACATCCGGCAGAAAGGGCAGGCTGTGGTCGAGGCGCTGCTGATGCTGCCGCTCCTGGCTTTACTGCTTTGGGCGGTGGCCGGTATCGGCAAGCTGCAGCTTGCCGCACAGCAGGCGACGCAAGCCAGCCGCAAGGCGGTCATGGCAGGCGCGCTGGGGCAGCCGTTGGCCACGTTGCGGGCGCCAGCCGGCATGGACCTGTCCAGCGATGCCAATGGCCTGTCCGGGGTGGCGACGCCGCGCGCAGCAGCCTTGCAGGATGAATGGTTTGGCGCGGGGCTGACGATGCTGTCAGTGGAAGTCCGGTCGCGCCCGCTTGTCTCGGACCCGTCTGCCTGGCCGCTCGTCGCGCGTCGCATCAGCGTAGCCACGGGGGCTGGCTACGCGTCTGGCGACGCCGACGCCCAACGGCGCGTCGGACAGTCGCGCACGGGTTGGCGGCAAGCCGCGCAGGATTCGCTGTCCGCGGCATCGAGTATGCGGCGTCCGGTGGATAGGGTGGACGGGGCTTGGGGACGGCCGGAGTTGTCGCTGGATTGGCTGTCCGCCTGGGCGGATGTGGTGCCCGCGGATCGGTTGGGCAAGGGCAAGGAGCAAAACAGATGAGATGGAACTTTCTTGTGCCGGAATCTTCGGATGGACCTCGTCGTGGAGCCGGCTGGTTGTCCGTCATCGGTATGTACATAGGGCTGATGGCCATGCCGTTGGACGCAAGCGCCTCTGGGGGCGCCATTGGCCTGGAACGCATGCGCTTTCCCGCGGGATCGACGCACGAATTGCTGGCCGAGCGCGTGTGGCTTCATGGGGTGCCCGCACAGGTCCTGGTGTTTGACGTGCCCCAAAGACCGGCCGCCGTGGCTCGCGCTCTGTCCGGCCAGCAGCCGGCCTTGGCGGATCTGCATGTGCTGCCGGGACAACTGATCCTTTCGGGGCTGGTCGGCGATGAGCATTGGATCGCCAGGATGGAAGCGGCGGGCGCCGAACGCACGGTCGGGAGCATATCGACCATGAGCGTCCGGGCTGCTCCCTCGGTCCCACGGCCGGCCTGGCTGCCGGATGGGGCGCGCCTCAGACTGGATGTTTCCGTGATGGAGCACGGCGCCAAGATGTCCGAACGCATCTGGCAGCACGCGCTGCCTCCCGACAAGATGGCGCGGCTCATCGAGGCGAACTTGCGCCAGGACGGCTGGACCCGTCTTGGTACGGGGGGCGTCGATCAGGCGCGCGGAGCGCATGCCGGTGTCGAGCAGTGGTGGGGCCGGGAGCGCGAACGCATGAAGCTGTGGCTGGTTCCCCTGGACGCTGGCACGGGACTGCGGGTAAATGGGTGGGCGCCATGAAGGACCGGATCATCCGCGGGGCGGCGCGCCTGCGCCGGGCAAGCGTCTATCTCCTGGCCGTGATCGCCGGCCTTGTCGCCGCCTGGGCGGTCCGAGAGCACGTGCAGCAACGGGTTCAGGCGCTGGAGGCCGAGGCCCGCACGCCCTTGGTGAGACGTCTCGTGGCAGCGTACGACCTGCCGGCCGGGACGCTGCTGGAAGAGGTGCATGTGGCGGTGCGTGAGATCCCTCAGCCCTGGGCGCCCGGGGCCAGTGTGGACCCTATGGAGCTGAGCAGCGTCCTCGGGGCCACGCTCCTCGCCGACGTTGCCCATGGCGAACCGCTATTGCGTGGATTTCTGACCTTCAATGCCCCGGTCCCCACCTTGTCGTCCCGACTTCGGACCGGCCAACGGGCGCTTACCGTCGCCGCAGGCGATCTGGGCGGCCTTGCGGACAAGCTGCAAGCGGGCGATTCGATCGATATCTACGCGACCTTCGCCCATCGTCAGCGAGACCTTACCGTCCCGTTGCTGCAGGGCATGCGCGTGCTGACCGTGGGTAATGGGGCTGACGGTTCTGGCAATGTCACCTTGGCGGCCACACCTGATGAAGCGTTGCGGTTCATCGCGGCGCGGCAAGCCGGCGCCCTGACCGTCATGTTGCGCAATCGCGACGACGCGGCGGCTGTCAACATGCCGGCCCAAAGCGATCTCGCGTCGCTCGTGGGCCTGGACCGGGATCCCAAACCTGCCCCCGGGGTGGCCATCCTCTACGGCGATCGCCTGGAAGGGCGGACCGGTTTCGATGCGGAGCGCCCATGATCCGCGTCCAAAGAATCCTGGTGTTGTGCCTATGTCTTGCATCGGTGCCTGCCTGGTCCGCAACCGAAGTGCTTGAGCTGCAAGTCGGCGAAACGCGCGTCTTGCCGCATCCCGGTGTCAGGCGAGTCGCTATCGGCAACAGCCAGGTGCTTAGCGCGGTGGCTGCGGAAGGGCGCGAGGTCGTGGTCTTTGCCCGGGCGGAAGGAGTGTCTTCCGTGCATGTCTGGGCAGGCCGCGACCAGATTGCCGCCTACGAACTGCGGGTTGTGCCCTCGGGAACGCCACGCTTGCGCGATGAAGTCCGGAGCTTGCTCTCGCGCATACCTGGCGCTCGCAGTACGAGTGTCGGCGGACGCATCCTGATCGAGGGCGACGACCTTTCCGACGACGACCGCGCCCGCATCGCAGCCTTGGCGGAGCGCTATCCCGACGTGCTGGATTTCACGGGGCAGGTGGGCTGGGATCGCATGGTGCTGCTGGACGTGCAAGTGGTTGAAATCCCGACCTCGCGATTGCAGGAGTTCGGCGTGCGCTGGGACGGAATGACGCAAGGCGGCGTCAACGCCGGCCTGGCCTGGGATGCCGGATCTCGCGGCCGCATGACGCGGCCGGGCGAGCAGATCATTGAAACCGCAGGCCCGGCCTCGGCCGCGGCGGGGTACTTCGGTGTCAACGCTTTGCTGTCGGCGCGCATTGCGGCGCTGGCCCAGACCGGGGAAGCCGTCATGCTGGCGCAGCCGCAGCTGCTTGCGCGCAGCGGGGCCAGCGCGACCTTCCTGGCCGGCGGAGAGGTGCCCTATGCCTCCACCGACGCCCGCGGCAACCCTACGACCCTGTTCAAGCCTTACGGGGTTTCGCTGAACATCACGCCCAGGATAGACCGCAACGGCGTCATTCGGTCCTTGATCGAAGTGGAGGCCAGCTCGGTGGATACCTCGCTGAGCCTGCCCGGCGGGCCGGCGTTGCGCACACGCCGGGCGTCCACCGAGTTCAACGTCCGGTCCGGCAACACGCTGGTCATCGGCGGGTTCCTGTCGCGGGAGCAGGGCAATGAAACCAGCGGCCTGCCCGGGCTGCAGAATATTCCCATCCTGGGCGCGCTGTTTTCGTCGCGTCGCTATCAGCGGCGCGAAACCGAACTGGCGATTTTCGTGACGCCGAAGATCGTGTCGCAGGGTGACCCGGCCATGGAAGGCCGGGTGCGGCGCGGGCGAGAGACGCTGCAGGCCGCATTCCCCGAAGCGCCTCAACTGGGCACCACGGCGCCTGTCAATGCCGGCGGTTGGGATCCTTATTCGGGTTCGGGTTCTCAATGGGCAGGCAGGCCGGATGGCGTCAGCCCATCCATATCGGAGTGACCTGATGCTGAAGATAGAACTGACCTTCGAAGATGCCGTCACGCGCAGCCTGGACATTCCCGCACCGGTGCTGATCGGACGGGGAGCGCATTGCGGCTTGCGCATCCCGACCTGGCGCGTCGGGCGTCAGCACGCCCGACTGCTGCGCGAAGAGTCCGACATCGTTCTCGAAGACCTGGGCACGCTCGCGGGAACCATGGTGAATGGCGTGCGCGTCGTGCGCCATGCGCCGGTGTTGCCTGACGACGAGATCCTGATCGGGCCTTGCCGGCTAAGGGTGTCCTTGGTGGAACCGGAAATCGCGGCGCGGGATGGCGCGGCGGCCACGGCATTGCGCGAAGCCGGGGCTCCGGATCCACTTCGCGTCGACGCCGGTTCTCCCGCGCCGCCCGTCCCGCAACCAGCGCCGTCGCGCCGCCGCCTGCATGACCGCCGCCGCTTGCACGCGGCATTGCTGAGCGCGCTGGACCTGCGTCGGCGCGACGTGGCCGGAATGAGCGACGGCATGCTGCGCGCCGAAGCCGAGCGTCTTCTGACGCATATCGTTGCTGCGGATGCCGAACTTCCCGTGGATGCGGACAGGGCATCGCTTTGCCGCGATGTGCTGGATGAAGCAGTAGGCCTGGGGCCGCTCGAACCTTTGCTTGCCGCTGCCGACATCACCGAGATCATGGTGAATCGCTACGACGAGATCTACGTCGAGCGTGCGGGGCGCCTGTGGCGCCAGCAGGCGGCGTTCACCAGCGAGCAGTCCGTACGCTGGGTGATAGAACGCATCGTGACCCCGCTTGGCCGGCGCATCGACGAAAGCTCACCCATGGTGGACGCGCGCCTGCCGGACGGATCGCGCGTGCACGCCATCATTCCTCCGGTGGCAATGAAGGGCGCCAGCCTGACCATACGGAAGTTCCCGCAGCAGCGTCCGCAGATGCCTGACCTGATCGCGTGGGGCGCCCTGAGCAGTCCCATGGCGCAGTTCCTTGCGCTTTGCGTAAGGATGCGCAAGAACCTGGTGGTTTCGGGGGGAACCGGGGCCGGCAAGACCACGCTGCTGAACATCCTGTCCAACGAAATCCCGGACGGCGAGCGGGTCATCACGATCGAGGATGCTGCGGAGCTGCGTCTGAACCACGATCACCTTGTGGGGCTGGAAGCGCGTCCGGCAAACCAGGAGGGCCGTGGCCGCATTGATATCCGCGAGCTTGTTCGCAACGCCTTGCGCATGCGGCCGGACCGCATCGTCGTGGGCGAATGCCGCGGGGCCGAGGCATTCGACATGCTGACCGCCATGAACACCGGACATGAAGGGTCGCTCACCACCTTGCACGCCAATTCGCCGCGCGATGCCTTGGCGCGCCTGGAGTCCATGATCCTGATGGCCGGTCTGGACCTGCCGCTGTCCGCCGTGCGCGAACACATCGCCGCCAGCGTGGATATCGTGGTGCAACAGGCGCGGCTGACGGACGGACGCCGCATCGTGACATCCGTCGTCGAGGTGTCCGGCATGGAGAGCGGACGCATCCAGTTGCAGGACCTGTTCCGCCATGAGCGCACTCGGGGGTTCGTCGGCTGCGGTGGTCTGCCCAGCTTCGCGCAGGAATGGGCGGAGTTGGGTGTGGCGCTTGAATCCGCGTGGTTTTCCGACGCAGCGGGCGGGGCGCCGGCGGCCGGCGCCTTTCCTCAAGGCCTGCCGTGATCTGGGTCGCTGCGGGAGCCGCCATGCTGTGCGTTGGATTGCTGGCCTGGCGTGCCCAGAACTGGTTCGCGCCGGCGCTGCGGCGCTACCGCGAAGTCTATACCCAGGAAGCGGGTGTTCGGTTGAGCGAAGTGTTCCTGTTCATCGACCCCGCGCAGCTATGGGCAGGAGCCGTCAGCTGCGCGGTGGTGGCCGCGGTGGCGGCCTTCGCCGCGACGGGCAGCGGCATGCTCGCTGCGCTGTTTGCGGCGCTGGCGGCGCGCGCGCCTCGGATGCTGGTGGACGGGTTGCGCCGCCGGCGTGCACGGCGCTTTGAAGAACAGTTGCCCATGGCCTTGCTGATGCTGGCGTCCGCGCTAAGGGCGGGCGTTGCGTTGACCACCGGGTTGCGTCATGTCGTGGATCAGAGCGGGGCGCCGCTGGCGCAGGAGTTCGGCCTGATGCTGCGGGAACAGCGCCTGGGCGTGCCATGGGATGCCGCGCTCGACAACCTTCAGGCCAGGATGCCGGCGGATTCGACGTCGTTGGTCGTCGCGGCAATGCGGATCGCGGCCAAGACCGGCGGCAACCTGGCCGAAGCACTGGAAAGCATTGCCCAGACCTTGCGTGCCAGGCTGCAGCTGCAAGCCAAACTGCGGGCGCTGACGTCGCAGGGGCGCCTGCAGGCCTGGATCGTCGGCGCGCTGCCTTTGCTGTTGCTGGCGGTGCTCGACCGCCTGGAGCCCGAAACCATGGGGCTGCTGTGGCACACCCCCATGGGGTGGGGCGTGCTGGCCATTGTGGCGGTGCTGGAAATCGCCGGTGTGCTGCTTATCCGGCGCATCATGCGAATCGACATCTGACGGGAGGCCGAAATGTGGCTTTATTTGGGCATGTTGACCACGGCTGCAGGAACCGCATGGCTTGCCTGGGCCCTGCTGCGGCCGCTGCTGCATGAAGACCAGGAAGCCTCCGCGGCCATGCCCTGGTGGTGGAAGGCGGCCTGGCCGTGGATTTCGGCGGTGGCGCCGCTGGCTGGCCCCTTGTGTTCATGGCGCTGGCGGCTCAGGCTGACGCGCGCCATCGAGCAAGCGGCGTTGCCAGCGGGAGTGAACTATGCGCATCTCGCGGCGCTCTGCGCAAGTGCCGCGGTTGCCGGGGGCGGGCTGGCGGCAATGGCCGCGTTGGCGCTGGCCGCGGCGGACTCGCTTGCGTGGATGCCCTGGGCCGGGGCTGCCGCGCTGGCCGCGGGGATGGCGCCAGCCCTGTGGCTGAGACGCCTGGGCGTCCGCAGGCGACGCGACATCGAACGGGACCTGCCCTTCGTGTTCGACATGATGACGCTGTGCGTCGAAGCGGGCCTGAGCGTTCAGGGGGCCCTGCAATTGGCGGCACAGAGCGGGCCGCCCGGCGTCTTGCGCGACGCGCTGACGGATGCCTTGGCCGAGATGCGGGCGGGCGTATCAAGACTCGCTGCGATCAGGGGGCTGGCCGAGCGCAGCAACAGTCCGATAGCACGCAACTGGGTGGCTGCCCTGGCACAGGCCGAAGCCCTGGGGGCAAGCCTGGCGCCGGTGTTGCGCGCGCAAGCCGCGCAATGCCGCAGCGATCGTCACATGCGGGCGGAACAATTGGCGATGCAGGCGCCGGTGAAGATGCTGTTGCCCCTGATCGGCTGCATCTTTCCGTGCACGTTCATCGTGCTGGCTTTTCCGATCGCAGTGCAGCTGCTGCGGAGCGTGCAATGAACGGGGCCGGGCCGTGGCGGACAGACCGCCTTCGCTTGCTGGTGATCAGGGGCTGGCGCGGCAGGATGCGCGGCTTGCTGGGCCGCAAAGAGCCCGGTCCGCGCAGCGGCGTCATGCTGATGCCGTGCGCCGCGGTGCACACCTTTGGCATGCGGTACGCCATCGATGTGGCGTTCATTTCGCGGGAAGGGCGGGTGGTGGCGCGGCGCAGCGCCCTGGCGCCTGGCCGCGTGGCGCTATGCCTGCGCGCCGTTGCCGTTGTCGAGATGCGTGCTGGCGTTATTGATGCCGAACACGGAGGTGTAGGCCGGATAGAAGCTGCAGTAAAGTACGCCGCCCGCGGCAATATTGAATGGGATCTGCAGCGTGCCTGCCATCTGGGGAGACAGGCCGACGGCCACCAGCAGCCCGGCGCAAAGGTCGATGAACAGGAACACCAGGATCCAGCAGCCGCCATAGACCAGGAAAGGCAGCTTGTTCCGCCAGCAGGCGATACCTGAGAAGAACAGCGCCTGCGTCAGGCGCAGACCGTGCCAGGCCACCAGCACGGGGGCATGCCAGAACAGCGCGGCAATCACCACGTAGCAGATCGCGAACAGCGTAAGCGGCAAAGCCATGGCCGAGAGTATGGGCTCCATGCTCTTTTCGACGGAGGCGATGCGCATGCCTTCCATCATCGCGTCGGTGAAGGGCAGGAAAATGATCAGCCCGGTCACCATGCAGAGCGCTGCATAGAGCACGCCCATCAGGAACAGCTTCCTGAATACGCCCGGCTGCTTGAGCGGCTTGCCCCACATGGAGGGCAGCATGACGCGGTCGGCTTCCACGTGCTTGCACGCGGACAGGGTCATCAGGGTGATGATCGGCATCAGGGCCACGACCAGCATCGGGCCGACCGGCGGCGTTGCGGTGGCGAAGACGACAAGGAGGCTGATGGCCATGGCCCAGGTGAACATGGCCAGGGGTTGCTTTCGGAACAGACGGAATCCGTCTCGAACCCAAAGCCAGCCGGACGTCGCGGGTAGAAATGCTGCTTGCATGGCTCTCTGAAAGGGAATTTTCTCTCAAAAGGGAGGTGCTGCTCCCATTATGGGGGGCGTACTGGTTACGGCAATATTGGCAGATCCGGGCGGTGGCGCGCTTGCAACACTCTTTCGAAGTGGCGGGGGTCGTGCGGCTTGAGGGTCTGGGCCGGTCGGGGCAGGAAAAAGTCGTACAGCCGGGATAGCCAGAACCTCAGGGCCGCCGCCCGCAGCATGAGCGGCCAGGCTTCGCGTTCGCCGTCGGTGAAGGGCCGCACGGCGGCGTAGGCATTGAGCCAGGAGTCGACCAGTTCAGGGATGAATTCGCCCGTGTCGCGCTCGATGCACCAGTCATTGACGCTGACCGCCACGTCGAACAGCCAGGTGTCGCAGCCCGCGAAGTAGAAGTCGATGATGCCGCCCATGAGCGGATCCTCGAAAGTGCCGGCAAAGAGAACGTTGTCGCGGAACAGGTCGCAATGGGCCGGCCCCGTCGGCAACGCCTGCCACGCCGGGGTGGCGGCGGCCGCCTGCTGCGCGGCCAGCTCCGAACTCAGCAGCTGGGCCTGGGGCGCGTCCAGGAATGGCATGACCTTGGGCGCCGTTTCCTGCCACCACGAGAGTCCGCGCAAATTGGGCTGGCGGATGGGGAAGTCCTGGGCCGCCAGGTGGGCGCGTGCCAGCGTGGCGCCCGCCAGTGCGCAGTGGGCCGCGCCCGGCGCGGGTTCGTAGCCGCCGGGCAGGCGCGAAACAATCGCGCAGGGCTTGCCGTGCAGCGTCGTCAGGCGGGTGCCGTCGCGCAGGGTCTGAGGCTGGGGGACCGGAATGCCGCGCTCGGCCAGGTGATACATCAACTCGATGTAAAAGGGCAGTTGGGCGTGAGTCAGTACTTCGAACAGCGTCAGGACGTACTCGCCCCGGGTCGTGTACAGGAAATAGTTGGTGTTCTCGATGCCCGCCGTGATTCCTCGAAGCGAGACGAACTCGCCCAGATCGAAATGCGCCAGGAGGGCGCGCGCGTCGTCGTCGGAAACGGGGGTGAATACGGCCATGGATGTTCGGGTGTGAGGGGTTAACGGACGCTCGGACATGCCTGTACGGCGGCGGCGGCGCAATTTTAGACCACATGGCCGGCCGGCCCCGGCGGCCGTTCGGGGGGCGGACGATTCCGAGCTCCGGACATAATGCCGCCAAGCACCGTAAAATACCGCATCCCCTTGTTTTGTTGAGTGATTCTTGGACTCCCCCGATTGGCGGCTATGCGTCGCCCCGATGATTGACGTTACCGACCGCCATTGCCGTTACTTTCACCGGCTGCTGGCCCCTCGCGCACGCCTGTACACGGAAATGATCACCACGGGTGCGCTGCTGTACGGCAATGTCGCGCGCCACCTGGACTTTGACGAAGCCGAGCACCCCGTGGCGCTGCAGCTTGGCGGCAGCGAGCCCGAGGCCCTGGCCCAGTCGGCGCGGTTGGGCCGGCAATGGGGCTATGACGAAATCAACCTCAATTGCGGCTGTCCGTCGGAACGCGTGCAAAAAGGGGCATTCGGCGCCTGCCTGATGGCGGAGCCGGCCCTGGTGGCCGACTGCATGAAAGCCATGCAGGACGCGGTGGATATCCCTGTCACGGTGAAGCACCGGCTGGGCCTGGATTATGACGAGTCCTATGACTTCGTCCGCGATTTCGTCGGCAAGATCTATGACACGGGATGCCGGGTTTTCATCGCCCACGCCCGCAATGCCGTCCTCAAGGGGCTGTCCCCCAAGGACAACCGAGAGATCCCTCCCTTGCGCTATGACGTGGTGGGGCAGCTCAAGCGCGATTTTCCGGATTGCACCTTTGTGCTTAATGGCGGGCTGGGCGACGCCGGGCAGTCGGTGCGGGCGGCTGAGACCTTTGACGGTGTCATGCTGGGCCGCGCTGCCTGGCATACGCCGCGTGTCCTTTCCGAAGTCTCTTTGCAGCTGTGGCCGTCCGTCCGGTTGCCCAGCGACGCGCAGGTCGTGGACGCCATGACGGAATACGCCGCCAGGCAGGTTGCCAAGGGCGTGCCGTTGCGGGTGATGACGCGTCCGATGCTGGGGCTGGTGAACGGACAATCGGGTGCGCGCCGCTGGCGCCGCATGTTGTCGGACCCGGCCTTGCTGGCCGCCAACAATCCGGAACTGATCTACGACGCGTGGCGCAGCCAGCGGCACGCGCCGGGTGCGCGCGACGCCGCGTTCGAATCGGCGCCGGCCTGACCCCCGCCGAGAGCCTGGCCGGGTCGGGCCCAGGTAGGCCTGGCTGAACTCAGGACTGAGCGGGTTCGGCGCTTTCCGTGGGCCAGTCGCGGATATAGGCCTTCAGCATGTTGTTTTCGAACTGCTGGGCCGCGACGATGGCCTGGGCCATGTCATAGAAGGAAATCACGCCCATGAGCGTCGGGCCGTCCATGACGGGGATGTAGCGCGCGTGCTTTTCCAGCATCAGGCGCTGGACTTCGTCGGCGCTGGTGTTGGGGGACACGCTGACAGGCGCGTCGTCCATGATCGAGCGGATGGTCGTTTCGCCGGCTCCGCCATGCGCGTGCATGTGGCGGATGATTTCGCGGAACGTGAGCATGCCAGTCAGGGTGCCGAATTCCATGATCACGAGCGAGCCTATGTCCTGTTCGCTCATGGTTTGCACGGCCTGTGACACAGGCATGTCCGGCGACGCCGTATAGAGCGTGTCGCCCTTGACGCGCAAAATCTCGCTGACCTTCAACATCGGTATCTCCTGTGGGCGGACTACGCCCGAATGCTTTGCTATTTCTTGTTCGCTTCCAATTGCAGTACGGGAGCGACTCCATTTCCCGTATTTTGCGCTTCTCCGCAGAGTTCTTCCAGCGTCGGGCTATTTTGCTGGGAATCCACGGACGCGGCGACCCGCAATATGTCGGGATCGTTGCGTACGCGCGGCTGGCGGCGATCAAGCAGGAAATGGTCCACCACCGGCGCCATCGAGGTTTCCCGGGCATCGCACGTGAGCATCCAGTTGTCGTCGGGGCTGCGCGTGACCAGGCCCATGGTGCCGAGCGATTCCAGCACTTCGTCCAGTTCGTCCTGGTGCAGCCGCAACTGCGACGCCAGCGCGTTCGCTGGCAGGCCTCCCGGTTTGGACAGCTGGGCCTTGCGCAAGGCGCGCAGGGCATCCAGCGCATCCACGAAGGGCGCGCCGGGATAGCGGTTGATTTTCCAACGTCCCAACCTGATCAGCGGCGCGCTTGAAGCCAGCGTCGCGCCCAGCAGCACTGCCAGCCAGGACAGGTAGATCCACAGCAGGAAGATCGGCAGGGTCGCGAAGGCGCCATAGATGATCGTGTAGGTGGGAAACCGGGTCAGGTAGTAGGCGAACGCCGACTTCATGATTTCCAGCACGATGGCGGTGACACAGCCGCCCACCAGCGCGTCCCGCCACAGGACGTCGCGGTTCGGGACGACGACGAACAGCGCCGCGAAGCCCAGGCCCGTCAAGACCAGCGGAATGAAGGAAATGGCGACGCTGACGGCCTCGGGCACGTCCTGGACCAGCCCCAGCGATTCGCGGGCCACGAAAGACGTCGCCCACAGGCTTGCGCCTGCAAGCACCGGGCCCAGCGTGATGATGGCCCAGTACACCAGCGCCCGCTGCGGCAACGGACGCTGGCGCGAGACGCGCCAGATGTCGTTGAAGGCCTGGTCGATGGTCATGATCAGCAGCAGCGAGGTGACCAGCAGGAAGGCGCCGCCGATTGCCGTCAGGCGCGATGCCTGGCGCGCAAACTGGTTCAGGTAGTCCATGATGTTGTCCGAAACGGACGGGGGCATCAGGCTGTTGGTCAGGAAGTCCTCGAGGGCGACCCGGAATTCCTGGAAGACGGGAAAGGCGGTGAACAGCGACAGCACCACCGCCAGCATGGGGACGATCGCCAGGACCGTCGTGAAGGTAAGGCTGGATGCGACCTGGAGCAGTTTTTCTTCGTTGGCGCGTTGTGCGACGAAACGAAATATGCGTCCAGCCCTGGCGACCCATGAAGTGCGCGAGGTCGGTGGTTCAGAAGCCGCCGGCGTAGCGGCGGAGGGCTCGGCGGGGCGATTCATCAGGCGATAATAGCAGCATGAACCCTGAACTCAACCCCCGTTTGCGCCTGCTGGCATCGGTTTCATTGTTTGCCCTGATCGTACTTTGCGTCGCCTGGGAAACCGTGGTGGCGCCCGTGCGGCCCGGGGGATCCTGGATGTTCCTGAAGGCCTTGCCGCTGGCATTTCCGCTGCGCGGCATCGTGCGCGGCAATCTCTATACTTACCAGTGGGCGGCCATGCTGTCGCTGCTGTACCTGATGGAAGGGGTGGTGCGCGCCATGTCCGATCCGGCGCCGCTGTCCGTCCTGATGGCCTGGGGCGAGATCCTGTTGTCGGCCACGTTCTTCCTGAGCGCCATTTTCTATGTGCGTCCCGCCAAGCGGGCCGCCCGGAGCCAACGCGCATGAGTGCCCTTTCTCTGACCGAACTGCGGGCCGTCAATTCCTTTGCGGCCCTGCCTGCGGCTTTCTATACCCGCCTGGCGCCTCAGGGGTTGAACAACCCGCGACTTCTGCACGCCAACGCGGATGCGGCGGCCCTGATCGGCCTGGATCCCGCGGCCTTGGCGACGCCGGAGTTCCTGGACGTCTTTTCCGGCGCCCGCCCGCTGCCGGGCGGCGATACCCTTGCCGCCGTCTACAGCGGTCATCAGTTTGGTGTCTGGGCGGGGCAGCTCGGCGATGGCCGCGCCCACCTGCTGGGCGAGGTGCAGGGGCCGCAAGGGGGCTGGGAGCTGCAGCTCAAGGGATCGGGCATGACGCCGTATTCCCGCATGGGCGACGGCCGGGCCGTGCTGCGCTCGTCCGTCCGCGAGTATCTGGCCAGCGAGGCCATGCACGGACTTGGCGTGCCGACGACGCGGGCGCTGGCGCTGGTGGTTTCCGATGATCCCGTCATGCGGGAAACGGTCGAGACCGCGGCCATCGTGACCCGGATGTCGCCGAGTTTCGTGCGGTTCGGGTCGTTCGAGCACTGGTCTTCGCGTCGCCAGCCGGACATGCTCCGGACGCTCGCCGATTATGTGATCGACCGATATTATCCGGAATGCCGCGAAGCGCCTGCCGGTGAATCGCCGGCTGACACCGCGCCATATATTCACCTTCTCAGGGCGGTGACTCGGCGCACGGCGCTGCTGATGGCGGATTGGCAGGCGGTGGGGTTTTGCCACGGCGTCATGAATACGGACAATATGTCCATTCTTGGACTGACGCTGGATTATGGGCCTTACGGGTTCATGGACGGATTCCGCCTGGGACACGTCTGCAACCATTCCGACTCTGAAGGGCGCTATTCCTGGAACCGCCAGCCGTCGGTGGCGCTATGGAATCTGTACCGCCTGGGCGGCAGTTTGCATATGCTGGTGCAGGATGCGGACGCCTTGCGCGCCGTGCTGGACGAATTCGAAGCGGTATTCACGCGCGCCTTCCATGACCGCATGGGGGCCAAGATGGGATTGGCCGCCTGGCTGCCCGCGGATGAAGCGCTGCTGGACGACCTGCTGAAGCTGATGGACGCCAACCAGGCCGATTTCACCCTGACCTGGCGGCGTCTGGCAGACGCCTTGCAGGGGCGGCGCAGCGCGTTCGAAGACCTGTTCATCGACCGACCCGCCGCCGCGGCATGGCTGGACCGCCTGATAGCCCGCCACGCCCAGGATGGCCGGTCCGTAGAGGAAACGGTTGCCGGGATGAACGGCGTCAATCCGCTATATGTCCTGCGCAATCACCTGGCGGAAGAGGCGATCCGGGCGGCGAAAACCGGCGACGCCAGTGAAATCGATACGCTGATGAAACTGCTGCGCAATCCATTTGTGGAGCAGGAAGGTTATGAGCGCTATGCGGGCTTGCCGCCCGACTGGGCCGGCGGGATTGAGGTCAGCTGCTCATCCTGATTGCATAATCCGGCAGTAACCGGCTGCGGGCTTGGCGCCAGAGCGCGGTTTATGAAAAAAAACCGGCAAAAAAGTGAAATATCCCCGTTTTTTTCACTGCAATCATTCGTTTCCATTGTAAAAGTCGTAAGATTGCCGGTTCCGGGGCCTATTTTGCGATGGGGTCTCCAGGGGTATCCGTCGAAAATTTCAAAATAAAGCACTCTGAATATGCCTGGCGCAGATGGTTTGCTATGTATCGGCCTGCTTGAGGACGACGCCGACTTCCGGGAGGAGTTGGCGTTGGGTCTGGGCGGTTACGGTTTCCGAGTGGCGTTCGCTTGCGACAACGCGGTCGCGTTTTATCGCCGGCTGCAGGAACAGCCTTGCGATATCGTCATACTGGATGCCCATCTTCCCGGCGAAGACGGCTTTTCGGTCGCGACCCGGCTGCGCGCCTTGAGCCCCGTGGGCATCGTCATGCTGACGGGCCGCAGCGCCCTGGAAGACCGCGTGCGGGGGCTGGAAGGGGGCGCCGATGTCTACATGACCAAGCCCGTCGACCTGCTCGAACTCAGTTCGGTCATTCGCAGCCTGGCGCGCCGCATGCGTCTTGCGAAGGCGCCGCGTCCCGCCGATGCCGAAACGCGCGCGTCCGCCGACACCAATTGGTCCTTGCAGGATGGCGGCTGGATTCTGGTGGCGCCCGATGGCGCCTCGTTGCACCTGAGCGCCCAGGAACGCACGTTCCTGGTGGCCCTGATGGATGCGGCCGGCAGCGCGGTCAGCCGCCAGGCCCTGGCTGAACTGTTCCTGCCCGACAGCCCCGGCGGTTTCGAGCTGCGGCGCATCGATGTGCTGGTGAGCCGCTTGCGCGCCAAGGCGCAAAGCGCGGGCCTGAAACTGCCGGTTCTGTCCGTGCGCGGCCAAGGCTACGTGTTCGCCGCCTGACGGTCTTCCAGGCCGCGGCGCCCGCCGCGGTTACGCCGCAGTTCCGTTGGCGGGCAGGGTGATGACGAAGCGCGTCCCCACGCCGACCTTGCTCTGCATGGTCAGCGACCCGCCCTGGCTTTGGCAGATGCGCCGGGCCAGGAACAATCCGATCCCCATGCCTGGCGTTTCCCGATGCGCGGAGCGCCGAAAGCGCGGCTCGAAGATCCGCGCCTGTTCCTCTTCGCCGATGCCTGGGCCGCGGTCGATGACCGCCGTCCAGGTCATAAGCTGCTCGCCAACGCGCGTGTGGCCCGTTTCTATCCGCACAGGCTCATTGGCCGGCGAATACTTGATCGCGTTGTGGATCAGGTTGCGGACTACCACGCTCGTCAGGGGACGGTCGCAATAGACGGGCAGGGAGGGCTGGGACTGCAGAAGCAGCGCGTGCGCCGTATCGGGCTGCATGGCGGTCACGACATCGCGCAGAAGCTCCGCCATGTCGGTCTGTTCGCCGCGCGGCGTCCATGCCTGTTCATCCAGCCGGTCCTGGTTCAGCAACTGGTCCATCAACTCGGTCATCCGCGTGACCGACCGATGGATGCGGGCCAGGCGGCTGTCGACGGTTTCGCCACTGTCGGAAAGAATCATGTCCAGCGACTGGGCCGCCGCGCTGATGGTCGCGAGCGGCGCGCGCAGTTCGTGCGAGATCAGGGCGTTCATCTGGCGCTGCGTATCCAGCGCGCCAGCGAGTTCCGCAAGCCGCAGTTCGCCTTGGGCGAGGTGTTCCGCGTCAGTGTGGTCGCTTGCCTTGCGGTCTGAGGCGCCGCGCGCGGGCGAGTCCAGCGCCAGCCACAGGAGCGCGCCCGACACCAGCATCAGCCTGAGCAATTCGATGGTCGTGCCCGCGGTATCGGCGCCACCGGCTTCCCAGGCGTCGTGCGCCAGCATCCAGGCGGAGGCGCCGTACGCAAGCGCCAGCGCGACGGATGAAGCGCGTCCCGCCGCCTGCCGGACGGCCTTTGCCAGAAACCATCCCGCCAGGGGCACGCTGAGCACGGCGCAGATTCCCGCGATGGATGCCGGCAGCACGCCGGATTCGGTTTCGTAGACGAAAATCAGCGCCAACGCGGCGACGCCGGCCAGCACGATGCTGCTCCAGCGGCATGCCGCGGCCAGGATCCCGGCGGCGCGCGCCCCTTGCACGAGCGGGGCAGTCGCTGCCAGCAAGGCCGCAAAAGAGCCTGCCTGCAGCGCGCCCGGCGGCATCAGCGATGGCAGCGAGCGAAACAGGCCTTCCAGGAGCGCGAAAGCCAGGCCGGCCGCATACATTGCGTTGCGGGTATGGGCCCAGGCCAGGCCACAGGCCATCGCGCATGCGATCGCCACGCCTGCGGTCAAGCCCGGCAGGGTGTCATGGCCACCGATCTGGGCATAGGCCATGGCGTATCCCGGCCAGAGCAGCGCGCACAGCAGCGGCCCCAATCGCGACCAGGGAAATCGCCGGTTGCCGCCGATCTGATCGGCGCGGCGGTGGCTGAAACGCCAGCGGGTGCGAAGAAACAATCCTTCCGTCAACTAGGAACCCATTGGTGGTCATGCGCGAGATCGTGCGCGTGCGCGGAGTTTACGACAGCCCCGCGTATCGCGCGCACGCCTATTTCTTCCAGTACGAATTGCGTGGCGGTGTCGGGAACGTCCGCGGCGTAGACAGCCATGTCCAGCGTCTTGGCGGTGGCCACGACGGTGGCGGCCAGATGCTGGCTGCCGGGGCTGTGCAGCAGTCCGGTGATGAAACTGCCGCACAGCGTGACGTAGGACACGGGAAATTCGTGCAGGCGTTCCATGGCGCCGAACTGCTGTGAAAGCCGCGACACGCCGACGCGGCCGCCGGCGCTGGTGACGACGTCGCAGAGCTGGCGAAGGTCGGCGCCCTGTTCGACCAGTCCCGCGGCGTCGACTTCGATGATCAGCCGCATCGTCAGTGCGGGCCGGTCGGCAAGCATGCGCTCCAGCCTGGAAAAAAACGAGCCCTGCGCCAGCGTGGCCAGCGAGACCGGGATCGTCAGCGCGTCGTCGTGGGTGAACAGCCAGTCCAGTCCCAGGCGGATCGCCTGGATATCGCATTCGGCGGACAAGCCGAGGCGCACGGCCGGTGGCATGAAGATCGATGCCGGCACGGGGTCGGTGCCCGAGATGTCGTGCAGCGTCAGGCTGGCTTCGTAATGCAGCACCGTGCCGGACAGGTCATGAAGCGGCTGGGCAGACAGGGAAAACCGGTGCTGCTCCAAGGCCGTGACCAAGGCGTCGTGCCAGCTGTATTCGCCGATGCGCGTGCTGTCGGCCGCCTGGCTTGCCGGCGCGATCTGATCGTCGTCTGCGCTTTCCGCGCACATCAGGGCATGATCCAGGCGCGCCAGAATGTCGCTCATGTTGTCGCCCGGCGCATAGGCCGCCATGGCCAGCGCCCAGCGGCACCATCCGTATTTGTCCATCGGCACGCGCAGCGACCGCAGTTCGCGCCGCACGCGCTCGGCCAGCACGCTCGCTTGCGGCGCCGACGTGCGCGGAAGCAGCAGGGCGAAGTCCGACCCGCTGATCCGGGCGATCAGCGTCGCCGGCCCGCCGAACTCTTCCACCAGCCTGCGCAGGCGGTCGGACGAGGAACGCAGCCACTGATCCGTGAACGCGCGCGACAGATGCCGGTTGATTTGCGCAAGGTCGCGTTGCCGGAACATCAGCAGATGGCCGCCCGTATCGGTGGTCTTGTCCGCCAGGGCCACCCTGAACTGATCGACGAAATGCTTGCGGTTGGACAGCCGGGTGATGGGGTCCCGGTAGATCTCGCTTTGCAGGGATTCGATCCGGGCGTTCTGTTCCTCGACTGTGGCGGCTACCCGGCGCTGCGCGTCGACCAGGGCCTGGTCGACTCCCGCGACCTCGCACGACCCGCTCAAGGCCGCATCGTTGCCCGGCGCCAGCGCGCGCACGCGTTCGCAGATGTCCCGCGAGGTCCGCGCCTCGATCCAGCGCACCAGGCTCAGGGCGAAAATGGCCCAGAAGACGCCCGCGGCCAGCACCAGGCCCAGTACGCGTATGCCGCCTTGCCACAGTGTGTCGCGTGCGCGCCTGGCATCGGCCTGCACGGTGATGGTGCCCTTGCTCCGGCCGTCCGCCGCGGTGAATTCGCGCGAGATCGCTGGCGCGTCCATGTTGAGCCACGCGCCGCGCCAATCGCGGTCGCGTCCGGCATCGGCGGGGCGCGCGCGGCGTTCAATGACGGCCGGATTTCCTTCGTTCGTGATACGCACCAGCGCGTACAGGCCCTGGCTGAACAATTCGTCCGCAAGTTCGGCCTGCTCGCCTGGGCTGCCCGCGCCGTGGGACAGCGCCCAAGCCAGCGTCCTGACGCCTGCCTCGCCTTGTTGCGCCAGTTGCGCGTTCAGATAGCGATGCGCCGCCAGCATCCCCAGGGCCTGTGCGCCGAGCAGGATGAAGCCGATCAGAAGGGCGGAACATAAAAGTAGCCGGCGTAGTGTGGGCATGTACTTGCAAATCCCTCCTGGGCTGGCACGGCTGCCTGCGCCGCGAGGCCTCCGGTTAAAGGCGGGCGTCGGGCGGCGAAAACGCCTGACAGGGATAAAAACCTGGATAAGAAACGTGACACACGTTACCAAGACCTTGCTGGCGACCCTTACACTGCCTGTCGCCATGTCACAGAACGCACAGAATATTACGAAATCCGCCTTTATTTCGGACAAGCTATGTAATTATTTCGTTCGTGATATTTGGTTCGTTGAGAACTATTGAGACACAGCGTATTAATTTTTGGGGTTCCGCTGTCGTAGAAAGGGCAAGGCATGGCGAACAGGACCGGCCAGCGACCGCTAATCCAGGACCCGTCATGACCCGCCGCGAGCAACTACCGATTCGAAGGAACTCAGGAAGAAGGGGCGCGTTGCCTCTGAAATGTGCCGTTTTTTTGCGAAAACAATGCATAATTTAAAAAATGTTACAGCCCTTGGGCCCGTGGTCGGGCCGCAACGCCAGGGGCTGATGGATAGGGATAGGGGGCTCCGTGCGTGAGAGTTACCTGCTCGCACTGTGCCTGACGCTCGCGGGCGCACTTGCAGCGATCAGTCTGCTGTTCGTCCGCAGAGAGCGCGCCCTGCGCCGCCGCCTGACGCGTGACGAACTGACCGGCCTCCTCAGCCAGCAGGAGCTGCATCGTCGCGCGCGCGCGTGGCTGGGAAAGCCCCAAGGGGCCGAGCGCCAAGGCGCATTTTTCCTGGTCAGCTTCGAACACTATGCGCAGATCAGCGCCATGCTGCGGGCAGGCGAGGACCAGGCGCTGCTTGTGATGGTGGCGGACCGGCTCAGCCTGGTCACCCGCACCCTGGGCGGCATGGCGGCGCGCGCCGGCGCCGATTCGTTCACGGTCTGTGTGCCCGGCGTGGACGAGGAGGGCGCGGCCCAGGTGTCGGCCAAGCTGCTGGAAGACCTCAGTCAGCCCTATGAATTGGGGGGGCGTCCCCTTATTGCTGTTTTCCGGATCGGAACGGCGCTCTACCCCGCGCACGGCCGCAGCGTCGAGGAACTGCAGCGATGCGTGCAGGTCGCTCTGGTGCCGCTCAAGGAGCGCGGCGGCCCGGGGTGGAATCTCTTCGACTTCCGGCTGCTTGCCCGGCAGCGGGACCAGCAGGGGCTGGAAAACGACTTGAGGCTGGCGCTGACGACGCCGGCAATGGAACAGTTCGAACTCTATTACCAGCCGGTCTGCGACAGCGGCACCGGCGTGGTGCAGGGATGCGAAGCCCTGCTGCGCTGGCATCATCCCGTCCTGGGCAGCGTTTCCCCCGCCGTGACCATCGAATTGGCCGAACGCAGCGGCCTGATCGTGCCTCTTGGCGCCTGGATCCTGGAGCGTGCATGCACGCAGGCGGCGCTGTGGCCGGCGGCCTGGCGCGTCCATGTGAACCTGTCGGTCAAGCAGATGAACGAGGACAGCCTGGTCCAGCTGGTTTCCGACGTGCTGGCCGCGACCCGCCTGTCGCCGCGCAAGCTGGTCCTGGAGATCACCGAATCGATCTTCATCCTGCATTACGAACGGCACGTGAAAATCCTGAACACGCTGCGCGCCAAGGGCATCGGCGTGGCGCTGGACGACTTCGGCTGCGGCTATTCCAGCCTGAATCACCTGCGCCATCTTCCCATCGACTGGGTCAAGATCGACCGCAGCTTCATTTCAGCGCTGGAATCGGATGCGGGCAGCCGCGAGGTCGTGTCCGCATTGTTCGGCCTCTGCCAGGCGATGCGCCTGCCGGTGGTGGCCGAAGGCGTCGAGACGGAAGGCCAGCGCGAGATCCTGAAATCCCTGGGATGTCGGGTGATGCAGGGCTTCCTGCTCGGAAGGCCCGCGCCGGCCTCCGAAATCCAGGCTTTGGCCTCGGCGGTGTCATAATCGGGGTTGCTTGCAAACCCGACCTGTTGACTCCCTATGCCCGGCAATACCCTAGGTACTCTCTTTACCGTCACGAATTTCGGCGAATCTCACGGGCCGGCCATCGGTTGCGTGGTCGATGGCTGTCCTCCGGGACTGGCGCTGGACGCCTCCGATATCCAGCTTGAACTGGACCGCCGCCGTCCCGGCACCTCGCGCCACGTGACGCAGCGCCAGGAAGCCGATCAGGTCGAGATCCTGTCGGGCGTCTACGAAGGCGTGACCACGGGCACGCCCATCGGTCTGCTGATCCGCAATACCGATGCGCGCAGCAAGGACTATTCCAATATTGCCGACACCTTCCGGCCCGGCCATGCCGACTACGCCTACTGGCGCAAGTTCGGCGTGCGCGACCCGCGCGGCGGCGGACGGTCGTCGGCACGGCTGACGGCGCCCACCGTGGCGGCCGGCGCCATCGCCAAGAAATGGCTGTCGGAGCAATACGGCGTGAAGGTGCGCGGCTACATGAGCCAGCTCGGCCCGGTCGCGATTCCTTTCGTGTCCTGGGACGAAGTGCCCAACAATCCGTTCTATGCGCCCAACGCCGACGTCGTTCCGGAACTGGAAGCCTACATGGACCAGTTGCGCCGCGACGGGGACTCCGTGGGCGCGCGCATCGAAGTCGTGGCCGAGAACCTGCCCGCCGGCTGGGGCGAACCCATCTATGACCGCCTGGACGCCGACATCGCGCATGTGATGATGGGGCTGAACGCCGTCAAGGGCGTGTCCATTGGCGCCGGTTTCGACTGCATCGCGCAGCGCGGCTCGGAACACGGCGACGAGATCACGCCGGACGGTTTCCTGACCAATCACGCGGGCGGCGTGCTGGGCGGCATTTCCACCGGCCAGCCCATCACGGTGTCCCTGGCGATCAAGCCCACCTCCAGCATCCGCGTCGAGCGCCGCTCGGTCAATCGCGCCAATGAGCCGGTGATGGTGCAGACGCTGGGCCGACACGATCCTTGCGTCGGCATCCGGGCAACGCCCATCGCCGAAGCGATGCTGGCGCTGGTGCTGATCGATCATGCCCTGCGCCATCGCGGGCAGTGCGGCGCGCCTGTCTGATACGCTTGCGGTTGTTGAAACGGCTTGGAGGCCGACATGAACCAGAAGCGTCATTTTCTGCGCAATGCCGGAGCCGTGCTGTCGCTGGCCGTACTGGCGGGCTGCACGGGCATGAACACTACGCAATCGGGCGCCGTGGGCGTCAACCGCACCCAATACATGTCCAGCATGGTGCCGTCGCAGGCGCTCGAACAGGAGGCGACCCAGCAGTACGCCGACATCCTGAAAGAGGCGCAGGCCAAGGGCCTGTTGGACCGGGATGCCCAGCAGCTGGCGCGCGCGCGCGCCATTTCCCAACGCCTGATCGCGCAGGCGGGCGTGTTTCGCCCGGACGCCGCGAACTGGAAATGGGAAGTGCACGTGCTGTCCAGCGACGAGATCAACGCCTGGTGCATGCCAGGCGGCAAGATCGCCGTCTACACCGGGCTGATCTCCAAGATCAAGCCCAGCGACGACGAACTGGCAGCCGTGCTGGGCCATGAAATTGCCCACGCGCTGCGTGAGCACGCGCGCGAGCGCGTTTCCCAGCAGATGGCCACGAACCTGGGCTTGTCGGTGCTGTCCATCGCCACCGGTTCATCCGCGGCGTCCGATCTGGGCGGGCAATTGACCAGCGTGATGTTCACCTTGCCCAACAGCCGCACGCACGAAACCGAAGCGGACCGGATGGGGGTGGAGCTGGCGGCAAGGGCCGGGTATGACCCGCGCGCCGCGGTGACCCTGTGGCAGAAGATGGGGGCGGCCAGCGAGGGCAATGCGCCGCCCGAGATCCTGTCGACGCACCCATCGGCCGCTTCGCGCATCAGTGATCTGCAAGCGGCCGCGCAAAAGGTGATGCCGCTGTACGAGCAATCCAAGGGCCAGGCCGCGCGCTGAGGGCACGCGGCCGCGAGGGCGGGGCGCCTCAGGCCCGGTTCGCTAGGCTCCGTTCGCGGTCCTGACGCCCTGGCCGCGCATGATGCCGATGCCCAGGCCGACCAGGATGCGCTGGGTTTCGGCGTCGGGGACGTCTTCCGCGTAGACGGCAATGTTCAGGTTGCGGGCCGTTTCCAGCACCGATGCCGTCAGTTGCTGGCTGCCGGGGCTTTGCGACATTCCTCCGACGAAGCCGCCGCCCAATTTCACGTACGACAGGGGCAGCGTGTGCAGCTGCGCGACGGCGCCGAACTGCTGCGCCAGCCTGCGCACGCCGAGGTGGGCGCCGAACTCGGACACGACATGCGCCAGGGCCGTGATCTGCTCGTGGCATTCCACCAGGCCGTGCGCGTCGATTTCCAGGAACAGGCGGCTGGCCAGGGGCCTGCGCTCGGTCAGCAGCAGGGCAAGCTGGCGCAGGAATTTCTGGCCCCGCAGCGAGGGCAGGGCGACGCGGATGGCGAGCTCGCCTTCGTGGCCGGCCAGCCAGTCCAGGCCCAGGCGGACGGACTCCAGATCGCAATCGGCCACGAGATCCAGGCGCACGGCGGGCGGGATGAACAGCGTGGCCGGGATCGGTTCCTGGTCGGGCGCTGTACGCAGCATCAGCATGGCCTCGGTCCGCACGACGCGTCCATCCAGCGCCAGCAGCGGTTCGGTCGACAGTTCGAAATGCCGGCCTTCCAGCGCGGTCTGGATGGCGTCCTTCCAGGCGCGTTCGCCGGATTCGGAAGGCGATTGCATGTCGGTCGCGCCGGCTATCACGACCTGGTCGTTGCCGGCGCTTTCCGCGCGCATCAGGCCGAAATCCAGGCGCGCCAGCACCGGACCGGCCTGGCTGCCTTGTCCATAGTCGGTCATTGCCTGCGCCCAGCGGCACAGGTGGCCTTCACCGACCGGAATACGCGAGGCATGCAGGTCGGCCCGCAACTGTTCTGCAACCATCATGGCCTGCGGCGCCGCGCAGCCGGGCAGCAGCAGTGCGAAGTCCGATCCGTTCAGCCGGGCCAGCATGGGCGACGCCACATGCATGCGCTTCAACGTGGCCAGGATGCGCTCGCATGCCGCGCGCAGCCATTGGTCGATGAACTCGCGAGGCATGTGGCGGTTCAGGTCGGCCAGGTCGCGCTGGCGGAACACCAGCACATGGCCGCCGTCGATCCGGCGTTTTCCGCCGGCGGAGGCGGATTCCAGCGCACGCCGGAATTCGTTGACGAAGTACTTGCGGTTGGGCAGGCCGGTCACCGGGTCCTGGTTCAGTTCCAGTTCCAGCGATTCGATTTTGGCGTTCTGCTCTTCCACGCTGGCATGCACGCGTTCGCGCGTCTGGTTCAGCGCCTGCACCACGCCGGAAAGCTCCGGGACGCGGGCTTCCACCTGCTCGGGCGGGGAGTCGCGGCCGATGTCGCGGACGTGGTCGGAGATCTCGCGCAGCAGGCGGTTCTTGATCCATCCCACCAGCACAAACGCGAAAACCGCCCACAGAATGCCCGCGCCCACGACCAGCGCGATCATCTTCAGGCTGCTGCGCCACAGGGCTTCCCAGGCATACGCATCATTGGCGACCAGGGTGACTTCGCCGATCTGGCGCCAGCCGTCGCTGACCGCATGCGTCGCGGCTTGCGCATCGAGCGGCGCCAGCGCCTGGAACCACGCGGGTACCGATGCCGCGGTTGCTCCGGACTGGCGTTCGATCAGGACCTTGCCGTCGGGGTCGGTCAGGCGCACCAGCGAAAAGTGCCCGCCGTCGTACAGCGCGGACACCAGCAGTTCCTGCACCACAGGATCATTGTTCGCGGGCTGCGACAGGGACAGGGCAAGAGACACGGCCGCGTCGGTGCTCTGCACCTGGAGCTGCCCGGACAGGTACTCGCGCGCGGAGTTGATGCTGAGCGCCAGAGTCCCCAGCAGGATGACGCTGATGGCGAGGGTCACGCTGAGCAGTAGCTGTCGAAGAATGGACATAGTCTTGTTTCCGGACATCAGGGGCGGATGCCTTCCCGTTCCATGCGTTGAAGTAGGTCGCGCCAGCGGCTCAGGCGGTCAACGGGCGCGGCGGCCTTGCCGTCCACGTAGACGCCGTCGGCGTTGAAACTGAAAACCGGCGTCAGGTCGCGCCGCTGCGTCGCCGGGAGGATGGTTGAGATCAGGCTGTCCAGCACCAGCGGGACGGCGTTCGGGGTTTCGTAATAGCCCAGCACCATGTGGGCCACCTGGCTGCTGCTGGCCGCTCCGCCGATGCGGGCGCGGACGTAGATGAAGCGCAGCTTGTTGGCCGGGACGCCCATGGCCAGCAAGGTGAAATACTTGCCGATGACATAGTCTTCGCAATCGCCCGCGCCCTTGCCCAGCGATTCCAGCGGCGTGGCCCAGTAGTCGGCCTGCTTCCAGATGAGGGAGTCCTCGCCGGAGAGCAGGGCGCGGTTCCAGAAATCGTTCGCGAGGGTCAGCCTGTCCTTGTCCGCCGCGGGAGCGGGGCTGCGCAGCAGTTGCAGCCAGTTCGAGACGGATTTGGAGCCCTTGGCCCCGTAGCGGCTGGCCGACAGGCTTTGCAGCCGGTCGGTGTTGACTTCCAGGGCGGAACTGCCCGTCCAGCCGCAAGCCAGGCATAGCAACGCCAATCGGCACAGAGTCAGCGCGCTACGGTAACGGCGGGTCGATGGCATGAAACGGATTTTCACATTTTTTTGGGCATCTTAGATGTGCCCTTCAAAAAAATGCGTCATGCGCAACGGGAAGGCCGTGGCCGGCTCTTCCCGTGAGGTCGATGCTTAGTTGTGGTCGACGTTGAGCTTACCCTTTTGCAGCAGGTCGTTGATGATTGCCTGGTCCGTGGTCAGCTTGCCGCCGTTGGTCAGATCGACGTTCTCCAGGATGATCTTCTGGTCCGCGCCTTGGCCGATCTTGCCGCTGGTGCTGATTTCGATCAGCGTATTGGCGCTGTTGGCGGGATCCTTGGAGAAGTGCAGGTACTGGGACAGCGTGCCGTCCTTCTCGCCCTGCAGCATGTCCTGCAGATCCAGCACGTCTCCGCCATTGGCCACCGAGGCGATCGAGAAGTCCTTGATCACGTCCACGGCCGGCAGCGCCGTCGTGCCCTGATCGCCCAATTCCCACTTGAACGTGTCGCTGCCCTCGCCGCCGTACAGGATGTCGTCTCCCTTGCCGCCGATCAGGACGTCATTGCCGGCGCCGCCGTACAGCGTGTCCTTGCCGGTGCCGCCGTACAGGATGTCGTTGCCGTCATCGCCGTACAGGATGTCGTCGCCGCCCTGGCCGTAGAGGATGTCGTTGCCTGAACCGCCATGCAGTTCGTCATTGCCGCCACGGGTGTCGCCCTGCACGTCGAACAGGCCGTGATTGTCGGAGATGAACTTGTGCAGATCGGCGTCCGTCGGTTGCGTGCCGTTCTTCAGCAGCAGGAACTGCTTGAGTCCATCCAGGCCGGAGCCGTCGGCGAAGTCGGTGGGCTTGGCGGGATTGCCGTTAACGCCCCACGGCAACTGATCCGTGTTGATTGCGTCGCCAAACAGAATGTCGGACCCATCGCCGCCGTAGATCTTGTCGTTGCCGACCGGAGCCAGTTCGGTGGAGGTGCTTCCGCCAACCAATGCCGACTCCAGATCCGACGGCGACAGGACGACCTGCGAGTTGTCGGTACGGCCGGTCGTGTACGTGCGGATATTGTCGATATCCACGCGGAACGAACCGCTACCGCTGCTGTTGTCGTTGAGGATGAACTGATAAAGGTATTCGCCGGGGCCGTAGATGCCGGTCGTGCGGGTGTTCGCTTCGCTGCCGGACTCGACTTCCTTCCATTGCGAACCATCCCACTTCAGCAGCACCCACTTGAACGTGTCGCCCGTGCCCTTGTTGCCCGTGGTTGCATCGAAGCCGAACGAGGCACCGGCGGCGTTCGTCACCACGATCTTGTTGGCCTCGGCCATGGTGACGGTGTATGCCTTGCCATCGACTGCTGTATCGGTAAGGCGCATGGCGTTGCCGTTCTTGGCTGCCGTTCCCGTGCCTTCCTTATCCCAGTTGCCAGGGTTATTTGCGCCCGTGTTCCCGGAGAAGTTTACGTACACCGAGCCGCCGGAGGTGAACCGACCGCCAGTGTTGTCATAGCTGTTGAGCGTGGAGGTCGAAACGCCCGAGCCGATGCCGATGCCGTGCACGTCGCTGACGCCCGCGAGCTTGCCGAACTCGGTGTCGCGGTTGTACCACCATTCGGAAGTGGGTTCCCCGTCGGTCAGGAAGAACGTCAGGTTCTTGTAGGCGTTGCCGGAGCTGTCGACCGTGGGCTGACCATCGAACCAGGACTTGGCTTCGTTGAATGCGGAGCCGTACGGCGTGCCGCCTCCGCTCTTCAGCCCCATGAGGATGTCGACCATCTCGGAGACGTTGCTGGTCGTCAAGCCGGAAATCGTCTTCTGGACCTTGCTGCCGTCGCCCTCGAACGTGATCAGCGACACGTTGATGGTGCCGTCGTGGGTCGCCAGCTGGCCTTCCAGCATGGCCTTGAGAGCCTTCTTGGCTGTGTCGAGGCGGGACTCGCGGCTCGAGCCGCTACCCCACTTGTCGTCCATGGAGCCGGACAGGTCCAGCACCAGGGCGATGTTGTAGCTGGTGCCCGGGGTGACGTTCTTCAGCATGCCGCCCTGGTCGCCCAGCAGCACGTCGTTGCCCGATCCACCCTTGATCGTGTCGTTGGTGTTGTTTCCGCCGACGAACTGGTCGACCTTCAGATTGAACGTGTGCGGGTCGGAGGTGTCCTTGCCGCCATTCGCCGTGCCGCCCGAATCCTTGACGCGGAAATCGAAGGAGGAGCCTGCGTTCTCGCCGACGTTGGAAGCCGCGGCCTGGAACACCAGCTTGCCGCCCTGGATGTCCGCGGCGCTGATCTCCTGGCCTTGGGTGACGGCCTTGCCGTTGAGCATCAGCGTGCCGCCCGTGGGCAGGGAGTCGATGATGACCGACGTAAACGTGTGGCCTTCCACCGGGTCAGAGAACGGGAAGTCGTCCGCATCGAAGGTGTAGGTCTTGCCTTCCGTGACGTTGCCCGAGCCGTCTTGCGAGACAGGGGCGTCGTTGACGGGCAGCACGTCGATATCCAGCGTGGACGTCGTCGAGGCGGCGCCGTCGGACACGGTGTACTTCACCTGTGGGACATCGCCGTTCCAGTTGGCGTCCGGCTTGAACGTATAGCTGCCGTTCGCACCGATCACGATGGTGCCGACGCCAGCGATGGTCGCGGTCTTGCCTGCGTCATAGCGGACGCCGTTGACCGTGAATTCCGTGACGGTCAGCGTATTGCTGTCGACGTCGGTCGCGCCCACGAGCACGTTGCCGGTGGCGGTCTGGTCTTCCAGGACCTCCTTGGTGTGGGCCTGGAGGACCGGGGCGTCATTGGTGCCGTGGATCGTGATCGTCAGCACCGCATCGCTCTTGTCGCCGTCCGCATCGGTGATGGTGTAGCGGATGGTCTCGGTGAGCTTCTGGCCGTTGTTCAGCGCCTGAACTGCCTGCAGGCTGTTGTCCAGCTGATAGGACCAGGTGCCGTTGCCATTGTCGACCAGCTTGCCGTACTTGGCATCGCTGGTGGTGATGGCCACGGTGCTGGCGTCAGCACCCAGCGTGTCGTTGGTCAGCACGTTGCCGGTGATCGGCGTGGCGGTGTCCTCGGTCACCGAGGCCGAGTCGTTCTTGGCCACGGGCGCGGTGTCGATGATCTGGATGACCAGGTCGTTGCTGGTGCTCTTGCCCGCGACGTCGGTGACGGTGACCTGGAAGCTGTCGCGCACCGAGTCGTTGCCGGCCGAGTGGTCGTCGGCGCCGCCGGTCTCCTTGTAGGAGTAGGAGATGACGCCGGTGGCGGCGTTGTAGCCGGTGATGGTCAGCACGCCCTTGTCGGTGGTGATGACGACCGGGCTGGTGGCGCTGGCGCCGGTCACATCGTGGCCGCGGACGGTGACGGCGGCGATGCCGGCCTCGGCGGACACGCCCACCGAACCGAGGACGGTCGCGCCGGAGCCTTCGACCACGCTGTTGTGGGCGCTGGTGACGTCGCGGTCGGTGTCGACGGGGGTGACCACGGGGGGAGCGTCGGTCTGGCCGTTGATGGTGATGGTCAGGACCGCCTCGCTCTTGTCGCCGTCCGCATCGGTGATGGTGTAGCGGATGGTCTCGGTGAGCTTCTGGCCGTTGTTCAGCGCCTGAACTGCCTGCAGGCTGTTGTCCAGCTGATAGGAC
>NZ_JBDJLJ010000014.1:0-139349 GCF_039673305.1 Achromobacter spanius
GCGCCGGTCGCCAGGGAGGCGCCGGCGGGAGGTTGGGTGTTCTGGGGCAGGATGTGCACGAACACTTCGCCGTCGCGCATCATGCCCAGTTCTCCGCGCGCCCGTTCTTCGATGGCGCCGGAGCCGCCTTCAAGATCCCGCACTTCGGCTTCGAGCGCGGCGTTGCGCGCGCGCAGGCCTTCGTTGGTCTCGCGCTGCTCCGCCACCTGGCGTTGCAGATCCCAGACCTTGAACCACCCGCCCTTACCCAGCCACAGCGGGTATTGGATCAGGCCTAGCAGCACGAACAGCACCAGGAACAACAGGCGCATACGCGGGAACCCTCAGCAGTCGTGGCGTGGATGCGGCCCCGGCGTCATGCCGCGGCCGCGCTTCTCATCAACGCAGGTTGTAAAAAGCTTCCAGGCCGGGGTACGACGCCACTTCAGCCAGTTCCTCTTCGATACGCAGGAGCTGGTTGTACTTGGACATGCGATCCGAACGCGACAGCGAACCGGTCTTGATCTGCATGGCGTTGGTTGCCACGGCGATGTCGGCGATGGTCGAGTCTTCGGTTTCGCCCGAACGGTGCGACACGACGGCGGTGTAGCCGGCGCGCTTGGCCATTTCGATGGCGGCGAACGTTTCCGTCAGGGTGCCGATCTGGTTGATCTTGATGAGGATCGAGTTGGCGACGCCCTTCTGGATGCCTTCGCGCAGGATCTTGGTGTTGGTGACGAACAGGTCGTCGCCCACCAGCTGCACCTTCTTGCCCAACTGGTCGGTCAGGAGCTTCCAGCCTTCCCAGTCGTTCTCGGCCATGCCGTCTTCGATCGAGATGATCGGGTACTTGTCGCACCAGGTGGCCAGCAGGTTGGTGAATTCCTGCGAGGACAGCGAGATGCCGCCTTCGCCGGCCAGCGTGTACTTGCCGTCGCGGTAGAACTCGGAGCTGGCGCAGTCCAGGCCCAGGGCGATCTGCGTGCCCGGCTCGTAGCCGGCTTCGGTGATGGCCTTGAGGATGAGCTGGATGGCTGCTTCATGGCTGGGCACGTTGGGCGCGAAACCGCCTTCGTCGCCCACGGCGGTGGACATGCCTTGGCCGTGGATCAGCTTCTTGAGCATGTGGAAGACTTCAGCGCCCCAGCGCAGGGCTTCGCGGAAGCTGCCCGCGCCGACCGGCAGAATCATCAGTTCCTGCAGGTCGAGCGTGTTGTTGGCGTGCGCGCCGCCGTTGATGACGTTCATCATCGGGACGGGCATGCTCATGGGGCCGCTGCCGCCGAAATAGCGATACAGGGACAGGCCCGATTCGTCGGCGGCGGCGCGGGCCACGGCCATGCTGGCCGCCAGGATCGCGTTGGCGCCCAGGCGCTCCTTGGACTCGGTGCCGTCCAGCTCGATCAGGGTGCGATCGACGAACGTCTGTTCCTGGGCGTCCAGGCCCATCAGGGCCTCGGAGATTTCCGTATTCAGGTTTTCAACGGCGCGCAGCACGCCCTTGCCCAGATAACGGCTCTTGTCGCCGTCGCGCAGCTCGATGGCTTCGCGGGCGCCGGTGGATGCGCCCGACGGCACGGCCGCGCGGCCCATGGCGCCGGATTCCAGCAGCACATCGCATTCCACGGTGGGGTTGCCGCGCGAATCCAGAATCTCGCGGCCGATGATGTCGACGATTGCACTCATGACTTTACATTCCCTGAACGATAAACATATTCATGACGGCCGCGCCTTCGCGGGCATTGCGGGCGCGGCGGTACTGCCAGGAGTCGTAGAAGGCCTGGGCCGCGGCCATGGACGGAAACTCCATGACGACGGTGCGGCCGGGCTCACGCCCCTCGAGGTGCCGGGATTCGCCGCCGCGCACCAGGATCTTCGCATCGTACGCGCGCATCGCGAGCGTGGACAGACGCTTGTAATCCTCGTACTGCGCGGGCTTGGTGACTGTGACGTCGGCGATCAGATAGGCACTCATGGGGTTCCTTCAGAGCAGTTGCGTTAGTTTCGGTCTGACGCCGGATACGGCGCCGCCGCCAGTGTCGCGCAAGGCGGACGGGCGACGCATATCCGATGCTAATCGGTTGTATCCGAAAGAAGCGCCGCCGTATAGGGCGGCGCTGGGGAAACGGCCCGCGGCCCCGAAGATCCGCTTACGGAACTCGAGACCGCGGACGCGCATCAGGCCTCCTGGCCGCGGCGAGCCTTCTGCTCGATGGCGGCGCGGATGTAGCTGGAGAACAGCGGGTGGCCGTCGCGCGGGGTGGACGTGAACTCCGGGTGGAACTGCACACCCACGAACCACGGGTGGTCGGGCAATTCCATCATTTCCGGGAGGTTTTCGGTCGGGGTACGGGCGCTGATCACCATGCCGGCCTCTTCCAGGCGCGGCACGTAGACGTTGTTGACCTCGTAGCGGTGACGGTGACGCTCGTTCACCTCGTCGCCGTAGATGGACTGGGCGCGGGTGCCCGACTTGATCGGCACGCGCTGTGCGCCCTTGCGCATGGTCCCGCCCAGGTCGGACGAGTTGTCGCGCTTTTCGACCTTGCCTTCGCGGTCCATCCATTCGGTGATGAGGGCGACCACGGGGTGCGGCGCGGAAGGATCGAATTCCGTGCTGTTGGCGCCGCCCAGCCCGGCGACGTGGCGCGCGAACTCGATGACGGCCAGTTGCATGCCCAGGCAGATGCCCAGGTAGGGCACGCCATTTTCGCGGGCATAGCGGATGGCGGCGATCTTGCCCTCGGTGCCGCGCTTGCCGAAGCCGCCCGGGACCAGGATGGCATCCAGGTGCTTGAGCTGGTCGGTGCCGCGGGTTTCGATGTCTTCCGAGTCGATGTATTCGATGTTGATCTTCGAGCGCGTGTGGATGCCGGCGTGGACCAGGGCTTCCGTCAGCGACTTGTACGACTCGGTCAGGTCGACGTACTTGCCGACCATGCCGATGGTGAGTTCGTGCTCGGGGTGTTCCAGCGCTTCGACCAGGTTGTCCCACATGGACAGGTCGGCCGGCGGCGGCGTCAGGCCCAGGGCCTCGCAGACGATGTTGTCCACGCCCTGCTTGTGCAGCATGGCCGGGATCTTGTAGATCGAGTCGGCGTCCCAGACGGAAATGACCGCGTCCAGGGGCACGTTGGAGAACATCGAGATCTTGGCGCGCTCGTCGTCGGGAATACGGCGGTCGGCGCGGCACAGCAGCGCGTTCGGGTAGATGCCGATTTCGCGCAGCTTCTGCACCGAGTGCTGGGTGGGCTTGGTCTTCAGTTCGCCGGCGGAGGCGATGAAGGGCACCAGCGTCAGGTGGACGAAGGCCGCGTTGTTGCGGCCCATGCGCAGGCTCATCTGGCGGGCGGCTTCCAGGAACGGCAGGGACTCGATGTCGCCCACCGTGCCGCCGATTTCGACGATGGCGACGTCGGTGTTGCCATTCCAGCCGGCTTCAGCGCCACGGGCGATGAAGTCCTGGATTTCATTCGTGATGTGCGGAATGACCTGGACGGTCTTGCCCAGGTAGTCGCCACGGCGCTCCTTGCGCAGCACGGATTCGTAAATCTGGCCCGTGGTGAAGTTGTTCACCTTGTGCATGCGGGCGGAGATGAAACGCTCGTAGTGGCCCAGGTCCAGGTCGGTTTCGGCGCCGTCTTCAGTGACGAACACTTCACCGTGCTGGAAGGGGCTCATCGTGCCCGGATCGACGTTGATGTAGGGGTCGAGCTTCAGCATGGTTACCTGCAAACCACGCGACTCAAGGATGGCGGCAAGCGACGCAGCGGCGATGCCCTTGCCCAGGGAAGACACCACACCGCCGGTGACAAATACGTATTTGGTCATCGTAATGAGCACCCGGGACGAGCGGGCGCGTGCGGGAAATTTGGATTATAGCCGGGTGGCGCGACTTATTTGGGTTTTCCCCTAGCGCCGCTCACGTAACATTTGGCTGCACTCGGCATGAAGCCGCTGCGAAGCGCGCGGCGCCGTCGTGCTATGTTCGATCCCTATTTTTTAACCGCTGTTTTTCTACAGCCCCCCTTGTCCTCTGCAAGACGCCGATGACCACCCCTTCCCAACCCGCCTACTCCCTTGCCTGGCGCCTTGCCGTCGCTGCAGTCCTGCTGCGCCTGGCCTATACCGCGCTCGTTCAGGCCTATTCCCTGATGGGCCCTTCGCCCTACCTGGACCAGGTCCGGGAGAGCTTCACGCAGCCGCCGGTGCTGGCGCCGCTGCTGTCCAACGTGGTGTCCACCCTCCTCATCGTCGGACTCGCCGCCTGGGGCGCGACGCGCCAGTGGCTGGCGCGGCATGACACATCCACCGTCGACCAGCCTGGCCGGCTGCTGGCCACGTTCCTCGCGTTGCAGGCGCTTTATACGCTCTGCCTGACGAGCGGCATGGGCATCGCGCAGAATGCGCTGCTGGGCAACCTGATCAAGAGCGGCTCGCTGCTCGAGGAATGGTTCGGCCTGGGCATCGCCGGGCGGTTCCTCGCCATGAATCTGCTGATCCGGGCAATCACCATCCCGCTGGAAATCATCGGCATCTGCCTGGCGCTGCGCATCGCGGCCTGGACGGCCGCGCCCGCCGGCCCCTCAGGCAGCCCGGCCCTGACGCGGCGGCACGTGGCGTGGATCTGCGGCCTGACCGTCCTGGCCTGGCAGACGAGCGTCTCGATCATGCTGGGCGGCTATCTGCAGATGCAGACGCTGGAAGCGGGCTGGGCGGAATACGCGCTGGGGTACTGGATGCTGCCCATCGCCCTGCTCGCGCTGTCCTCGCTGGTCAGCCTGAACGTCCTGCCCCGCCGCCTGGAGCGCCCGGGCCTGGGACGCGCCGTGGCGCTCGGCAGCCTGGCGTTCTGGTTCGCCCAGGCGGTGGGCATCGGACTGGGCCTGGTGGTGCTGACTTCCATGACCTGGGAGCAGCTTGCCTGGGCCAGCCAATCCCAGGCGGCAGCCGGCCTGGCCCTGCTGGCCTATGGCGCGCTGCTGGCGCTGGGCTGCCGCATCGGCTCGCGCGTGCTGTACCGCGAGCGCGCCGCCTAGCCTCGGGCGTACGCCGCAAACAAAAAAGCCGCGGGCATGGCCCGCGGCTTTTTACATTGCGCCGGCGGTTTCACGCCAGCACCGCGATCGGCCTCAGATGGCCGCGCAGCGCAGCGTCAGCCAGGCCAGGGCCTCACCGTCGACCAGCGGCGACAGGCGTTCGAACACCGTCTTGTGATAGTCGTTCAGCCAGTCGATCTCGTCCTCGCGCATCAGCGAGGGTTCGATGCAACGCGTGTCGATCGGACACATCGTCAGGGTTTCGAAGCACAGGAATTCGCCCAGCTCGGAAGTCAACCAGCTGCGGTTGGCCACCAGGTTCTCGATGCGCACGCCCCAGCGGCCCGGGCGGTAGATGCCGGGTTCGTTCGACGTGATCATCCCCGGTTCCATGGCCGTGTGCGGACCCGGCATTGCGCGGTACGAAATGACCTGCGGACCTTCGTGCACGTTCAGGAAGTAGCCCACGCCATGGCCGGTGCCGTGGCCGTATTCCGCGCCGCCCGCCCAGATGGGCGCGCGCGCGATGGCGTCCAGCATCGGGGACGGCGTGCCGCGCGGGAACGAGGCGATCGACAGCGCGATCATGCCCTTGAGCACCAGCGTGAAGTCGACCTTCTGGTCCGCGCTGGGCGTGCCCACCGCGACCACGCGGGTGATGTCAGTGGTGCCGCCCAGGTATTGGCCGCCCGAGTCGATCAGCAGCAGGCCATCGCCTTCGATGGTGGCATGCGATTCCGCGGTGGCGCGGTAGTGCGGCATGGCGCCGTTGGCGTTGAAGCCGGCGATCGTGGCGAAGCTGGGGCAGACATACGCGGGCCGGCGCGCGCGGGCGGCCGTGATCTGCTCGTCGATCGTCAGCTCGGTGATGGTTTCCTTGCCCAGCGCGCCTTCGAACCAGGCGAAGAACTCGCAGAGCGCCGCGCCGTCCTGCGCCATGGCCTGGCGCACGTTGGCCAGTTCAGCGTCGGTCTTGCGGGACTTCAGGAGCGTCGACGGATTGATGGCCTCGACGCGCGGCACCGCGGGATCCATGGCATGGAACACGCCGCAGGTCACGCGGGCCGGATCGATCAGGAGCTTCTGGTCTAGTTCCAGCGAAGCCAGGGCGTCCGCGGCCTGAACGTAGTCGGCCACTTCCACCCCGTCGGCGGACAGGATGGCGCGCAGGGCGTCATCCACTTTGCCGTCCGCCACGAACAGCGTGGCGTGGTCCTGGCCGATCAGCGCGTGTCCGACGAACACGGGGTTGTAGTCCACATCCGCGCCACGCAGGTTGAACAGCCAGGCAATGTCGTCCAGCGTGGAGATGAAATGCACGTCGGCGCCGTGCGCGCGCATGGCCTGGCGCACCTGGGCCAGCTTGTCGGCGCGCGACACGCAGGCCTCGGGCGCCACGTGCTCGTAGATCCTGGCGTCCGGCAGGCCGGCGCGATCCGGCCAGACCTCGTCCAGCAGGTCCTCGCGGATTTCCAGCACGGCGCCGGAAGCGGCCGCCGCGGCGGACAAGGCGCGGAAAGCGCCCAGGCCCAGCACCTGACCATCCACGCCGATGACGTCGCCCGCCTTCGTGTTGGCGGCCAGCCAATCGACGTGGCCGGGCGTCGTGGCCAGCGCGATCTTCATCAACTGCACGCCGGTGCCGGCCAATTGCGCTTCGGCCTGCACCCAATAGCGGCTGTCGACCCACAGGCCGGCGAAGCCGGGCGTGACGACCAGCGTGCCCACCGACCCCGTGAAACCCGACAGCCAGCGCCGCCCCTGCCACCGGGCCGGCAGGTATTCGGACAGATGCGGGTCCGAGGAGGGAACGACATAGGCGGACAGGCCGCGGCGGCTCATGGCCTGCCGCAACTGGGCGATACGGGCGTCGGTGCTAGACATGGGGGAAGGGATCCTTAGCGCAACATGAAAGACATGGCGGCCAGGCTGTTCAGCGTGCGGACGGCCGACTGCATGCTATCCGTGGTGAATCGCAAGGTGACGCCGTCCACGCGTTCCAGCGTGGGCCACATGCAGAACAGGTCGGCCAGCGCCGCGCTCTGCGTCTGCAACCGGCATTCTATAGGGGCGGGAATGCGGAAAGGAACCGCTTTCCCCTCTCCGCCACGCTTGAATTTGCGCACGGCGCTTTCGGCCGCGGCGGCGATCGCGCGGCGCGAGGCCGCGGGCGACAGCGTGACGCCGCTGCCCTGGCCGTGCGCCACCTTGGTCTGGACCCATTCCGCGCCAGGGAAGGTCTCGCGGGTTTCGTCGATGAACACGTCGTCGCCGGTGCCCAGGATGACGGGCACGCCCATCTCGCCGGCCAGCGCGCCGTACAGCCCGGCTTCGCCCAGCTCCATGCCGTTGATGACGACACGCGCGAACGCGAAGCTGTTGATAGTGTGGGCCAGGATGCCGCGGCCCTGCGAACGCGAGTGGTAGCCGATCATGAAGACGGCGTCGCAGCCCTCTTCCAGCCCGCCCATCATGCCCAGGTAGCGGGGCTTGCCCAGCACCAGGCGCGCGCGTTCGTCCAGGCCGTCGGGCAGCAGGTTGCGAAACCCGCCGTGCGAATCGTTGACCAGGATCTCTTCGGCGCCGCCGGCGATCGCGCCCTGCACGGCGGCGTTGGCCTCGGCGGTCATCCAGGCGCGGGCGCGCTCGTATTCGCCATTGCCGGCGCGGACCTGTTCGGCGTGGAAGACGCCGGCGACGCCTTCGATATCGGTGGAAATGAGGATCTTCATGGAATGCGCCTTCGAAATGTTCAGAACTCGGTATCGGACAGCCACTGGCGCCATTCGGGCGCGGCCTGGCGGATGGAATCGCGGTGGTGGCCGTCGCGGCCGGTCACGCCCTCGGCGTGCCACAACGCGGAAATGATGGCCTGCTCGCAGGCTTCCGCGGCGGCCTCGAACAGGGGATCGATGCGGGCCTCGTGCAGCATCGCAATGGCGGGCATGGCCGATTCGGCCAGCTGCGGAATCGTGTAGGCGGTCGAGAAGGCCAACGCAATGTCGCCGCTGCCGTGGCCGAACACCGAACCGGTGCGCGCCAGGCCGGCGCCCGCGCGCAGCGACAGGCGCCGCAGCTGGCGCGAATCCAGCGGCGCGTCGGTGGCCAGCAGCAGGATGATGGAACCCTTCTCCGGCACGATCGCCGCGTTCTCGCCCTGCTGCGCCAGGCCCCGGTCCAGCCATTCGGCCAGGCGGCGGCCGAATGGCCGGCCCGCGACGGTCAGGTTGGGCAGGCGGCCGAAGTTGGCCAGCACCAGCGCCCCGACCATGTACGGCTGCCCGGGCTGGACCTGCGCCACCCGCGACGCCGAGCCGATGCCGCCCTTGAACGAAAAGCACGACATGCCGCGGCCGGCGCCGACGGCGCCCTGCGCGAACGGCTTGTCGGCCGCGGCAAGCGCGGCGGCGTAATGCGACTCCTGGACCGCAAGCGCCTGGATGTCGTTCAGATAGCCGTCGTTGCACTCGAAGACCAGCGGATTGACGGTAGCCATGCCGCGGCCGATACCCGGATTGGCCGCGACCGCGGCGCGGATCTGGGCGTTGGCCACCGTGCCCACGCCAAACGTGTTGGTAAGTCCAATGGGCGTTTCCAGCACGCCCAGTTCCTGCACCTGGACCAGCCCGGTGCTCTTGCCAAAGCCGTTCAGCACGGTAGCCGCGGCCGGCGTCTTGTCCAGATAGGGATCGCCGCCATGCGGCCGCACGACGGTCACGCCGGTCTGCAGCGGGCCGTCGGCCAGCGTGCAGTGGCCGACGGTGATGTCGCCCACGTCGCAGATCGAGTCCAGCGGCCCCGAGGGCAGTACGCCGATACGGGGGATGTCCAGCGCTTGTTTGTCCATGTTCATCTACGTGTCGCCACGTTCCAGAATGCAAAACGCCGCCACCCTGGGTCCGGGACACGCGCAGTCAAGCACGTGGCGGACGGAGGCGGCGGCGGAATAATCGCCCTCCACGCCGGTCCTCGCGAGAGGCCCGGCGGCAGGTTTACTTGCGGTCGATCTTCGGATCGAGCGCGTCGCGCAGGCCGTCGCCCAGCAGGTTGAACGCCAGCACCGTCAGGAAGATCGCCAGCGCCGGGAAGATCGCGACGTGCGGAGCGATGACCATGTCGGCGCGCGCTTCGTTCAGCATCGCGCCCCACTCGGGCGTGGGAGGCGATGCGCCCATGCCCAGGAACGACAGGCTGGCCGCGGTGATGATCGACGTGCCGATCCGCATCGTGCCGTACACCACGATGGGCGAGATCGTGCCGGGCAGGATGTGGCGCATGATGATGGTCCAGTCGGACGCGCCCACGCTCTTGACCGCTTCGACGTACGTCATCTGCTTGATCGACAGCGTGTTGCCGCGCACCAGGCGGGCAAACGCCGGCACGCTGAACACGGCCACGGCCACGATCACGTTGACCATGCTGGAACCCAGGATGGCGACCACCCCGATGGCCAGCAGCATGCCGGGGAACGCCAGCAGCACGTCGGAGATGCGCATCGTGATGCGTTCCCACCAGCCCTCGTAATAGCCCGCCATCAGGCCCATGAAGGTGCCGACGATGGCGCCCATGGCGACTGACAGGAAACCGGCGGCCAGCGAGATGCGCGCACCCATGACGATGCGGCTGAAGATGTCTCGGCCCAGCGAATCCACGCCCAGCCAGTGGGTCAAGGACGGGCCGGCGTTCAGCGCGTCGTAGTCGAAGAAGTTCTCCGGGTCGAACGGCACGATCCACGGCGCGAAAGCCGCGACGACGACCAGCAGCAGGACGAAGACGCCGGCGCCCACGGCCAGCTTCTGCTTCTTGAATTTGCGCCAGAACTCGGTGGCGGGCGTGCGCACGTCGTTCTTGGGAGCGGCGGCGATGGTCGCGGCGGGTGTCGTATTGCTCATGGCCGCCTCACTTGTAACGGATGCTGGGATTGATGACGCCATAGAGCACGTCGACAATCAGGTTGATCAGGATGAATTCCAGCGAAAACAGCAGCACGAGGCCCTGGATCACCGGATAGTCGCGCTGGGTCACGGCGTCCACCAGCAGGCGGCCAAGGCCGGGCCAGTTGAACACGGTCTCGACCACGATGGAGCCGCCCAGCAGGAAGCCGAACTGCAGGCCCATCATGGTCACGACGGGGATCAGCGCATTGCGCAATGCGTGCTTGATCACGACGCGGCGCTCGGTCAGGCCCTTGGCGCGCGCCGTGCGCACGAAGTCTTCCTGGATGACTTCCACGAAGGACGCCCGGGTAAAGCGCGCCATGACGGCGGCCACCGCGGCGCCCAGTGTGATGGACGGCAGAATGTAGTGTTGCCAGGTCGAGGCGCCCACGGTCGGAAGCCAACCCAGGTTCACGGAGAACACCTGCATCAGCATCATCCCCAGCGCGAACGCGGGGAAGGAAATTCCGGACACCGCCAGCGTCATGCCAAGCCGGTCAGGCCAGCGATTGCGCCAGACGGCGGACACGATCCCGATGATCATGCCGAACGAGACGGACCAGACCATGCTCGCAAGCGTCAGCCACAAGGTGGGCATGAAGCGGTCGGCGATTTCGGTCGAGACGGGGCGCTTGGTGCGCAGCGAGGTCCCGAGGTCGCCTTGCAGCATGTGGCTGAAATAGCGCACGAACTGCTGCGGCAGGGGCAGATCCAGCCCAAGTTCCTTGCGCACGAGCTCTACGGTCTGCTGGTCGGCCTCCTGGCCCGCGGCCAGTCGCGCCGGGTCGCCCGGAAGCATGTGCACAAACAGGAACACGACCACCGCTACCAGCAGCAGCGTGGGGATCATGCCCAAAAGACGTTTGACGATGTAGGTCAGCATTGAAATTCCTGCAACATCGGCGGGGACACCGCGCCCCCGCCGTATGTGGCCTTACAAGGGCCCGTGGGCCCCGAGAGTTACTGCTTGGTTTACTGCTTCAGGTCGATGTCGCCGAACCAGAACGAGGTGTCCGGCTCCACGTACACGCCCGACAGGTTCTTCGACTTGACGTACAGGTTGTTCTGGGTCACCAGGAAGGCCCACGGGGCGTCCTTCCAGATGGTTTCCTGAACGTTCTTGTAGATCTCGGTCTTCTTGGCGCGATCGGTGGTGGCCAGGGCTTCCTGGATGCCAGCGTCAACCGACTTGTTCGAGTAGTACGACACGTTGTTCAGCACCGGCGGGAAAGCGGCGGTGGTCAGCAACGGGCGCAGGCCCCAGTCGGCTTCGCCGGTCGACGAGGACCAGCCGGCGTAGTACATGCGGACCTTGGCGTCCTCGGGCTTCTGCACCTGCTGGACGCGCTGGACGCGCTGGCCCGATTCCAGGACTTCAACCGACACCTTGATGCCGACCTGGGCGAGCTGCTGCTGCAGGAACTGAACCACCTTCACCGAGGTGCCGTCGTTGTAGGCGGACCAGAGCTGGCTTTCGAAGCCGTTGGGGTAGCCGGCTTCGGCCAGCAGGGCCTTGGCCTTCTTGATGTCGTACGGCCATGCGCCGATCTTGTGCGCGTAGTCCACGCCTTGCGGCACGACGCCGTCGACGACGGTGGCGTAGCCCGAGAACGCGACCTTGGCCAGGGCGTCCTTGTTGATGGCGTAGTTGATGGCTTCACGCACCTTGACGTTGTCGAACGGCTTTTGCTGCGTGTTCATCGACAGGTAGCGGGCCATGATCGAGTTCTGGTGATCGACCACGTCCAGCTTGTCGTTCTTCTTCAGCACGGCGGCCTGCTCGAACGGCACCGGGAAGGCGAAATGCGCTTCGCCCGTCTGCACCACGGCGGCGCGGGTGTTGTTGTCGGTCACGGTGCGGAAGGTCAGCGTGTCGACCTTCGGGTAGCCCTTCTTCCAGTAGCCGTCGAACTTCTTGACCTTCAGGTATTCGGCCGGCTTCCATTCGACGAATTCGAAGGGACCGGTGCCGACCGGGTGGAAGCCGATCTCCTTGCCGTACTTGGCCAGCGCGGCGGGCGAGATCATCATGGCGGCCGGGTGGGCCAGCGCGTTGATGAAAGCCGAGAACGGCTTCTTCAGCGTGATCTTGATGGTCATCGGGTCAACCACTTCGGTCTTGTCGATGACGCTGAACTGGATGTAGCGCGACAGGCGGTTTTCCGGGTTGGCCGGACGATCGAAGTTGATCTTGACCGCTTCGGCGTTGAAGTCGGTGCCGTCGTGGAACTTCACGCCGGGACGCAGCTTGAACGTGTAGACCAGGCCGTCTTCGCTGACGGTGTAGTCCGTCGCCAGGACCTTCTGGACCTTCAGGTCCTTGTCGAATTCGAACAGGCCTTCGTAGTAGGCCTTGCCGGCCGCCTGGTTCAGCGTGCTGTTGGTGTTGTAGGGATCGAGCGTTTCCAGCGCGATCGAGACGGCGAACGTCACGTCCTTGGCAGCGTGGGCCAACGGCGCGGTGAGCACGCCGAAGGCCACCGCGGCGGCGGCCATCAGTTTGGTGGGGCGCAGAACTTTCATCATTGCAACTCCTGGTTCCAAAAAAAGGTCAACTACTGACTCAATACGCGCCGCCGACAGGGTGGCGGGCTACAAAATGATCCGTACCGACCTGAACCAGGGGTTGCACCACCGGTTCGTCATTCAGTTTGCGGATCGGGCTGGGGATTTCATCGGACAGCAAGGTGCGCTTCATGTGGCGGCGCGCCGGATCGGCGATCGGCACGGCCGACATCAGCTTCTTGGTGTACGGGTGCTGCGGGTTCTCGAAAATCGCGCGGCGCGGGCCGATCTCGACGATCTGGCCCAGGTACATCACCGCCACGCGGTGGCTGACGCGTTCGACCACGGCCATGTCGTGCGAGATGAACAGGAACGAAATGCCCATGTCGCGCTGCAGATCGATCAGCAGGTTCACGATCTGCGCCTGGATCGACACGTCCAGCGCCGACACCGATTCGTCGGCGATCACGACCTTCGGGTTCAAGGCCAGGGCGCGCGCGATGCAGATGCGCTGGCGCTGGCCGCCCGAGAATTCATGCGGATAGCGCTGCGCCATTTCCGGCGGCATGCCCACGCGTTCCAGCAGTTCGGCCACGCGGCGCTCGGCATCCTTGCCCTTGGCCACGCCGTGCACCAGCAGCGGCTCCATGATGGAGAAGCCGACGGTCACGCGCGGATCCAGCGAGGCGAACGGATCCTGGAACACGAACTGGATGTCGCGGCGCAGGGACTGCAGCTCGGTGTTCTTCAGGCGCACGATGTCGCGGCCGCCGAAGCGGATCTCGCCGCCCTGGCTGTCCACCAGGCGCAAGAGCGAACGGCCGGTCGTGGACTTGCCGCAGCCGGACTCGCCGACCAGCGACAGGGTTTCGCCCGGGTATAGATCGAAGCTGACCTTTTCCACGGCATGCACGCGACGCTGCACGCGGCTCATGATGCCGCCGCGCAGATCGAAGCGCGTCACCAGGTTGCGCACGCTCAGGATGGGCTCGCGCTTGGCGGCGGGCACTTCCTGCGTGCTGGCGGCGCCGGGCTCGGCCACGGGCTGGGCTTGGCCTTCCACCTGCAGCAGCGGGAAGCGCGCGGGCAGGTCCGTGCCCTGCATGGCGCCCAGCTTCGGCACGGCGGACAGCAGCGCCTTGGTGTAGCTGTGCTGGGGCGCGGCGAACACGCGTTCGGACGGGCCTTCCTCGACTTTGTCGCCGCGGTACATGACCAGCACGCGGTCGGCCACTTCGGCCACCACACCCATGTCGTGGGTAATGAACACCACGCCCATGTGCATTTCTTCCTGGAGCTGGCGGATCAGCTGCAGGATCTGGGCCTGGATCGTGACATCCAGCGCGGTGGTCGGCTCGTCGGCGATCAGCAGGGCCGGCTTGCACGCCAGCGCCATGGCGATCATGACGCGCTGGCGCATGCCGCCCGACAGTTGATGGGGATAGCGGTCCAGCACCGACTTGGCTTCCGGGATCCGGACCTGCTCCAGCATGCGCAGCGCCTCGGCGCGCGCCGCCGCCGCGTCCATGCCCTGGTGTTCGCGGATCGATTCGGCGATCTGGTCGCCGGCCGTGAACACCGGGTTCAGGGAGGTCATGGGCTCCTGGAAGATCATGGCCATATCGGCGCCGCGCACGTTGCGCATGACGCGTTGGCTGGCATTGGCCAGATCGATCACGGAGCCGTTGCGCCGGCGCAGGGCCATGCTGCCCTGGGCGATGCGCCCGCCGCCGTGTTCCACCAGACGCATGAGCGCCAGCGACGTCACCGACTTGCCCGAACCCGATTCGCCCACGATGGCCAGGGTTTCGCCCCGGTCCACATGGAACGACAGATTGCGCACGGCTTCGACCGTGCGCTCCGAACCCACGAAGCGCACCGTCAGGTCGTCGACCTGGACCACGCGGTTATCCGGCAGCGCCAGGCTGTTTGCGCGATCAACCATCTTCATTGTTCCCCAATATCAATACAGAACCCGCCGCCGCTCATCGATAGATGGCGGTAACGGGCTTTTCGCCTACGCGGGCGTAACCCCGATACATGCCTTCCGTGTTGAACGGCAAGGCCACATTGCCCTGGGCGTCGACGGCCACCAGGCCGCCCTTGCCGCCGATGGTGGGCAGTTTTTCCATCACGACGCGGTCCGCGGCCGCTTCCAGCGACGCGCCGCAATATTCCATCTGGGCCGCCACGTCGTACGCGGCAACCATGCGGATGAACATCTCGCCCGTGCCCGTGGTGGACACGGCGCAGGTCTTGTTGCTGGCATAGGTGCCCGCGCCGATCAGCGGCGCGTCGCCGACGCGGCCGACCTGCTTGTTGGTGATGCCGCCAGTGGACGTGGCCGCGGCCAGATTGCCCTGGGCATCCACGGCCACCGCGCCCACGGTGCCGAACTTCTTGTCGGCGTCCAGCGGATCGGCGGGCGCGGGCTGGCCGCGCGCAACCATGGCCTGGCCGTCGTGATCCAGCACAGCGGCGTCCGGCGTCTCGCGCTGCACGCGCAGCAACTGCTCGCGGCGGGCGTCGGTCGAAAAATACGACGGGTCGACGAGTTCCACGCCTTCCTGGGTGGCAAACGCTTCGGCGCCCTCGCCCACGAAGAAAACGTGCTTGCTGTTTTCCATGACCTTGCGCGCGGCAAAGATGGGATTGCGCACGCGGTTCACGTTGGCGATGGCGCCCGAACGCAGCGTGGCGCCGTCCATGATGGCGGCGTCCAGCTCGTGCGTGCCGGCGCTGGTGAACACGGCGCCATGGCCGGCGTTGAACAGCGGACAGTCCTCGAGCAGGCGGACGGCTTCGGTGACGGCGTCCAGGGCGCTGCCGCCCTTGGCCAGCACGGCCTGGCCGGCGGTCAGGATGGACTCCAGGGCCGCAAGGTATTCCTGTTCTTTTTCGGGCGACATGGCCGCGCGGGACATCGCGCCGGCGCCACCGTGAATGGCGATCACGGGTTGAATCATCGTTTACCTACTCCATGGATGAGCCACGGCATCACGGACTGGGTCACCCCAGCGGCGGCCGCGACGGAATTCTTGGCCCGATAGGCCACCGCGGCGGACAGGGCTTCAATCAGCCCGAGCGCGGCGGTTTCGGAATTGGGAATGAGCTGGCGCGCGGAATACGCATACAGCACGACGGTTGCCGTGGGCGCCAGCGGAGACGTGGGCTTGTCGGTCAGCACCAGCACGGGCACGCCGGCCTGCTTGGCCGCGCCGGCCAGCGTCACGGTGTCGGCCAGGTAGCGCGGAAAGCCGATGGCGATCACCAGGTCATTGCTGGTCATGCGCGACATCTGGCGCGCCGCGTGCGACACGCCGCCGGGGCCGGCCAGCGATTCGACGGAATGCAGGTGCATGCACAGGCCGCGCTGCAGCAGCCCGGCCAGGAAACCGCTGGCGCCGAAGCCGATGATGAACACCCGGTCGGCGGCCAGGATGGCGTCGACCGCCTGTTCACAGGCGGCGGAATCCAGCGCCTGCAGGTTGCGCTGCGCGTTGCGGATGTCTTCTTCCAGCGTCGCCGCGAAGATCTGGACGGCGCTGGCCGAGTGGGCCAGTTCGGTGCGCAGCTTTTCCACGGGCTCCAGCGCGGCCTCGAAGCCGCGCGCCAGCTCGGCGCGGAATTGCGGGTAACCCGGCAGATCCAGGGCGCGCGCGAAGCGGTTGGCCGTGGCCACCGACACCCCCACCGCGACCGCGAACTCGTCGATGGTCATGGTGGCGACGCGGAATTGATGCGCCAGGACGTACTCGGCCATCTTGTGCTGGGTCCGGCTCAGCGCGGGCTGTGCCCGGGCGATCCGATCAGCGATCGTGAGTGCGGCCTTGTTCATCAACTTTGGGGGATTTCTTGGCGGGGTTTGTGTAAATCTGTTTACACACAAATTTTAGTTAAGAAAATAGATTTTCATACTAAGGGTATACCCGTGAATGGATGTAACAATAGCGCTCTAAAAACGGGGTCGGTTTGAGGTACGCTAGTTGCCCGCCTTTATTTCCCGCTATCTGGAATTGCCCGCATGCTGCCCTCCTGGACCTGCAAACCCCACGCCGACCTGACCCCCGCCGAGCTCTACGCCATCCTGCGGCTGCGCTCGGAAGTCTTTGTCGTGGAACAGAATTGCGTCTTCCTGGACATGGACGGCAAGGATCTGCAAGGGCAGACGGAGCACCTGATGGCGTGGCGCGATGGCGAGTTGCTGGCGTATTGCCGGCTGCTGGAGCCCGCCCTGAACGACGGCCGCGCCGTCATCGGCCGGGTGATCACCGCGCCCGCCGCCCGCGGCACGGGCCTGGGCCACGAACTGATGCGCCGCGCCAAGCAGGAAGCGCAGCGGCTCTGGCCGGACCAGCCGGTCTACCTGGGCGCGCAGGCCCGCCTGAAAAAGTACTACGGCGGCCACGGCTTCGTGCCGGTCACCGAGGAATACATGGAAGACGGCATTCCGCATGTGGGAATGCTGCTGCAGGAAGCCGTGTAGCGGCGCGCGCCAACGCATTCGCCCGGACAAAAAAAACGCCCCGCAAGGGGCGTTTTGGTCTGCGCGCGGCGAATCCTTACCGGACCGCCGAAACATCCAGCTTCGCGCCGGTCTTGGACTTGATCTCGTCCACCGTGACGCCGGGCGCCGTTTCCAGCAGCTTCAGGCCGTTTTCGGTGACTTCCATCACGCCCAGGTCGGTGATGATCAGGTCGACCACGCCGACGCCGGTCAGCGGCAGATTGCATTCGGGCAGCAGCTTGATGTCTTCCGTGCCGTCCTTCTTCTTGGCGACGTGCTCCATCAGCACGACCACGCGCCCGACGCCGGCCACCAGGTCCATCGCGCCGCCCATGCCCTTGACCATCTTGCCCGGGATCATCCAGTTGGCCAGGTCGCCCTTTTCGGAGACCTGCATCGCGCCCAGGATGGCCAGGTTGATCTTGCCGCCGCGGATCATCGCGAACGAGTCGGCCGACGAGAAGATCGAGGACCCGGGCAGGGTCGTGACCGTCTGCTTGCCGGCGTTGATGAGGTCGGCATCGACTTCGGCGTCGGTCGGGAACGGACCGATGCCCAGGAGGCCGTTTTCGGATTGCAGCCACACTTCCACGCCCTTGGGCACGTGGTTGGCGACCAGCGTGGGCAGGCCGATGCCCAGGTTCACATAAAAGCCGTCTTGCAGCTCGCGCGCCGCGCGCGCCGCCATTTCATCGCGGGACCATGCCATGTCGTCTTCTCCTTAGGCCGGGCGAGTGGTGCGTTGTTCGATGCGCTTTTCGGGGGTCGTGTTGAGCACGATCCGCTGCACATAGATGCCGGGCAGGTGGATCTGATCCGGGTCCAGGCTGCCGGTGTCGACGATTTCCTCGACCTCGACCACCGTGAACTTGCCCGCCATGGCGACGTTCGGATTGAAGTTGCGGGCGGTCTTGCGGAACACCAGGTTGCCGCTGCGGTCGGCGATGTGCGCCTTGACCAGCGACACGTCCGGCACGAGCGAGCGTTCCATCACGTACTGATGGCCGTCGAATTCGCGGATTTCCTTGCCTTCGGCCACGATGGTGCCCACGCCGGTGCGGGTGAAGAACGCCGGAATGCCGGCGCCGCCGGCGCGCAGCTTTTCGGCCAGCGTGCCCTGGGGCGTGAATTCAAGCTCGAGCTCGCCCGACAGGAACTGGCGTTCGAATTCCTTGTTCTCGCCCACATAGGACGCGATCATCTTGCGCACCTGGCGGGTATTGAGCAACTGGCCCAGGCCGAAACCATCGACGCCCGCATTGTTGCTGATGCAGGTGAGGTCCTTGACGCCCGAATCGCGCAACGCGGCGATCAGGGCCTCGGGAATACCGCAAAGGCCGAAACCGCCCACGGCGATCATCTGACCGTCCTTGACGATGCCTGCCAGCGCCTCCTGGGCGCTTGCATAAACCTTGTCCATCGCTCCAACTCCTAGTTAAGGTCTAACCAAAGAGAGCCCGCCCCGCCGCTTGCGCGTCGGGTCCCGCAAAGGGGTCGGTAAACCGGGGCAAGCCCTGTCTTTCCTTGGGGCGCGGCTGCCGGCGCCAGCTTCGCGGGCATCGCGGCAAGGCCCGATTTCCGTGGAGCGGCGGCGCCGAGGGTGGCGCGCCCTCATTGCTTTTCTGATTTTGCGCTAGATTTTACCGGCATGCCCCGCCAAAGCACGCCCTATTTTGGCTGGCTTGCCGCAGGCGGCCCGATGGCCGGTCATGCGGCCGGCGCGAACTGCGTGGCCATCTGCGCCAGGACCTCGGGTGGCCACGGCGCGGACGTATTGGCCACGTAGTCCATCCAGACTAGCACGTTGCGCCCGCGTGCATAGGGACCCGCGTCGTCGCCCACTTTTTCAAGCAGCAGCTCGAACTCGGCGCTGGAGCGGCCGATGCGCGTCACCTTGTGCGTGACGCGCACCGTGGCCGGATAGGTCAGCGGACGCAGGAAATCGCAGGATGCGTGCGCCAGGATGGCGCCGTTGTCGGCCGGCAGTTCAAAACCCGCGCGATACAGGATCTGCATGCGCGCCTCTTCCATGAGGCGGAAGTACAGCGTGTTGTTCAGATGGTTCAAGGCGTCTGAATCGCCCCAACGCAAGGGCAATTCCAGTTGATGGGTGTCGCCCACCGCAAGAAGCCGCGCAGACAGATTGTCCGGGTTCACCGATTACTCCTGAAGGCTGAAAGAAATGCGAAGGCATACTCGGCCTCCGCCTGCAATACAATCGCCGATAATACTTCCAGCCATATATGGAATACATACGGGGAGCTTTGCAAATGTCTGAACGCGAGTCGATGGAATATGACGTGGTCGTGGTTGGCGGTGGACCCGCCGGCCTGGCCACAGCAATCCGTCTGAAGCAGCTGGCCGCTGAAAAGAATCAAGAGATCGGCGTCTGCGTCCTTGAGAAGGGCGCGGAACTGGGCGCCCACATCCTGTCCGGCGCCGTCATGGACCCGCTGGCGCTGACCGAGCTCATCCCCGACTGGAAAGAGAAAGGCGCGCCGCTGAATGTGCCCGTCACCCAGGACAAGTTCCTGTTCCTGTCCGAAACCGGCGCGCGCGCCACGCCAAACTGGCTGCTGCCGCCGTGCTTCCACAACGAAGGCAACTACATCGTCCGCCTGGGCGACGTCGTCAAGTGGATGGGCGAACAGGCCGAGGCGCTGGGCGTGGACATCTTCCCCGGCTTTGCCGCCGTTGAAGTCCTGTACGACGAAAACGGCGCCGTGCGCGGCGTGGTCACGGGCGACATGGGCGTGGCCCGCGACGGCAGCCACACCGACCACTACCAGCCCGGCATGGAACTGCATGCCCGCTACACGGTGTTCGGCGAAGGCGCGCGCGGCCAGCTGGGCCGCCAGCTCATCGAACGCTACAAGCTGGACGACGGCCGCAATCCGCAGTCCTACGGCATCGGCATCAAGGAAATGTGGGAAGTCGATCCGGCCCAATCCAAGCCCGGCCTGGTGATCCACACCGCCGGCTGGCCGCTGGACGCCGACACCTACGGCGGTTCGTTCCTCTATCACCTGGACAACAACCTGGTGGCCGTCGGCATGATCGTCGGCCTGGACTACGCCAACCCCTGGCTGTCCCCCTTCGACGAGTTCCAGCGCTACAAGACGCACCCGGCCATCCGCGGCACCTTTGAAGGCGGCAAGCGCATCGCCTACGGCGCGCGCGCCATCACGGCGGGCGGCCTGCTGGCGCTGCCCAAGCTCACGTTCCCCGGCGGCGTGCTGGTCGGCTGCGAAGCCGGCTTCCTGAACGCCTCGCGCATCAAGGGCAGCCACGCCGCCATCAAGTCGGGCAAGCTGGCCGCCGAAGCCGCCTTCGACGCCCTGGCCGCCGACCGCCGCCAGGACGAGCTGACCGCCTACCCCAAGGCCTTCGAAGCGTCCTGGCTGCACGCCGAACTGAACAAGGCGCGCAACTTCAAGCAGTGGTTCAAGAAGGGCCGCACGATCGCCACGGTGATGACCGGCGTCGAGCAACTGCTGCTCAAGGGCAAGATGCCCTGGACCCTGCGCCACAACAAGCCCGACCACGCCTGTCTGCAGCCGGCGTCGGAATGCGCGCGCATCGATTACCCCAAGCCCGACGGCAAGCTCACCTTCGACAAGCTCAGTTCGGTATTCATTTCCAACACCAACCACGACGAGAACGAGCCCGTCCACCTGACCCTCAAGGACCCGTCCGTGCCGGTCAAGGTGAACCTGGCCAAGTACGGCGGCCCCGAATCGCGCTACTGCCCGGCGGGCGTGTACGAATTCGTCAAGGACGACCACGGCGAAGACCGCCTGCAGATCAATGCGCAGAACTGTGTGCATTGCAAGACCTGCGACATCAAGGATCCCACGCAGAACATCGTCTGGGTGGCCCCGCAGGGCGGCGAAGGCCCCGTCTACAGCGGCATGTAATCCCCCGGGCGCCAGCCGCCCGCCCAAAAGGCGCCCCGCGGGGCGCCTTTTTTTCCGACCACCAGGAGAGTGACACCATGAGCGAACGCGTACTTCTCATCGGCTGCGGGGACCTCGGCCAGCGCGTGGCGCGGCGCTTCCTGGCGCGCGGCGACGAGGTCCATGCCCTGCGCCGCCATCCTCCGGCCGGGGACGCCAGCGGCATCCGGTGGCTGCAGGCCGACATCACCCGCCCCGACACCTTGCGCGCCCTGCCGCAAGGCGTGACGCGGCTGATCCATCTGCCCTCGCCCGGTGGGCGCGACCCCGAGGCGTATCGCGGGGTCTTCGTCGACGGCCTGGCCAACGTGCTGACGGCGCTGGATGTTTCCAGGCTTGAACGGATCGTGTTTGTTTCCTCCAGCGCGGTGTATGGCGAACATCACGGCGACTGGGTGACCGAGGACACGCCGCCCGCGCCGCAAGGCTTCAATGGCCGCGTGCTGCTCGAGGCGGAGGCCGCGCTGGCGGCCCGGCCCGTCTCGTCGACGGCCCTGCGGCTTGCGGGCCTGTACGGCCCCGGGCGCATGCAGCTGATCGAACGCCTGCGCGGCGGCGCGGCCGGCGCCCCGGTCCAGCCCGAACACTGGGCCAACCGCATCCACATCGACGACGCCGCGGCAGCGGTAGTCCATCTTGCGCTGCTGCCCGACGTGGCGCCGGTGTACATCGGCTGCGACGACACGCCCCTGCCCCTGCATGTCCTGTATGCGGAGCTGGCCCGGATGATCGGCGCCCCCGAGCCGCGCATCGCGCCGGCGCCCGCCAACGTCGGCAGCAAGAAGCTCAGCAACGCCCGCCTGCGCGCCAGCGGATTGACGCTGCAATGGCCGGATTCGCGCCAGGGCTACGCCGCCCTGCTGGCCGACGGCGGCACAATGCAGGCATAGTTCGCCCCGCGTCGAATCGTTGCCTGCAAGGGGAGCGGATACTGGCGGCCGGATCCACTCCATGCCACCGCCATGCCGCCCGCCCATCCGCTGGAAGCCGTCACCCACCCCGCCCCCTATCCGTATTACGCCGCGCTGGCGCGCGACCGGCCGCTTTACCGGGACACGGCGCTGGGCCTGTGGGTGGCCGCGCATCCGGACGCCATCGGCGCCGTCATGCGCCATCCGGCCGCCCGCGTCCGCCCGGTGGCGGAACCAGTCCCGCGCGGCCTCGGTCCGGGACCGGCAGCGGACATGTTCGGACGCTTCGTGCGCATGAACGACAGCGCGCGGCATGACGGCCTGAAGGCCCTGCTTGCGGACTTCATCCGCGCGCAGGCCCTTGCGCCGCCCCCGCAGGCATGGCGCCAGCCCGCACCGCAAGACGCCGCCGCGCTCGACCGCTATCTCGCCGCCGCGCCCGTGCATGCGCAGGCCGCCTTCCTGGGGCTGCCGCCGGCCGTCCATGCCGAATGCGCGATGGATATCGGCGCCTTTCTCGCCGCCTTGCCGGCCGATGCAGCCGCGGACCGGATCGCCGCGGGGCATGCCGCGGCCGCGCGCCTTCAAGGCCGCCTGGCATCCCACCTGGCGGGGCCGGACGCTTCCCCGGCGCTGCGCGCGCTGAGCGCGCAGGCGGCCCGGTCCGGCATCGAGCCCGATCTGCTGGCGGCGAACCTGGCCGGCCTGCTCTTCCAGTCCTGCGAAGCCGGCGCCGGCCTGCTGGGCAATGCGCTCGTCATGGCCGGACGGCGCCGCACGCCGGCGACGCTCACGCTTGAAGAAGCCGGGACGCTGATCGACGACGTCGTGCGCCTGGATCCCCCCCTGCACAACACGCGGCGCTTCATGGCCCACACCGCCGACATCGGCGGACAGCGCATCGAGGCCGGCGAGCCCATCCTGCTGGTGCTTGCCGCTGCGGCGATGATCCAGCCGGACGCGGGCTGGACCTTCGGCGCGCACCGCCATGCCTGCCCGGGCGGCCTTCCTGCGCGCCGCCACGCGGCCGATGCGCTCGTCCACCTGCTGCGCGCGGGCGTGGACCCGGTCGCGCTGGCGGCGCGATTCCGCTACCGTCCGCTGCCCAACGCCCGCCTGCCCCGATTCGATTTACCCAAGGAAGACAACTGATGATTGCCGTGATATTCGAAGTCGAGCCCGCCCATGGCGACCCCGCTCCCTACCTGCACATCGCCGCCGGCCTGATCGACGAGCTGCGGACCATCGACGGGTTCATTTCCGTCGAGCGCTTCCAGAGCCTGTCCACGCCGGGCAAGCTGCTGTCGCTGTCGTTCTGGCGCGATGACGCCGCGGTCCAGCGGTGGAGGTCGCTGGAGTCTCACCGCCGCGCGCAGGAAGCCGGACGCGGCGGCGTCTTCCAGGGCTACCGCCTGCGCGTCGCGCAGGTGCTGCGCGACTACGGCATGAACGAACGCGAGCAGGCGCCCGCCGACAGCCGCGCCCATCACGGCTGACGGAGGCTCAGGCCGCGATGGTCTCGGCCAGCGCTTCGCCCGCCGCGAGCGCCACCCGGTGGGACTGGCCGGACGCAGCCACGGCCGCCATCCAGGGCGCGGCCGCCGCGTCGGATGACGGATCGAAGTACGCCGAATCGTCCCGTTCCTGCCCGGCGGGCAGGTCGCGCAGTTCCACCCGGAAGCCCTCGGCGGCGCTGCCGCGCAACTCGGGCACCGCCTGCAGCAGCCGGCGCGTATACGGATGCGCCGGATGATCGAACACGTCGTCGCGCGTTCCCTGTTCGACGATATGGCCGCGCAGCATGACCACCACGCGATCCGCGATCTGCTCGACCACGCCCAGGTCGTGCGAGATCAGCAGGCACGCGAACCCGTGCGAACGCTGCAGCGACATCAGCGTCTCCAGTACCTGCTTCTGCACCGTCACGTCCAGCGCGGACACCGGCTCGTCCGCGATGATGACCTCGGGGCGCATGACCAGCGCCCGCGCGATCGCCACGCGCTGGCGCTGCCCGCCCGAGAGTTCATGCGCATAGCGCCCGGCGTAGCCATCGCCCAGGCCCACGTCGCGCAGCGCCTCGGCCACGCGCCTGCCGCGCTCCGCCGTCGTCATGCCCGCCTCGAGCCGCAGTCCTTCGCCCACCAGCGCGCCGATGGTCATGCGCGGATCCAGCGACGAGTACGGGTCCTGGAACACCATCTGGACGCGCCGCCGCGCGGAACGCCAGGCGGCGCCGGCCCCGCCCGGCGGCAGGGCCTGCCCGTCCAGCGCGATGCTGCCCTGCGCCTGCGGCACCAGACCCAGGATGGACATCATCACGGTCGTCTTGCCGCTGCCGGACTCGCCGACGATCGCCAGGGTCTCGCCGGGCGCGACCGAAAAGCTGGCGTGGTGCACCGCCCTGACGGCGCGCTTGCCGCGCCATCCCGCGCGCACCGCGTAGTCGATCGCCAGCTTGTCCACCTGCAGGATCGGCGGCCGGACAACGGGCGCGCGCGCCTCGCCGCGCTTGGGCAACGCATCCAGCAGGCTGAGGGTGTAGGGGTCGGCGGGACTCGACAGCACCTGCGCCACCTCGCCGGTTTCCACGGCGCGGCCCCGGCACATCACCAGCACGCGCTGCGTGTAGGCCGCCACCAGCGCCAGGTTGTGGCTGATGAAGATCAGCGCCGTGCCCTGCTCGCGCGTCAGTTCGCACATCAGGTCCAGCACTTCCTTTTGCACCACGCAGTCCAGCGCCGTCGTCGGTTCGTCGGCGATCAGCAGCCGGGGCTTGAGCAGCATCACTCCCGCCAGCAGGATCCGCTGCCGCATGCCGCCCGAGAACTCGTGCGGATAGCGCGTCATGCAATCGCGCGCATCGCGCACCCGCACGCGCTCGAGCATCTGGACGGCCGCATCCCAGGCGGCGCGGCGCGCCATGCCCCGACGCAGCACCAGCGCTTCGATCAGCTGCTCGCCCACCCGGAAGGCCGGATTGAGCGACACCATGGGCTCCTGGAACACCATGCCGATACCGGTGCCGCGCACCGCCAGCCATTCGCTGGCGCTCTGCCCCAGCAGATTGCCGCCGTCAAAGAAAGCCCTGCCGCCCGTGATGCGGGCGGCGTCGGGCAGCAGGCCCAGCAGCGCCTTTCCGATCAGGGTCTTGCCGCTGCCGGATTCGCCGACGATGGACAGCGACTCGCCGGCGTGCAGGTCGAACGACACGCGGTTCACGACAGGCGCCGCATCGCGCTTGCCCGGAAAGCGGATCTCCAGGTCGCGCACCGACAACAGAGGTTCGCGCGCGCTCATGCCATCACTCCCCGCATGCGCGGATCAAGCCGGTCGCGCACCGCGTCGCCCAGCAGGTTGATGCCCAGCAGGCTCAGCGAAATCATCGCGCCGGGAAACACGGCCAGCCAGATGGCCTGGTCCATGGCGTTGCGGCTTTCGGACAGCATGCCGCCCCAGGTCGCCAGGGGCGGCGGCACGCCCAGGCCCAGGAAGCTCAACGCGCTTTCGGCCAGCAGCGCCGAGCCGAAGATCGACGTGGCGAAGATCAGGAGCGGCGCCACGCAATTGGGCAGCACGTGGCGGAACACCGTCCACAGGCCGCCGTGGCCGGTCGCGCGCGAGGCGATGACGAAGTCGCGCTGACGCAGGGACAGCGCCGCGCCGCGCGCGATGCGCGACACGGACGGCGAGTAGGCCAGGCCCAGCGCCAGCACCACGCCCCACTTCGACGGCCCCAGCACGGTCATGATGCCCAGCGCCAGCAGCAGGCCCGGAAACGCCATCATGGATTCGACCAGCACCGAAATGCCGCGATCCACCCAGCCGCCGGCGTAGCCCGCCGTCACGCCGATGGTCGTACCCAAAACCAGCGCCAGCAGCACCGAGAACACGCTGACCGCCACGCTGACGCCCGCCCCGGCCATCAGGCGGGACAACACGTCGCGGCCGAACTCGTCCGTACCCAGCCAGTATTCGGCCGAAGGCGGCGAAAAGCGAGCCAGCAGGTCGCCCTCCAGCGGATCGTGAGGCGTGTAGACCAGCCCCACCAGCGCCAGCAGCACCACGGCGCCGACCAGAAAGCCGCCCAGGACGGCATTGGTATGCTTGAAACCCGACATGATGATCCTATTGAAGCTTCACGCGCGGATCGAACAGCGGATACAGCAGATCCACCACCAGATTGACCGCCACGTACAAGAGCGCGATGAACAGCAGGCAGCCCTGCACCACCGGATAGTCCCGCGCATAGATGCTTTCCACCAGCAGCCGGCCGATGCCCGGCAGCGTGAAAACGGTTTCGATCACGGCCGCGCCCGACAGCAGATGGCCCAGCATCAGGCCGATCACGGTCAGCGTGGGGCCGAAGGAATTCGGCAGCACGTGGCGCAGCATCACCCGTTTTTCAGGCAGGCCTTTCGCCCGGGTGTGCGCCACGTACTCCAGCCGCAGCGTCTCGATGGTGCTGGCTCGCATCATGCGGGTGATCGCCGCGATCTCGGTCAGCACGATGGCGAACACCGGCAGCACCAGGTACTTCGCCGCGCCCAGGCCACCCTGCAGGACCGACTCGAATCCATAGACGGGCAGCCAGTTCAGCTTCACGCCGAATAGCCAGATCAGCAGGATGCCCACCCAGAAACTGGGCATGGAGACGAACAGGATGGACGTCGACACGATGGCCGTGTCGGCGCGCCGGTTCTGGCGCCACGCGGCGACCATGCCCGCGGGAACGGCCACCAGGCAGGCCAGCAGCGTGGCCGTCAGCACGACCTGCGCCGTGACCGCGAAATGCGTCAGCACCAGATGCGTGACCGGCTCGCGCCGGGCGATGGACATGCCCAGGTCGCCTTGCAGCGCATGGCCGACCCAGATCATGAACTGCTCGCCCACCGGACGGTCCAGGCCCAGCGCATGGCGCATGTCGGCCAGCAGCGCGGGGTTGTCGATGTCGCCCAGCATCAGTGATGCCGGGTCTCCGGGAATGGCGCGGATCATCGCGAAGACCAGCACCGTCACGACGATGACGGTGGGCACCGCCGCCGCGATGCGCTTGAGTAGATAGCCCAGCACGGCGCCTCAGTTCTTGGTGACGTTGAAGAAGCGCGGCTTGCGCAGCGGCCAACCGGTGAATCCGTGCAGCTGGCTCGACACCACCACATAGCCGGGCTTGTTGTAGTACATCAGCAGCGGCGTGTCGCGCAGCATCAGCGCGTGCAGCTTGTCGAACGCCTGCTTGCGCGCGGCCGGGTCGGACTCGGCTTCGATGGATTCGAGAATGGCGGACGCCTCCGGACTTTCCCATTGCGCCATCGGGGCCTTGGACTTGTCGCCGACCACGTCGCGGAACATCAGCGCGGGTTCGGTGCGCGCGGAATAGGCGAAGGCCATGAGCTGGAACTTGCCCTCGCGGAAATTGGTCACCTGCGTGCCCCATTCCAGCATGTCGAGTTCGGTCTTGATGCCGGCCTTGTTCAAAAGCTGCTGCGTGACGACCGCCACGCGGTACAGGTACGGATAGCGCTTGTTGGCCTGCAGCTTCAGTGGTTCGCCGCGATAGTTGGCGGCCTCGAGCAGGCGCTTGACCTCCTTCAGGTTCTTTTCATAGCCCGCGCGATCCGCGGCCGAGTAATAGGCGCTGGCCGCCGGCACCAGGGACGGGTTGTAGGCCGCCTGACCATTGTTCAGCGCCTTGGCGATGGCGGGAAAATCCAGCGCCAGCGCGATTGCGTGGCGCATGTTCACGTCCGACAGAAGGGGCGAACGCGTCTGCATGAGCAGGTTGACGGTGTCCAGCCCCTGCTCGGTCACGATGTTCCAGCGCAGGTCCTTGGCGGGCAGGTTGTCTTCGTCGGCGTTATAGGCGTCGACCTGTCCGGCCATCAGCGCGGCCTTCTGCGCCGCGGCATCGGGAATCACCACGAAGCGCACGTTCGCCAGGGCGGACTTCTTGCCCGCCATGCCGCTGGCCGCCTCGGTGCGCGGCGCATAGCCCGCATACGGCGTCAGCAGCACATGCTGTTCCTTCTTCCATTCCGCCAGCACATACGGGCCGGTGCCGACCGGCTTGACCCAGTTGCCGTCCGCGTCCACGCTTTTCGGGCTGAGCACCGGCATCGGGCACTGCACGCTGGCCATCTGGTCCAGGAACAGCGCATAGGGCTGATCCAGCTTGAACACGACGGTGGCCGGGTCGGGCGTTTCGACGCCGACGACCTTGGCGCCCTTGCTGCCGTCATACAGGTTCTTGCACGAATATTCCGACTTGGCGCCCGTCAGGTAGTCGTAGCTCCATTTGACGTCGGCCGATGTCATCGGCGATCCATCGTGGAAGGTCACGCCCTGGCGCAATTTGAAGGTGTAGGTACGCTTGTCGTCCGACAGCGCCCAGCTGTCGGCCAGCATGGGCGCGACGCTCATGTCGGCGCGCAGCGCGACCAGGGCCTCGACCACGTGCGCCAGCACGTTGTCGGTGGAGGTGTTGCGCGAACGGCCGCCGGGCAGCGACGTGGGCGTGCCCGAGCCTTCCGCATAGCGGATCTCGGGCAGCGCGGCCTGGGCCTGGGTCTGGGTTTGGGTCAGCCCTGGCAGGCCCGTGAAGGCGCCGGCCAGGGCGGCGGATAACATCAGCGCGCGCTTGGCGCGCAAGGCTTGCTCGGTCATGGAAGTTTCCCCCTGGAATCGGATCAGAACAGCCGGTACTCGGCGAAGTTGCGCCCTTCATAGGGCTTGCGCGCAATCCACATCACCCCGCTTTCGGGCTCCATCAGGGTCGTCGCCACCGTCGCGGAAATGCTGTCGAAGCTGGCCGGCTTGGGCGAACGCAGCACGCCATCGGGCGCGGCGAAGTCATCGGCAAGAATGCGCTTGACCGTGTCCCAGTCGACGCTGCCGCCCGCGCGCGCCAGCATGTCCTGAACGCGGCGCTGGCGGTAGATGGAATCCGGATTGGCGGCCAGACCCTTGTCGAACAGCTTGGCGCGCGCGGGCGGACTGATCCAGTGGTTGGCGTGCACCAGCAGGCCGTTTTCGGGCGTGATCCAGAAGATCTCGTCGGGCGCGCATTCCAGGTCGACGGCTTCGCCCTGGGCCTGCGCCAGCATCAGGTTGTTGGAGCAGAAGCGGCGCGACGCCCAGAGCACCTTCATGGCATTGCAGATGTTGGTGGATTCCAGCATCTTGCGGCGCACCAGCACCAGCGGGACCTCGGCGGGACGCTGGTAGTCCTGCTCGCAGGACAGGAAATTGCCGGACAGGGACACGCCGGCGCTGTTGAAGCCGTGGCGTGCCAGGCTGCCCGCCTCGGTGAACACCAGCAGGTCCGGACCGTCTTCGCGACGCATGCGCAGCACGATGCCGGTGTCCACGCATTCTTCGCGCCAGTCCCAGTTGTGGGCGTGCATCAGCTTGCCGCCGGCGGCAGCCTCGGGCAGCACGACCAGGCCGGTGCAGCCATCGTCCAGGCCCTTGCGGGCGCGGCCCAGTTCGGCGTGGCCGAACATCATCTCGGTGCGGCAGTTGATCACCACCACGTCTTCCAGCGCCTGGCCGGCGCCGTCGGCGATGCCGCGCAACTCTTCAAGGTAGGCGGCGTCGTAGTCGCCCACCACCGGCACCATGGCGGCGGCCAGCTCCTTGAGCCGGGCGGCGCCCACGCCGCGGCGTTCCAGTTGGCCGCGGTACAGCGCGACACTGCGCGCGACGCGTTCGGGCACGGCGGCGCCGTGCTGGCGACCGCGTTCGTAGGGACTGCCCTGTACGTCGACCAGGGGAAAGGGGGTAGGCATAGTCACGCTGGCAATGCTCCAGATTCAAGCGATGGCATAAAGTCCGGCAGATTTTGTACTAATATATAGAAAAGTTCAATACTAGGGTTTGCCCAGGATATCGCCGCAGCCCGCCGCGCCCGCACCGCGAACCCCGGGCTCTCCGGTACCATTCCGACTCCGCCGCCCCCAATCCGCCATTCCGACGCCCCATGCCCGCCGCCGCTTCCGCCCGCCCCACCCCGCTGCAGGTCGACCTGGCGCGCAATATCGCGCAGGACATCGCGGCGGGGCGCTACGCGCCGGGCGACCACCTCTCCGAAGAGGCGCTGGCGGCGGACTACGACGTCTCGCGCACACCCGTGCGCGGCGCCCTGCGCCTGCTTGCGGCGCAGGGGCTGATCTCGCACCGCCCCAACAGCGGCTACACCGTGGCGGACAACGCGGCGGCCGCGGCGTCCCCCATCGAAGGCGCCGGCCCCACGCTCGACGAACTCTACCGGCGGCTCATCGACGACCGCGCCTCGCGCGGCCTGCCCGAAACCTTCACCGAACGCGACCTGCTGCAGCGCTATGAGGCGCCGCGCAGCCTGCTGACCAAGACCCTGCTGCAGTTGTCCGCCGACGGCCTGATCGAAAAGCGCAAGGGCCACGGCTGGCAGTTCGCCCCCTCGCTTGAAAGCGCCGAGGCGCTTGCGGAGAGCTACCGGTTCCGCATGACCATCGAATGCGCGGGCCTGCTCGAACCCACCTTCCGGCTGGACAAGCCTGCGCTGGCGCGCATGCGCGCCGCGCACGAGGCGCTTGTCCAGCGCGACGACGCCGCGATCTCCGCCACGGAGTTCTTCGCGCTGAATGCCTCATTCCACGAGATGCTGGCCCGCTTCTCGGGCAACCGCTACATCCTGCAGGCCGTTCAACAGCAGAACCAGCTGCGCCGCCTGGAAGAGCATGCGGCCTTCTACCGCGACGCCCGCTTCGTCAACTCCAGCACCGAACACCTGCAGATCATCGAAGCCCTGGAGGCCGGCGACCAGGAATGGGCCTCGCAGCTCATGCGCCGCCACCTGAAGACTTCGCTGCAGGCTTCCTGCCCCCCCCCCCCCTTCAAATGCCCGCCCGCTGCGGACGGGCAGCGCCGCCGTGCGCGCACGCCGCGTCTGCGCATTTCCCATTATTGTATTTATCATTTATTTAATACAAAATAGACAGACCTGAACCTCACGTCTAAGCAGGATCTGTCCCATGCCCTCGCCTTCCCCCCTTTCCGCCAATCCCGAAGCCTATTGGATGCCCTTCACCGCCAACCGCCGGGCCAAGCGCGATCCGGTGCTGTTCAGCGCCGCCGAGGGCATGCACTACATTCGCCCCGACGGCCGCCGCGTGCTGGACGGAATCGCGGGCCTCTGGTGCGTGAACGCCGGCCACCGCCGGCCCGAGATCGTGCAGGCCATTTCACGCACCGCCCATGACCTCGACTACGCTTCGTCGTTCCAGATGAGCCACCCGCTGGCGTTCGAACTGGCGGACGCCCTGCGCGCGGAGGCGCCGGAAGGCTTTTCCAACATATTCTTTTCAAACTCGGGGTCGGAGGCGGTGGACACCGCGCTGAAGATCGCGCTGGGCTACCACCGCGCGCGCGGCCAGGGCCAGCGGGTCCGGCTGATCGGACGCGAACGTTCCTATCACGGCGTGGGCTTCGGCGGCCTGTCGGTGTCCGGCATCGCAGGCCACCGCAAGCCCTTCGGCAACCTGCTGCCTTACGTGGACCACCTGCCCCACACCTACGACCGCGACCAGATGGCCTATACGCGCGGGCAGCCCGACTGGGGCGCCCATCTGGCCGACACCCTGGAGCGCATCGTCGCCCTGCATGACGCGTCGACGATCGCCGCCGTCATCGTGGAACCGGTGGCCGGATCCACCGGCGTGATCGTTCCGCCCAAGGGCTACCTGCAGAAGCTGCGCCAGATCTGCGACGCGCACGGCATCCTGCTGATATTCGATGAAGTGATCTGCGCCTTCGGCCGCATCGACGGCGCGTTTGCCTCGTCGTACTTCGGCGTCAAGCCGGACATCATCACCAGCGCCAAGGGCCTGACGAACGGCGCCATCCCGATGGGCGCGACGCTGGTGCAGCAGCACGTCTACGATGCCTTCATGCAAGGCCCCGAAAGCGCCATCGAGTTCTCTCACGGATACACCTATTCCGGGCATCCGGTGGCCTGCGCGGCGGGCCTGGCGACACTGGAAATCTGCAAGCGCGACGGCCTTTTCCAGCGCAGCCGCGAACTGTGGAACTACTGGGAAGACGCGGCGCACAGCCTGAAGGGCCTGCCGAACGTGATCGACATCCGCAACATCGGCCTGCTGGCCGCCATCGAACTGGCGCCGCTGGAGGGCAAGCCCGGCCAGCGCGCCTATGCGGTGCACACCGCCTGCCTGGAGCGCGGCTGCCTGATCCGGTCGGCGGGCGACACGATGCTGCTATCGCCCCCGCTCATCATCGAGCGCGCCCAGATCGACGAGCTGTTCTCGGTGCTGGCGGACGTGCTGCGCGCCAGCGCCTGACAACGTTCCCGCCTACGCCAGCAGCCGGCCCACCGTGTCCACCACCCGCCGCACATCCGCGGCGGACACGTCCAGGTGCGTCACCAGACGCGTCGGGCCGCCGTAGACGGCGCGCATCAGGATGCCTTCCTTGGCCAGCGCGGCGGTCAGCGCGTCGCAGCGAGACGGCTCGAACTCCGCGAAGACCATGTTGGTGTCCTGGCTCAGCACCTTCACGCCGGCAATGCCGCGCAGGCCCTCGGCCAGTTGCCGGGCGTTCTCGTGGTCTTCGGCCAGCCGGTCCACGTTGTGCTCCAGCGCATACAGGCAGGCGGCCGCCAGCACGCCGGACTGGCGCAAGCCGCCGCCCAGCATCTTGCGCCAGCGGCGGGCGCGGGCAATCAGCTCTTCGCTTCCCACCAGCACCGACCCCACCGGCGCGCCCAGGCCCTTGGAAAAGCAGATGGACACCGAATCGAACGGCTGGCACAGGTCCGCCACAGGCTTGCCGCTGGCCACCGCCGCATTGAACACGCGAGCGCCGTCCAGGTGCGTGCCCAGACCCTGCTCGCGCGCCCACGAGGTCGCGGCCTGGATGTAGGCGGCCGGGATCAGCTTTCCGTGGAAGGTGTTCTCCAGGGCCAGCAGGCGCGTGCGCGCAAAGTGCGGATCGCCCTTGGGCTTGAGGGCTGCCGCCAGCTTTTCCAGCGGCAGGGAACCGTCCGCCGCATGCTCGATCGGCTGCGGCTGGATGCTGCCCAGCACCGCAGCTCCGCCCCCTTCGTACTTGTAGGTGTGCGCAAGCTGGCCGACAAGGTACTCGTCGCCGCGGTCGCAGTGCGCCATCAGCGCGGCCAGGTTGCTTTGCGTGCCGGAGGGAAAGAACAGCCCCGCGGCCTTGCCGGTGCGCTGCGCCAAGGCTTCCTGCAGCCGGATGACGGTAGGGTCGTCGCCCATCACGTCGTCGCCCAATGGCGCGCTGGCCATCGCCTGCAACATGGCGGCGCCGGGCCGGGTGACGGTATCGCTACGCAGATCGATCATGAAAGATTCCAGGAAAGAGGGAGAAGGTCGTCGGAAAAGTCAGTCGGCGCGCGCCGCGGGCGCCGCGCGGCTCACGACCCAGATGCCGGCCAGGATCAGCACCATGCCGCCCAGTTCGACGGGCGTGGGCCGTTCGGAGAGGATCGCCCACGCCAGCAGCATGGCCACCACCGGCACGCCCAGGCTGGACAGGCCCGCGATCGACGCGGGGACGCGCCGCACCACCTGCAGCCACAGCAGCCAACCCGCGGCGGTGGCGATCAGCACGATGTAGGTCATGCCGGTCCATAGGGGCCAATCCCATTGGGCCGTCATCTGCGGCACCAGGTAGGCCACGGGCACCATCACCAGCCCGCCGAACAGCATCTGCCAGGCCGTGAACGTCATCACATCGGGCGCATGCCGCTCGAACATGCGCTTGGACAGCACCGTGCCCACGCCCCAGCACAGGCCGCTGCCCAGGCCCAGCAGCACCGGGCGGATGTCGCCCAGCCCGTTCCAGGGCTCGACAAAACAGACCAGTCCGACCGCAGCGAGCGCGATGCCGGCCCCGTGCCGGGCCGTGGGACGTTCGCCCAGCAGCCACCAGGCAAACAGGATCACCCAGAACGGCATGGTGTAGGCCATGAGCGACACCTTGCCCACGCCGCCCGACACCAGCGCCGTCTGCACGAAGCCCTGGAATCCGGCCGTCTGCGTCAGGCCGATCAGCAAGGTCAGCTTCCAGGGCGGCATCGCCAACGGGCGGCGCGTGATGATCACCAGCGCAAACAGCACCAGGCTGCCCACCACGTAGCGCAGCGCCACGAAGTCGAACGGGCCGATGTAGGGAACGATCAGCTTCATCGCGATCCAGCTGCCCGCCCAGACCAGGATGGTGCTGAACATCAGGGCCAGCCCTGCGCGATCGAAACTGCTGCTGCTCACGGGTGAGCCTCCGTACAAAAGAAAAGGGATGCCAAAAGAATACGCCCGTGCCGGAGTTTGCCGGCACGGGCGTGGACATTATGCGCCTGTCGCGTTGCAAATGGCCGGCCGAAGCCGGCCGGTCTTGCTTACAGGGGCTTGGACAGCTGCTCCAGGATGGCGGGGTTCTCGAGCGTGGACACGTCCTGCGTGACTTCCTCGCCCTTGGCGACCACGCGCAGCAGGCGGCGCATGATCTTGCCGGAACGGGTCTTGGGCAGGTTGTCGCCGAAGCGGATGTCCTTGGGCTTGGCGATGGGACCGATTTCGCGGGCCACCCAGTCGCGCAACTGCTTGGCGATGGCTTGCGCCTCTTCGCCTTCCGGGCGCGACCGCTTGAGCACCACGAAGGCGACGACGGCCTCGCCGGTGGTGTCGTCGGGGCGGCCCACGACGGCGGCCTCGGCCACCATTTCATGCGCCACCAGCGCCGATTCGACTTCCATCGTGCCCAGGCGATGGCCCGACACGTTCAGGACGTCGTCGATGCGGCCCATGATCCAGAAGTAGCCGTCCGCGTCGCGCTGCGCGCCGTCACCGGCCAGGTAGTAGCCGCGCAGCTCGGACGGGAAGTAGCTTTTCTTGAAGCGTTCGGGGTCGCCCCAGATGTTGCGGATCATCGCCGGCCACGGGCGCTTGATGACCAGGAACCCGCCATTGCCCTTTTCGACATCGCCGCCGGTTTCATCGACGATGGCCGCGGCGATGCCCGGCAGGGGCAGCGTGCACGAGCCAGGCTTGGTCGGCGTGGCGCCGGGCAGCGGGGTGATCATGTGGCCGCCGGTTTCCGTCTGCCACCAGGTATCCACGATGGGGCAGCGCTCGCGGCCCACATTCTTGTGATACCAGATCCAGGCTTCGGGGTTGATGGGTTCGCCCACCGTGCCGATGATGCGCAGGCTGTCCAGGTCGTAGTTCTTCGGGTGCGCTTCCGGGGCGGCCTCGGCCGCCTTGATCAGCGAGCGGATCGCAGTGGGCGCCGTGTAGAACGTGGTGACCTTGTGGCGGGCGATCATGTCCCAGAAACGGCCGGCATTCGGGTAGGTCGGCACGCCTTCGAAGACGACCTGCGTCAGCCCGGCGGCCAGCGGGCCGTACGTGATGTACGTGTGGCCGGTGACCCAGCCCACGTCGGCCGTGCACCAGTAGACGTCGTCCTTGCGCGCGTCGAAGGTCCACTTGACGGTCAGGAGCGCCCAGAGCAGATAGCCCGCCGACGAATGCTGCACGCCCTTGGGCTTGCCGGTGGAGCCGGAGGTATAGAGGATGAACAGCGGATGTTCGGCATTGACCGCGACGGGCTCGCAGGTGTCGGGCTGGCCGGCCTCGACGTCGTGCATCCAGAGGTCGCGGCCTTCGTTCCATTGCACCTTGCCGCCGGTGCGGCGGTACACGACGACCTTGGTCACGGCCTCGCAGCCGCCCATCGCGATGGCTTCTTCCACGGCGGGCTTGAGCGGGATGGTCTTGCCGCCGCGCACCTGTTCGTCGGCGGTGATGACGAGCGATGCGCCCACGTCCACGATGCGTTCCTGGAGGCTCTTGGCCGAGAAGCCGCCGAACACCACCGAGTGCGTCACGCCCAGGCGGGCGCAGGCCTGCATGGCCACGACGGCTTCGATCGACATGGGCATGTAGATGATGGCGCGGTCGCCCTTCTTGTAGCCCAGCGCGGCCAGCCCGTTGGCGAAGCGGCACACGCGCGCCAGCAGTTCGCGGTAGCTGACCTTGTCGACCTTGCCGTCGTCGGATTCAAAGATGATGGCAGTCTTGTCGGCGTTGCCGTTGGTCAGGTGCACGTCCAGGCAGTTGGCCGAGACGTTCAGTTCGCCGTCGCCGAACCAGCGATAGAACGGCGCATCGGATTCGTCCAGGACCTGCGTGAAGGGCTTGGTCCATTGCAGGTTGTCGCGGGCCTGTCCTGCCCAGAATCCGTCGAAATCGTTCTCGACCTGCGCGCACAGCGCGTTGTAGGCGTCCATGCTGGGGATCGCGGCGCCCTGCGACGCGCGCTCGGGCGGCGGAAACACGCGGTTTTCCACCAGTACGGACTCAATAGCGTTCGACATGATCTTTGTCTCCAATCGGTGATTCTGTTGTTTATGCCGCTTTTTTATTACCCACCTGCAACCGTATCGCCGCGCTCTTACGGGCACCTTACGCAAAAAGCGGGCCGGAGCCCGCGCATTTGCGTGTAGCGCAGCGACCTGGCAGCGCCGGTAAAGGGCAGGCAAGCGCCCGAAGGCGGCCCCGCACGGCATGCACAAGCAAACGACGCACCAGCGCACAGTGCGAAAACAATGCCAAGCAATCAGCAGGCGCCGCCGCGTTTGTGGTCGGCAGCGCCGGGCAGTCCATAAGGATAGCAGCCGGCGCGGCCTTGGCGCATGCAGCGTTCAGCCGGCCTGGCGCGCCAGGCCGGCCTTCATGTCCACGCGCGACAAGAGGATCAGCCCGCCGACGAAGAACAGCCCCGTGACCAGGATGGCCAAGCGATGGTTGCCGTGCGTGGCCCAGGTCACCAGGCCATAGGTCAGCGGCCCGATCACCGCGGCCAGCTGCACCGCGAAGGTCCACAGCGAATAGAACTCGGCCAGGCGTCCGGCCGGCGCCAATGCGCCGGTCATCGCCCGCCCCGCGCTCTGCGTGGTGCCCATGCACAGTCCGGCCAGCGTGGCGGCGACCCAGAACACGGGCGCGGTCACGGCCGCGTAGGCCACCAGCACCATGACGATCCAGCCGCACAGCGTGATGGCCAGCGCCGGCTTGTGGCCGATGCGGTCCTGCACGTAGCCGAACGAAAACGCGCCCGCCGCCGCGCCGATGTTCACCGTGAAGACCAGCAGCATGATCTGCGGCGTGGTGAAGCCCATGACCTCCGAGGCGTAGACCGCGGCCAGTGTGATCACCACGGCAATGCCCGCCTGGTAGCAGGCGATGCACATGAGCAGGCGCCGGAACTCCGGGAAATGCTGCCCGGTCTCGCGCCAGGCGTAGGCCAGGCGCCTGAGCACATCCAGCGCAAGCTGATTGCCGGGCTTCGGCCGGGCGCGCTCGCGCAGCAGGAAGAACGATGGCAGCGAGGCCAGCGCAAACACCGAGCAGGTGACCACGACGACCCACGGCACGAACTGTTCCGCCGTGGCGCCGCGCGCCTCGGCCAGCGTCACCACGACCAGGGACAGCCCCAGCGTGAGCATGCCGCCGAAGTAGCCGAAGCTCCAGCCCCAGCCCGACACGCGCCCCAGCGCCGCGGGCTTGGCCAGTTCGGGCAGGAACGCCGCAACCACGGATTCCCCGACGCAATAGCAGTAGTTGGACACGACGATGGCGGCGAGCGCCAGCCATACGTCGCCCGGCCCGGCCTGCGTCAGGACCAGGGTGGCCGCCACGCAGCCCGCCGTGCTCGAGTAGAGCAGGCGGCGCTTGCTGGCCCGCGCATCGGCGCGGGCGCCCAGCGTGGGCATGGTCAGCATGATGAGCAGGTAGGACAGCGACAGCGCCGCGGTCCAGGCCAGCGTGGCCCACGGGGCGCGCCCGCCGACCACGCCGACGAAATAGGTGCTGAAGACCGCCGTGAGGATGACGGTGGTGTAGCCGGAATTCGCGAAGTCGTACATGGCCCAGGCCCAGACTTCGCGCTTGGCCACGCCGGGGTTCAGCGGACTTGCGTCCGCCGCCCCGGCGGCCTGCGCGGAAACGCCGGCAGGCGTTTCCGGCGGAAGCGCCTGGCTCATAGGCCCAGCGCGGCGATGCCTGCTTGCGCGATCTGCACGTCTTCGGTGGACTTCACGCCCGAGACGCCCACCGCGCCGATGACCTGGCCGTCGGCCACGACCGGCACGCCGCCCTCGAGCATGCCTTCGATCAGCGGCGCCGACAGGAACGAGTAGCGGCCGTTGTTGATGATCTCTTCATAAATGCGCGACTCGCGGCGGCCCAGCGCGGCGGTCTTGGCCTTGGCGGGTGCGATGTGCGACGAGATCGGGGCCGCGTCGTCCAGGCGCAGCATGCCCAGCAGGTGGCCGCCGTCGTCGGTCACCGCGATGGTGACGGCCCACTTGTTCTGCAAGGCGTGTGCTTCGGCCGCGGCCAGGATCTTCTTGACGTCTTCGGCGCTCAGCACGGGTTTGGTTTTCATTGCAGTGACTCCTTGATCTGTTCGAGGGCGTTGGGATCTTCCATGGTGGTCAGGTCGCCGGGATCGCGCGCTTCGCACACCGCGACGATCGCACGGCGCAACACTTTGCCCGACCGGGTCTTGGGCAAGGCGCCCACGAACCGGATCCGGGCCGGCTTCGCCACCGCGCCCAGCTGTTCCTCCACCAGCCGCATGATATCGCCTTCCAGCTGCTTTGCCCCCTCCGGCGTTTCGGCGCCGGCGGGATTCTTCAAGACCGCGAAGGCCATCGCGACCTGGCCCTTGAGCGGGTCGGCAACCCCAACCACCGCGCACTCCGCGATGCTGCTGTGGCTGTTGACCGATTCCTCGATCTCGCGCGTGCCCAGCCGGTGGCCCGCCACGTTGATCACGTCGTCCGTGCGGCCCAGGATGAACCAGTAGCCGTCCGCGTCCACCAGCCCCCAGTCGAACGTCGAGTACACCTGCCGTCCGGGAATGGACGTGAAATAGGTCTGCACGAAGCGCTCGTCGTCGCCCCAGATGGTGGACATCGCGCCGGGTGGCAGCGGCGGCACAATGGCGACCACGCCTTTCTCGTCGGGACCCAGGTCCTCGCCGCTGGATTCGCTGACGATGCGCGCGTCAAATCCATAGACCGGAAACGAGGGGCTGCCGAAGCGGGTGGGCACCTTCTCCACGCCGGGCTGGGCCGACAGGATCGGCCAGCCGGACTCGGTCTGCCAGTAGTTGTCGATGATGGGCTTGCCCAGCCCTTCGGAAATCCACTGGGCGGTCGGCTCGTCCAGCGGCTCGCCCGCCAGGTAGACGGCCCGCAGCGTCGACAGGTCGTGCTGCCTGAGCAGCGCCGGGTCCTGGCGCTTGAGGACGCGCACGGCCGTGGGCGCCGAGAACAGTGTGTTCACGCCGAACTGCTCGACCAGCTTCCACAGGATGGCGCCATCGGGGCGCACCGGCGTGCCTTCGTACAGGATGGTCGTCTGCCCGCCGATCAGGGGGCCATAGACAATATAGGAGTGCCCCACCACCCAGCCGATGTCGCTGGTGCAGAAATAGGTGTCGCCGGGGCGACCGTCGAACAGGTATTCCATGGAGGAAGCCAGCGCCACCGCATACCCCCCCGTATCCCGCTGCACGCCCTTGGGGCGGCCCGTCGTGCCCGAGGTATACAGGATATAGCTGGGCTCGGACGACTCCAGCCATTGCACGGGCACCCGGGCGCCGCGGTGGCGCTCGCGCAGGGTGGCGTAGTCCAGGTCGCGTCCGGCCACGGGTTCAAAGGGCGCCAGGCCGCGGTCGAACACCACCACGGAAGCCGGCGGAGACTTGGCCAGGCCCAGGGCGCGGTCCAGCAGCGGCTTGTAGGGCACGATCTTGCCGGCGCGCGAACCGCCGTCGGTGCACACCACCACCTTGGGCGCCGCGTCGTCGATGCGCTGGGCCAGGTTCACCGAGGCAAAGCCGCCGAACACCACGGAATGGACCGCGCCGATCCGCGCGCATGCCAGCATCGTGAAGACCGCTTCCGGCACCATGGGCATGTAGAGCAGGACGCGGTCGCCTCGGCCCACGCCCAGTTCCCGCAGCATCGCGGCCGCGGCGTTGACCTCTTCGAAGACGTCCTGGCGCGTGTAGATCTGCTCGCGGTCGACCTCGGTGGACACCCAGATCAGGGCCGGCTTGTCGGCCTGGGTGGGCAGCCAGCGATCGACGGCGTTGTAGCAAAGATTGGTGCGACCGCCCACGAACCACTTGGCGAATGGCGGACGCGAGAAGTCCAGCACAGACTCGAACGGCGTTTCCCAGTGGATCCGGCTGGCCTCTTCGCGCCAGAACGCGTCGCGATCATGTACCGAGCGGTAATGGAAATCCCGGGTTCTTTGCATTTTTGTCTCCTGGTATTGTTCATAGGCCTTAAGGCTGATTGATTTCTTTTCGAATCTTTTCGGTCATTCTGGTAGGCAAACCTTGCACGAGGCTTGCCGCAAGTCAAAAAATTCTCCCAAATGTCCACGCTGCATGGATATTTAGGGCCGTTACGTCACGAATCGGCCTTAAAAGTTTGGTAGAATCCCCGCGAAGTTGCACATAATTGTTGATTTTGCTGACATTTCGGCCTCATCCGCGGCGAATGCCGTGGTTTGCGCTGTTATCGGCGAATCATCCCCAGGCGAATGCATCGACACTCCTTACTCGCGCGATTCAATTCATCCTCCGGCCAGGCAAAGCGCGGTCTGCGCATGCTCGCGCTGGTTGCATGCGTCGCGAGTCTGGCGGGTTGTGCGGGTTCTGGTCAAAAGTCAACCGCCCATACGTCCGAGATCGACCCCTACGAAATGGAGTGGGTCGCCACCGCGGATGACCCCATCGGTCTCCTGGTGGTACAGAAATTCAAACGCGAACGCCAGCGCACCCATTCGGCCGTCGGCAGCGACAACGCCATGGTCAGCGAAGCCCTGAACCACCTTGGCATCCGCTACCGCTTCGGCGGCAGCACCCCCGATACCGGCTTTGACTGCAGCGGACTGGTCGCGTATTCGGCCGAACGTTCGCTGGGCCTGAAACTGCCCCGCAACGCCGCCGAAATCGCCCAGCAAGGCGTGGCCGTCAACAAGAACGAACTCAAGGCCGGCGACCTGGTCTTCTTCAACACGATGGGCCGCCGTTATTCCCACGTGGGCATCTACCTGGGCGACGACCGCTTCGTGCACTCCCCCAGCGCCGGCGGCGTGGTTCGTGTCGAAAGCATGACCATGGCCTACTGGACCAAGCGCTACAACGGCGCCCGCCGCCTGGACAACAGCCTGATGGCATCGGCCCGCGCGGCCAACTGACCGCGCCGCTTTTCAGCTGCATGTTCGCACGCCGGCAACACGGCGCGCCATCCCCCAGAATGCAAAACGCCGCCAGACATCCCTGTCCGGCGGCGTTTTCAATTTCTCTTCGCGGCTTTCAGGCCGCAGGCCTTTGCGGCCTCCCCAGTTTTTCGTAGCTGATCGGCAAGATGCCTGCGGTCAATGAACCGTGCCGGCTCGCGGGCACAGGCCGCATTGCTGCAGGGCCTGCTGCATGCTGCACACCGAACGGCGACAAGCGACGACCCGGATGCCGCCGCGCTGAGCCGCGTTGCGGAAGGTCTTCATGACGTTGTGACCCAGGAAATCGGTCAGCAGGATGACCAGCTGCGTGCCGGACGGCAGCTGCAGCGTCTTCTTCTGGTGAGAGGGATCGCGCCCGCTGATGTGGTGCGTGATCGAGATATTGTGTCCTTTGAGCAGATCGGGAATATTGCCGAGGCGGTCGGCGCCCACTACCACTGCACTAAGTCCTGCCGTCATGATGAACCTCACTGGGTCGTTGAGCCTGGATGTAATGATAATGATTCCTATTTTTTCGTCAACTCAAATGAGATCGGTTCTTATTTAATTATTTTTATGAGCTTATGGATGGGGATAGTCAGCCCCTCCCCCAAGGCGAAAAAAAAGCGCGGCGCCTTCGAGACGCCGCGCTTGCGCGCGAGTTAGGGGGTGGCTGCCGCTTACTTGGGAGCCCCTTGCACGGCATCGGTGACGACGGCACGGGTCAGCGACGGCGCCAGCATCTCCAGGAACGTGTAGACGTAGTCGCGCAGGAATACGCCCGCCTTCACGCCCACGCGGGTCGTGTGCGTGCCGAAGAGATGCCCCACCGGCAGACCGACCAGATTGGAGTCGCGGCGCGGATCGTAGGCCACGCCGGCGATGATGCCGATGCCCAGCCCCACGTCCACGTAGGTTTTGATCACGTCGGCGTCGATGGCTTCGAGCACGATGTCCGGATGGATGCCCTGATTGGCGAAGATCTCGTCGATCGTGCTGCGGCCGGTAAAGGCGCGGTCGTAGGTCACGATGGGATATTCGGCCAGTTGCGCCAGCGACAGGCGCTTGGCGGCGCTGGAGGTCAGCTCGGCCAGCGGATGGTCCGGGCGCACCACCACGGTGTGCTCCCAGGCATAGACGGGCAAGGTCGCCAGGCCGGGCGTCAGGGCCAGCGATTCGGTTGCCAGCGCCAGGTCGGCCTGCTCGTGCAGCACCATTTCGGCGAGTTGCGCGGGGCTGCCCTCGGCCAGCGACAGGTGAACCTTGGGGAACTGCTTGCGGAAGGCGGGAATCACGCGGGGCAGCAGGTAGCGCGCCTGCGTGTGTGTGCAGGCGATGACCAGGCCGCCCTCGTCGCGGCGGGCGAATTCGTCGCTGACCTTCTTGAGGTTGTCGACCTCGCGCATGATGCGGTCGATGACCTGGGACACGGCCAGCCCGGGCTTGGTCAGCCCCTTGATGCGCTTGCCGTGGCGCTCGAAGATCTTGATGCCCAGCTCGTCCTCGAATTCGATGATCGCCTTGGACACGCCGGGCTGCGAGGTATAGAGCATCCGGGCGGCTTCGGTCAGGTTGAAGTCGCGCCGGATGGTTTCACGCACGAAACGAAATTGCTGGAGGTTCATTAATTGGCCCCTGATAGACGGGCCAATTATAAGTAATAAGAACGCCTTGCTATATGAATTATTCGTATAAGCTTAGGAGCAAGGCGTCCCCCTTTCAGCGCATCGAGATTGTGGTGTTCACGGTCTTGGCATGCGCCGACCAGCGTGCGGTAACGGTCTTGGTCTGCGTCCAGAACTGCACCGCCTGCTTGCCGTTGGGGCCCAGGTCGCCCAGCTTGGAGCCGCGCGATCCCGTGAAGCTGAACCACGCCACCGGCACGGGGATCGGCACGTTGATGCCCACCTGGCCCACGTCGATGTTGTTCTGGAAGTAGCGCGCCGCGCCGCCGTCCTGGGTGAACAGCGCCACGCCGTTGCCGTTGGGGTTGCGGTTGATGAAGGCCACCGCGTCTTCCAGCGTTTCGGCGCCGACGCAGCACAGGACCGGGCCGAAGATTTCCTCGGTGTAGATGGTCATGTTTTCCGTCACGGCGTCGAACACCGTCGGGCCCACGAAGTTGCCTTCCTCGAAACCCGCGACCTTCAGGTTGCGGCCGTCCAGAAGCAGCTTGGCGCCTTCGTCCACGCCCTTCTGGATCAGGCTTTCGACGCGCTTCTTGGCATTGGGCGACACCAGCGGGCCCAGGTCGGCTTCGCGGTCGGTGCCGGAATTGACCTTGAGCTTCTTGGCGCGCTCGACGAAATCGGGCAGCCAGTTGCGCGCATCGCCCACCAGCACCGCCACCGACGAGGCCATGCAGCGCTGACCGGCGGCGCCGAAGGCCGCGCCCAGCAACTGGTTCAGGGCCACTTCCGGATCCGCGTCGGGCAGGATCACGCAGTGGTTCTTGGCGCCCATCATGGACTGGCAGCGCTTGCCCGCGGCCGAGGCGCGGTTGTAGATCTCGGTGCCGACGCGGGTGGAGCCGATGAACGACACCGCCTTGATGTCGGGATGCTCGCACAGGCCATTGGCCGTCTCGGGGCCGCCATGCACCACGTTCAGCACGCCCGCGGGCAGGCCGGCTTCCAGCGCAAGCTGCGCCAGGAACAGCGACGAGGTCGGGTCCTGCTCGGACGGCTTGAGCACGAAGGTGTTGCCGCAGGCGACGGCGATCGGGAACATGAAGCAGGGCAGCATCACCGGAAAGTTGAACGCGGTGATGCCCGCGCACACGCCCAGCGGCTGGATCAGGGTGTAGACGTCGATGCCGGACGCGGCATTTTCGGCGTACTCGCCCAACTGCAGGTTGGCGATGGAGCACGCATGCTCGACCACTTCCAGGCCGCGGCCGACTTCGCCTTCGGCGTCGGGCAGCGTCTTGCCGTGCTCACGGGTGATCATCTCGGCCAGCTTGCCGGTGTTGGCGCGCAGCAGTTCCTGGAACTTCAGCATGACGCGCATCCGCGCGCCCTGCCCGCTGTTGCGCCAGGTCTTGAAAGCCTCCTTGGCGTTGGAAACGGCCAGGTCCAGTTCTTCGCGCGTGGCGAAGGGAACCTTGGCGACGACTTCCTGGGTGGCGGGGTTGATCACGTCTCGCCATTCGGTGGTTTTGGACTGCACAAGCTTGCCGCCGATCAGTAGCGGAACGCGCGGGACTTCACTCATTTTGATGCTCCTCACACTGCGTAGTCGATGCGGATGGAATCCGCGTTCTTGGATGTTTCGGCGCGCCGCGGAACGCGTCCGCGGGCGCCGGCGGGCGACCTGCCCGGACTATTTCTTCACCAGCGGGCACAGGGAATCGGACAGGGGCTGGAAGGCTTCGGCCGCCGGAATGGTGGCCACCAGCTTCGAATAGTCCCAGCCGCCCTTGGAATCCGCGGGCTTCTTCACTTCGTACAGGTACATGTCGTGGATCACGCGGCCGTCCGGACGGATCGACGCATTGCGCATGATCGGGTCCTTGATCGGCAGTTCGCGCATCTTGTCGGCCACGACCTTGCCGTCGGTGCTGTTGGAAGCCGCCACCGAGCGCAGGTAATGCAGGACGCTGGAATACACGCCGGCCTGCGTCATGGTGGGCTTCAGGCCGCGGAAGGCCTTTTCGAAGCGCCCGGACCATTGCCGCGTCGCGTCGTCGTAATCCCAGTAGAAGCCGTCCACGTAGGACAGCCCCTGGGCGTTCTCCAGGCCCAGCGCACGCAGGTCGGACAGGAAAATCAGCAAGGACACCAGCCGCTGCCCGCCGGCCACGATGCCGAACTCGCGCGCCTGCTTGACGGCGTTGACGGTGTCCTGGCCGCCATTGGCCAGCGCCACCACCTGCGCCTTGGAGCTTTGCGCCTGCAACAGGTAGGACGCGAAATCGGGCGCGTTCAGGGGATGGCGGACGCTGCCGGCGACGGTGCCGCCCAGGGCCTGCACGGCCTTGACCGTATCGGCTTCCAGCGAGTGCCCGAACGCGTAGTCCACGGTGATGAAGAACCAGGACTTGCCGCCCGAGCGCACGGTCGCCTTGGCGCCGCCCGCGGACTGCGAGTACGTATCGAACATCCAGTGAAAGCCCACGGGCGAGCATTCCTTGTTGGTCAGCGCCGTGGTGGCCGGACCCGAGAACATCACCACCTTGTTCTTTTCGCGGGCGATGCCCTGCACGGCCAGCGCCACCGCGGAGTTCGTCAGGTCGGCGATGGCGGTGACGCCGTCGCGGTCGAACCACTCGCGCGCCCGGGCCGCCCCGACGTCCGCCTTGTTCTGGTTGTCCGCGGACACCAGTTCGATCTTCATGCCCTTGCATTCCGCGGCCAGGCAGTCGTCGATGGCCAATTGCGCCGCCGCCACCGAACCGGGCCCCCCCATGCCGGCATAGGTGCCCGACATGTCCGTCAGAATGCCGATCTTCACTGGCGGCTTGTCCGCCGCGCAAGCCTGGCCCACCAGTGCGGCGCCCAGACACAAGCCTGCGGCCAGCCCGCGTGCGTGCAATTTCATGGATTTGTCTCCTGAGTTTTTATGCGCTGAGTTCTAGCGTTATCGCGCCGTCTTCGCGGCCTGCGGTCCCAGGGCACAGCCCCAGGCCTGCCAACCCAGTGTAGATGTGTGAAAATCAACAAGCAACACCAGAAATGCACATTCCTTGTGCATTCCTGCACAATGGGAATTTGCCTTCGGCGCGCACTCGCGCACGGGGCGGGAGAGCCGGATCTTGCTTGATTGGGACAGCCTGCGGTACTTCCTGGAAGTGGCCCGCACCCAGCGCGTCAGCGCCGCGGCGCGCAAGCTCGGCGTGGAGCACACCACCGTCTCGCGCCGCATCCGCGCGCTGGAAACGGAACTGGACACCTTGCTGTTCGAGAAATCGCGCAGCGCCGGATTCGTGCTGACCGACGACGGCCAGCGCCTCTTCGTCCATGCCGAGCAAATGGAAAGCGTCGTGCACACGGCGCGCGAAAACCTCTCCGGCATCGGCCAGGCGCTGTCGGGACATCTGCGCATCGGCGCCACGGAAGGCTTCGGCAGCTACGTGCTGACGCCGCTGGCCGCCGACTTCCAGCGGCGCTACCCGCACATCACGCTGGATATCCTGCCGGTGCCGCGTTTTGTCAGCCTGTCCAAGCGCGAGGCCGACCTGGCCATCACCATCGAACGGCCGCAGCGCGGCCCCTATGTGTGCAGCAAGCTGTGCGACTACACGCTGCGCCTCTATGGAACGCCGGGGTATCTGGCGCGCCACGCCCCCATCCAGGAACGCGCGGACCTGGCCGACCACACGTTCATCGGCTATGTCGACGAACTGCTGTTCAGCGAACGCCTGCGCTATCTGGAAGACCTGCTGCCCGCAAGCAAGGTGGTGCTGCGCAGCACCAGCGTGGTCGCGCAGTACCACGCAGCCTTGCAGGGGCAGTCGCTGGCCATCCTGCCCTGCTTCATCGCGGCGCAGGACCCGAGGCTCAAGCCGGTGCTCGAGAACGAGATCGCGATCACGCGCTCATTCTGGATGTACTGCCATGAAGACCTGCGCAAGCTCAAGCGCGTGACCGCGCTGTGGGAGTTCATTCGCAAGTCGGTGCTGAAGAATGCCGACCTGCTGGCCGGGCGCCGCGGGACGATGAAGTACCTGCCCTAGCGGGCGCCGCCGCGCGGCCCGGCAAATGGCCCCGCGCACGCGAGGCCTGCGCCGCCTGACTTTACGCGCTGTTCTTGGGCGCCTTCACGCGCAGGCGCCGCATCAGCAGGAAAGCGGTCAGCAACGCCACCGCGCCATGGATTGCCCAGACGCCCAGGCCGAAGCTGAGCTTGCCGCTCGAGATCCAGGCGCGCGACAGGTTGATCAGGTTCATGTACAGCAGGCCGACCAGGCCGGCGATGAGCAGGTCGCCGGACCGCCCCAGGCGCGGATTGACCGCCCCGAGGGGAATGGCCAGCAACGCAAGGTTAAGCGCCGCCAGCGGCAGCGAAATGCGCCACATAACCTGCGACCAGCTGCTGTCGGTATTGTCTTCCATGAGCTGCGGCGTGGTGCGCGCCTTGGAGGAACGCTCCGCCGCCGCGCGGGCCTCGGCCACCGGATCGCCGCCCGACTTGCTTTCCAGCCGCAGGCCGTATTTTTCGAAGTGCACCAGCCGCAGTTCAGGCGTACCCGGCTTCAGGTCGTAGCGGTGGCCTGCGCCCAGCACCAGGAAGCGATCGCCGTTGGGCTGGGTTTCGCTGTGGGCGCTGCTTGCGGTCAGGACGCTGAGCCATTCGGGGCCGATCTCGCGCGCGAATACGTTGCCCAGTTCATCGGAAGGATTGACCGGGTCTTCGGCGAAGAACACACGGTTGCCGCCGGAAGATTCGGCGAACTGGCCGGCCGTGACCTTGGACAGGTCGGAGCGCTGCTCGAAGCGCTCGTGGTATTCGGCGATCTGGCGATAGGCCCACGGCGACGCCACCAGCGTCAGGCCGGCCACGGCCAGCGCCACCGGCACCGCGACGCGCAGCACGGGCTTGAGCCAGTCGGCAAGCGAAAGGCCGCTGGCGAACCACACCACCATTTCGGATTCACGATAGTTGCGCGTCACCGTGGTCAGCACGGCGATGAAGATGGACACCGCCAGGATGGTCGGCAGCGCGGTAATGGTCGAGAGCGCAGCCAGCACCACGACGACGTCCGCTCCGATGTTGCCGCCCGCGGCCTCGCCGAGCAGGCGTACGAGAAGCACGCTGAGCCACACGATGAGCAACGTGGAAAAGACAACGCCAGCGTGACTGGTGATCTCGCTGACGACCGAGCGTTTAAATAGAGACATGGGAGAATATGCGGGATAATCGACCGCATCATACACAGACGCACACGGGAAACCCTCATGGAATTTAGCACACAGACCACTGCTTCCCTGCACCAGGTCAAAACCGCCGCCCTCGCCGTCGGCGTGTACGCGGACGGCGTGTTGAGCCCCGCCGCCGATCTCATCGACCGCGCCTCCAACGGCGCCGTCCGTTCGGTGGTCAAAAGCGAATTCCGCGGCCGCGCCGGCTCCACGCTGACGCTGCGCAATCTGCCGGGCGTGTCCGCGCAGCGCGTGGTCCTGGTCGGCCTAGGCAAGCAGGACGAATATTCGGCCCGCACCCATGCATCGGCCGAGCAGGCGTTCGCCGCGGCCTGCGTCGCCGCGCAGCTCGCCGAAGGCGTTTCCACCCTGGTTGCCAACCCGATCGCCGATGTCGCCGTCGTGTCGCGCGCCCGCAGCGCCGCCATCGCGGCCGGCAGCGCCACCTACCATTACGACGCCAGCTTCGGCAAGCCCGACCGCGATGCCCGCCCCAAGCTCAAGAAGATCGTGCAGGTCGTTGAACGCGCCGACGCGGCCCAGGCCCAGAAGGGCCTGCGCGAAGGCAGCGCCATCGCCAACGGCATGGAACTGACCCGCACGCTGGGCAATCTGCCGGGCAACATCTGCACGCCCACCTACCTGGGCGACACCGCCAAGCGCCTGGCGCGCGAGTTCAAGTCGCTCAAGGTCGAAGTCCTGGACCGCAAGCAGGTCGAGGCGCTGGGGATGGGCTCGTTCCTGTCCGTCGCCCGCGGCTCCGAGGAAGCGCTGCGTTTCATCGTCCTGCGCCATGCCGGCGCCAAGACGGCCAAGAAAGGCGCCAAGGCGGCGCAGGGCCCGATCGTGCTGGTCGGCAAGGGCATCACCTTCGATGCCGGCGGCATCTCGCTCAAGCCCGCCGCGACCATGGACGAAATGAAGTACGACATGTGCGGCGCCGCCAGCGTCCTGGGCTCGTTCCGCGCCCTGGCCGAACTCGAGCTGCCGCTGGACGTGGTCGGCCTGATCCCGGCTTGCGAGAACCTGCCCAGCGGCAAGGCCAACAAGCCGGGCGACGTCGTCACCAGCATGGCCGGCCTGACCATCGAAATCCTGAACACCGACGCCGAAGGCCGCCTGGTCCTGTGCGACGCGCTGACCTACGCCGAACGCTTCAAGCCGTCTGCCGTCATCGACATCGCCACGCTGACCGGCGCTTGCGTCGTGGCCCTGGGCAACGTCAACAGCGGCCTGTTCTCCAAGGACGACGGCCTGGCCGAGGCGCTTGCGTCCGCCGGCCGCCAGTCGCTGGACACCGCGTGGCGCATGCCCATGGACGACGCCTACCAGGAACAGCTCAAGTCCAACTTCGCCGACCTGGCCAACATCGGCGGTCCTCCGGCCGGCGCGGTCACGGCGGCATGCTTCCTGTCGCGCTTCGCCAAGGCCTATCCCTGGGCGCACCTGGACATCGCCGGCACCGCGTGGCGCGGCGGCAAGGACAAGGGCGCCACCGGACGTCCCGTGCCCCTGCTGATGCAGTACCTGCTGGACCAGGCTTGAAGCGCCTGCACCGGAAGCCCGCATGACGCGCATCGACTTCGCCTTCGGCGCGCCCGACCGCTTGCGCATGGCCTGCCAGGTCGTGCGCAAGCGTTTCCTGGCCGGACAGCGGCTGGTGGTGTACTGTAAGGACGGTACCCGCCTGGCCGCGTTCGACCGCATGCTCTGGGCATTCGACGACACGGCCTTCGTGCCGCATGTGTTGGCCAACGATCCCCTGGCGTCGGAAACCCCGGTGGTGCTGACCGCCGGCGATCCCCGCCAGGCCGCCGAGGCGGCAGGCCAGGACGACCAGCCGCAGCCCTGGCTGCTGAACCTGGACGACGACTGCCCGCCGGGATTCGATGCCTTCGAGCGGCTGCTTGAAATCGTCTCCGACGATCCCGACGACAAGCAGGCTGCCCGCCAGCGCTGGCGGACCTACCAGACGGCCGGACATGCGCCGCAAAGCCACGACCTGAGCCGCAAGCCCGCAGGCGGCTGATCGACCTATCCGTCCCCGGCGCGCGCGCCAGCCCGCCGCGCCATCCAGACATTCGGGAGTTTCCATGCCCTCTCGCTCTTCCGACCCCGGCATCCCCACCCTGACCCACCGGGCCGAGCCCTCGCTTTATGAACCCGCCGGCGACGACGCGGACGCGCCCCTGCTGACGGAACTGGCCGACGACGCGGATTCGGCGTCCGACGACCCGTTCCCACTGCTGACCGACGTGGCGGACGAGGCCGGCCCGGCGCAATCCGCGCCCGCCCCTGAGCTGGCCGCCTCGCTGCCCGACCCGACCGTGCTGGCGGCGCGGCTGCAAGCCGAGGTCGAACAGCTCATGCGGGTGGCCCTGGCCGATGCCATCGAACAGATCCAGGCCCGCATGGACGCGGAGTTGCCAGCCATCGTCTCCCGGGTGCTTAATGGCGTCAGACCGGGATAGCGCTTCCGGGCTGGCGGCCTACAGCTTCCAAAAACTGGATTCTTCAGGGAACTGTAAGGTATCCTTCGCATCTAAGCCTTCTAGGCAATCACCATATTTGCCGTACACAGGAGTTCTCCATGAACGAATATCGTCCGTCCCCTTTTAACCGTTCCGGCTCGATGGCCGGCGCGCCGGGCGAGGTCGCTCGCAACCAGGTCCTGCGCAATACCTACTGGCTTCTGGCCCTGTCGCTGATTCCCACGGTGCTGGGCGCGGCCGTCGGCCTCTATACCGGCATCAACCGCGTCATGGGCGCCAGCCCGGGCCTGTCGGCCATCGTTTTCCTGGTGGGCGCCTTCGGCCTGATGTTCGCCATCGAAAAGAACAAGAACAGCTCGCTGGGCGTGGTCCTGCTGCTGGCCTTCACGTTCTTCATGGGCGTCATGCTGTCGCGCCTGCTCGGCTTCGTCATGGGCATGAGCAACGGCTCGCAGCTCGTCATGACGGCGTTCGGCGGCACCGCGATCGTCTTCGGCACGATGGCCACCCTGGCCACGACCATCAAGCGCGACCTGTCGGGATTGCAGAAATTCCTGTTCATCGGCGCAGTCGTGATTCTGGTGGCGGCCCTGGCCAACATCTTCCTGCAACTGCCCGCGCTGATGCTGACGATTTCGGTCCTGGCCATCGTCATCTTCTCAGCGTTCATGCTGGTCGACCTGCAGCGCGTGGTCAACGGCGGCGAAACGAACTACGTCTCCGCCACCCTGGCCATCTACCTGGACGTCTACAACGTCTTCTCGAACCTGCTGATGCTGCTGGGCATCTTCGGCGGCAATCGCGAGTAACACCCGATCGCCAGACGGGTACCCAAGGGCCTACATTCGCATGTAGGCCCTTTTTCTTTGCCTGACGGAGCTCCGCCCATGCCAGACCGCCGCCGCTTCCTCCAGACCGCCGCCGGCGCCGCCCTGTTCGGATCCGCGTGGCCGGCGCTGACGCTCGCCGCGCCCCCGATGCTGACCCGAGCGATTCCCACGTCGGGCGCGACGCTGCCGGTGATCGGCCTTGGCACCGCGGACACCTTCAACGTGCCGCCCGGCGACGCGGCGGCCATGGCGCCGCTGGCCCAGGTGCTGGATACGCTGCTGCAGGCCGGCGGCACCCTGATCGACACCGCCCCCAGTTACGGCGACGCCGAGGCCGTCACCGGAACCCTGCTGGCGCGCGACGCCGCGCTACGCCCCCGGGTCTTCCTGGCCACCAAGATCAGCACGCGCGGCCATGATTCGGCGATGCGCCAGATACGCGAATCGCAAAAGGCGCTGCGCAGCGACAAGCTGGACCTGATCCAGGTGCACAACCTGATCGACACCCGCAACCAGCTCGCCCTGCTGCGGGACCTCAAGCAGCAAGGCCTGACGCGCTACATCGGGATCACGCACTACACCGACCATGCCCACGACGAACTGACCGAGCTGGTCGAGCGGGAAAAGCCCGACTTCCTGCAGATCAACCTGTCGGTGGGCGCCCGCAGCGCGGAAAAGCGCCTGCTCCCGGCGTGTCAGGCCAACGGCGTGGCGGTGCTGATCAACCGGCCGTTCCAGGACGGGGCGCTGTTCCGCCAGGTCAAAGGCGTGGAACTGCCTACGCTTGCCGCGGAAATCGACTGCACCTCCTGGGCGCAGCTCTTCCTGAAATTCATCATCGGCCATCCGGCCGTCACCGCCGTCATACCCGCGACGTCCAAGCCCGCCAACATGGCGGACAACGCCCGGGCGGGCTTCGGCCGCCAGCCCGACGCGGCCATGCGCGAACGCATCGCCGCGCTGCTCGCCTGACGCCATGGCGGCCGTCCTGGCATCCTGGCGCACCCGGGCGGCGCGGGCCCTGGGCATAGGAGAAGACGAACTGGCCCCCGCCGCGTGCGGCTTCGCCTTTTTCTTCTTCCTGTTCTGCGGCTATTTCATGCTGCGCCCGATCCGCGAGACCATGGGCATCCAGGCCGGCGTGAACCAGCTGCAATGGCTGTTCACCGCCACCTTCGTCGCCACGCTGGCCGTGGTGCCGCTGTTCGGCTGGATTTCCGCCCGCGTCCCGCGCGCCACCCTCGTGACCTGGGTCTACGCCCTGTTCGCCCTGACCATGGCCGGGTTCGCCCTGCTGCTACACCTGCGGCCGGGCAGCATCTGGGCCGCGCGCACGTTCTACGTCTGGCTGTCGGTATTCAACCTGTTCGTTGTCTCCATCGCCTGGAGCCTGATGGCCGACGTGTTCCGCATGGATTCGGCCAAGCGGCTGTTCGCGCTGATCGCCGCGGGCGCCAGCGCCGGCGGGCTCTGCGGTCCGCTGCTGGGCGCGCTGCTCGCGGGCGCCTTGGGCCCCGCGGGCCTGCTGCTCCTGTCCGCGCTCTTGCTGACGGCCACGCTGCCGCTCAAGCAATGGCTGCTGCGCTGGCGGGCGGCCACGCGCACGGATGTCGCCACCGAAGACATGCAGCGGCCGATCGAGGGCACGATCCTCGCCGGCATCACGCGCATATTCCAGTCGCGCTATCTGCTGGGCATCTCGCTGCTGGTGGTGCTGCTGGCCACGCTCAACACCTTTCTGTATATGGAGCAGGCGCGGCTGGTCGCCGATGCGTTTCCGGATACGGCCCAGCGCATCCGCGTCTTCAGCGCGCTGGACTTCACCGTGCAGACGCTGGCGCTGCTGTCGCAGATTTTCATTACGGGCCGCGTGGCCGCCCGCCTGGGCCTGCGCTTCCTGCTGACCGCGGTGCCGCTTGCGGTGGCGCTGGCGTTCCTGGCGCTGGCCGCCTTCCCCGTCTTCGCGGTGCTGGCGGGCGCCATGATCCTGCGCCGGGCCGGCGAATACGCCCTGATCAGGCCAGGGCGGGAAATGCTGTTCACCGCGGTATCGCCCGAAGACAAATACAAGACCAAGAACGTCATCGACACCGTGGTCTACCGGGGCGGCGACGCGGCCAGCGGCTGGGTCAAGGCGGGGCTCGACATGCTGGGCTACGGGGCGTCGCTGATCGCGCTGCTGGGCGCCTTCGTGGCCCTGGCTGCTGCCGCCGTCGGGTTCGCCCTGGGCAGGCAGGCGGACCAGCGCAACTCGGAAAATCGTTAGATTTTCTTAAATATCCATCTTATAAAAACAAACGGATTCCGCGCAGGGCCGCCGCACAATGGCGCTGCCCTCAACGCCTCGGGAATCGTCATGAAACGCTCCGCCTGCCTTGCCGCCCTGCTGCTTTGCCTAGCCGCGCCCCACGCGCATGCCGACTACCCCGAACGCGCGATCACGCTGATCGTGCCGGCCGCGGCGGGCGGCAACGCGGACATCACCGCCCGACTCGTCGGCCAGGAAATGAGCCGGCTGCTGGGCCAGCCCGTGGTCATCGAGAACCGCGTCGGCGCCGGCGGCCGCATCGGGACCCAGGCCGTGGTGCGCGCCCCGGCGGACGGCTACACCATCGGCTACGCGCACGTGGGCACGCTGGTGCTGCACCGTTTCCTGTTCAAGCAGCAGCTCTATGACCTGGACCGCGACGTGGCGCCGATCGGCCTGGTGGCCGAAACGCCCAACGTCATCGTGGTGAACGCCGCTTCGCCGTATCGCGACCTGAAGGGCTTCATCGAAGCCAGCCGCGCCCAGCCCGACCGCCTGACCATGACCTCGGCGGACCCGGGCACCACCAGCGAAGTCGGCGTCAAGCTGTTCATCGCCCAGACTGGCGCCGCGGTCCGCCAGATTCCCTACAAGGCGACGGCCGCGCAGCTCTCCGACCTGCTGGGCGGCCACGTCGACTCAATGATGGAAAACCTGCCGCCCCTGATCGGCAACCTGAAGGACGGGCGGCTGCGCGCGCTCGCCGTCACGACCCGGAACCGCGCGGCGTCCAACCCGGACGTGCCGACGGTGGCCGAGCAGGGCTATCCGAATTACGAGCAGTCCGCCTGGAGCGCCCTGGTCGCGCCGGCGGGCACCCCCAAGGCCGCCATCGCCCGGCTGAATTCCGCGATGAACCAGGCGCTGCGTTCGCACAGCGTCAGCCGCGAACTGCGCAGCCGCTCCCAGGAACCGCTGGGCGGAACGCCGCAGGACGTAGAGACCCAGATTCGCAAGGAGCTGCCCAAATGGGAGAGCATCATCAAGGCCGCCACGCTGGATTGAGTCCGGCGCCGGCACACATGGGAGCCACCGCATGGTCCGCGTAAGCCGCGAAGACTTTACCGTGGCCGCCGCCACCAACGCGTCGGCCTACCGCCGCGTCACCATCCCCGTGCTGCGGGTGGAGGCGGGTCCGGGACCCGCCGTTGCCCTGATCGCCGGCGTGCATGGGGATGAATGGGAAGGCCAGGCGGCGATCCTGGACCTTTGGCATGCGCTGCCGGATATCCTGCAGCGCGGCACGGTCTATCTGCTGCCTGCCGTCAATGCGGAGGCGTCGCTGGCCGGCACGCGGCTGTCGCCCTCCGACGGCGGCAACCTGAACCGCGCGTTCCTCGGCGCCCCCGCGCGCGGCTACACGGAAAGCGTGGCCGCCGCGCTGGAAGCCCGACTGCTGCCCCGCGTGCAGGCCATGGTGGACGTGCACAGCGGCGGCGCCTCGCTGCGCTACCTTCCGTCTTCGGTAATCACGCGCTACGGCGACGACGCCTACGACGCCCGCCTCCCGGCGCTGGCGCGCGCTTTCGGCTTGCCCCACTGCATGTTCTTCCGCGGCGGCGAAGTTGGCTCCATGCCGGCCGCGGCCAGCCGGCATGGCATCCTGCGCCTGAGCGCGGAGATCGGCGGCGGCAGGGAAACCAGCCAGTCGCTGGCGGACCGCTGCCGCGAAGGCCTGCTGGGCTGCCTGGCCGAACTGGGGCTGCTGCCGGCGCGCACCCCGCCACGCGACGCGGAAGTGCGGCTCTACGACCTGGACGCGCCCGCCGCCACGCTGCGCGCGCGAGAGCCCGGCGTGTTCATCCCCAGCGTCGAACTCGGGCAGGCGGTCTGCGCGCTTGCGCCCGTCGGCCGCCTGATTGAACCCGCACGCCCGGACAGCCCCATGCGCGCCCTGCTCAGCCCTCAGGCGGGCACCGTGGTGTGCCTGCGGCCCATCGCCCGCAGCGACGACGGCGACTGCCTGCTGCAGGTCGCGCCGGCCCTTCCCCTGGACTCCCTTGCTTCAAGATACTGATCCATGCAGATGAACCCCCGATTGTCCAACCTGCGCTGCATCCGCTGCGCAAGCCTCTGGCCTGCCGGCGACTACCCCGAAGGCTGCCCGGACTGCCTCGCGGCGGGCCATCCCGCCACGCTGGAATGCCTGTATTCCCCCGCCGGGCACGACCTCGCCATTCCCTTGCCCGTGCTCGCGCCCGTCACCCTGGGCGAAGGCGGCACCCCCAGCCTGGACGCGCCGGACCTGGCGCGCGCCGAAGGCGTCGGGCAACTGTGGATCAAGTGCGAAAGCGCCAATCCCACCGGCAGCCACAAGGACCGCATGGCGGCCCAACTGGTGTCGCGGGCGCGCCTGGCCGGCGCCGAACGCGTGGCCGCGGCCTCCAGCGGCAATGCCGGCGTGTCGCTGGCCGCCTACTGCGCCGCCGCCGGCCTGCAGGCCGACATCGCCATCACCCGCAACTGCCCGCCCCTGCAACGCGAAGCCATGGAGCGCTTCGGCGCGCGCCTGCGCGCCTTCGAGGACAGCCTGGGCCGCTGGCCGTACGTCCAGGACCTGTGCCGCAACCACGGCGCGTTCGCCGGCACCAACTACCTGAACCCGCCGGTGGGCACGCACCCCTACGGCGTCGAGGGCTACAAGCCCATCGCGCAAGAGATCCTGGACGATTGCGGCCTGCCCACCGACATCATCGTGCCGACGGCGCGCGGCGACCTGCTCTGGGGCATCTACCTGGGCTGGCAGCATCTGCACCAGACGGGCCGCATCGCGCGCCTGCCCCGGCTGCACGCGGTGGAGCCCTATGCCCGCCTGTCCCGCGCACTGGCCACGGGCGATGCGCGCGGCCAGTGGGAAAGCGCGACGGAACAGTACTCCATCGCTGGCGGCACGTGCACGCTGCAGGCGCTGGAGGCGCTCGCGCGCTCGGGCGGCGTGCCGGTGGAAACCCCGGACGCCGAAGCGGGCAAGGCGCGGCAGCGGCTGGAGCGCATGGGGCTGGGCGCGGAACTGTCTTCCGCCGCGGGGCTCGCGGCCGTATCCCGGCTCCGGCTGGCGGGCATGCTGGACGCCGAATCTTCCGTGGTGCTGATCCTCACGTCCGACGGGCGCCGCGGCTAAGCGACGACGAGCCTCGCGGGACCTACACGCCGAAGCGCTCGACCAGCGGCGCCAGCGCCCCGCGCAGGCACGTCGCCCAGAACTTGCCGGCTTCGGACAACGGCCGGGTGCCATGCAGGATCATGTGGCATTCGAAATGCACGGGCGCCGCCAGCGGGCGGTAGCACAGCCCCGCCGCCTCCATGCCCAGCGCCGTCGCGGGGTTGGCGATGCCGACACCGTGCCCGGCCAGCGCCAGCTGGCAGACGGTGCTGGAGTACGGCGTTTCTATCGCCACCCTGAGGCTAAGGCCCGCCTGGCGCAGCAAGGCATCCAGGCGCTTGCGCGAGCCGTCCTCGGCGTTCAGGGCAATCACATCCGCATCCGCCAGATGCGCGAAATCCACTGACTCCAGGCGCGCCAGCGCATGCCCGGCCGGAAACACGGCCACCGCGCGCAGGCTGGCCAGCCGGTGCCCGCGCAGGCCTTCCAGTTCGGATTCGTCGGCGACCGCCGCCAGGTCCAGCTCGCCCGACACGACCATGTCGCGAAGGGTATTGGAATCGCGGATCTGCAGATAAAGCGGCGTGTCGGGATAGCGCGCGCGAAAGCGCGAGATGGCATCGCTGACGATGGCGCCGCTGTAGGCATGGATGCAGCCGATGCGCAGCCGCGGCTGGTCCGCGCCGCGGATCGCGCGGATCTTGCGGCCCAGGCTTTCCAGGCCGACATTCAGCCGGCGGATTTCCTCGTACAGCAGCGTGGCCTCGGGCGTGCGCTGCATGCGCTGGCGCACCCGTTCGAACAGTCGCAGCTCGATGCTGGCCTCCAGCGCGGCCAGCGTGGCGCTGACGGTGGCGGGCGACACATCCAGCCGCCGGGCGGCGGCCGTCACGCTTTCCGTTTCGTAGACAGTGCGGAAGGTCTCGACCTGCTTGAGCGTAAAGGTCATGGGCCGCCTGTCGGGAATTCAGATGCGCTGCAGGTCCAGCAGCACACGCCGCGTCGACAGCGGGCGGCCTGCCAGGTTCTCGGCCAGACGCGCGCGCAGATCGGTGCGCAGCGCGGGCTCGATCACGGGATCGTCGAAATCGGGAGGCGCCTCGTCCACCCCATAGCCCGTCTCGCGCAGCAAGGTCCATTCGAAGCGGCGCAGTGCGCCGGCCGCGCGGGTGCCGCCGGACAATTGCTGCAGGGCCATGTCGTAGGCGTCGAACAGCAGCGGATGCGCGTCTTCGCGCGGAAGCAGCCGCAGCAGCAGTTCGTTCATGTACCACGCCGACATCAGGGCCGAACCAGCAAGCGGGCGGATGCCGGCGATCTCGGCGCGCGTCAGCGTCTTGACTTCGCCGTTGCCTGTCCAGGACAGCAGCAGCGGCTGGAAGGCGGACAGCACGGGACGCAGGACGGAATACGGGCGCTTGGCGCCCTTGGCGACCATGGCCACGCAGCCATGATCGCGCGAGAAGGTCTGAACAATCAGGGAAGTTTCACGCCACGCCGTGGCGTGCAGCATGAATCCCGGGCGATCCTGGACGCGAGGCGCCCTTCTACTCATATCCCAGGTCGCGCAGCGCACCCTCGCGGTCGGACCAGCCCTTGCGCACCTTGATGTAGACCTCCAGGTGCACCGGCTTGTCCAGCAGCTTGGCAATGTCCTGCCGCGCCTCCGTGGCGATACGCTTCATGTGCATGCCGCCCGTGCCCAGGAGGATGGGCTTGTGGCTGTCGCGCTCGACCACCACGCAGGCGTTGATGCTGGCGCCCTTGGCAGTCTCTTCCCACTGTTCGATGACGACGGTGCAACCGTAGGGCAGTTCGTCGCCAACCAGGCGGAAGATCTTCTCGCGCACGAGTTCGGCGGCGATGAAGCGCATGGGGCGGTCGGTCAGCGTGTCCTCTTCGAACATCGGCTCGCCTTCCGGCAGGCGCGACGCGATTTCTTCCAGCAACTGGTCCAGCTGCTGGTTCTTCGTGGCGCTGACCGGCACCACGGCGCCGAACGGATGCAACGCCATGATCTTGGAAACGAAAGCGAACAGGTCGTCGCGGTTCTTCAGCGCATCGATCTTGGAGACGACCAGGATCGTGCGTTCCGGATTGGGCAGCAACGGCAGCAGCTTGGCGTCCCCTTCGGACCACTTGCCGGCTTCAACCACGTGCACCACCACGTCGACGTCGGCCAGGGCCTGCGTGACGACGCGGTTCATCATGCGATTCATCGCGCCGCCGTGGCGGGTCTGGAAGCCGGGCGTGTCGACGAATACGAACTGTTCGTGCTCGCGCGTCAGCACGCCGTGGATACGGTGGCGAGTGGTCTGCGCCTTGCGCGACACAATGGAGATCTTGGAACCGATCAGGGCGTTCGTCAGCGTGGACTTGCCCACATTGGGACGGCCGACGATGGCAACGAAGCCGGTACGAAAAGGGGTATCGCTCATTTAGTCTCTTGAGCCACTGCCACGGGCAGCGACAATTGCGCGGTTTTGCGCGCCTTGCCCGACTTGCGGGCAGCCTTGGTTGCCGGGCTGACGGCCAGCGCGGCCTCCAGCGCCAGCTTGGCCGCCGACTGTTCGGCGGCGCGGCGGCTGGCGCCGGGCGCCATCACCTTGATATCGAGCGCCGGAATGGCGCATTCGACTTCGAACTGCTGGCTGTGGGCCGCGCCGTGCGTGGCCACCACCGTATACAGCGGCAGGGCCAGCTTGCGGCCCTGCAGGAATTCCTGCAGCAAGGTCTTGGCGTCCTTGCCCAGGGTCTTGGGATCCACCGAGGCCAGCACCGGCTGGTACTGGCGCACGATCACGCGACGGGCGGCATCGAAGCCGGCATCCAGGAAGACCGCGCCGAAGATTGCTTCGACGGTGTCGGCCAGGATGGACGGGCGGCGAAAGCCCCCGCTCTTGAGTTCGCCTTCGCCCAGCCGCAGATACTGCGACAGTTCCAGGCGCTGGGCGATATCCGCCAATGACGCCTGCTTGACCAGATTGGCCCGCAGGCGCGACAGATCGCCTTCGTCGATTTTTGAATAGCGTTCGAACAGCATCGCCGCCACGACGAAGTTCAGCACGGAATCCCCAAGGAATTCCAGCCGCTCGTTATGGCGCGCACCATGGCTGCGATGCGTCAGGGCCTGTTCAAGCAAGGCCGGATCACCGAAGTGGTGGTCCAGGCGGTTTTCTAGCGTGGCTAGCGACATAATCAGTTGAATCGGCCGATACGGCTGAGATCGCTGAAGTTCATCCAGATGAAGAAGGCGCGGCCGACGATATTGGATTCAGGTACGAAGCCCCAGTACCGGCTGTCCGCGCTGTTATCCCGATTATCGCCCATGGCGAAAAAATTCCCTTCGGGTACTTTGCAGCGTACCCCATTGCGGCTGTATTGGCAGTTTTGGCGGTTGGGAAATTGCCACATCGGGGAATATTCCTGCGGCTTGCCCTCATCCAGCAGGATCTTGTGCTCAACGTCGCCCAACTTCTCTTTATATTGGGCAATATAGGAAACCCGATCCGGCTCGAAATAGTCGCCGTCGCGCACATGCGGCACCAATTCGCCGTTCACGTACAGTTTTTTGTCCAGGTAGGCGATTTCGTCGCCGGGCAGGCCCACCACGCGCTTGATGTAGTCGACGTCCGGATCCACCGGATAGCGGAAGACGAAGACATCGCCGCGCTGCGGCGAGCCCACGGGGATGATCTTCTTGTCGATCACCGGCAGGCGCAGGCCATAGCTGAACTTGTTCACCAGGATCAGGTCGCCCGACTGCAGCGTGGGCAGCATCGACCCCGACGGAATACGGAACGGCTCCACCACGAACGAACGCAGCATGAACACGAACAGGATGACGGGGAAGAAGCTGACCGCGTATTCGATCCACCACGGCACGCGCCGCGCGGCGTCGCCGGCTTCGCGGCGCAGGCGTTCGGCCTCCTGGGCATCGCCGACCAAAGCGGCGTCGTACTGCGCCATCACGGCCTGCGCGCGGCGCTCGCGCCCCTTGCGCAGCACCGCCAGATCAAGCACCCAGATAATGCCGGTCACGACCAGCAGAACAAACAAGATCAGGGCAAAGTTCCAACTCATCAGCTAACCGCCTTCTTTTTGGTTCTATTTGTCTTCCACTTGCAGGATGGCCAGGAACGCCTCCTGCGGGATTTCCACGCTGCCCACCTGCTTCATGCGCTTCTTGCCAGCCTTCTGCTTTTCCAGCAGCTTCTTCTTGCGCGAGATGTCGCCGCCGTAGCACTTGGCCAGCACGTTCTTGCGCAGCGCCTTCACGTTTTCACGCGCGATGATCTCGGCGCCGATGGCCGCCTGGATCACGACGTCGAACATCTGGCGCGGGATCAGGCCGCGCATGCGGGTGACGACGTCGCGGGCGCGGTGGCGCGCATTGCTGCGGTGGACAATGACGGCCAGCGCATCGACGCGGTCGTTGTTGATCAGCAGGTCCACGCGCACCACGTCCGCCGAGCGGTATTCCAGGAATTCGTAGTCCATCGAGGCATAGCCGCGCGACACCGACTTCAGCTTGTCGAAGAAGTCCAGCACGATCTCGGCGAGCGGGATTTCGTACACGAGGTGGACCTGGCGGCCGTGGTAGCTCATGTTGACCTGCACGCCGCGCTTGTTGTTGCACAGCGTCATGACCGGACCCACGTAGTCCTGCGGCATGAACAGCGTGACCTTCACGATGGGCTCGCGGATATCCTGGATCTTGCCGATCTCGGGCATGCGCGAGGGGCTTTCCACGGTGATCACGGAACCATCGCGCTGCTCGACCTCGTACACCACCGACGGCGCGGTGGTGATGATGTCCATGTCGAATTCGCGCTCGAGGCGCTCCTGCACGATTTCCATGTGCAAGAGGCCCAGGAAGCCGCAGCGGAAGCCAAAGCCCAGCGCCTGCGAGACTTCGGGCTCGAACATCAGCGCCGCGTCGTTGAGCTTGAGCTTTTCGAGCGAGTCGCGCAGTTGATCGTATTCGGAACTTTCCACCGGATACAGGCCGGCGAACACCTGCGGCTTGACTTCCTTGAAGCCGGGCAGCGGACTGGCCGCGGGCTTGTTGGCGAGCGTGACCGTGTCGCCGACCTTGGCGTCTTCCAGCTGCTTGATGCCGGCGATGATGAAGCCCACCTCGCCCGCCGACAGGTGCGGGCGCTGCTGCGACTTCGGCGTGAACACGCCGGTCTGCTCGCACAGGTGGGTGGCGCCGGACGCCATCAGCAGGATCTTGTCCTTGGGCTTGAGCACGCCGTTGATGATGCGCACCAGCATGACCACGCCCACGTAGTTGTCGAACCACGAGTCGATGATCAGCGCCTGCAGCGGCGCCTCGGGATCGCCCTTGGGGGCCGGGACCTTGGCGACAATGGTCTCCAGGATCTCGTCGATGCCCATGCCGGTCTTGGCGCTGGCCAGCACGGCGTCCGTGGCGTCGATGCCGATCACGTCCTCGACTTCCTGGCGCGCGCCTTCCGGATCGGCTTGCGGCAGATCCATCTTGTTCAGCACCGGCACGACTTCCACGCCCAGTTCGATGGCGGTGTAGCAGTTGGCCACCGTCTGCGCTTCCACGCCCTGCGACGCGTCCACCACCAGCAGCGCGCCTTCGCACGCGGACAGGGAACGGCTGACCTCATACGAGAAGTCCACGTGCCCCGGGGTGTCGATCAGGTTCAGGTTGTAGATCTTGCCGTCCTGCGCCTTGTAATGCAGGGCAGCCGTCTGGGCCTTGATGGTGATGCCGCGCTCGCGCTCGATTTCCATGGAATCGAGGACCTGCGCAGACATTTCGCGATCCGCCAGCCCGCCGCAGCGCTGGATCAGGCGATCGGCCAGGGTCGACTTGCCGTGATCGATGTGGGCAATGATGGAGAAGTTGCGGATATGCTGCATGCTTGAATTTATAAGGGACGGAACGGTCGGCACACTGCCGGATGACACCGCCGCCGGAGTACACACGGCCGGCGTGTAGGGCGCTGACGGGCTGGGCCCGGACAAAAACGAGGGGGCGCCTGGCGCCCCCTCTTGTGGCAACCAGCCATTTTAGCTGGTCTTGGGCCATTTTATTTGCCCGAAGGCTCCGATCACTTCGACGCCGGCACCGCCACCCACTGCGTCTGGTCTCCGCGGCGCACCAGCAGGCCGGCCGAACGGGTCTTGTCGAGCTTGCCGACGAGTTCTCCGAACTGCTTGGCGCCGGTGACGTCGGTGTCGTTCAGAGCCAACACAATGTCGCCTTCCTGCAGGCCCGCCTTCCCGGCCGCGCCCTCGGCGACCTTCACCTGCACGCCGCCCTTGATGCGCAGCTTCTTCTGGACGTCGGCGGGCACATCCACCACGCTCAGGCCCAGCGCATTGGTGACCTCGGGCACGGGCGCCGCCTTCTTGCCGGCCGCGGCCGTCTTCTCGGCGGGGATCTCGCCCACCTTGACCGACAGTGTCATGCTCTTGCCCTTGCGCCAGACTTCCATGTCGGCGCGGGTGCCCGGCTTGGTCTCGCCCACGATGCGGGGAAGGTCGGACCAGCGCTTGATCGGCTCATTGTTGAACTTGAGGATCACGTCGCCCGGCTGCACGCCCGCCTGCTCGGCCGGACCTTCGGCTTCCACGCTGCTGACCAGCGCACCCTCGGCCTTGGGCAGGCCGATGGCTTCGGCCACGTCCTTGCCGACTTCGCCGATCTGCACGCCGACGCGGCCGCGGGTGACCTTGCCTGTGGTGCGCAGCTGATCCACCACGCGCATCGCCTCGTCGATCGGAATGGCCAGCGAGATGCCCATGAAGCCGCCGCTGCGCGAAATGATCTGCGAATTGATGCCCACGGCCTCGCCGTCCAGGTTGATCAGCGGACCGCCCGAATTGCCGGGATTGACCGCGACGTCGGTCTGGATGAACGGCAGGTATTCGCCGGTGTCCCGGCCGATGGCGCTGACGATGCCCGACGTCACCGTCGAATCCAGGCCGAACGGCGAACCGATGGCCAGCACCCACTGCCCTTTCTTCAGCTTCTTGGGGTCGCCGATGACCAGCGGGGTCATGTCCTTGGCTTCGATCTTGATGAGCGCCACGTCCGTGCGTTCGTCGGTGCCGATGACCTTGGCCTTGAACTCGCGCCCGTCGGTCAGGGTGACATAGATGTCCGTCGCATCCACCACCACGTGGTTGTTGGTCAGGATGTAGCCGTCGGAGGAAATGAAGAATCCTGAACCGACGCCGCGCGGCACCGTGCGCTCTTCCGGCTGGGAAGGCTGCGGGCGCTGGCGCGGATTGGGCGACGGCTGGCCGCCGCCCGGGGGCTGGAACTCCGGCCCGAAGAACCAGCGGAACAGTTCGTAGGGGTCGCTGCCGCCAGGACCGGTGCCGCCGCCCCGCACCGGCACCGTGGCCGTGGTGCGGATGTTGACGACCGCGGGATCGGCCTTTTCAACGATGGCCGTAAAGTCGGGCAGGCCGACCGCCGCGGGCGGCGTCTGCGCGGCAGATACCGGAACGTAGGCGGCGGACAGCATCACACCCGCCGCGACAGCCGCGACAAAGCGCCGGAAAGTAGCGTTCGAGACCGTCATTGCTTTCATAAGTGGTGACTCCGAAATTACTGCTTGCGGACGGGCAGGATCACTTGGATCCTGCCTCCGCCGGTGCGGCTGCCGCGGGTGCGGGAGGCACGTACTCAGTGGCTTGCGCAAGCTGCTCCAGCGTGGCCGCGGGGACTTCGCCCACCGCCGTCAGCCAGAAATCCGCGATGCGCGCGCCGTAGACATTGATCGCGCCCCGCTGGGCCGCGCCATGCGGCGGAGGATGGCCGCGCTGGTTGTCGTAGGGTTCGATGAACACGGAAATCGCGGCAAGGCCGTCGGACAGCACCATCTGGCTCACGGGCGAGCCGCGCCCCATGGAGCGCGCCACCTGCATGATCGCCTTGAATCCCTTGGGCGCCGGAATGCGCCACCCCTGCGCCGCAAGGTCCACGGGCTTCATGCTAGGCTCGAGCACCTTCCAGTCGCGCGTGTTCCAGCGCGAGGACAGCGATTGCGGATCCACTTCCGACCCCAGCCGCAGCGAGGTGAAGGACACCTGCTCGACCACGCCCCGCGAGGCATTCAGGGTCTGGGCCTTCAGCAGGAGGTTGGTCTCGACGTCCGCGCACAGGCGGTACCCGTAGCGCAGTTTATCCAGCGGTTCGATGGTGATCAGGCGGCATTCGCGGCCGGCCACGCGATGCAGGGCTGGCTCGGTGCGGATCTTGTAGTGCTCGGACAGATTGGCCGGATCGCCCAGCAGCAGGCCCGGAAAACGGTCGCCGCGGCGGCGTTCGACCAGGACGGTCTTGCGCTCGGGAATCAGGCACTGCACGTCGTCGTTGTGGCGCAGGTATTCGCGGGGCTGGCCGTCGAGGATCTCGAGGCGTTCGCGCTCGCCCGTGCCGTCCAGCACGTGCACGAGGCGCGACGACTGGATCATCTCGCCTTGCTGGTACATGAAGACGCCGGCGTAGTCCTGCTTGCGCGCCGCCTGCTGGATGCGGGAAAGCAGTTGCACGACATCGTCTGTCTGGCCTGCCGGCGTGGCGCCCGCGGCCGCGGCGGGTTCATGCGCGGCCAGGAAAGCAGCCAGGAGCGTTGCAGCGAACCAGCCGGCACGGTGCGCCTGCCATGAGGCAGCGCGTCCCAGCACCGGCCAGCGAGACGGAAGCACAAGCGCCATCAACGTCCCGCTCCGGCTTCGAACGACACCTGCCGCACCGCGCTGGGACCCGCCATCTGGCGATGGGCCTCCAGGTAGTCGCGCAAGCCCGAATCGTCGGAGGCCGCAGCCGGGGAGCTGGCGTCGGCCAGCACGCGTACTTCAGTGGCGGGCACACCCGTTACATACGGCTGCGCCACCCAGGCGACCGTCGCGACTGCCGCCGCCACGGCCAGGCCGGACAGACCCATGCGCAAAGGCGAGCGGCGCCGGGGCGCCGCTACGATGGGCAATTCCGCGTCCAGCGCCCGTGCCAGCCGGGCCTGGAAGGCCGCGCTGGGCGTCAGCGCCAGGTCGGAATTACGCAGGGAATCACCGATCAGATGATAGGTGTCCCAGGTCTGACGTCCCTCTTTGGACAACAGACTGGGAAGAATATCGTCGGAATCCTCTCCGTCCATCCAGGCGGAGACCGATTCCTCCCAGGAGGACTCGGCGATCTCAACGGATTTGGCTGCTGTTTGCATGACTGCCACTCCTTACCAGCGACGCTCGACATCGGTGTCGAGCAATGGACGCAACTTGGTGGCAATGGCTTCGCGCGCACGAAAAATGCGGGAGCGCACCGTACCAATCGGGCAATCCATGCTCTGGGCGATGTCTTCGTAACTCATACCTTCGATTTCACGCAGGACAATTGCGGTGCGCAATTCTTCAGGCAATTCCTCAATGGCCGCGTTCACCGTCTCGGCGATTTCGCGGCTGGCAACCATGGATTCCGGCGTGCTTATATCGGTTAGGTTGTCGGTTTCGTTAAAAGTTTCACCATCTTCCGTTTCTATCGCATTTGGCGCGCTGGGGCGCCGCCCCTGGGAGGCGAGCCAATTCCGGGCCGTATTGATGGCAATGCGGTATAGCCAGGTGTAGAAGGCGCTTTCCCCCCGGAACTGGGGCAAGGCACGGTAGGCCTTGATGAAGGCTTCCTGGGCGACGTCCTCGATCTCGGCGGGATCGCGGATCATCCGGGCGAGCAGGCGCAGGATCTTGCGCTGGTACTTGAGCACCAGTAGATCGAACGCCTTTTTGTCGCCCCGCTGGACGCGCGCGACGAGCTCGGCGTCGACTTCACGCTCGCTCATGAGGCCTCCTGCGGACGGAGCGCCGGACGCGCGCGCCGCGCCGCATCCGCGAGCAGGCGCAGGCGCCGCCAGGATTCGGGTCGCAGCGTCTGCCGCCAGACGGTGAGAGTGATTTTGCTAGTGGTAAAGGCCGTACTCCCGGTGGGCAAGGGCTGCAAAGTGAGCGTCAGCCAGGCAGGGCCCCGCTGCTGGTCCACCAGCAGCGCATCTTGCCAGCCTTGCGGCCGGCGCACCTGCCAGCGGCCAGTCCCGGTTGCGGTGCGTAGCGCCGTTACCGGGGACGGGGTGCTCCGTGCCGAGTGTAACAGGCCGGCCAGCACGAACAGAAGCGCAAGCAACGCCGCCGCCATCCAGGCCTGCCCATGCCAGGAGGCCGCTGTCATCGCGCTGGCGCTGGCCGCGGCCAGCGCCAGCCCGAAGAGCGCGGACGCGCTTCCGGGCTGGGAGACAGGTACGCGAAACGACCAACGCTCCCCGACCGAGCCTTCCAAATCAGACCCGGCGAACGGCCATCGAGCCGTTGGTGCCGCCAAAGCCGAACGAGTTGGACAGGCCGACTTCGATCTTCATCTGCCGCGCCTCGTTGGCGCAGTAATCCAGATCGCATTCCGGATCTTGATTGAAGATGTTGATCGTCGGAGGCGAAACCTGGTTGTACACGGCCAGGGTCGTGAACACGGCTTCGATGCCGCCCGCGGCGCCCAGCAAGTGGCCGGTCATCGACTTGGTCGAATTGACCACCAGCTTCTTGGCGTGATCGCCAAACGCCAGCTTCAGCGCATCGGTTTCGTTCTTGTCGCCCAGGGGCGTCGACGTGCCGTGCGCATTGACGTACTGGATGTCTTCGGGGTTCAGGCCGCCGTTACGCAGGGCGTTCATGACGCCGCGGCGCGGGCCGTCCTTGTCCGGAGCCGTGATGTGGTGAGCGTCCGAGCTCATGCCGTAGCCGGCGAGTTCGCCGTAGATGCGCGCGCCGCGCTTCTTGGCATGCTCGTATTCTTCCAGCACCAGCACGCCCGCGCCTTCGCCCAGGACGAAGCCGTCGCGGTCGCGATCCCAGGGACGCGACGCCGTCTGAGGATCATCGTTGCGGGTCGACAAGGCGCGCATCGCGGCAAAGCCGCCAATGCCCAGCGGCGAAACGGTCGATTCGGCGCCACCGGCGACCATCACGTCGGCATCGCCGTATTCGATCAGGCGCGCCGCATCGCCGATGCAATGCAGGCCCGTGGTGCAAGCCGACACCACGGCGTAGCTGGGGCCCTTCATGCCGTAGGTGATCGACAGATGGCCGGAAATCAGGTTGATCAGCGAACCCGGGACGAAGAACGGCGAAATGCGCCGAGGTCCCTTGGCCAGGTATTCAACCTGGGTTTCTTCGATGCGCGGCAGGCCGCCGATGCCGGAGCCCACGATCACGCCGATGCGCTCGGCATTGGCTTCGGTGACTTCCAGGCCGCAATCGCGCCATGCCTGCATCCCGGCAGCCAGGCCGTAATGGATGAACGTATCCATCTGGCGGGCTTCCTTGGCCGAAACGTAGGTGCTGATGTCGAAGTCTTTGACTTCGCCGGCAATGTGGGTGGTGATGGCCGAGGGATCGAAACGGGTGATACGGCTGATGCCAGAACGTCCGTTGACGATATTGTCCCAAGCGGTGGTCAGATCATTTCCTACGGGGGAAACGATACCCAGGCCGGTGATGACGACACGTCGCTTCACGGATGACTCCTCAAACAGACAAAAGAAAGGCGGTTTTCGGGATGCACTGCGCGTGTGGACCACACGAAAGCGAGTGAGGCATTACGACGCCCCATCCCGCAGGTGGACCACACGGCAAATTCCTGAAACCGCCCCGATTCCCGGTTGGCCGAGGTCAGGCTCGGGCAACCAGAACGATATAGGCTGAGCTTACTGCTTACCGTGCGAATTGATGTAGTCAATCGCTTGTTGCACGGTCGTGATCTTTTCGGCCTCTTCGTCGGGGATCTCGGTCTCGAATTCGTCTTCGAGGGCCATGACCAGTTCGACCATGTCGAGCGAATCGGCACCGAGGTCGTCAAGGAAGGAGGATTCGTTCTTGATCTCGGCTTCGTTGACGCCAAGTTGTTCAGCGACGATCTTCTTGACGCGCTGTTCGATGCTTTCCATGCAGATCTCCAATTGGGAAAAATCCCGCGAATTATAGCCAAGCGCGGAGCGATGCAACGCCTGACCGTGACAAAAATAACACCGCGCACCAGTTCTGTCGCCGAGAGGGGCGCAGGATGTCCGTGTGCGGCGTTTCCGGTGAATCGCGCGCTGCGCCGCCGGCTGGCCGGCGACAACGTGACGGCGCAAGCCGTCACGCGCGATTCGTGATTTATTGCATATACATCCCGCCGTTGACGTGCAGGGTGGTGCCGGTAATGTAACCCGCCTGCGGCCCGGACAAAAATGCCACGGCGTGGGCGATGTCCGAGGGCGAACCCAGACGGCCAAGCGGAATCTGCTGCAGCAACGCGGCGGTCTGGTTTTCACCCAGCGCGCGCGTCATGTCCGTGTCGATGAAACCCGGCGCAACGCAGTTGACGGTGATGTTGCGGCTGCCCAGCTCGCGCGCCAGCGCGCGCGACATGCCCGCCACGCCCGCCTTGGCGGCGGCGTAGTTGGCTTGCCCGGCGTTGCCGCTGGAGCCCACGACGGAAGTCACGTTGATGATCCGTCCCCAACGCGCCTTCATCATGCTGCGCAAAACGGCGCGCGACAGACGGAAGACCGACGCCAGATTGGTGTCGATCACGGCCGACCAATCGTCGTCCTTCATGCGCATCGCCAGCGTATCACGGGTGATGCCCGCGTTATTGACGAGGATGTGCGGGCCGCCGCCTTCCTTGCCCAGCGCGTCGATCAGCGCATCGCAGGCTTCGGCGTTGGTGACGTCGAGCACCACGCCACGGCCGCCAAACGGGGCCAGCGCTTCGGTGATGCCGGCCGCGCCGGATTCGGAGGTGGCGGTGCCGACCACCGTGGCGCCGCGGGCGGCCAGTTCCTGGGCAATGGCGCGGCCAATGCCGCGCGTGGCGCCGGTCACGAGCGCGATCTTGCCCTGCAGTTCGATCGAGGTGTTATCCATGTGTTCAGTTTCCGTTAACGGCGGCCAGCGCGGCTTCGAGCGACGCCGGATCAGTGATGGCCAGGCCGGTAAGTTCGGGGTCGATGCGCTTGGTCAGGCCGGCCAGCACCTTGCCGGGGCCGCATTCGATGACATGCGTGACGCCTTGCGCCTTCATGGCGCGCAGGGTTTCAACCCAGCGCACAGGATGCCATGCCTGGCGCACCAGCGCATCCCGGATTGCCCCGGGTTCCGTGGGAGATGCCACGTCGACGTTGTTGATGACCTGTACCTGCGGCGCCGCAACGGCCACCGCGGCAAGCGCGCCGGCCAGCACATCGGCTGCGGGCTTGAGCAGGCTGGAATGGAACGGCGCGGACACCGGCAGCAGCAGCGCGCGCTTGGCGCCCGCGGCCTTGGCCAATTCGCAGGCGCGCTCGACGGCAGCCTTGTGGCCGGCGATGACGACCTGCGCGGGCGCGTTGAAATTGACGGCCTCGACCACTTCGCCTTGCGCGGCTGCCGCGCAGGCGGCGCGCACGGCATCGTCGTCCAGGCCCAGGATCGCGGCCATGGCGCCGGTGCCCACGGGCACGGCAGCCTGCATGGCATCGGCGCGCACGCGCACCAGACGCACGGCGTCCTCGAGCGCCAGCGAACCGGCGGCGGTCAGCGCGGCGTACTCGCCCAGGCTGTGGCCGGCCACGACGTCAGGCTTGCGGCCACCCGCCGCGCACCACGCCGCGTAGAACGCGACGCCGGCGGTCAGCATGGCCGGTTGGGTGTTGGTGGTCAGGTTGAGCTGTTCAGCGGGCCCCTGCGCGATCAGCGCGCCCAGGTCCTGCCCCAGCGCCTGCGACGCGCGCGCGACGGTGTCGGTGACCGCGGCCACGTCCGACCACGCATCCAGCATGCCGACTGCCTGAGAACCCTGGCCAGGAAAGACAAAAGCGATTTTCATGATTAGCGTATGGATTGATTCAGTGTCTGTGAGGAACGGCAGGCGCGCTCTCCAGGCGGGGCGGCACGCATGCCGCCTCGCCTGGGGCCAACCTTTACATGCGGGCCAGGACCGAGCCCCAGGTGAATCCGCCGCCTACACCTTGCATCAGGATGAGCTGGCCCGGCTTGACGCGGCCGTCGCGGCGCGCGGCGTCAAGCGCCAGCGGCACACTGGCCGCCGACGTGTTGGCGTGGCTGTCCACCGTGATGACGACCTTCTCGACCGGCACGCTCAGTTTGCGCGCCAGGAAATTCAGGATGCGCACGTTGGCCTGGTGCGGAATCAGCCAGTCCACATCGGCGACGTCCACGCCGGCCTCGGCGCACGTGTCGCGCGCGGAGCGGTCCAGCACGGTCACGGCCTGCTTGAACACGGCCTGGCCGTCCATGCGCAGGAACGGGTCGCCGGTCACGTCGCCATAGGCCACGTTGCCCGCCGCGCTCAGGATCTTCATCTGGCTGCCGTCGGCATGCAGTTGCGCGGCCAGGATGCCGGGCTTGTCCGATGCCTTCAGCACCACCGCGCCGGCGCCGTCGCCGAACAGCACGCAGGTGCTGCGGTCGTTCCAGTCGAGGATGCGGGAGAACACTTCGGCGCCGATCACCAGGGCGCAACGCGCGCGGCCGGCGCGGATGAAGCTGTCGGCGGTGGTGAGCGCGTAGACGAAACCGCTGCAGACGGCCTGCACGTCGAACGCGGCCGAACCCTTGGCGCCGAGATTGGCCTGCACCAGGCACGCCGTGCTGGGAAACACGAAATCCGGGGTGGACGTGGCCACCACGATCAGGTCGACTTCGGAAGCATCGACGCCGGCATCGGCCAACGCGCGGCGCGAAGCCTCGGTGGCCAGCTGGCTGGTCGTCACCCCGCGGTCGGCGAGGTGGCGCTGCCGGATGCCCGTGCGCTCGACAATCCATTCATCGGAGGTGGCGATGTCGCGCGTCGCCAGTTCCGCAGCCAGTTCATCATTCGAAACCACGCGTTCCGGCAGGAAGCTGCCGGTGCCCGCGATCACGGAATATTTCATTGCGGTATCCATCAAGCGGTGTCCCCAGCCACGTTTGGCGCCGCCGCCGAAGGGCGATCGCCTGATTGAACGCGCTTGGTAATTTGAGCGACCGTCTGAGCGGTGCGCTCCAGCAGTTTACTCACTACGGCTTCGCGGGCTCGTTGCAACGCAAAACCGAAGGCGTAAACGTCCGCGGAACCGTGGCTCTTGATGACCACGCCACGCAAGCCCAGCAATGCGGCGCCGTTATAGCGCCGGTTGTCGACCCGGTGGCGCAGGCGGTTCAGCACCGGCTTGGCCACCGCGCCGGCTAGCAGCGTGATCAGATTGCGTTTGAACTCTTCGCGAATGACGCTGGAAAGCATCTTCGCCAGCCCTTCGACGGACTTGAGCACGACATTGCCGACGAAACCGTCGCAAACGACGACGTCGACCGTGCCCTTGAAGATGTCATTGCCTTCCACGTTGCCGTAGAAGTTCAGCGGGCTGCCCCGCAGGAGCTCGGCGGCTTCCTTGACGACTTCGTTGCCCTTGATGACTTCTTCGCCAATGTTGAGCAAGCCCACGGTGGGGTTGTCGCGATGGTCCACCGCCTGCGACAGCGCGGCGCCCATGATGGCGAATTGCAGCAGGTGCTCGGCCGTGCAGTCCACATTTGCCCCGAGGTCCAGCACCGTGGTGGCGCGGCCCGTCTGGTTGGGAATGGACGTGGCGATCGCGGGCCGGTCGATGCCGTCCAGCGTCTTGAGCACATAACGTGAAATGGCCATCCAGGCGCCGGTGTTGCCCGCGGAAACGCAGGCGTCCGCGCGCCCGTCCTTGACGGACTGGGCGGCGAGGCGCATGGAGGAGTCTTTTTTGCGGCGCAGGGCGACCTCGACCGGGTCGTCCATGGTGACGACTTCGGAAGCCGCCACGATCTCAAGGCGATCGCGCGCCACGTTGCGGTGCTCGGAGAGCGCCGCTTCGATAGCATCGGGAAGCCCGACCAGCAATAGCCGGGTATCCGGAAATTGCCGGGCGAACTCGATCGCAGCCGGAATCGTGACGGGCAGACCGAAGTCTCCGCCCATACAGTCTATGGCGATGCGTATCACGGGTGCCAGGTATCAGCGCTCAGCCGAATTGGTCCGAGTACGAGTTCGGCCCGGGGGCCTTATTCGTCGGCCTTGGTCTTCAGGACCTTGCGGCCGCGGTAGAAGCCGTTGGGGCTGATGTGGTGACGCAGGTGCGTTTCACCGGTGTTGGGCTCGATGGCGGTGGACGGGCTCACCAGAAAATCGTGCGAGCGGTGCATACCGCGCTTGGAGGGGGACTTCTTGTTTTGTTGAACGGCCATGATGACTCCTAGAAACGGGGCGCATTGTACGCGAAGCGGCCCGATGTTGATCTCAATCTTTGTGCTTCAGTTGTTCCAGCACCGCAAACGGCGACGGACGCTTGACAGCGGGCTCCTCTTCAGGAGCTTCACTGACCTTGGCCTGCGCGCCCGGGCATACATCATGCTTGGGCACATACGGAATGCTCAGAATGAGCTCATCTTCGATCTGGGCCAGCAGATCAAAATGATGCGACCCCACCACCTTTTCAGGCAGGTTGGCCACAGAATCCCTTTCTTCGCCGTCGTCGTCCTCGTCGTAGCCGTCGCCTTGTTCAGCAACGGAATACCCATCGTCGAGGTCGTCTTCGGATTTGACCAGCTGCAGCAGGACTTCGCTGTCGACCGGATACGCAAACGGCGCATTGCACCGCTGGCAGATCACGACCGGATTCGCCCGCACACGCAGACGCAAAAGCGGCTGGCCCATCAAGAGGCCGATCTTGCCTTCTTCGCCGCGCACGGACCAAGTCACAAGACCGGCCTCGCCCGCAGGCTGTTCAGGCAAGCCTTCGACCGCGCGCGCAAGCCGCACCAGGGCAATGACGCCCTGCGCCTGCTTGCCCAAGCGGGCAAATGCGAAGGCATCGATGCGCTTTACATCTGTACTGGCAGTGCTGTCCGGCGTTGCCGCCGCAGTTTCCACCACAGGCGTTGCAGTCCCGGTAGCCGCGGCTTTACCCGCAGTTCCATCCGCAGTTCCACCCGTCTTTGCACCTGCCGATCCGCCTGCACCGCGGCTAGCGCCGCCAGGCAATCCCTTAGGTGTCATGTTGATGTTCCTGCAAAAATGCCGCAAAACGTTAGATAATACTGTGACTTACGTAATACCGTCAAATGCCGCATGCCTTCGAAGCCTAGCCTGATCCTCGCGTCCAGCTCTCGTTACCGTAAAGAACTGCTGTCGCGCCTGCGACTGCCCTTTGCCGCGATTTCCCCCGATGTAGACGAAACGCCACAACCCGGCGAAACCCCCGAGGCGCTGGCCTTGCGCCTGTCCGTGGCCAAGGCCATGGCGGTGGCGGCAAATCACCCTGGCTGCATCATCATCGGGTCGGATCAGGTGGCCACCATAAATGGGGAGCCCATCGGCAAGCCAGGCGATTTCCCGCGTGCCCAGGCGCAGTTGCGCGCATTGTCGGGCAAGCTTGTGGAGTTTCACAGCGCCCTGGCGGTTACCGACGGCCAACGGGTGGAAAAAGCCGATATCGTCACCCGTTGCCGCTTCCGGCAACTGCCGGATCACGCCATCGACGCCTATCTGCGCGCCGAGGAACCTTACGATACCGCAGGCAGCGCCAAGGCGGAAAGCCTGGGCATTGCCCTGATGGAAAGCATCCAAAGCGACGATCCCACGGCCATCATAGGCCTGCCCCTGATCGAATTGACGCGCATGCTCGCGAAATTCGGACTGGATCCGCTGGATGCCCCTGGAGCCCCCGCATGAGCGGCGCCCTGCACCTGATTCCCGTGAGCCTCGGCGACGCGCCGCCCGAACGCTGGCTGCCGGCCGAGGTCCGCGCACTGGCCGGCAGGCTGGACACCTACATCGCCGAGAACGCCAAGACGGCCCGCGCCTTCCTGAAGCTCATCGGCACCACCCGGCCGCTGCAGGAAATCACGATACACACGCTGACCGAAAAAGCCGACGCCGCGCAGATCAAGGCCTGGCTCGAACCCGTGAAGCACGGCGCCGAGATCGGGCTGGTTTCCGAGGCCGGCTGCCCTGCCGTGGCCGACCCCGGCGCCAAGGTCGTGGACGCGGCACACCGCCTGGGCATCGCCGTGAAGCCCTGGGTCGGCCCCTCTTCCATCCTCCTGGGCCTCATGGCCAGCGGGCTGGACGGGCAACGCTTCGCCTTCCATGGCTACGCGCCCGTGGATCCCGCCGAACGCGCCAAGCAACTGCGCGCCTGGGAGCAGCATTCGGCCCGGCACAACCAGACCCAGCTCCTGATCGAAACGCCCTACCGCAACGCCGCCATGTTCGCCACGCTGGTGGCGACCCTGAAGGGCGACACGAAGCTCTGCGTAGCTCGATCCGTCACGACCGCCGACGAATGGGTCGTCACGCACACGGTGGCCGACTGGAAAAAGCTGCCGGCGCCCCAGCTGGACAAGCTTCCCACCCTGTTCCTCTACCTGGCCCGCTGATCATGTTGCGCCTCATCTGCACGCTGCTGGCCGCGGCGGCCCTTGCGGGCTGCGCCACGCGGGGCCCCGCGGGCCTCGACCTGGACACCTCGGTCAAGGCGGTCAGCCAGAGCAGCCGCGTACGCGCCATCGTCCTGCACTACACGACCGTGGACGACGCCCGGTCGATGCAGCTGCTGTCCAAGGGGAAGGTCAGCGCCCACTACCTGGTGAACGACGCCGGACGCGCCTACCGCCTGGTCGACGAGGACCGCGCCGCCTGGCACGCCGGGGCCAGTTCCTGGTACGGCAACATTGCCATGAACAGCACTTCGATCGGCATCGAAATCGTCAATCCGGGCTGGACGGAAGGCGCGGACGGCAAGCCGCTATGGCACGCTTACAACGACCGGCAGATACGCGCGCTGACAATCCTGCTGCGCGACATCATCCAGCGCCATGGCATCGCGCCGGAAAACGTCGTGGGCCACAGCGATATCGCGCCGCAGCGCAAGGTGGACCCCGGCCCGCTCTTTCCCTGGAAGGCGCTGGCAGCGGCGGGCATCGGCCGCTGGTACGACGAAACCGGCGCGGCCGAGCACCTGGCGCGCCTGCAGGCGGAGGGCACGCCGGATGTCGCCTGGTTCCAGAAACAGCTGCAGCGGCTCGGCTATGCATGCCCGCAGGACGGCACGCTGGACCGCGCCACCATCAACACCCTGGCGGCCTTCCAGATGCACTACCGGCCGGCGCTGCACGATGGCCAGCCCGACGCGGAGACGGCCGCCATCATGCTGGCAATGCTATAGCGCAGCCGGGAAGCCGCCCCTAGGGGCGACGCCTCCACCACGCCGCCACGCGCCAGCCCAGCAGCAAGGCCAGTACCGCGGCGTATATCGCGGGTTGCGTCAGATCGTTCTTGCCCGCCTTGTGCCACCAGTAATGCAGGATCGCCAGCAGGCCGATCGCGTAGATGGCGCGGTGCAGCGTCTGCCAGCGCTTGCCCAGGCGCCGCATGGCCCACTGCGTGGAGGTGGCGGCCAGCGCCGCCATCAGGACGAAGGCTGAAAATCCCACCATGATGAAGGGGCGTTCGCCGAGATCCCCCAACATTTCCGCCGGATCGAAGCCCCGATCCCACCACACCCAGGCCATGAAATGCAGGCTTGCGTAGAAGAACGCAAAGAGCCCGCACATGCGCCGCACCCGCACCAGCGCCGGCTGTCCGGTCAGGCGGCGCAAAGGCGTGATTGCCAGCGTGACCAGCAGGCAGACCAGAGTCCAGGTCCCGGATGACCGCGTCAGGAACTCCACGGGATTCGCCGTCAGGCCGTTGTTCATCCCCAACCAGATCCAGCGCGCGAATGGCGCCAACCCCAGCAAAAACAGGAGCGGCTTGAAGCGCCCTACCGTCCTGGCCGACCACTGCGCTTTGCGCGGCGCCGAAGCCGCCTGGGGAGCACTTGCGGACATCGGCGGCGCCTCAGTAGTTCGCCTTCAGGTCCATGCCCTGATAAAGCGACGCCACCTGGTCGCCATAGCCGTTGAACACGAGCGTCTTGCGCTTGGGACTGAACAAACCGTCCTCGCCGATGCGGCGCTCGGTGGCCTGGCTCCAGCGCGGATGGGGCACATTGGGATTCACGTTGGCGTAAAAGCCGTATTCCTGCGGCGCCGCCTTGATCCACGACGAAACCGGCGGCTTTTCCACCAGGCGGATCTTCACCAGGGATTTGGCCGACTTGAAGCCGTACTTCCAGGGCACGGCCAACCTCAGCGGCGCGCCATTCTGGTTGGGCAGGACCCGGCCATAGACGCCGAACACCAGCATCGCCAGCGGATGCATGGCCTCGTCGATGCGCAACCCTTCCACGTAGGGCCATTCCAGGATCGCCGTGCGCACGCCCGGCATATTTTCGCGCTGCACGGCCGTCACGAATTCCACATATTTGGCATTGCCGGTGGGTTCGACCTGCTTGAGCAGCTCGGACAGCGAGTAACCGACCCACGGAATGACCATGGACCAACCTTCGACGCAGCGCAGGCGGTAGACGCGCTCTTCCATGGGGGCCAGCTTGAGGAGTTCCTCGATGGTGAAGACGCGCGGCTTTGCGACTTCCCCCTCCACGACGACGGACCACGGACGTGTCTGCAACTTGCCGGCATTGGCGGCGGGATCGCCCTTATCGACGCCGAACTCGTAGTAATTGTTGTACGACGTGACATCGGCAAGCGAGGTCTGCTTGTCCATCACGCTGAAGGCCGCGTTGGACTTGCCCGGCAACGCGCCCGCATCCTGGGCACGGGCGCTGCGCGCCGCCCACCCCGGCAGCCCCACGGCGGCGGCCGTCAGCCCCGCGCGCAGCATCAGCTCGCGCCGCGAACGCCATACGGCCTCGGGCGTGATGTCGGACGGAACAAAATCGTCGGGCTTGCGTATCAGCATCGTCGTCTCCGGTATGGCGCCCCCAAGGCGCCATGAGCGCGCCCCGCGCACCCCATGGACGCTGGACGACCCAATGATATTCCGCGGCGCCGGCCCGATGGCGAAAGCGCCCGTCGTTATCCGATAGACAGTCTGGCCCGGCGGACGTTCCTCGCCCGCGGGACGTCGGTGCCCTGCCTAGACGCCGGCGCCGACCCGCTGCAGCAGCCATTCGCGCACCAAAGGCACGCTGTCGAGCACCGCCTGCGGCGCACACCCCTGAAGCTCCTTCAGGGTATGCGCGCCATAGGTCACGCCCAGGCCATGGACGCCCGCATTGCAGGCCATCTGCAGATCGTGCGAGGTATCGCCGACCATCACCACGCGGGCCGGATCCACGTCCAGTTCTTGCATCAGTTCGTGCAGCATGGCGGGATGCGGCTTGCTGAAGGTCTCGTCGGCGGTGCGGGTGGCGTCGAACATCGGCCCCAGGCCGGTGGCGGCCAGCGCGCGGGTCAGGCCAACCCGGCTCTTGCCCGTGGCGACCGCCAGCCGCACATTCTGCCCCGCCAGTTCCGTCAACAGCCCCTCCACGCCTTCGAACAGGCGCAGTTCGGGATCCCGCAGGAGGTAATGCGTGCGGTAGCGTTCGAGAAAGCGCGGCAGCATCGCCTGGGTGAGTTCGGGCACCGCCCGGCGCAGGGCGCTTTCCAGGGACAGACCGATCACCCAGCTCGCGTCGGACGCCGACGGCACCGCCAGTTCCAGGTCGCGGCAGGCGCCCTGGATCGCAGCCACGATGCTGTGCGTGGAATCCATGAGGGTGCCATCCCAGTCAAAGACGACCAGCGAATACGACATATCAGACCGACTCCAGTGATTTCAGAATATTCCGGCAAGCGGGCGGCAGCTCGGCGGTAAGGGTCATGACCTCGCCCGTCAGGGGGTGGGGCAGGGTCAGGCTGTGGGCGTGCAGGAACATCCGGCCGAACCCTTGCCGCGCAAATTGCGCGCGCACGTCGTCGCTGCCGTATTTGTCGTCCCCCACGATGGGAAAGCCGCTGGCGGCCAGGTGCACCCGGATCTGGTGGGTGCGGCCGGTGCGCAGTTCGGCGTCCACCAGACTGTACCCGCCAAACCGCTGCTTGAGCGTGACGATGGTATGCGCAGCCTGGCCGTCCCGGTCCACCTTGACGCGGCGCTCGCCCGTCTGCGTGGTCCATTTGGACAGCGCCAGCTTGATGTGCTGGCGGTCGTTGACCCAATCGCCCTCGACCAGCGCCAGGTAGTGCTTGTCGCTCCTGCCCTCGCGCAGCATCGCGTGCAGCGCCAGCAGCGCGCTGCGTTTCTTGGCGACCATCAGCAGTCCGGAGGTTTCGCGATCCAGCCGGTGCACCAGTTCCAGGAACTTGGCGTCGGGACGGGCAGCGCGCAACTGCTCGATCACGCCGAACGACACGCCGCTGCCGCCATGGACCGCCACGCCGGCGGGCTTGTCCACCACCAGCATCGCATCGTCTTCGAACACGATGGGAAATTCCGCGCCCGGCACAGGCTTGGGCTTGCCGGGATCGGGCAGGCGCAGCGGCGGAATGCGGACGATGTCGCCTTCCGCGACGCGGTAATCGGCCGAGATGCGTCCCTTGTTTACGCGCACCTCACCACCGCGGATGGCCTTGTAGATGTGCGTTTTGGGGACGCCCTTGCAAAGCCGCATGAGGTAGTTGTCGAGGCGCTGGCCGGCATGTTCGGCGTCCACTTCCACCATTCGGACGGTGGGGGTGGCTTTAGAGGCGGATTCAGGGGAGGAAGTTTCTTTGCGCATTGCGGAAAGCGACATATAATCGGGACAGCCTTAAGGGGCTGAACTAGCCGCCTGGCGTAGAGATGCAACCAACACGCAACTCCGTCGAGCGCGCGGGCCGCCATTGTACTGCCTGCTCATTCAACCCCTGGGTCTCTTGGTCGCCGGCGCAACCGCGCCCTGCGGGATAGTGGTGTGGCATTCATTTTGCCCGCTGTCTCAGCAGGTCCGTTGCATGCCGCAAGCGGCTCTGAAGCACTGCAAGAATCGTCGCATATTTAAAGCACCAGCTGCGTGTAGGCAACCAATCCAACCGCAGCTGCCGTTCACAGCATCTTTTCCGTCAAACCACATTCAGTGAAGCTGACCCTCCTGCTGACAGAACCCCGTGCCCCACGGCACGACGTGCCCGCCTGACCCGCGGCGGATACGCCTGGGCGCCGCCCAGGTACGGTCCGCATCTCTTGCCCGCTTCAGCCGCAGCCCGAGTGGCCCGAGGTCACGCGCCGATATCGGCGCGTCATGACAACGGAGAAACCCTCTCATGAAGCGCATGCTGTTCAATGCGACGCATCAGGAAGAATTACGCGTCGCTATCGTCGATGGGCAAAAACTCATCGACCTTGACATCGAGACTGCCGGCCGCGAACAACGCAAAGGCAACATCTACAAAGGTGTCATCACCCGGATCGAACCCGGCCTCGAAGCTTGCTTCGTCAACTACGGCGAAGACCGCCACGGCTTTCTGCCCTTCAAGGAAGTTGCCCGCAGCTTCTTCAAGGAAGGCGTGGATGTCCGCAGCGCCCGCATCCAGGACGCCCTGCGCGAAGGCCAGGAGCTGATCGTCCAGGTCGAAAAGGAAGAGCGCGGCAACAAGGGCGCTGCCCTGACCACGTTCATCTCGCTGGCCGGCCGCTACCTGGTCCTGATGCCCAACAACCCCCGTGGCGGTGGCGTTTCGCGCCGCGTCGAGGGTGAGGACCGCCAGGAACTGCGCGACACCATGGAGCAGCTCGAACTGCCCCAAGGCATGAGCATCATTGCCCGCACCGCGGGCATTGGCCGCAACGTCGAAGAACTCCAGTGGGACCTGTCCTACCTGCTGCAGCTCTGGACCGCCATCGACGGCGCCGCGCGCGACAACTCCGCGCCCATCCTGATCTATCTGGAATCCAGCCTGGTCATCCGGGCCATCCGCGATTATTTCTCGCCCGAAATCGGCGAGATCCTGATCGACACCGACGAGATCGCCGACCAGGCCACCGCCTTCATGAGCGTGGTGATGCCGGACAACGTCCAGCGCGTCAAACGCTACCGCGACGACATCCCGCTGTTCTCGCGCTTCCAGATCGAACACCAGATCGAAACGGCCTACTCGCGCACCGTGCAGCTGCCTTCGGGCGGCGCCATCGTGATCGACCACACCGAAGCGCTGGTTTCCGTCGACGTCAACTCCGCCCGCTCCACCCGCGGCGCCGACATCGAAGAGACCGCGCTGCGCACGAACTCCGAAGCCGCCGACGAAGTGGCCCGCCAGTTGCGCTTGCGCGACCTGGGCGGCCTGATCGTCATCGACTTCATCGACATGGAAGACAGCAAGAACCAGCGCGCCGTCGAACAGCGCCTGCGTGATGCCCTCCATTTCGACCGCGCCCGCGTGCAGATGGGCAAGATCTCGCGCTTCGGCCTGATGGAACTGTCGCGCCAGCGCCTGCGCCCGGCCCTGAACGAAGGCTCGCACATCACCTGCCCGCGCTGCAACGGCACCGGCGTGATCCGCGACGCCGAGTCCAGCGCGCTGCACGTGCTGCGCCTGCTGCAGGAAGAGGCCATGAAGGAGAACACCGCGGCGGTCCACGCCCAGGTGCCCGTCGACGTCGCCACCTACCTGCTGAACGAAAAGCGCTCCGACATCACCAAGATGGAGGCCCGCCTCAAGGTCAACCTGATGCTGATCCCCAACAAGCATCTGGAAACGCCGCACCACCACATCGAGCGCCTGCGCCACGACGATCCGCGCCTGGAAGAAGTGAAGACCAGCTTCGAACTGGTTGAAGCCCCGGCCACCGACGCCCCCTGGCAGCCGCGCGAAAGCGAAGTCAAGGCTCGTCCGGAAGCGCTGGTCAAGGGCATCACGCCCTCGCAGCCCGCTCCCGTCTCGACGCCCGCAGCCCCGGCTGCGGCGCCCGCGGCGCCCGCCGCGCCTGTCGGCCTGTTCAAGCGCCTGTTCGGCTGGCTGACCGGCAACGCCGAACCCGCCAAGCCCGCAGCCCCCGCCGCCACGGAAGAAAGCGCCAAGCGTCCCGCTTCCAGCCGCGGCAAGGGCCGCAGCGGCCATGACGGCCAGGAACGCCGCGGCGAGCGCCACGGTTCGGACCGCAACCGCAATCGCCGCGGCGAATCCCGCGCCGAGGGCGCCGAAGGCACCGAAGGCGGCCGCCACCACGTGCGCGGCAACCGCCGCCCCGAAGGCGAACGCGGCGATCGCCGCAACGAAGGCCGCGCTGAACGCGACACGCAGGCCGTCCAGGCATCCCTGGCGTCCAGCCGTCCCGAGCAAGCCGTGGAACTCAATGGCGAAGACGCCGGCGCCGGCCGCAACCGCCGTCGCGGCCGTGGCCGCAACCGCCGCGAGGAAGGCCAGTCCGACGCCCCGATGAGCGAACAGGAAAGCATGGTCGCGGCCCTGGCCCAGACCGTCGCTACCGCGCTGCCCGAAACCAAGGCATCCGCCGAACCTGCCCAAGATGCCGCCGACGCCGTCGAACAGACCGCCGATGCGATCCCGGGCGCTGAAGGCGCCGAAGGCGCGGCCGATCCCGAGCGCAAGCGCCGTCGCCGCCGCAGCCGCCGCGGCCGCCGCAGCCCGGACGAGGCAGGCTTGGCCGGCAGCGACGAGCAGCAGGAAGACGGTTCGGACGAGGCCGGCGATCAGCAGGCCGAAGGCGTAGCCGACCAAGGCGAACAATCGGCCGAACAGGCTGAAACCGCCAAGGTGCAGGCCGCTCCGGCTCCGGTGCAGCAGGTAGAAGCCGCCCCGGTGCAACAGGCCGAGGCCACCCCGGCCCAGCCCGTGCAAGCCGCCGCGCAGCCGGTCCAGGCACAGGAAGCACCGGTCGAGCAGGCCGAAACCGTCAAGGCCGAGCCCGTGCAAGCCGCAGCGGAACCCGTGGCTCAGCCCGTGCAAACGGCCGCTCCCGAGGCAACCCAACCGGTCGCCGTGGAACCCGCCAGCGTGGCTTCCGTCCCGGCGACGCCGGTGCAGACGCCTGCGGAAGCGCCGGCTGTCGAGCCCGTGGTCGAGGCCCCCGTGCAAGCGGCTCCGGTTGCTCCGTCGCCCGCGCCCGTGGCGCCGGCCAACGCAGATCAGCCCATCGTGGTGCCCGCAACCGTGCCCGCGGCCAAGGCCCAGGCACTGCATGACGTGGTCAACGCCGCCGGCCTGCAGTGGGTGGAAACCGATCCGGAACGCCATGCGCAGACGCAACTGCGCATCGCCGCCGCTCACACGCCGGTCCGCCTGGGCCGCGAGCGCAAGCCCGTGGCTGCCGTTTCCAACGAGCCGCTGGTGCAAGTCGAAACGCGCCACTAAGCCGCAAGCCCGAAAGGGCTTCGGCCCGGCAGCAAACCGCGCCCCGCAAGCTGGATACCAATCCGGCTTGCGGGGCGTTTTTCATGGTGCTCGTGAATGCGGCCGGCGCCTTGACCTGCACGTTGCGTGCCGGATGCTCAGTCCACGTCCGTCCGCGTATCCGGCAGGTTCAATGCCCGCCCGGCCTCTTCCACGAAGGCCTCCGCAAGCGCGGAATGCGGCATGTGCCGCGCCCACAGGATCCCCATCCGGCGCAGCGGCGCGCGCCCCGGAAGCAGCACGCGCTTGACGCGCCGGCTGTCGAGCCAGTCCGGCGCCCAGTCCGGCACCAGGGACACGCCCAGTCCTTCGGACACCATGCAGGCGATCCCCATCAGGCCGTCGACCTCCAGGCGCTCGCGCGGCGTGATGCCATGTTGGCGCAGATACTGGTCCGCGAGACGGCCTCCCCAGACATTGCGGTCGTAGCGAATGAAGGGCTGCGTGCTCATGAGTTCATGCGCATCGTTGCTCGCGGTGCCCGGCGGAGCGAGCACCACGAGCGGTTCCTCGGTGACCAGCCTCCAGGCCAGGCCCTTGGACAGGCTGAACTGCGGCTTGACGATGAAGGCGGCGTCCAGGTCGCCATTGATCACGCGGTGATACAGATGATTGGACGTGCCCGGCTCCATGAAGACGGCAAGCTTGGGCAGGCGCCGGTACAGGCGCGCCAGCACAATCGGCATGATGCCCGTCAGCGCCGAAGCCGACACGCCCAGGCGCAACTCGCCCAGCGGGGCGTCGTCCGCGGCGCTGGCCCGAAGGTCGCGCACTTCGCGCAGCACGGACCGCGCTCGCTCCAGGACCTTGAGGCCCGCTTCGGTGGCCTTGACGCTGCGGCCCACCCGCTTGACGAGTGTGGCGCCCAGCTCCTCTTCCAGCGTGCGCACGCGCGCCGCAATGGCGGCGGGCGTCAGGTCCAGCCGCCGCGCCGCCTCGGCCAGCGATCCGCTTTCGATCACCGACACGAAGCTCTGCACATACCGAGTATCCACGGTCTCCCCTTGTTTTGACGTGCGGCTTGAACCCTGCCAAACCACAAGAATTTTATGGATTGAACCCATTAAACAGCAGATGTTCATCGGCGGGTTCGGTGCCAGAATCAAGTGTTGCCGCCGCGCCGCCGAGGTGCGCCATTCCCGTTCATTTCACACGAGTAGAGATCATGACGACCCATGCCCGCATTCCCGGCGTTTTTTCTCCGGTCCTGACACCGTTCGATGAACACCGTCGCCCGGCCCTGGGCCGCTACGTGAAGCACTGCCGCTGGCTGCGCGAGCAATCGGTCGGGCTGGCCATTTTCGGCACCAATTCGGAAGCCAACTCGCTTGCGCTCGCCGAAAAGCACAGCCTGCTGGATGCGCTGCTGGAAGCCGGCGTCGAACCTCACGCGCTGATGCCCGGCACCGGCGCTTGCGCGCTGCCCGACGCCGTGGCGCTGACCCGGCACGCGGTGCGCAGCGGCAGCATGGGCGTACTGGTCCTGCCGCCCTTCTACTACAAGGGGGTCAGCGACGAGGGCCTGTTCCGCTACTACGCCGAACTGATCGAAGGGGTGGGCGACGACACGCTGCGCCTGTACCTGTACCACATCCCGCCCGTGAGCCAGGTGCCGCTGAGCCTGGACCTCATCGGCCGCCTGCTGGACCGCTACCCCGGCATCGTCGCGGGCGTCAAGGACAGCGGCGGCGACTGGAACAATACGGCGGCCATGATCGAACGATTCGGGCCGCGCGGATTCCAGGTCTATGCGGGCAGCGAGGCCTTCCTGCTGCAGACCCTGCGCGCGGGCGGCGTGGGTTGCATCACGGCCACGGGCAACGTCAATCCCGGCCCCATCGTCGCGCTGCAGCAGCGCTGGCGGGATGCCGACGCCGACGCCCTGCAGGCCGGGCTGAACGCGACGCGCGGCGTGTTCCAGCAGTTTCCGATGATCCCCGCCATGAAGGCCGCCATCGCCTGGAAATCCGGCGATCCCGCCTGGGCCACGGTGCGTCCTCCCCTGGTCGAACTGGACGCGGCGCAAACCTCGGCGCTGAGAGCCGCGCTGGACAGCAACGGCTTCGACATGCCGGGTGCGGCCGCGCTGGCAGACGCCTGACGCGGTCGGCTCACATGCCCGCGGCCGGTCGACCTTGACCGGCCGCGCGGCGCGGCTATTGCCCCACCACGATCAGCTGACCACGCCGATATTCCAGGGAACGAATTCGTGGTCGCCCAGGCCCAGCAATTCGCTCTTGCTGCGCTCGCCCGAGGCCACCCGCAGGATCGTCTCGAAGATGCGCTGCGCCACGTCCTGCAGGGTGGCCGTGCCGTCCAGGATGTCGCCGCAATTGACGTCCATGTCCTCTGTCAGCCGTTGGTACATCGGCGTATTGGTCGCCAGCTTCAGCGAAGGCACGGGCTTGGCGCCGAACATCGAGCCGCGGCCCGTCGTAAAACAGATCATGTTGGCGCCGCCCGCGATCTGCCCCGTCGCGGACACGGGATCGAATCCGGGCGTGTCCATGAACACCATGCCCGGCTGGCGCACCGGCTCGGCGTAGCGGTACACCTGCATCAGTCCCGTCGTGCCGCCCTTCATCGAGGAACCCAGCGATTTCTCGAAGATGTTGGCCAGGCCGCCCATCTGGTTGCCCGGGCTGACCTTGCCGTTGATCTGCACGTCGCGGCCTGGCGAATACTCTTCTTTCCACCAGCGGATGCGCTGCACCAGCTTCTCGCCCACCTCACGGCTGCGGGCCCGCGAGGTCAGCGTGTGCTCGACGCCGTAGATTTCCGGCGTCTCGGACAGGATGGCCGTTCCGCCGTGGCGCACCAGGATGTCCATCGCCGCGCCCAGCGCCGGGTTCGCGGTGATCGACGAGAAGCCGTCGGATCCGCCGCATTGCAGCCCGATGGTCAGGTGCCGCGCGGGCACGGGCACGCGCGTTACGTCATTGGCCTGGGGCAGCATGGCCGTGACCGCGGCGATGCCCGCCTCGATGGTTTTGCGCGTGCCTCCGGTCTCCTGCATGATGAACGTCTGCAGGCGCGCCCCCGCCTCGAGCCCCTGGTCCTTGAGCAAGGCGTCCAACTGGTTGCGTTCGCAGCCCAGGCCGACGATCAGCACCCCCGCGAAGTTCGCATGACAGGCGTACCCGCCCATGGTCCGGCGCAGCAGGTCCATGGGCTCGCCCGACATCTCCATGCCGCAGCCCATGCCGTGGCTCAGCGCCACCACCCCATCCACATTGGGGTATGCCGCCATCAGGTCGGGCGTGAACGCGGCGGCGATGCGGTGCACCACCGTCGCCGAGCAATTGACCGTGGCCATGATGCCGATGTAGTTGCGCGTGGCCACCTGCCCGTTGGCGCGCACGATTCCCTGGAAGCGCGCCTGCTCCGATTCGGGCAGGACGGGCGTCGGCACATAGTCGCGGGCGTGGGCGTAATCCCGGTCGAACTCCTGGAAGTCCATGTTGTGCGAATGCACGTAGGTCCCGGCCGGGATGTCCGCGGCCGCAAAGCCGATGCAGACGTTGTATTTCAGGATGGGCTCGCCGGCGCGCAGGTCCCGCGCGGCGATCTTGTGGCCGGCCGGCACCTGGCTGCGGCTGACGATGCCCTCGGAGGGCACTGCCGTGCCGATGCCGATGGGCAGGCGCGCCACCACGACGTTGTCCGCGGAATGCAGCCGGATGACGGGACCGGCGGCGCGCTTTTCGGTGAAATCGATCATTTGCTTTGTCTCGGAAGGAAAGGGAAGCGTCCCGCGGAAACGCCTCCGGCGGCGTTGGCCGCGCTATTCGGGCTTGATGCCGATGTCGCGGATGAGCACCGACCAGCGTGGCAGTTCGGCGCCCACGAAGCGGGTGAAGGTGTCGGAATCACTGCCCACGATGGTGAATCCCTGTTCGCCCAGCTTGGCCTGCATGTCGCCCTGGCCCAGCGCCGTGCGGATGGATCGCGAAAGCTTGTCGACCACGGGCCGCGGCGTATTGGCCGGCGCAAAGACGCCGTACCAGGTCGAGACCTCGAAGTCCTTGAAGCCGGACTCGGCCAGCGTGGGAATCTGAGGCGCCTTGGGATCCCGCTTCAGGCTGGTGATCGCCAGCGGCCGGACCTTGCCGGAATTGATGTGGGGCAGCGCCACGGGCAGATTGGCGAACATGTAGGGCACATGTCCGCCCAGCACGTCGGCAATGGCCGCCGACTCGCCCTTGTAGGGCACGTGCGTCACCTTGGTTCCGACCATGTGCGCATAGAGTTCGCCCGCGATGTGCTGCGGGCCGCCCTGCCCGGACGACGCGTAGCTCAACGCGCCGTCGCCGGACTTGCGGATGTATTCGGTAAGTTCCTGCACGGTCTTGGCGTTGACCAGCGCGGGATTGACCACCAGGATCAGGGGCATGGTGACAACCTGCGATACCGGCGAGAAGTCCTTCTCGGGCTTGAACGGCAGCGACGGGAACAGCGAGGGCGCCACCACCATGGTGGACTGCGACCCCAGGAACAGCGAATAGCCATCGGCGGGCGAGCGGGCGACATTGTCGGCCGCAATCGTGCCGGTGGCGCCGGCGCGGTTCTCGACCACGACCTGCTGCCCCAGGCTCTCGGCCATCTTGGCGCCGACGAGACGGGCCACGATGTCCGCGCCGCCGCCGGGGGCAAAGCCCACGACCATGCGCAGCGGCTTGTTCGGGAATTGCTCAGCCATCACGGCGGACGAGGCGCCCGACAGCGCCAGGACCAGGCTGATCGTTCTTGCCATGCGCGCCATCGGACGCGCGTGCGTACAGGGGTTGTTCATTTGACGGTCTCCGTTTGCCGTCGTCGTGGTCGCCCCGGGATCCGCACGCGCCGCGGCGGACCGGAGCCCTGCGACGGCTCATTGTGTGTTTTGTGTGATGCCAGGGCATTCTGGCCATTGCACTCCGCACCAACAAGTACGCGGACACGCCGTCAAAACATAATATTTTTGTGGTGTGGGCCTGGCGCGGCGTAAACCGCGCGCAAAAAAAATCCACCCCTTGGGGTGGATTCAACGGATTCGTCCGCGCCGCGGGCCCTCGACGCAGAGGGCCGCAACGCAAGGCGCGGCGGAATCAGAACTGGTACGTGTAGGTCAGCTGCACCACATCCAGACCCGGGTTCGGGCGCTTGATGCTGGCGTTCGAGAAGTGCGAATAGCGCACGCCGATGCGGTTGTTCGGCGTCAGCAGGAAGCCCAGGCCGACGTGGTCGCCGAACTGGAACGCCGTGCTGATGTTCTCGTTGGCGAAACGCGTGCTGGAGAACAGCGTGGCGCCGATGCCGGCTTCGATGTAGAAACGTTCGCCGGTCCACCAGCGGAACATCGGGATGGCGCTGAATTGCCAGACGTGCCCCGGCGAGCGCGAGCCATCAGCCTGCCAGTACGAGGCGCCGAACTCCGGCGTCAGGTCCAGCCGGCCCCAGTTGCCGCCAAATTGATAGGTCCAGAGCGAGGCGGTCTCGTAGTTCAGCGTCAGGCGCTGGTAATGGTCGCCGATACCGTAGTGCAGGCTTACGCCGCCCTGCGTGCCCTCGGACGACTGGGCGCTTGCGATGGTGGCGGCTCCCGCCAGGGCGAGGCCGGCAAGGCGCGTAAGCATTTTCTTCTTCGTCGACTGCATTGGAATAACTCCATGTATTTCTGGACTAACGGGGAACCATAGCAAAATCCGGATCAGCTGGCTCAATACATGTCGCAATATGACAACAATTCAGACTGAAAAACACTGTTCCGAAAACCACGCGATTCGATGTGCCCAATCGCGTCGGGGCCGTGATAGCAAGCCGCATGCCCGCAAAACAAAATGCCGCCCGCAGCCCGAGGCTGCTGGCGGCATCCACGCAGCGGCCGGAAGGCGGCAGTCGCCGCGCCGGCGCGCATCTGCATGATCAGGCAGTGACCACGTCGGCCGGCTGATTGTTCAGGAGGGCCAGCAGGCGGGCGATTTCCTCGCGCAGCTGGCGGCGGTCAACGACCATGTCGATCGCGCCCTTCTGCAGCAGGAATTCGGCGCGCTGGAAACCTTCGGGCAGCTTCTCGCGCACGGTTTGTTCGATAACGCGGGGGCCGGCAAAACCGATCAGCGCCTTGGGCTCGGCGATGACCACGTCGCCCATGAAAGCGAAACTGGCCGACACGCCGCCCATGGTGGGGTCGGTCAGGACGCTGATGAACGGCAGACCGGCCGCCGCAAGACGGGTCAGCATGGCGTTCGTCTTGGCCATCTGCATGAGCGACAGCAGGCTTTCCTGCATGCGCGCGCCGCCGGAGGCCGCCACGCAGATGAACGGCGTCTTGTTGTCCAGGGCGGCCTGCGCGCCGCGCGCGAAGCGCTCGCCCACGACCGATCCCATGGAACCGCCCATGAATTCGAATTCAAAGCAGGCCAGCGTGGCGGGCACGCCGCGGATCGAACCGCTCATCACCACCAGCGCGTCGGACTCGCCGGTGGCCTTGACGGCCTCTTGCAGGCGTTCGGGGTACTTGCGGGTGTCCTTGAACTTCAGCGTATCAACCGAACGCGTGGTCTGGCCGATTTCCACGCGGCCTTCCATGTCGAGCAGCGAATCGATGCGGGCGCGAGCCCCGATCCGCATGTGGTGGTCGCACTTGGGGCAGACGTGGAGATTGGCTGCCAGGTCTTCGCTATACAGCACCGATTCGCACGACGGGCATTTCACCCAAAGGCCTTCGGGAACGCGGCGGGCGCCGCTGTCGCTGGTTTTATTGATGCGAGGAGGCAGGAGTTTATCGATCCAGCTCATTGATTTTTCATCCCGTTTGAAGTCGCGCCCGGCCGCTCAGGCCGACGCGTTCTCTCGTTTTACTTGGTCCAGCGCCTGCCGGATGGTCCGCAGCCAGCCGCTGGCGGCGGCGACTGCGGCGTCGGTTTTCTGGCCGGCGGGCGCGTCGGCGGCCGCCTGTTCCATGGTTTCGATCAGTTTGCTGCCGATGACGACCGCGTCGGCGGCGCGCGCCACGCGCTGGGCGCTTTCGGCGTCGCGGATGCCGAAGCCCACGCCCACCGGAATGTCGCGCACATGGCGGCGAATCAGGGCCACGCGTTCGGCCACATCGTCCGTATTGAGCGAGCCTGCGCCCGTCACGCCCTTGAGCGACACGTAATAGACATAGCCGCGCGCCACGCCGGCGACGGCCTTGATGCGCGCCTCGGTGGACGTGGGGGCCAGCAGGAAGATGGGGGCAATGCCGTGCTCGCCAAGGGTGGCGGCGAAGTCAATGACCTCTTCGGGCGGATAGTCCACGACCAGCACGCCATCCACGCCGGCCTGGCCGGCCCGGCGGGCGAATTCGGACTGGCCCATGCGTTCGATCGGGTTGGCGTAGCCCATCAGCACCACCGGGGTGGCGGCATCGCGCTGGCGGAATTCGGCGACCAGATCGAGCACGCGCGACAGCCCCACGCCCTGCGCGATGGCACGATCGGCGGCGCGCTGGATCACCGGGCCGTCGGCCATCGGGTCGGAAAACGGCACGCCCAGTTCAATGACGTCGGCGCCGGCGTCAACCAGGGCGTGCATCAGGGGAACGGTGGCGGCCGGGGAAGGATCGCCTGCGGCGATGTAGGGAATCAGGGCCGCGGCGCGGCCGGATTCTGCGGTGCGCGCGAATGCGGCGGCGATGCGATCGGTGCGAGTTGTCATGGTGTTAGAGCTCGATACCGGCACGTTCGGCGACGGTATGCATGTCCTTGTCGCCACGGCCCGACAGATTGACGAGGATCACGGCATCGCGCGGAAGCGTGGCCGCCATCTTCACGGCCTGGGCGATGGCATGGGACGATTCCAGCGCGGGCATGATGCCTTCGATGCGGCAGCAATCGTGGAAGGCCTTCAGGGCTTCGTCGTCGGTGATGCCGACGTACTCGGCGCGGCCCGAGTCCTTGAGCCAGGCGTGCTCGGGGCCGACGCCGGGATAGTCCAGGCCGGCGGAGACGGAATGCGTTTCCTGGACCTGACCGTCGGCGTCCTGCATGACATAGGTGCGGTTGCCGTGCAGCACGCCAACCTGGCCCGCGGCCAGCGACGCGGCGTGCTTGCCGCTGTCCATGCCTTCTCCGGCGGCCTCGACGCCGATCAGGCGCACGTTCTCGTAGGGAATGTAGGGATGGAAGATGCCCATGGCATTGGAGCCGCCGCCTACCGCCGCCACGACGTAGTCGGGCTGGCGGCCGATGGCCTCGGGCATCTGGGTCAGGCATTCATTGCCGATCACGGTCTGGAAGTCGCGCACCATGCGCGGATAGGGGTCGGGCCCCGCCACCGTGCCGATGATGTAGAACGTGTTCTCGATGTTGGTGACCCAGTCGCGCATGGCTTCGTTCAGCGCGTCCTTCAGGGTGCGCGAGCCGGACGTGACCGGCACCACCGTCGCGCCCAGCAGCTTCATGCGGTAGACGTTGGAAGCCTGGCGGCGGATATCCTCGCTGCCCATGTAGACCACGCATTCCATGCCGTAGCGGGCCGCCACCGTGGCTGTGGCCACGCCGTGCTGGCCCGCGCCGGTTTCGGCGATGACGCGCGGCTTGCCCATGCGCTTGGCCAGCAGCGCCTGGCCGATGCAGTTGTTCACCTTGTGGGCGCCGGTGTGGTTCAGGTCTTCGCGCTTGAACCAGATCTGGGCGCCGCCCAGCAGGTCGGACCAGCGGCGGGCGTGATACACCGGGCTGGGCCGGCCGACGAAATGCTTGAGTTCATAGTTGAACTCTTCCAGGAAGGCGGGATCGACACGGCAATGGTCGTAGGCCGCGCGCAGCTCATCGAGCGCGTGCATGAGCGTTTCCGCCACGAAAACACCGCCATAAGGCCCGAAATGGCCCTTGTCATCCGGAAAGTCGTAAGGTTTCACCAAGCATCTCCCCCGGCATCGCGGCAGGCCAGTGCCGGCCGCAAATCCGGTTTGCAACCCGTCATTTTACCTGACGCGGGCGGCGGCGGGGCAGCGCCCGCCCCTGGCCCGCGCCCCTGCCCCTCAGAGCGACTGCCCCATGCGGCGCAGGAAGGTCTCGCACGCGGCGAGCTGATCCACGGCCACATATTCGTTCGGCTTGTGGGCCTGCTCGATATGGCCGGGGCCGCACACCACGGTGGGGATGCCGATGCCCTGGAACAGGCCGGCCTCGGTGCCGTACGCGACCTTGCGCGTGGCGCGGTCTTCGGTCAGGGCGCGCACCAGCTGGGTGATGGCGGCTTCTTCCGAGGCCTCCAGGGCGGGCGCCGCGGCGCCGGTCTCGATTTCGATGCTGGCGCCGTCGAATTCGGCTTTCATGCGCGGCAACAGCTCTTCGCGCACGTATTTTTCGACTTCCGCCTGGATCGCGTCGGGCTGCATGCCCGGCAGGTTGCGGAATTCATAGGTGAATTCGCACAATTCCGGAATGGTGTTGACCGCGATGCCGCCACGAATCTGGTTGGTGGTCATCGTGGAGAACGGCACGTCGTAGAACTGGTCGTACGGGCCGTTGGCCTTGAAGCTGTCGGCCAGGTCCCGGATACGGCAGATGAGGCGCGCGGCGTATTCGATGGCGTTGCAGCCGCGGGGCGTCAGCGACGAATGGGCGGCCTTGCCGTGCACCTTGCAGCGGAAGAGATTGATCCCCTTGTGGGCCACCACCACCTGCATGCCCGTGGGCTCGCCCACCACGCAGCCTTCGGGGCGGATGCCGCGTTCGTGCAGGTCGGCCAGCATGTAGGGCGCGCCGGCGCAGCCGACTTCCTCGTCGTAGGAGAACGCCAGGTGAATCGGCTTCTTGCGCGGCATGGCCAGGAATTCCGGCACCAGCGCCAGCGATCCGGCGATGAAGCCCTTCATGTCGCAGGCGCCGCGCCCATAGAGCAGCCCGTCTTTTTCGACGAGCTTGAACGGGTCCGTGCTCCAGTCCTGGCCATCCACGGGCACCACGTCGGTGTGGCCCGACAGGACGATCCCGCCCTGCTGGTTGCCGTCCTGCGCGGGCAGCGTGGCAAACAGGTTGGCCTTGGTGCGCTCGGGGTTGTGCGCCAGCCATGCGTCGACGCCCTGGCCCTTGAGCCAATCACGGACGGTTTCGATCAGGGCAAGATTGGAATTGCGGCTGGTCGTGTCAAAGCCAACCAGCGTTTCCAGCCAGGTGCGCGCGTTCATGTCACTACTCTCTTGGGGAAAAGGTGCAGTGTAAAGCCAGGAAGCGGCCGCGTCCCGGGCGTCGGGGGCAACTAGCCTAGAATGGCGCCCGGATTGAAAACGCCCCCAAGGAGAAAACGTGCAGCACAAAGCAGTCCCCACGCGCAACATCGTGGCAGCAGTGATAGGCAACGCCCTCGAATGGTATGACTTCCTGGTGTTCGCATTCATGACGCCGATCATCGCGAAGCTGTTCTTCCCCACGGACCCCAGCATTCCCGGCAGCGAACTGAACGCCATCCTCATGACCACCGCCATCTTCGGCGTCGGCTTCTTCATGCGCCCGGTCGGCGGCATCATCCTGGGCCTCTACGGCGACCGGAAAGGCCGCAAGTCCGCCATGGTGCTGGTGACTTCGCTGATGGCCGTGTCCATCGCGCTGATCACGGTCGCCCCGACCTACCACGCCGCCGGCATCCTGGCGCCCATCTTCATCCTCATCGCGCGCCTGCTCCAGGGCTTTTCGGCGGGCGGCGAATTCGGCACGTCGACCGCGCTGCTGATCGAGATGGCGCCCAACGGCAAGCGCGGCTTCTATGGCTCGTGGCAGATGGCGGGCCAGATGCTCGCGCTGCTGATCGGCGCGGCCTGCGGCACGCTGATCACCGAGTTCTTCACCGAGCAGCAGATCGCCGACTGGGCATGGCGCCTGCCGTTCGCCCTGGGCCTGGTAATTGTCCCCATCGCGATCTATATCCGCCGCAACGTCGACGAAACCGACGCCTTCAAGCAGATGAAGGAAGACGACCGCCAGGCCGCCGCGCGCGGCGAGGTCAAGCGCCTGAGCCTGGGCCAGATGCTCAAGACCCACACGCGCGAAACGCTGATTGGCGTGGGCCTGGTCGTGACGGCCACGGTGTCCATCTACATCACCTTCACCTACCTGGTGACCTACTCGACGCAGATCCTGAAGCTGCCGCTGAACCAGACCTTCCTGGTGCAGATGGTGGGCGCGGCGCTGATGGTGCTGATGACGCCGTTCATGGGCGCCTGGTCGGACCGCATCGGCCGCCGTCCCCTGGTGATCGGCTCGCTGATCGGCTACCTCGTGGTGCTGTACCCGCTGTATTTCTGGCTGTCGGATGCGCCGTCGATCGGCCGCCTCCTGACCGTGCAGGTCGTGGTGTGCCTTTTCGTGTCGGCCTTCTTCGGCGTGTTCAGCACCGTGATGGCCGAGCTGTTCCCCGCCCGGGTGCGTTCGGTTGGCCTGTCGCTGGCCTACAACGTGGCCGTGATGATTTTCGGCGGCTTTGCGCAGTTCATCGTGACGTGGCTGATCAAGACCACCGGCTCGCCGATGGCACCGGCCTACTACGTGATGTTCGGCGTAGCCCTGGGCCTGGTCGCCGCGTTTTACATGCGCGACCGCGCGCATGAGGACCTGGAGCACTGAGTTCCGGGCCTGAAAAGCCCGGACCGGTCGGCCCTGCCCGGCCGCCGGGCTGTGGCGGAACGGCTTGAAGCCGTGTCCCGCCAACCCTGCCCCCCCCGGCCTAGCGCCGGGTTGCCGAGGAAACGCCCGGCACTTCAGCCAGGGCATCCAGCGCGCGCGTCAGCGATTCCCCGCCGCGCACCTCCACCGTGAACACCATATGAGCCAGCGACTGCTTGCTCTGGGTGTTCACGCCCACCACGTTCAGGCGCAGCCGCGCGAAGACTTCGGACAGGTCGCGCAGCAGGCCGGAGCGGTCGTGTGCGCGCACGCTGACGTCCACCGGATAGAAATTGTCGGCCGTTTCGCCCCACGCCACCTCGATGACGCGTTCGGGTTCGCGCGCCGCGAGCGCCAGGTAGCTGTGGCAGTCGCGGCGATGGATGGAGACGCCGCGCCCCCGCGTGACGAACCCGGAGATCGCGTCAGGCGGCGCCGGGCGGCAGCAGCGCGCCAGTTGCGTGAGCAGCGACCCCACCCCCACCACCAGCACGCCGCTCTTGCCGCTTTTCTCGGCGCCGCCGGCGTTGGCGTGCCGCAAGGCGGCCGGCGTGGGCTCGGCCGCGGGCGCCGGCTGCTGGAACAACGCGTCGATCTGCCGCAGGCTGAATTCTTCCTTGGCTGCGGCGACGTACAGGTCGTCGGCACGCGCAAAGCCCAGGTTCTGCGCCAGTTGCTCGAGATTGACCGCCGTCTTGCCCAGCCGCTGCAGTTCCTTTTCGACGAGCGCCTGGCCCTGGGTGATGCGCTGCTGCAGTTCGATGGCGTTGAACCACATGCGGACCTTGGCCCGCGCGCGAGGGCTGGCCAGAAACCCCAGTTGGGGATTGAGCCAGTCGCGCGACGGCCCGCCGGACTTGGCGGAAATGATCTCCACGGTCTGGCCGGTGGACAGGCGCGTCTGCAGCGGCACCATCTGGCCGTCGACCCGCGCGCCGCGGCAGCGGTGGCCCAGGTCGGTATGCAGGTGATAGGCGAAATCCACCGGCGTGGCGCCTGCGGGCAGTTCGATCACGCGCGCCTGCGGCGTCAGCACGTAGATGCGCTCGTCGGTGTGCGCGGGCGCCGCCACGGCGCCGCGGCTCTTGCCCGAGGCCTTGCCCGGCGCGGCCTTGACGGCTTCGGGCGCGGGCTCCGCGCCCCCTTCGACATCGCTGTTCCAGGCCAGCAGCTGCCGCATCCACGCCAGTTGCCGGTCGTATTCGCTGGAGGCCGCCACCTGGCCGCCCTTGGCCCCCGCTTCTTTGTAGCGCCAATGCGCGGCCATGCCGTACTCGGCGAACTGGTGCATGTCGCGCGTGCGGATCTGCACCTCGAAGGGCCGGCCGTCATCATCAGCCACCACCGTATGCAAGGACCGGTAGCCGTTGGGCTTGGGCCGCGAGATGTAGTCGTCGAACTCTTCCGAGAGCGGCGTCCACATTTCGTGGACCATGCCCAGGGCGGTGTAGCACGCCCGAACGTCATCGACGATGATGCGCAGCGCGCGCAGGTCGTACATCTGGGAGAAGTCCAGGCGCTTGACGCGCATCTTGTTCCAGATGCTGTAGATATGCTTGGGCCGGCCGCTGACCTCGGCGTCGATGCCGCTCTTGGCCAGGGCCTGCTGCAGGCGCTCGACGGCGCCGGCGATGAAGGCTTCCCGCTCCACCCGCTTTTCTTCGAGCAGGCGGGCAATGTGCTTGTATTTTTCCGGCTCGAGGAAACGGAACGACAGGTCTTCCATTTCCCATTTGATCTGCCAGATGCCCAGCCGGTTGGCCAGGGGCGCATACAGGTCGAGGGTTTCGCGAGCGAATTCGGGCGAGCAAGGCGCCTTGCTTTCCGCATGCCACCGCAGGGTGCGCAGCCTGGACGCCAGGCGCATCAGCACGATGCGCAGGTCGGCCGCCATGGCCAGCAGCATCTTGCGCTGCATTTCCTTCTGGGAGCCGGTTTCGGCCGACGCATCGCTTGCCTGGCGGGCGACGACGCCCAGGCGCAGCAGCGCGCGCGCGCCTTGCACCAGGCGGGCGATCTCGGCGCCGAACGCCGTGGCGACCGGATCGCTGCGCAAGGACGGCGCGGGCGCCATCAGGTCGGTGGGCAAGGCGGCCAGCAGCGCGGCGGCGCGCGTGGCGGCATCGGTATGCAACGCCGCCAGGATGCGCGCCACGCCCGCGCCATGCCCGGCCAGGGGCTCGCCCGTCAGCGCATTCTGCCCCTCGAAGCGAGGCTCGCACCAGGCGACGGCGCGGTCGAGCAGGGCCAGGCCGTCGGCATCCAGGCCCGCCCCGGCTTCCTGCCGCCAGGAAACGTCGAAAGGCGTAGGCGCATCGGGAACGGGCGGGGCGGACATGACGGGCTTGGAGCAGCTATTTGGTTGAGTATCCCGACACTCTACACTAGGGTTCAGTCACCCTGAACACCCTGCCGCATCCCGGCATATAGAAGGAACCGAAGCTTATGTTGCGCTGGCTCAAGGGCCGGGGCGCCCGCCCCTCCGCGGTGGCCGACATGCAGGCCCGCATCCCGCCGGAACTCTGGCGGCAGGTGCTGGATGCCCACCCATTCCTGGCGGCGCTGACCGCCGACGAAGCCGCCCAGTTGCAGGCGCGCTCCGCCTGGCTGCTGGCCAGCAAGACCATCAACGGCGCGCAGGGCCTCGAGGTCTCCGACTTCATGCGCCTGTCCATCGCGGCGCAGGCCAGCCTGCCGATCCTGAACCTCGCGCCGGAACTGTACGAAGGCTGGGACGAGATCATCGTGTATCCGGCCAGCTTCCGCATTCCGCGCTCCCGCCAGGACGAAGACGGCGTGGTCCACGAATACATCGAGGACGCGGCAGGCGAAGCCTGGGAAGGCGGTCCCCTGGTGCTTTCCTGGGAAGACACCCAGCTTTCCGAGGGCGGCTTCAACGTGGTCATCCATGAATTCGCCCACAAGCTGGACCTGCGCTCGGGCGATGCGGACGGCATGCCGTCGCTGGCGGCGCATCCCGACCTGAGCCCCCGCGCCTGGCGTCGCGTGCTGGACGACAGCCTGGACCGCTTCATTGCCGCGGTGGATGCGGTGGAGGCCGCCATCCCGCGCGACGTGGATCCCGAAAGCGAGGAAGCCGACGCCTGGTACGGCCAACTGCCCATGGATCCCTACGCCGCCACCGACGAAGCCGAGTTCTTCGCGGTCAGTTCGGAGCACTTCTTCGTGGACCCCTACCCCATGCAGCAGGCGCTGCCCGAATGGTATGCGATGCTGCGGGCCTACTACCGTCAGGACCCCATGGAGCGCTACGCATGAAGCAGCTGCTGATCGTCTGGCATTCGCGCACCGGCGCGGCGCGGCAGATGGCGCAAGCCGCCGCGCGCGGCGCCGCGGCAGCCGCCAGCGCCATGGATCTGGCGGACGAGCTGCGGATCGAAATGCGGCACGCGCCCGACGCGGACGCCAGTGTGCTCCTGGCCAGCCAGGGCTATCTGTTCTGCGCCCCCGAGAACCTGGCCAGCCTGAGCGGCGAGATGAAGGAATTCTTCGACCGCAACTACTACGCCGTGCTGGACCGCATACAGGGCCTGCCCTATGCCGCGCTGATCAGCGCGGGCAGCGACGGCTCCGGCGCGGCGCGGCAGGTGGAACGCATCTGCACCGGCTGGCGCCTCAGCGCCGTGGCCCCGGCCCTCATCGTCAACATGGGCGCGCAGACCGCCGAGCAGATCCTGGCGCCCAAGACCGTGGCGCAGGCTGAGCTTGCCCGCTGCGAGGAACTGGGTGGACTGCTGGCAGGCATGATGCTGATGGGCGCGTGACGCGCTTCGGCCGGCACGCGCGAAAAAAAGTCCGGCGGCGCCGGACTTTGTTGTGCTGGTCACAAGCCCCGTGGGGCCTGTTGCAGGGCCGGCCTCAGAGGGCGGCCGTGACGACGATCTCGACCTTGTAGTCGGGGTTGGCCAGGCGGGCCTCGACGGTGGCGCGCGGAGGCGCATTGCCGTCGGCGACCCAGGCGTCCCACGCCTTGTTCATGCCGTCGAATTCCTTCATGTTGGCCACGTAGATCTGGGCCATCAGGATCTTGGTCTTGTCGGTGCCGGCCTCGGCCAGCAGGCGGTCGATCGTGGCGAGCACTTGCTCGGTCTGGCCGGTGATGTCCAGCGTGGCGTCGTCCGGCACCTGGCCTGCCAGGTAGGCAACGCCGTTGTACACGGCCATGTCCGACAGGCGCTTGGCAACGTGGAAGCGCTTGATGCTGCTCATGAATAATCCCCTAGAGTCGTATGGGTTGGATGGAACAAGGAATGCGCAATTTACCCCGAGCCGGCCTCAAGCGGGCGGCAATTGAAACACCTGGCGCAGATAGGCCAGGTAGGCGGGATCGTCGCACATGGTCTTTTCCGGCGCGTCCGATACCTTGGCCACTGGCTGCCCGTTGCAACGGACCATTTTCATGACGATCTGCAGCGGTTCGTGGCCCAGGTCGTTGGTGAGGTTCGTGCCGATGCCGAAGGACACCTTGCAGCGGCCGGAGAACTGCCGCGCCAGTTCGATGGCGCGCGGAAAAGTCAGTGAATCCGAGAACACCAGCGTCTTGGCGCGCGGATCCACGCGGTTCTTGCGATAGTGCTCGAGCAGGCGCTCGCCCCAGATGAAGGGGTCGCCGGAATCATGGCGGGCGCCGTCGAACAGCTTGCAGAAATACATGTCGAAATCGCGCAGGAAGGCGTCCATGCCGTACACGTCGGACAGCGCGATGCCCAGGTCGCCGCGATATTCCTTGGCCCAGACTTCCAGCGCGAACACCTGCGAATCGCGCAAGCGCGGTCCCAGCGCCTGGCAGGCCTGCAGGTATTCATGGCCCATCGTGCCCAGCGGCAGCACGTCGTGCTCCTTGGCGAGCAGCACATTGCTGGTGCCGGCGAAATGCGGCCCCATCTCGGCCTTCATGGTGGACACGATTTCCTCGTGCCAGACCTTGGAAAAGCGTCGGCGCGTGCCGTACTCGGCCACGCGGAAGTCCGCCAGCGCCGGATCGTCCAGCACCAGGTGCATCTTGGACTGCAGGCGCTTGCGGCCCTCTGCCCAGTCGGGATGCTTGCGGGTGTTGCGGAAATAGACCTCGTTGACGATGGCCAGCACCGGGATCTCGAACAGGATCGTGTGCAGCCACGGACCCTTGACCTCGATGCTGATTTCGCCGGGGCCCTCGCCTTCGCTGATGTGGATGCAGCGCTCGGGCATGTGGAACAGCTCAAGGAAATCGACGAAGTCGCTTTTGATAAAGCGCAAGCTGCCCAGATATTTAAGTTCGTCTTCCGTGAAGCGCAATTGGCAGAGCTCGTGCACTTCCTGGCGGATTTCGTCCAAATAAGGGCGCAAATCGGCGCCCTGGGTGCGGCATTTGTACCGGTACTCGACCTGGGCAGCCGGGAAGTGATGCAGAACCACCTGCATCATGCTGAATTTATACAGGTCGGTGTCGAGCAGCGAAGTAATAATCATGATTGCGCGTTTCGTTTCGCGACACCATAGCATAGAGCGCTGGCCCTTCGGCACGATGGGCCACTATGTCAATACGGGTATTGCCGGCACATTGGCGCGGCATTGGGTAAAATCCGCCCAACAAGACACAAATGCCGCCGAGCCCGGAGTTCCTGAATGACCCACGTAGTCACCGAAAACTGTATCAAGTGCAAGTACACCGATTGCGTAGACGTGTGCCCGGTGGACTGTTTTCGTGAGGGTCCGAACTTCCTCGTGATCGACCCCGACGAATGCATCGACTGTGCCGTTTGCATCCCGGAATGCCCGGCCAATGCCATCTACGCCGAAGAAGATGTGCCGCAGGACCAGCTGAATTTCATCGCGCTGAACGCTGAACTCTCCCCCGAGTTCGCCAGCATCAGCCGCGCCAAGAAGCCCCTGCCCGACGCCGACGACTGGAACGGCAAGCAGGACAAGCTGCAATACCTGGAAAAATAATCCGCGAGCACCGGCCGCATTCCTGGCGGCCGCGCCGCGCGATGCCCCGATGACCGACGACTCCAAATACACGCGCCAGACCATCACCAGCGTCCATACCTGGGTGCCGGACAAGTTGTTCTCCGTGCGCGTGACGCGGGACGACGCCTATGCGTTCCTGCCGGGCCAGTTCGCCCGGGTCGGCCTGCCGGGCGCGGATGCCCCCGACGGCCCGCCCACGCTGTGGCGCGCCTATTCCATGGTTTCCGCCCCGCATGAGCCCTGGCTGGAGTTCTATTCCATCGTGGTTCCGGAAGGCCTGTTCAGTCCACGCATGGCGCGCCTGCTGCCCGGCGACGCCCTCTATGTCGAAAAGGCGCCCTACGGGTTCCTGACGCTCGAGCGCTTCGCGCCGGGTGGCGACCTGTGGCTGCTGGCCTCGGGCACCGGCCTGTCGGCCTACCTGTCCATCCTGCGCGATCCCGCCGTCTGGCGCGCCTATCGCCGCATCATCCTGGTGCATGGCGTGCGCACCGCCGCAGAGCTCGCTTACCGCGACGAGATCGAATCCTGGCGCCGGAATCCCGAACTGGCCGAGCTGTTCGCGGCCGATCCCGACAAGCTGGTCTACCTGCCGATCGCCACGCGCGAAGCGCTGCCCGGCGTGCCCCAGGAGCGCATCACCACCCTGATCGCCGACGGCCGCCTGGAGCAATTGGCGGGCGCTCCCCTCGATCCGGAGTTCGCCAAGGTCATGCTTTGCGGCAATCCCGCCATGCTGGCCGAGGCACGAAAATTGCTGGGTGATCGTGGGTTCAAGCCCGGTCGGCGCGGTATCCCCGGCAACCTGGCAGTAGAAAACTACTGGTGATGCAGCACGTTCCGGCGTAGTGCATAAATCCTCCTTTTGGTATCACCGCAAGGCATGAAACCCGCCCTAAACTGGTGCGAAACACATTACGGGTCGCTTTTTAGCAACAAAAACCGGGCTTTTGCCGGACATTCTTCAGTCTGATTGGAAATATCGTTACGCCCCGGGGCAATAATCGGGGCACACGCTCGACCCAGAAGGACTTCCCCGAAATGCTGTACCAATTGCACGAAATGCAGCGCGCCTTCCTGACTCCGTTTGCTGCATTCACGGACGCCGGTTCCCAGCTGTTCTCCAGCCCTTACAGCCCGCTCGCCTATACCCCGATCTCTCGCCAGATGGCCGCCGGGTACGAGCTGATGACCCGTATCGGCAAGGAATACCAGAAGCCCGCCTGGAATCTCCCCGCCACCCAGATCGACGGCAAGTCCGTCCGCGTGATCGAGGCGGTGGCGCTGGACAAGCCGTTCTGCCGCCTGGTGCATTTCCAGCGCGACGTCCGCCTCGCCGGCAAGAACGACCCGAAAGTCCTGCTTGTCGCCCCGCTGTCGGGGCACCATGCCACCCTGCTGCGCGATACCGTTCGCGCCCTGCTGCCCGCCCATGACGTCTATGTCACGGATTGGGTCGACGCCCGCATGGTGCCGCTGTCGGCCGGCCCCTTCCACCTGAACGACTACGTCCGCTACGTCCAGGACTTCATCCGTCACCTGGACCCGGACGTCCACGTCATTTCGGTCTGCCAGCCCACCGTGCCGGTGCTGGCCGCCGTGTCGCTGATGGCCACGGCCAACGATCCCTGCCAGCCGCGCAGCATGGTGATGATGGGCGGCCCCATCGATCCGCGCCAGTCGCCCACGCAGGTCAACCGCCTGGCCACCACCAAGCCCTACGCCTGGTTCGAGAACCAGGTCATCCATCCCGTTCCGCCGCGCTATCCGGGCGCGGGCCGCAAGGTCTACCCGGGTTTCCTGCAGCATGCGGGATTCATGGCCATGAATCCCGACCGCCACATGAAGTCGCACTACGACTTCTACCTGGACCTGCTGCGCGGCGACGACAGCGACGCCGAAATGCATCGCCGCTTCTACGACGAATACAACGCGGTCCTGGACATGCCGGCCGAGTTCTACCTGGACACGATCCGCATGGTGTTCCAGGACTTCGCGCTGCCCAACGGCACCTGGGAAGTGGACGGCAAGCTGGTCCGCCCCGCGGACATCAAGGACGTCGCCCTGTTCACCATCGAAGGCGAACTGGACGATATTTCGGGCCAGGGCCAGACGCGCGCCGCGATCAAGCTGTGCAAGAACATCCCGGCCGATCGCAAGTCGCACTACACCGCGCCCAACTGCGGCCATTACGGCATTTTCTCGGGCCGGCGCTGGCGCGAAATGATCTGTCCTAAAATTGCGGAGTTCATCCGGCAATCGGCATAAGAACGGCGCTGCGCCGTCCGCCAGGCGGCGCGCGGGAAAACACCTCGCGCCGCCGGCAGCCTGATCCGTATCCACGGGGCCCGAGCGGCCCCTTTTCATTTATTGGCTTTACATGTCCTGTCGCTCACTTGCCGACCGCATTGACGCCTTGCTGCCTCAGACGCAATGCACCAAATGCGGGTACGACGGCTGCCGGCCCTACGCCGACGCCATCGCCGAGGGCGCCGCCCCGATCAACCGCTGCCCGCCCGGCGGGGATGAAGGCGTCGCGGCGCTGTCCGGGCTGCTCGGCGTCCCGGTACTGCCGCTGGACCTTACGCGCGGCGAGCCCGGTCCGCTGCTGGTCGCCCGCATCGACGAATCCCATTGCATCGGCTGTACGCTGTGCATCCAGGCCTGTCCGGTGGATGCCATCGTGGGGGCCAACAAGCACATGCACACGGTCCTGGAAGACTGGTGCACCGGCTGCGACCTATGCGTGGCGCCCTGTCCCGTGGACTGCATTCAGATGGTGCCCGCCGGACGCATCTGGAGCGCTCAGGACGCCGCCATCAGCCGCCAGAGGCACCGCAGCCACCTGGCGCGCGCGGAGCGCCTGGCCGCCGACAACGCACGCCTGATGGCGCCCGAGGCGCCCGACGTTCCCGCCCCCGCCGCGCCCGCCGCCGACGACGCGCAGAAAGAAGACCGCAAGCGCTCGGCCATCGAATCCGCCCTGGCTCGTGCCCGTGCCCGCCGCAACCCCACGCAGTCATGAACGCCGCCAAACGCCGAGAAATCTTCGCCCGCCTGCAGGCGGCCAACCCCCACCCGACCACCGAGCTGGAATACGGCACGCCGTTCCAGTTGCTGATCGCCGTGCTGCTGTCGGCGCAGGCCACCGACAAATCGGTCAACATCGCGACGCGAAAGTTCTTCTCGCAGTACGGCACCCCGCAAGCTTTGCTGGCGCTGGGCGAGGAAGGCCTTGCGGATTACATCAAGACCATCGGTCTGTACCGCACCAAGGCGAAGAACACGATCGCCACGTGCAGGATCCTCATCGAGCAGCATGGCGGCCAGGTCCCGCAAACCCGCGAGGCGCTGGAAGCCCTGCCCGGCGTGGGACGCAAAACCGCGAACGTGGTGCTCAACACCGCGTTCGGCCAGCCCACGATGGCCGTCGACACGCACATATTCCGCGTGTCCAACCGCACCGGCATCGCGCCCGGAAAAAACGTGCTGGAAGTCGAGCAGAAACTCGAGAAATTCGTGCCGCGCGAATATATGCAGGACGCCCATCACTGGCTCATCCTGCAAGGCCGCTACGTCTGCGTGGCGCGCAAACCGAAATGCCCCCAATGCGGCATTTCCGATCTCTGCGAATTCAAGCAGAAAACCCCGGCATGACGAATCCGGCCGTGTGCCGGAAAGCGATTGGAGCGAGCGGAAAACCGGGTTTTCCCTCGCCCCTTTTCCGCGTGACATGTTGATGACGATCAACGCTTATTTGCTGCAACGCATTTCCATATTGGAAAGGCTTTATCCCCATGCAGGCACAGCATTGTCGGCATGCCGACAATTGACCTTTCCGCAGTGCAAAACCTATGACAAACCCTCATGGAATTTTGATTGCGACGTCCGCATACTCGCCGGCAACTCATAAGAAAACTAAGCACGCAGTTAGTTTTCCCGACCCTGCGGGGGCCTGACGCAATGACGCCAGGCGGAGTCCATATAAATACAACGCTGGTGCAGCGAACATGGATGACACAATCCTGGAGACAAAAGGCCTCACCAAGGAATTCCGCGGTTTCGTCGCGGTCAATGGGGTCGATTTGCGTATCAAGCGGGGCGAGATTCATGCCTTGATCGGGCCTAACGGCGCGGGCAAGACCACATGCTTCAACCTGCTGACGAAATTTCTCTCTCCCACTTCGGGCAGCATCAAGTTCAACGGTATCGACATTACCGGCGAGCGGCCAGCGCAGATCGCGCGGCGCGGCATCATCCGTTCATTCCAGATATCGGCGGTGTTCCCGCACCTGACCGTGCTGGAGAACGTGCGGATCGGCCTGCAGCGCAAGACGGGACTGTCGTACCACTTCTGGCAAAGCGACAAGCGCCTGGCCGTCCTGAACGAACCCGCGCGCGCCTTGCTCGAACAAGTGGACCTGGGCGGCTTCGCCGACGAGACCACCGTCAACCTGCCGTACGGCCGCAAGCGCGCGCTGGAAATCGCCACGACACTGGCGATGGAGCCCGAGCTCATGCTGCTGGACGAACCCACCCAGGGCATGGGCCACGAAGACGTGGACCGCGTCACGCAATTGATCAAGCGCGTCAGCGCCGGGCGCACCATCCTCATGGTGGAACACAACATGAATGTCGTGTCCTCCATCGCCAACACCATCACCGTGCTGGCGCGCGGTTCGGTGCTGGCTGAAGGATCCTACGCCGAAGTCTCCCGCCATCCGGCCGTGATGCAGGCTTACATGGGCACGACCGACGGCGAACTTCAAGGAGCGCACGCATGAGCACGCCCGCACTCGAAATCTCGGGCCTGCACGCCTGGTACGGGGAATCGCATATCCTGCACGGCGTGGACATGCGCGTGGGACAAGGCGAAGTCGTCACGCTGCTGGGCCGCAACGGCGCCGGCCGCACCACCACGCTGCGCGCGATCCTGGGCCTGACCGGATCGCGCAAGGGCTCGGTACGCATACACGGCACCGAGGCCATCGACCTGCCCACCTACAAGATCGCTCACCTGGGCGTCGGCTATTGCCCGGAAGAACGCGGCATCTTCGCAAGCCTGTCCTGCGAAGAGAACCTGCTGCTTCCACCCGTCGTGGGCTCGCTGGGCGGGGGCATGTCGCTGGCCGAAATCTACGACATGTTCCCCAACCTGCAGGAGCGCCGGAATTCGCCGGGCACGCGCCTGTCGGGCGGCGAACAGCAGATGCTCGCCGTGGCGCGCATCCTGCGCACCGGCGCGAACCTGCTGCTGCTGGACGAAATCTCCGAAGGCCTTGCGCCCGTCATCGTCCAGGCCCTGGCGCGCATGATCACGGCGCTCAAGCAGCGCGGCTACACCATCGTCATGGTGGAACAGAACTTCCGCTTCGCCGCGCCGCTTGCCGACCGCTTCTACGTCATGGAACACGGGCAGATCGTCGAGCATTTCGAAGCCGCCGAACTTTCAGAAAAACAGGACACGCTCAACGAACTGCTGGGCGTCTAAAACAACCTGTCATCCGCCGGAACCCCGGCAACACCACACCGTAGGGAAGAGGAGTCATCCCATGAAGCTGCACACCATCACTGCTGCACTGGCCATGGCGGGCCTGGGATTCGCGGGGGCAACCGCCCACGCTCAAGGTATCTCCGACGATGTCATCCGCATCGGATTCATCACCGACATGTCGGGCGTCTACTCCGACATCGACGGCAAGGCCGGCCTGGACGCAGTCCGCATGGCGATCGAGGACTTTGGCGGATCCGTCAACGGCAAGAAGATCGAAGTGGTCTCGGCAGACCACCAGAACAAGGCCGACGTGGCGTCGGCCCGCGCGCGCGAATGGTTCGACCAGCAGAAGGTCGACGTCATCATCGCCGGCACCAATTCGGCCACCAGCCTGGCCATGGCGGCCGTTGCCGCCGAAAAGAAGAAGCCCTTCATCGCGGTCGGCGCCGGCTCGTCCGACCTGACCAACGCCCAGTGTTCGCCCTACACCGTGCACTACGCCTACGATACCGTGGCCCTGGCGCGCGGCACCGGTTCCGCGGTGGTGAAGGATGGCGGCAAGAGCTGGTTCTTCCTGACGGCCGACTATGCGTTCGGTCATGCGCTGGAGCGCGACACGATGGCGGTCGTCAAGGCCGCCGGCGGCGAAGTAAAGGGCCAGGTGCGCGCGCCGCTGGGCGCGTCGGACTTCTCGTCGTTCCTGCTGCAGGCGCAAGCCTCCAAGGCCCAGATCCTGGGCATGGCCAATGCCGGCGGCGACACCATCAACACGGTCAAGGCCGCCAACGAATTCGGCGTCACCAAGACCATGAAGCTGGCCGGGCTGCTGGTGTTCATCAACGACGTCCACTCGCTGGGCCTGGACGCCACCAAGGGCATGTACCTGACCGATGGCTGGTACTGGGACCAATCCGACGCCTCGCGCGCGTGGGCCAAGAAGTTCGAAAGCAAGGTGGGCCGCAAGCCTTCGATGCTGCAGGCGGGCGACTACTCGTCGGCGACCTTCTACCTGAACGCCGTCAAGGCCACCGGCTCTGATAACGGCGACGACGTCATGAAGTGGATGAAGTCGAACAAGGTCAACGACTTCTTCGCGCAAGGCGGCTACGTGCGCGAAGACGGCCGCATGATCCACGACATGTACCTGATGCAAGTGAAGAACCCTGCAGATTCCAAGGGCCCCTGGGACTACTACAAGGTAGTGGCGACGCTGCCTGGCGACGAGGTCTACACCAAGCTGTCCGAGTCCACCTGCAAGCTGGTCAAGAAGTAAACCAGCCCGTTTGATCCCGGATGCGGCGCGGCCACACAGGCCGGCCGCATCCCGACTAACACGCTTCCTTCCGTACCGCGCAGGATTTCCACAAGATGACTGACATTTTCGGCATCCCCATACAGGCCTTGTTCGGCCAGCTGTTATTGGGCCTGGTCAACGGTTCCTTCTATGCAATGCTGTCGCTCGGACTTGCCGTCATCTTCGGGCTGCTGAACGTCATCAACTTCGCCCACGGCGCGCTCTACATGCTGGGCGCCTTCATTGCCTGGATGGGGCTGTCGTACTTTGGCCTGAACTACTGGGTCATGCTGATCCTGGCGCCGCTGATCGTGGGCCTGTTCGGCATCATCATAGAAAAACTTTTGCTCAAGCACCTGTACAAGCTCGACCACCTGTACGGGCTGCTGCTCACCTTCGGGTTGACGCTGCTGATCGAAGGGCTGTTCCGCAGCTTCTACGGCGTGTCCGGCCAGCCCTATCCCACGCCCGAAGCCCTGCGCGGCGCGACCAACCTGGGCTTCATGATCCTGCCGAACTATCGGGGCTGGGTCGTGGCGGCGTCGATCGTGGTCTGTTTCGCGACGTGGTTCGTCATCGAGCGCACCCGCCTCGGCGCGCTGCTGCGCGCGGGAACCGAGAATCCGCGGCTCGTCGAGTCCTTCGGCGTCAACGTGCCGCGCATGATCACGCTGACCTACGGGTTCGGGGTGGCGCTTGCCGGCTTCGCGGGCGTGCTGGCCGCGCCGGTGCTGCAGATTTCGCCGCTGATGGGCTCCAACCTCATCATCGTGGTGTTCGCGGTGGTCGTGATCGGCGGCATGGGGTCCATCTTCGGCGCCATCGTCACCGGGCTGGGCCTGGGCGTGATCGAAGGCCTGACCAAAGTGTTCTGGCCCGAGGCCTCCAGCACGGTCGTCTTCATCATCATGGCCATTGTTCTGTTGATCCGCCCGGCCGGGCTGTTCGGAAAAGAAAAATGAATCGTCAATTCCTGGGCTATGCGGTCTTGGCCATCGTGGTGGCCTTGCTTCCCTTCGCGGGCGTTTATCCGATCTTCGCCATGAAGGTCATGTGCTACGCGCTCTTCGCCTGCGCGTTCAACCTGCTGCTGGGCTTCACCGGGCTGCTGTCCTTCGGGCACGCCGCCTTCCTGGGCAGCGCGGCTTATGCGGCCGGGCACAGCATGAAGGTCTGGGGCCTGCCCACCGAGCTCGGCCTGCTGTTCGGCGTGGCCGTGGCGGCGCTGCTGGGCCTGGCGATGGGCGCCCTCGCCATCCGGCGCAGCGGCATCTACTTCGCCATGATCACGCTGGCGCTGTCGCAGATGGTGTTCTTCTTCTTTCTACAGGCCAAGTTCACCGGCGGCGAAGACGGCCTGCAAAGCGTGCCGCGCGGCACCTTGCTGGGCCTGGTCGACCTGTCCAAGGACATCAACCTGTACTACCTCGTGATGGCCATTTTCATCATCGGCTATTTCATCATCTGGCGCACCGTGAACTCGCCCTTCGGGCAGGTGCTGCAGGCGCTGCGCGAAAACGAGCCGCGCGCCATTTCGCTGGGCTACGACGTGGACCGCTTCAAGCTGGTGGCCTTCGTGCTGTCGGCCGCGCTGGCCGGCCTGGCCGGCGCCACCAAGACCCTGGTGTTCGTGTCGGCCACGCTGTCGGACGCCACCTGGCAGATGTCCGGCCTGGTGATCCTGATGACGCTCATCGGCGGACTGGGCACGCTGACCGGCCCCGTACTGGGCGCGTTCATCGTGGTGCTGCTGGAAAACAAGGTCGGCGACTTCGGCCAGATGATGGCCAACCTGACCGGTGTGGAATGGTTCCTGCGCCTGGGCGAGTCCGTCACGATCGTGAGCGGCCTGATCTTCGTGATCTGCGTGCTGGCCTTCCGGCGCGGCATCGTGGGCGAGCTGGGCGCACTTTTCAACCGGCGGCGCACTGCCCGCGCCTGATCCGGTACCTGCTGGACAGACCGAAGGGGCCGCGCTGCGGCCCCTTCCGCATTCCGGGATACGCCAGTGCGCGGGCAACGCCCCTTACAATGACCGGCACCCCACTACACAGGTGCCGACCATGCGCAACACGCATCTCGCCGCCGGCCTGGGCGCATTCACCCTGGCCGCCGCCCTGCTGTCATCTCCCGCCGCCGCCGCGGCGCCCACCTGCGAAGTCGATCGTCCGGTGCGCTTCAGCGGATTGAACTGGGAATCCAATCTGGTGCTGGCCGGCATCGAACGCTACGTGCTGGAACACGGCTACGGCTGCAAGACCTCCGTGGAAATCGGTGAAACCCTGCCCATGCTGGCCGCCCTGCAGCGCGGCGACGTGGACGTCACCCCCGAAGTCTGGCCCGGCCAGATCGAAGGCGCCTGGAAGAAGGCGCTGGCCAGCGGCAAGGTGCTGGGCGTGGGGCACGTCTACGACGCCGGCGAAGGCTGGTACGTCCCGCGCTACACGGTCGAACGCCACCCGGACCTGAAGGCCGCCGCCGACCTGGCGCGCTTCAGGGACGTGTTCGCGGACCCCGAGGAGCCGGGGCGAGGCCGCATCTACGGCTGCCCCGCCGGCTGGGCCTGCGGGACGCTGAACGACAACCTGCTGCGCGCCCTGAATCTGGACAAGGACTATTCGCTGTTCGCGCCCGGCTCGGGCGCCGCGCAAAAGGCGGCCATCGTGTCGGCCTACAAGCGCAAGCGGGACATCGTCTTCTACTACTGGACGCCCACGTCGCTTGTCGGCGCGCTGGACCTGGTGAAGCTGGAACTGCCCCCCTTCGACCAGGCGGCCTACACCTGCATGACCGATCCCAAATGCGCGAAGCCGGTGGCCACCGAGTTCAAGCCCAATCCCGTGGTCACGGGCGTGAATGCCGATTTTGCCAAGGCGGCGCCGCGCCTGGCCGAGTTCCTGTCCAAGCTGACGGTGCCCGACGACGCCATCGACGCCACGCTGGGCTGGCTGGAGACAGAAGGCAAGGAACCCGAGGACGCCGCGCGCTATTTCCTGAAGCAGTACCCCACCGTCTGGCGGCAATGGATGCCGGCCGACGTCGCCGACCGCGTGCAGGCGGCGCTGGCGCACGAATAGCCCCGTGCGCAGGCCGCGGCGCATCGGCTGTCCGGCTCTCATGTATCCTGACGTTTCGGCGGGGCCGCCGAGGCGCCGCCCGCAGGCGCCAACCCGATTCAAGCGAAGGAAAGACAATCATGGATGCCTTGTTCTGGCACAACGGTCACTGGACCAGCGAAAACCCCAAACTGCTCGGCCCGGCCGACCACGCCTTCTGGATGGCCAGCATGGTCTTCGACGGCGCCCGCGCGTTCCGCGGCCTGACGCCCGACCTGGACCTGCACTGCCAGCGCGTGGTGCGCTCGGCCGAGAAAATGCTGATGAAGCCGCAGATGGACTGGGAAGAAATCCAGCAGCTGTGCCTGCAGGCGGTCGCCAAGTTTCCGGAAGGCTCGGAGCTCTACATCAAGCCCATGTTCTTCTGCGCCGACGGATTCCTGCTGCCCGACGCCGACAAGACCCAATTCGTGCTGCACGTGTTCAAGGTGCCGATGCCCGGCGACCAGGGCTTTTCCGCCTGCTTCTCCAGCTTTGCGCGGTCGTGGCCCAACATGGCGCCCACCGACGCCAAGGCATCGTGCCTCTATCCCAACGGCCAGCGCGCCATCCGTGAAGCCGCGGAAAAGGGCTTCGACAACGCCATCATGCTGGACGGCGCGGGCAACATCGCCGAATTCGCCACCAGCAACCTGTGGCTGGCCAGGAACGGCGTCGTGTCCACGCCGGTGGACAACGGCACCTTCCTGAACGGCATCACGCGCCGCCGCGTGCTGGCGCTGCTGAAGGCCGACGGCATCGAAGTGCAGGAGCGCAGCCTGACCCGCGCCGACGTCGAGGAAGCCGACGAAGTGTTCTCGTCAGGCAACTACGGCAAGGTGGTGCACGTGAACCGCGTGGAAGCGCGCGCCCTGGAGTACGGCCCGCTCGCGCGCCGCGCCCACCAGCTCTACATGGACTACGCGGAAAGCACCCGCCGCAACTGAGCGCCAGACCCGTACCCGCCCTTTCCGCCCTTCGGAATCCGCCGGCTCGCCGCGGACTTCCGAAGGGCGCGGGACAGACAGCCAGCCGTCAGGAAAACGGGGCGAAAGGCGCGTACGCTGTGGGCTTCCGACCGTCAGGCGAGCCCATGAATAGCAGACGCGATTTTCTACGCAACAGCGCCGCCCTGGCCGGCGCCGGCAGCGCGCTGGCGCTGTTTCCCGCGGCGATCCGCCGCGCCCTGGCCATCCCCGCCAACCACCGCACGGGCACGATCCGCGATGTCGAGCACATCGTGATTTTCATGCAGGAAAACCGCTCGTTCGACCACTATTTCGGCGGACTGGACGGCGTGCGCGGCTTTGGCGACCGCTTTCCGATTCCCGTGCCGGACAGCCCGGATGCGCGCCATCGCACCGTCTGGGCCCAGTACAACGACAAACCCGACGAAGGCGCGCCGCGCACCGTGCTGCCGTACCGCCTGGACACGCGCGAGGCCTACGAAACCATGCGCGTGGCCAGCACGCCGCACACCTGGTCGAACGCGCAGGACGCCTGGGACGCGGGCCGCATGGGCAACTGGCCCGCCGCCAAGAAGAACCATTCGATGGCGTACTACACGGAAGCGGACATGCCCTTCCAGTACGCGATGGCGCGCGCCTTCACCGTGTGCGACGCCTACCACTGTTCGTTCACCGGCGGCACCAACACCAACCGCCTGTTCGTCTGGAGCGGCACCAACGACGGCCTGGCGCGCGGCAACGGCCCGGCGCTGGGCAACGTGTACAACAAGCTCACGGGCGGCGATCCCGCCGGCGCCTATACCTGGACGACCTATCCGGAACGGCTGGAACGCGCCGGCGTCAGCTGGCGCATCTACCAGAACATGGCGGACAACTATTCGCTCAATCCCACCGCCGGATTCAAGGCCTACCGCGACGCGTATCAGGGCCTGCCCGGGTCCCTGGCGGCATTGAAGGAAAAGGCGCTGACCACCCGCGACCTGGACCTGCTGCGCCAGGACGTGCTGGACGGCACGCTGCCGCAGGTGTCGTGGATCTGCGCCACCAAGGCGGGCTCCGAACACCCCAGCCCGTCCAGTCCGGCCCAGGGCGCGGACTACACGGCCCGCGTGCTTGACGCCCTGACGGCGAATCCCGAGGTCTGGAGCAAGACCGTCCTGCTGCTGATGTTCGACGAGAACGACGGCTTCTTCGACCACATGCCGCCGCCCGCGCCGCCCTCGCGCAACGCCAAGGGCGAATTCGCCGGCGCGTCTACGGTGGACACGGTCGGCGAATACCACGAGCACCTTGCCGGCGTGGAAAAAGACGATACGCCCGCGCACCTGCACGGCGCCTATGGCCTGGGTCCGCGCGTGCCCATGTACGTGATCTCGCCATGGACCAAGGGTGGCTGGGTTAATTCCCAAGTGTTCGACCACACCTCGGTGCTGCGCTTCGTCGAACAACGCTTTGGCGTGGCCGAGCCCAATATCTCGCCATGGCGCCTGGCCGTCTGCGGAGACCTCACGTCGATCTTCGATTTCGCCTCGCCGGACCACCAGGACCTCGTGCACGGCCTGCCCGCCACCACCGAGCGCGCGGCCCGGGCCGCCGCGCTGCCCGGCACCGTCAAGCCCCCGGCTCCGCTCGCGCCCGCCGTGGCCCGGCAGCAGCCCGGCACCCGGCCCTCGCGAGCGCTGCCCTATGCGCTGCACGCCAATGCCCGCCTGCAAGACAACCGCGTCTCGCTGCGCCTGGACAACACCGGCACGGCCGGCGCGGTCCTGCATGTGTACGACCGGCTGGACCTGCAGCGCGGTCCGCGCCGCTACACCGTGGAGGCCGGCAAGACGCTGGAAGGCGCATGGAACGCCGACAGCGACGGCCGCTATGACCTGTGGCTGCTGGGACCCAACGGGTTCCACCGGCACTTTGCCGGGCGCATCGGGCAGGCTGCGGCGCCGGCGCTGGAAGTTGCCGCCGACTACGAAGGCGCCGGCGTCCCGCTGCGGCTGTCGCTGCGCAACCCGGACGGCCGCCCGCGCGTATGCCTTGTCGCCGCCAACGCCTACGACTATCCTCGCACGGCCGACGTCGCGCTGGCTGCCGGAGAAACGCTGATCCTGTCCTGGGACATGGCCCGCACCGGCGGCTGGTATGACATCAGCGTGCACGACAAGGACGACCCGTCGTTCGTGCGCAGGCTGGCCGGGCGCATCGAAACCGGCGCCCACTCCACCTCGGACCCCGCGATGGGACAGGAACCGATACTGCAATGGACTCCCCAGGCATGAAGCCCCCCGCCCCCTACGAAGACGCCGTGACCTTCCAGTTCGGAGACTCTCCGGAACTGGCCGACGAGCTCCTCGCCCTGGTGCTCGCGGGAACCAAGACCGCCACCTGCGGTGCGCTGCATCACTTCGGCGGCGACGAACCAGTCCCCGAGGCCGGCCGGCGCGACATAGTCCTGGACGGACGGGGCCGGCCAGCCTGCGTCATCGAAACCGCCAGCGTACTTATCCAGCGCTTTGACCAGGTGGACGAGGCGTTTGCACTGGCGGAGGGCGAAGGTCCGTATGCCGCGTGGCGCGAGGCGCACATTGCATATTTCGAGCGCAATGGCGGCTATGCGCCGGACATGATGCTGGTGTGCGAACGCTTTCGCGTCGTGCACGTGTTCGAGCGGCAGATCGCATGACGACAGGCCACACCGGGCCGTTGCTTGCGGCCTGCAAATGCAAAACGCCGGCGCCCTGCGGCGGCCGGCGTTCCGAGCGCAGGAGCGCTTGAGGGGTCAGGCCGCCTCGGCGCCCTTGCCCAGGCCCAGGTAGCTTTCGATGACCTTCGGGTCGCCGGCCAGCTCGCGCGCGGGACCGTGCAGGATGACCTCGCCGGTTTCCAGCACGTAGCCGTAGTCGGCCACCTGCAGCGCCGCGCGGGCGTTCTGTTCGACCAGCAGGATCGCCACGCCGGTCTCGCGCAGCCGCGCGATGATGTGGAAGATCTCGCGCACGATGCGCGGCGCCAGGCCCAGGCTGGGTTCGTCCAGCATCAGCAAGGCAGGCTTGGCCATGAGCGCGCGGCCGACCGCGAGCATCTGGCGTTCGCCGCCCGACAAGGTGCCGGCCTGCTGGGCGCGCCGTTCGCGCAGGCGCGGAAACAGGTCGAAGACTTCGTTCAGCGTGTCGCGCCAGCCGCTTTCGCGGGCCCGATAGCGACGGAAGCCGCCCAGCAGCAGATTGTCTTCCACGGACATGGTGCCGAACAGCTCGCGGCGCTCGGGCACCAGCGACATGCCGGCCGCGACGCGGCGCTCGACCTGCCAGCCCGACACGTCCTTGCCAGCGTACTGGACAGTGCCCGCCGCGTGGCCCGTGTGGGGCAGCGATCCCATGATGGCGTTCAGCATGGTGGACTTGCCGGCGCCGTTGGCGCCGATCACCGTGACGATACTGCCGGCCGGCACGGTCAGCGTGGCGCCCGCCAGCGCGCCCACCTTGCCGTAGCGGGCGGACAGGTTGCTGACTTCGAGGACGGGGGAGTTGGATGCGCTCATTACACGCCTCCCGCAGGCACGGGCTTGGCCTGGTCCGCTTCGGGCAGGTCGTCATCGATGCCGCCCAGGTAGGCTTCCAGCACCGCCGGGTTCTTTTGCACGTCGGCCGGCACGCCTTCGGCCAGCTTGGTGCCGAAATCCATCACCACGAGGTGGTTGGTCAGGCGCATCACAAAATCCATATCATGTTCGACAAGCAGAATGCTCATGCCCTCGGCGCGCAATTGCTCGAGCACCCGCGCCAGGTCTTGCTTTTCCTTGTAGCGCAGGCCGGCGGCCGGTTCGTCCAGCAACAGCAGCACCGGATCGCAGGCCAGCGCCCGGGCGATTTCCAGGATGCGCTGCTGGCCCAGCGCCAGGTTGCCCGCCTGTTCGTACAGGTATTCACCCAGGCCCACGCGCTTGAGCTGCTGGGCGGCCTCGTGCAGAAGCTGCGCTTCGCGGGCGCGGTCCGAATGCAGGGCGCCCGCCAACACGCCGACGTCCGAGCGCAGATGCGCGCCCAGCGCCACATTTTCCAGCACGGTCATGCCGGGCAGCAGTTGCACGTGCTGGAACGTGCGGCCCACGCCCATCTTGGCGATCTCGCGTGCCGAACGGTTGTCGATGCGCTGGCCCATGAACGTGACCTGCCCGCGCGTCACCGGCAGGACGCCGCTGATCAGGTTGAAGGTCGTGCTCTTGCCGGCGCCGTTGGGGCCGATCAGGCCCATGATCTCGCCGGAGCTGACCTTGAAGGAGATATCGTTGACGGCGACCAGCCCGCCGAATTCCTTGCGGATGGCGTCGACTTCCAGCACCACCTGGCCCGGTTGCGGGCGCTCGCGCGCCGGCAGCGCGGGCGCCGATGCGGGCGGCGCCAGGTTGCGGCGCGAGCCGTCGGCGCCGGTGATGCTGCCCCACCAGCCCGCCAGGATCGGCCACAGGCCGTTGCGGGCAAATTGCAGCATCAGGATCAACAGCACGCCGAAGACGATCATCTCGAAGTTGGCGTTCGTGTCCAACAGCTTGGGCAGCAGGTTCTGCAGTTGGTCCTTCAGCACCAGGATGACGCTGGAGCCGAGCAAGGCGCCCCAGACGTAGCCGGCGCCCCCGACCACGGCCATGAACAGGTATTCGATGCCGTAGTTCAGGCCGAAGGGGCTGGGACTGACGGCGCGCTGCATGTGGGCATACAGCCAGCCCGACACGCAGGCCAGCAAGGCGGCCCACACGAAGATGATGATCTTGTAGGCCGCCGTGTTGACACCCATGGACTCGGCCATGCCCGCCCCGCTCTTCAAGGCGCGGATGGCGCGGCCCGGACGCGAATTGAGCAGGTTGCGCGTGGCCCACAGCGCCAGCAGCACGAACACCCAGATCAGGTAGTAGATGTGGCGGCCGCTGGCCAGCGAGATGCCGAAGATGCTGATGGGTTCGATGCCGGCGATGCCGTCATGCTTGCCCAGCCAGTCGATATTGCCGAAGAGGTAATACAGCGACAGGCCCCAGGCGATGGTGCCCAGCGGCAGGTAGTGGCCGGACAGGCGCAGCGTGATCGCGCCCAGCAGATAGGCCACCAGGGCGGTCAGCACCAGCCCGGCAGGCAGCGCCAGCCAGGGCGACACATCGTATTGCGTGGTCAGGTAGGCGGTGGTGTAGGCGCCCAGGCCGACGAAGGCCGCCTGGCCGAAGGACGTCAGGCCGCCCACGCCGGTCAGCAGCACCAGGCCCAGCACCACCAGGCTGGCAAGCCCGATGTAGTTGAGCTGAGTAACCCAGAATTCGGGCGTGGCCGACACCAGCGGCAGGCCCGCCAGGACGACCAGAAATACGGCAAGCAGTATGCGGTTCATGGCTTTTATTCCTCTTCGTCCGCGTGATGGGTGCTGAACGAACGCCAGACCAGAACCGGAATGATCAGGGTGAAGACGATGACTTCCTTGTAGGCGCTGGCCCAGAAGGACGAGAACGCTTCCAGCACGCCGACCAGCAGCGAGCCCGCCGCCGCGATGGGATAGCTTGCCAGGCCGCCGATGATGGCGCCCACGAAGCCCTTAAGGCCGATGAGGAAACCGGTGTCGTAGTAGACCGTGGTGATGGGCGCGATCAGCATGCCCGACACCGCGCCGATGCCCACGGCCAGCGTGAACGTCAGCGAGCCGGACATGTTGGTGCTGATGCCCACCAGGCGCGCGCCGCGGCGGTTGACGGCGGTCGCGCGCAGCGCGCGGCCATACAGCGTCTTGCCGAAGAACAGCCACAAGGCCAGGATGAGCAGCGCGCAAGTGGCGACCACGAACAGGCTCTGCGCGGACCAGGTCATGAAGCCCAGGTCGATTTGCCCGCTGACGAATGCCGGCGTGCGCCAGCCTTCGGCGCCGAAGAACACCAGCGCCAGGCCCATCAGCGCGAAGTGCACGGCGACGGAGACGATCAGCAGCACCAGGACGGTGGCTTCGGCCAGGGGTTGGTAGACGATGCGATAGACCATCGGGCCCATCGGAATCACCAGGAACAGCGTCAGCAGCATGTTCAGCCACAGCGAGTTGTCCGCGGCGGTATAGCTTTTCGTGAGCCAGAACAGCGCCAGCGGCAGGACCAGGCAGGTGGCCACGGCTTTGGGCAGGCCGGCGGCGCTGCGGGTGCGCAGCGCGCGCAGCAGCTCGAGCGCCAGGCACACCAGGCCCAGCAGCGGCAGCAGATAGGCGGTGCCCGGCACTTTGCCGTCCACCAGCATGGCCAGGGTCAGGGCGCCGAACGCCACGAACTCGCCCTGGGGGATGAAAATGACGCGCGTGACGGCGAAAACCAGCACCAGAGCCATGCCCAGGAGGGCATAGATGGCGCCGTTGACGACACCGTCTTGCAGCAGGATCAGCGCAATTGATGAATCCATCTAACAACTACCTTGTGGTTTCTTGGTGTTCCGGCCCCACCCGGAACACTGATACGACACACCGGCCGGAAAGGCCGGTGCGAAGTACTGCCGGGCCCCGCGCGGCGGCTGCCTTTCAGCCGTCGCCGCGCACCGGGCGCCCGAGGATCGGGCAATCCTGGGAATTTACAGGCCGGGCTGGTAGACCCACTTGCCGTTTTCCACCTTGACCATGACGCGCGAACGCTCGTCGAAGCCGGCGTGGTCGGTGGGCGACATGTTGAACACGCCTTGCGAGACGGCCAGGTCCTTGATGCCTTCCAGGGCATCGCGCATCGCGACGCGGAACTCGGGCGTGCCCGGCTTGGCGCCGGTCTTGAGCGCCACCGGCAATGCAGCGACGACCAGCTGGCCGGCATCCCACATGTGGCCGCCGAACGTGTTGGTCGAACCGGCGCCGTTGGCCTTTTCGTAGGTTTCGACGTAGGCCAGGGCCGACTTCTTGACCGGGTTGCTGTCGGGCAGTTGCGCGGCGACCAGCAGCGGGCCGGCCGGCAGGAACATGCCGTCGCAGTCCTTGCCGCAGACGCGCAGCACGTCATTGTTGGCGGCGCCGTGGGTCTGGTAAATGACGCCGCCGTAGTTGCGCGCCTTCAGTTCCTTTTGCGGCAGCGCGGACGGGGTGCCCGCGCCGGCGATCAGGATGGCGTCGGGCTTGGCGCCGACCAGCTTGAGCACCTGGCCCGTCACGCTGGTGTCGGTGCGGCCGTACTTTTCGACGGCGACGATCTCGATGCCCTTGGCCTTGGCGGCCTTCTGCATCACGTCGAGCCAGCCGTCGCCGTAGGCGTCGGCAAAGCCGATGAAGCCCAGGGTCTTGACCTTGGACTTGGCCATGGCGTCAGCCAGGGCGCCGGCCATCAGGGCGTCATTCTGCGGGGTCTTGAAAACCCAGCGGCGCTTGTCGTCCACGGGTTCGACGATCTTGGCGCTGGCGGCCACGCTGATCATCGGCACCTTGGCTTCGGCGGCCACGTCCACCATGGCCAGCGAACCCGGCGTGATGGACGTGCCGATCAGCACGTCGACCTTGTCGTCCGAGGCCAGCTTGCGCGAGTTCTTGACGGCTTGCGTCGTGTCGGTGGCGTCGTCCAGGACGATCCATTCGATCTTCTGGCCGGCCACTTCCTTGGGCAGCAGGGCAACCGTGTTGCGCTCGGGAATCCCCAGCGAGGCGGCGGGGCCGGTGCTGGCCACCGTGACGCCCACCTTGACCTGTGCGCTCGCCAGAAGCGGCAGGGTCAGGGCTACAGCGGCCGCGGCCGCGGACAAGCCGAAGTGCTTGCGCATATTTTTGTCTCCTGTGGTGGCTCTTATGTGCCTCGAACGAGGCGAAGCGAGCCTGTTTAAAGTTATACAGAAAAAAATATTATATGGTTAAAACAGTATCAGATGACCTGGCGCAACTACGGTAATTCCCTGATGTGCTACGGAAACCACGTTTTGGCGAACGCATTTGTTAATGGCGAACTTGTACTTGAAAGGGTGGCAGGCGTCAGTTGGGGGATTCCCTTGGCATGCCAGGGTCTTTGCCGCCCTCAGCGTCCGAGCACCGGCCACACGCGCTCCACGCGCGACGCGACCCACGCGGCCACCACGGCCTTGATCAGGTCGCCGGGCAGGAAAACCGCGACCGCGGTCGCGGCCTTGGCCAGGTCCATCTTCGCCACGGTCGCCAGCCACGGCACCCCGAATGCGTACACGACGACGATGCCGCCGACGAGGCATGCCGCCACATAGCCGGCCAGCCGCATCCAGGTGCGCGAGGCGCGGGCGGCCAGCCGGCGCGCCATCCAGCCCGTCACGAAGGCGCCCGCCACCAGGCCCACCAGAAAGCCGCCCGTGGGGCCGAAGAAGGCACCCAGTCCGCCGCGGCCGCCGGGCAGCACGGGCAGGCCGACCGCCGCCAGGGCCAGATACAGCAGGCAGGCCAATGCGCCGCGGACAGGCCCCAGCATGGCGCCGGCCAGCATGGCGCCCAGCGTCTGCAGCGTGATGGGCACCGGGATGCCGGGCATCGGAATCGGCGGCATCAGGCTCAGGACGACGATCAGCGCCGCGAACAGCGCTACCAGCACCGTATTGTTGGATTTCATGGTTTCCCCTTTGTGAATGGCGATGCGCGCCGCGTCAGGGACTGCGCGCGTCGATGGCTTCGGCGACTTCCTGGGCCCGCTTCAATGTCAGCACGATCAGCGGCACGATCAGCGCGATGGGATTCGCACCCAGTCCGCGCGCCGCCTGCGCCTCGCGGATCTCCTGGAAGTTGCGCCAGATTTCCGGCACGAAGCGCAGCGCAAGCGCCAGCGCCAGTGCGACCTTTTCCGCGTCCACCAGCCCCGTGCGTTCCAGCGGCTTGAGCGCTTTCTCGCAGACCGCGATCAGGTCGGAGGTGCGGGTGGCAAGCGTGACGGCCAGCGCCAGCCCGACCATCGCCGCCACGCGCAGCACCACGGCCAGCGCCTCCATCGCACCCTGGAACCAGCCGGTGAAGAGCGCCACCGCCAGCAGCACCCAGATCAGCCCGCGCACCTGGCGCCACACGGCCGCCCCGGCCACGCCCGTGGACCAGACCAATGCCGCCGACAGCGCGAACGCCAACGCCAGCCAGCGCGGGTCGCGCAACATGAACAGCCCCGCCCCCGCCGCCATCAGCGCCAGCAGCTTGAGCCACGCCGGCAGCCGATGCAGGGGCGTGGCGCCGGGGACGTAGAGCGGCTCCATCATCCGCAATGATCCCGGTACCAGCGCAGGGCCTGCGCGGGCGTGTCGTCGGCCGCGATATTGCCGTCGCGCACGACCAGCACCCGGTCGAAATCCTCCAGCAGCTCCAGGTCGTGGCTGACGACGATGGCATCGTGCGGCAGCCCGGCGATGGCCGCGCGCACGCGGTTGCGGTTGCGCAGGTCCAGCTGGGTGGTGGGTTCGTCGAACACGATCAGCGCGGGCTCCATGACCAGCACCGCGGCCAACGCGACCAATTGGCGCTCGCCCCCGGACAGGGTATGGCTGCTGCGGTCCGCCAGATGGCCCACGCCCAGGCTGCCCAGGCGGGATTCGATCAGGGCTTCGCGCTGCCGGCGGTCCGGCGCCAGGCGCTTGAGGCCGAACGCCAGGTCTTCGCGCACGATGGGAAAGACGATCTGGTTTTCGGGATTCTGGAAAACGAATCCGACCCGTCCCCGCACAGCCTTGAGGTCCTGCCGCGTGTCCAGCCCGTCCACCCGCACGCTGCCCGAGGAGGGCATCACCAGCCCGTTGATCAGGCGCGCCAGCGTGCTCTTGCCGGCGCCGTTGGGGCCGACGATGCCGATGCGGCGTTCGGCCAGGGTCACGCTCACCCCGCGCAACACTTCCGCCTGGGGCGTGGACACTACCGCCTGGTCAAACTCGATTAACATGGGGCGGGATTATGCCCGAACCATTTCGGGCATCGGGACTCCAAGAGCTCATATGGAAAAAGTACGCAAAACCGACGCCGAATGGCGCGCCCAGCTTTCCCCGGAAGAATACGTGGTCACCCGGCAAAAGGGTACCGAGCGCGCATTCACCGGGCGCTACTGGAATACGACCACGCCGGGCATCTACCGCTGCGTGGGCTGTGGCACGGCGCTCTTCGCATCCGACACCAAATTCGACGCCGGCTGTGGCTGGCCCAGCTACTTCCAGCCGCTGGACCCCGAACTGGTGCGCGAAGAACGCGACACCACCCACGGCATGGTGCGCACCGAAGTGCTGTGCAACGTGTGCGACTCGCACCTGGGACACGTCTTTCCCGACGGCCCCGAGCCCACCGGCCTGCGCTACTGCATCAATTCCCTGTCGATGACGTTTGAACCCATAGAAGACTGAATGAAGAAGTTTCTGTTCGACCTGTTCCCGCTGCTCCTGTTCTTCATCGCCTACAGGTACACGGACATCTTCACCGCCACGGGCGTCGCCATGGCGGCCGCCGTGGCGCAGATCGTCTGGCTCAAGGCAACCGGCCGCCCCACCGAAGCCATGCACTGGATCAACCTGACGGTCATCCTGGTGTTCGGCGGCGCGACCATCTGGCTGCACAGCGACGTCTTCATCAAGTGGAAGCCCACCGTGCTGTACTGGATGTTCGGCGGCGCACTGGTGTTCGCCCGCCTGTTGTTCGGCCGCAACCTGATCCGCCGCCTGATGGAAAAGCAGATCCAGCTGCCGGACGCCGCCTGGGACAAGCTCAACATGATCTGGGCCGCCTTCTTCCTGGTCGCAGGCGCGCTCAATCTGTACGTGGCGTTTTCGGGGCACTTCACCGAGTCGCAATGGGTCAGTTTCAAGGCCTTCGGCCTGATGGGGCTGATGATCGTCTTCGTGATCGGGCAGTCCCTGTGGCTGGGCAAGCACATCCAGACCGAGGAAAACACGCCCTCCGGCCCCGGCGCGACGCCGCCCGGCAAGCCCTGATCCCTCTCCTTCCCTGGGCGCCGGCCGCAAGCCGGCGCGCCGGAACTTCCCACCCTCCCCCATGTCAGAAACCACCGATCGCATCGCCCTGATCCGGGAACGGCTTGCCGTCCTGGAACCCCTGAGCCTGGACATCCTGGACGACTCGCATTTGCATGCCGGCCACGAAGGCAGTAAAAACGGCGCCGGCCACTATCGCGTGATCATCGTAGCGCCTTGCTTTGCGGGGCTCTCGCCGGTCGCGCGGCATCGGCTGGTGTATCATCATTTGCAAGATTTGATCCCTTATCCGATTCATGCGCTTGCGCTTGACGCCCAGGCTCCCAAATAGAAAGTAAAAGGATATTCATGAAACGCATCGTCATGCTGGCTGCGGCCTGCGTCATCGCCGTGCCGGCTTTTGCGCAAAACGTGGCAACCGTCAACGGCAAGGCCATCCCGCAAAAGAGCCTGGATCAATTCGTCAAGCTCCTGGTCAGCCAGGGCGCCACCGATTCGCCGCAACTGCGCGAACAGGTCAAGCAGGAAATGATCAACCGCCAGATCTTCGTGCAAGCCGCCGAATCCAGCGGAATCGCCAAGCAGGCCGACGTCCAGACCGAAATCGAACTCGCCCGCCAAGGCATCCTGGTGCGCGCCCTGATGGCCGACTACCTGGCCAAGAACCCGGTCTCGGACGCCAAGGTCACCGCCGAATACGAGAAGATCAAGAAGGAACAGGCCGGCAAGATGGAATACAAGGTCCGCCACATCCTCGTCGAAGACGAGAAGACGGCGAATGACCTGCTGGCCCAGATCAAGAGCAACAAGAGCAAGTTCGACGACCTGGCCAAGAAGAACTCCAAGGACCCCGGCAGCGCCGAAAAGGGTGGCGACCTGGGTTGGGCTCCCCCGACCAACTACGTCCAGCCGTTCGCGCAAGCCGTGACCCAGCTCAAGAAGGGTCAACTGGTGGACAAGCCCGTCCAGACCCAGTTCGGCTGGCACATCATCATGGTCGACGACACCCGTCCGGTCGAATTCCCGCCGCTGGACCAGGTTCGCCCGCAACTGGAAGAAATGCTGCGCCAGCAAACCCTGGCCGACTACCAGAAGCAGCTGCGCGACAAGGCCAAGATTCAGTAAGGCTTTGCCAGACCCGAAACTGCCCGCATATGCGGGCAGTTTTTTTTTGCGCGCGCGGCGTAGGCATGCGCAGCACGGCGCTCACGCAACTGCCCTTCTTGACGAAAAAAAAAGGACTGCGCGGTGGCGTGCAGTCCTTTTCAGGGGGCGTTACGGCATCCGGATTCAGGACATGCCCAGCAATGCCTTCAGCCCGTCTTCATCCAGCACCGTGACGCCCAGCTCCTGGGCCTTGGCGAGTTTGCTGCCCGAATCTTCGCCCGCCACCAGGTAGGCCGTTTTCTTGGACACGGAGCCGCTGACCTTGCCGCCGGCCGCCTGGATATGCATGGACGCCTCTTCGCGCGTCCAGTTGGGCAGCGTGCCAGTCAGCACGAAAGTCTTGCCGGCCAGCGTGGTGCCTTGCGGCGCCGCTTCGGCCACCGGGTTCACGCCCTGCGACTTCAGCTGTTCGATCACGTCGCGGTTGTGCTGCTCGGCAAAGAAGTGGCGGATGGAAGCCGCAACGACCGGCCCCACGTCGGGCACCGAGGACAGGGCGTCCTCGTCGGCGTCCATGATGGCGTCGATGCTGCCGAAATGCCGCGCCACGTCGCGCGCCGTGGTCTCGCCCACGTGGCGGATGCCCAGCGCGAAGAGCAGCCTGGCCAGACCGGGCGCACGCGCCTTTTCGATGGCGGCCACCAGGTTGTCGGCGGATTTCTGGCCCATGCGGTCCAGGCCCACCAGTTCCAGCGGGCGCAGGCCGTACAGGTCGGCCAGCGTCTTGACGCGGCCGCTGTCGACCAGCTGATCGACGAGCTTTTCGCCCAGGCCTTCGATGTCCAGCGCCTTGCGGCTGGCGGCGTGCCACAGCGTCTGCTTGCGCTGGGCGCCGCAGAACAGGCCGCCCGTGCAGCGCGCGATGGTCTCGCCTTCCAGGCGCTCGATGGCCGACCCGCAGACCGGGCAAGCCGTCGGCATGACGAATTCGCGCGCATCGTCCGGCCGCTTTTCCAGGACCGGCCCCAGCACTTCGGGGATCACGTCGCCGGCGCGGCGCACGATGACCGTGTCGCCGATGCGCACGTCCTTGCGCCGGATTTCGTCTTCGTTGTGCAGCGTGGCGTTGGTGACGGTGACGCCGCCCACGAACACCGGCTTGAGCCGCGCGACGGGCGTGATGGCGCCCGTGCGGCCCACCTGCACTTCGATGTCCAGCAGCGTGGTGGTGGCCTCTTCGGCGGCGAACTTGTGCGCCAGTGCGAAGCGCGGCGCACGGGCCACGAAGCCCAGCACCTTCTGCGCCGGCAGCGAGTCCACCTTGTAGACCACGCCGTCGATGTCGTACGGCAAGCCGGCGCGCATGGCGCCCACCTTGGCGTAGAACGCCATGAGGCCTTCGGCGCCGGTGGCCCGGTGGTTGTGCACGACATTGACCGGCAGGCCCAGCGACGCCAGCCAATCCAGCATGGCGCCGTGCGATTTCTCGGGCAGTTGCGACGCCTGTTCGGCGCCGGCCGAGGCCTCGTCGAACAAACCGCTCTGGGCGCCGGGCAGGCCGCGGACCTCGCCCCAGCCGTAGGCGAAGAAGCGCAGGGGCCGCTTGGCCGTGATGCGCGGATCCAACTGGCGCAGGCTGCCCGCGGCCGCATTGCGCGGATTGACGAACACTTTTTCGTCGCGCCGGGCCTGGCCCTCGTTCAGTTTTTCAAAGTCGGCGCGGTTCATCAGGACTTCACCGCGCACCTCCAGCACCTTCGGGGCCGCGCCCTTGAGCTGAAGGGGAATCGCCTTGATCGTGCGGATGTTGGACGTGACGTCTTCGCCCGTCTGGCCGTCGCCGCGGGTGGCGGCCTGCACCAGGCGGCCGTCCTCGTAGCGCAGGCTGATCGCCAGGCCGTCGAGCTTCAGTTCACAGAAATAGTCGGGCTGCTGCGCCGGACCCAGCATGCCGGCGCCCCGCAGCGTGTCGGTCACGCGGCGGTCGAACGCGGCGACCTCTTCCTCGTCGAAGGCGTTGTTCAGCGACAGCATGGGCACCACGTGGCGCACGCTGCCAAACGCCGACACGGGCGCCGCCCCCACGCGCTGCGTGGGCGATTCCGGCGTCACCAGTTCGGGGTGCTCGGCCTCGAGGGCCTGCAGTTCCCGCATCAGCCCGTCGTATTCGGCGTCCGAAACAGAGGGTTCGTCGTAGACGTAGTAGCGGACGTTGTGCTGTTCGATCTCGGCGCGCAGGCGCGCCGCGGCCTGCGCCGCGCTTTCACCGCCAGACCCGCTGCTCATCAGGAAAACACCCGCTGGGCGCGCTCGCTGCCGGCGGGCAGGCCCGCTTGTTCAAGCTGGCCGAACAACACCTGGAGGCGCTCGTCGATGACGATGTCGGAACCATCGGCCAGGGGCTTGCCCTGGTCGTCGACGAGTTCGGCGCGCAGGCGCGCCGCCAGGTCGCGGCCCACGTCGACCATGCGTCCGAACGCCCGGGTGTCTGCCGGGCTGCACGGCACGTCGAGCAGCAGATACAGGCGCTCGATGCCGCCCATGCCCGCATCGAAGGCGGCGCCGTCGGCGCGCGCCAGCGTGAAGCGGGCCACGCCGTTCTCGGCGGGCCAGGCCAGCCGGTTGCCGTCGGCAACGAAGCCGGTGTCGCGCGCCACGGCCAGCACCTCGGCGGCCGGCTGGGCCGCGCCCAGCAACAGGGTCAGTCCGACCTGGGTATCCAGGGCGGCGCAGGTGTCGTCCAGGCGGGCGCCCTGCTCCAGGACCGCCTGCTGGTCGGGCCCTTCAATGGTGGCGTCGAAGCGTTCGGCCATGTCCTGGGCACGCGCCCAGGCCTGCGACCACTCGATGGCGGTCAGCGGGCCGCTGCGGTTGGCCAGCAGCACGGCCAGTTGCATCGACGCATAGGATTCGCCGGCATGGACCCGCGCGCGGTGGCGGCGCTGGTCGGTTTCGGCGAACACGCGCATGGGCTTGCGGCCCACGGCGCGCAGGCTCTGCATGTAGGGCAGCAGGTCGGCACCGCGCACGGCTTCGGCAAAGTTGATCTCGATGACCACTTCGCAGGCGGGATCGGGTTCTTCGGCGTCGTCGGCATCGCTGCCGGGGTCGACCGGGGCAGGCTGGCCGGGCTGCGCGCGGGCGCTGTCGCCGCCCATGCCGGGCTCGCGGCGGGCCGCGGCCGGCGCGGCGCTGGACGTCGCGCCGCCGACGGCCCCGGCGCCCAGCAGCGGATCCTGCTCGGACGTCGGGAAATGGCTCTGCATCTTGCGCCGGACGCGCCGATCCTGCCACCAGTTGAATCCCAACACCAGCAGTATCAGCAAGACGCCCAGGGCAATCAGCCCGATCTGCAAATCACTCATGTGTAAATCCCGCGCCAGGAAGGCGGCGCCTTTCTCAATATTGGGTTTATGCCGCTTCGGAGGCCATCATCTGGACGGCCGAATCTATGTCTACCGCAACGATACGCGAAACCCCCTGCTCTTGCATGGTTACGCCGATCAATTGCTTTGCCATCTGCATCGCGATCTTGTTGTGCGAGATGAACAGGAACTGCGTCTGCTCGCTCATGTTGGCGACAAGGTTCGCATAGCGTTCGGTATTGGCGTCGTCCAGCGGCGCGTCCACCTCGTCCAGCAGGCAGAACGGCGCCGGGTTCAGCTTGAACAGCGCGAACACCAGCGCGGTGGCCGTGAGCGCCTTTTCTCCGCCCGAGAGCAGGTGGATGGTGCTGTTGCGCTTGCCCGGAGGCTGGGCCATCACCTGCACGCCGGCGTCGAGGATTTCCTCGCCCGTCATGCTGAGCTTGGCCTCGCCGCCGCCAAACAGCTTGGGGAAGAGTTCGCCGAAGTGCCCGTTGACGATATTGAACGTCTCTTGCAGCAGCTCGCGCGTTTCCCGGTCGATCTTGCGGATGGCGTCTTCGAGGGTTTCGATGGCCGTCATCAGGTCCTGGTGCTGCGAATCCAGGAACCCCTTGCGCTCGCGCGAGGTGTTCAATTCATCCAGCGCCGCCAGGTTGACCGATCCCAGGGCTTCGATCTGGCGCGAAATGCGGCCCACTTCCTGCTGCAGCCAGCTGGCGCGGCGCCATTCGTCGGGCTGATTGGACAGGAACTGGGCGAGTTCCTCGCGATCGACTTCACGTGCGTTGAGCTGTTCGGTGAACTGCTCTTCGGCCAGGCGGGCCGCCTGCTCCTGCAGTTGCAGTTCCATGATGCGCGCGCGGCGCGGCTCCAGGGTCTGCTCCTGCTGCTGCCGGTCTTCGTCGGCGCCGCGCAGCAGCGCAGCCAGGTTTTCCATCTCTTGGCGCGCACGCGACAGCGCTTCCTCGCGTTCCGCGCGCGCTTCCAGGGCGTCCTGCAAGCCGGCCTGGGACGCGGACGCGTCCAGCTCGGCCAGGTCGCCCATCAATTGTTCCAGTTCGACCGCGCCGCGTTGGCTCTGGTCGGCCGCCAGTTGCTGGTTGCGCTGCAGGTCGGTGATGCGGACCTGGATGCCGCGTTCGGCGAATTCGGCTTCCTGGGCAGCGCGCTCGAGCTCGCGCAGGCGGGTGCGGGCGGCTTCGGCCTGCGCCGACAGCGTCTCGCCGTCCATCTCGGCGTCGGCGAACCTGGATTGATGCTCGGCCAGCTCCTCGTCCAGGGTTTCGAAGCGGACTTCGGCCTCTTCGCGGGTGGCGCGCAGGTCTTCTTCGTGGGCCTTGATCTCTTCCAGATCCTGGCGCAGGCGCGAGGCGCGCTCGCCGGACTGTTCGGCCTGCTGCTGCAGCCGGGAATGTTCGAGCTGGATGTCGTGCACCCGGCGGGTGACCTCGGCCACGCGGGTGCGCGCCGGGGAGATGGCCTGGGATACCTGCTGCCAGGCGGCCTCGGCGCGGGCGACCGCGGCGCGCGCCTGGTCGGCGATCAGCTGCTGGGCCTTGATCTCGCGCTGCAGGTTTTCGATTTCCTGCTGGCGGGCCAAGAGGCCGGCCTGTTCGGAGTCGGGCGCGTAGAAGCGCACGCTGTGCGCGTCAATCAGGTGCCCGGCCTTGACCACGCAGGCGGCGCCAGCGGGCAGCGTCGCACGCTGGGCCAGCGCCTGCGTCACGTCGGCAGCGGTATAGATGCCGGCGAGCCATTCGTTCAGCAGCGTGCGCAGGTCCGGATCGGTGATGCGCAGCAGGCTGGCCAGGGGCGTCAGGCCGGCCGGGGCGGGCGGCGTGGGAGCCGCCACGGGCAATTGATAGAACGCCAGCCTGGCGGGCGGCGCGTCTTCGGCGAAGGCGCGCGCCCAATCCAGGTTGCGCACCTCCATCGAGGCCATCCGTTCGCGCAGCGCCGATTCCAGGGCGGTTTCCCAGCCCGGTTCGATGTGCAGCTTCTGCCACAGGCGCGACAGGCCGGCCAGTTCGTGTTTGGCCAGCCAGGGTTCCAGCGCGCCCTGCTTCTGCACGTCTTCCTGCAGCTTCACCAGCGCCGACAGGCGGGCTTCCAGGCGCGCCAGGTTCTGCGCTTCGGTCTGGGCGCCGGCCTGGGCGTGGCTGCGCTCGGCATCCGCCTCGGGGATGCGGCCTTCCAGGACGGCCAGTTCTTCCTGGGCGGCCTCGAGCTGGTCTTCGCCCGCCGCGCGGTCGCCGGCCAGCTGCTCCAGGCGCTCGGGATCGGGGCTGTGCAGTTCGCGCAGTTCCTGCTGCAGGCGCTCGCGCCGCTGGTCCAGAGTCTGCATCTGGCGGTCGGCGTCGCGCTGGGTCTGCGCCACCAGGGCCAGGTTCTGTTCGACGCGCGCCAAGGCGGCCCGCATCTCGTCGCGGCCCGCGGCGGCCTCGCGCACGCGCTGCTCGACCGACGGCAGGCCCGCCTGGGCGTCCTCGGCGGTGGCGCGCGCCTCTTCGGTGCGGGCGGCGGCGGCGGCCAGGTCGTCTTCAGCCTGGGCGATCTGTTCGGTGCAGTGTTCGCGCTGGCTGGTCCATTCGGCGATCTGCTGCTGGAGCTGGTCGCGACGCGCCTGCAGTCGGTTGCGGGAATCGACGACGTGCCGGATCTCGGCTTCCAGGCGGCTGACCTGGGCGTTGGCCTCGTACAGGGCGCCCTGGGCGGTGTGCACCGCGTCGCTGGCCGCGTAATGGGCCTGGCGCCGGGACTCCAACGCCGCTTCGCCCGCCCGCAAGCCGGCAATGGCGGCTTCCAGTTCGTTCTGGGCCTGCGCCATTTCCTGCGCTTTCTTGGCCCGCTCTTCGCGGGCGCCGGTTTCCTTCAGGAACCACAGGGAATGCTGCTTCTTTTCGCCGTCGGCCTGGAGTTCGCGGTAGCGCGTGGCGACTTCAGCCTGGGCTTCCAGCTTTTCCAGCTGGCTGTTCAATTCGCGCAGGATGTCTTCGACGCGGGTCAGGTTCTCGCGCGTGTCGGACAGGCGGTTTTCGGTCTCGCGGCGGCGTTCCTTATAGCGCGACACGCCGGCCGCTTCTTCCAGGAAGACCCGCAGTTCTTCGGGCCGCGCCTCGATCAGGCGGTTGATCATGCCCTGGCCGATGATGGCGTAGCCGCGAGCGCCCAGGCCCGTGCCCAGGAAGATGTCGTGGATGTCGCGGCGGCGGACCTGCTGGTTGTTGACGAAATAGCTGCTGGTGCCGTCGCGGGTCAGGACGCGGCGCACCGCGATTTCGGCGTAGGTGCTCCACTGGCCAGCGGCGCGCCCTTCGCTGTTGTCGAACACCATTTCCACGGAAGCCCGCGCGGCCGGCTTGCGGTTGCCGGAGCCGTTGAAAATGACGTCCTGCATGGACTCGCCGCGCAGTTCCGACGCCTTGGCCTCGCCCAGCACCCAGCGCACGGCATCGATGATGTTCGATTTTCCGCAGCCATTGGGCCCCACCACGCCGACCAGCTGGCTGGGCACGGGAATCACGGTGGGATCGACGAAGGACTTGAAGCCGGCGAGTTTGAGCTGAGTAAGACGCACAGTACGATGACGACGGGGTGGGTTGAACGAAAGGCGTTAACGGACCTGCCGCACAGATTGCAAACCGGCCCCAGAAGGGCCGGCTCTCATATGGGTCGTATGATACCGCAGGGAGTCTGTCCCCAGCGCTTGGCAACCGTCAACCCGCGGGCAAACGCGCAATGGCCCCGGACAACGGTCCGGCTATACTCCCTGACACTTTTTGGCACGACACATAATTTTCACGCGGACTGGCCGGGCTCTGGCCGAAGAACGGGGACATTCTTGAAACGTGGTTTCTATCTGGTCATGGCCGCGCAGGCCTTCTCGTCATTGGCGGACAATGCGCTGTTCATCGCAGCCATCGCCTTGATACAGGAACTGCACGGCCCCGACTGGTTGGCGCCCATGATGAAGTGGTCGTTCGCGTTGGCCTATGTCGTGCTGGCGGCCTTTGTCGGCGCCCTGGCGGATTCCTTCCCCAAGGGCCGCGTGATGTTCTCCACCAACGCCCTGAAAGTGGCGGGCTGTCTGCTGATGTTCTCGTACGCCAGCATCGGCGTCGCCCCGGAATACCAGACCTGGCTGGTGTGCGCCGCCTACGGCGTGGTGGGCATCGGCGCCGCCGCCTATTCCCCCGCCAAGTACGGCATCGTGACCGAAATGCTGCCTCCGGCCATGCTGGTCAAGGGCAACAGCTGGATCGAGGGGCTGACGGTCTTCTCCATCATCCTGGGCACGGTGCTCGGCGGGCTGCTGATCTCCTCGTCCGTTTCCACCGCCCTGCTCAGCCATTCCTTTATTGGCAGCCTGGTGCATACGCCGGCCGAGGCCGCCATCCTCGTCATCGCCTTCGTGTACCTGCTGGCGGCGCTGTGCAACCTGCTGATTCCCCGCACCCACGTGCGCTATCCGCCGCAGCAGAAGAACCCCGTCCGCCTCGTACGCACCTTCTGGGGCTACGTCTGCGTGCTCTGGAAGGACAAGCTGGGCCAGATTTCGCTGGCGGTCACCACCCTGTTCTGGGGCGCCGGCGCCACGCTGCAGCTGATCGTCATCGAATGGGGCCGCAGCCACCTGGGCTACCAGCTGGACAAGGCGTCCATGCTGATGGGCGTGGCCGCGCTGGGCACGGTGGTCGGCTCCATCCTGGCCGGCCGCATCCCGCTGCGCCGCGCGCTGGCCGTGCTGCCGGTGGGCGCCGCCATGGGCTTGGTGGTGCTGCTGATGCCGCTGGTCTACCAGCCCTGGAGCGTCTACCTGCTGCTGCTGCTCACCGGCGGCCTGGCCGGCTTCTTCGTGGTCCCGATGAACGCCCTGCTCCAGCACCGCGGCCATGTGCTGCTGTCGGCGGGCCACTCCATCGCCGTCCAGAACTTCAACGAGCAGCTCAACATCCTGCTGATGGTGGCGATGTACACCCTGCTGCTCTGGCTGGAACTGCCCATCAACGTGATCATCGTGATCTTCGGCACGGTGGTCGCCGTCCTGATGGTGGTGTTCATGCGCTGGAGCAAGCGCAACATGCAGGCCAACCCCGACCTGCACGATCAGATCGGCCAGGAAGGCCATGGCCGCGCGCTGGACTCGTCGCACTGATTCGCCAGCCAGGCACTTGATATTCCAATGAAAAAACCGGGCAGATGCCCGGTTTTTTCATTGCCCGCCGCCTGCGCGTCAGAGGGCGCGCGCAGCCAGCTTGAGATCCTGCCAGGCTCGCGCTTTTTCGGAAGGACTGCGCAGCAGATAAGCCGGGTGATAGCTCACGATCACCGGAATCTGCGCGCCCTCGTCCGTCTTCAACTGGTGGACCCGGCCGCGCAGGCTGCCGATGGTTGCATCGGTGCCCAGCAGCGTCTGCGCCGCAAAGCGGCCCAGCACCAGGATGCGCTCGGGCTTGAGCAGCGCGATCTGCCGCATCAGGTAGGGACTGCAAGCCGCGATTTCCTCTGGCTTGGGGTTCCGGTTGCCGGGCGGACGGCACTTGATCACGTTGGTGATGAAAACGTCGCGCTCGCGGCTCATGCCGACGGCCGCCAGCATGGCGTCCAGCAATTGCCCCGACCTGCCCACGAAAGGCAGGCCCTGGCGATCTTCCTGTTCTCCGGGCGCTTCGCCCACCACCAGCCAGCGGGTAGGCTGCGCGCCCTGCCCGAACACCGCGTGGCGCCGGCCCCGGCACAGGCCGCAGGCGGCGCACGCCACGACCAGCTCAGCCATTTGCTGCAGGCTGGCATCCTTGACCGCCTCGGCGACCGGGATGGGCGGCGGCGCCTCATCCGCCAGGGCCTCGACCTTGGGCGCGGGCGGCGGCGGCGGGCCGGTGCGATTCCGTATCGACGCAGGGATGGCCGCCGCACGGGCCGACACCGGCTCGGCGGAGACGACGGCGCGTTCCGCGGGCGCCGCGGCTGGCGGAACCACGGCTACGGCCGCCGGGGCTTCCGCCACAGCGGCGGGAGGCGGCATGGGCGCGACTGGCTCAACCGCAGCAACTGGCGCGGTCGGCCGGACAGCGTCGGCCGGCGCGATGGCGGCGCGGCCGGGCGCCGGGCCCGGCGCCGGACGCAGCCACAGCCGCTCCATGCCGATCTCGCGCAGCCAGACCCGCTGCAGGGGATTGACGCGCGGCGGAGCCGGCCGCTGTGCGGCGTCCTGGGGGCTCATGCCGGCGCTCCGGCTGGCGAGTCGAAGCGTTTCTGCATGACCAGCGCGTCCTCCCGCCCGCCCTTCTCCGCGGGGTAGTAGCCGCGCCGCAGACCTATCTGCAGATAGCCGTGGCGCTTGTAGAAACTGATGGCGGACGTGTTGGACGGGCGGACCTCGAGCAGCAGGCCCTCGAGCCCCCGCTCGCGCGCCTGCCGCTCGCACCATTGGAGCAGCTCGCCGCCCAGCCCCTGGCGATGCAGGTGCCGGGCCACGGCGATCACGAGTAGATGGGCCACGTCCGGCGCAAACATGACGATGCAGAATCCGGCCAGCTTCCCGTCGCGCCGCAGGGTCCAGGCGCCATAGCCTGCCTGCAGGGCGTCCGAGAAATTGCGCCGCGTCCAGGGAAAGGACTGCACGTGCGCTTCCAGCGCCACGACCTCGTCCAGGTCAGCCTCCGTCAGCGGCTGCGGGACCGGGGCGGCCAGCGAAGGTTGGGCCTTGGGATTTCCGCCTTCGCCGCGCATGCGTTCCGCGGTAGTGAAGGCCACCTTGTCGCGCACGTATAGCGGCGCGGCCAGCTCGGGAGCCAGGGCATCGCCGCGCAGCCAGCCCAGGCGGGCCAGGCGGGCCACGCTGGCGGCCTGCGGGCGCAGGGCCTCGGCGGTGGTCCGGCGCCAATGTTCAGGGTGGCCCATGTCCGCCGCGTACGCATCCCAGGCATCCCCGGCCAGCAGCAATTCCAGCGGCCGGCCCGCCCGTTCCGACCAGGCCGGCAGATGATGCGCCGTCCAGGGCACGACCTCGGACGCGGCGATGAGCATGGGCGCCTGCAGGGTTTCCCAGGCAGGATCGTCCGGGGAAGCGCCCGCCCGGCGGTAGACGGCCAGATAGACCTCATTCATGCGGGCGTCCAGGGCCACGACGATGGCCTGGGCCTGCGTCGCGTCCGCCTGGGCGGCGACCGCCTGGTGCGAAACAATGGGCAACACCGGAATGCCCAGGCCCAGCGCCATGCCCTGGGCCACGCCGCAGGCGACGCGCAGGCCCGTGAACCCGCCAGGCCCCTGGCCGAACGCCACGGCATGCAACGCGGACGGAGCCAGTCCGGACTCGGCGAGCAACTCATCGGCCATGGGCAGCAGGCGCTCGGCGTGCTCCTGGGAACCTTCGTGCTCCCTGACGCTGACTTCCAGGCGGCCGTCGACCGCCCGCAAAAGGGCCACGCCGCATCGGGACGAAGAAGTTTCAAGAGCCAGCAGGTTTAGTTCCATAGATGCAGATTGTACGAAATAAGCCGCCTTTCCCCCCGGGTGTAAGGGGGATTTCAACCAGGGTTCGCAATGTGTAATATCTTGTGAACGCCCTCTAGCCCCCGGTTCTTGTCACTGTTACATTTCCGGCCATGAATACGCAAAACACCACCCCCACCCGAAAAATCCTTGTCGTCGACGACGATCCGCGCTTGCGCGATCTGCTGCGCCGGTACTTGTCCGAGCAGGGATTCAACGTTTTCGTCGCCGAAGACGCCAAAGAGATGGGCAAACTCTGGCAACGCGAGCACTTCGACCTGCTCGTGCTGGATCTGATGCTGCCCGGAGAAGATGGCCTGTCCATCTGTCGCCGGCTGCGCGGTGGCCACGACAACACTCCCATCATCATGCTGACGGCCAAGGCGGAAGAAATCGACCGCATCGTCGGCCTGGAGATGGGCGCGGACGACTACCTGTCCAAGCCTTTCAATCCCCGGGAACTGCTGGCGCGCATCAATGCGATTCTGCGCCGCCGCGGCACCGAGGAACATCCCGGCGCCCCCAGCCAGGAAAACGAATCCATCGCCTTCGGCCCCTACGTGCTGAACCTGTCCACCCGTACGCTCACGCGCAACGGCGAACAGGTGCCCATCACCACGGGTGAATTCTCGGTGCTCAAGGTGTTTGCGCGCCATCCGAAGATTCCCCTGTCCCGCGACAAGCTCATGGAACTGGCCCGCGGTCGCGAATATGAAGCCTTCGATCGTAGCCTGGATGTCCAGATCTCCCGCCTGCGCAAGCTGATCGAACCGAACCCGTCCAAGCCCGTATTCATCCAGACCGTCTGGGGCCTGGGATACGTGTTCGTCCCGGACGGTGGTAGCTGACCGTCTCGCCCGCCCGGGGCAGGAGCGCAGCGTCGTGCCGCGCCTGCGGAGAACCTTCAGGAACCTGACATCGCGTCTGCGGCTCGGCTTGTTCGGCCGCACGTTCCTGCTGCTCGCCGCATTGATGCTGGTCAGCCTGGGCGCGTGGCTACAAGTATTTTTCAGCATGGAGCTGGGACCGCGCGCCAATCAGATGGCGCAGCGGGTGATCACGGCCGTCAATATCACGCGCACCGCGCTGATCTATTCGCATAACGGCGAACGCAGCAAACTCCTCCTGGACCTGGCCACCAATGAAGGCATCCAGGTCTACCCGCGCGAAGTCACCGACTTTGCCGAAGCCCTCCCCGACGACGACTACTGGCAACGCGTTGCGCAGCATATCCGCACGCGCTTCGGCCCGGAAACGCAGATTGCGTGGGGCGTCAACCAGGTGCCCGGCTTCTGGGTCAGCTTCCAGATAGAAAAGGACCTGTACTGGCTGGTGTTCGAGCGAGAGCAGATCGGGCTGACCGGCGGGATCGAATGGCTGGGCTGGGGCGCCACCGCGCTGCTGCTGTCGCTGGTCGGCGCCGCGGTCAGCGTGGGCTTCGTCAACCGACCGCTGTCGCGGCTGGCCCGTGCCGCCCAGGTGCTATCGCGGGGCGAGACGCCCGCGCCGCTGCCCGAGCAGGGGCCACTTGAAATCCGCGACCTCAACGCGTCGTTCAACCGGATGGCCAAGGATCTGCGCCAGGCCGAAGCCGACCGCGAACTGATGCTGGCCGGCATTTCGCACGACCTGCGCACACCGCTTGCCCGCATGCGGCTGGAGATCGAGCTCAGCGGCGTATCCGAAGATGCGCGCCAGGCCATCGACGAAGACCTCGGCCAGATCGACCACAGCATCGGCCAGCTGATGGAATACGCCCGGCCGGCCGGCACCCTGCCGCAACTGGCGACCGACATTTCCGCCGTCCTGGCCGAACTCTACGAACGCGAGCGCAGTCATACCGCCTCGCTGGGCGGAGAGCTCGAGGCCTCGCTGGAACCTGGGCTGCGTGCCCGCATCACCGCGCTCGACCTCAAGCGCATCGTCAGCAACCTGATCGAAAACGCGCGACGCTACGGCCGGTCGACCGACGGCATGGCGCATCTGGTCATGACGCTGCAAGCTGAAGGGAGCATGATCGTCATCGAGGTGTCCGACCGCGGACCGGGCATCGCGCCCGAAGACGTGGACCGCCTGCTGCGTCCGTTCTCCCGCGGCGAAGCAGCGCGCACCGGCGTCAGCGGCGCGGGCCTGGGCCTGGCGATCGTCGAACGCCTGCTCAAGCACGTCGGCGGCTCGCTTCGCATGCTGCCCCGCGAGGGCGGCGGACTGACCGCCCGGATAGAGTTGCCCAAAGCCAAGTTTAGGAATTATCAATTAGACAACGATAATCCATAGCGTAGAATTTATGGTTTGAGGCACTGCCTTATCTCCACCCAACAACTACTGGGAGTAAACATGAAAACTGTTGGCGACAAACTCGAGCCCTTCAAGGTCACCGGCGTAAAGCCCGGCTTCAACCAGCACGAAGAAAATGGCGTGTCGGCGTTTGAAGACATCACCGAAAGCTCGTTCCCCGGCAAGTGGAAGGTGATTTACTTCTACCCGAAAGACTTCACGTTTGTTTGCCCGACCGAAATCGTCGGCTTCAACAAGCTGGCCAAGGACTTCGAAGACCGCGACGCCGTCCTGCTGGGCGGTTCGACCGACAACGAATTCGTCAAGCTGGCATGGCGTCGTGAGCACCCGGACCTGAACAAGCTGGGTCACTACCAATTCGGCGACACCACCGGCGCCCTGATCGACCAACTGGGCGTGCGTGAAAAGGGTGCTGGCGTTGCCCTGCGCGCCACGTTCATCGTTGATCCGGACAACACGATCCAGCACGTTTCGGTGAACAACCTGAACGTCGGCCGTAACCCGGAAGAAGTTCTGCGCCTGCTCGACGGTCTGCAAACCGACGAGCTCTGCCCGTGCAACCGTACGGTTGGCGGCGCAACGCTGTAATTTCCAGCCCGGTCCGGAGCCTGCCCGCGCAGGCCCCGTTCCGGGCTTTAACTGCTCTAGATTATAGGTAAAAACTATGGAATTTCTTACGACCATTAAGGAACAGCTGCCGGATTGGGCCAAGGACATCCGCCTGAATCTGGACGCCGTGATCGCCCGCTCCACCCTGGCGCCCGAAGACGCCGTGGGCGCCGCCCTGTCCGCCGCCTATGCCGCGCGCAGCCCGGTGCTGGTGGAAGCCTTCAAAAGCGGCCTGTCGGAAGGCGATGCGAATGCCGCCCTGACCGCCTCGGCCCTCATGGGCATGAACAACACCTGGTATCCGTACGTCGAAATGACCGGCGACGCCCAGCTCAAGAGCCTGCCGGCCCAACTGCGCATGAACGCCTACGCCACCCATGGCGGCGTCGAGAAGAAGCGCTTCGAGCTGTTCGCGCTGGTGGCCTCCATCATCGGCAAGTGTCATTTCTGCGTGGCCTCGCACTACGAGAACCTGAAGAACGACGGCCTGTCGACCGAACAGCTGCGCGACGCCGGCCGTATCGCCGCGGTCGTCAACGCCGCCGCGCTGGCGCTGGCGGCCCAAGGCAAGTAAGCGACCCGCCGACCAAAAGAAAGCCCGCCTGCTTCCTCAGCAGGCGGGCTTTTTCCATTGCGGCGCGGCGCGCTAGTTCTTGGCTGCCGGCTTGACCGGGGCGGTGGGCAGGCCGTTCGCAGTCCATGCCTCCATCCCGCCGCGATACCAATAGGCGCGCCATCCCAGCGTCCCCGCGCGCAGGGCCGCGTTATACGACGAGCGGTCATTCATGCCTGCGCCCATGAACACGATGGGCGCGTCGCGGCGGCCGCCCGTGTTCTTCTGCAGCCACGCGTCCAGCGCGCTTTGCAGGCTGTCCGCGACACTGCCGTCCGACCCCGCATCGGCCAGCGGGAACGCGATGGGCAGCGTATCGCGCAGCCCGCTGGTGTCGATGATGAGGATGTTCTTGTCGTTGTTGATCATCTTCACCAGGTCCGCGGTCGTGATGATCTCGGCCCGGGTGTGCTTGTTGGGCGTCGGCCCGCGGTAAGGCGAAGAAAACAGCATGGACGTCGGCGGCACGCCGCTGTCCTTCAGTTCGTCGAAGGCGCCGCTGGGCAGTGCGGGCATGCCCTGCCCCGGCGCGGGCTGCTGCCGGGGAGCTGCCGGCGCCGCGCCTTCCTTGTTGGCGACGACCTCGCCGCCCACGGTGCCCATTTCGATGTCGGAAATCATCACCGCGATGTTCTCGATCAGGTCGTAGCACATCGTGATCGAGCCTTCGCGCGGGCTGTACCAGGCGTTCAACTGGCCGCAATCCTTGAACACGACGTTCACGGGCCGGGGCAGGACGTAGGTCTGGCCCAGCAGCTTGATATTGGCGGTGATCGCCTCGGACAGGTTGTTGGCGAACAGATTGCCGATCTTGCGCTTGGACGGTTCGAACACCACGTTGACCGGCGCCCCGGGCGTGTCGGCGGGACGCTGACCGTCGGGCGACCAGGTTCCGACGCGCGTATGCGGCGCCAGGAGCCGGCGCCAGGCGCGGTTCTGCTTGTTGAATTCGTCCGTGCAGCGCGCCTTGGTCCGATCTTCGAATCCGACGTGCTTGGCCACGGGCTCGAAGACCGAGGGGTTGCCGCCGTACATGATGCACAGCATGTTGCGGAAGCGCTTGAGATCGCCGGTGTGCTCGTCCTGCCATGCCGACGTGGCCGAAGCACCCCGCTTTTCCGCCAGTTTGCCGCTGTAGTACCACTGCAGCGCCGCGTAGGTCGCGGCGTCGCGGGCCATGATGTTCACGTCCTTGTCGTTGGACGGGTACATGGTCGGCTCGACGATCTGCAACGCCGAGTACATGTCGACCGCGTCTTCCTCCGCGCCCGTGGAGGGCAGCTCCAGTTCTCCGATCAGCGCATGCCCGAACTCGTGCAGGAAAATGCTGCGCATGATCCCGACGTAGACGCCAACGATCCGCAGGGTATCTCCGCCGAACCTCGGATACGGGCCGGCGCCAGGCAGGGCCGGGTTGTTGTTGGCGGGCGCGGGCGCCGCGGCCGGCGCCTGCTG
>NZ_JBDJLJ010000015.1:0-119527 GCF_039673305.1 Achromobacter spanius
GGCGTGCAGGGCGCGCCGCTGCTCCTTCCAGTCGTCCACGCGGGTCTGGTCCTGGGGGTGGGCGGCCAGAAAGGCCGCGACCTCCGCGTGGCGCGCGGCCGGCAGCTGGCCGTCGGAGTAGCCGTGCAGATCGGCCTCGGTGATGGGCGTCCCGGCGTTGGGAACCGGATGAAGGTATTTGTCTTTCATGGCATTTCACGCGGGGAGGGAACCGGCCGCAGCCGCCTGGCCGTGTCGCGGCCCTGCATCAGCGCGCCGAGCTTTTCGCGGGCGCGCGACAGGCGCGACATGACGGTGCCGATGGGCACCGCCAGGATCCGGGCGGTCTCCTGGTAGGACAGGTCTTCCACGCATATCAGCAGCAGGACCTCGCGTTGTTCGGCCGGCAAGGCCTGCAGGCAGCGGTCCAGGTCGCGCACTTCCAGCTGGTCGGTCTGGGTGGCGCGCACGGGCGCGTCGGGCAGGTCGCCCGGCGCGGTGTGGTCGGTCTGCCGGCTGGCCGCGCGCACGCCGTCGATGAAATGGTTATGCATGATGCCGAACATCCAGGCGCGCAGCTCGCCGCGCCGCTGCCAGCGCGAGTAGCGGCTCCAGGCGCGCTCCAGCGTGTCCTGGACCAGGTCGTCGGCCCGGTGCGGGTCGCCCGTCAGCCCGCGGGCGTAGCGCCGCAGGCTGGGGATGCAGGCCAGGATCAGGGCTTCGTCTTCGGCGCGCATGGTCTGGACGGGAACCTGCCGTATCAGGGCTTGACGACGTGCCAGATTTCCTTGAAGTTGTCGCCGGTCTTGTCGCCCGGCTTGGTGTCCTTGGTGAACAGGTACAGGGGCTTGCCCTTGAAGGCCCATTGCTTGCTGCCGTCGTCGCGGGTGATGACCGTCAGGTCGCCCATGGGCTTGGCATCAGCGGTGGCCATGGCGGGGGGCCACGCCTTGGCGCACTGGTCGACGCAGACGCTCTTGCCCGCGGAGTCCTTGTCGAAGGTGTACAACGTCATGCCGGCGCTATTGACCAGGATGCCGTCCTGGGTCTTGACGGCCTGGGCGTGGGCGCCGGCCGATAACAGGGCGGCGCAGGCGAATGCCAGGGCCGCGGCGGTGTGTTTGCGCATGGTGTGCCTCGTAGGTGGGAAAGTGGGGGACTGCCCTCTACGGACGCTGGCCGGCGCCGCATTATTCCCGCGGCGCCGAAAAAAAACGCAGAGGATCAGCCGGCCGGCCGGACAGCGCCGGGTTCGTAACGCATTTCATGCTCCAGCTCGGTCTCCTTGACGGGGGTGAAGCCCAGCGCCTCGTACAGCCGCCGGGCGGGATTGCCCTTGAGCACATTCAACGTGACCGGCGCGCCCTCCGCGTCAGCCTGGTCCAGCACGCCGGCCAGCAGACGCCGGCCCAGCCCCTGGCCCTGAAAGGCGGGGTCGATCTGGATCTGGACGATGCGCCAGCCGGCCGCGTCGCGGTAATGCTTGAACAGCCCGGCCGGCCTGCCGTCCAGCCAGACGATCTGCGCGTCGTCAAAGCGGTAGTGGATGCGCGCCAGGTGGTGATCGTCGTCCAGCGGCGCGCCGGCGCGCCGCAGATGCTCGGTCATGGTGGACTTGCGCAGGGACAGCAGGAACGGCAGGTCTTCTTCGGTGGCGGACTGCAACGCCAGATCGGGTGTGAGGCTCATGTTGCGGTGGCGGAGAAAGTGGGGGATGCGCTGCGGGGCCCGCGTCGCGGGCCCGATGCATGACGTTATAGAGCGGTTGCGCCGCCAGCGCCAGCGGCGTCCGCCCGGCCGGGGGCGTCGGCGGGCTCGCGGGCAAGGATTCCCAATGGTTCCGCGTCGAAATGCCTGAGGTTCGGAAACACCGTCCGCAGGTCGTCCTGGCTGGCCCCGAACCAGGCTCCCAGCGACGCGCCCAGCTGGTCCACCGCCGTGGTGGGCAGCAGGCGGCCATTGTCGACGAAGCCCGGGCCGTTCAGCGCAATCTCGGGATGGGCGCCATAGCAGCGGCCGCCGTTGACTGCGCCGCCCAGCACGAAATGGTGCGAGCCCCAGCCGTGATCCGAGCCGTTGCCGTTGGACCCCAGCGTGCGCCCGAACTCGGACGCCGTGAACGTGGTGACCTGGTCCGCCACGCCCATTTCGGCCAGCGCCTGCTGGAACGCCGCCAGCGCCTGGCCCAGCTCCCGCAGCAGCGCGGGGTGGGTGTCGTTCAGGCCGGTGTGGTTGTCATAGCCGTTCTGCGACACGAAGAACACCTGGCGGCGCGCGCCCAACGCCGTGCGCGCGCCGATGATGCGCGCCACGATCCGTAGCTGCTGCGCCAGCGGCGACGAGAAATCCCCGGCAACCGCCACGTCGGCCAACGCGGCGCGCAGGCGCTTGTCGGCCGAGATGGACTGGGCGGCAATGCGCGACATCTCGCGCTCCATCAGATGCTCGCGCGGCTCGGTGATCAGCTCGCGCAGCAGGGCGGTGCAGGCGCTGGACCCGTACATGTCGCGATGCAGCAGGTCGATCTGCGTGGATCCGTTGATGCCCACGCGGTAGCCGGCCACCTTGCGGCCCGCCAGCAGCACAGTACTGCCGCCGGCCGTGATGCCCGTGAAGGTGCGCTGCGCGTTGGCGCCCGCGAACAGGTCCGTCAGCCGCCCGGCCCAGCCCGAGGAGGCGCCTTCCGGGGCCAGCGCCTGCCAGAACGACTGCTGGTCGTTGTGCGAGAACAGCTTGGGCGGCAGCGGCACGCGCGCGCCGATGTACTGCGCCTTGGTCGTGGGAACGACCAGCGGCCCCACGTTCACCAGCGCCGCCATGTCGCCGCGTTCGTACAGCGGGGCCAGCGGCGCCAGCGCGGGCGCCAGGGCGAACTGCATCCCGCCCTGCGCATCCGCCTTGCCGCGCAGGGCAGTGGCGCGCAGCGCGTCGCGGGGCAGGGCGATGTCGTTGCGGGCGGCAGCGTAGGCCCGGTACGAAGACGGATCGTACGGAACCAGCGTGTTGTAGGGATCGTTGCCGCCGTACAGGAAGACGCAGACCAGCGCCTTGTAGGTCGGCGGGGCCGACTGCGCCGCGGCCGCGCCGATCGCGGCCAGGTTCAGCGCCAGCGGCGCGGCGCCTCCGGTCGCGCCCAGCGCGCAGGCGCGCAGCAGGAAGGTGCGGCGGTCGATACTGTGGCGGTCGACGTCATGGCGGCTCATTTCTGCACCAGATACTCGGGGGTGGCCGCCACCAGCATGATGGCGGCGCGCACCCGGTCGCGCGGCCGGTCGGGCGGCAGGGTGGCGATCGCCTTGGCGATGGAGGCCGAGGTCCGCTGGCTGAAGGCGTCGCCTGCCAGCAGCAGCGCCACGCGCGCCACCAGCGCTTCCGGATCCCTGGCCAGCGCGATTTCGGGCGCATAGGAAGTCTGCAGGTCTTCCCAGCCGCGGTCCGCGTAGATCGCCAGGAAGTTCAGGTAGCCCGCGATGCTGGTCTCATCCGTGATCTGCAGCTCGGGGGCCACGAGGTGCCGGCGCGCCAGCTCGGTCACCGGGGGCACGTAGCGCGGCCGAAAGAAGTTGAACACGGTCGCCGACCGCATCGGACTCTGCGCCAGCCGGATCGTGTTGTCGGTGGTGTCCGGCATGGCCCATTCTCCGTTGGTGGAATCGGCGCCAAAGGCCCGCGCCCAGCCTGAAAACCGCAGGATGGGTTCGCGCACCTTGCCCCACCAGGGCGAGTCCAGGTCCGGCTGGCGCGCCTCGGGATCCAGCAGGATGGCCCGCACGACCGCCTTCAAGTTGCCGCGCCGTCCCTTGCCGTCGTCGTTGAATGCCGCCGTCACGCGGCCGACATAGGCGGGACTGGGGTTGCTGGTGACCATGCGCTGGATGAGCTGCATGCCGATGAACGGCCCCACGTTGGGATGCGCGCTGATGACCTCCATGGCGCGCTTGAGCGACAGGTTGCCGTCGGTGCCCGGCGGAATGACCGCACCCAGGAAGCGCTTCTCCGACATCGAATGCAGCGCGTTGTTCAGCGCCATGGGACGCCGGTGGAATTCGACGTCGGTCTCCGGGCCGTTGATGTCCCAGCCCGTGAACACCTTGGCCAGGCCCTGCACGTCCGCATTGGTGTAGGTCTCCACCGGCGCACCCTTGACCATCCGCACCGTGCCGTCCTGCTCCAGTTCCAGCAGGCCGATGCTGAACAGCTGCATGACCTCGCGGGCGTAGTTCTCGTCGGGATGGCGGCCTGTCTTGGGATCTTCCTTGCGGTTGCCGCGATAGGTCAGCATGCAGCCCATGGACAGGTTGCGCGTCACGGCGGTCAGCAGGTCCTGGTAGTTGCCCAGCGCGTGCTCGGCCAGCAGGTCCATGAAGCCGGCCGCGCCGAACAGCGGCCAGGACGCCGTGATGGACGACACCCCGACCACGAAGATCTCCGACAGCGAAAACGCCACCCGCGTGCGCACCTGGTCGGGCGCGCTGATGAACTTGCGCCACAGCGTGGATTCCAGGGGCGCATTGATGCCGTTGCCCTTGAACGCCTCGGTGTTCTTCTGCTTCTGCAGCAGCCAGTCGAAGTGCGTCTGGGACGGCGGCATGGCCAATTGGGCGTCCAGCCAGGCCGCATAGCCCACGCGCGTCACGGCCTCGATATCCGCCGGCGTGGGGCCGAACGTGGCCTGCGCCAGAAAGCGCGAGGCCTGGCCCGGGGTGGGGGATGCGGACTGCTGCGCAGCCGCTGACGGCGTAGCGGACATGCGCAGGCACCTCGTCGAATGCGACAACCTACGGTACTAAAAGCCCGGCGCGGGCTTCAATACCGTCATTCGGATGAGGGACTAGGCCAAATGCATGAGTTCGCGGGGGCGGATGCCCCCGCGCGGCCTTACACGGAGCGCGTGATGCCACCGTCGATGCGGATGTTCTGGCCGGTGATGTAGGACGACGCATCGGACGCCAGGAACGCGATCAGGTCGGCCACTTCCTGCGACGTGCCATAGCGGCCCATCGGAATGCGCGCGCGGCGGTCCTCTTTTTCAGGCAGGCTGTCGATGAAGCCCGGCAGCACGTTGTTCATCCGCACGTTGTGCTGGGCGTATTCGTCCGTGAATACCTTGGTGAAGGCGGCCAGCCCGGCGCGGAACACGCCCGACGTCGGAAACAGCGCTTCGGGTTCGAAGGTGGCGTAGGTGGAGATGTTGACGATGGCGCCGGACTGCTGCTGCTTCATGACGGGGGCGACCAGGCGCGTGATGCGCACCACGTTCAGCAGGTAGAACTCCATGCCCAGGTGCCAGTCGTCGTCGCTGAGTTCCAGCAGCGGGCCCTTGGGGCCGTGGCCGGCGCTGTTGACCACCGCATCGACTCGGCCCCATTTCTGCAGCGTGGCGTCGACCAGGCGGGACAGGTCCTCGGGCGACCGGTTCGAGCCGGTGACGCCCAGGCCGCCCAGTTCCTGTGCCAGGGCCTCGCCCTTGCCCGACGACGACAATATCGCGACGCGGTATCCATCCGCCGCCAGCTTGCGTGCCGCCGCCGCGCCCATGCCGCTGCCTGCCGCGGTCAGGACCGCCACTTTCTCCGTGCTCATGTTCGCTCCAGTCTTGAATTCGGGAGCGGCCATTGTAGGGGCGGGGCGCGCTCCTCCCAAGGCTGGCCGACGCTACGGCGCCGCGCTGACGCGCCAGACCGCGTTGCCCACGTCGTCGGCCACCAGCAGGCCGCCCTGTCCGTCGATGGCCACGCCTACCGGCCGTCCCCGCGCCTGGCCCTGTTCGTCCAGGAACCCGGTCAGCACGTCGTGCGCCGGGCCCGCAGGCTTGTCCTGGTCAAACGGCACGAAAATCACCTTGTAGCCGCTGCGCGGATCGCGGTTCCAGGACCCGTGCTGGCCGACGAACATGCCGTGGACGTAGGGATGGGGCAGCTTCGCGCCGCCCGACCACGCCAGGCCCAGCGATGCCGTATGCGGGCCCAGCGCGTAGTCGGGCACGATGGCGCTTGCCACCAGTTCCGGCCGCTGGGGCTGCACCCGCGTGTCGACATGCTGGCCGAAGTAGCTGTAGGGCCAGCCATAGAAGCCGCCATCGCGCACCGACGTCATGTAGTCGGGCACCAGGTCGCTGCCCAGTTCGTCGCGTTCGTTCACGGCCGTCCACAGTGTCCTGCCGCCGGGCGCCCAGGCCATGCCGACCGGGTTGCGCAGCCCCGTGGCGTACAGCCGTTTATCGCCGCTGGCGACGTCCACCTCCCAGATGGCGGCGCGGCCTTCCTCGATGTCCATGCCGTTCTCGCCGATGTTGCTGTTGGAGCCGACGGAGACATACAGCTTGGACCCGTCCGCGTTGGCGATCAGGTTCTTGGTCCAGTGGTGGTTGAGGCCGGCGGGCAGGTCGGTCACCTTGGTGGCGGGCGCGGTGATCGTCGTCTGGCCGGCGTCATACGGAAAGCGCACCACCGCATCGGCGTTGGCGACGTAGAGCTGGTTGCCGACGAGCGCCATGCCGAAGGGGGAATTCAGCCCTTCCAGCAGCGAGGTGCGCGTTTCGGCCACGCCGTCATGGTCGGCGTCGCGCAGCAGGGTGATGCGGTTGGCGCTGACGGTCTTGGCGCCGGCCCGCTTCATCGCCATGCCGGCCGCCCAGGCCTTGATGCCGCCCCCCGCGCTGTCGGGCTTGGGCGGCGCATTGGTCTCGGCCACCAGCACGTCGCCGTTGGGCAGCACATAGAGCCAGCGCGGGTGATCCAGTCCGCTGGCGTATTCGGTCACCGCCAGGCCGCTGGCGGCCACCGGATGCGCGCCCGGCGGCCAGCCCACGGCCTTGGCCGTGTTCAGGGTGGGAACGAGGGTGGTGTTGGGCGGCGGCAGTTGGGGGTTGGGCCCCATGCCGGCTTCGACCGGCAGCTTGGCGACTTCGCCACAGGCGCTGAGCGCCGCCAGCACGAGGCCGGCGGCCAGCGCGATACGCAGGGTGCGCATGATGCGACTCCAGCAGGTCTGGAGATCCCATCATACTCAGGCCGGGCTACTTCACCAGCGTCACCGGGACCTGCGCCAGCTGCACCACCTGATTGGCCACGGAGCCAATGAAGATGTTGGCCAGCGTGCCGTTGCCGCGCGTGCCCATGACGATGCGGGTGCAGCCATGATCCTGCGCGTAGCCGGCGATTTCGGTTGCCGCATGCCCGAAGACGACATGGCTGACGTAGTCGACGCCGGCCGCGTCCAGCTGCTTGCGCGCCTCTTCGCTGGCTTCCCGGCCTTCGCGGGCGTAGAAGTCGTTGATCATTTCCTGGGTGATCATCTTCGACAGGCCGGCGCGGCCGCGCGGCGGCGTCTGCACGTTGATCAGGTGGATGCGGGCGGATTCGGCGCCCTGGGCCAGGCGGCGGGCATGCACGACGGCGCGGTCGGCGTTCTCGGAGCCGTCGACGGGGACGAGGATGTTCAGCATGGAAGCTCCTTGGCCTTACTTGACCAGCGTGACAGGCAGTTCGGTCAGGGACAGGACGCCGGTGGCGACTGAACCCATGAACAGGGCGGACACCGAGCCCAGGCCGCGCGTGCCCATGAAGATCTCGTTGGCGCCGGTTTCGTCCGCCACGCGCGCAATGGTCTCGGCGGCGGCGCCCGTTTCGATGTGGGTCTCGAACGGCACGCCCGCGTCGGTCAGCAGGGCGCTGGCCGCCTGCACGGCGGCCTGGCCTTCATCGGCGTGGTAGGCGTCGATCTCGGCCTGCGACAGGCCTCGTCCGAACGTGCCTGCCTGCAGGGGCATCTGCACTGTCAGCAGATCCACGCGCTCGATGGGATCGTAGCGGCGGGCTTCAAGGAGCGCCTTGACCGCGTTGAGCGCGGTCTCGGAGCCGTCGACGGGAATCAGGATGCGTTTCATGGTCGTCTCCTTTGTGCGGGCCGCTGGCGGCGGGGCATTCCAATGTATCCCAATTATTCGCCCAAACGTCTTGCAGGCGGATGCGCGCGATCAAGCCGGGGCCGATCCGCGCCATTGTTCCGGCACCGTGCCCGCGTCCAGCGGCTGCCCCAGCAGGCGGCTGGCCAGCGCCGCCAGCGAATCCGCCGCGCCGGTGGTTTCCAGCCGCAGGGCGCCCGCGCCCTGGCTGCGCAGCAGGCCGCGCTCCTGCAGTTGATGGCGCAGCCAGCGCGCCACGGGGGCGCCGGTTTCCAGCAGGGGCACTCCGGGGCCGGCGGCGGCCTGGATCAGGTCGCGCAGGAACGGGAAGTGCGTGCAGCCCAGCACCAGCACGTCGGCGCCCGCCTGGCGCAACTCTTTCACCGGAGCATGGACCGCGGCCTCGGCCTCGGGGCCGGCCAGCACGCCTTGCTCCACCAGCCGCACCCACTGCGGGCAGGGCCGCAGCAGAATGCGCACTTCCGGCGCCTCGCGCTGCACCAGCGCGGCGAACTTGGGGCTGGCCAGCGTGCCCGTGGTGGCGAAGACGCCGACCACGCCCGAGTGCGTCAGGTGCGCGGCGGGCTTGATGGCGGGCTCCACCCCGATGATGACCAGGCCGGGGTGGCGCCGGCGCAGCAGGGCGATCGCGGCGGCCGTGGCCGTATTGCAGGCCACCACCATCGCGCGGGCCTGGCGCGACACGAAATAGTCGGCGATCGCGCAGGCGCGCCGCTCGACGAAGTCCTGGGACTTTTCCCCGTAGGGCACGTGGGCGGAGTCGGCCACGTAGAGCAGCGGTTCGTGGGGCAGGGCGTCGCGGATTGCGCGCAGCACGCTCAGGCCGCCGACGCCGGAGTCGTACACGCCGATGGGAGATTCGGGAAGCATCGCGGGTGAAAAATGGGGATTGCGCCTGGCGGCAAGTGTAGCGCCGGGCGGAAACGGATCAGGCCGCCTGGAATGCCTGTCGCTGCCGTCGCGCCTCGTCGATCAGCTTGCGGGTGGCGCCCGACAGGGGGGCGTCGCGCCAGATCAGGTTCAGCGGCGCGCGAAATTGCGCCGGGTGCGTCACGCTGACGTAGACCACCCCTTCGATGTTCACGCGGCGCAGCGACGCCGGCACCAGGGACACGCCCAGCCCCGCGGCGACCAGACTCAGCGTGGACAGCATGCGCGGCGCCTCCTGTTCGACGCGGGGGCTGAAGCCCTCGGCGCTGCAGGCCGCGATGATGGCGTCGTACAGCCCCGGCCCGCTGTGGCGGCGATACAGGATGAGCGATTCGTCGGCCAGCTCCGACAGCGCGATGCGCTTGCGCGCACGGCCCTTCACGGCGGGATGGTCGGCGGGAAAGGCCGCCAGCATGGCTTCCTCGAGCACGGTCTCCACGATCACGCCGCGGTCGCCGCCGTGGGCGCCACGGATGAAGGCCACATCCACGCGCCCCTCGGCCACTGCCTCGCGCAGTTCGCCGGTGCTGCTTTCTTCCAGCACCAGGCGCACCTGCGGCGCGCTTTCCCGGAAGCGCCGGATGACCGACGGCACGAACGGATGGAACGCGGCGGATCCCGTGAAGCCGACGGTCAGCCGGCCGGCCTCGCCCATCGACACGCGGCGCACGCCGTCCACCGCCTGATCCACCATCGCGATGATGTTGCGGGCATCGTCCAGCAGCGCGCGGCCGCTTTCGGTGAGTTCCATGCCGCGCGGCAGGCGGTGGAACAGGGTGACGCCCAGCTCCTGTTCCAGCACGCGGATCTGCTGGCTGAGCGGCGGCTGGCGGATGCCCAGCCGGGCCGCGGCCTTGGTCAGGTGGGATTCTTCGGCCACGGCCAGGAAATAACGCAAAAGCCGCAAGTCAACGGACGCCATATGCTGCAGATATGAATATTGAACCAGTCATATATTAGACATTATCTACCGCGAAGAGTAGGCTGCAATCTCGTTAATCCACCTTTGGCGCGGTTCCGTGCCAGCTCCCGCCGCCGGCCGCGCGCCGGCAATAAAAATGATGAACGCAGCACTTTCCACCGAAGAGGCCGGCTTACGGCCTCCCCCCACTTGCGGCCAGTTGTTCCATGGCTTTCTCATGCTTGGCCTCACCGCCTTCGGCGGCGCCTTGCCCCTGGCGCGCCGCATGGTCGTCGAAAAGCACCGCTGGCTGAGCGGCGCGGAATTCACCGAATTGCTGGGCCTGTGCCAGTTCCTGCCGGGCGGCAACATCATCAACCTGTCCGTCGCGCTGGGCATGAAATTCCGCGGGCCACGCGGCGCTTTCTCTGCGCTGATGGGGCTGATCCTGGCGCCGTCGATCATCGTCGTCATGCTGGGCATGGTCTATGACCGCTTCCAGAACGATCCCCACATCCAGCACCTGTTCGCCGGCCTGGCCGCCGCCGCGGCGGGGCTGCTGATCTCGATGGCGGTGAAGGTCGGCATGCCAGTCATCAGGCGCCGCGACTGGCTGGCCGGCGTCGTGGCCACCGCCTGCTTCATCGCCATCGCCGTGCTGCGCATCCCGCTGCTGCCGACCATGGCGGTCCTGACGCCGCTGAGCATCCTGATGGTCTGGAGGCAACGCCGATGATCCATACCCTGGTTGCCCTCGTCCTGATCTTCTCGGAACTGTCGGTGCTGGCCTTCGGCGGCGGCAACACCATCCTGCCCGAGATGCAGCGCCAGGTGGTCGACGTCCACGGCTGGATGACCGCAGCCGACTTCTCCGCGCTTTTCGCCCTGGGCCAGGCCGCCCCGGGTCCCAACCTGATGGTCGTCACCCTGGTCGGCTGGCACGTGGCCGGCTGGGCCGGCATGCTGGCCACCACCATCGCCAAGTTCGGGCCGTCGTCCCTCATCACCGTCCTCGCGCTCGGCCTGTGGGAACGCTTCAAGGACCGCCCCTGGCGCGGCGTCATCCAGGCCGGCATCTTTCCCATGACGGTCGGACTGGTCGCGGCCAGCGCCTCGCTCATCACCGAGGCCTCGGTCCACTCCTGGCTGCTGGGCGCCATCACGGCCATCGTCGCCCTGCTGGGCAGCGCCACCCGCATCCATCCGCTGTGGCTGCTGTTTGGCGGCGCGCTGGCCGGTTTGCTCGGTATCGGTTAGCGTAGGGACTCTTGCCGCCGGTAGGAGTCCGCCATGCTGCCGCTCAAGGATGACCACGCCGAACCCGGCCCGCCATCCGCAGATCGTCTGCCGTTCTTCCATGCGCATCGGCGCCTGATGGGAAGCGCCGCCTTGTTGCTGGCGGTAAGCGGCGGCCTGTACGCGCTGGGCCTGTCGCCCAGCCTGGCGCTGCTGCTGGGATTTGACGCCGGCGCGCTGGTGTTTCTGGTGCTCACCGCCCGCGTATTCGGACAGACCAGCCCCGCCTCCATGCGCGTGCATGCGCGCCAGCAGGACGTCGGCCGCACGGGCGTGCTCTGGAGCAGTGTCGCGCTGTCCTGCATGATTCTTGTTGCCCTCTGGGTGGAATTGCGCGCCCAGAGCAGCGCCGGCGCCGTTATCGACATGCTCGCGGCCGCCGCGACCATCGTGCTGTCGTGGCTGTACATGAACATGATCTTCGCCTTGCACTACGCGCATGGCTATTACGGGCACCGCAATGCCATGCATAAAGGCCTGGATTTCCCGGGAACGGACGAGCCCGACTACTGGGACTTCGCGTATTTCTCGCTGGTGCTGGGCATGACGTTCCAGGTGTCGGACGTGCAGATCGTCAACCGACGGTTGCGGCGCATGGCGATGACGCATGGCGTCATCGCATTCTTCTTCAACGTGTTCATCATTGCGATCAGCGTGAACGTGGCGGCGGGCAGGGCGTAGAAGAACGGCCTGGCCGTGTCGACTCACTATCCGGGGCTGGGTCAGGCGGACTGCGATGGTCGATGTCTCGGTGAACGCGCGTTCAGTTCCACGCCCTTGCCTCCATCCGCAGCGTCGCCTCGATGCGGCCCGTGGCGGCGCTCATCCCATCCTGATACAGCGGAACCCGCACTGTCACCGGCGCCGCCAGCGAAGCCGGGGAAAACCGGCACGCTTCTTCGATCGGTTCGCCATTGGCATCCAAGCCGCCCTTTCGCTGCAGCCAGTGGTAACGCACGAGCCAGTCGTCGGTCGCTTCCCCGATAAGCTCGGCGTGCGCGCCAGGGTCGTAAATGGTGACTATCAGCGAGTCGCGAAAGAGCGATACGCCTTCGTAGTGGCCGTCCTTCCAGAGCGCACGCTCCACCTCGTAGTCGGGGGCTTTCACACCGAGCGTCACCGCATAGGACAGGCCCGGCCGTTTCGGGTTGACGCGGCCGGCGTTCATCAGGAAGACCGTGGAAAGATGGACCGGCTTGCAATTGCCGCTGCGGATCTCCTGGTACGTGCGGCAGGCGGGCGAGTCCTCTTCAGCCTTGCGGCGGCTGAGCGCCCAGGGCTTTCCCCGTAGCGAAGCGACCAGTTCGATCTGGTAGACGGCATCGACGCGCCGGTTGTGCTCGACCTCCTGCTTCAATACATCCTCGGGCAACGTCGCTGACTCGATGTCGAGCCAGAGGTCCACCCTGAAATTGCCGAACAGGAAGCGGCTGAGGTTTTGGTAGGCATCCACCGAGTTGACGATGCCAAACGAGCCGGAATGCGCCCGGTACGCATAGGCGCAGGCGACGGGCATGTCTTTCCCCGTTTTGCCAGGCTGGTCGCGGTACCACAGCGTGGCGTTGTCGATCCGAACCAGCCCGTCGCTGCCCCGGCCCACGAAGGTTCGCGATGCGCCGAACAGGACTTCGTAGTCGAGGCGGTTGGTGCCCACCATCGTGAACCAGTGAGAGGGCGGGGGCTGGATGTCAGGCGGCAGATAATTGACGTTGCCGCTGACGGGCACCGTGTCCAGATACTCGCGCATGACGTCGCGGTTGAATTTGCTGACGTCGCCCAGAAAGCCAGGCACGTTCACGCCGGCGAAGTCGATGCCGTTGTGCGGCGTGGCGTAGGTAAAGACCTTGGCGACGCATCCGCGCACCGGATCCGCCTTCTCTCGCTTCCCGCCAAAGTCGATATGGGTGACTTCGTTGGCGGCGTTCTGCAGCAAGGCGCGCACGACCAGGCCGCCCATGGAATGCGCGACCAGATAGCATCGGAAGTCCTTGTCGCGGTAGCCGGGGTTGCGCGCAAGCGCGCGTGGCCGGACAAGGCGCCGTATCGTGGCGATCAATGCGCCCAGTTCCTTCGCGTACTCGTCTATGGAGCCCGCCTTGCCGTCGCCCAGCAGCTTGGACCGTGAATCGTAAAAGCGGTGAATGATGATGGAGTTCAGCGGTATGCCGGCCTCGATATGCGCGGCGCCTTCTTCCCCGGCGGTGAACGCAGGATCCATGACGCTCAGGCCGTCCTCGTAGATCACGTTGTAGCCGTGTTCGTTGGCCAGCCGGACTATCGGGGATTCGAATATGTACGTCCTTGGCCGCTCCTTGTCGGAGCTGGCCCGATACACCGTGGAGCCGACATTGAATCCGCAGTAGGGATCTGCGGCCGTATCGTCGCGCTCGGCGGCAGAGAACGCAAAGCCTCGCACGTAGATGATGGGGTAGCGGCGGTCTTCAGGCTGCGTCGTCGTTTTGTTGGGCACGAATCGCTCCTTGGGGGCAACTGTTGGAATGGCCGCAATCCCGCTGGCGAGCCACGTCTTCGGTCCGCCGGGCGCGCGTCGCGCGGGTGATCGAAACGTCCGCTAATGTTCCAAAAAAGGTTCCGTGGCTGAAATACCTAATAGTGGGTATGTGCGTGCCAGAGCGGTGACCTGGTCCATGGCCGCGATCCTGACCGCCCTTGACATGAAACCGACCAACTAGTAGATTGGCTTCCCATGCGGATGACTAAAAGGCGCGCAAGCGGGGTTCCCGCGCGAACGCCCTGGACGCGCCTGCACTGATCAAATCGGCTTTTCCCATGACACTGGAACTCTCCCCCCGCGCCAACGAAATCGTCGAGCAGACCAGGCTCCTGCTCGCCGAAGGCGGCTATCACGGATTCAGCTACGCCGACGTGTCCGAGCGCGTGCGCATCGGCAAGCCCAGCATCCACCATCATTTCCCCACCAAGGCCGACCTGGTGCTCACCGTCGTCGTGCGGCATCGCGAGCAGTCGCGCGAGGGCCTGGCGGCGCTCGATCAACACGTCGAAGATCCGCTGGCGCGACTGACCGCCTACACCGACTACTGGGCCAAGTGCATCCGCGAAGGCACCTCGTCCATGTGCATCTGCGCGATGCTGGCGGCGGAAGCGCCCATGATCCCGCAGGAGGTCGCCGCCGAAGTGCGCGCCTATTTCCATGACCTGACCGCGTGGATCGCCGCGGTGCTCAAGAAGGGCGCGGCCCAGGGGCAGTTCCATCTGCGCGACAGCGCGCAGGTCGAGGCGCAGTCCTTCATGTCCACCGTGCACGGCGCCATGCTGACCGCTCGCGCTTTCAATGATCCCAAGGCGTTTGCTTCGATTGCGCGGGCGGCAATCCGGCAATTGGCCGTCCCGGCCTGACCGTTCGACGACGCGGACCCCGGTTCGCGTTTTTTACATGCCGATTACCGACCAACTAGTTGGTTTTGTCTTTTCGCAGGGCCAGAAAGCCCGCATCCACCCGATCGCCGGCAACCGCCGCCGGCACGACGGCGCAAGCCGAAACTCAAGGAGCCATCTCCATGCCGCATCCAATTTCCACCCTGGGGGCCGCCCACACCCTCATCAGCCTGATCCCCGCCGCCGCAGGCGTGTACAGCTTCGTGCGCTACCGCCGCATCGACCCCGCCACGCGCGCCGGCAAGGTCTATCTCGGCGGGCTGCTGCTGGCCGTGTTCACCTCGTTCGGATTGTCCAGCAGCGGCGGCTTCAATGCCGGCCATGCGCTCGGCATCATGGCGTTGCTGGCGATCGCGGGAGCGCTGCTCGCATCGAGGCTGCGCCCGCTGGCGCGCGTGCACCCCTATCTTTCGCAGTTGGGCTTCTCGTTCAGTTTCTTTCTGCTGTGGGTGCCGGGGATCAACGAGACCCTGACGCGCCTGCCCGCGGCGCATCCCCTGGCCGAAGGCCCGCAATCGCCGGTGGTGCGCGGCGCGCTGGCGGCGTGGCTTGCCGTCTTTGTCGTGGGGGCGGTGCTGCAGGGGCTGTGGTTGCGCATGCAGCGCCGGGGCGCGCGCCTGTGACGCCTTGCCGGGGCGCCGGAATGCCGGCGCGCGCCGGCGATACGGGCGCCGCGCCATGGGGTGCGGCGCGTGCCCGTCCAGCCTGGCCTCAGAACGTGCCGCGCACGGTCAGGGTTGCGTTGCGGGGATCGCCGTAGAAGCTGCCCCAGCCCGGCGCGCCGATGGTCTGGTAGTAGGTCTTGTCGAAGATGTTGTTCACGTTCAGGGCGGCCGACCAGTGCTTGTTGAACTGGTAGCCGACGCGCGCATTCCACACCGCGTACGACCCTTGCGACACCCTGACGCCGCGCGTGTCCGTATAGCTGCCGGTCTGGTAGTTCACGCCCGCGCCCAGCGTCCATGCGGACAAGTCGCCGGGCAGGCGATAGTCTGACCACAGGCGCAGGATGTGCTTGGGCGTGACGGTGCGGCCGAAGTTGGTGGTCGACACTTCCGTGTCGTCCAGGAACTTCAGCGTGTTGAACGTGTAACCCGCGAACAGCTGCCAGCCCTTGGCCACTTCGCCGCTGATCTCGGCGTCCAGGCCCTGGCTGCGCACCTTGCCGCTCGCCAGATAGCAGATGTCGCCGACGGCGCAGTTGCCGACCAGGTCCTGCTGCGCCCGGTTCTTCTGGTCCACGCGGAACAGCGCCACGGACGTGTTGACGCGGCCGTCCAGCAGTTCCCCCTTGATGCCCAGTTCGTAGTTCTTGCCCACGATCGGATCCAGCACCTTGCCGGACGCGTCCAGCGAGTTCTGCGGCTCGAAGATCTGCGCGTAGCTGACGTAGCCGGACCATTGCGGGTTGAACGCGTAGATCAGGCCGCCATAGGGCGTGACGACGCCGTTGTCCTTGTAGGGGTCGGAATACTGCTCGCCACTGTCGCGGTAGCGGCTGGTGTTTTCATACCAGCTGACGCGCGCGCCGGCCACCAGCGTAAGCGGGTCGGCCAGGCTGAAGCGGCCGACGCCGTAAACGCCGGTCTGCTTCATTTTCACGACGGTCGCCGCGCTGCGGTAGGCGTTCTCGCGCATCCAGTCGTCGGAAGGCTCCGGCACATGATGATCCGGATTCCACACGTTCACGGCGCGGTTCAGGCGATTCAGCGCAAAGTCGTTCTTGCTGGTCAGTTCATTGATGCTGGCGCCGAAGCTCACCGAATGCTTGCGGCCCAGCGCCTCGAAGGCGCCGTCCACGTCCAGGTTCAGCGCCTTGTTGTGCGTGGACATGTCGAACAGGCCCGCGTATAGCATGGGTCCGAGTCCCGTCGACGGATTCACCGCGCCTTCCGTGAAGGCGTACTTCGAATTATTGGACTCCTGCGTGGACGTGCCGGTCAGCCGCAGCGACCAGTCCTTGTTGAAGCGATGGGCCAGTTCGGCGAACACGCTGGTCTGCTTGCCGTTCCAGCGGTTCCAGTCCTGTCCCAGCGACGTCGACCGCTTCAGTCCGATGTCGTCGCCATTGGAATAGTGGGGCAGGCCGTGGAAGAACGGCGTGGACCGCAGTTCTTCATAGCTGACGCCGCCGGTCAGCGTGGTGGAGGGCCCCAGATCGTAGCTCAGCACGCCGTACAGCACGCCCGTGCGGCTGTCTGCGCCGTCGTAAAAATAGTCGCGGTCGTTATAGCTGGCCACGCCGCGCGCGCGCAGCGTGCCCGATTCGTTCAGGGGTCCGGTGGCGTCGATGTCGGCCCGATAGTTGTTCCACGAGCCGCCGCTCGCCAGCATCTGCACCTGGCTCTCGGCCAGCGGGCGCTTGCGCACCAGGTTGACCGCCGCGCTGGGCGAACCGGCGCCCTGCATCAAGCCGGTGGCGCCGCGGATGATCTCGACGCGGTCCAGGATCACGGTGTTGCTGGTGAAGCTGTTGGCCTGGGGGTAATAGAACGCCCGGTTGACGCCGTCGAACTGGTAGCTGTCGACGCGAAAGCCCCGCGAGTACACGTAGCTGCCGCCCATCGGGCTCTTGTAGAGCGTCATGCCGGTGGTGTTGGCCAGCACCTCGTCCAGGGTGTTGGCGTTCTGGTCGTCCATGCGCTGGCGCGTCACCACCGTGACGGACTGCGGGATTTCCTTCAGGGTCTGCAGGCCCTTGCCGATGGTCACGAACCGGCTGGTATAGCTGCCCGACCCTTCGGTCACGGCGCTGTCGGTCTGGCCCAGCACCGTAACCGGCGCGAGCGTCGACACGCCCGGCGCGTCTTGCGGAGCGCGGCGCAGGCGGTAGCCCTCGCCGTTGCCATTGGCGACCGCCTGCAACCCGGTGCCTGCCAGCAGTTGCGCCAGCCCTTGCTCGGCCGTGTAGCGGCCGGTCAGCCCCTGCGTCATCACGCCGCGCGTGAGTTCCGGCGAGGCGGCCACGGTGACCTTGGCCGCCACGCCGAACTGGCCCAGCGCCGCGTCCAGCGTAGACGGCGCGATGGCGAACGCGATGTCCCCGGCAGGGGCGGCCTGCGCCCACGACGCGGCCGGCGCGGCCAGCGGCACCAGCGCGGCCAGGGCAAGATAAACGGCGAGGCGCAGGCGCGCGGGTCGCATCCACGGGGTCGGGGGCAAGGCGGAAGGGAATGAGGGCTGGCGTGGTGCCATGACTGGATTTCCTGGTTCGTCGATAGAAATGCCAGGCCTCGGGCGCCTCGAGGCCTGTCTCTATGTGTCTTACGAACCAGAATTGATAATCTGCGGCGTTGTTACAAATTTCCCGGAATGCGGGCCCGAATCGCCTTCAGGCGCGGCCGACGGTGACCCAGTAGCGCGTGCGATACCGCAGCGTCAGGTCCAGCACGCCGGCAAGCACCTCCAGCGCCTTGTCGGTGTCGTCGATGCGGAAGGCCCCGGTGACCTCCCGGCCGGCCACCTCGGCATCGCAGCGCAGGATTCCGGCGCGGTAGCGGCCCAGCTCGGCCAGGAACCGGTCCAGCCGCATGCGGTTCGCGACTAGCATGCCCTCGGTCCAGGCCGGGCCTTGCGCTTGCACCGGCGTCGCGGCCGACAGGGTGCGGCCGTCGAACTCCGCCTGTTCGCCGGCATGCACCACCCGCGTCGCCAGCGCGCGCGCGGCCGGCTCCACCTGCACGGCGCCCTCGAACACGGCGACGTGGGTGGCGCCGCGGCTGTCGTCCATCTGCCGCACGGCAAAGCGGGTGCCAAGCGGCGTCAGGAGGCCATTCGGGGTCTTCACGCCGAAAGGCCGCCCGGCGGAATCGGCGGCCGTGGCGATCAGGATTTCGCCGCTGCGCAGGTCGATGCGCCGCTGGCGTGCGTCGAAGCGCATCGCCACGGCTGAATCGGTGTTCATGGTCAGGACCGTGCCGTCCGGCAGGTTCACGACCCGCTGTTCGCCAGTGGCCGTGCGGTAGACCGTGCTGCCGTCCCACAAGCCTTCGCGCGCGCCCATCCAGCCCAGCGCGCCCAGCCCGATTCCGCCGGCCATCCATTTGATCGCGCCGCGCCGCGAACGCTGGTCGCAATAGCGCAATATGGTCTGTCCCGCCGTGGCGCCGGACGCGGTGCCGCCGGTGGCGGCCTTCAGGTCCTGGCTGATTCCCTGCAGGCGCTGCCAGGCAAGTTCATGGCGCGTGTCGGCCTGGCGCCATTGCGTACAGGCGGCTTCGGTGGCCGCATCGGGCGCATCCCCGGCCCGCATCATCCATTGCGCCGCCTGCTTGACGATGTCGGGATGCACCCGATCGGCGTGGGCGGCGCTCATGCGTACAGCACGGCGTAGCAGTGCTGCCACGCCTTGATCATGTCGCGCTGCACGGCCGCCACCGAGATGCCGAGGTGGCGCGATATCTCCAGATAAGGCTGGCCCTCCACCTGTGCCAGCACGAAGACCCGCCGCACGCGGGCCGGCAGCTGTTCCATCATGCGGCACACGGCGTCCAGCGCTTCCACCACCAGCGCGTGCGTTTCGGGGCTGGGCGCGACGTCTTCGCTGCGCGCGGCCAGCGTCTCCAGATAGGCTTGCTCGATGGCCCGGCGGCGCGACTGGTCGATCAGCAGACGCTTGGCGACCGTGGTGAGGAAGCCGCGCGGTTCCGCGAACGCCGCGCGCGACTCGCTGCGCATGACCCGCTCGAAGGTGTCGTGCGCCAGGTCGGCGGCGTTCTCGGTATTGCCGCTGAGGCGGCGGCGCAGCATCTGAACGAGCCAGCCGTGATGCTCTCGGTACAGGCTGGCGAATTCGGCGGAGGACGCAAAGTTGACAGGGTGCACGTGGGCCTACAGTTCAAACGCTAATAGGAATGATTGCTAATTGTAGATGATCATTCCCGCGATGCCCAATGGCGGCCCGTTTCCCTGCAGGCGGGAGCCGCGTAGCGACGCCAAGGCCGGTGCGGACGGCCCCTGGCATCGCCGGTTCAAATCAAACCGCCGCCAATCTCCACAACGACGTCACCTCTTTGGCGCGCGCCGCGTGCAAGGGATCGTTCTCATCCTTCGCCTTGCCATGCACGGGGCGCGTGTCGAGCTTGTCGATGACCCGCAGCCCGGCCGCTTCGATCAGGTCGAGCAACTGTTCCCGCGTGCGCAATCCCAGGTGCTCGGCCAGGTCCGACAGGATCAGCCAGCCCTCGCCGTTCGGCGTCAGGTGGTCCTTCAGCCCGTTCAAGAATCCTTTGAGCATCTTGCTGTCCGGGTCGTACACCGCATGCTCAAGCGGCGAACTGGGCCGGGCCGGCAGCCAGGGCGGGTTGCAGACGATCAGCGACACGCGGCCTTCGGGAAACAGGTCCTTGTCCTCGACGTCGACCTGCCCCGACAGTCCCAGCCGCTCCAGGTTCTCGCGTGCGCAGGCGAGCGCGCGCGGATCCATGTCGGTGGCGATGACGCGCTTGCCGCCGCGCCGGGCGATCACTGCGGCGAGGACGCCGGTGCCCGTGCCGATGTCAAAGGCCACGCTGCCGCGCGGCATGGGCGTATTGGCCACCAGGTCGACGTATTCGCCGCGCACGGGCGAGAACACGCCGTAGTGCGGGTGGATGCGGTTGTTCAGGGCCGGGATTTCCACGCCCTTCTTGCGCCATTCGTAGCTGCCGATCAGGCCCAGCAGTTCGCGCAGGGATGCGACGTAAGGCTCGTTGGCCGGGCCGTGCGCGGCTTCGCAGGCCTGGTGCGCATCGGGGGCGCGGCGCAGCGGGATGCCGTGGCCGGCGTCGAAGGGGATCAGCAGCATGCCCAGGATGCGGGCGCGTTGCGACTGGATCTGGCGGTGCTGGTTGAACGCGTCCAGCATGGTTTCGACGGGCTTGCGCGGGCGTTTGTCGACGCGCCGGGTGATGGCCTGCAGCAGCTGGCGCGCGTTCTGGAAGTCGCCGCGCCACAGCAGGCCCACGCCTTCGCAGGCGTGGCGGTAGGCCATGTCGGCGGTGATGGTGTCGTCCGCGACAATGACGCGCTTGGGCGGCGTCGCGCCGGTTTCCGAGCGCCAGCGGGCCGAGCGGGGAACGCCGTCTTCTTCCCAGTGCAGTTCGGGGGCGGTCAAGACGTCGCTCCGGCGGGGAGGAGGGGAAGGGGCAGGATCATGGGAGAGGCACATAAAAAGAAAGGGCGCGGGCTGCCAATGTAGCAGCTTCGCGCCCTGGGGCCGGCGCGCGGCGCGCCCGGCGCCGCGCCGTCGCGGGTCAGTGGAACAGGACCACGGCCTTCTGCAGGGTGATCCAGATGCCCCAGGCCAGCGGAATGCCGACGCAGGCCCAGGCGAAGGCGATCAGCGCCGGCGGCGTGCGGAAGCTGGATTTACCCACGCCGTGGGTTTCGGCGGCCACGGCCCGTTCGTGCGCCAGCGCCTTTTCGCGGGCCAGTTCCTCGTCGGTCATGAAGTACTTGGCGTTTACCGGGCGGATGGCCAGGTTGCACAGGAAGCCCACCACCAGCATGCCGGCCAGGATGTACATGGTGATGTCGTACACCTGCGCGCGCGGCACGCCGATGGACAACTGGTACTCGCGGATGTAGTTCACCAGGACGGGGCCGAAGATGCCCGCCGCCGACCACGCGGTGAGGAGGCGGCCGTGGATGGCGCCGACCATCTGGGTGCCGAACAGATCGGCCAGATACGCGGGCACGGTGGCGAAGCCGCCGCCGTACATGGACAGGATCACGCAGAAGGCGGCCACGAACAGGGCCAGGGCGCCCATGTGCGCGGTCCAGGGGATGGCGGCGTACAGGACGAAGCCCAGCACGAAGAAGACGAAATACGTCATCTTGCGGCCCAGCTTGTCCGACAGGCTGGCCCAGAAGAATCGGCCGCCGATGTTGAACAGGCTGAGCAGGCCGGTGAAGCCGGCGGCGATGGCGGCGATGGCGGCGAGCTGTTCCTTGTCGAGCTGGCCGAAGCCCAGTTCAGGCTTGTTGATCAGGCCCCCGCCGAACACTTCCTGGAGCAGGGGCGAAGCCATGCCCAGGATGCCGATGCCCGCCGTGACGTTCAGGCACAGCGCCCACCAGACCAGCCAGAACTGCGGCACGCCCCAGACGCGCTTCACGTGGACGTGGCGCTGGGTGATCATGACGTTGTTGGCCTGCTTGGCGGGCGCGGTCCAGCCGGCGGGCTTCCAGCCGGTGGGCGGCACGCGGTAGCCCAGCGCGCCGGACATCATGAAGATGAAGTACACCAGCGCCATGGTCAGGAAGGTCTGCCAGACGCCCGGGGACGTCGGCGTGGCGAAGTGGCGCATCAGCAGGTCGGCCAGCGGCGCGCCGATCATGGCGCCGCCGCCAAAGCCCATGATGGCCATGCCGGTGGCCATGCCGCGGCGGTCCGGGAACCACTTGATCAGCGTGCTGACAGGCGATATGTAGCCCAGTCCCAACCCGATGCCGCCGATCACGCCGGACCCCAGCCACAGCATCCACATCTGGTGCAGATAGACGCCGATGGCCGAGATGACCAGGCCGCCACACCAGCACAGCGCCGACACGACGCCCGCCTTGCGCGGGCCGGCGCGTTCCAGCCAGCCGCCCCAGAGCGCGGCCGAACACCCCAGCAGGACAAAGAACAGGGTGTACATCCACCCCATGGTCGAGATCTTCCAGTCGCAGCTCGTGGTGAAGAGCTCGGCCACGAGGCTCATGTCGGGAGGGCAGGCCAGCGGCTTGGCGCCGCCCACCACCTTGGACAGCGGCAGCCAGAACACCGAAAAGCCGTAGGCCATGCCGATGCACAGGTGGATGGCCAGGGCGGCCGGCGGCACGAGCCAGCGCGAGAAGCCCGGCCCGGCGATGGTGCGTTCTTTGTCGAAAAAGCCCGGCCTCGAGCCGGGCAGGTCCAGGGTGGCGCTACTTTCCATGATGTCTCCTCAGGGGTGCGGCTTTATAGCGTGCGTAGGCCGGAAAAACCCGGTCCCGCCGCCTCTTTTAGGGATCTGTTGCTGTCCTGCCACTGCTTGGGGCCGCCAGGAGGCGGCCCGGACGCGCTAGGCCACGCGGGCAAGCGGCGTCAGGCGTTCGCGATGCTGCGTCACGGCCTGCAATACCAGCGGATGCAGCTGTTCCTCGCCGGCGTCGCCGTCCGGACTGCGTTCCAGGAAATCCAGCAGCTCGATGCGCATGCGCGGCTCCCAGAACTTGTGGATATGGTTGGCCACGCCTTCCAGCGCTTCGGGCCGGTCCGGCATCGCGTCGAAGAACTGGCCGATGCGGTTGGCCATGCGGATCAGGTTGACGATTTCCATTGCGTGTCGGGTGTCCGGTTCAGGTGATGATGCGTTCGGGGTGGGAGTAGATGGCGGCGTCGCCGTCGCGCAGGAATCCCAGCAGGGTCACGTTGGCGTCGGTGGCCAGCCGGATCGCCAGCGCGGTCGGGGCCGACACGGCCGCCAGCACCGCGACGCCGGCGGCGGCCGTCTTCTGCACCATTTCGAAACTGGCGCGGCTGGACACGACCACGATGCCGTCGCCGGCATGCATGGCCTGGCGGGCCAGCGCGCCGACCAGCTTGTCCAATGCGTTGTGCCGGCCGACGTCTTCGCGGACCAGGGCCACGGCGCCGTCCGCGCCGGCCCAGCCGGCGGCGTGCGTGGCGCCGGTGATGTCGTGCAGCGCCTGGCGCGCGCGCATGTCGCGCATGGCGGCCAGCACGGCCTGGATGCGGACCGGCGCCCCGTTGGTGATCGGCGCCACCGGGCGCAGCACCTCGGGCAGCGTTTCCACGCCGCACAGTCCGCAGCCGGTGCGACCGGCCATGGCCCGCCGCCGGGTCTTCAGGCGCATTTCACAGGCCGGCGAGATTTCCAGCTGGACCACGATGCCGCCGCTTTGCGGCAGCACGTCGATGCCGCGCACGTCGCCGACGCTGCCGACGATGCCCTCGGACAGCGAGAACCCCACGGCGAAGTCTTCCAGGTCCGCCGGCGTCGCCAGCATGGTGGCGTGGCTGATGCCGTTGTATTCCAGCGCCACCGGCGTTTCTTCGGCCACGTAGTCGGGTTCGGCGTCGGGGGCGATGGCGCCCGCGCGCACGCGGATGACCTGGGTCGGCGTGCAGTCGGGGCGGGCGGTTGTCGGCGTAGGCATGGAATCCCTGGCGTGCTGGCGGTCGGTTACTTCCCGGTCAGCGCCGCCTCGCTCTCGCGCGAGCGTTCGCGCAGGAGCTTTTGCTGGATATCCGCAAAACGCGACCACTGGCGCTGCCATTCCGAAGGCTGGGACACGCGCGTGACCTGCACGGCCGTGACCTTGTATTCGGGGCAGTTGGTCGCCCAGTCGGAGCTGTCGGTGGTGACGACGTTGGCGCCGGACTCGGGAAAGTGGAACGTGGTGTATACCACGCCCGGCTGCACCCGGTCGGTCAGGGTGGCGCGCAGCACGGTCTCGCCGCTGCGGCTCTGGATGCCGACCCAGTCGCCTTCGGCCACGCCGCGGTCCTCGGCGTCCTGCGGATGCAGTTCCAGCACGTCTTCGCCGTGCCACATCACGTTGGGCGTGCGCCGGGTCTGCGCGCCCACGTTGTACTGCGACAGGATGCGGCCCGTCGTCAAGAGCAGCGGGAAGCGGCGCGTGCTGCGCTCGTCGGTGGGCACGTACTTGGTGATCATGAACCTGCCCTTGCCGCGCACGAACTGGTCGATGTGCATGATGGGCGTGCCTTCCGGCGCGTCGTCGTTGCACGGCCATTGCAGGCTGCCCAGCTTGTCCAGCTTTTCGTACGTGACGCCGGCGAACGTGGGCGTGAGCCGCGCGATTTCTTCCATGACCTGGCGCGGGTGCGTGTAGTTCATGGGGTAGCCCAGCGCATTGGACAGGGCCACCGTCACTTCCCAGTCGGACTTGCCGTTCTTGGGCTCCATGACCTTGCGCACGCGCGAGATGCGGCGCTCGGCATTGGTGAAGGTGCCGTCCTTTTCCAGGAACGACGAGCCGGGCAGGAACACGTGGGCGTACTTGGCGGTCTCGTTCAGGAACAGATCCTGCACCACGATGCATTCCATGGCGGCCAGGGACGCCGCCACGTGCTGGGTGTTGGGATCGGACTGCACGATGTCTTCGCCCTGGCAGTACAGGCCCTTGAACGACCCGCCCAGCGCGGCTTCGAACATGTTGGGGATGCGCAGGCCGGGTTCGGGCTGCAGCGTCACGCCCCAGTCCTTCTCGAATTGCGCGCGCACGGCGTTGTCGGAGATATGGCGGTAGCCCGGCAGTTCATGCGGGAACGAGCCCATGTCGCACGAGCCCTGCACGTTGTTCTGGCCGCGCAGCGGATTCACGCCCACGCCTTCGCGGCCGATGTTGCCCGTGGCCATGGCCAGGTTGGCGATGGCCATGACCGTGGTCGAGCCCTGGCTGTGTTCGGTCACGCCCAGGCCGTAATAGATGGACCCGTTGCCGCCGGTGGCAAAGAGACGCGCCGCGCCGCGCACGGCCTGCGCCGGCACGCCGGTGATCTCTTCCATGGCCTCGGGCGAGTTCTCGGGCAGCGAGACGAAGTCGCGCCATTCCCGGAAGGCCTTTTCCTCGCAGCGTTCGGCGACGAAGTCCTCGGCGATCAGGCCCTCGGTGGCGATCACGTGAGCCAGCGACGACAGCAGCGCGGTATTGGTGCCCGGACGCACCTGCAGGTGGTAGTCGGCCTTGATGTGGGGCGAGCTGACCAGTTCGATGCGGCGCGGATCGATGACGATCAGCCTTGCGCCTTCGCGCAGCCGGCGCTTCAGGCGGGAAGCAAACACGGGGTGGCCGCTGCTGGGGTTGGCGCCCATCACGATGACCACGTCGGTGTGCATGACCGAATCGAACGTCTGGGTGCCGGCCGATTCGCCCAGCGTCTGCTTCAGGCCGTAGCCGGTGGGCGAATGGCAGACGCGCGCGCAGGTGTCGACGTTGTTGGTGCCGAAGGCGGCGCGCACCAGCTTCTGCACCAGCCAGGTTTCTTCGTTGGTGCAGCGCGAGGACGTGATGCCGCCGACCGCGTCGCGGCCGTACTGGCCCTGGATGCGGCGAAATTCCGAGGCCGCGTAGTTGATCGCCTCGTCCCAGGACACTTCCTTCCAGGAGTCGGTGATGTGCTTGCGGATCATGGGCTTGAGCACGCGTTCCTTGTGCGTGGCGTAGCCCCAGGCAAACCGGCCCTTCACGCAGGAATGGCCGCGGTTGGCCTGGCCGTCCTTCCAGGGCACCATGCGCACGACTTCCTGGCCCTTCATTTCGGCCTTGAAGCCGCAGCCCACGCCGCAGTACGCGCAGGTGGTCACGACCGAGTGTTCGGCCTGGCCCATCATGATGACGGTCTTTTCCTGCAGCGTGGCGGTGGGACAGGCCTGCACGCAGGCGCCGCAGGACACGCATTCGCTGTCCAGGAACGGCTGGTCCTGCCCGGGCGACACGCGGGACTCGAAGCCCTTGCCCGAGATCGTCAGCGCGAAGGTGCCCTGGGTTTCCTCGCAGGCGCGCACGCAGCGGTTGCAGACGATGCACTTGGACGCGTCGTACGTGAAGTACGGGTTGGACTCGTCCTTTTCGGCCTTCAGGTGGTTGGCGCCGTCGTAGCCGTAGCGCACGTTGCGCAGGCCCACCACGCCGGCCATGTCCTGCAGTTCGCAGTCGCCGTTGGCGGGGCAGGTCAGGCAGTCCAGCGGGTGGTCGGAGATGTACAGCTCCATCACGCCGCGGCGCAGGTCATGCAGCTTGGGCGTTTCCGTGTAGACGACCATGCCGTTCTCGGCGGGCGTGGTACAGGACGCGGGATAGCCGCGGCGGCCCTCGATCTGCACCAGGCACAGGCGGCACGAGCCGAACGGTTCCAGGCTGTCGGTGGCGCAAAGCTTGGGAATGTTGATGCCGGCGTCCGCGGCGGCGCGCATCAGCGAGGTGCCTTCGGGCACGGTGATTTCCTGGCCGTCGATGGTCAGGGTGACGGTCTTTTCGGACACGCGCGCCGGCGTGCCCATGTCGCGGTCGCGCTTGATGACGGTTTCTAGCATGGCGGTCTCGGGTTCAGGCCGCGTGGGCGGCAGAATGGGAGGACTCGATGCCGAAGTCCTGCGGAAAATGGTTCAGCGCGGACAGCACCGGGTAGGGCGCCATGCCTCCCAGCGCGCACAGCGAACCGCCCAGCATCGTGTCGCACAGGTCGCGCAGCAGGTGCACCTGCTGCGCGCGCTGTTCGCGGCTCTGGCCGCCGGCTGCGATCTTGTCGATGGTTTCCATGCCGCGCGTGGAGCCGATGCGGCAGGGCGTGCACTTGCCGCAGGATTCGATGGCGCAGAACTCCATGGCGTAGCGCGCCATGCGCGCCATATCGACGCTGTCGTCGAAGGCCACCAGGCCGCCGTGGCCGATCATGGCCGAGATCTGGATATAGGCTTCGTAGTCCAGCGGCACGTCCCATTGATATTCGGGCAGGTAGGCGCCCAGCGGGCCGCCCACCTGCACGGCGCGCAAAGGCCGTCCGGACGCGCTGCCGCCGCCGAACCCGTAGAGCAGGTCGCGCAGGCTTAGCCCAAAGGCCTTTTCCACCAGCCCGCCGTGCTTGAGGTTGCCGGCAAGCTGGAACGGCAGCGTGCCGTGCGAGCGGCCCACGCCGTAGTCGCGGTAGTAAGCCGCGCCCTTGGCCAGGATGATGGGCACGGTGGCCAGCGAGATGACGTTGTTGATGACGGTGGGCTTGCCGAACAGGCCCGAGATGGCGGGCAGCGGCGGCTTGGCGCGGACCACGCCGCGCTTGCCTTCCAGGCTTTCCAGCAGGGAGGTTTCTTCCCCGCAGATATAGGCACCCGCGCCCTTGCGCACTTCCAGGTCGAAGCGGCGGCCGCTGCCGTGCACGTCGTCGCCCAGCCAGCCCACGCTGCGCGCCCGCGCGATGGCGGCTTCCAGGGTGGCGATGGCGTGCGGGTACTCGGAGCGCACGTAGATGTAGCCGTAGGTCGCGCCCACGGCCAGGCCCGCGATGGTCATCCCTTCGATCAGGACGTAGGGGTCGCCTTCCATCAGGAGGCGGTCGGCGAAGGTGCCCGAATCGCCCTCGTCGGCGTTGCACACGATGTACTTGGTATCGCCCGGCGTGCCGGCCACGGTCTTCCATTTGATGCCGGTGGGGAAGGCCGCGCCGCCGCGGCCGCGCAGGCCCGATTCCACCATTTCGTCGACGATCTGGGCGGGCGCCATGGCCAGCGCGCGCTTCAGGCCCTGCAGGCCGCCATGCGCGGCGTAGTCCTGCAGGGACAGCGGGTCGATCACGCCGACCCGCGAGAAGGTCAGGCGTTCCTGGTGCTTCAGGTAGGGGATTTCCTCGGTCAGGCCCAGGCGCAGCGCGTGTTCGCCACCCGACAGCCAGCCGGCGTCGAACAGCGACGGCACGTCGTCGGGCTGGACGGGGCCGTAGGCGATGCGGCCCTGCGGGGTGGCGATTTCCACCATGGGCTCCAGCCACAGCAGGCCGCGCGAGCCGTTGCGCACGACCTGCACGGCCAGGCCGCGCTCGTCGGCAAGGCGTTCGATGTCGCGCGCGACGCTGTCGGCGTCCATGGCCAGCGCCGCGGCGTCGCGCGGCACGTAGATGACGACGGGGGCGCTCATGGCTTGGCCTCCAGGGTGCGGGCCAGCAGGCGGTCGAGCTTGGCTTCGGTGACGCGCGCGTGGGGCTGGCCGTCGATCATCACCGCCGGCGACTGGGCGCACAGGCCCAGGCAATACACCGGCTCCAGCGAGAAATTGCCGTCTTGCGTGCTGCCGTGGAAGTCGCAGCCCAGCGCGGTGCGCGCGTGGGCGGCCAGGCGTTCGCCGCCCATGGACTGGCAGGCTTCGGCGCGGCAGACCTCGAGCGTGTGGCGTGCGGCCGGTTCGGTGCGGAAATGGGGGTAGAACGTGATGACGCCGTGGACTTCAGCGCGGGAGAGGTTCAGGGCCTCGGCGATGGTTTGCACCGCCTCGGCCGGAATACAGCCCAGTTCGTGCTGGACCGCGTGCAGCACCGGAAGCAGCGGCCCGGGCTGGTCTTTCAGCCGGGCAAGAATGCGGGCCGTGGCCGCGATGGCCGGGGTGTGGGATGCCTGGGCGGCGTCCAGGGCCAGCTTGCCGCCCCGGGCGCCGCCGCTGGATGCCAGATCGGACTTTGCCTCGCGCTGATGCACGTCGGTCTCCTCCTGTGTTGCGTGACCCCATTGGGGCGTTCTTTTCGGGCCGGATCTGTTGGAATTAATATGCTTTAAAAAACATATAAATTGCCCGTCCGCCGTGTTATTTGTGTACTCTAACGACGTACTTGAACGCCTTCAATAAGAAATAAATGACATATAAGTTCCGTATCGGCCTGCGGCCGCAGTGGACATTGAGCGGAGACGACAATCCGGCGGCCGGGACGGACGCCGGCGCCGCGGCGCCCGTGCCGTTGCAGGACATGCTTGCGCTGCTGGCGGCCATCGACGCCACCGGCAACATTTCGGGCGCCTGCCGCGCCTGCGGGCTGTCCTACCGGCATGCCTGGGGCGTGCTGCGCCGCTTCGAGTCCATCTTCGGCACCCAGCTGCTCATCACCAACCGGCGCCAGGGCACGCAACTGTCGCCGTTTGCGCAGCGCCTGCTGTGGGCCAACCGCCGCATCGAGGCGCGCCTCATGCCCACGCTGGACAGCATGGCCTCGGAACTGCAGGAAGAACTGGAAAGGCTGCTGCCGGAAAGCGGTCCGCACCTGCGGCTGCACGCCAGCCACGGCTTCGCGGTGGAATCGCTGATGCAGCACATGGGCGGCCGCACGCCCGGGCTGGAGCTGCGCTATCGCACCGCGATCGAGGCGCTGGCCTCGCTGGAGCGCCACGAATGCGACCTGGCGGGGTTCCAGGTGCCGCTGGGCGATTTCGAGTCCCCCATCATGGAACGCTACGCGCAGTGGCTGCACGCCGACGACTACATGCTCATCCACCTGGCCGTGCGCAATACGGGCCTGTTCGTCACGGCGGGCAACCCCAAGCAGATCCGCGGCATGGCGGACCTGGCGCGCACCGACGTGCGCTTCGTCAACCGCCAGATCGGCTCCAGCACCCGCTACCTGGTGGGGCTGATGCTGCAGCGCGCGGGCGTGTCGATCGGCGAGGTCCAAGGCTACGAAACCAACGAATTCACCCACATGGCCATCGCGGCGCACATCGCCAGCGGCATGGCCGACACGGGCGTCGGCGTGGAGACGGCGGCCTGCCGCTTCGGGCTGGACTTCATCCCGCTGGTGCGCGAGCGCTATTTCTTCGCCATCCGCAAGTCGTCGCTGGACACGCCCGCCATGCGCGACCTGCTGTCCATCATGCGCAGTCCGGACTACGTCGGCTACGTAAGCCAGCTTGTCGGCTACGACGCCCGGGACACCGGGCGCCTGCAGTCCCTGCAAGAGGCGTTTCCGTGAAAGCGCGGCGCCTGCGCGCATTGCGGTCCGCCGGGATATGATGCCCTCATGAGCAAAGTGATTTTCCTTGCCGATCACCGCAACGGCGCGCCGGCGTCCGCCGCGCCCGGGGATCCGCCGCCGCCCGGGCAGCCCGCGCTGGACCAGCGCGCGCGGCCCTTGCGCGACCTGCGCATTTCCGTGACCGACCGCTGCAACTTCCGCTGCACCTATTGCATGCCGCGCGAAGTCTTCGACAGCAGCTACAGCTTCATGCCGCATTCGGCGCTGCTGTCTTTCGAAGAAATCAGCCGGCTGGCCGGCGTCTTCACGCAGCTGGGCGTGGAAAAGATCCGCCTGACCGGCGGCGAGCCCCTGCTGCGCAAGCACATCGAGAACCTGGTCGGCATGCTGGCCGAACTGCGCACGCCGCACGGCCGTCCGCTGGATCTCACCCTCACCACGAACGGCAGCGTGCTCGAGCGCAAGGCCGCGGCGCTGAAAAGCGCGGGGCTCACCCGCGTCACCGTCAGCCTGGACGCGCTGGACGCCGCGATGTTCCAGGGCATGAGCGACAGCGGCTTCACTCCGGACGACGTGCTGCGCGGCATCGACGCCGCCGCCGACGCCGGGCTGGCGCCCGTGAAGGTCAACATGGTGGTGCGCAAGGGCCTGAACGACGGGCAGATCCTGCCCATGGCCGAGCGCTTCCGCAACAGCGGCCACATCCTGCGCTTCATCGAATACATGGACGTGGGCAACAGCAATGGCTGGAACCTGGCCGAGGTGGTGCCCAGCCAGGAAGTGCTGGACCGCATCGGCGCGGTGTATCCGCTGGCGCCCGTGGAATCGACCGAAATGGGCCGCGTGGCCGAACGCTGGCGCTATCTGGACGGCGGCGGCGAGATCGGCGTCATCTCCAGCGTCACGCATGCCTTCTGCGGCGGCTGTACGCGCGCGCGCCTGTCGCCCGAGGGCAAGCTCTACCTGTGCCTGTTCGCCCACGAAGGGCACGACCTGCGCGCGCCCCTGCGCGACGGCGCCACCGACCTCGAACTGGCGCGCATCCTGACGGGCATCTGGTCGGCGCGCGGCGACAACTATTCGGAACTGCGCGGCCGCAACATGGCGGACCCGTCGCGCAAGATCGAAATGAGCTACATCGGTGGCTGAATCCTTGCACGGCGGCGTCGCCGGCCTGATCCTGGCGGGCGGACAAGGCGCCCGCATGAACCGGCTGGACAAGGGACTGGTCGCGCTGCGCGGCGAGCCCATGGTCGCGCACGTGGCGCGCCGCCTCGCGCCCCAGGTCGGCCGGCTGATCATCAGTGCCAACCGTCATGCGGACCGCTATGCGCAATACGGCGAGGTCGTGCCGGACGGCGAGCCCCAGCTTGGCGCCTGGCAGGGCCCGCTGGTGGGCATCGCGGCGGCGCTGGCCGTTGCGGCCGTTGAAGAATGGCTGGTGGTCGCGCCTTGCGACACGCCTTTCCTGCCCGCGGACTTGGCCGCGCGCCTGATCGCCGCGGCGCGGTCGGCGGGGGCGCCCATGGCGTATGCGGTGGCGGGGGGGCAGCGGCACTCCGCCTGCATGGCGCTGCGCGTGTCGCAGCGGCCGGCCCTGCTCGACTACCTGCGGGCAGGCGATCGCAAGGTGGGACTGTGGCAGGCCAGGGCGGGCGCGGTCGAAGCGGTGTTCGACGACGCGCCGCCGCATGCCTTCATGAACGTCAATACGCCCGAGGAACTGGCGCTGGCCGAGCGCTACGCCAGCCAGTGACGCAGGTCGTAGTAGGCGACCCGGTCCTGGTCATGCACCAGCACGTCCGCCGGCAGGCGCGCCAGGCCGGTGGACCACGGCAATGAACTGATCACGCCCGAACCCTGATGGCCGTAGGGCGCCAGTTCGCTGCCGCCGTCGTCGGCGGTGCGGCACTGCACGCGCAGGAACTCCTCGCGGCCGTCCTGGCGTGGCTGCGCGGTGCGCAGGGGCAACCGGCTGACGGGCGGGAAGATTTCCGCGCGGCCTTGCATGCGGCGCATCAGCGGCGTCACCAGCATGGCGAATACCGCGTAGGCCGATACGGGGTTGCCGGGCAGGCTGACCACGGGCTTGCCGTCGATCTGGGCCAGCGCCACCGGCTTGCCCGGCTTCATGCGCACCTTCCAGAGCGACAGTTCGCCACCCAGCGCCGCCAGCGCCGGCTTGACCAGGTCGCGCTCGCCGACCGACACGCCGCCGACGCTCAGCACCAGGTCGCAATCGGCCAGCAGCGTCTTGAAGGCGGCCAGCAGGTCGGGTTCGGTGTCGCGGGCATGCAGCACGTGGACGGGCAGGGCGCTCATGCCGCGCACCATCGCGGCCAGCATCGGCCCGTTGGAGTTGTAGATCTGTTCGGTCGCGCGCGGCTGGCCGGGCAGGACCAGTTCATCGCCGGTGGTCAGGATGCCGACGCGCAGCTGCGCGACGACGGGTACGGACGCCAGCCCCTGCGACGCCAGCAGCGCCACGTGCGCGGCCTGCAGCAGGGTGCCGGCCGGCAGCAGCGGGGCGCCGGCCAGGGTGTCCTCGCCGCGGCGGCGGGTGTGCTGGCCGGGCTTGGGTTCACGCGATACCTGAACGTGGTTGTCGGTCTCGGTGGCGTCTTCCTGCATCACCACGACATCCGCGCCGGCCGGAATCACGCTGCCCGTGAACAGGCGGATGGCGTGGCCGGGCTTGAGGGGTTCGGGCACGTCGCCGGCGTAGCAGCGCTGCTGGATCGGCAGGCGCGCGTCCAGGCTCCAGTCGGCCAGGCGCAGGGCGTAGCCGTCCATGGCGCTGTTGTCGGCCGGGGGGATGTCCACCGTGGCCTCGAGGTTGGCGGCCAGCACGCGGCCGCTGGCCTGCGCCAGGTCCACGTGTTCGGTGCGCTGCAGCGGGCCGGCCGCATTGGCCAGCAGGGTCTGGGCTTGATCGAAATCCAGCATGGGTCAGTTTTCTTCTTCGCGTTTCTTGAACTGCGTGGCGAAATTGCACGGGCCGTGGCTGCTGTCGAGCTGCTCGCGCAGGATCTGCGCCCAGGCGGTTTCGCAGGCGTTGTTGGAACCCGGCAGGCAGAAGATGAGCGTCTGGTTGGCCGACCCGGCGAACGCGCGCGACTGGATCGTGGAACTGCCGATCTCGGTGTAGGAGATCTGGCGGAAGAGCTCGCCAAAGCCGGGGATTTCGCGGTCGAGCAGCGGCATGATGGCCTGCGGCGTGTAGTCGCGGTGCGAGAATCCCGTGCCGCCCGTGGTCAGGATGACCTGGACTTCGGGATCGGCGATCCAGTCGCTGATGATGCGGCGGATCTGGTAGATGTCGTCGCGCACGATGTCGCGGCGCACGCACTGGTGCCCGGCCTGCGCCAGGCTGTGCGCCAGCAGGTTGCCGGAGGTGTCGTCGCCCGCGCTGCGGGTGTCGCTGACCGTCAGTACGGCGCAGCCCAGCGGGACCGCGATGGCGTCGCTCATGGATTCTCCTTTTTGTCGGCGGTGTCTTCATCCCAGGAATCCGTGCGGTCCTGGTCGGATTGGCGTTGTTCGACCCAGAAGCTGCTGCCGCCCGCAAGGGTTTCGCGCTTCCAGAAAGGCGCGCGGGTCTTGAGCGCGTCGATGATGTATTCGCAGCCGCGGAAGGCGTCGCCGCGATGGGCGCTGGCCGCCGCCACGAAGACGATCTGCGCATTGCGCGCCAGCGCGCCCACCCGGTGCACGATGACGGCGCCATCCAGGTTCCAGCGCGCGCGCGCCGTGGCGGCGATGTCTTCGAGCTCGCGCTCGCACATGCCGGGATAGTGTTCAAGGAACAGCGTGTCGGTGGGCGTGTCCGGCGCGTAGTCGCGCACATAGCCCACGAAGGTGACGATGCCGCCCACGCCGGGGCCGGCGGCATCCCGCAGCGCAGCCGTGAGCGCGGCGCCGTCGAAGTCGGCTTCCTGGACGCGGATCATGGCGTTCAGCCTCCGGTGACGGGTTCGAACACGGCCACCTCGTCGCCCGCGCGGATGGGCGCCGACGGCTTGGAGTGGGTCTGGTTGATGGCCAGCTTCAGGCGGGCGGCCGGTTCAAGCTGGGGATAGCGTTCGCCCAGCGCGGCCAGCAGCTGCGCGCCGGTGGACTCGCCATCGAGCGGCCAGGCTTCGGCGCGCTTGCCGACCAGTTCGGCCACGCGGGCGAAGTACAGGAGATTAATCGTTGCGCCATTCACCGCTTTTGCCTCCCGCCTTGTACTTAAGGCGAACTTGTTCGATCACGATGCCCTTGTCGGCCGCCTTGCACATGTCGTAGATGGTGAGCGCGGCGACGCTGCACGCCATCATGGCTTCCATTTCCACGCCCGTCTTGTAGCTGGTGCGGCAGGTGGCCAGGATGTCGATGCGATGCTCCGCGTCGTCCAGCGAGAACTCGACGCCGACGAACGCCAGCGGCAGGCTGTGGCACAGCGGGATCATGTCGGCGCAGCGCTTGGCGGCCAGGATGGCGGCCACGCGCGCCGTGTTGAGCACTTCACCCTTGCCCTGGCCCGGCTGGGTCAGCAGGCCGTAGGCCACGGCGTTCATGCGCACGTTGGCGGCGGCGACCGCCACGCGTTCGGTGTCCGTCTTGGCGATGACGTCGACCATGCGGACCTGGCCGGCTTCGTCCAGGTGGCTCAATGTGGGGGTGGACGTGGACATGGGAATCGGGATCAAGAATTGTTAATGAATGAAAAGACCGCGCCCGGCTGGCCGGGCAGGCCCGCTGTTACGCCTATGATAGACGAGCATTTAAGGGGGCGCGATAATCGCGCCTGTAGTCAGTGGAAGGACGGAATTATGGCCTTCAATATGTATCAGGAGACTTTCGATGTCCGTGCGGATGCCCAAGCTACGGTTCACCCGACGCGCTGGCAAGATTCTCCTGGGCATCGTGGCGTTCGCGCTGATTCTCTGCGGCATCGCCGCCTGGCAGGTCCCGAAGGTCCTGCATGACGTCCTGACCCAGGATGTCTCGAAGATGATGGGGCGCGACGTCTCCGTCGGCAAGATCACCTTCAATCCCTTCACGCTGACCGTCCGGGCGCACGACCTGGCCGTGGCCCAGCCCGGGTCGCAGACACCGCTCCTGACCCTCGCGGAACTGGATGCCAGCGCCGCCTGGACGTCGCTGTTCTGGTTCGCGCCCGTGGTCGATCGTCTGACGCTGCGGCAGCCTAACATCGCCATCGTCCGCGAAGACGTCACGCGGTTCAATTTCTCTGACATAGAACAACGCGTGGCCGAATTGGCGGCCTCCAAGCCCGAGGAACCGGCCAAGCCGGACGAAGGCCTGCCGCGTTTCTCGCTGAACAACATGGTGATCGAGAACGGCGTCATCACGCTGGACGACAAGGTCACCGGCCGCAAGCAGGTCGTGGACGAACTGGGCGTGGGCGTGCCGTTCATTTCCACGTTCGGGTACGCCACCGACATCGACGTGCAGCCCCGCCTGCACCTGCGCATCAACGGCAGCCCCTTTGACCTCACGGGCGTGGCGCGGCCGTTCGACGTGGTGCCGTCGTCCACGCTGCGGGTGGCGTTTGACGGCCTGCAGCTTGAAAAGTGGGCCGACGTGTGGCCCATGCCCCTGCCGTTCAAGGTCGAAAGCGCGCTGCTGGATTCCAATCTGCAGATCGTGTTCGAGCAGCCCAAGGACGCGCCGCCCAAGATCCGCATCGTCGGCGACCTGGGCCTGCGCCGGCTGGACCTGCGCGACCCCGCCGGCGCGAACCTGGCCGCCTGGAGCGCCCTGACCGTCACCCGCCTGGAACTGGAGCCGATCGCCCGCCAGGTGTATATCGGCGAGGTGGGCCTGTGGGCGCCGCAGATCCACGTGCGGCGCCACGCCAACGAACACCTGAACTGGCAGGATTTCGTCGACGGGCTGAAGGCGCTGGGCGGCGTGCAGCCCACCGCCACGCCCGTGCGCGACGAAATGCGCAAGGCCAGCGGACTCAAGCCCTTGGCCGAAGGTGAAAAGACGGCGGACGCCAAGGCGCAGCCTGCCCAGGCCGGAGACGGCAAGTCCGCCGACGCGGCGTCGTCCGCGGGCCAGGCTCCCGCCGCACAGGCTCCGGCGGCACAAGCCTCCGCCGGTCAGGCGCCCGCCGAGCCCGCGCCCTCCGCCAAGACGCCCGCCGCGCAGACTTCCACGGCGCCCGAAGCTCCGGCAGCGCCCGCGACCCCCGCGACCCCGCCGGCCGCAGCGCCCGAAGGCTCGCCCGCCCCAAGCGAGCCGCCGCAAGCGCCCGGCCCGTCGGAATGGAAGGTCACGCTCGATGCCTTCAACCTGCATGAAGGCGAGGTCTACGTCACGGACGCCATCAGCAAGCTCGACTATGTCGTGACCGGCCTGGCCGCCACCGTCGAGGGCGTGGAGCTGCCCCAGCAGCCGGACCGCCCCATCAACCTGTGGCTCACCATGGACAACAGCACCGACGGCGGCTGGCTGCGCGCCAAGGGGCCGCTGGTGATCAAGCCCTTGTCCCTCGAGATGAACGTGCGCCTGGGCAACGTGGCGCTCGCGCCGCTGGCGCCGGCCGTGCGCAGCGCGGCGCCTGTCAGCCTGCTGGACGGCCGGCTGGCCGCCACCGCGCAGGTCCATGTGCGGGAAAAGGGCGGGGCGGTCGACGCGTCCGCCACCGCCGTTCAGGCCGACCTGACGCAGTTCAAGGCCAGGGACGAATCGCTCAAACCCGCGCTGGACATCGCCCTGCAGTCGCTGCGCGTGACGGCCGATCGCCTGGCCATGGGGCCGGGCCAGAGCAATTTCACGCTGGCCGCCGCCGGCATCCAGGGCAACGGCAAGCTGGACCTGAAGGGCGCCTTCACCCCGCAGCCGCTGACGCTCAAGACCGCGGTGGATCTGTCGGGGCTGAACGTCGCGTCCTTCGCGCCGTATTTCGCCTCGAGCCTGAACGCCACCGTGCGCGCCGTCACGCTGGGCGCCAAGGGTAACGCCGAGTTCACCGCCGCCGCTGGCAATGCCCCGATGAAGGCCGCCTGGAAGGGGGGCGTCGACGTCACCGACCTCGACCTCCAGGACCGGGTCAACAAGGACGACTTCCTGAACTGGAAGCGGCTGGGTTTCACCGGCATGGACATCACCGTCGCGGGCGACAAGATCGGCGCCAGGCTCGGCGACATCGCCCTGGAAGACTTCTACGGCCGCGTGCTGCTGAACGCCCAGGGGCGGCTCAACGTCATGGACCTGGTGGCCGCGCCCGGACAGGCCGGCGGCTCCATCACCCAGGACACCCAGACCCCCGGCCGCAGCGCCGCGCCGCCGGCTCCGGCGGCCAAGGGCGCAACGGCCATGCCCGACATCTCGGTCAACAGCGTCAGGCTGACCCGCGGCCGCATGACCTTCACCGACCGCTTCGTCAAGCCCAACTACGTGGCCGAGCTGTCCAGCATCGAGGGCGGCATCACCGCGGTGTCGTCCACCAATCCGCAGCCCGCCAAGGTCAAGGTCACGGGCCGGGTGTACACGACCGCGCCGCTGTCCATCAGCGGCGTCGTCCAGCCTTTCGCCAAATTCCTGTCGCTGGACCTGAAGGCGTCCGCCAAGGGCGTGGACCTGCCGCGCTTCAACACCTATTCGGCCAAGTACGTGGGCTATCCGATCAAGCGCGGCAAGCTGTCGGTGGACCTGGAATACAAAATCAAGGACCGCGCGCTGCAGGCCACCAACCACGTGGTGCTGAACCAGCTCACCTTCGGCGACAAGACCAACAGCCCCGACGCCACCAAGCTGCCGGTGCTGCTGGCCGTGGCCCTGCTGAAGGACTCGCGGGGCAATATCGACATCAACCTGCCCATCTCCGGCTCGCTGGACGATCCGGAATTCTCCGTCGGCGGCATCGTGGTGCGCGTGCTCATGAACCTGGTGGTCAAGGCGGTGACCTCGCCCTTCAGCCTGCTGGCGTCCGCGTTCGGCGGCGGCGAAGAACTGTCGTACGTGGAATTCGCGCCGGGCAGCGCGGCGCTCACCGAAGACTCCGTCCAGCGCATCGACACCCTGATCAAGGCGCTCACCGACCGCCCCGCGCTGAAGATGGACATCAGCGGCCGCGCCGATCCCAAGACCGACATGGACGGCCTGCGCCAGGCGTGGGTGGACAGCAAGATCCGCGCCGCCAAGGCCGCCGACGTCGCGCCGCGCGGCAAGAAGCCCAACCCCGCGGGCGTCGACGTGTCGGGCGCGGAACGCGCCAAATACCTCGAAGAGGTCTACGATGACACCGACCTCAAGGACAAGCCGCGCAATTTCATCGGCATGGCCAAGTCCGTCCCGGCCGCGCAGATGGAAGAAATGCTGCGCGCCGCGGCTCCGGTCGGCGAGGATCAACTGCGCCAATTGGCCGATGCCCGCGCGCAGGCGGTTTATGAGAAGTTGCTAGCCCAGGAAGGACTCGCGGAACGTGTGTTCATCGTTGCGCCGCAGCTGGACACCGATGGCATCAAGGACGAGGGGCAACCCTCGCGCGTGGACTTCTCCCTGAAGTGAACTCGGCAGGCCCGGACAGGGACGCATGGCGCGTCCCTCCGGCCCGTCTTTTTCCAGGAGATTCTCGATGAAAGACCAGGACGCGCAGTTCGACAGCCTGCTTCCGCCCCTGCGGCTGGACCGGCGGGGATTCATCGCCACCACGGTGGCGGCCGGCTTTTCGCTGGCGGCGGGTCCCGCCGTCGCGAACACCGCCATCAGCACCGACGCCAAAGGCCTCGTGGCCGGCAAGATCGACATTCCCACGTCGGACGGCAAGATCCCCGCCTACCGCGCCGCGCCGCAGGGCAAGAAGAACCTGCCCACGGTGATCGTCGTGCAGGAGATCTTCGGCGTGCACGAATACATCCAGGACGTGTGCCGCCGCCTGGCCCACCAGGGCTACCTGGCCATCGCACCCGAACTCTATGCGCGGCAGGGCGATCCGTCCAAATACACCGAGATCCCCAAATTGCAGGCAGAGGTCGTCAGCAAGGTGCCGGACAAGCAGGTGCAGGGCGACCTGGACGCCGCGGCCGCCTGGGCCGCCGCCAACGGCGGCAACCCCGACAGGCTCGGCATCCTGGGTTTCTGCTGGGGCGGCCGCCAGGTCTGGCTCTACGCAGCCCACAATCCCAAGCTCAAGGCGGGCGCCGCCTGGTACGGCCAACTCGCGGGCGAACCCAGCGAACTCAAGCCCAAGCCGGTGCTGGCCATCGTCAACGACCTGAAGGCCCCGGTCCTCGGCGCCTATGGCGGCAAGGACGCGGGCATCTCCCAGGCCGACGTCGACCGCATGCGCATCGAACTCGCCAAGGGCTCCGCCGACGCCAAGGCCTCGCGCATCGACATCTACCCCGAAGCCCCCCACGCCTTCCACGCCGACTACCGCCCGTCCTACCGCAAGGCCGAGGCGGAACAGGCCTGGACCCGGATGCTGGACTGGTTCAAGCAGAACGGGGTGTAACGGGCCGGCAGCGCTTCAGGCAACGGTGTCTGACACCCGGGTGAGATGGCTTTGGCTTCACGGTCACTTCTCCAGCGTGTCAGACACCTGCGCATAGAGATCCGCACAGGTGCACACGGAGACATGGGCGCAAAGCCCCCAGCGTCACTCGTGCAGCCCCAAGCACAGACACCGCGCAGAAACACCCACACAAACACGCGCGCCGCGCCATTCCTCCGACGCCAATCCAACCGCGTAAGCCCCCAAAGGCCGCCCGCGCGGCCGGCCGGGGGCGGGCCCTGCAAGATATTCCATCACTCCACCTCGCGCGGCGAGAACCTCAAGAACCCCGACCCCGCTCCAACGGTCGCGAAGTTTTCCTCAGCCGAGCCTGGCGTGCCGGTCGCCTGGGCCGCGCGGGGCGTCGATTAGCCCGAGGGAATCTGAAGGAAGCCGAAGGCTGACGAAGATGACGACGGGGAAGTCCGGAGCGAACGCTCCGGACCGCACACGTTGCCCCGCGCGGCCCAGGCGACCGGCGCGCCAGGCGTCTCAAGAACTCACCACTGCCGTCGGCACCGCTACCGCTACCGGCACCACTCAACACCTACCGCGCCTTCTCCCCCGGCAACCCATCACTCACCTCCGCCAGCACCCCCTTCATCTCCTCATACTTCATCACCCGCTCGCTCTGAAACCCGCCCAGCACGCCCCGGCATCCATCCACGCCGGATCGCTTCATTTCCTCCATCATTGCCTTGCCCTCCGCCTGCCCCTTCGCGAACTCCGCGTCGTACCCGCCCGCAGCAAACCCATATTCCTCGGCATAACGCAGCAGGTTCTTGCGCGCCGTCTCCTGGTGCTGGGTGAGGTCGGGTTCGGATGCCCCGCAGGCGCGAGCCGCGCCGTTGGAGGCGCCCGCGGCAACGACGAAGGAATCGTATTGGGCCTGTTCGGCGGCATCCGGAGCCGCCCAGGCCGGGGCGGCGGCGGCCAGCGCGACGGCCAGCCCGGTCAAGATATTGCGCATCGAAAGTCTCCATTTGAAGCCCTCCCGGCGCACTGCCAGCGCAGCCGCGGCGGGCGATGGTCACCACGGCATTATGACAAGCACCCGTTTCCCCACCGTGTACCCGCGGTGTTGAGTCGTTTCAGACTGTTCATCTTTCTTTCCCGCAGCCATCAAAGCCAGCAAGCGGGCCGCGCACGAACTATGATGAGGGCTGTGAGGCGCTCCTGCCTCAATGCATTGCCCCTTCACCCTGGAGATCCCCATGACGATCAAAGTCGGCGACCGCGTGCCCGATGGCACCCTGACCGAATTCATCGAAACCGAAACCGCCGGCTGCTCGCTCGGTCCCAATGCGTTCCAGGTCGCCGACCTGACCCGCGGCAAGACCATCGCGCTGTTCGCCGTGCCCGGCGCCTTCACCCCCACCTGCTCGGCCAAGCACCTGCCTGGCTACGTCGAACAGGCCGCTGCCCTGAAGGCCAAGGGCATCGATGAAATCTGGTGCGTGTCCGTCAACGACGCCTTCGTCATGGGCGCCTGGGGCCGCGAACAGAAGACCGACGGCAAGGTCCGCATGCTGGCCGACGGCTCCGCGCTGTGGACCAAGGAACTCGGCCTCGAACTGGACCTGGTCCAGCGCGGCATGGGCGTGCGCTCGCAGCGCTACTCCGCCCTGATCGTCGACGGCGTCGTGAAGCAGCTGAACGTGGAAGCCCCTGGCAAGTTCGAAGTCAGCGACGCGGCCACGATGCTCTCGCAGGCCTGATTCCCGCGGTTCCTGTTTCACCGCACAGCGCGGCGGGCCGCAGAGGCGGCTCGCCGCGCTACCGCAAGCAGCGGTTGCCGACGCCATGTTCTCCACCATCTCATCGTTCTCGTCGCTTTATTTTGCGACCTTGCTGATGCTCATCGGCACGGGTCTGTTCAATACCTACATGGGCCTCCGCCTGACCGCGCAGTCGGTCAGCGAAGTGTGGATCGGCACCCTGATCGCCGGCTACTACCTGGGCCTGGTCTGCGGCGCGCGCCTGGGGCACAAGCTCATCATCCGCGTCGGCCATATCCGGGCCTTCGTCGCCTGTGCGGCCATCGCCACCAGCATGATCCTGGCGCAGACCCTGGTGGAATCGATGCCGATGTGGCTGGTGTTCCGCGTCATCGCGGGCATCGTGATGGTGACCGAATTCATGGTCATCGAGAGCTGGCTGAACGAGCAGACCGAAAACCACCAGCGCGGCCGCGTGTTTTCGGTCTACATGGTCGTTTCCGGCCTGGGCACCGTGCTCGGCCAGTTGGCGCTGACCGCCTACGCCACGCTGGACCTGCGGCCGCTGACGCTGGTCGCCATGTGCCTGGTCCTGTGCCTGGTGCCGATCGCGGTCACCGCGCGTTCGCACCCGCCGACGCCGTTGCCGGCGCCGCTGGACATCCGTTTCTTCATGCGGCGCGTGCCGCTGTCCATGACCGTCCTGTTCGTGGCGGGAAATCTGTCGGGCGCCTTTTATGGCCTGGCGGCCGTGTACGGCGCCAAGCACGGCCTGTCGACTTCCCAGGCCGCGGTCTTCGTGGCCGCCGCCGTCACGGCGGGCCTGCTGTCCCAGTGGCCCATGGGCTGGCTGTCGGACCGCATCAACCGCGCGGGCCTCATCCGCTTCAATGCCTTGCTGCTGGTCCTGCTGCCCACGGTCATGTGGGGCTGGATCGCGCTGCCGTTCTGGGCGCTGGTCGCCATGTCGTGCGTCTTCGGCGTGCTGCAGTTCACCCTCTATCCGCTGGGCGCGGCGTTCGCCAATGACCACGTCGAGTCCGAGCGGCGCGTCAGCCTGTCGGCCGTGCTGCTCATGACCTATGGCCTGGGCGCCTGTGTCGGGCCCATGATCGCGGGCCTGATGATGTCGTTGGGCGAACCCGCCATGTACTACGTGTTCATCTCGGCCTGCGCCGTGATCCTGGTCTGGCAGGTGCGTCCCACGCGCGTCACCGGCGCGCACCAGGTCGATGAGGCGCCGACGCATTTCGTGCCGATGCCGGACACCCTGCAGAGCTCGCCCGCGGCGGCGGTGCTGGATCCCCGGGTGGATCCGGAAAACGACATCGCCATGGAAATGGTGCAGCCGGATCCGTCGGCCGCGCCCGCGCCGCCCGAGCCTGCCCCGGAACCGGCCAGCGCCGACGGCGAACCGCCGCAGGACGTGTCCGGCGAGGCCGAGCCGGAACGCCAGGTGCGCACCGGCACCTGAACCACCCAACCTACCAGGGCGTCATCAGCACGATGGCCGCCAGGGCCAGCGCGATGCCCAGGACGTTCAATCGCGTCAGGGGCTCGCGAAAGGCCAGGGCGCCCACCAGCGTGCCCAGCGTGATCACGCCCATGTTCATCGACGCGAACACCAGTGCGGGGTGCTCGGGCAAGGACTGGTGAGCCCTGACGTAGGTCAGGATGTTGCCGAAGTTGGCCAGGCCCAGCGCCGCGCCGGCGGCAAGGTGACGGGCCTGCCAGCGCACGCGGCGCCACAGCAGGTACGCCAGCATCAACGCCCCGGCCATCAGGAAAGCCAGCAGCAAGCCACCCGCGAAGGCGGTGCCGGTGCGCGCCACCTGCTTGAACAGGATGTCGATCACGCCGTAACCCGCCCATACCACCAGCGGCCACAGCCAGGTCGCGCGCCGGTCCCCGGACGCATCGTCCCCGGACGCCTGCGTCCGCTGCGGCTGCCGCAGCAGGCAGAACAGGGCGCACAACGCCAGCAGGATTGCCGCCAGCTTGCGCCCGCTGACCGGCTCGCCGAACAGCAGGAACGCCGCCAGCAACGGAATGAAGAGGGACAGGCGCTGCGCGGCATCGCTGCGCACGATGCCGGCATGACGCAACGCCGCCGCCATCGCCAGGAACACGCCGGGCAGCAGCACGCCCAGCGCCGCCAGCACGAGCCAGGGCGTCTGCGGCGCCAGCAGGCGCGCCGGGTCCGGGCGCAGCACCGCCCAGCAGAGCAGGGCGGCCACGGCGTAGTTCATCGCGATCGCCTGCCGCACGTCCACCTGCCAGCGCCGCGCGAGCTTGAGCATCACAGCCACTGACACGCTGCACCCGACGCTGGCCGCCAGGTACAGCAGCCCGGGCGTCAACGGCATGCCGCGGCCTCGTGATGCACATGCTGGGCGGCGTCGACGCGCATGCCCAGGCGTTCCAGCAGGCGCTGGTCGGCCGCCATCTGTGGATTGGCCGTGGTCAGCAGGGCGTCGCCGTAAAACATGGAATTGGCGCCGGCCATGAAGCACAGCGCCTGCAGCGCGTCGTCCATGGCCTCGCGCCCGGCCGACAGGCGCACCGCCGCGCGCGGCATGGCGATGCGCGCGACCGCGATGGTGCGGACGAACTCGAACGGGTCCAGCGCTTCCACGCCCGACAGCGGCGTGCCCTCCACCTGCACCAGGTTGTTGATCGGCACGGATTCGGGATAGGGCTCCATGCTGGCCAGCTGGGCGATCAGGCCGGCGCGCTCGCGCCGCGATTCGCCCATGCCCACGATGCCGCCGCAGCACACGCTGATGCCCGCGTCGCGCACCCGGTCCAGCGTGTCCAGGCGATCCTGGTAGGTGCGCGTGGAAATGATCTTGCCGTAGAACTCGGGCGAGGTGTCCAGGTTGTGGTTGTAGTAGTCCAGCCCGGCGTCCTTCAACTGCTCGGCCTGGCCCTCGCGCAGCATGCCGAGCGTCACGCAGGTCTCCAGGCCCAGCGCCTTCACCGCGCTGACCATCTCGGCCACGGCCTCCAGGTGGTGGGGCTTGGGGCTGCGCCACGCGGCGCCCATGCAGAAGCGCTGCGCGCCGCCGGCCTGCGCGGCGCGGGCCGCGGCCACCACGTCCTCCAGCGGCATCAGCTTGTCGGCGTCCACGCCGGTGTCGTAGTGCGACGACTGCGGGCAGTAGGCGCAGTCTTCGGGACAGCCGCCGGTCTTGATCGACAGCAGGCTGGACAGCTGGATGGCGTTCGGGTCGAAGTGGGCGCGGTGCGTCTTCTGGGCCTGATGCACCAGGTCCATGAACGGCAGCTCGTAGAGCGCCATGATGTCGTCCGCGCTCCAGGCGGGGGCGGGCAGGGGCTTGGACGGCGTCGGGACGGGAATGTAGGCGGTCTGCATGGTGGGGCTCCTTGTCGGTCTTGCCGGAATCAGGCCGCTGCGCGGTCAGGGGCGCAGGGCAGGATCGGCGGATCGTAAGAAGCTGCGCAGGGTTCGCGCAATGCAGGGGATAAGGCCGTTTTTAACGATGCTTTGAGGTGTCGATGTCCAAAAAAGAACGATTTTGGACGCACGCGACTTCTAACGCGGCGTCTTCTTCGGCGACCCGGAACGGCCAAAAATATTGATTCAAATTGTAATTTTCGGCCGCGCCCTCAGCTTTTCGGCCGTTTATCGCGGGCGCGCGCGCTTTCGTGGCCCGTGATACCGCGGTCACGCGCCCAGACGATGGCCGCGCTGCGGCGGTGCACGCCGATCTTGCTGTAGATCGTGGCCACGTGGTTGCGCACGGTGTTGCGCGACAGCTTGAGCGCCTTGGCGATGCCGTCGTCGTCGTGGCCCTGGCACAGCAGGCCCAGGACTTCGCGTTCGCGGGAAGTCAGTTGCGCAAGCTCGGCGACGTCGCGGCTGGCTGGGGCGGGCTCGCGCAGTTGCGCCAGTTTTTCGATGATGCCCCGGCTGAACCATGAGGTGTCCTGCATGACGGCTTCGATCGCCGTCAGCAGTTCGGTTTCGGAGCGCTTGCGTTCGGTGATGTCCTGCATGACCAGCAGCACGCGCCGCAGCCCGCCGATCATGACGGGTTCGGCCGACAGCAGGCACTCCAGCTGCCCGCCATCCTGGTCGGTCAGCGCGACCTCGCGGTTGCGCGCGCTTTCGCCGCGCTTCAGGCTGGCGACCATGCCTTCATACGGCTGCAGGCCCAGCGCGGGGAGGTCGCGCGATTCGCCGTCTTCCAGCGAGCCGCCCGTCGCGGCTGCGAACGCCTCGTTGATGTCCAGCACCTCGAGCGTGTCGCCATCGCACACCGCCATGGGCACGGGCGCGAGCCGGAAGGCTTTGGAGAAACGCTCTTCGCTTTCGCGCAGCGCCAGTTCGGTCCGCTTGCGGGCCTCGAGGTCGATGAAAGTGAAGAGCATGCAGGGTTCGTCGTGCATGTCGATGGGCTGGCCGGCAACCACCACGAACTTGCCGCCGCCATCCGGCAATTTCACGACGCCTTCGCGTTGCGGGATCGTGCGCCCTTCGTTGAGCCTGGCGACGGCGGTTTCTTTGTCGTCGCCGCCATCCAGCACGTCGAGCTCGTAGGCGGATTTTCCCAGTACGGCGTCGCGCGTGTAGCCGGTCATTTCCAGGAATCCCTGGTTGACCTTGACGTAGCGCAGGTCCGACAGACGGCAGATCAGCGCGGGCGCGGGGTTCGCGGAAAACGCACGCTCGAAGCGCTGTTCCGCGTTGATCTGCCCGGTCTGGTCATGCAGGATCAGCACGCGATAGGACAGGCTGCCGCCATCGTCCAGGTCCAGGCCGCGGGCCAGCACATGGCGCAGGAAGTCGTCGTCGTCCTTGCGGCCCAGGTCCAGGAGCAGGTCGTCGAACTCTTCCCCGGCCGCCAGTCGGTCCAGCGGATACTGGCGCGCGGGCACGCGGTGATGGTTGCGGTAGGTGAGCGTATATCGCTTCCGATAGCCCGCTGGCGTTTCGCCGAGTTCGTTCAGTCCGTCGACGCCATGCAGGTCGAGCGCGCTGGCGTTGGCCCAGGCGATCGAACCGTCGGCCTCAAGCAGGATGATGCCCTCGTTCAGGCCTGCGATGATGCTTTGCAGGTGTAGTCGATGTGCTTGGGGGGCGGCGTCGTTCGGGGTCACGTAGGCCTCTTTTCTTCGCATGGCGTATACGCGCAAGCATGATCGTGCGCAGCGGCGCTGTCCAGAGGCCAAAACGGACGAGGCAGAGGGAAGGGGGAAAGACGGGCCGGATTGGTCCGCTCGGCATGGGATGCGCCCTTGCGCCAACGCAAACGGCGGAAAGCAAAAAAGCTCCGGAATCCGGAGCTTTTAGCGGTGCTGCCGAGCAGCGGTCTGGAAAGCGCAAAGTGCTTTGGCGGAGCGGACGGGGCTCGAACCCGCGACCCCCGGCGTGACAGGCCGGTATTCTAACCAACTGAACTACCGCTCCGCAGCGGCTTTAACAGACTTCTTACTACAGACTTCTTACTTCCCGCTGCGGTGTCAAGGCAGCTTGTACAACTTGCCAGTGAAAGCTGGCGTCCCCTAGGGGATTCGAACCCCTGTACTCACCGTGAAAGGGTGATGTCCTAGGCCTCTAGACGAAGGGGACCTGAACGTACAACTTTACTACTGTACTGCGTACTGGTGGAGGTAAGCGGGATCGAACCGCTGACCTCTTGCATGCCATGCAAGCGCTCTCCCAGCTGAGCTATACCCCCAGGAAGTCCTGATGCCCCAAACTTCAGACAACAAGGTCTCACACTATATAAAACAAAAAAGCCCCGAAAACGGAGCTCTTGAAAGACTCTGAGCGAGAGAGCTTTTGGCGGAGCGGACGGGGCTCGAACCCGCGACCCCCGGCGTGACAGGCCGGTATTCTAACCAACTGAACTACCGCTCCGCAGCGGCTTACTCAACTACTTTGTCACTTCAACTGCATCACTTCTTATTGCATTACTTCTTACTGCTGCCAGATAAGCTGGCGTCCCCTAGGGGATTCGAACCCCTGTACTCACCGTGAAAGGGTGATGTCCTAGGCCTCTAGACGAAGGGGACTTTGGACTTTCCGTACTGCTCTTCGCTTTGGACTGGTGGAGGTAAGCGGGATCGAACCGCTGACCTCTTGCATGCCATGCAAGCGCTCTCCCAGCTGAGCTATACCCCCGTTTCTCTAATCAATCCGTTCAACTTTCACTAGCTGGAACACGCTGTTTACAGGGCGTTTTTGCTGGTTCGTTGCCGGTTTTGTTTAGTGCCGTTGGCGAAGAAACGAGATTATGCACGAACTAAATAGGGTGTGCAAGTCGCTTCATGGCAAAAAGCAAAAAAGTTGCGAAAAAAGAGGGTTCGATGGTGCCTCGGGATGGATTTTTGGACGCTTTCGTGCGATCAAATGCATTGTTGATTTGTGCGGAATTCAACAAAATCAAAGGCTTGTGCGGATGCTATCGTGGACAGAAAAAAAACGTCCTTCCGCGTGCTTTTTTTGTGCCAGGTTTGCGCAAATCGCCGTGCGCAAGGCCACCGGACCTCCCCGCGTCAGCCCTTCCTCCGTCAGTCCTTCACCATGAGCGCTTCTCCATGAGCAGCAAGACCTCCTTTCCCACGCGCGCGCTCGGGCGCAGCGGCATGGACATCACGCGCATCGGCCTGGGCGCCTGGGCGATGGGCGGCAACGGATGGGCCATCGGTTGGGGGCCGCAGGACGATTCCGCTTCCATCGCGGCGATCCGGCATGCCGTGGACCGCGGCGTCAACTGGATCGACACGGCGGCGGTGTATGGGCTGGGCCATTCCGAAGAGATCGTGCGCCGCGCCCTGGCGCAGATGGCGCCGCAGGAACGGCCGTACGTCTTCACCAAATGCGGCCTGACCTGGGCGGCGGACCAACCGCAGGCCATGCCGCGGCGTACCGGCGCCCCTTCCAGCATCCGGCGCGAGCTCGAAGGGTCGCTTCGCCGCCTGGGCGTAGAGCGCATCGATCTCTACCAGATGCACTGGCCGGCTGGCGACGGCACGCCGCTGGACGCGTACTGGCAGGAGCTGCTGGACCTCAAGCAGGCGGGCAAGATCGGGTCCGTCGGCCTGTCCAACCATAATCTCGCGCAGCTTCAGGCCGCGGAGCTGCTGGGCCATGTAGACACCCTGCAGCCCCCGTTCTCGGCGATCCAGCGCGCGGCCGGTGCAGACCTGATTCCGTGGTGCGCGCAGCATGGCACGGGTGTGATCGTCTACAGCCCCATGCAGTCGGGTCTCCTGACCGGAAAATTCAGCCGCGAACGGGCGCTGGCCTTGCCGCAGGACGACTGGCGGTCGCGCCACGCGGAATTTAAATCGCCCAATCTGGAGCGCAACCTGGCCGTGGCCGACGCCTTCAAGCCCATCGCGGAGCGTCACGGCGCCACGGTGGCGGCGGTGGCGGCGGCGTGGACGCTGGCGTGGCCGGGCGTGACGGGCGCCATCGTGGGGGCGCGCAGCACGGCCCAGGTCGATGGCGTGATCGGCGCGGCGGAACTCGAACTGGATGCCGAAGACATGCAGGCCATCGCGGATGCGATCGAACTGACTGGGGCGGGCGCCGGGCCGCTGCACCCGCCAGTCCTGGAAGACGGTTCGCTGCCCGCGAACCTGTTTTCCTGAAGGCCCGTCAGGGCCGGCGCGTGCGGCGGGCGCTGCCGACCGCGGCGATGAGCGCCAGGCCGATCAGGGCCAGGGCGGTCTTGTCGCCGAAGCGCGCATAGGGCGTCAGCCCGGTCATGCCCTGCACCGACACCGGCAGCACGCCGGCCTGCAGCGGGGCAAGCTGGGCCGCCACGCGGCCCTTGGCGTCGATGGCGGCGGTGATGCCGGTGTTGGTCGCCGTGAGCATGGGCCGCGCGGTTTCGATGGTGCGCAGGCGCCCGATCTGCAGATGCTGGCGCAAGGCCCAGGTGTCGCCGAACCAGCCCAGGTTGCTGACGTTCACCAGGATCGTCGCGCCGGGTTCGCCGTTCGGGCCGGGCTGCAGCGCGGGCAGCAGATCGGGCCCGAACAGGTCTTCGTAGCAGATGTTGAATGCGATGTGCTGGCCGCCGACGGCAAAGGGCGTCTGGCGTTCGGCGCCGCGGTCGAAGTCGCCCAGCGGAATGTTCAGCATGTCGACGAACCAGTGGAACCCGGGAGGCACGTATTCGCCCCAGGGCACCAGGTGGCGCTTGTCGTAGCGCATGGCGGGGTTGCCCGCCACAAGCTGCTCGACCGGCGTGGCGCCGTCGAATCCCATGACGCTGTTGGTGTAGCGTTCGCGGCCGTTCACTCGGTCGTGCAGCGGCACGCCCATCGCGATGACGGTGTTGCGCTGGCCGGCCAGATTGCGCCAGGCTTCCCAGATGCGCGGGTCGAGCTGGTCCTGGAAGATGGGCAGCACGGTCTCGGGCAGGATCACCAGTTGCGGGGCGGGCACGCCGGGCGCGGGCGGCATGGCCGTCAGTTCCAGGTGGCGCATCAGGCTCTGGTCGAGCAGCGCCGGGTCGAATTTCTGGGATTGGCCGATGTTGCCCTGGACCAGCCGCACGTTCAGCGGTTCGCCGACGGGCGCCGACCAGTCCACGCGGGACAGCGGCCAGCCCGCGGCCGCCAGGGCCAGCGCGACGCCTGCGGCCAGCGCATGGCGCGGCCCCAGGCCCGCCTTGCGGGAAGGTTGCCACAGGCTTGCCACGGCGGCCGCGACGAAGGCGGCCAGGAAGGCCATGCCATGCACGCCCAGCAGCGGCGCCCAGCCCGCGATGGGGCTGTCGACCTGCGCATAGCCGATGTTCAGCCAGGGGAAGCCGGTGAGCAGCACCGCGCGCAGCCATTCGAACGCCGCCCACATCGCGGCCCAGGCCAGCGTGCCGGACAGGATGCGGGTGGGGGCGGAGTCGGGCGCCAGCGGCGCATAGCGCCGCGCCAGCGCGCTGGCGCAGGCGGGAAACAGGGCAAGAAATGCCGACAGCGCCAGCACCGCGGCCACGGCCAGGGGCGCGGCCAGGTCGCCGTAGCGGTGCAGGCTGATGAAGATCCAGTACAGCCCCAGCGCATAGCTGGCGAAGCTGAACAGCCAGCCGCGCAGCCACGCCTGTTTTGCGGACGGCGCATACAGGGTGACGCGCGCCAGAATGGCCAGCGCCAGGATCTGCACGACGGCCAGCGCCCAGTCGGGCAGGGGGCCGGGCGCGAAGGTCAGGGCGTGAACGGCGCCCGCCAGCACCAGGCCGGCGGCGCCGCGCAGGTTACGGCCGCGCGGGGTACGGGTCATGCGTTGTCGGCGGGCGAGGCGGATTGGGCGGGGGCGGTGCGTTTGACCCGCAGCCAGATGGCGCGGCGCGCGTCGCCGCGCGCCACTTCCATGCGCAGGCCTTCGAATTCGGCGTGGTCGCCGCGGCGCGGGATGCGGCCCAACTGGCCGCCCATCCAACCGCCGACGCTGTCGTATTCGTCGTCCGGCAGGCTGCAGCCGAAGACTTCGTTGAAGTGCGAGATGTCGGTGGCCGCCAGGACGCGCCACTGGTTTTCGCCTTCGGGGAAGATGGAGTCTTCCTCGGTTTCGTCGAATTCGTCCTCGATGTCGCCGACGATCTGCTCCAGCACGTCTTCCATCGTGACCAGCCCGGAGATGCCGCCATGCTCGTCGATGACGATGGCCTGGTGGTTGCGGCTGGCGCGGAACTCATGCAGCAGCACGTTCAGGCGCTTGGATTCCGGGATGAACACGGCGGGGCGGACCAGCGTGCGCAGTTCGATGCCGGGTTCCAGCATGCAGCGCAGCAGATCCTTGGCCAGCAGGATGCCGATGATGTTGTCGCGGTCGCCTTCGTAGACGGGGAACCGCGAATGCGCGGTCTCGATCACCGAGGCCACCAGATAGGGGATGGGCTGCGTGACATCCAGCAGGTCCATGCGCGAACGCGGGACCATGATGTCGCCGACGGTGCCTTCGGACACGGCGAGCGCGCCCTTGATCATCTTGTACGACTCCGCGTCGAGCAACTGGCGTTCGTGCGCGGCTTCCAGGACGGCCTTGATGCCTTCGCGGTCCTCGGGCTCGCGGCGCACGAGGGAAAGCAGGCGGTCTAGGAGGGATTTGGTGGCGGGTTTGGCTGAGCGAGCGGGCGTCGCTTCGGGAGCAGGGTAAGGGTCAGACATCGTCCGGGAGGACAAGTTAGGGAGCAGCCAGCATAACCGATACTGGCTTCCAATTTGTAACGAGTAACCTGAAAATGGATGCAACCGACGCGATCTGCGCCTTGCTGCACGCCATTTTCCGCCAATTTCTCAGGGTAGACCCGATGGTCCCGGATCAGGCCGCCACATAGGGGTCGGCGATGCCGATCCGGGCCAGGGTGGCGGTCTCCAGGGCCTCCATGCGCTTGGCGTCGCGGGCCTTGATGTGGTCATAGCCCAGCGAGTGCAGCACGCCGTGGATCGTCAGGTGGGCGGCGTGGTCGAGCAGCGCCTTGCGCTGTTCGCGGGCTTCGCGCACCAGCACCGGCACGCACATGACGATGTCGCCGCGGGCGACGCCCAGCGGGTCCACGCCGTATTCGAAGGTCAGCACATTGGTGGCGTAGTCGCGTCCGCGGAAATCCCGGTTCAGGCGCCGGCCTTCGGCCGTGCCCACAAGCCGCAGGCTGAGTTCCGCCGCCGAGAAGTCGACCAGGCCGTCGTCAAAGGCGCCTGCCAGCGCGCGCTCTGCCCAGCGGCGCAGGCGCCAGCGGGGCAGGCGGGCTTCCTGCACGCCATACTGGACGGACAGGGACAGATCAGGCTTCATTTTCGGAGGCGCGGTCGTAGGCGTCGACGATGCGGGCGACCAGGGGATGGCGCACGACATCGCGGCTGGTGAATCGGGTGGTGGCGATGCCCTGCACGTCATGCAGCACCTTCACGGCGTGGGCCAGGCCGCTGTCCTGCCCGCGCGGCAGGTCCACCTGGGACGGGTCGCCGGTGATGACGGCCTTGCTGCCGAACCCGATCCGCGTCAGGAACATCTTCATTTGTTCCGGCGTGGTGTTCTGCGCTTCGTCCAGGATGACGAAAGCGTGGTTCAGCGTGCGGCCGCGCATGTAGGCCAGCGGGGCGATTTCGATGGTCTGCTTTTCGAAGAGGCGCTGGACCTTTTCGAAGCCCATCAGGTCGTACAGCGCGTCATACAGCGGGCGCAGGTACGGATCGACCTTCTGCGCCAGATCGCCCGGCAGGAAGCCCAGGCGCTCGCCGGCTTCGACGGCCGGGCGTGTCAGCACCAGGCGCTGCACCGTGTCGCGCTCCATGGCGTCGATCGCGCAGGCCACGGCCAGCCAGGTCTTGCCGGTGCCGGCGGGGCCGACCCCGAAGGTGATGTCGTGCTTGAGGATGTTGTTCAGGTAGTCGCGCTGGCGCGGGGTGCGCGGACGCAGGTCGCTGCGCCGGGTGCGCAGCGCGATGCCGTCGCTTTCGTCGTCCAGGGCGGGCAGCGCGTCCAGTTCCTGGGCCTGCTCTTCCTTCAGCTTTTCTTCCTGGCGGCCGACGCCGATCTCGACCAGGCCCAGCTGGATGTCGTCGACCGACAGCGCGCGGTGCACGGCCTGCTCGTGGAAGCGGCGCAGCACCCGGCTGGCCAGTTCGGCCAGTTCGCCTTCGATTGTGACGCGGCTGCCGCGGCGCGACAGCTTGACGCTCATGCCGTCGGCAAGCTGCCGCAGGTTTTCGTCCAGCGGCCCGCAGAGATTGGCCAGGTGGGTGTTGTCGCCGTCCAGGGTGACGACGGCGGGCATGCTGCGACGCGCGCGGGAGCGGGAAGTGGTCATTCAGCCTCTTGGGAAGTGCGGTCCACGTCGGCCACGCGGGCGCGCAGCGAGTTCGTGTGCGCCTCGGTGATGATGACGTCGACCATGTGTCCGATGAGCCGCGCGGGCGCGGGGAAATTCACGATGCGGTTGTTCTCGGTGCGGCCCATGAGTTCGTTCGGGTCGCGGCGCGAGGGGCCTTCCACCAGCAGGCGCTGGCGGGTGCCGACCATGTTGCGGGCGATCGTCGCGGCCTGCTCGTTGATCAGCGCCTGCAGGCGCTGCAGGCGGCGCAGCTTCACGTCCTGCGGGGTGTCGTCGGACAGGTCGGCGGCGGGCGTGCCCGGTCGGCGCGAATACACGAACGAGAACGAGGTGTCGAAGCCGACGTCCTCGATCAGCTTCATCGTCTTTTCGAAGTCTTCCTCGGTTTCTCCCGGGAAGCCCACGATGAAGTCCGAGGACAGCGTCAGGTCGGGCCGGGCGGCGCGCAGGCGACGCACGACGGACTTGAATTCCAGCGTCGTGTATCCGCGCTTCATGGCGGCCAGCACGCGGTCGCTGCCCGCCTGCACCGGCAGGTGCAGGAAGGAGACCAGCTTGGGCAGCCTGGCATAGGCGTCCACCATGCGCTGGGTCATTTCCTTGGGGTGCGACGTGGTGTAGCGGATGCGTTCGATGCCGGGAATCTCGTGCACGTATTCCAGCAGCATGGCGAAGTCGGCGATTTCATCCGAGTCGGCCATGCGGCCGCGGTAGGCATTCACGTTCTGGCCCAGCAGCGTCACTTCCTTGACGCCCTGGTCCGCCAGGTCGGCCACTTCGATCAGCACGTCGTCGAACGGGCGCGAGACTTCCTCGCCGCGCGTATACGGCACGACACAGAAGCTGCAGTACTTGCTACAGCCTTCCATGATGGACACGAACGCCGTGGCGCCTTCCACGCGCGGGGGCGGCATGTTGTCGAACTTTTCGATTTCCGGGAAGCTGATGTCGACCTGCGAGCGGCCTTCGGCGCGGCGGCGCTTGATCAGGTCGGGCAGGCGGTGCAGGGTCTGCGGTCCGAACACCACGTCGACGTAGGGCGCGCGCTTGACGATGGCTTCGCCTTCCTGGCTGGCCACGCACCCGCCCACGCCGATCACGAGGTTCGGGTTGGTCTTTTTCAAGTGCTGCACGCGGCCCAGGTCCGAAAACACCTTTTCCTGCGCCTTTTCGCGCACCGAACAGGTGTTGAACAGGATGACGTCCGCCTCTTCGGGGTTATCGGTGAGTTCCAGTCCGCCCTGGTCCTCGCGCAGCACGTCGGCCATCTTGTCCGAGTCGTACTCGTTCATCTGGCAGCCGAAGGTGCGGATGTACAGCTTGCGGGGGGAGCCGGCGCCGGCATCGGCGGTGGGCAGGGCGGCGGGGCCGCCGTCGCGGACGTTGCCCGCGCGCTTGAGGGAGGTTTCTTGCATGGTGGTCGCCGTGACGGGTGTAGATCCCGGGGGCTGGAAAGAGGGGAAAGAGCGGATTTTAACCCTTGCGCGGAAATTGTTTCTTGGTGCGGCGCGCGCTGGCCGTTACGATAGCGGTCCGCCTGCCTTTCAGGCTGCAGTAACATTTCTTCTTTCTCCCGAGCGGCACCGATGAATTCCAATCGCCTCACGCCTCCGGTAGCCGCTCCCTCCCTTGATGGCGGGTCCGGTTCTCCTGTCCCTGATGAGTTCCGCAATCCCTATCCGGCGTCCGTCTGGGCGTTGCTGGGCGCCGCGCTGGCGCTCGCGGCCGCCGCCTGCGCGCTGTGGGTGGACCTGCCCCTGGCCGTCTGGATACAGAAATCGGTGTCGGAAGGCGTCGACCAGTCCTTCGAATGGGTGGGCGAACTGGGCGAAAGCGGCCACTACATCGCCATGGCGCTGGCTTTTTACGTGGTTGGCCTGGTGGGACTGGCGCGCGGCTGGCGCAATCCGTTCCGCATGAGCTACGCGGCCATGGCGCGCGGCAGCCTGCTGATGCTGTCCACCATGGCCGTCGGCGGCCTGGTCGTGCTGGTGCTCAAGCGGACCGTGGCGCGGGCGCGGCCTGAGTTGTTCTTCGAAAAAGGCATTTACGGATTGGGCGAATCCTTCTCGCGCGTCCAGCAGTTCAATTCCTTTCCGTCCAGCCACACCTACGCCGCCTTTGCCGTGGCGGTGGTGCTGGGCATTCTTGCGCCGCGCTGGCGCTGGGTCTTCCTGCTGCTGGCCGCGCTGGTGGGCATCAGCCGGCTGGTCAACCTGGACCATTACCTGTCCGACGTCATGACCGCCGCCGGCATCGCCGTGCTGATCGGGCATGTGCTGGCGCCGCGCGTGCTGTGCAGCAAGTACCAATGGCCGCTGCGCGCGCCGTGGCGCTGGTGGAAAAAGGGCTGAGCCCGAGGGTGCACGCCGGAAAAGGCCGCGGAGGATCCGCGGCTTTTTTTCGCCCGCGGCGCGCCGCGCCGGGGCGTCACGCCGTCAGGCCAGTGTCCTGAGGCCGGAGGGCGTCTCGATCTGCGCGGTCAGGCGCGGCCGGCCGTCCGTCTGTTCGACATCGATCAGGGTGTCGGCGCCCATCCATGCCAGCCCCTGCCGCAGCAGCGCCGCCCGGGGATGGCTGCCGGTGAGCCGCTTGAGCGTTAGCGGCTGGCGCGGCAGGCTGACGCCCGGATAGTTGTCCACGTCCCATTGGATCAGCGTGGGCAGCAGGCCGTCGCCGGCCTCGTGCCCGGCCTCGCGCCAGGCGGGCAGGCTGCCGTCGTCGGGGACGGTCAGGCGCCAGCGCAGGTCGCCGCGCGTCATGGGAATGGCGGGCGGCAGGCGGTCCGGGTGTTCGGCCTGCATGCGCGTCAGGTCCAGTGGGGCTTCCACCCTGGCGGCCCAGTGGGCCAGGAACGGACCCTGTTCCAGGCGTGCGCGGATGTCGCCCTTGTCCAGCCCGAACCAGCGCGGGCGGGGGGGCGTGGGCGCATCGGGATCGATGGCGATCACTTCCAGGTAGACGCCGTCCGCCATGCCCAGCACGCGATTGTGGGTGCCCATGCGCGGATGCGCGCCGCCGCCCTGCGGCGCGATGCCCAGGAGGCCGGCGACATATTCGGTGCCGCTGGCCAGGTCCGCCGCGGCGATGACGATGTGGTCGATGGTGAGTTTCATGGTGGGAACATGGTAGCCAATTGGCGGACGCTTTTGCCCGCACATCGGGAAAAGAGGTGGCAGTGCAGTGGCGACGCTAGGTGTTGACGGTGATGCCGGCAGTGTCCGATTGCCGCGCTTTGCGTACCCGGATCTCCACATGCTGGTTCAGCGCGACAAGCGCTTGCATCAATCTTTCCAGTGAAATGTTCAGCAGCTTGTAGCGGCTTATCTGGGATACCTTTGACTGAGTCATGCCTGTCAGCGCGGCCACGTCGGTCTGAGTCAGGCCCCGAGCGTCGATCAAATCGTTGAGCTTGATGGCGAGTTGGACTTTTGCGGTCAGTTCGGGGGCGTCTTCGAAGCCGAGGTCGTACAGAACATTCTTGGTGCCAGTCGTGTGGTTGCGTGTCATGGAGAACTCCTGTTCTGGCGGTAACGAGCCAACACCCGCTTCAGCCGGCTTGCTATCAGATCGATATCGGGCCGAGGCGTGCCGATGCCCGATTTGGATTTCTTCTGAAATGCATGCAGCACATGGATGGCCTCGCCCAATCGGAGCGCATATACCGCACGGTAAGTATTGCCTTGCTCATCTTCGACAAGTTCATAAACGCCAGGTCCCAATCCCTTCCAGGGCTTGACGGAATCGGGCCAGTGGCCGCATTGGACGACATGCAGGCTCATGCCCATGCTTTTTTGCACGCGTAGAGGGAATGCCTTGAAGTCCTTTCTGGATGAGCCTTCCCAACAAAGCGTCTTCGGAATTCCCTTGTACATGAATATACCTGTTCGGATATATAAATCAACCGGCCGCGAGGCGAAAGTGGTCACGGTATCCGCATGCGGCACGAGGGGGCTATTCGTAGGGACCGCAGCCGAGGGTATGGCTGATGCCATCCAATCGGCGGACCAAAAAAAACCCGTCGCGAGCGACGGGTTTTTTGCAGGGCGGTGGTGCAGGGATCAGGCGACTTCGCCTTCCTCGCCTTCCTTCTTGACCGGCTTGATGAGGTCTTCGCGCTTGACGCCCATCCACATGGCCAGCGCGGCGGCGACGAACACCGACGAGTAGATGCCGAACCAGATGCCGATGGTCAGCGCCATGGCGAAGTAGTGCAGGGTGGGGCCGCCGAAGAACAGCATGGCCAGCACCATCATCTGCGTCGAACCGTGGGTGATGATGGTCCGCGAGATGGTCTGCGTGATGGCGCTGTTGATGACTTCGTGCACGTCCGCCTTGCGGTACTTTCGGAAGTTCTCGCGGATCCGGTCCATGATGACCACGGATTCGTTCACGGAGTAGCCCAGCACGGCCAGCACGCCGGCCAGCACGGCGAGCGAGAATTCCCACTGGAAGAACGCAAAGAAGCCCAGGATGATGACCACGTCGTGCAGGTTGGCGATGACACCGGCCACCGCGAACTTCCATTCGAAGCGGAAGCCCAGGTAGACCATGATACCGATGACGACCACGAGCAGGGCCATCAGGCCGTTGTGCAGCAGTTCCTGGCCGACCTGCGGACCCACGAATTCGACGCGGCGCAGTTCGACGCCCGAATCGGCGGCCTTGAGCGCGGCCATGACGGTTTCGCTCTGGGTGGCGGACGTCTGGCCTTCCTGCAGGGGCAGGCGGATCATCACGTCGTGCGAGGTGCCGAAATTCTGGACCTGGAAGTCGGTGTAACCCAGCTTGGAGACCACGCCGCGCACGTTTTCAAGCTGCGCCGTCTGGGCGTAGTTGACTTCCATGACCGTGCCGCCGGTGAATTCGATCGACAGGTGGAAGCCGCGCGTGACGATGAAGAACACCGCCAGGAAAAAGGTGACGAGACTGATGATGTTCAGCACCAGGGCATGGCGCATGAACGGGATGGTGCGGTGAATCCGGAAAAATTCCATTTTTCGCCTTCGGTTCTTTGCTGTGGCGGGCGGATTGCGCCGCCCGCCCTATGTTCAGTTTGCCTTCGGCTTCCAGACTTCGCCGATGGAGATCGAGGTGAGCTTCTTCTTGCGGCCGTAGTACAGGTTGGCCAGCGCGCGCACGCCCACGACCGACGAGAACATCGAGGTCAGGATGCCCAGGCAGTGAACCACCGCGAAGCCCCGGATCGGGCCCGAACCGAAGGCCAGCAGCGCCAGGCCCACGATCAGCGTGGTGAGGTTCGAGTCAAGAATCGTGCCCCACGCGCGTTCGAAGCCGTGATGGATGGCTTGCTGCGGCGAGGCCCCCGCCCGCAGTTCTTCGCGTATGCGCTCGTTGATCAGCACGTTCGAGTCGATGGCCATGCCCAGCGTCAGCGCGATGGCCGCGATGCCCGGCAGGGTCAGCGTGGCCTGCAGCATGGACAGCAGCGCCAGCAGCAGCAGGACGTTGAAGGTCAGGCCGATCGTGGAGAACACGCCGAACAGGTGGTAGTACACGATGATGAAGACGGCGATGGCCAGGAAGCCGTACAGCGTCGAGTAGAAGCCCTTCGAGATGTTGTCCGCGCCCAGGCTCGGGCCGATGGTGCGTTCCTCGATGATGGACATCGGCGCGGCCAGCGCGCCTGCGCGCAGCAGCAGGGCGGTGTCGGCGGCTTCCTCGGAGCTCATGCTGCCCGAAATCTGCACCTGGCCACCAGCGATTTCGCCGCGGATCACAGGCGCGGTGACCACTTCGCCCTTGCCGTTTTCGAACAGCAGGATGGCCATGCGCTTGTTGATGTTGTCGCGGGTGACGTCGCGGAAGATGCGGGCGCCCTTGGAGTCCAGCGTCAGGTGGACGGCGGCCTGCTGGGTCTGCGAGTCGCGGCCCGGCTGGGCGTCCTGCAGGTTTTCGCCGGTCAGGATGACCTGGCGGCGGACCAGGATGGGACGGCCGTCGCGATCGTTGTAGCGTTCGAGGCCGAAGGGAACGGTGTTGCCCAGCAGCGCGGCCTGCGCGGCGGGGGAGTCGTCGACCATGCGGATTTCGAGGGTGGCGGTGCGGCCCAGCAGTTCCTTGGCCTTGGCCACGTCCTGCACGCCAGGCAACTGCACCACGATGCGGTCCGAACCCTGTTGCTGGATGACCGGTTCGGCCACGCCCAGTTCGTTGATGCGGTTGTGCAGCGTGTTGATGTTCTGCTTGAGCGCGGAATCCTGCACGCGGGTGACGGCGGCCGGGTTCAGGGCGGCCAGCAGCACCTGCTTGCCGCCTTCTTCGCGTTCGGTGAATTCCAGGTCGGGCAGGCGCGAACGCAGCGTCGAGATGGCGCGGTCGCGGTCGTCGGTGTTGGCGAAGGTGGCGGCGACGCTCATGCCCGAGCGTTCGACGCCGGTCACGTTGATCTTCTGGTCGCGCAGCACGGAACGCACATCGCCGGCCAGCGAGTCATAGCGGGCGGTCAGTGCGCCTTGCATGTCGACTTGCAGCAGGAAGTGCACGCCGCCGCGCAGGTCCAGGCCAAGGTACATGGGCTTGGGCGCGAACCAGCCCAGCGCGCGCATCCAGGGCGGCGAAGCGGGCAGCAGGTTCAGCGCGACCGTGTAGTGCGGGTCGCCGGCAACGGTATTGAGCGATTTTTCGATCAGGTCGCGGGCCTGCAGCTGCACGTCGGTGGACGGGAAGCGGGCGCGCACGGTGCCCAGCGTGCCGTTCATTTCGAAATAGGCGCCTTCGTTGGGGATCTTGGCGTCGGCCAGGATCTGCTCCACGCGGGCCAGCACGGACGTGTCGACCTTGATCGTGGCCTTGGCGCTGGAAACCTGTACGGCGGGGGACTCGCCGTAGAAATTGGGAAGCGTGTACAGCAGGCCAATGAGGACCGCGACCAGGACCGTAATGTACTTCCAGAGGGGATAGCGGTTCATTGCCGGCTACTTCATGTAAAGGTGATGAAAGGGCCGCCCGGGCGTCGAACGCTGCGGGCGGCGCCAGGCGCCTGGAGCCTGTCCCGCCAGCGGCGGGACGGTCCGAAGCACAAAAGCCCCCGATGGGGCTCTTGTGGGACGCTTACAGGGCCTTGATGGTTCCCTTGGGCAGCACGGTCGACACCGACGACTTCTGCATGATGACTTCGACGGGCTTGTCGGCCAGTTCCGAGACTTCGACCGTGACGTAGCTGTCGTTGACCTTCGTGACCTTGCCGAGCATGCCGCCGGCGGTGACGACTTCATCGCCCTTGGCCAGCGCGGCGATCAGGTTGCGATGTTCCTTCTGGCGCTTCATCTGCGGACGGATCATCAGGAAATAGAGGATCACGAACATCAGGATGATGGGCAGCATGCCCATCAGCGCATTGCCTTCGGGAGCGGCGGCCTGGGCCACGACGAGGCTGGCGGTATCGATAACGGACATTGAATTCTCCTGCGTTTGAGTCTGTTTGGGTTTATCGCTATGTTTTTAATGCGCCCATCCCCGCGCGAGCCATGGATAGGGCAAGCCGACTATTGTATATAGGTTATAGCCAGCCTTTAACCAGGGCGCCATCCCAAGTGCCAGTCGGCTCCCCGGTCAATTGACGGCCTGCCCGGTCAAATGGGGGCAAAACCCTGGAGAAAAAGCCCTCGGGGGCGGTTTTTTTGCTTCCGGCTACTCCACGCCGCGGGCGCGGTCCGCGGCGAACTGGGCGCGCCAGGCGTTAAAGCGCCCCTCGGCGATGGCCTCGCGCATTTCCTTCATGATAGTCAGATAGAAGTGCAGGTTGTGCAGCGTGTTCAGGCGCGCGCCGGTGATTTCGTTGGCGCGCTGCAGGTGGTGCAGGTAGGCGCGCGAAAAGGTGCCGCAGGTGTGGCAGCCGCAGCTGGGGTCCAGCGGACGGGTGTCGTCGCGGTACCTGGCGTTGCGGATCTTGACGTCGCCAAAGCGCGTAAACAGCCAGCCGTTGCGGGCGTTGCGCGTGGGCATGACGCAGTCGAACATGTCCACGCCGCGGCTCACGCCCTCGACCAGGTCTTCGGGGGTGCCCACGCCCATCAGGTAGCGCGGGGCCTGGGCGGGCAGCTTGGGCGTCACGTGCGCCAGTATGCGCATCATGTCTTCCTTGGGCTCGCCCACCGACAGGCCGCCGATGGCGTAACCGTGGAAACCGATGTCCTGCAGCCCGGCCAGGGATTCGTCGCGCAACGCTTCGTACATGCCGCCCTGGACGATGCCGAAGAGCGCGTTGGGGTTGCCCAGGCGGTCGAATTCCTCGCGTGAACGGCGCGCCCAGCGCAGGGACATCCGCATCGAGCGCGCGGCTTCCTCGGTGGTGGCGGGCCGGCCGTCGATTTCATAGGGCGTGCACTCGTCGAACACCATGACGATGTCGGAATTGAGCGAGCGCTGGATGCGCATGGACTCTTCCGGGGTCAGGAACAGGCGCGCGCCGTCGATGGGGGAGGCGAACTTCACGCCCTCTTCGGTGATCTTGCGCATGCCCTGTAGGCTGAACACCTGGAAACCGCCGGAGTCGGTCAGGATGGGCTTGTCCCACTGCATGAAGCCGTGGAGCCCGCCGTGCTTTTCCATGATTTCCGTGCCCGGGCGCAGCCACAGGTGGAAGGTGTTGCCCAGCACGATCTGCGAGCCGATTTCCTTGAGCTCGTGCGGCATCATCGCCTTGACGCTGCCGTAGGTGCCTACCGGCATGAAGATGGGGGTCTCGACCACGCCGTGGTTCAGCGTGATGCGGCCGCGGCGGGCGCCGCCGTCGGTGGCGAGCAGTTCGAAGTTCAGTCCGGTCATGGGGCGGGGGTTTCGATGAACATGGCGTCGCCATAGCTGAAGAAGCGGTAGCGCTCGGCGACGGCGTGGGCGTAGGCGCGGCGGATGGGCTCGACGCCGGCCAGCGCCGACACCAGCATCAGCAGGGTCGACTGGGGAAGGTGGAAGTTGGTGACCAGGGCGTCCACGACGCGGTACTGGTACCCGGGGGTGATGAAAAGGCGCGTGTCGCCCTGGGCGGCGGCCAGCGGCGCGCCCGGGGCCGCATGCCCCTCGGTTAGGGCGGCGGCCGACTCCAGCGCGCGCACGCTGGTGGTGCCGACGGCGATCACGCGGCCGCCCCGGGCGCGGGCGGCGGCGATGGCGTCCACGGTTGCCTGGGGCACCGTGAACCATTCCGCGTGCATGACGTGGTCGGCCAGGTTGTCCACGCGCACGGGCTGGAACGTGCCGGCGCCCACGTGCAGGGTGACGAAGGCGCGCGCCACGCCCAGTTCGGACAGGCGGTCCAGTGTGGGCTGGTCGAAGTGCAGCCCCGCGGTGGGGGCGGCCACGGCGCCCGGTTCGCGCGCATAGACCGTCTGGTAGCGGTCGTCGTCGCCGGCGTCGGCGGCGTGCGTGATGTAGGGCGGCAGCGGGGTGGCGCCGTGCGCGTCCAGCAGCTCCAGCACGGGGCCGGGGAAGCGGATGTCGAACAGTTCCCCCTCGCGGCCCAGCACCGTGGCCTCGAAGGCGTCGGCCAGGCGCAGCACCATGCCCGCGCCCGGCGACTTGCTGGCGCGCACGTGGGCCAGGACGCGGTCGGGTTCGGTGATGCGTTCGACCAGCACCTCGATCTTGCCGCCGGTGATCTTGTGGCCGGCCAGGCGCGCCTTGATGACGCGCGTGTCGTTGAACACCAGCAGGTCGTGCGGGCGCAGCAGGGCGGTCAGGTCGGCGAACTGGCGGTCGTGCAGCTGGCTGGCGTCGTCCAGGTGCAGCAGACGGCTGCCCGTGCGTTCGGCGGCGGGCGTCTGCGCGATGAGTTCGGGCGGCAGGTCGTAATCGAAATCGGAAACGGTGAAGGACTGGGTCACGCGGGTATCTGGGATCAGAGGGATCGGGCCCTGCAAAGGACGAGCCGGGCCGGTCGGGCGGGCTCGGGGCAACCCTGTATTGTAAGGGGGACGGCTAATAGGGGCGGAACGAACGGATTCTTCCCCCTGGCAATCGCCGCCTCGCGCGGCGGTCGCGGACCCCTGGCGCGGCGCGCGGGATGCAACGGATGGCCGAGGGGCGCCCGTAACCGTTCCAGGTTTTGTATGCTCTCGGTTTTGCTGGAACGAGCAACCGGGTGGGCGTGGCATGACGGGACAATCGAATAAGCGTGTGGGCGGACTGAAGCAATGGCTGGCCGGCGGAGTGCTGGCCCTGGCCGCGGGCGCCGCCTTCGCGCAGGTTCCCGGGCTGCCGCCCGACGTGCTCAAGGCCTGGAAGGCCAGCAAGCTGCCGGAAAGCTCCCTGTCGCTGGTGGTCCAGGAGGTCGGCGGTCCGCGCCTGGTGGCGCTCAACGCCAAGGAGGCCCGCAATCCCGCATCGGTGATGAAGCTGGTCACGACCTGGGCCGCGCTGTCCGAACTAGGCCCCAATTACGTCTGGCGCACCGAATTCATGACGGCCCCGGGGGCCAGGCCCGACGCCAAGGGCGCGCTGACCGGCCCGCTGTACCTGCGCGCGGGCGGCGATCCGCAGTTCCTGCTGCAGGATCTCTGGGCGCTGCTGCGCGAGCTTCGCCTGCGCGGGGTCAAGCAGATCAACGACCTGGTGATCGACCGCAGCATCTTCGGGCAGGTGGCGACGGACCCCGGCGCCTTCGACGGGGCGCCCGACCGCGCCTATAACGCCAGCCCGGACGCCCTGATGGTGGGCTTTGGCGCCTTGCGCCTGCTGTTCACGCCGGATCCGGTCGCCAATAAATGGGTGCCGCTGATCGATCCGCCGCTGCCCGGCCTGAAGATCGAAGGCCAGGTCGAATGGAGCGACGTCCGCTGTCCCGGTCCCCCCGTGGTCACGACCGACCCGCTGATCACGCAGCAGGGCGTCACCATCCGGGTCAACGGCAAGGTCGCCGGCTCGTGCGGGGAATTCAGCCTGTACCGCCTGGCGCTTTCCCAGCCCGACTACGCCACCGAGGTGTTCCGCATGCTCTGGAAAGAGTTGGGCGGCACGTTCAAGGGGCAGGTTCGTTCGGGCATGGTGCCGCCGGACGCGGTCGTGCTGGCTTCCCATGACTCGCCCACGCTGGCCGAGGCCATCCGCCAGATCAACAAGCGCAGCAACAACGTCATGGCGCGCACCCTGCTGCTGACGCTGGGCGCCGAGCGCGGCCGCCGTCCGGCGACCGTCGGCAGCAGCGAGGTTGTGGCCAAGGAATTGCTGGCCAAGCAGGGCCTGAACATGCCCGAACTGGTCATCGACAATGGCGCGGGCCTGTCGCGCGACGCCCGGGTGTCGGCCGACAGCCTGGCGTCCATGCTGACCGTGGCCTGGAATTCGCCGGTGATGCCCGAATACATTTCTTCCTTCGCCATCGCCGGCGTGGACGGCACCGTGCGGCGCCGCCTCAAGGGCAACGGCACCCTCGGCATGGCCCACCTGAAGACCGGCTCGCTGCGCGACGTGCGCTCGATCGCCGGCTATGTGCTGGGCGCCAGCGGCAAGCGCTACGTGGTCGTCAGCATCGTCAACCACGAGCAGGCGGGCGCCGTCCGCGCCTTTGACGACGCCCTGATCTCCTGGCTCGCCGAACAGTAGATAAACCGATTACGATTCCTCATGTGTGGCTCGCCACCGGGCGGCGCATGCGCGCCGCGCCTTACCGGTCCCGCCTGAGGCGAAAAAACCTGACCAACAAATACTCTGGAGAGTTACGCACATGCCCGTGCACGAAATCCGCCATCCGCTGATCCGCCACAAGCTCGGGATCATGCGTCGCGCCGACCTCAGCACCAAGAGCTTCCGTGAACTGTCGCAGGAAGTGGGCGCGCTGCTTACGTACGAAGCGTCCAAGGACCTGCCGCTGGCCCCCGCCACCGTCGAAGGCTGGTGTGGATCGGTGCAGGTGGAGAAGATCGCCGGCAAGAAAGTCACCGTCGTGCCCATCCTGCGCGCGGGCATCGGCATGCTGGACGGCGTGCTCAGCCTGATTCCGGGCGCCAAGGTCAGCGTCGTGGGCGTGGCCCGCAACGAAGAGACCCTGGAAGCGCACACCTACCTGGAACGCCTGGTCGGCGAACTGGACCAGCGCCTGGCGCTGATCGTGGACCCGATGCTGGCCACCGGCGGTTCGATGGTCGCGGCCATCGACCTGCTCAAGCGCGCCGGCTGCAAGGAAATCCGCGCGCTGGTGCTGGTTGCCGCGCCGGTGGGCATCGACGCCGTGCTGGCCAAGCACCCGGATGTGCATATCTACACGGCGTCCATCGACGACGGCCTGAACGAGCACGGCTACATCATGCCGGGCCTGGGCGACGCCGGGGACCGCATTTTCGGCACTACGCAGAAGACCGAGTAATACCACCACCGGGCCGCTGCGCGGTCCGTTTCACATGGCCGGCGCTACGCCGGCAGCGGCTGCCGCTGGCCGTCCAAATGCTGGCCGAACCAGTGCAGTTGCGGCGCCAGTCCGGCGACTTCGCCCACGATCAGCAGGGCGGGGGACCGGATGGCGTGTTCCTCGGCCAGCTCGGGCAGGTGTTCCAGCACGCCCGACAGCACGCGCTGTTCCGGCCGGCTGCCGTTTTCGATCAGTGCGAACGGCGTCTGCGGCGAACGGCCGTGGCGCAGCAGGCGCCGGGTCAGCAGATCCAGCTGCCCGACTCCCATATAGAAAGCCAGGGTCTGCCGTTCGCGCGCGAGCGCGGGCCAGTCCAGGTTGTCCTCGTCTTCGCGGCAGTGCGCAGTGATCAGGCGCACGGACTGCGCGTGTTCGCGGTGCGTCAGCGGAATGCCGGCATAGGCCGCACAGGCCAGCGCCGCGGTGATGCCGGGCACCACTTCATAGCGCACGCCATGGGCGCGCAGGTGTTCCAGTTCTTCGCCGCCGCGCCCGAAGATGAAGGCGTCGCCGCCCTTCAGGCGCACCACGCGGCGGCCCGCCTGCGCGTGCTCCACCAGCAGCGCATGGATGCGCGCCTGGGTCGCGTGATGGTTTTCGCCGGGGAGCTTGCCCACCGGCACGCGCTCCGCGTCGCGGCGCGCCAGGGACATGACCTCGTCGCTGACCAGGCGGTCGTACAGGATCACGTCGGCTTCGTTCAGGGCGCGCAAGGCCTTGAGCGTCAGCAGGCCGGGGTCGCCCGGGCCGGCGCCCACCAGCACCACGCTGCCGTCGCCGGGGGCGATCGGTGCATCCAGGGCGTTGACCAGCGCGGTTTCCGCTTGCGCCGGCTGCTGCTGGCGCAGGAATCCGGCCACCGGGCCGTCCAGCAGCCAGTCATAGAAGCGGCGCCGCGCGCCCAGGTCGGGGTGGGTGGACCGGATGCGCTTGCGGTAGGTGGCGGCCAGGCCAGCCAGCTGGCCCAGCGTGTGGTCGAACAGCGATTCGATGCGTTCGCGGATCCGGCGCGCCAGTACGGGCGCCACGCCCGACGAGGAAATGGCGACGATGACGGGCGAGCGGTCCACGATGGACGGCACCTGGAACGAAGACAGTTCCGGGTCGTCCACCACGTTGCAGAAGGTGCGGCGCGCCTGGGCGGCGCCCGACACCGCGGCATTGGCCGCGCGGTCGTCGGTGGCCGCGACGACCAGCCAGACGTCGTCGAGCCAGGCAGGGTCGAACAGGCCCGGCAGATGGCGGATGCGTCCCTCGGCCGCCAGCGCGGCCAGGGCAGGCGTCAGTTCGGGGGCGCCGACGACGACCTCGGCACAGGCCTCCAGCAGGGCCAGCGTCTTGCGCTCGGCGACGGCGCCGCCGCCTACAACCAATACCAGCCGGTCTTTCAGATCGGCAAAAATCGGGAAAAGCTTCATGAATGCCAGCCTCGGGCGTACCCGGCTCAATGTGGGTCGATGATAGGGACGGGCTTTCATCCCCACAACTTTTGATTTATTTGTTCCTTATAGCCAGAACTTATTTGGAACGACGCTTACGCGTTGCCCAGCCACTGGCTCATTTCCACGACCTCGCGGGCGACTTCGCCCAGCCGCTTCTGGCTTTGCATGGCGCGTTCGCGCAGCAGCCGGTGGGCCTCGTCCTCGGGGATGGATCGGGTCTTCATCAGGATGCCCTTGGCCTTTTCCACCCACTGCCGGTCGGCCAGGCGAAGCTGGGCCTCGCGCAGTTCCTCGCGCCGCGACTTTTCCATGGCGAAGCGTTCGATCGCCACCGTCAGCAGCGGCTCGATGCGGGCGGCCGGCACATCGCCCACCACATAGGCAGCCACGCCGGCACGCAGGGCGGTGCGGATGGTTTCGCGATTGCCGTTGTCGGTGAACATCACGACCGGGCGGTCGCTGTGCTCGCTGGCGACACAGACATTTTCCAGGGTGTCGCGGCCGGGGGCGTCGCTGTCTATCAGCACCACGTCCGGCGCGGCCTGGGCGATGCTGGCGGCCAGGTCCGCGCCGGGGGCCACTTCCGCGACGACGTGCACGCCCGCCGCGGCAAGCGTTTGCCGCAGCGACGCCGCGCGTCCTTCGCCATCGTTCAGCAGCATGACCTTCAGCATGAGACCCCCCTGATGTTTCCAGTGATGCAAGTTCCATGCCATCGCGCCCGCGCGCGGCGCAACACGCGCACGCACGCTGGCGGGGCGGCGGCCGCACAGGGATGGTGCGCTGCGGCAACCGGCCGCGCACCAACTTGGCTCGGGCCCCGATTCACGCGCGCCGGCGGCTGATGCCGCGAGAAGGGGCAAAGCCAGCGGCGGCGCGGGTTTCAGCCCGATCGGGGTGTCGGTCCTCATAACTGGCACAGTGCTTGCTTAAGTGAAAACGGGGCGGCCAACGGCGGTCGCCCGACGCAACACGCCGCGCTACGCGGCAAGGGACAACGACGTTCCGCAGCGCCATCGGATGGGATTCCGTGGCGCGCGGGACGTTTTTTTTTGCCGCCTACTTCCAGGAGCCTTGCATGACGCCGATGAACAGCAGCCCCTCGACCGACGCCGCAAGCGCCGGCATGACCGCCAATGCCGGACGCCGCAAATGGCTGAGCGGGACCGCGCGCGCGGTGGCCGGCGCCGGCCTGCTTTCCCTGGTCGATCCGCTGGTGCGGGCCGGCGCCTGGGCGGCCGGCACCGATGCGCCGGAAAAGACCGAGGTCAAGATCGGTTTCATTCCGCTGACCGACTGCGCTTCCGTCGTGATGGCGTCGGTGCTGGGCATCGACAAGAAGTACGGCGTGAAGATCACGCCGTCCAAGGAAGCGTCCTGGGCGGCCGTGCGCGACAAGCTCATGAACGGCGAACTGGACATGGCGCACGTGCTCTATGGCCTGGTCTACGGCGTTCACCTGGGCATCGGCGGACCGAAGAAGGACATGGCCGTGCTGATGAGCCTGAACCAGAACGGCCAGGCGATCACGCTATCGAACAAGTTGCTGGAAGCGGGCGCGCGCGACGGTGAATCGCTCGCCAAACTGATGGGTACGGAAAAGCGTGAATACACCTTCGCCCAGACCTTTCCCACGGGCACCCACGCGATGTGGCTGTACTACTGGCTGGCCGCCTACGGCATCAATCCGATGAAGGACGCGAAGGTCATCACCGTGCCGCCGCCGCAGATGGTGGCCAACATGCGCGTGGGCAACATGGACGGGTTCTGCGTGGGCGAGCCCTGGGGCGCGCGAGCCATCATGGACAAGATCGGCTTCACCACGGTGACGTCGCAGGGCATCTGGACCGACCACCCCGAAAAGGTGCTGGGCACCAGCGCCGATTTCGTGAACCGCAATCCGAACACGGCGCGCGCCGTCACCGCCGCGATCCTTGAAGCCGGCAAGTGGATCGACGCGTCGCCGGAAAATCGCCGCAAGACTGCCGAGACCATCGCCGCCAAGTCCTACGTCAACACCGACGCCAGCGGCATCATGGACCGCATGCTGGGACAGTACGACGACGGCCTGGGCAAGAAGTGGACGGACGGGCACGCCATGCGCTTTTACGCCGACGGCGCCGCCAATTTCCCGTACCTGAGCGACGGCATGTGGTTCCTGACGCAGCACAAGCGCTGGGGCCTGCTGAAGGAACATCCGGACTACCTGGCGATCGCCACGCAGATCAACCGGATCGACATCTACAAGCAGGCCGCGCAGGCCGCCGGCGTCGCGCTGCCCGCCAGCGAGGTGCGCACGTCCAAGCTCATCGACGGCGTGGTCTGGGACGGCAGCAATCCCGCGGCCTACGCCGACGGTTTCAAGGTCAAGGCCTGAGCGCCGACACGAAAAGGGGACTCTCGATGTCTACCGTAACGATAGTGCGCCGCGGCGACGAACTGGCCGCCCTGTGGCGGGAACGCGCGGAAGCCGCGCTGAAGGCGGTGGTGGGGCCGATCGCCGGCTTCGCGCTGTTTGTGCTGGTGTGGCAGGTGGTGGCGATGCGGATACCGGAAATTCCCACGCCTGGCGTTACCTGGCGCGCGGCCGTGGAGCTGTTCTCGGATCCCTTCTATGACAACGGCCCGAACGACAAGGGCATCGGCTGGAACCTGCTGGCGTCGCTCGAGCGCGTGGCGGCCGGCTTCGGCCTGGCGGCGCTGGTCGGCATTCCCGTGGGCTTCGCGATCGGCCGCTACGCCGCCGTGCGCGCCATGTTCTCGCCCATTGTCAGCCTGTTGCGCCCGGTGTCGCCGCTGGCCTGGCTGCCGCTGGGGCTGCTGCTGTTCAAGGCGGCCAATCCCGCCGCGATCTGGGCGATCTTCATCTGTTCGATCTGGCCCATGATCATCAACACGGCCGTGGGCGTGTCGCGCGTGCCGCAGGACTACCTGAACGTGGCGCGCGTGCTGAACCTGTCTGAATGGAAGGTCACGACCAAGGTGCTGCTGCCTGCAGTGCTGCCGTACATGCTGACCGGCGTGCGCCTGTCCATCGGCACCGCCTGGCTGGTGATCGTGGCGGCGGAAATGCTGACCGGCGGCACGGGCATCGGCTTCTGGCTGTGGGACGAATGGAACAACCTGAAGGTCGAGCACATCGTCATCGCCATTTTCGTGATCGGCATCGTGGGGCTTTTGCTGGAGACCCTGCTGGTCGCGCTGGCCCGCCGCTTCACCTACACCGAGGAATAGCGCCATGAAGAAATTCGTACGCATCGAAAGCGTGGGACAGACCTTCAACACCCGCAAGGGCGCCTTCGTGGCGTTGCGCGACATCGACCTGACGGTCGAGCAGGGCGAGTTCATCACGCTGATCGGCCATTCGGGCTGCGGCAAGTCGACCTTGCTGAACCTGATCGCCGGCCTGACCCGGCCCACCAGCGGCGTGCTGCTGTGCGCCGAGCGCGAGATCACCGGCCCCGGGCCGGACCGCGCGGTGGTGTTTCAGAACCATTCGCTGCTGCCGTGGCTGAACTGTTTCCAGAACGTGCACCTGGCCGTCGAACGCGTGTTCGGGGCCAAGGAAAAGCGCGCCCAACTGGTCGAGCGCACGCGCGCCGCGCTGGACCTGGTGGGCCTGTTGCCCGCCCAGAACAAGCTGCCGCGGGAAATCTCCGGCGGCATGAAGCAGCGCGTGGGGATCGCGCGGGCGCTCGCGATCGAGCCGGGCGTGCTGCTGATGGACGAACCGTTCGGCGCGCTGGACGCGCTGACCCGCGCGCATCTGCAGGACGAACTGCTGAAGATCGTGGCCAAGACGCGCACGACCACCATCATGGTCACACACGACGTGGATGAAGCGGTGCTGCTGTCGGACCGCATCGTGATGTTGACCAACGGGCCGGCCGCGACCATCGGCGAAATCCTGCCGGTGCCGCTGTCCCGGCCGCGGGACCGCGTGCGGCTGGCCAACGATCCAACCTATCTGTCGTGCCGCGCCGCGGTGGTGGACTTCCTGCACCGCCGCCACGGCAATCCGGAGCGCTCGCAGGCCGCGGCGCAGGCCAACGCGGCCATCGCCGCGGTTCCCGATGCGCTCGAGGAGGCAGGCGCGTCGCGCGCCGCCGCGTAGGGGGCATCATGGAGGCCAAGCAGAAGCTGGTGGTGGTCGGCAACGGCATGGCGGGCATCCGCACGGTGGAGGAGCTGCTGACGCTGGCGCCGGACCTCTACGACATTACGGTGTTCGGCGCCGAACCCCACACCAACTACAACCGCATCCTGCTGTCGCCCGTGCTGACCGGCGAGCGGACCTTGCGGGACATCGTGCTCAACGACGAGGACTGGTACGCCCGCCACGGCATCCGGCTGCTGCTCAATCGCAAGGCGACGGGCATCGACCGGGCGCGGCGCATGGTGCTGGCCGACGACGGCACGCGCACTCCCTATGACCGGCTGCTGTTGGCCACCGGTTCCAATCCCCGCATCCTGCCGGTGCCGGGACACGACCTGGACGGCGTCGTCGCCTTTCGCGATATCCGCGACGTGAACCTGATGATCGAGGCCTCCACGCGCTACCGGCATGCGGTGGTGGTCGGCGGCGGCCTGCTGGGTCTGGAGGCCGCCAATGGCCTGGCGGCGCGCGGCATGGACGTATCGGTCGTGCATCTGGGCGCCGCCCTGCTGGACAGGCAGCTGGACGGCGAGGCCGCCGGCCTGCTGCGCCGGAGCCTGGAGGCGCGCGGACTGACCTTCCTGCTGGGCCGCCAGACCCAGGCCATCGTCGGCGGCGACGACGGGCGCGTGCGGGCGCTGCGCTTTACGGACGGGCACGAGATCCCCGCGGACCTCGTGGTGATGGCCGTGGGCGTGAGCCCCAACACCGAGCTGGCGCAACGCTGCGGACTGCACGTGGATCGCGGCGTGGTGGTCAGCGACACCTTGCAGACCTACGATCCGCGCATCTACGCGGTGGGCGAATGCGTCAGCCATCGCGGCACGGCCTATGGCCTGGTCGCGCCCCTGTTCGAACAGGCGAAGGTGGCGGCCAACCATCTTGCCCTGCACGGCATCGGCCGCTACGAAGGGAGCGTCACGTCGACCAAGCTGAAGGTCACCGGCATCGACCTGTTCTCGGCCGGCGATTTCGCGGGCGGCGAACAGACCGAAGCCATCACGCTGGCCGACACGCCGGGCGGCGTCTACAAGAAACTGGTGATCCGGGACGACAGGCTGGTGGGCGCCTGCCTGTACGGCGACATCGCGGACAGCGCCTGGTACGTGCGCCTGATCCGCGAAGGCGCGCGCATCGACGCCTTGCGAGACCGGCTCATGCTCGGCGAAAGCGTGGGGGGCGAATAGGGATGGACATGCCGTTGACACGCCGCATCGGGATCCGGGTGGAAGAACCGCGCGAAGTCGCGTCGATCTGCTGTTATTGCGGGACGGGCTGCGGGGTCCGCGTGCAGGTGCGCGACGGCGCGGTGCTGGGCGTGCGGGGCGACGAATCCCACCCGGCCAATCGCGGCCGCCTGTGCAGCAAGGGCCTGGCGCTGGCCGACACGGTGCGGCGCGACGGTGCGCGCGTGCTGGCGGCGCAATGGCGCGCGGAGCGCGCGGGTCCCTTGCGGGATATCGGACTGGAACAGGCGCTGGACCTGGCCGCGGACCGGCTGGCCGGGGCGATCGACGCGCATGGCCCGGACGCGGTGGGCTTCTATCTGTCCGGCCAGCTCCTGACCGAGGACTACGCCGTCTTCAACAAGCTGGCGCGCGCGCTGGCGGGCACCAACAACATCGACACCAATTCCCGCCTGTGCATGTCCAGCGCGGTCTCGGGCTACAAGCGCACCCTGGGCGCGGATGCGCCGCCGGCATGCTACGAAGACCTGGAACTGGCGGACACGGTGCTGATCGCCGGCTCCAACATGGCCTATGCGCATCCGGTGCTGTTCCGGCGGCTGGAGGCCGCGCGCGCCGGCCGGCCCGGCATGAAGGTGATCGTGGCGGATCCCCGGCGCACCGATACCGCCGCGTTCGCGGACCTGCATCTGCCGCTGGCCCCGGGGTCCGACGTGGCGCTGTTCAACGCCATGCTGAACGTGATGCTGCGCGACGGGCTGGTCGACCACGGCTACATCGCGCGCCATACCGAGGGCTTCGAGGCGCTGCGGGCGCGGGTCGACGAATACACGCCCGAAGCCGCGCAGCGCATCTGCGGCGTGCCGGCGCGGGACATCGTGCAGGCGGCCCGCTGGTTCGGCGAAGCCGGGGCGGCGCTGTCGCTATACACGATGGGCCTGAACCAGTCGGTCGCCGGCACCGACAAGAACGCCGCGCTGATCCACTTGCACCTGGCGACCGGCCAGATCGGCCGGCCAGGCGCCGGGCCGTTTTCGCTGACCGGCCAGCCCAACGCCATGGGCGGGCGCGAGGCGGGCGGCATGGCGACCCTGCTGCCGGGTCATCGCGACCCGGCCTCGCCGGCCGACCGCGCCGAGACCGCCGGGCTGTGGGGCGTGGACAGCCTGCCCGATGCGCCCGGCGCCACGGCGCTGGACATGTTCGATGCGGTGCTGGCCGGGCGCATCAAGGTGCTGTGGATCGCGGCCACCAATCCGGCGCAGTCGCTGCCTGACCAGGCCCGCGTGCGCGCCGCCCTGGAACGGGCGGAGTTCGTGATCGTGCAGGAGGCGTTCGCGGGGACCGAGACGCTGGCTTATGCCGACCTGGTGCTGCCGGCCGCGACCTGGCCCGAGAAGTCCGGCACCGTGACCAATTCGGAGCGGCGCATCAGCCGGGTCCGCGCCGCGATCGCGCCGCCCGGCGACGCGCAGCCCGACTGGCGGCTGGCGCAGGCGGTCGCCCGCCGGCTTGCCGCGCGCATCGCGCCGGCCAAGGCGGCGCTGTTCGACTACCGCGATGAACGCGACGTCTTCGCCGAGCACGCCCGCATGACGACCGGCCGGGACCTGGACTACAGCGCGCTGGACTACGACGTGCTGGCCCGGCGCGGCCCGCAGCAATGGCCCTACCGCCAGGGCGAGGGCACGGCGCGCCTGTATGCGGACGGCGTCTATCCCACCGCCAGCGGACGCGCCCGCTTTGTCGACATGTCGTGGCGGCCCACCGCCGAGTCCGTGTCGGCGCAGTTTCCCCTGCAGCTCACCACCGGCCGCCTGCGCGACCACTGGCACACGATGGCGCGCACGTCGCTGGCGCGCGCGCTGACGCAACACGTCGAAGAGCCCTGGGTGTCGCTGCATCCCGACGACATGCGCCGGCTGAAGCTCGAACCCGGCGCGCTGGCGCGGCTGCATACAGCGCGGGGCAGCGTGGTGCTGCCCGCGCAGGCGGACGATGCGGTGCAGCCCGGCCATGCCTTCGTCCCCATGCATTGGGGCAGCGCCTACATGGCGGGCCTGGGCGTGAACGCGCTGACCAGTTCCGCTTCGGATCCGATATCGCGTCAGCCGGAGCTCAAGTTCAGCGCGTTGCGCGCCGAACCTGCCGGTCTGGCGTGGCAGGCTGCGGCGTGGCTGCAGGGCGACGCCGCGGCGCTGCGCGCGCGCCTGGCGCCATGGCTGCGCCGCTTCGACTATGCCGTTGTGCTGCCGTCCGGGGCCGGCGGCGTCCGGCTGCGGCTGGCGTGCGTCGCGGCCCCGGGCGCCGCGCTGCTGGACGAACTGGCGCAGGCGCTGGCGTTGCACCGCCCCGACGTGGTGTTCGACGATCCGTCGCGCGGTTTCATGCGGCGCGTCGCGGGCGGGCAGGGCGGGCTGCGCGCCTTCTTGCTGGCCGGCGACCTGCGCGCGCAGGACGCGTTGCTGGCATGGGCGGCGGGCGGTGAGGCGCCGGCCGGCATCGCCGCGCTGCTGATGGGGCGCGTCGCGGGGGCGGCGCGGTCGCGCACCGTTTGCGTCTGCAATGGGGTGAGCGAGGCGGAGATCCTGGACGGCATCGGACGGGGCTGCGACCTGACGGCGCTGAAGTCCACGCTGGGCTGCGGCACGGGCTGCGGCTCGTGCGTCCCGGAGATCCAGTCGCTGCTTGCGCGCAGGCCTGCCGCGCAAGCGCTTGCCTAGCGCGCGCCGCGGGCCGCAAGCATGCCGCGTCCGACACGTTCCGACATACGCCGGGCGCGGCAACCGGTGTAGTATCAAGCCAGCTGTTCCCCTGGGCGAACGGCTTTCCCGCAATTCTGGAGTGGCTTGTGACGACGATGCGAAAAATGGCATCCCTGGTTCTTACGGCGGGCGCGCTGGGCGCGGCCGCCACGGCGCAGGCGGGTGTGTGCGACGCGCAATTCATGCATGACGGCGGCGCGGTGCAGCTCACCGGCACCGGCAATCTGGCGCTGGGCGCCGACCTGACCTTCGCCGAAGTTACAAAAAGCAATGGCGACAACTGCCGCGCGCGCGTGCAAGGTGTCGCCCGGTTTAGCTACGCGGGCCTGCCGCCCGGCAAGTCCAAGCTCGATTACCTCATGACCGTCAAGGGCGGCCAGGCCACCTTCCTGCGCTACGCCAGCGCCGGTGAAGCGCCCCAGCCGTCCGAGGGCCAGTTCGACCTGCGCATGCTCGGCCTGTTCGCCTACGACGGCAAGCTCAACACGGGCCAGAAGCTGCCCGGCTCGTCGTTCCGCCTGAAGATCGGCAAGGAAGCGCCGGTGGGCGGACAACCCAGCACGACGGTGCGCATCGGCGAAAAGACGGTGGGCAAGACGGCATCGCTGGACACCGCGCTGGGCAAGCAGTCCTGCCACCCGATCACCTATACGCGCAACTCCGATCCCACCATGGCCACGTTCCAGGGCCTGACGATTCCGATCCCCGGCATGAACACCACGGTCACCGACTGGTATTGCCCGGCCGTGAATCTGGTGATGAAGCAGGACATCGATCAGGGCGGCGTGAAGTCCGCGGTTGAGATTACGCAGATCAAGTAGCACCCGGTAGCAAGCGCGCCATGTTGACCGCATGGCGGCTGGTATGATGGTTTCGTCATGGACACACAACAGGAGCTCAGAAAATGGCAACGAGAAAATCCGAAGACGTCGCAAAAGAAAAACTCATCGACAGTGTCAAGACCAGCCTGAATGACGCCGAAAGCCTGCTGCGCGAAGCCGCCAGCAGCACGGGCGACAAGGCCAACGAATTGCGCGACCGCGCCCTCACTTCGCTCAAGCGTACGCGTGAAGCCCTTTACGAAGCGCAGGACGCCGTGCTCGAGCGCGGCCGCAAAGCCGCCCGCGCAACGGACGACTACGTGCACGACAATCCCTGGCAAGCCATCGGGGTCGCAGGCGTGACCGGCCTGCTGCTCGGCTTGCTGATCAGCCGCCGCTAAAAGGCAGGGCGTCCGGGCGGGCGGCGACGGCAATTTGCCGCGCTTCCCGCCCGGCGTTCTTTCAGCCATGGGTCTACGAAAATCTGTATTCGGCGTCGCGTCCAGCCTGGTCGGGCTGATGCGCACGCGCCTGGAGCTGCTGGCGCTGGAGGCCGCGGACGAAAAGGCGCGGCTGCTCAAGCTGCTGGGCCTGTCGTTTGCGGCCTTGCTGTTTCTGACGCTGGCGGTGCTGGTGGCCACCATCGCCATCGCCGTGGCGTTCTGGCCCACCGAAGACCGCTACCTGGCCCTGGGCCTGTTGGCGGCTTTCTACGGCGTCGCCGGGGTGGTGCTGCTGCTGGTGGTGCGCCACGGGCTGGTCTACGGCCCGACCCCGTTCTCGGCCACGCTCGAGGAACTGGGGCGCGACGCGGAACTGCTCGAGCGGGTGCGCGACGCGCAGGACGACGACGAGGCGGCGGTTCGCCGCCGCGAGGAGGCCTGAACCATGGTCAAGCGATCTCCCACCGTCGACCGCGCCGTGCGCATCGAATTGCTGCGCGCCCGCGCCGCCATCGAACGCGAATCGCTGGCGCAAAGCATCGTCTCCACGGGTCGCAAGCTCGAACCGGCAGCGCTGGTCCGGGGCCTGCTGCCCCGGCTGGCCTCCAGCGGCGCGTCGCGCTGGGCGTTGCAGGCGATCACCCTGGCGCGGCGATATCCCATCGTCAGCTCGTCCCTGTCGGCCATGTTCATGCGTGGCGGCAAGCGTTCCAAGCTCTTGAAGATCGCCGGCGGCGCATTCGTCGGCTGGCAGATATTCAAGGCCTGGCAGGGTTCGCGCCAGGACCGCGACAGGGGGTGATGCCCGCGGGCATCGCCGCCGCCAGAAAAAAACCCCGCCTTCGAGGCGGGGTTTTTACTGGATGCCGGCGTCTGGAATTCAGAGTCCCAGCTGTCCCCACATATCGTCGACGCGCTTTTTGACGTCGGCGTCCATCGTGATGGGGGTGCCCCATTCGCGGCTGGTCTCGCCCGGCCATTTGTTGGTGGCGTCCAGGCCCATCTTGCCGCCCAGGCCCGATACCGGCGAGGCGAAGTCCAGATAGTCGATGGGGGTGTTCTCCACCAGCAGCGTGTCGCGCACCGGATCCATGCGGGTGGTCATCGCCCACACCACTTCCTTCCAGTCGCGCGGATTGATGTCCTCGTCCACCACGACGATGAACTTGGTGTACATGAACTGGCGCAGAATGCTCCACAACCCGAACATGACCCGCTTGGCGTGCCCCGCATATTGCTTGCGGATCGACACCACGGCCAGGCGGTAGCTGCAGCCCTCGGGCGGCAGGTAGAAGTCCACGATCTCCGGAAGCTGGCGGCGCAGCAGGGGCACGAAGACCTCGTTCAGCGCGACGCCCAGCACGGCGGGCTCGTCGGGCGGCTTGCCCGTGTAGGTGGAGTGGTAGATGGGATTGCGCCGCATCGTGATCCGCTCCACCGTGAAGACGGGGAACCAGTCTTGCTCGTTGTAGTAGCCGGTGTGGTCGCCGTAGGGGCCTTCCAGCGCCATTTCATAGCCGGAATCCGGCGGCGGGTTGACGCCTTCCGGCACCACGGGCTTGATGGCGCGCGGGTCGGAGGACGGCAGCAGATGGCCTTCCAGCACGATCTCGGCCCAGGCCGGCACGGACAGGTTGCTGCCCAGCGCCTGCGCCACTTCCGTGCGCGAGCCGCGCAAGAGGCCGGCGAACTGGTATTCGGACAGGCTGTCCGGCACCGGCGTGACCGCGCCCAGCGTGGTGGCCGGGTCGGCGCCCAGTGCGACCGCGATGGGGAAGGGCGTGCCGGGGTTCGCGATCGCGTGGTCGCGGAAATCCAGCGCGCCGCCGCGGTGCGACAGCCAGCGCATGATCAGTTTGTTCGGGCCCAGCAGCTGCTGGCGGTAGATGCCCAGGTTCTGGCGGCGGGCGTTGGGGCCGCGCGTAATGACCAGGCCCCAGGTCAGGAGCGGGGCCACGTCGCCGGGCCAGCAGGTCTGGATCGGCAGGCGGGTCAGGTCGACGTCCTTGCCTTCCCAGACGATTTCCTGGCAGGCGGGGCTCTTGACGTTCTTGGGGCTCATGTCCCAGAGCGCGGATTTCAGCATGGACACCTTGGCCAGCGCGTCGCGCAGGCCCCGGGGCGCCTCGGGTTCGCGCAGCGAGGCCAGCAGCTCGCCGATGTCGCGCAGGGCGCTGACGTTGTCGGCGCCCATGCCGCGGGCCACGCGGGAAGGGGTGCCGAACAGATTCGCCAACACAGGCATCTGCGCGGGCTGCCCGTCGTGCAGGGGCTTTTCGAACAGCAGGGCGGGGCCCTCGGCGCGCAGCACGCGGTCGGAAATTTCGGTCATTTCCAGCCGTGTCGAGACCGGCGCGGCGATGCGTTTGAGGTCGCCCATCCGTTCAAGTTGGGCGAGGAAGTCTCTAAGGTCGCGGTATTTCACTACAGATCCCAGCGATTTGGTTACATTTCAGGTTCAAAGAGAGGTTAACATTGACTCCCTCTTTTTCACGCAGGAGGTTTTATGCCCGATGCGTCAGTGGCCAGCCTGTTCAGGAACATGGCCCAAGGAGTGCACCAATATCTTGCCGAGTCCCTGCGCATTTGCTCTGTCTATCTGGGCATTGCGGTCATTGTGACGGTAAGCATGGGATTCGCCCTGCCTGGTTTGCGCGACCAGGCATTGCAAGTGCACAAAGCCTTGTTGACCGCCCTAGCGCCTTCATCCATGCAGGCCAGCTCCGATACCGAAGCCGGCTCCGAACTGGGTTCCGACACTGCGTCGGCAATTGCCATGGCCGTACCCGCCGCTCCCGCCAGCAATGCCACCGGCATGCTGGGGCCGGCCCGCGTCGCGCCGCCCGCGCCCAAGAAGACCGCCTCGGCGGCCACGGGTCCGCAGGCGGAAGCGTTGCGCAACTATATCTCGCGCAAGTACAAGGTCGCGTATGACGCGACCGGCCCGCTCTTGAACACCGTGTACAAAGTGAGCCGCGAAAAGCAGCTGGATCCCCTGCTGGTCCTGGCCGTGATCGCCATCGAGTCGCGCTACAACCCGCTGGCCGAAAGCCATGTGGGCGCGCAGGGCCTGATGCAGGTCATGACCAGCGTGCACCAGGAGAAATTCGACGCGGTCGGCAAGACCGCGCTGGATCCGGCCGCCAACATCGGCGTCGGCGCCACGATCCTGCGCGACTGCATCAACCGCCGCGGCTCCGTGGACGGCGGCCTGGCTTGCTACGTGGGCTCCACCGGACCGGACGACAACGGCTACGGCGCGAAGGTGCAGGCGGAACGCCGGCGCCTGGCGCTGGCGTCGGGCATCGCCCTGGCCCGCGACTGATTTCTGGCATGACCCGAAGGCGCGCCCCGGCGGGACGCGCCTTTTCGTTTGGGTCAGCGCTTCAGCAGCACGCCCATCCGCGCGACGGCCTCTTCCAGGCGGTCCAGCCCCGTGGCGTAGGAAAACCGCATGGTGTGCGCGGCGTGGGCCGGGCCGAAGTCCAGCCCGGGCACGGCGGCCACCCCGGCTTCCAGCAGCAGGCGCTGCGAAAACGCGGCGCTGTCCATGCCCAGGTTGCTGATGTCGGCGTAGATATAGAAGGCGCCGTCCGGTTTGACCGGCACGTGGATGCCCAGCCGCTCGAATTCCGGAAGCAGGTAGTCGCGGCGCTGCTTGAAGGCTTCGCGGCGGTGTTCGAAGATCTTGAGCGCGGCCGGCGTGAAGCAGGCCAGGGCCGCGTGCTGGGCCAGCGTGGGCGCGCAGATCGCCAGGCTGGATGCGATTTTCTCGACCGGGGCGACCATGGCTTCGGGCACGATCATCCAGCCCAGGCGCCATCCCGTCATGTGGAAGTACTTCGAGAAGCTGTTGATGACGATGACGTCGTCGTCCAGGGTCAGCGCCGAGCGCGGCTGGCCGTCGTAGGACAGGGCCAGGTAGATTTCGTCGACGATCGCGAAGCCGTCGCGCGCCCGCACCTGCGCCAGCAGTTCGGCCAGTTCGCCGTGGGCAATGGACGTGCCGGTGGGATTGCTGGGCGAGGCCACCATGACGCCCTGGGTGGCGGGCGTCCAGTGCCGGGCAACGTCGTCGGCGGAAAGCTGGAAGCGCTTGTCGGCCGTGCTGGGGATCAGCCGCGGCACGCCGCCCGCGGCCAGCACGAAGTTGCTGTTGGCCGGGTAGGACGGGTCGGGCATCAGGACTTCGCCGCCGGTGTTCACCAGCGCCGCGCAGGCCAGCGTCAGGGCGCCGGACGCGCCCGCCGTGACGATGACGCGGCGCGGATCGATCGTGGCGCCGAACTGGTCCTGGTAGAACCGGGCGATGGCCTCGCGCAGCGGCGCGATCCCCGCGCCTGGGCTGTAGCCGCTGAGCCCGGCGCGGGCGGCGCGGTCCAGCGCTTCCACCACCTGGGGGGGCGCGGTAAAGTCCGGTTCGCCGATGCCCAGGCTGATAATGTCCTTGCCCGCCGCCTGCAGCGCTTGCGCCTGCTTGAACAGTTCCATTACCTGGAACGTCAGGAAATCGTGGGTGCGGTCGGCAAGGCGGGGCATCGGAATCTCGAAAGCGTCATCTAGCAAAAAAGGAATTGTAGTCATGCAGCCATCGCGGCGCTCCTTCCTCCTTGGCCGTCGGCCGGTCCAGACGCCCTGGGCGGCCTTTGTGCAACGCCTGGCCCTGGTATGCCAGGGCCAGGTCCGCGACCTGGGCGAGGGCGGGGCGGACGGCGCGTGCGCCATCCTCACCCCGACCCGTGACGCCGACGTGGCGCAGGCGCGCAAGCTGTGCGCTGAATACCGCGTTGCCCTGGCGCTGGAAGGCGCCCAGGGACCCCATGCGCCGGCAGCCGGGCCGCGGCTGCGGGTGGATCCCGTCCTGCTTGCCGGGCTGACCCGGTTGGAAGGCGACACGCCCAGGTGGCGCGCGGAACCCGGCGTGACCGTGGCGGCGCTGGCCCGCGCGGGGCTGCGGCAGTTCGCCGGGCTGCCGGGCGATATGACGCTGGCGCAATGGCTGGCGGCGCCGGCGCCCTGGCCGGCGGGCCGCTGCGCGGCCTCGGGGCTGCTGGCGGTGGACGTCCTGCTGGCCGATGGCGTGGAAGAAACACTGGGTCCGTTCGGCGAGTCCGACGTCCAGCCGCTGCGGTCGGCCACGGTGCAGCAGCTGGTGCCGTCGCTGTTCCAGCTGGCCTCGGGCGGCGACGCCTTCGCCACCAACGACGGCTACCACTGGCTGGGGCGCTACCGGCTGGACGCGCTCAAGCCCGTGGCGCCGGCCACCGTCAACCTGGCGCATCTGATGCTGGGGCACGGCGGCACGCTTGCCTGGGTGCAGGGCGCGGTGCTGGCCGATGCGCCGGGCTGGACGGCGAGCGGACCCGAAGCGGAAACCCCCGGGCTTGCCACCTTCCGGCTGGACGGGAAAGTGAAGGCGCTGTTCGACCCGCAGGGCCGTTTTCCCGCGTTTGTGTCTTACGAAACCTGATAGATATTCAGCTTGTTGTAAGATTTCGTCGCTCGATCTTCAGGGCGGCGAATATCGTGGAAGTATCGCGACGTTCGCCATGGGAATAGAATTCCCCCCTCTTTCCGTGTCACACACTCTAGCCAGAAGCCGCCAATATGGATGCCAACCTCCGCAAAGCCGCCCTTGAATACCACGAGCACGGGCGCCCCGGCAAAATCTCGGTCACGCCCACCAAGCAACTGACGAACCAGCGCGATCTGGCCCTGGCGTACTCGCCCGGCGTGGCGGCGGCCTGTGAGGAAATCGTGGCCGACCCGGCCAACGTGTACCGCTACACCGCGCGCGGCAACCTGGTCGGCGTGATCACGAACGGCACCGCGGTGCTGGGCCTGGGCAACATCGGGGCGCTGGCGTCCAAGCCGGTCATGGAAGGCAAGGCGGTGCTGTTCAAGAAGTTCGCCGGCCTGGACGTGTTCGACATCGAAATCAACGAAACCGACCCGGACAAGCTGGTCGAGATCATCGCTGGCCTGGAAGCCACTTTCGGCGGCATCAATCTGGAAGACATCAAGGCGCCGGAGTGCTTCACCGTCGAGCGCAAGCTGCGCGAACGGATGAACATTCCGGTCTTTCACGACGACCAGCATGGCACCGCGATCTGCGTGTCGGCCGCCTTCATCAACGGCTTGAAGGTCGTGGGCAAGGACATCAAGAAGGTCAAGGTGGTGACGTCGGGCGCGGGCGCCGCGGCGCTGGCCTGCCTGGACCTGATGGTGGACCTGGGCCTGCCGCTGGAAAACATCTGGGTGACCGACATCGAAGGCGTGGTCTTTGAAGGCCGCACCACGCTGATGGACCCGGACAAGGCGCGCTTTGCGCAAAAGACGGACGCGCGCAAGCTGGCCGAAGTGATCCAGGACGCGGACGTGTTCCTGGGCCTGTCGGCCGGCGGCGTGCTCAAGCCGGAAATGGTCGCGGCCATGGGCCCGCGCCCGCTGATCCTGGCGCTGGCCAACCCCACGCCGGAGATCCTGCCGGAAGTGGCGCACGGCGTGCGCGACGACGTGGTGATGGCCACGGGCCGTTCGGACTACCCGAACCAGGTCAACAACGTGCTGTGCTTTCCGTACATCTTCCGCGGTGCGCTGGACGTGGGCGCCACGACCATCACCCGTGAAATGGAAATGGCGGCGGTGCACGCCATCGCCGATCTGGCCGAAGAAGAGCAGAACGAAGTCGTGGCCGCGGCCTACGGCACGTTCGACATCTCGTTCGGTCCCGAATACCTGATTCCCAAGCCGTTCGACCCGCGCCTGATCGTGCGCATTGCCCCGGCGGTGGCCAAGGCCGCGATGGAAGGCGGCGTGGCCACGCGTCCATTGGCCGACCTGGAAGCCTACGAAGAACAACTGCAGCAGTTCGTGTACCACTCGGGCGCGTTCATGAAGCCGCTGTTCTCGGCCGCCAAGCGTATCGTGCGCGAGGGCGGTCCCGCCCGCATCGTCTTCGCGGAAGGCGAGGACGAACGCGTGCTGCGCGCCGTGCAGGTGGTGGTGGACGAAGGCCTGGCCCGTCCGATCCTGGTGGGCCGCCCGTCGGTGCTGCTGACGCGCATCGAGAAGCTGGGCCTGCGCCTGCGCCTGGGCGAGGACGTCGAAGTCACCAACCCGGAATACGACGAGCGCTTCCATCAGTACTGGACCACCTACTGGGAACGCATGTGCCGCCGCGGCATCACCAAGGAAATGGCGCGCGTGGAAATGCGCCGCCGCATGACGCTGATCGGCGCGATGATGGTGCACCTGGGCGACGCCGACGGCATGGTCTGCGGTTCGGTCGGCGCCTACCATGACCACCTGCGATTCGTGGACGAAGTGATCGGCCGCCGTCCGGGCCACAACGTCTACGCCGCCATGAACATCCTGCTGCTCAACGAGCGCACGGTGGTGCTGGTGGACACGCACGTCAACGATGAACCCACCGCCGAGCAGATCGCGGAATTCACCGTGGCCGCGGCCCGCGAAATGCGCCGCATGTATCTGGCCCCCAAGGCTGCGCTGCTGTCGCGGTCGAACTTCGGGTCGGGCAGTTCGGCGTCGGGCGCCAAGATGCGCCGCGCGCTGGAGCTGGTGCGCCAGATCGATCCCGAACTGGAAATCGACGGCGAGATGCACGGCGACTGCGCGCTGGACGAGGCGCTGCGCATGCGCATCCTGCCGTCGTCCACGCTCAAGGGCGAGGCCAACCTGCTGGTGTGCCCGAACGTGGACTCCGGCAACATCGCCTACAACCTGCTCAAGACGGCGGCGGGCGGCAACGTGGCCGTGGGCCCCTTCCTGCTGGGCTGCAACGCGCCGGTGCATATCCTGACCTCCAGTTCCACCGTGCGCCGCATCGTCAACATGACCGCGATGACGGTGGTCGATGTCAATACTCCGCGTTGAAGTGACGCCGGCCGGCAGGGCGTGCCCGCGCACGCCCACCGGCCTGGTCCTGACGGGCGGCGGCGCGCGCGCCGCATACCAGGTGGGGGTGCTCAGCGCCATCATGGAGCTGCTGGATCCCGACTGGCATTCCCGATTCCAGAACCCCTTTGACATCATCTGCGGCACGTCCGCCGGCGCGATCAACGCCGCCGCGCTGGCCTGCCGCGCCGACCGGCCCCACCTGGGCGTGCGGCGCATCCGCCGCCTGTGGTCGTCGCTGAACACCGACATGATCTACCGGGCCGACGCGCCCGGCCTGATCCGCACCGGCGTCCGCTGGCTGGGCCTGCTGTCGCTGGGCTGGATGTACTCTGGCCTGACCCGCAAGCGGCCCCATTCCCTCCTGGACAACGCGCCCATGCAGGCGCTGCTGGAGCGGGTGCTGGACTTCCAGAACCTGCGCGCCAACCTGGAAAGCGGCTCGCTGTCCGCGCTGGCGATCACGGCGTCGGGCTACACCAGCGGCGAGCACCTGACGTTCTACCAGGCGCATACGCCCATCGAGCCCTGGCACCGCTATCTGCGGCTGGCGATCCCCACGCCCATCGGCATCGACCACCTGATGGCGTCGTCCGCCATCCCCTTTGTCTTTCCCGCGCGCCAGGTGCAGGTGCACGGCAAGGGCGAATGGTGCGGCGACGGCTCGATGCGCCAGCTTGCGCCGATCAGCCCGGCCATCCACCTGGGGGCGCACCGGGTGCTGGTGATCGGCACGGGGTATCGCGACGACACCCATCCCGAGAACCGCGAGGATTCCCCGCCGTACCCGTCGCTGGCGCAGGTGGGCGGCCATGCGCTGTCCAGCATCTTCCTGGACGGCCTGTCGGTGGACGTCGAACGCCTGGAACGGATCAATTACCTGATGGACCAGGCCGGCCCCGACGGCGCCCGCACCAGCACCGTGCGCCGCATCGAGGTGCTGACGATCACGCCCAGCCAGTCGCTGGACCTGATGGCGCTGGAGCATCTGCGGGACATGCCCGCCCAGGCGCGTGCCCTTTTTCGCGTACTCGGTGTATCGTCCGATCCAGGCCGTCCGGGCGGAGGAGCCCTGATGTCCTACCTCTTGTTCGAAGCAAGCTACACCAAGCGATTGATAGAACTGGGTTATGCCGATACGATGCAGCGTAACGACGAAGTGATCGCCTTTTTCAGGGAGGCACAGGCATGACGCGCAATGGCCAATCTACTTTGCAGCGGCAACTGATGCGCGGGGGTGCGCTGGCCCATGAAGGGCTGGACAAGAAGGCGGTGGTCGATGCCGCCCACGAACTTGGCCTGTCCTTGTTCGTCGCCAATTGCGACCCCTGCCGCAGCCGCTCGGCCGTATTGCGCGCCATCGTCAAGGCGGTGGATTTCCCCGAGTATTTCGGCGGCAACCTGGACGCCCTGTACGACTGCCTGTGCGACACCGTGCTGGATCACAAGTCCGGCGTGGTGCTCTGGCTGTACCGGCTGCACTCCGGCGATCCGGCGCTCGAAGAAGACGCCGGCCGCATCGAAACCGTGTGCTCCGACGCCGCGGACTTCGCGCATGAAAACGGCCGCGTCTTTGCGTATGTCATCGAGCACGCCGGCAAGCATCCCGATCCGGAGCCCGGCGTGGCGGCGGCGCCCTACGGCGAAAACGACTGATTTTCCGGCCGGGGCGGCGTCCCGGCCTTTCCGGCCTACCAGCCCAGCAGGGCGCTGACCGCCGACAGCAGGGCCAGGCCGGCGGTCTCGGTGCGCAGCACGCGCGGGCCGAAGCGCACCGCCTGCACGCCCGCCTGGCGGGCCTGTTCCAGTTCCTTGTCCGACCATCCCCCCTCGGGCCCCACCAGCAGGGTCAGCGCCTGCACGCCAGGGGTGGCGCGCAGCTTGCCCGCCAGGTCGTCAGTGGCTTCGGGGTGGCACAGCAGGCGCAGGCCGTCGGCAGGCTGAGCCAGCCAGTCGGCCAGCGTTTGCGGCGCGTCGACGGCCATCAGCCGGTTGCGGCCGCATTGTTCCGCCGCCGATTGCGCGATGCGCTGCCAGTGGGCCACCCGCTTTTCCAGCCGGGGGCCGGACAGCTGCAGCACGCTGCGCTGGGCGGCGATGGGGCAGATGCGCGCCGCGCCCAGCTCCACGGCTTTTTCCACCACCCAGTCCATCTTGTCGCCCGAGGGCAGCCCCTGCGCGACCGTGATGCGCCCGGCCAGTTCGGCCTCGCGGGCGTCGAAATCGCCCAGTTGCGCGAAGCCGGCCTTGCCTTCGATTTCCAGGGCGGCCGGATATTCGCCGCCCAGCCCGTTGAAGAGCACGATGGCCTCGCCCGCGCGCAGGCGGAGCACCCGCAGGGCGTGATGGGCCAGGGCGTCGGGCAGGGCGATGCGGGCGCCGGCGGACAGCGGAACGTCGCAATAGAAGCGGGGGGCGGGCATGGGGGGGCGGGGTTCGGAAACAAGGGGCGGCGAAAGTGTACGCGTAGCCTACCACCGCTTGCCGTTTCGCCCTGGAAACGCACGTTTACATAGGGCATCCGGCCGATGGCCTCCGGGAAATCCCCTGATGCTAAAATCACCTGCTTCGCAACCTACTCAACCGGCCCTATTTCTTCCGTAGCGCGCCGGTTTCAAAGAGCCTTCCGAATGAGCAATCCGACCGCCCCTAAACTTGCCTTGGCGGATGCCATCCGCGCCCTCGCGATGGATGCCGTGCAACAAGCGAACTCCGGGCATCCGGGTGCTCCCATGGGCATGGCGGAAATCGCCCAGGCCTTGTGGGCCGGCAACCTGCGCCACAATCCCAAGGATCCCGCCTGGGCCAACCGCGACCGCTTCGTGCTGTCCAACGGCCACGGCTCGATGCTGATCTACGCCCTGCTGCACCTGACGGGCTACGATCTGCCCATCGAAGAACTCAAGAATTTCCGCCAGCTCCATTCCAAGACGCCGGGCCACCCCGAAGTGGGCATCACCCCGGGCGTGGAAACCACTACCGGCCCGCTGGGCCAGGGCCTGGGCAATGCCGTGGGCATGGCGCTGGCCGAAGCGCTGCTGGCTGCCGAATTCAACAAGCCGGGCCACACGCTCGTCGACCACCACACCTATGCCTTCACCGGCGACGGCTGCCTGATGGAAGGCATCTCGCACGAAGTGTGCTCGCTGGCCGGCACGCTGAAGCTGGGCAAGCTGGTCGTGCTGTATGACGACAACGGCATCTCCATCGACGGCCACGTGGAACACTGGTTCGCCGACGACACCGCCAAGCGCTTCGAGGGCTACGGCTGGAACGTGATCCGCGGCGTGGACGGCCATGACGTCGCCGCCGTGGACGCCGCCATCAAGGCCGCGCGTTCGCAATCGGAAAAGCCCACGCTGATCGTCTGCCGCACCGTGATCGGCAAGGGTTCGCCCAACATGGCCGGCACGCACAACGTGCACGGCGCCCCGCTGGGCAAGGACGAAATCGCCGCCACGCGCGCCGCGCTGGGCTGGTCGTCGGAACCCTTCCAGATTCCGCAAGACATCTACGACGGCTGGGATGGCCGCAAGAAGGGCGCCGCGGCCCAGGCCGAATGGCAGTCCGCGTTCGACGCCTACGCCGCCGAATTCCCCGCCGAAGCCGCTGAATTCCAGCGCCGCATGAAGGGCGAAATGCCCGCCGGCTACGCCGACCAGTTCAAGGCTTTCCTGGCCGCCACGCTCGAAAAGGGCGAAACCGTCGCCACCCGCAAGGCGTCGCAGTTCGCGATCGCCGCGCTGGCGCCGCTGCTGCCGGAAATGCTGGGCGGCTCGGCCGACCTGACCGGCTCCAACTTCACCGACTGGAAGGGCGTCGCCGCCGTCCGCGCCGGCGACAAGGGCATCCAGTTCGGCCGCCACATCAACTACGGCGTGCGCGAATTCGGCATGGCCGCCATCATGAACGGCGTGGCCCTGCACGGCGGCTACCTGCCGTTCGGCGGCACGTTCCTGACGTTCTCCGACTACTCGCGCAACGCCATCCGCATGGCCGCGCTGATGAAGCAGCGCGTCGTCCACGTGTTCACCCACGACTCCATCGGCCTGGGCGAAGACGGCCCGACCCACCAGTCCATCGAACACGCTGCCAGCCTGCGCCTGATCCCCAATCTGTCGCTGTGGCGCCCCTGCGATACGGCCGAAACCGCCGTGGCCTGGAACGCCGCCGTGACGCGCCCGACCAGCATCGGCATGGACGTGCATGACGGCGGCCCCACGGCCCTGTTGCTGTCGCGCCAGAACCTGCCGTTCGTGCAGCGCGACGCGGCCACCGTGGACGCCATCGCCCGCGGCGGCTACGTGCTGCGCGACGCCGAAGGCGCGCGCGCCGTCATCATCGCCACCGGCTCGGAAGTCGCCATCGCGCTGGACGCGCAGGCGCAGCTTGCCAAGGAAGGCGTCGCCGTGCGCGTGGTCTCCATGCCCAGCACCGACGTGTTCGACAAGCAAGACGCCGCCTGGAAGCAATCCGTGCTGCCCAAGGGCCTGCCGCGCGTGGCCGTCGAAGCCGGCGTCACGGCCTTCTGGCACAAGTACGTGGGCCTGGAAGGCGCCGTGGTCGGCATCGACCGCTACGGCGAGTCCGCTCCGGCCGGCGCACTGTTCAAGTTCTTCGGGCTGACCGCCGACAAGGTGGCCGAGACCGTCAAGCAAGTTTTGTAAAAAAGGAGCTTAGTCATGACCATTCGCGTCGCCATCAACGGTTACGGTCGCATCGGCCGCAACATCCTGCGTGCCCACTATGAAGGTGGCAAGAAGCACGATATCGAAATCGTCGCCATCAACGACCTGGGCGATCCCAAGACGAACGCGCACCTGACGCGCTACGACACCGCCCACGGCAAGTTCCCGGGCACCGTCGAAGTCGACGGCGAGTTCATGGTCGTCAACGGCGACAAGATCCGCGTGCTGGCCAACCGCAACCCGGCTGAACTGCCCTGGGGTGACCTGAAGGTCGACGTCGTGCTGGAATGCACGGGCTTCTTCACCACCAAGGAAAAGGCCGGCGCGCACATCAAGGGCGGCGCCAAGAAGGTCATCATCTCGGCCCCGGGCGGCAAGGATGTCGACGCCACCATCGTCTACGGCGTCAACCACGGCGTGCTGAAGTCGACGGACACCGTCATCTCGAACGCTTCGTGCACCACCAACTGCCTGGCCCCGCTGGTCAAGCCGCTGAACGACAAGCTGGGCCTGGAAAACGGCCTGATGACCACCGTTCACGCCTACACCAACGACCAGGTCCTGACCGACGTCTACCACGAAGACCTGCGCCGCGCGCGTTCGGCCACGATGAGCATGATCCCCACGAAGACCGGCGCCGCCGCCGCCGTGGGCCTGGTGCTGCCGGAACTGAACGGCAAGCTGGACGGCTACGCCATCCGCGTCCCGACCATCAACGTGTCGCTGGTCGACCTGTCGTTCGTGGCCAGCCGCGACACGACCGCCGAAGAAGTGAACGGCATCCTGAAGGCCGCCTCCGAAGGCGAACTGAAGGGCATCCTGGACTACAACACCGAACCCCTGGTCTCGGTGGACTACAACCACAACCCGGCCTCCAGCACCGTTGACGCGTCGCTGACCAAGGTCTCGGGCCGACTGGTCAAGGTCTCGTCCTGGTACGACAACGAGTGGGGCTTCTCGAACCGCATGCTCGACACCACCGTCGCGCTGATGTCGGCCAAGTAAGCCACACGGCCAGTCCAAAAGGGGACGGATTTGTTTTCCGCCATTGCGGAAAATGGGTTCGTCCCCTTTGTTCGCCTATCGTAGGAATCCAAATATGTCCAAGGTCAATACTTTGTCTGCGCTGGCCAAGGCCGGCGACCTGTCCGGCAAGCGTGTGTTCATCCGCGCCGACCTGAACGTGCCGTTCGACGACGCCGGCCGCATCACGGAAGACACCCGCATCCGCGCCTCGGTGCCCGGCATCCGCCTGGCGCTGGACGCCGGCGCCGCCGTGATGGTCACCTCGCACCTGGGCCGCCCGAAAGAGGGCGTCCTGACCGACGCCGATTCCCTCGCCAAGGTCGGCCAGCGCCTGTCCGAACTGCTGGGCATGCCCGTGCAGCTGGTGCGCGACTGGGTCGACGGCGTCAAGGTCGACCACGGCCAAGTGGTGCTGCTGGAAAACTGCCGCGTGAACGTCGGCGAAAAGAAAGACGACGAAACGCTGGCCAAGAAAATGGCGGCGCTGTGCGACGTTTACGTCAACGACGCCTTCGGCACGGCCCACCGCGCCGAAGCCACCACGCACGGCATCGCGCGCTTCGCGCCCGTGGCCTGCGCCGGCCCCTTGCTGGAAGCCGAACTCGAAGCCCTGGGCCGCGCGCTGCATGAGCCCAAGCGTCCGCTGGTCGCCATCGTGGGCGGCTCCAAGGTGTCGACCAAGCTGTCGATCCTGCAGTCGCTGGCCGACAAGGTCGACCAGCTGGTCGTGGGCGGCGGCATCGCCAACACCTTCATGCTGGCCGCCGGCCTGTCCATCGGCAAGTCGCTGGCCGAGCCCGACCAGGTCGACCAGGCGCGCGCCGTCATCGACATCATGAAAAAGCGCGGCGCGGCCGTGCCGATCCCGGTGGACGTGGTGTGCGCCAAGTCGTTCGGCGCCAATGCCGAAGCCACCGTCAAGGCAGCCACCGACGTGGCCGACGACGACATGATCCTGGATATCGGCCCGCAGACCGCGGCGCAGCTGGCCGAGATCCTGAAGAAGGCCGGCACCATCGTCTGGAACGGCCCGGTGGGCGTGTTCGAGTTCGACCAGTTCGCCAACGGCACCGAAGTGGTGGCGCGCGCCATCGCCGACTCGGAAGGCTTCTCGATCGCCGGCGGCGGCGACACCCTGGCCGCCATCGCCAAGTACGGCATCGGCGAACAGGTCGGCTACATCTCGACCGGCGGCGGCGCCTTCCTGGAGTTCCTGGAAGGCAAGACCCTGCCGGCCGTGGCCGTGCTGGAAGCAAGGGCGAGCAAGCAGTAACGCGCGCCCACGCTGCGCGCGTTTCGCGCGCTGCTGCCCCGCCGTGGGGCTGCCCCGCCTCGGGGCGGTTCGACGGCGGGGCATTATTTTGTCCGCGGAAGCTGTCTGGCACCCGTACGAGACGGGCGTCATGTCCGGGCCGTCGCCTCGCGGGTGTCTGACACAGCGCCACGCGGGCCCTAAAATTCCCACTGGCTTGATGCCTCCTGCGCTGCGTGCGACAGGCTTGGTGTAGGCTTGCGTTCATCCCGCGCCGTGCGGGAGTGTTTCATTCCGTAGTCCCGCTGCACCATGAACCTACGCTTCCTTCCTGGCCTGAACAACTTCCGGGGCATCACCCGGGAATCCGCGCGGCGCGACGTCACCGCCGGCCTGAGCGTGGCCGCTGTCGCGCTGCCGGTCGGCCTGGCGTATTCCGCCATGATGGGCGTGCCGCCCGTTGCCGGGCTGTGGGCCGCCATCGCGGGCATGCTCGGCTACGCCCTGTTCGGATCGTCGCGCACGCTGATCGTCGGTCCCGACACGGCCACCTGCACCCTGATCGCCGCCACCCTGACGGGCATGGCGCTGACCACCCCCGAAGACCGCCTGCTGGGCGCCACGAGCATCGCGCTGACCGTCGGCATAGGGTGCCTGGTCGCGCGCGTGTTGCGCCTGGGCGTACTGGCCAACCTGCTGTCGCGGCCCGTGCTGATCGGCTACATGGCGGGGGTGGCGATCACGCTGGCGATGTCGCAGCTCAGCGGCCTGACGGGGGTGGGGCTGCGCAACAGCGGCCTGGTGCACCCGTTCATGGAACTCTCGCGCCGCCTGTCCGAAATCCAGATTCCCACGCTGTGCCTGGGGCTGGCCTCATGCCTGTTGTTGGTGGCCGTCAAGCGCTGGCGGCCCACCTGGCCCGGGCCCATCCTGCTGGTGGCCGGCGCCTGCGTGCTTTCGTGGATCTTCAATTTTCCGGCGCTGGGCATCGCGGTCGTGGGCGAAGTGCCCGCCGGCCTGCCCGCATTCAGCCTGCCGATGCGGCTGGAAGGGGTGGACAGCATCCTGCTTGGCGCCGCCGGCGTGCTGGTCGTCAGCTTTTCCAGCGGCATCGTCACGGCCCGCAGCTTTGCCGCCCGATCGGGCGAGCACGTGGACCCGAACCGCGAACTGGTGGGCTTCGGCGCGGCCAACGTGGCCGCCGGCCTGTTCCAGGGCTATGTCGTGACGGGCGCCGACTCGCGCACGGCGGTGGGGCTGGTGGCGGGCGGGTCCTCGCCGCTGGTCAGCATCAGCGCCGCCGCGGCGCTGGCGGTGGTGGTGGGCCTCTTGAGCGCCCCGCTGTATTGGCTGCCGCAGGCGGCGCTGTCGGCCATCCTGCTGCTGGCGGCGGCCAGCCTGTTCGACGGGCATGCTTTCATGCGCCTGGCCCGGATCTCGCGGATCGAACTGGCGTTCGGCATCATTGCCGCGGTGGGGGTGGTGGGGTTCGGGGTGCTGCAGGGCGTGGCCGTGTCGGTGGGCGCAACGCTGCTGTACGCCATGTACGTGTCGGGCAATCCGCGCGATGCGCTGCTGGGCCGCCTGCCCGGCGAATCCGTGCTGGGCAAGCTGCACCTGAATCCGGAAGCGCAGCCGGTGCCCGGCACGGTGATCTGGCTGTTCGAATCCTCGGTGTGGTTCTTCAACGCCGACGCCTTTCGCCGGCGCGCCCGCGAAGTCATCGAGCAGGCGGGCGACGTGCGCTGGTTCGTGCTGGACGCCGAGGCCATGACCCAGGCCGACGCCGATGCGGTCGAGGCCCTGTACGAGCTCAAGCGCGTGCTGGACGAGCGCGGCATCACGCTGCTGGTCGCGGGCGGCCACGGCAAGTTCCGCACCGCGCTGGAGCGCTCCGGCCTGGTCAAGAAGATCGGCCGCGACAAGATCTTCGGCAGCCCGGAGCAGGCCGTCGAGGCGATCGAGCGCTGGCGCCAGAAGCCGCCCGACACGCTGGCCTGAACGGCTCAGTCGATGATGTGATAGCCGCCGTCGATGTACAGGGTCTGCCCGGTCATCAGGCGCGCGGCGTCGGTGGCCAGCCAGGCGGTGGCTTCGCCCACGTCGTCGATGGAAACCAGGCTGCGCGCGGGCGCCTTGGCCTGGGCGCGGTCCAGCATCGAATCGAACTCCGCGATGCCGGAGGCGGCGCGCGTCTTGAGCGGCCCCGGCGATATCGCATGCACGCGGATGCCTTGCGGGCCGAGTTCCGCCGCCAGGTAGCGGGTGGCGGATTCCAGCGCGGCCTTTACCGGCCCCATCATGTTGTAGTGCTCGACCACCATCTGCGAGCCGTAGTAGCTCATGCAGAAGAGGGCGCCGCCGTTTTCCATGAGCGGCTCGGCCAGCTTGGCCATGCGGATGAAGGACCAGCACGACACGTCCATCGCCTGCAGGAAGCCGGCGCGCGAACAGTCGGTGACGCGGCCGTGCAGGTCATCGCGCGGCGCGAAGGCCACGGAATGCAGCACAAAGTCGAGCGCGCCCCAGTCCTGCGTGATGCGCTCGAACACGGCCTCCAGCTCGCCGTCGTTCAGCAGGTTCATCGGCATCAGCAACCGGGCGTCGACCTGCCGGGCCAGCGGCTCCACGTGCGGCAACGCCTTGTCGTTCAGGTAGGTCACGGCCAGTTCCGCGCCCATCGCGCGGAACGCCTTGGCGCAGCCCCAGGCGATGGAGTCGGCGTTGGCGATGCCGGTCACCAGTCCGCGCTTGCCCGCCAGCGGCAGCCGGGCGTTCATTGCTGGCGCACCAGGGCGAGGGTGTGCTGCGCGATGATCAGCTCCTCGTTTGTGCGCACGACGTAGACGCCGATGCGGCTGTCGTCGCTGGAGATGCGCGGGCCGTGCCGGGCGTTGCGCTCCGGATCCAGCTTGATGCCCAGCCAGCCCCAGTGTTCGCTGATGGCCTGGCGGATCTCGGCGGAATTTTCGCCCACGCCGGCGGTGAAGACGATGCCGTCGATGCCGTTCATGGCGCAGCCCAGGCCGATCATGCCTTCGGCCACGCGCCAGGCGAAGTATTTAAGCGCCAGCCTGGCCGACGGCGCATCGCTGGCAAGCAATTCGCGCATGTCGTTGCCGATGCCGGACAGCCCCTTCATGCCGCAGTCGTGATAAAGCATGTGCTCGATCTCGTCGTGGCTCATGCCCTGTTCCATCATCCACAGCACCACGCCGGCATCCAGGCGGCCGGGCCGCGTGCCCATCGGCAGGCCTTCCAGCGCGGTGAAGCCCATGGTGCTGTCCACGCTCTTGCCCTGGTGCATGGCGCAGGCGGACACGCCGGAACCCAGGTGGGCGGCGACGATCTTGCCCATGGCGATGTCGGGCAGCGCCTGCTTCAGGCGCTGCGCGATGTATTCGTACGACAGGCCATGGAAACCGTAGCGGCGCACGCCTTCCAGGTACAGGCGCTCGGGCAGTGCATAGCGGTCGGCGACGTCGGAGTGGCTGCGGTGGAAGGCGGTGTCGAAGCACGCGACCTGCGGGATCCAGGGCCGGCGCTCGCGGATGACGCGGATCGGCGCCAGGTTGTTGGGCTGGTGCAGCGGCGCAAGCGGCGTGAAGGCGGCGAGCCTGGCCAGGATGTCGTCATCGATCAGCACGGGTTCGGACAGGTCCGGCCCGCCATGCACCACGCGATGCCCCACCGCCAGCGGCGCGCCGCCCAGGTGCCCGCTCAGCCAGGTGCCCACGACCTCCTGCGCGTTGGGCACGTCGGGGGCATGGCTGGGCGCGATGTCGCGTTCGACCAGCGTCTGGCCCGCCGCGTCGCGCACCCGCAGCCGCGGATGCGTGGTGCCGATCCCTTCAAGCTGGCCGCCCAGGCGCGGGGCCAGTTCCTGCTTGCCGTCGATGTCGTACAGGTAGAACTTGATGCTGGAACTGCCGGCGTTGATGACGAGGATGGTATCGCTCATGGCGCTGTGATTCCACGTTGAGACAAGTCGCGCAGGACCCGCGCAAGCGGGCGGGAGGGTTACGTCACGCCAGGGGGCTGGCCTGGAGCTGCGCGAGATGGCTGGCGTAGATCGCGGCCACCGCGCAGGACGCCAGGCGCGAGCGCGGGCTGTCCGCGCGGCTGGTCAGGATGATGGGCACGCGCGCGCCCAGCACGATGCCGGCCGCTTCCGCGTTGGCAAGGAAAGTCAGGTTCTTGGCCAGCATGTTACCGGCCTCGAGATCGGGCACCACCAGCACCTGCGCCACGCCGGCCACGGGCGACCGAATGCCCTTGATGCGCGCGGCATCCGGGCTGATGGCATTGTCCAGCGCCAGCGGACCGTCGAGCACGCCGCCCGAGATCTGGCCGCGGTCGGCCATCTTGCACAGCGCGGCGGCCTCGATGGTGCTGGGAATGCTGGGCGTCACCTGCTCCACGGCCGACAGGATGGCCACGCGGGGCTCGCCCAGGCCCAGCCCGAGATGCAGGTCGATCACGTTGCGGATGATGTCGGCCTTGGTTTCCAGGTCGGGGAAGATGTTGATGGCGGCGTCGGTGATGAACAGCGGCTCCGGATAGGTGGGCACTTCCATGATGAACACGTGGCTGATGCGCCGGCCGCTGCGCAGCCCGGTCGTGCGCGCCACCACTTCGTGCATCAGCTCGTCGGTGTGCAGGCTGCCCTTCATCAGCAGCGAGGCCTCGCCGCTGCGCACCAGCGCCACGGCCGTTTCGGCGGCCGCGTGGCTGTGCGGCGCGTCGACGATGCGGGCATCGCCCAGGTTCAGCTTGAACTGGGCGGCGGTGTCGCGGATCTTGCCCTCGGGGCCCACCAGGATGGGCTGCAGAAGGCCCAGGTCGCGGGCCTCCAGCGCAGCCGACAGCGAGGGCTCGTCGCACGGGTGGGCGATGGCGCACGCGGCCGGCTCCAGCGTCTGTGCGCGCGCGATGAGTTTGTCGTAGTGCGTGGACGTGGGCAGGCTCATGGGGGCTAGGCCTTGGAAGATTGACGGGAAGCGGATTTGCCAGCGGCGCGGGTGGCCGGAGCCTTGGCGGCGGGCTTGGCTGCGGTCTTGGTCGCGGCCTTTGCGACGGGTTTGGGCGCGGCGCTGCCGTTCGTGGCCTTGCGGGCCGCGGCGCGGTGGGGCTTGGCGGTCTTGGCCGGAACCTGCGCGGCGGCCTTGACCAGGTCATCGACCGGGTCGGCCGTGGCGGCGCTTGCCGCCCGCCTGGCGGCCGCGGGCGTCTCGCCCTGTTCGCGCTTGCGCGCGCGGCGCTCGGCCGATTCGAAGATGCGCTCCATCTCGCCCAGGCTTTCGCGCGCGGCGTCGCTCAGCGGCTCGGCGGCCTCCAGCACACCCTTCATTGCATCCAGGCCGCCGCGGATTTCGGCCGCCGTCGAGCCTTCGAGCAGGCGCGGCATGGCCTGGATCGCGGCGGCGGAGTCCAGCGTCATCATCAGGGCCTGTTCGCGGATGACGTCCTTGAATTCCTCCAGGGTCAGCGCGTTGTCGGCTTCGGCGCGCATCTTGCGGATCAGGGCGAAGCTGCGCTCGTCCAGGCCGCCTTCGGCGCCCGACACGTACAGCAGCATGCGGATGGCCGCCACGCGCAGGCCGCCTTCCTGCAGCATCGAGCGCAGTTCGGCGGCGCGATCTTCCATGAAACGGCGATGCTCCGGCGACACGCCGGGATGCCTGCGCGGCGGGCCCGACTTCGCGCCCAGCCCCGCCAGGTCCTGCACCACCGGCGAACCGTAAACGCTCATGAACGTGCGTTCGTCGGCGGAGTCGCGCAGTTCCTGCCAGATGTTCAGGCTGGTCTCGACCATGTTCGAGAACATTTCCTGCGCCACCACGAAGGGATTGGCGGGCGAGGCCGGCTGGCGGTGTTCGCGCACCTGCTCGGCCACCTGGGCGATCGGCGCGATCGCCGGGTTGCGATCCGAGATCAGCTCGTAGGGCAGGCGCAGGGGGTGCAGGCGCTGCATCCATTCAGCCGATTGCGGCGTGACCAAAGCGCGCAGCCAAGGTTGCATGAAGCTGCGGTACATGCCCAGGTTGATGTCGGAGATGCGGGCGACGGCGGCAAAGCGCTGGTCGTCCTCTTCGTTGCGGTCGACGATGGCCCGCACGTCGTCCAGCTTGCGTTGTTCGAAGGACAGCACGTAGTTGCCGTAGGCCAGGTCCGCGTTGGGCGTGTCCGGCGTCTTGTCGGCGATCTCGGCCTGGTAGATGCCCGGAGGCAGCACATCGATCATGTCGATGTTGGACGTGAATTCCTGGTGCTCCTTGCGGGCCACGCTGCCCGACACGAAGATGCCCAGGTGGCCGATGCTTTCGTGCACGGCGTAGACGATGGTCTGGCCGTGGGCGAGGATCTCGGCTTCGTTCTGGTACAGGTCGGGGATCCAGCCCAGCGCCTGGGGCGGGGGCGTGATGTTGTCGCCCTTCGAGCAGAACACCACGATGGGCGAACGGATGTTGCGCAGGTCGATGCGGATGCCGTCCGAGGTCACCAGGCCGGCGGTGGCCAGGCGGTTGCCGACGAACAGGTTGTCGACGATGTACTGGATTTCGGGGCCGTTCAGGAACACGTGGCCGCCCCACCATTTCTCGAAGCTCAGGTAGCGGTCGGCTTCGGTGTCCACCTTGGAATACAGGTTGTACTGCTTGGACCACAGGGTGTTGGCGGGATTCAGGTTCTCGAAGTTCTGCACCAGCCAGGCGCCGTCGAACTTGCCGTTGCCCAGGTCGCTGGTCATGGCCGTGAGCCAGCTTCCGCCCAGCAGCCCGCCGGCGTAGCGCATGGGGTTCATGCCGCGCCAGCCCGCCCAGTAGGACAGCGGTGCGCCGGCCACGATGATGGGGCCGAACAGTTCGGGGCGGACCGCCGCGGTCATCATGATCTGCCAGCCTGCCTGGCAGTTGGCCACGACCACCGGCTTGCCTTCCGCATCCGGGTGCAGGGCGATGATTTCTTCCAGGAAACGCGCCTCGGCCATCATCACGTCTTCGACGGTCTGGGTGGGCATGGGCTGGGGCAGGAAGGTCGCGAAATAGCACGGGTGTCCCGCGCGCACCGCCACGCCGATCTCGCTTTCCGGCTTGAAGCCGCCGATGCCGGGGCCGTGTCCCGCGCGCGGATCCACCACCAGGAAGGGGCGCTTGATGGGATCGGTTTCCACGCCGGCCGGCGGCTTGATGCGCAGGAGGCCGTAATTGACGGGGCGGGGCAGCTCGCGCCCGTCCAGCACCAGTTCGAACTCCATGCTGAGCACGTTGGGCGCGCGCTTGGCCATGTGGGCGTGGTATTGATTGCCGCGCTGTCGCATCACGTCCGCGTAGAGCACGCCGCGCTGCCAGGCGTCCACAGCGTATTCGTAGGCGGCCGTCCAGGGGTTGAAGGACGGGGCGGGCGCGTGATCGTTGCCGGATCCGGCCATGGCGATCTCCTGTAAGTAGCTGCTGGCGGCAGAAGGCCGCCGGGCCGGTCCCCAGTGGAACCGGCAGATTTGACCTCTCCATTACACCGCAATGGATGCTGCGGTGCAACATCAGCGCGGTTGACCCGGGTCAAAAATAGTCGGGGACAGCATGCCCGGCGCGCGCGGCAAGACTCACCCCGGGTCGTGGCAGACAGCTTCTATGCGATTGCCGTCAGGGTCCAGCAGAAAGGCGGCGTAGTACTGGGGGTGGTAGTGGGGACGCAGGCCCGGGGCGCCTTCGTCGCGCCCGCCGTGGGCCAGGCCCGCGGCGTGGAAGGCGTCGACGGCCGCGCGGCTGGGCGCCTTGAAGCACCAGTGGCGCCGGGCGCCGGCGGCGGCATCCGGTGGCGGTATCCCCGGTGGCGGTATCCCCGGCGGCGCGCCGGCCGTGGCGAAGACGGACAGATAGCTGTGGCGGCCGTTGCCCGGACGGCAGCGTTCGCCGTAGCCCAGGGCGTCGGGGCGATCGTAGACCTTGTCCGCACCCAGCGCCTGCATCACGGCGTCATAGAACGGGCGGGCGGCGTCCAGGCTGGAAACGGTGATGGAGACGTGATCCAGCAATTGCATCGCGGCTCCCGGGCGCGGCCCCGTCGATCAGGTCAGGAGGAAAGCCGCCCGGGCGCTGCTAGCGGGCGGCGGCGTTGTGTTCCAGCCATTTCTGCACGGCCGGCCGCTGCCATTGGGCGTCGGCGTAGTCGCGCAGGGTGTCGGGCAGGTCGTCCTGGGACAGGCGCTTGAGCATGACCGCCAGGTCGGTGTCGGCGATGCACCATGCGTCGAACAGCGTCGTTTGTCCCACGCCGATGAGGTGGCTGGCCACCTGGATCAGCTTGGCCGCGGCGGCATGGGCCGCGTCGGACAAGGGCAGGCCGGCGGCGCCGTAGAACACGGTCTCGGTGGGGCGCTCCTGGCGCAGGGGGGCCAGGTCACTGCGCAGCCACGCCTGCAACTGGCGGGCGCGGGCGCGTTCGCGCATGTCGGACGGGTACAGCGCGACGTGCTTGGGCGGCGGAAATGCTTCGTCCAGGTATTCGGCGATGACGCTGGATTCGGTCAGGTTGAAGTCCGCGTGCGTCAGCGCCGGCACGCGGGCGGTCAGCGCGCGGCATTGGAACGGCTGCATGCGCTGTTCGCCGGCGGCCAGGTCGATGGGGCGCACTTCGAAAGGCAGTTGCTTTTCGGTCAGCGCCACGTACACCGACATGGCGTAGGGACTCAGGAACAGGGAATCGACGTATAGCGTAATCGGGGCGCCCAAAGCTTGTCTCCGGTCAGGCGGGGTAACGTATGGCAAAGCGTAACGCAACTGCAATCCGGCCGTGTCGCGCCGGCGCGTCAGTCCACGATGAAGAGCTTCGCGCCGGTGGCGGTGGACGAGCGGTGGGGTTCGGCCTGGTCGGCCACCTGGTAGCTCATGCCGGGGGTCAGCACGAACTGCCGGCCGTCTTCCAGTTCGGTGTGCAGTTCGCCTTCCAGGCAGAACAGGATGTGTCCCTTGCTGCACCAGTGGTCGGCCAGGTAGCCGGCCGTGTATTCCACCATGCGCACCCGCAGGTCGCCAAATTGCCGGGTGCGCCAGTACGCCATGCCGGTGTCGCCGGCGTGTTCCGTGCGCTCCACCTCGGACCAGTCCGTGGTGCCGAAGGGGATGTTGCTCATCTTCATCGCGATTTCCTGCGTCTTGTGTCTGCCGACCCGGCGGCGCCAGTGCCCCGGGCGAAAAAATCAATACTACGCCATTCAGGCGGCCAGCTTTTTCTGCCAGAACATGGCGCGGCCGGTGGTGTCGTCCAGCGCATAGCCCTCGAAGCCCAGCTTGCGGTACAGGCCCTGGGCCACCGCGTTGCCTTCCAGCACCTCCAGCGTGATCTTGCAGCAGCCCATCTGGCGCGCCCGCGCTTCCAGCGCTTCCAGCAGATGCCTGCCCACGCCCTGGCCCTGGAATTTCGGCGCCACGCCCAGGTCGTGCAGGTTGAGCAGCGGTCGACAGGCGAAGGTGGAGAAGCCTTCCAGGTAGATCGCCACGCCCGCGGCCTCGCCGTCGATGCGCGCCAGCAGCGCGTGCGCGGTGGGGCGCCGGGCCAGTTCGGCGATGAGGTTCGCCTGCGCATATTCCGGCAGTGGCGAGTTGCCGCCCATGGGGCCGCTGGCGTACTCGTTCAGCATGGCCAGCACCTGGCGGCCGTGTTCGGGGTTGTTGAAGTCGACGTCGATGATTTCCAGCACGATCGGTTCCTGGTGCAGGGCTTGAGGACGGCCCGCAGATGGGGGCGGGACAGGTGCGCCGATCCGTCGCGGGGACGGATGCGCGGCAACCGATCATTATGCGCGCCGCGCAAATGACGGCAAAGCGTGGCGGGCAAGCGCATTGAAAAATCGGTCCATAACCCCTATCTTCTGGCTATTCAAGGCCGGAACGGGCTTGACCCGGGTGCGGCCTCAACCCTCAAGGTGAGCTGGCATATGGAGTTCAAGGACTACTACAGCATTCTCGGGGTGGAGCAGGGCGCGTCCGACGACGAAATCCGGAAGGCGTACCGCAAGCTCGCCCGCAAATACCACCCGGACGTCAGCAAGGAAAGCGACGCCGAGGTCCGCATGCGCGACGTCAACGAAGCCTACGACGTGCTGCGCGACGCCGAAAAGCGACAAGCCTACGACAACCTGGCGGCGGGTGTTTCGCCCGACGGCGGGTTCCAGCCGCCGCCCGGCTGGGACGAAGGTTTCGAGTTCCACCGCGGCGCCGCCCCTGGCGACGAGGCGCAGTTCAGCGATTTCTTTTCTTCGCTGTTCGGCGGCCGCGCCCAGCGGCATGGCGCGCGCCAGCAGGAGTTCCGCGCGCGCGGCGAAGACCATCACGCCGCGATCGAGGTGGACCTGGAGGACGCGCTCAAGGGCGCCACACGCGACATCAGCCTGCGGTCCATGCAGATGGACGACCAGGGCCGCCCGCACATGCAGAGCCGCACGCTCAGCGTCAAGATCCCGGCCGGCGTGCGCGAAGGCCAGTACATCCGGCTGGCCGGGCAGGGCATGCCCGGCTATGGCGGCGCCGAAAACGGCGACCTTTATCTGGAAGTGCGCTTCAAGCCGCATCCACGCTACCGCGCCGAAGGCCGCGACCTCTACATGACGCTGCCGGTGGCGCCATGGGAGGCGGCGCTGGGCGCCAGCGTCCAGGCGCCCACGCCCGGCGGTACGGTCGAGGTCTCCATCCCGCCCGGTTCCGGCAACGGCCGCAAGCTGCGGTTGCGCGGGCGCGGCATCCCGGGCGATCCGGCGGGCGACCTGTATCTGGTGCTGGACCTGGTCTTGCCCCCGGCCGACAGCGACGCCGCCAAGGCGGCCTACCGCAAGCTGCAGCAGGACCTGCCCTTCAACCCGCGACGCCACCTGGGGGTCTGACCATGAAGAAGATTGTGATCACCAGCGCGACCGTCGTGGGCAAGGCGCAGCCGCTCAGCGCGGACGACCTGGCCCGCGCCTGCGGCGCGGAAGTGGAATGGGTGGCCCGGCTGGTCGAGGTCGGCATCGTCAACGCCAGCGGCCGCGGCCCCTCGGAGTGGCGGTTTTACAGCCTGGACCTGCAGCGCGCGCTGCACGCGCGGCGCCTGGAGCATGACTTTGGCGCCGGCCTGGACGCGGTGGCGCTCATCCTGGACCTGAGCCAGGAAGTGCGCCGGCTGAAAGCCCAGTTGCGCGCGCTGGGGGCGCCGGACTAATGCGATGTCCCGGGGATGCGCCGCGGCGTGTCCGGGGGACGGTGCACCCGCCCTGAGCCGGGCCGCGGGGGTAGGTAGAATGGGCGCCTGCCGCAACACGAAGAAGCGAAAAGCACCTTGGAGACTCCCCCCGCCGCCCCGCCCGCAATGCCTGGCAGCGCGCGCATCGATGGACTGAAATCCTGCCTGCCCGTCATGATCGGCTACTTCCCGGTGGCCGTGACCTTCGGCATCGCCGGCATCGCCGCCGGCCTGAGTCCGCTGCAAGTCATCCTGATCTCGGTCCTGGTCTATGCCGGCGCCAGCCAGTTCCTGCTGCTGGCCTCGATCAAGGCCGGCACGCCCTGGCTGTGGGTGGTGGCGCTGTGCTCGCTGCTCAACGCGCGCCATCTGCTGTACGGGCCGCTGCTGTCGCGTTTCCTGCCGCCCGAGTTGCACGACCGCCTGAAGGTGGCGTTCCTGCTGACCGACGAAGTCTTCGCCACCGCCTTCAACCGCCTGCAGGGCGTGGCGCCGGGCCGCCGCCAGGGATGGATGATCGCCCTGGGACTGGGCGCCTGGCTGACCTGGATCGCCGGCACCGCCGTGGGCGTGTACGCGGGCGACGGGCTGGAACGCCACTACCCCATGCTGTCCCAGGTGATGCGCTTTGCGCTGCCGGCGCTGTTCATGGCGCTGGTCTGCCAGAGCGCCAGGCGGGGGATGGGCCTGCCCATCGTGGCCGCCGTGGCGGGCGCGGGCCTGGTGGCCGCCCTGGGGCACACCAGCCTTGCCATCCTGGTCGGCGCTGTCATCGGCTGCGCGGCCTATCGCCTGAGGAGACCCGCATGAACGCCGGCGGACTGGAATTCTGGGGGGCGGTGATCGCCATGGCGGTCATCACCTATCTGACGCGCGCGCTGCCCTTCATGCTGTCCGAGCGCAGCCGCCTGCTGCGCCATCTTTCGCGCGAAGGCTCCGCGCTGGCCGCGCTCGGTCCGTCCCTGCTGGCGGGCATCGCCGCCGCCGTCATCGTGCCTGACCTGCTGGGCGCGGGCGAGCAGGCGGCCCGGATCGCGCCCTACGTGGGCGGGCTGGCCGTCACCGGCGTGGCGGCGCGCCTGGTCAGCAACACGGGCGCTGCCGTGCTGCTCGGGATGGCCGGATACGGGATATTGCTGGCCTTGGCGGCGTAGCGGCCCGCAAGGCAAAATGGTCGGACCCCCAAGGAGGCCGACCATGCTTACGCTCTACCATGCGCCGCGCTCGCGGTCGTTCCGGATTCTGTGGCTGCTCGAAGAACTGGGCGTGCCCTACGACACGGAAATGGTGTCGATCCACGGGAGCGACGGCGCGGGCCATATCCCTTCGGATTACATCGACATCCATCCCCACCGCAAGGTGCCCGCGCTGGTGCACGACGGCGTTCCCATCTTCGAAACGCCCGCCATCGCGCTGTACCTGACCGATCTCTTTCCGCAGGGCGGGCTGGGGCCGCTGGTGGGTGACCGCCAGCGCGGGCCCTATCTGACCTGGCTGGCCTATTCCACCGGCGTATTCGAGCCCGCCATGGTCGAGCGCGCCTTCAAGACGCCCCACCAGCCGGCGCTGGGGTGGGCATCGGCCGACGAGGTCGAACAGGTGCTGACGCGGGTGCTGCAGGCGCGGACGTTTTTCCTGGGCGACAGGTTCTCCGCCGTGGATATCGTGCTGGGCGGCTCGCTGCAGTACATGATGCAGATGAAGATCATCCCGGAAACGCCGGTCTTCGGCGCCTATGTCGAACGCCTGGGCGACCGGCCCGCCATGCACCGCGCCTTGCAGCGGGACGGGGACATCGAAGAGTCCTGAGCCGCCTGCGGCGGGCGTCACCCGCCGGGTCAGGCCGCGCCCTGGATGCGTTCCCGCAGGTGCGCCTGCCATTGTTCGGGCCGGCCCAGGTAGCGGCTGGGCTCCAGCAGCGCGTAGACGCCGTCGCGCTCCAGCGCCAGCGTGGGAAAGCCCGTGCCCCCGAGCTGCCCCAGCAGCTTGCGGCTGGCCGCGATGTGTGCGGCGGTGGGGGCGCCGTCGGCGTCGGCATAGGCGGCGGCGAAGGCGGCGGCGTCCAGTTCGATGTCGGCGGCCAGATCCTGGAGCACGGCGGAATCGGCGATGCGCAGGCCCTGCACATAGTGGGCGTGCTGGATGCGGCGCAGAAGGTCCAGGCCGCGGCCGGCCAGCGCCTGCGCGGCCAGGATCGCGGTGGTGGGAGGCCCGGAATCGAACACGGCGCCGCTGTCGCGCAGCAGGCCGTCGAAATAGTCGGGGCCGAAAACCTGTCCGGTCAGGCCGGCGATGCGCTCGTCATGCGGCATGACATAGCGGCGCAGGGCGTCGGTGACCGGTTGGCGGTTGCTGCCTGTCATCATGCCGCCGCCATGGGGCTCGATGTTCAGGCCGGGTATGCCGCGGGCGGCCTCCACCAGCGGCGCGGCGCCGTAGCACCAGCCGCAGAGCGGATCAAAAATGTAATGCAGGGTAGGGGATCGGGTAGCCATGGCGCCATCGTAGACGCCGGCAGGCGCGCCGCGCCAGCCCGGCGCGATACCCAGAGTGTTGCATCGGCCGTGCAGATTGCCTGCACGGCCTGAAGATCAGCCCGCGATCTGCACGCCGATCCAGAACAGGCCGGCGGCCAGCAGCATCGAGGCAGGCAGCGTCAGCACCCAGGCCAGCAGGATGTTGCGCACGGTGTTGCCTTGCAGCCCCGTCTTGTTGGCGATCATCGTGCCCGCCACGCCGGAGGACAGTACGTGGGTGGTCGATACGGGCAGGCTGAACACGTTGGCCAGGCCGATGGCCCCCACCGCCGTCAGCTGCGCCGACATGCCCTGGGCGTACGTCATGCCCTGCTTGCCGATCTTTTCGCCCACCGTCAGGACCACGCGGCGCCAGCCGACCATGGTGCCCGCGCCGAGCGCCAGGGCGACCGCCACGATCACCCAGAACGGCGCGTATTCGGTGGTGGCCGTCAGGTCCGCGCGCAGGCGCTGCAGATCCGCGCGTTCGCGGGCCGGCAGCCCTTCAATGCGGGCCACCTTCTTGGCCGTGTCGTCCAGGCACAGCAGGTAGCGGCGCACCGCGATCCGCTTCTCGGCCGACAGGTCGCTGTAGTTGCTTACGCCGTGCAGGTCGGTCTGCAGCGCGATGATGGTCGGCACGGTCAGGGCCGGATCGCAGCGGAAATTGGCCGGCAGTTCTTCCTGGATATCGGTGCGCTTGAGCGCCAGATAGTCGCCCAGCATCGTCTCGTTGCGCTGGTAGAACACCAGCAGGTGGTTGGCCGCGTCGCGGGTGCGCTCGATCTGGTAGGTGGTGCTGTTGGTGTCCAGCACGAAATTCGCGGGCACGATGCCGATCAGCACCAGCATGATCAGGCCGATCCCTTTCTGGCCGTCGTTCGAGCCGTGCACGAAGCTCACGCCCATGGCCGACAGCACCAGCACCAGGCGGTTCCAGAAGGGCGGGTGCTTCTTGTTGTCGATGGCGCGGCGCTGTTCGGGCGTCTTGTGCATCTTGGACAGCGGGAGCCAGCGCTTGAGCGCCAGCAGCAGTCCGCCCGCCACCACGAACCCGGCAATCGGCGAGGCCACGAGCGACAGGCCGATATCGATGGCCTTGCCCCAGTTCACGCCTTCGCCCAGCGGCAGGTCGGTGATCAGGGCATTGGCCAGCCCCACGCCGAGGATCGAGCCGATCAGGGTGTGCGAACTGGACGCCGGGATGCCGAAGTACCAGGTGCCCAGGTTCCAGGCGATGGCCGCCGCCAGCATGGCGAACACCATGGCCAGGCCGCGGCCGGTATCCACGTTGATCAGCAGTTCGACGGGCAGCAGATGGACGATGGCGTAGGCCACGCCCACCCCGCCCAACAGCACGCCCAGGAAATTGAAGATGCCGGAGAGCACCACCGCCAGGTGCGGCGGCATGGCCTTGGTGTAAATGACGGTCGCCACGGCGTTTGCCGTGTCGTGAAAGCCGTTGATGAATTCGAAGGCCAGGACGAATGTCAGGGCCAGCACGAGGCTGAGGCCAACCCAAAGGTCTAGGCCGTGGAAGAGGTCGAACATGGGGACGGGGGCGAGGTTCCGGCGAGAGGCCCCGATTATTGCAGATTTGTGACCTGTCCCCGAAAGGCCGGACGTCGCAGGCGGGTCGTGCGTCTGCCGCGGCCCTAGAACTTCGAGTACTGGAACTCGATTTCCATCGGCTTGCCCAGGTTGGCGGACGTGTCCGCCTGGATCACCATGACGGCCAGCAGGCCCAGGTAGAGCAGGCAGAGCCAGAGCGTTCTTTTCATGGGCGGAATACCTCGGCAATCTTCTGGTTCACGCGCAGCCAGCCCAGTTCGCCCAGGTGCTGGACGTCGCGCAGCGTGCCCACCTCGAAGGGCGCGTCGTACATGTCCATGCAGGTCATCGCATAGCGCTGGCAGAGCGCGGCGACCTGGCGCCGGACCGGCTCGAAGCGGTCCAGGTCCTTGAACACCATGGGGTGCAGCGGCTGCATGACGAACAGCGCGTCGGCGCCGCGCTGGCGCAGCAGGGCCATCAGGGCGTCGAGTTCGCGCAGTTCGTCGCGGCCGGTCAGCGGCTGGGGCAGGTAGGCGGTCTTGCCGCCCTCGGGGATGGCGCGCAGGTACTTGTTGAAGAACTCATCGCGCACGGCATAGCGGTTGCCGGTCATCAGCGCCTGCTCGGCCGCCTGGGCCTCGCCTGCCAGCGCATCCCAATCCACCACGCGGGCCGCGGCCGCCGGGCCCTGGCGCTCCGGTTCGGGGGCGGGCGCGGCATGGGCGGGCGCCCAGAGACCGGCCAGGCGCTGGCGGAATACGTAGGCCTGCTCGGCCGCCATGGACCACAGCACGCCGGCGTCGCCCTTGTCGCCCAGCCAGCGGACGACCTGCGCGCGGCCCTCGGGCTGCCTGAGCAGACGGGGCAGCAGCGGGTTGGCGTGCTCCTTGAATTCGTCCGGACCCAGTCCGCCGTCGCCGTCGAACCAGCCCGGCGACAGCATCACGACCACGCGCGAGGCCGGCGACAGGTCGTCGGCCAGCGCCGCCAGCACCAACTGCATGCCCAGCGACTGGAAGCCCGAATGGCCGTAGGCCAGCACGGGCATCTGCAGCTCGTCGGCCAGATAGCGGTAGGGCACGAAGCGCAGGTCGTTGCTGGTCAGCTCCGAGGAGCCCAGGATCACCAGCCGGTCGCCGGTGCGCAGCGCCTGGCTGAGCCGCGAGAGGTTGCGCGTCTGTTCGTCCAGCGTATTGCCCAGGTTGGGGATATAGATGCCGGGCGCGGCGGCCGGGACGGGCTCGGTCTTCAGGGCGAGCGCGTGCAGGGCTCCCCAGCCGGCCGCTACGGCCGCGGACAGGGTCAGCGCCGCGGCCAGGGCGTGCTGCCGGAGAGTGCGTTTGAACATGGGGAACCCGAAAAAGCGCGGCGGCCTTGGCAAAGGTCGCGATTGTTAGCGGATGTTATCCAGCGTCCATGGCAGGAACAAGCGCTGTAAACCCTGGGGGCGGCCGGATTCGCCTTTTTGCCACACCCCGGGAGGCTTGCGCCTTGATGCAACGCCCGTCCTCCCGGTGGAGAATGCGATAGCATCGTTGTCGCGCGACGCTCCTGGATTACCAGGATTGACCGCGCCCAGCGCCGCCGCCCGCGGCGTTTCCTCCGTCGACTCACCCTTGCCCCGCCCATGACCGAGCCCACCCGTATCGTCCGCAACCACCCCGATGAACTGATCGTGGGCCTGGTGTCCGTTTCCGACCGCGCCTCCACCGGCGCCTACCAGGACCAGGGGCTGCCCGCGCTGCGCGAATGGCTGGGCGGCGCGCTGGTGTCGCCCTGGCAGGCGGTCGAGCGCCTGATCCCCGACGAGGCCGCCGGCATCTCCGCCGCCCTGATCGAACTGGTCGACGGCTGCGGCTGCGATCTGGTCCTGACCACCGGCGGCACCGGACCGGCCCGGCGCGACGTCACGCCCGAAGCGACGCTGGCGGTCGGCACCAAGGAAATGCCCGGCTTCGGCGAGCAGATGCGCCAGATCAGCCTGCGCTTCGTGCCCACCGCCATCCTGTCGCGCCAAGTGGCGGTCATCCGCGAAACCGAAGGCCATGCCGCCCTGATCGTGAACCTTCCCGGCCAGCCCAAGTCCATCCGGGAGACCCTGGAAGGCCTGAAGGCCGAAGACGGCGCCGTGCTGGTGCCGGGCATTTTTGCCGCCATTCCCTATTGCATAGACCTCATCGGCGGCCCGTACGCGGAAACCCGGCCTGAGGTCATCGCCGCCTTCCGTCCCAAGTCCGCCCGCAGGGCGCCGCAGGCCTGAAGCTGGCGCCCGCAGCCCCGTTTGCGTCCATGGGTCCGCGGGGCCCGTGCGTTATAGTTGGCCGCCCCGATCAATCCCCAGCCCGAGAGTTCAATAGTCATGAAGGTTCGCATCGCCCTGTCCCTCGCCGCCCTGGCCGCCCTGTCCGCCTGCGCCAACGTCAAAGATGTGCGCGATCGCGATCCGGTCTTCTACGGCTCCACCCAGCGCACGGCCGAGGACTACACGCAATGCGTGGCCGACGCCTGGAAGAGCCTGGGCGTGAATTTCAAGCAGACCGCGGTGCGCAACGGGTTTGAACTGGTCCAGGAAGACAGCCTGGGCGTCGAGGCCGTGCTGTCGACGATCCACTGGAAGGGCAAGACCGAGGCGCGCCTTTCGACGCGCATCGCGCGCCGCGACCAGAGCATCATCGAACCCGCCAACCTGTGCCTGTAAACCCCATGATCCAACGCCGCGACATCCTGCGCGCCGGCCTGGCCGCGGCCGCCGTCTGCCTGGGCTGGCCGGCGCGCGCGCAGCCGCAGGAAGGCTATATCAGCCGCAAGCTCGACGCCCGGGTGCCGGGCGGCGTGGCCGTGCTGGCCCTGGGCGACGCCGAGCGCGCGCCCGAGGTCAGCTATCAGGGCCGCCGCGTGCTGGTGGTGCGCGAAGAAGGCAGGCAGTGGATCGCGGTGGTCGGCATCCCGCTGAGCGTCAAGCCCGGCCAGCAGCAGGTCGATGTCAAGGACGCGAAGGGTCCGCGCAAGCAGGCGTTCTCGGTGGGTGCCAAGGAGTACGTGGCGCAGCACATTACGCTGAAGAATCCGCGCCAAGTCGATCCCAACCCGGACGACATGAAGCGCATCGAACGCGAGATGGCCGAGCAGAGCGCGGCCAACCGCGGCTATCGGGCGGGCGTCACGCCCAGCAATCTGCTGCTGGACCGGCCCGTCAACGGCGGCCGCCTGTCCAGCCCGTTCGGATTGCGCCGCTTCTTCAACGGCCAGGAGCGCAACCCCCATTCAGGACTCGATTTCGCCGTCCCGGCGGGCACGCCCATCAAGGCGCCGGCCGCCGGCGTGGTCGTGCTGGTGGGGGATTACTTCTTCAACGGCAAGACGGTGTTCCTGGACCATGGCCAGGGCTTCGTCAGCATGTTCTGCCACATGTCGGCCATCGACGTGAAAGTCGGCGACGAGGTGCCGCGCGGCGGCGTGGTGGGGAAGGTGGGGGCGACGGGGCGGGCAACCGGCCCGCATCTGCACTGGAACGTCAGCCTGAACGACGCGCGCGTCGATCCGGCCATCTTCATCGGGGCGTTCAAGCCCTGAGGCGCGGCGCGCCTTACACCTGCGCGGCCTGCAGCGCGATCCGGTTCAGGACGAACTGGTGCATGCGCTCCGCGTACTCCATCTGTTGCCGGACGTGCAGATGCCCGGCTTCCTGGTCGTCCAGGCAGTTGTCGTATTTGGTCTTGGCTTCGGCGTAGGTCAGGCCGGTGTTGCGCAGGCTGTTGATGAACGCCTCGCGCGACTGGCGCAGCAGGCGCAGGCCGTCCTCGCCCTTCACGAATCTTTTTCGCGCCAGGGCAAGCTGGTCTGCGGCGGCTTGCAATTCTTCTTTCAGATCCATCTTGCTTCGTGCGTATCCGGCCCGGCGTCGCGCCAGGCGGGGAGCGCCATTCTTTCATGAATGGGCGTTCCACGCATTACGGCAGTCCGCGACGCCGGCTTAAGATCCGCGAGCCAGCGAGCAGGGGAGCCGGCGCCGGGCCGGCGGCCCATGCTTAACGGCGGTACTGTTGGGGACGCTGCGGCGCGGGCGCGCGTTCGTCCTTGTGGCGGAAGTTGATGCGGCCCTTGGTCAGGTCGTACGGGGACATTTCCAGGGTGACGCGATCGCCCGCCAGGATGCGGATGCGGTGCTTGCGGATGCGGCCCGACGCGTAGGCGCCGACTTCGATGCCGTTGTCCAGCTTAACGCGGTAGCGGCTATCGGGCAGCACTTCGTCAACGATGCCATCCAATTCGATGAGTTCTTCTTTAGCCATTCTCTACTCCTTGATCAATTCGCGCAGCCAAGCCGGCGGCATGGCGCGCCGCGCAAGGCGGCATGCGCGTTGGACACAGATAACCAGGTCCAGCGGTTTGAACGTAAAAACGTCCGGGCAAGCGCGGGTATGGGCCACGGCATCCAGCGGATGTCTGAAATGGCGGATACTCGCGCCCCGAGGGTAAGTGCGCGCGGGGCGCGCCTTGGTCGCGGCAGAGGCGTTTTGCGCACATCGCCGGAAGAAGCGGGTTGGAGCGTCTGCTGCAATGCCGGGCGCCGCGAAGGTTGCGGCGGCGCAATTGGCAGTGGTGGGGTTCGCCCAAGAAAAACCGGATGCAGCTTGGCGTAGCTGGCGCGCTTCCACTAGCGCAGTCCCGCTGGCGCTACAGGTTGGCACGCAGGGCGACCGAAGTCCGGTTTTTGCGGAAAAATCACGGACTTATGTTACTGCAAAGCGAGCCGATTAGCCAGTTTTTATGCCGGGCTAAGTCGCGATAGTTGCGCTTGAACGACTTCAGGAACGCGGAATGCGCGCCTGGTATTCGGCTTCGCGCGCCGCCACGGCGGACCAGAAGGGGCCCGGTTCGCGCCCGGCGAGCCGGGCGGCCAGCACGTTCAGGTGGGTGTGCCAGCCGCCGGCCACGTCCACCATGTCGGCCCGGCTGGCAAGCTTGCGGTGGGTCAGCACCAGCAAGGCGCCCTCGCCGAGCGGGGACAGTTCAAAGGTGACCTCGGAAGGCGAACCCGCCGAGCCGCCCCAGGTATAGGCCAGCAAATGCGGCGGCTCGCAGCGGGTGATCAGGCCCTGGGTGGTGACGCCGTCTTCATAGGGCTTGTAGGCCTCGGGCGTGGGCTCCGGCACGGACGACAGGTCGGCGTGCAGGAATCTCAGGGTGACGCCGCCGCCTTCGGTCAGTTCCATGTCGCCCGACGCCAGCCACCGGCCGCGCTTGTCGGATTCGGTGAGCCAGGCCCAGACCTGCGGGACGCTGGCGGGCAGTTCGCGCGTGAAGCGCAGGGTGGCGGGGTCGAGTACGACGCCGTGGTCGTTCATAGCGATCTCCTGGGGAAGGCCGGAGCCGGCCGCTTGTTCATCTTCCGTGGGAAAAGGTCAGGTGCGAAACCTGTGGCTGGTGATCGGGGGGCTCATCGATCGCGCCGGGATGCTGCGGAAGGTCGTCCGTGATGTCGAACCACGGCGCCTTACTGGACACGTGGCAATGCGCCTCGGGCTTGACGCCCGGGTCGTCGTCCAGCGCGCCCAGCGGCAGGCCGTAGACATCGGGCGCCTGGTCGAAGCGGCTGAGCAGCGGCGTGCCGCAGGCCTCGCAGAAACCGCGGTAGCTGCCGGGCGACGAGCTGTACCAGGTGACGTGGTTTTCTCCCTGGGTCCAGGCGAAGTCCTTGGCCTGGACGGTGGCTCGGCTGCGGAAGGCGGCGCCGTGCGACTTGCGGCACATGACGCAGTGGCAGTTGAGGGCGTTGGTGAGCGGACCGTTGATCTCGTACGCAACCCGGCCGCACAGGCAGGAACCTTTGATCATGATGAGCGCCTAGCGAGTGGGGAACAACTTCAATATACCCGCGCCGCAGCACGCGCGAGCCGGGTTTTGTGACGGACGTCTTTCAGTTCGTTCCGGTGTCCCCAATTTCCGCCAAATGTTTCGATCTTCGGGTCATCTCGCTGTCATGCCGCATAAACAGAATGCGCCCATGAACACATCCAAGGGGATCCGGCGATGACGTACGCCATCGAAGTTCAAGGACTCAGCAAGACATTCCATGCCGGCGCGCGGGCGCTGGACGGCGTCAACCTGCAGGTGACCGACGGCGAGATGGTCGCCCTCCTGGGTGCCTCGGGCTCGGGCAAGTCGACCCTGCTGCGCCACCTGGCCGGCTTCGTGGCCGGCGACGCGGGCGCGGGCAGCGTGACGGTCAACGGCCGGCTGATCCAGCGCGGCGGCCGCCTGAGCCGCGATGTGCGCGGCGCGCGGGCCGGCATCGGCTTCGTGTTCCAGCAGTTCAACCTGGTGGGCCGCCTGCCCGTCATCACCAACGTCCTGACCGGCATGCTGCCGCGGGTGCCCCTGTGGCGCAGCCTGACGCGCTGGTTCCTGCGCGACGAAGTGCGCCAGGGCCTGGATGCGCTTGCCCAGGTTGGTATAGACGACTATGCATTTCAGCGCGCCTCCACCCTGTCCGGCGGCCAGCAGCAGCGCGCCGCGATCGCCCGCACGCTGGTGCAGAACGCGCGCGTCATCCTGGCCGACGAGCCGATCGCCTCGCTGGATCCCGAATCTTCGCGCCGCGTGATGGACACGCTGGCGCAGATCAACCGCAGCCGCAAGGTCGCGGTCGTGGTGTCGCTGCACCTGGTGGACGTGGCGGTGCGCTACTGCCCGCGCGTGGTGGCGCTGCGCCACGGCAAGGTGGTCTACGACGGCCCGTCCGCGGACCTGACGCCCGCGATGCTGGGCAGCCTGTACGGATCCGAGCTGAGCGAACTGCTTCCCGAATACGCGCCGCAGGCGCCGGCCATGCCGGCCGCGGCGCGGCTTTCCCAACTGGCGCAAGCCGCCTGAATCCTGGCCCCTTCCTTTCCCGGAGCTACCCCATGCTACGCAGAACCTTCCTCACCCTGATCGCCACGGCGGCGCTGGCCACGCAGGCCTACGCGCAAGACGCCAAAACGCTGAACTTCGGCATCATCTCGACGGAGTCGTCCACCAACCTGAAGTCGGTCTGGCAGCCCGTCATCGACGACCTGAGCCGTGCGATCGGCGTGCCGGTCAAGCCGTTCTTCGCCTCGGACTATGCCGGCATCATCGAAGGCATGCGTTTCAACAAGGTGCAGATGGGCTGGTTCGGCAACAAGTCGGCCATCGAGGCCGTGGACCGCGCCAAGGGCGAGGTGTTTGCGTCGGTCATCGACAAGGACGGCAACCCTGGCTACTGGTCGCTGCTCATCGTCAACAAGGACAGCAACCTGAAGACGCTGGACGACGTGCTGAAGAACGGCGCCAAGCTGAGCTACGGCGCGGGCGATCCGAACTCCACGTCCGGCACCGCCGTGCCCGGCTATTACCTGTGGGCCGCCAACAAGATCGAGCCCAAGACCTTCTTCAAGACGGTGCGCGCCAGCAACCATGAAGCCAACCTGCTGTCGGTCATCAACAAGCAGGTGGACGTGGCCGTCAACAACACCGAAGCGCTGGAGCGCTATCGCCTGAACACCGGCAAGGACGCCAACGACAGCGTGCGCGTGCTGTGGAAGTCGCCGCTGATTCCCGCCGATCCGCTGGTGGTGCGCAGCGACCTGCCCGCCGACCTGAAGGCGAAGATCCGCGACTTCTTCGTCAACTACGGCAAGGGCAAGGACGCCGAGCGCGAACTGGCCAACCTGAAGGCGCTGACCTACAAGGGCTTCCGCGCGTCGGACAACCAGCAGCTCGTGCCCATCCGCCAGATCGAACTGGCCCGCGAGAAGGCCAAGGTCGAGGCGGACGCCACGCTGGGCCAGGCCGAAAAGCAGAAGCAGCTGGCCGAACTGGACGGCAAGCTGGCCAGCCTGGGCCAGCCGGCCGCGGCCAAGCAGTAAGCCTTGCCCGCGCCGCCGGCGCGCCCGCGGGCGCGCCGGCGTTCTTTCCCTGCATAACCCCCAAGCGGACTCTCACCCAAAAATGAACCTGGCCACGCATTCCCCCCGCCTGCCCGCCGCGCCGCGCTCGTCGCTGCCGGTCCTTCTTGTCTGGGCCGTCGTGCTGGCGCTGCTCGTCATGTCGTGGCGGGGCGCCGACATGCGTCCGCTGGACCTGCTGCGCGACTCCGGCAACATGGCGCAGTTCGCGGCCGATTTCTTCCCGCCCAATTTCCGCGACTGGCGCATGTACCTGGACGAGATGATCGTCACGGTGCAGATCGCCGTGTGGGGCACGTTCCTGGCCATCGTGGTCGCGGTGCCGCTGGGCCTGATGTGCTCGTCGAACATGGTGCCCGCCTGGGTCTACCAGCCGATGCGCCGCCTGATGGACGCGTGCCGCGCCATCAATGAAATGGTGTTCGCGATGCTGTTCATCGTCGCGGTGGGACTGGGTCCGTTCGCCGGCGTGCTGGCCCTGTGGGTCCACACGACGGGCGTCCTGGCCAAGCTTTTCTCGGAAGCGGTCGAGGCGATCGACCCGCGGCCCGTGGAAGGCGTGCGCGCCACCGGCGCGAATGCGCTGGAGGAAATCGTCTACGGCGTGATTCCGCAGGTGCTGCCCCTGTGGATCTCTTATTCGCTGTACCGCTTTGAATCGAATGTGCGGTCGGCGTCGGTGGTGGGTATCGTGGGCGCCGGCGGCATCGGCACCGTGCTGTGGGAAATCATCCGCAGCTTCCGCTACGCCGAGACCTGCGCGGTCATGATCATCATCGTCGCTTTCGTGGTGGTGATCGACATGGCGTCGGCGCGGATCCGCAATGCGCTGATCTGAGGACGCGGGGCCCGTCCGGGCCCCGGCGCCTCATTGTTCCGGGCGCAGCGCCTGGAACGCCGGCAGGGCCAGCAGGCCCGCCAGGCGCGCGGCGTGCACGTCGGCGTCCGACAGGGCCGGGCGCGGCATCAGGAAGTTGACGGTGCCCAGGCAGTCGCCGCCATACACCACCGGCACGTTGATGACGGACTGCAGTCCAAGGTCCCGGATCGCGTCGTGGTCATTGAAGAATTCGCGGATCGCGCTTTCTCCCTCTCCCACGAATACCTGCTGCGCCAGCAGGACATGGCGGCCCCACGCCGTGCCGGTCTTGTCCTTGCTGCCGCCGGGCGGGTAGGCCTGCGGATTCGAGCTGTACAGGCGCACCACGCGCATGGCCCGGGCGTCGAAGCGATTGACCGTGCACAGGGTGTGGGCCAGGCTGAGGCGGGCGTAGTCGTCGATGGCCTGGAAGGCCGCGCTGGCATCGGCGCTGGCGTAGGCCCGGGCGATCGCCTGCACCCCGGCAAGCGCCGGCTCGTGCTGCGCGCAGGCGCGGGGAGTGCCCGTCATTCCGCGGTGATCCCGAGTTCTTTGATGAGCTTGCCGTACTTGTCGGCATCGCGCGCCAGGATCTGGCCGAACTGTTCCGGCGTGGTCTCGGTCAGCAGCACGCCCATGTCGGCCATCTTCTTGATGACCTCGGGACGCTTGAGGATCAGGTTGATCTCGCGGTTCAGCTTCTGGGTCAGTTCGGGCGGCATGCCGGCCGGGCCGAACGCGCCATACCAGACCGCCAGTTCGTAGCCGGGCAGCGTTTCCGCCACGGTGGGCACATCGGGCAGGAATGGCGAGCGGGTGTCCTCGGTCACGGCCAGCAGCTTGAGCTTGTTCGTCTGCACGTGCGGCAGCGTCTGCGTGCCGGCGCTGAACAGCACCTGCGTGCGCCCGGCCACGGTGTCCAGCACCGCCGGCGCGCCGCCGCGGTAGGGGATGTGCATCATCTTCACGCCCGCGGCCTTCTCGAAGAGCGCGGCGCTGAGATGGTTGGTGGAACCCTGGCCGGCGGAGGCATACGCCACCGCGTCCGGATTCGCCTTCACGTAGGCGATGAACTCTTTCAGGTTCGACGCCGGCACGGACGGATGCACGACCATGGTGTTGGTGACGAGCGCCAGTTCCGCGATGGGCGTGAAGTCCTTGACGCCGTCGAACGGCATGTTGGAGTACAGCGCCTGGTTCATCGTGTGCGTGCTCATCGAACCCACCAGCAGCGTGTAGCCGTCCGGCTTGGCGCGTGCGACGAACGTCGTGCCGATGTTGCCGGACGCGCCCGAGCGGTTTTCCACGATGACGGGCTGGCCCAGCGACTGGGTCAGCCCTTCGGACAGCACGCGCGCCAGGATGTCGGTCGAGCCGCCCGCGGCCCACGGCACGATCAGCGTGATGGGCTTTTCGGGCCAGGCGGCGTGCGTGACCGCCGGCGCGGCCAGGGCCAGGCCCAGCGCGAAGGCGCCCAGCAGTCGTTGGAATGGCAGTTTCATGGTGTTTACCCCTTGTGTAGTTTCCGGTCTGTGCGCCGGTCGAATGAAAAAGGTTCAGCGGCCGACGGCATAGCCCTGCATGCCGCGCGGGTTGGCGCCGGCGCGCAGCAGCAGGCCGCCGCCGGCGGCGGGTTCGCGCGTGCAGGCGCTGATGCGGCCCTCGGACCAGTCCGGACCGACCTTGACGTCGTGGCCGGCGGCGCGCAGCGCATCGAGCGTGGCGGCGGGCATGCGCGCTTCCACCGTCAGCCGGTTCAGCGTCTGCGAGCGCGGCCAGAACGAACCCGGGAAGTGGTCGATATGCCAGGACGGCGCGTCGATCGCTTCCTGCAGGTTCATGCCCATCGCGTGGCGCAGGAAGAAGGCCACGGTCCATTGGTCCTGCTGGTCGCCGCCCGGCGTGCCGAAGGCCATGTAGGGCAGCCCGTCGCGCAGCGCCAGGCCGGGCGACAGGGTGGTGCAGGGGCGCTTGCCGGGCTGCAGCTGTCCCGGCACGCCCTCGTCCAGCCAGGTCATCTGCAGGCGGGTCGTGAGCGAAAAGCCCAGGCCGGGCACCACCGGGCTGGACGACAGCCAGCCGCCCGACGGCGTGGCCGCCACCATGTTGCCGTCGCGGTCGATGACGTCGATCTGGCAGGTGTCGCCCACGAAGAGTTCGCGCGAGGCCCATTCCGTCACGGGGGGCAGCGCGGCGAAGGTCGGCTCGCCCACGCCGTAGCGGGTGTCCGATGCGGCCAGCGTGCGGAGCGCGGCGTCCAGGTCGGGCAGGCGCGGGGCCAGGCCGGCCGGGCTGCCGGGCTGCAGCGTGGCCGAGGCGCGTTCGCCGATGCCGGCCGCGCGCATGCGGGCGTAGTCGTCGCTGAGCAGCGCGGTCAGCGGCACCTGCGCAAAATCGGGATCGCCATACCAGGCGGTGCGGTCCGCGAACGCCAGCTTGGCGGCCTCGGCCACGCGATGCACGAATGCCGGCGATAGCGGGTCCAGCCCGCCCACGTCCAGGTGCCGCAGCATCGCCAGCTGCTGCAGGTGGACCGGGCCCTGCGACCAGACGCCGCACTTGGCGACGGTGTAGCGGCCGTACTGCGTGGTGAGCGGTTCGTCGTACGTGGCGCGCCAGTCGGCCAGGTCGGATTTGCGCAGCAGGCCGCGATTGCGCTGGCCGGTGGTGTCCAGCGCCGCCTCGTTCGTGTAGCAGGCGTCGATCGCGTCGGCGACGAAGCCGCGGTACCAGACGTCCAGCGCCGCATCGATGCGGCCGCGCCGGTCGGTGCTGGCGGCGTGGGCCTCGTCCAGGATGCGCGTATACGTGGCTGCAATGGCCGGCGTGCGGAAGAGGGCGTCGGGAGCGGGCACGCGGCCGCCGGGCAGCCAGACGTCGGCCGAGCTCGTCCATTCGTCGCGGAACAGCGCCTGCACGGCCAGGATGGCTTGCGAGATGCGAGGCACCAGAGGAAAACCGTTGCGCGCGTAATCGATGGCCGGGCGCAGCACGTCGGCCAGCTCCCAGGTGCCGTAGTCGCGCAGCAGGGTGAGCCAGGCGCCGAACGCGCCGGGCACGGTCGCGGGCAGCAGGCCGATGCCCGGCACCATCTCCACGCCCAGGCCGCGGAAGTAGCCGGGGGTGGCCAGCGCCGGGGCGGGGCCCTGTCCGCACAGCGCCCGCATGCGCTGTTCGCGTTCGCTCCAGAACAGGATGGGCACTTCACCGCCGGGGCCGTTCAGGTGCGGCTCGACGATCTGCAGCGTGAAGCCGCCGGCCACGGCCGCATCGTAGGCGTTGCCGCCGCGCTCCAGCACGCCCATGGCCACTTGCGACGCCAGCCAGTGCGTGGACGAGACCACGCCGTACGTGCCGCTTATTTCGGGACGGGTGGTGAAAGAGGAGCTCATGGGGCGGATCCGGGCGGCAGGGAGATGCAGGCAGTATAGGATCGTGAAATAACTGGTTTTAGCTTTATTGGCATAATTGAATAACCAACCGGTTATAGGAAAACACCATGGCCTGGGACGCGGTCCGTCTGGCGAACCGTCTGAAGCATCGCCACCTGACGCTGCTGGTCAACATCGACCGGCACGGCTCGCTGACGCGGGTGGCTGCCGCGACGGGCGTCAGCCAGCCTGCCGTGACCAAGGCGCTGGCCGAGATCGAAGACATCTTCGGCGCGCCGCTCTTCATGCGCACGGGCCGCGGACTGCAGCCGACGGAACTGGGCCGCCTGGCCCTGGTGCGGGCGCGCCACATGATCAGCGACCTGGATCTCTGGGCGCGCGAGGTCCAGGCCCTGCATGCGGGGCGCTCGGCGCACCTGCACGTGGGCGTGGTGCCGTATGTGTCCAGCACCCTGCTGGCCGCCGCCATCAGCCGCCTGCACCAGCAACACGGCGTGACGCTGAGCCTGCACCGCGCCACGACGGACCACCTGGTGCCGATGCTGCGCCAGCATGAGCTGGACTGCATCATCAGCCGCGCGACTTCCACGGTGGCGCCCGAGGACCTGATCCATCGCGTGCTGTACCGCCAGAAGCCGCGCCTGATCGCGCATGGGCGGCTGGCCCAGCGGCTGGCCCGGCGCAAGCCCGACTGGGCCGCGGTGGCGCGGATGGACTGGGTGCTGCCGGCGGCCAACACGCCCACGCGGCAACTGATCGTGGAGCATTTCATCCGCGCGGAGCTGCGCCCGCCGTCGCCCGTGCTGGAGGCCTATTCGACCGACGTGATCGAAGGCATGCTGACGATGAACGAGACCTTCATCTCGGTCGTTCCCGAGGACATCGCGCGCGAACTTTGTCAGCGCGGCAGGCTGGGCATGGTGCCCTGGGACTTCGGCTGGGAGCTGCCGCCGATCAACCTGATCCGCCGCAAGCGCGAACAGCCGCTGGCGGCCGAGGAGCGCTTTTCGGAGATCCTGCTGGACCTGTGCGGCGACGCGGCCGCGCCCTGGCGCCAGGG
>NZ_JBDJLJ010000016.1:0-112112 GCF_039673305.1 Achromobacter spanius
GGGGCGGGCGGGGCGTGTAGATGCGCCCGACGGAATCCGAAGGCAGCCGCCGCAGGCGGCAACGAGGATGAGGAAGGGGCAGTCCGGAGCGAACGCTCCGGACCGCAATCGTAGCCCCGCCCGCCCCAGGCCCACGCCACGCCGGGCGTCTCAAGAACCCAACCTAACCCACCCCGACGCATAAGCCCAATCACACCTACTGCCGGTGATAAACCTCGCTCCCCTTGCGCACGAACTCCACCGACTTCTCCTGCATCCCTTTCTGCAGCGCATCCTTCTCGCTGACGCCCTGGGCCGCCGCATAATCCCGCACATCCTGCGTGATCTTCATGCTGCAGAAATGCGGCCCGCACATCGAGCAGAAGTGCGCCACCTTCATCGAGTCCTTCGGCAAGGTCTCGTCGTGGAATTCCTTGGCGGTGTCCGGATCCAGCCCCAGGTTGAACTGGTCGTCCCAGCGGAACTCGAAGCGCGCCTTGGACAGCGCGTTGTCGCGGATTGCCGCGCCCGGATGGCCCTTGGCCAGGTCGGCCGCGTGCGCCGCGATCTTGTACGTGATGATGCCGTCCTTCACGTCCTTCTTGTTCGGCAGTCCCAGGTGTTCCTTGGGCGTCACATAACAGAGCATCGCCGTGCCGTACCAGCCGATCAGCGCGGCGCCGATGCCGGACGTGATGTGGTCGTAGCCCGGCGCGATGTCGGTGGTCAGCGGGCCCAGCGTGTAGAACGGCGCCTCGTGGCAGTGTTCCAGCTGCAGGTCCATGTTTTCCTTGATCATCTGCATCGGCACATGCCCCGGGCCTTCGATCATCACCTGCACGTCATGCTTCCACGCCACCTGCGTCAGCTCGCCCAGCGTCTTCAATTCGGCGAACTGCGCCTCGTCGTTGGCGTCGTAGCCCGAACCGGGCCGCAGGCCGTCGCCCAGCGAGAAGCTGACGTCGTAGGCCTTCATGATTTCGCAGATTTCCTCGAAGCGCTCGTACAGGAAGCTCTCCTTGTGATGCGCCAGGCACCACTTCGCCATGATCGAACCGCCGCGCGAAACGATGCCCGTCATGCGGTCGGCCGTCATGGGGATGAACGGCAGGCGCACGCCTGCGTGGATCGTGAAATAGTCCACGCCTTGCTCGGCCTGTTCGATCAGCGTGTCGCGGAAGATCTCCCAGGTCAGGTCCTCGGCCTTGCCGTCGACCTTCTCCAGCGCCTGGTAGATCGGCACCGTGCCGATCGGCACCGGCGAATTGCGGATGATCCATTCGCGGGTTTCGTGGATGTGCTTGCCGGTGGACAGGTCCATCACCGTGTCGCCGCCCCAGCGGATCGCCCACGTCATCTTTTCCACTTCCTCGCCGATGCCCGAGCTGACCGCGGAATTGCCGATGTTGGCGTTGATCTTCACCAGGAAGTTGCGGCCGATGGCCATCGGCTCCACTTCGGGGTGATTGATGTTGGCGGGGATGATGGCGCGTCCGCGCGCGATCTCGTCGCGCACGAATTCCGGTGTGATGGCGGCGGGAATGGCCGCGCCGAAGGATTGTCCCGGATGCTGGCGCAAGAGGCGCTTGACCATCTTTTCGCCGTCGGGGCCGCTGTCGCGCAGCGTCTGCAGGTAGTGCTCGCGGCGCAGGCTTTCGCGGATCGCCACGTATTCCATTTCGGGCGTGATGATGCCGCGGCGCGCGTAGTGCATCTGCGAGACATTGGCGCCCGCGCGGGCGCGGCGCGGGGGACGCTGCAGATCGAAGCGCATGGCCGTCAGCTTGGGATCGGTCAGGCGTTCCTTGCCGTAGTCGCTGGTCGGGCCGGCGAGTACTTCCGTGTCGCCGCGCTCTTCGATCCAGGCGCGGCGCAGTTCGGGCAGGCCGCGGCGGATGTCGATCCTGGCTTCGGGGTCCGTGTAGGGGCCGCTGCAGTCATAGACGGTCAGGGGCGGATTCTTCTCCCCGCCGAACATCGTCGGCGTGTCGTCCTGCTCGATCTCCCGGAACGGCACGCGGATGTCGGGGCGCGAGCCCACCTCATACACGCGGCGGGATTTGGGCAGCGGTGCGACGGCCGCCGCGTCGACTTCGGCGGTAGCGGCCAGGAATTTGGGATTGGCGTTCATGGAAAGCTCCAAGCGAGTGGTTGGAGCCGATCGGGAATGGACTCCCGCCAGGCGTGCACGGACGCGTGGCGGGAATACGGCTCCCAGCATCGGCATTATCCGTACTGGTACGAAGGGACTCTCTCAACCCGTTGCCGCCGTGAAGGCGGGACGAGTACCCCTGCGCGAAAGCGAAGTATAGAGCCTCGGCGCAGCCGTGTGCCTTGATCGTTGATGCCGGGCCGCGACATGCTGGAAACGGCTTGGCGCAAGGCCGCGGAGGCAGGGCTGGTATTACTGCATTACATTTGGATTCAGACTAGGCAGACACCGTCATGCAGGTTCGGTACACTTTTTTCCACAAGCCGCGTGTACAGTCTTAGTGTCTTACCGTCCGGCATCAGCCCACTTAAGAAGGAATCGAGCATGCAACTGAACCTACGCACATTGGCGCCCGCCTTGGTTGTCGTGACATTGGCGCTAGCGGGTTGCAAGACCGCCCCGACTAAGACGTCCGACACCGCCTCCACTCCCCAGGCCAGCCAGCAAGCCGGAACGCCCGCCGCCGCATCGCGGGTGGATTTCTACCTGGCCAAGCGCGAACCCGGCCCGGGCCTGCGTGAAGTCAGCCTGCCCGACGGCAAACTTTATCTGCAGGAAACACCCGTCCTGACGCGCGCCGACCTGACCGACGCGGCGGCGCTGGTCGACCGCCAAGGCCAGAATTTCGTGGGCCTGCGCTTCTCCGAAGCGGGCACGCGCAAGCTGACCTCGGTCAGCACCAGCAACGTCGGCAGCGTGCTGGCCCTGGTCATTGACCAGGAACTCGTTGCCGCGCCGCTCATCGGCGAACCGCTGAACCGCGGCGTGCTGGCATTCGGCGTGCCCTCGGCCCAGGCCGCTTCCGAAATCGCCGCCAAGATCCGTGGCGACGCCGCGGCCCCGGCCGCAGGCGGCACGGCCCCCGCGCCGGCGCCCGCCGCCAAGCCCTGATCGGGGGCGACGCAAAAAAGCCGGCTCATGTGAGCCGGTTTTTTTTGGCGGTAAGGTTTCCTGGTGAATCAGCGCCCTTTGCTCAGGCGCCCATCCTCAGCCGATCTTGCGTCCGCGCGGCTTGATGCCGCGGCGAAGCAGCGTCGTTTCGATGAAGGTCTGCGTCAGCGCTTCGAGCATCACGCGATCTTCGGACGTCAGCGAATCGAACTGCGAGGGCGAAATATTGGGAAAGGGCCACGGCGCCATCGGGCGCGCCCGTCCGCCGGGACGTGGAGTGGATTCGGCGACGCCGGACACCGGCATCGTATTGCTCAGGTCGTAGCCGTCCATGGGAAGTTCCATGGGGCCCTTGCCGGTTTCGAGCCATTCGACCTCGACCTTCAGGACCTGTGCCAGCTTGCGCGCAGAACGGCTGGAGTGCCGCAAACCACTTTCGTAGCTGCCGATAGCACTTTGCGAGATGCGCACCAAGCGGGCGAGCGTCTTCTGCGTGTGACCACGCAAAAGGCGGGCGTGCTTCAGTCGGTCTGAGAATGTTTTCACAAGGCGATTGAAGCTTGCGGGTCTGTCACTTTGGTGGCTATAAATATTACTTAGGTGATAACTTGCAAAGGCAGATCCATGCAGGAGCGTGGCAGCGTATTCGTCGTGCAATCTGATGAAATGGCCGGTAAGAATTTCGCCGCCGCGCTGCGTCAATACCAATGGAAAGTCCGTGCCTTCGACGCCTTGCCGCCGTTGCGCAAGCACCTGCAGAGCGATGGGGCGGATGCGGTGGTGTTGCGCGGCCCGTGCGCCGGGCTCCCCGAGCTTGTCGCCATGCTGCGCCGGTCCGTGCCAGGCCTTGCCGTGGTCTGGCAGGCATGGAACGCCAGCGGGGCTGAGCGTGCGGCCGCGCTGGATGCCGGGGTCGATGCCTGCGCGCCGGCCGGCATGGAAACGCTTGAATGGGATGCCTTGCTGCGCAGCCTGTACCGGCGGGGATATCGGGGCGCGCGCTCATGGCGCGTCATCGCGCAGGAACGCACGCTGGCGGGGCCCGCCGGCGAACGCCTGCCGCTGACCTTGCGTGAACGCGCCTTTTTCGTGCGCCTCTTCGATGCGCCGGGCCATTGCCTGCATCGGGAGCGGTTCTTTCCCAACGCCGCGCCCGATCCGAAGGCAGGCGCCCGGCGGGTCGATGTCGTGGTGTCGCGGCTGCGCACCAAGGCGCGCCGCTTCAATATCGAATTGCCGGTGCTGGCGGTGCGCGGATGGGGGTACATTCTGCTGCCCCACGGCGTGCCGGCGCCGTCCCGCGGGGATGCCTCTTAAAGCACCACCAGATTGTCCCGGTGCATGAGCTCGGGCTCGGTCATGCTGCCCAGGATGCGCGCGATCTGCGACGAAGGCTGGCGCAAGATCTTTCGCGTGTCGGCGGACGAATAGTTGATCAGGCCGCGGGCGCATTCGCGGCCCTCGCTGTCCACGCAGGCGACGACGTCGCCCCGTCCGAACTCGCCTTCCACATCCGTCACGCCGATCGGCAAGAGACTCTTGCCTTCGCGCATCAGCGCCTGCACGGCGCCGTCATCCAGCACCACGCGGCCGCGCAGCCGCAGATGATCAGCCAGCCATTGCTTGCGCGCGGACCAGACCGGCAGGACGGCGCGCAGTTCGCTGCCGATGCATTCGCCCTGCGCCAGGCGCGTCAGCACGTTGCGTTCGCGGCCCGACGCAATGACCGTGTGCGCGCCGCTGTGCGCCGCGCGCTTGGCGGCCAGCACCTTGGTCAGCATGCCGCCGGTGCCGATGCCGCTGCCCGCGCCGCCCGCCATGGCTTCCAGGGCGGGATCGCCCGCCTGGGCGTGCGACATGAACGTGGCCTGCGGATTCTTGCGCGGATCGGAGTCGTATAGCCCGCGCTGATCCGTCAGGATGATCAGCGTGTCGGCTTCGATCAGGTTGGTGACCAGCGCGCCGAGCGTGTCGTTGTCGCCGAGGCGGATCTCGTCGGTGACGACCGTGTCGTTTTCGTTCACGATCGGCACCACGCCCAGGCGCAGCAGCGCAAACAGGGTGCTGCGGGCGTTCAGGTAGCGGTGGCGGTCGGCCAGGTCTTCGTGCGTCAGCAGGATCTGCGCGGTGCGCAAGCCGTATTCGGCAAACGCCGCCTCGTAGGCCTGGCACAGGCCCATCTGGCCCACGGCCGCCGCGGCCTGCAGTTCATGCATGACGGAGGGGCGCTTGCGCCAGCCCAGCCGGGCCATGCCTTCGGCAATGGCGCCGCTGGACACCAGCACGATCTGCTTGCCCTGCTTGTGCAGGGCGGCGATCTGCGCGGCCCAGTGCGCGACGGCCGCGCGGTCCAGGCCTCGGCCTTCGTTGGTGACCAGCGATGAGCCGACTTTGGCGACGAGGCGCTGGGCGTTGGTGACGACGGAAACGGCGGGTGATTCAGCAGACATGATGGGGGCCGGCTGCGGCGCGAGTAAAGACGTAATCGTAAGGACTGCGATTATGGCTTATTCGTTGCCGCCGCGCGCCGCGGCGGGCTTGTCCGCATCGGTGCGCGTGTCGTCGAAGCGGGGGTCCGGCGCCACGTAGGTGCCATCGGCCTGGTCCTGCGCCAGCTGTTCCTTTTCGCGCTCGGCGTCCAGGTAGTCCTGCAGCGCGTAGATCAGGTCTTGCGTGCCTTCGCCGGACAGGCCGGAAATGCCGAACACAGGACCCTTCCAGTCGTAGAGTTCGATGAAGCGGCGCTTGGTGTCCTCGGGGTCGGGCACCATGTCCAGCTTGTTGAGGATCAGCCAGCGCGGCTTGGCGGCCAGTTCCGGATCATAGCGGCGCAGTTCCTCGACGATGGCGCGCGCGTCCGCGACGGCCTGCTCGACCGGGTCGGCGTCAGGATCCGGCGTGGACACGTCGACCAGGTGCAGCAGCACGCGGGTGCGAGCCAGGTGGCGCAGGAACAGGTGGCCCAGGCCGGCGCCCTCGGAAGCGCCTTCGATCAGGCCGGGGATGTCGGCCACGACGAAGCTGCGCGACGGCGACGTGCGCACCACGCCCAGGTTGGGATGCAGCGTGGTGAAGGGGTAATCGGCGATCTTCGGCTTGGCGTTGGAGATGCGGGTGATCAGCGTGGATTTGCCGGCATTGGGCAGGCCAAGCAGGCCCACGTCGGCCAGCACCTTCAGCTCCATGCGCAGGTAGCGGTGTTCGCCTTCCTTGCCGGGCGTCCACTGCTTGGGCGCGCGGTTCACGCTGGATTTGAAATGGATGTTGCCCATGCCGCCCTGGCCGCCAGCCGCCAGCACGACTTTCTGTTCGTGCTTGTTCAGGTCGAACAGGACTTCGCCGGTTTCAGCGTCATGGATCACCGTGCCCACGGGCACGCGCAGGGTGATGTCCGGAGCGGCTGCGCCGTATTGATCGGAGCCGCGGCCGTTTTCGCCGCCCTTGGCGCGGTGCAGGCGCGCGTAGCGGAAGTCGATCAGCGTGTTGATGTTGCGATCGGCCACCGCATAGATGCTGCCGCCGCGTCCGCCGTCGCCGCCGTCGGGTCCGCCTCGGGGGATGAATTTTTCGCGGCGAAAGCTCGCCACGCCATTGCCGCCTTTGCCGGCGACCACTTCAATGGTGGCTTCGTCTACGAATTTCATGGTGTATGCGCGTGTAGTGAGTGAGGACGGATGCCCGGAATGGGGAGCCGCCGGGAGGCAAGGGAGAGCTTACTCGCCTATTGCCCTGAAACAAAAAAAGCCCTGCCGCACGCGACAGGGCTTTTGCCGTTCGGAAACGCGGCGAGCCGCGTTCCTGACCGTATTTGTCCGCGGACGTGTAGTCCGCGGCCTTGCCAGCCGATTACTCGGCGGCGACGATCGAAACGGTCTGCTTGTTCAATGCGCCCTTGAAGCCGAATTGAACCTTGCCGTCGATCAGCGCGAACAGGGTGTGGTCCTTGCCCATGCCGACGTTCACGCCAGCGTGGAAGCGAGTGCCGCGCTGACGCACGATGATCGAACCAGCGGGAATCAGTTCGCCGCCGAATGCCTTGACGCCCAGACGCTTCGATTCTGAGTCGCGTCCGTTCCGCGTAGAGCCGCCGCCCTTTTTCTGTGCCATGTTTAGCTCCTGCTAAGTGGTACCGAGTCGCTTCTTAAGCCGTGATGGCTTCGATGCGGATTTCGGTGTAGTTCTGACGGTGGCCCTGACGCTTCTGATAGTGCTTGCGACGGCGCATCTTGAAGATCTTGACCTTGTCGTGGCGGCCTTGCGCAAGAACCGTTGCCTTGACCACGGCGCCGGAGACGAGGGGCGTGCCAACTTTCAGTTGGTCGCCTTCGCCCACGGACAACACTTGGTCCAGGGTGATTTCTTGCCCAATGTCAGCCGGTATCTGTTCTATCTTGAGTTTTTCGCCAGCGGCAACGCGATACTGCTTGCCACCGGTTTTTACGACCGCGTACATGGGGTGTTCCTTAAATAGGTAAATGGGTTCATTCACGCTGCCTGCCCTGCTGGGCAAGGCTGCCGCCTTGTTGCTGCTTTGTCACCACTTTGGAATCGGGCCCGAAAAAATTCAGACTCGTCCCGCCGCCCGTTTCCCGTTACATCCAGGGGACTTCGGAGTGCCAAAGGGGTTTGCACGAGGCTTTGCGTGAACAACCGACGTAATTCGGGCATTGCTGACCGAATCCGGGATATTAGCCCGGGACTTTCAGAAAGTCAAAAAGCTGTTGCAGGCTAAGGGCTTAGGTGTGGCGCGCAGGCTTCACGCGCCCGGTATCACCCGCAGCGCGATGTCGCGCGCCACCCGGCGGATGCCTTCCATTGCCTGGAGGCGGTGGGCGTCGTCCAGGCGGTCGGTGGGAATGGACGTGCTGACCGCCACCCGTTTGCCCAGCGGCGTCACGCCCACGTAGGCCGCGTAGCAGACCAGGCCGGTGGCGACTTCTTCCTGGTCCTGGGCGAGCCCGGTCTGGCGCACGTCGTCCAGCTCGCGGTGCAGGGCGGCGGCATCGGCGATCGTGCGGTCGGTGACGGGGGGCAGGATGCCGGGCAGGCAGGCTGCAAGCTCGTCGCGCGGCAGGCTGGCCAGCAGGGCCTTGCCCAGCGCGCAGGCGTGGGCGGGCAGCCGCAAGCCCAGGTCCGACACCAGCCTGACGGGGCGGCGCGCGTCTTCGCGCGCCAGGTAGACCACGTCGAAGCCGTCCAGCGCCGCCAGTTGCACGACCTCGTTGCTGCGGGCCACGAACGCGCCGGCCGCCTGGCGGAACGCCGCCTGCAGGCCATCGTGGCGCAGGTAGGCAGACCCCAGCGCCATCAGTTCCAGTCCGATGATGTAGCCGCCGTCCTGGCGTTCGATCCAGCGGCGCTGCTCAAGGCAGTCCAGCAGGAGATACAGGGTGCTCTTGGGCAGCTGGCAGGCCTGGGCCAGCTCGGCGGCCTTGACCGGAGTGGGGCGGGCGGAAAGCACCCGCAGGATGTCATGGGTGCGCCGGATGGCGGGAACGTCGTAGTCGGCGGCCATTGCTCTATTTATTCCAACATATTGGACTGAAGATCATTATATTGGACATGATAAATGAAGTCCCCTAGACTCCCTTGCACCCATACAAATGCCGCATGCAAGGCATGAATCGAGGAGACCCCATGAATCAAGACAGCCTGTTGCCTGCCGATCTGCCGCAGGCGTTGCTGGTGGGCCGCGTCTGGCGCCCGGCGCCGGTCGACGGCCCCAGCGTGGTCGTGGTACGCGGCGGCGAGGTGGTGGACATCACCGCCACGGTTCCCACCGTGTCCGACCTGCTCGACCGCCCCGACCGCGTGGCGCTGGCGCGCGAGGCCCGGGGAGACTCCCTGGGCGACGCGCGGGCCTTGATGGCCGCCACCCTGCAGGGCGCGGACGGGCCGCGCCTGCTGGCCCCTTGCGACCTGCAGCCGGTGAAGGCGGCGGGTGTCACCTTCGCCATCAGCCTGCTGGAGCGCCTGATCGAGGAGGACGCCGGCGGCGACGCCAGCCGCGCGGAAGCGATACGCGTGCGGATGCGCGCGCTGATCGGCTCCGACCTGTCCCGGCTGCGCCCGGGATCGCCCGAGGCCGTCAGGCTGAAGGCGGAGCTGGTCGAGCGCGGCCAGTGGTCCCAATACCTTGAGGTGGGCATCGGCCCCGACGCCGAGGTCTTCTCCAAGACGCCGCCGATGGCGTCGGTGGGCTTTGGCGCGCGCATCGGCGTGCTGCCCGAGTCCCAATGGAACAACCCCGAGCCCGAGATCGTGCTTGCCGTCAACAGCCGGGGCGAGGTGGCGGGCGCCACGTTGGGCAACGACGTGAACCTGCGCGACATCGAAGGCCGCAGCGCCTTGCTGCTGACCAAGGCCAAGGACAACAACGGGTCTTGCGCCATCGGCCCCTTCATCCGGCTCTTCGATGGCGATTTCTCGATCGACAGCGTGCGCCAGGCGGACGTGTCGCTGCGCATCGAGGGCGCCGACGGGTTCGAACTGGACGGCGTGAGTCACATGCGGGAAATCAGCCGGGATCCCCTTGACCTGGTGCGCCAGACCCATGGCGCGCACCACCAGTATCCCGACGGCTTCATGCTGTTCCTGGGCACCATGTTCTCGCCCAGCAAGGACCGCAAGGGTCCGGGCACCGGCTTTACCCATCTATTGGGCGATCGCGTCGTCATCGCCTCCGAGCGCCTTGGCGCGCTCGTCAACGAGGTCCAGCTGTCCACGGAAATTCCGTCCTGGACGTTCGGCGTGCGCGCGCTGTACGCCAGCCTGGCGGCCCGCGGCCTGCTGCCTCACGGGCGCTGATCCGGCAGGCGGACGCGACCCGGGCGGGGCGCGCGGGACCGGGCCTTGCCGCTTGCGGCGGCCGCGTCCGGAATTCCCCCGCACTCCCCGTATAATCCGTGGTCGAATCCCCCGCCGCCGCTGGCGGGCCCAGCGGTAAGAGCCGTCACGCGGCTCGCTTCACACTTGTCGGATACGTCTTGAATCTCCCCGCGCTCATTGCCCCCATTGCTGACGATATGAAAGCCGTCGATGCGGTTATCCGCGAGCGGCTGAATTCCGATGTCGTCCTGATCCGCACGATCGGCGACTACATCATTGGGGCGGGCGGCAAGCGCATGCGCCCGGCCATGGTGCTGATGGTGGCGCGCGCCCTGGGCTACGAAGGCACGCATCACCAGTTGCTGGCCGCCGTGGTGGAATTCATCCACACGGCCACGCTGCTGCATGACGACGTGGTCGACGAATCCGACCTGCGCCGAGGCCGCGAGACCGCCAACGCGGTGTTCGGCAACGCGGCCAGCGTGCTGGTGGGCGATTACCTGTATTCCCGCTCGTTCGAGATGATGGTCGAGGCCGACTCGATGCGCATCATGAGCATCCTGTCCGAAGCCACCACGGTGATCGCCGAAGGCGAGGTCCTGCAGCTCCTGAACGTGCACGATCCGGACGTTTCCCAAGAGCGCTACCTGCAGGTGGTGCGCTACAAGACCGCCAAGCTGTTCGAGGCCGCCGCCCAGGTGGGCGCGGTGCTGGCCGGCGCCACCCCTGAACAGGAAGCCGCCGCGGCCGCCTATGGCCGCCATGTGGGCACCGCGTTCCAACTGGTCGACGACGTGCTGGACTACAGCGGCGACGCCGCCGCCCTGGGCAAGAACGTGGGCGACGACCTGCGCGAGGGCAAGCCGACCCTGCCGCTGATCCGCGTCATGGAAGTGGGCACGCCTGAACAGCAGCAGCTGATCCGCGACGCCATCAAGACGGGCGACGCCGACTTTGCCGCCGTGGCCGCCGCCATCCAGGCCACCGACGCGCTGGAACATGCCCGCCAGGCCGCCGTGGCCGAGGCCGAACTGGCCCGCGAAGCACTTTCGATCTACCCCATTTCCCCTTTTCAAAATTCTCTGTTAGAATTCTGCGCTTTCGCGGTGAATAGAGATCGCTAGCAAAAAACGGCGGCGAACGATTCGCAGAAAACCCGCGGAATTCACTAACCCGGGTCTGGGCAATCAGGTCTGGTTGAAGCGAAAAGCAGTGGTTGCAGTACGGATGTTTAGCAGTACAGATGTTTAGCAGTACACGTTTGGCGGCACTGAGCATCGCTGAATATGAGTAGTAAAGATCGGGGCGTAGCTCAGCCTGGTAGAGTACTGCGTTCGGGACGCAGGAGTCGGAGGTTCGAATCCTCTCGCCCCGACCACTTCGTTGTGGTCGAATTCATGAAGGTGTTTCCCGACACCTTTGGCTTAAAGCCGGTATCGCGCAAGCGTACCGGCTTTTTTGCGTTTGGCTCCGGCTGAACCGGCCGAGCAGTCAAAGCTGCCAACTCTGTAAAAACTGCTGGCAGGCCTTTCCAGGGTCATGCCCGATTCAGCGAACCCTTCGGCGATTCATTCAGCGATTCATTCAGCGATTAAGGGCGGCGGCACGGCACTTGCTGTGCGCTTAATGTGTTAATGGCCTAGCCCGAATTCATTTCATTTCATGGCGAATTTTCATATTGCTTTACGCAATTACTAAATAAGCTGACGAAATGGAATAATGAGTTTTCAGTTTGGTTAAATCGGACCAAGAAAAACGTCTTTTAATATTTGATTACATTCAAGCGGCCCGTTGTGTTGCGGTTTGTGTAATGAATGTAATTTTTCTAGGGATTTCCCGGGTTTATTACGGGTTGTCCTGATTTATTTCCACAGCAATAAAAATCTTTAGAAAAAAGTTTGCTGTTCGACCCCTCTACGATGCCCAGGCTCGCTACCCGGAATAGTTAACCGGATACCGAGCCGAATTCATTTTTAGCTATACGTCCGCCCAATACGGTATAGGTATTTCGATTTCATGTCGATTTACTTGCGTGTGGGTGTCGATTTCTAGTGTCTGCGACACGACGAAAACAGTGAGGTCCCCCGTGGTAAAGAGAATCGCAGTGTGTGGCCTTGGATATGTCGGCCTGCCCGTGGCAGTGGCATTTTCCAGGCGCTTTGATGTCATCGGCTTTGATGTAGACAAGCGGAGAATCGCACGGCTGAAAGAGGGTGATGACTGGACCGGCGAGATCGAACGCGACGTATTGCTTGCATCGCCCATGCAGTTCACCGACCAGTTGTCCGAACTGGAAGGTTGCGACTTTTTCGTGGTGGCCGTTCCGACGCCCGTCGACGAGAAGAACAATCCCGATTTTTCCCTGCTGGTCCGCGCTTGCCAGTCGATAGGCCCCGTGTTGCGTCCGGGCTGCATCGTGGTGTTCGAATCGACCGTCCACCCGGGCGCCACCGAGGAAATTTGCGGCCCCGAGCTGGAAAAGGCGTCGGGCCTGCGCTGCGGCATCGATTTCAAACTGGGCTACAGCCCCGAACGGATCAATCCGGGCGACCGCGAGCATCCGCTGGAGAAAATCGTCAAGATCGTTTCCGGCCAGGACGAGGCATCCCTGGAAGTCATCGCCGGCGTCTACGAACAGATCATCGACGCGGGCGTGCACCGCGCCTCCTCCATCAAGGTGGCCGAAGCGGCCAAGGTGCTGGAGAACACGCAGCGCGATATCAACATCGCCCTGATGAACGAAATGTCGAAGATCTGCGATCTGGTCGGCATCCGCACGTCCGAAGTCCTGGCGGCCGCCGGCACCAAGTGGAACTTCCTGAAATTCACGCCCGGCCTGGTGGGCGGCCACTGCATCGGCGTGGACCCGTACTACCTGACGTCCAAGGCCCAGGAACTGGGCTATCACCCTGAAGTCATCCTGTCGGGCCGCCGCATCAACGACGGCATGGCCGCGCACGTCGCCTCGCGACTGGTGCAGCAGCTTGCGCGCAATGGCCGTCTGAACGCCTCCACCCGCGTCGGCATCCTGGGCATGACGTTCAAGGAGAACGTCCCCGACATCCGCAATTCGAAGATCGTCGATCTGTACAACGCGCTTGGCCAGTACGGCATCACCCCCGTCGCGTGCGATCCGATGGTCGATCCGGCCCAGATGGAGCACGAGTACGGGATCAAGCTCGTCGAGCGCGACCAGTTCCGCGACATGGACGTGCTGATCCTGGCGGTTCCGCACCGCGAAACCATGGACTCCATCTGGGAAGACCTGCCGCAACTGGTCAAGAACGGCGGCATGGTGTGCGACCTGAAGTCCGTCCTGGATACCAAACGGCTTCCGGCCGACCTCTTGTACTGGACCCTTTAAGTCCAGGCTCGCCACCGATCACTGCAGGAGAGACCCTGAATGACTGCTTTTACCATCGCTCCGATAGGAACCTGCCGCATCCATACGCCGCTGCGCGATGCCGTGGGACGCTACCCGATCAAACTGCAACTCGGCCGCAACTACGGTTTCGTGCATACGGCCGCCGAAGCGCTTCAGCAGGCGCGATTCATGTTCGGCCAGGCCGACATTCCCGCCGACGTCCAGCGCCTGGTGTTCCGGCCCTCGAATGGCGAGCAGGCCCGCCGCGGCACGCACAAACCGGCCGATCTTTACATGGTGGAGCTGTCTTCGCGCAAGCTCCTGACCATCGACGGCCATCCCATCCAGTCCAACTACCTGGGTCGCTACTTCAGCGAGTTCTTCGCCGACCGTACGCGTACCCGTGCGTTCTGGTCCATGGCCAACGCCGAACGGCTTGCCGAACGCCGCGCGCAGCTGGACCAGGATCCGGTCTTCAAGAGCCTGAACGCGGACGACCGTGACTTGCTCGCCCGCATCGTCAAGCGCGATCAGACGGACGAGGAGATCGAGCAGGAAATGCGCCAGCTCGTCGAGCTGCTGGGCCGGGACAAGGTGGTGTTCGTCACGCATGTGAACGCCACGACGCCGGACAACGTGACCATCGAGCAGCGCGCGCAGCTGATCGCCACCGTTGCCGCCGCTGCTCAGCGCATCGGCGTGCCTTGCTACGATCCGACGCCGCTGATGAACAAGATCGGCCAGGCGGACGCGATGGAGGACGGCGGGCTCGACCTGACGCACTACACGCCCGTATTCGCCGAGCGCCTGTACACCGACTGGTACAAGAATTTCATGCGTCCGCGCATGAGCGCGTCCACGCCGCAGCCCTCCGTGCCCAAGCTTGGCGCGGACGAAAGCGTCGAGCGCATCGAAAAGCTCTGGGATTCGGGCGACCTGCGCGAAGCCTCGCGCCGCGTGCGCGACGTCCTGCGCCGCTACCCGGGACTGGCCGACCACGTACTGCTGTTCGCGCGTTTCCAGGAAGAACTGGGCGATTACGAAGGCTCGCTGGCGCTGCTGGGCGGCACGGACGGCGCCCTGGCTTCGGGCAGCAAGGCCGAACTGATCCTGATGCGCAACGAGTTCAAGCTGGGCCGTTACGAAGCGGCGTATTCGCTTGCCGCCAGCCTGCTGGGCGATGAGATCGAAACGCCGGAAATCGTCCGCATCGCGGCGGTGTCCGCGGGCCACTTGGGCTATGTGGACGAAAGCCTGGGCAACTGGAAGCAGCTGTTCCGCATTTCCTCGCCCCAGGACGCGACGGCGGTGGAAGCCGCCGACACGGTGCTTTCGCTGCTGCAGGCTGGCGGCGACATGGAAGCGGCCATCCGCTGGGTCCATGAGGTGCGCGCCGCGATTCCCGACTACGGCCGCGGCTTTGCGGTGCTGTGGCGCGACCGGCTGCTGGCCGGCGACCGCGACGCGCTGCGCGAACTGGCCGGCGAGCACCCCTCGCTGGAGGCTGGCGACGCCCTGGAACTGGTCAAGGAAGCCTCGTGGCGCGGCTGCATCATGACCGCGGCAACGCTGGCGGCGTCTTGCGGCCTGGCCAAGAGCGAGCAGGAAGACATCGCCGCGTGGCTGCAGTCGCAGTCGGCGACCTGGGCCGAGGAAGGCAATCGCGCGCTGGAGGAAGGACGCCTGCGCGATGCGGCCGAGCGCATCTGCGCGCACCGCCTGCTCAATCCCGACGCGCTGGCCGGCGCGCGGGCGCAACGGGCATTCGAACGTGCAATGCGCCTGGGTGTCCGCGCCGCGCTGGTCGCCGGCAATCACAAGGAAGTGATCGACCTGACCAACCTGGCCATCGACACCAACGTGGACTTCCCCGAACTGCACGCCATGCGCGGCCGCGCCGCCGATGCGCTGGGGGACAAGAAGACCGCCATGCGGCACCTTGAGCAGGCTGCGGCCGGCGAATCCGCGCCGTTCAGCGCCAAGCTGCACTTCGCGCGGGTTGCCTTCAACGGCGGCTGGTTCGGCGAAGCCATCGATGCGTACAAGGGCGTGCAGGCCCATTCCTCCGCCGACCAGAGCGCCCGCGACGAAGCGGAACGCCAGCTCGGCCGACTGGTTCCGCGTGCGATCCGCGGCGCCCGCCAGATCCTGTCCCAAGGGGATCACCAGGCCGCCTGGAACCTGCTGGACCGCGTGGCCCAGTCGTGGCCCGGGATGCCGGAAGTGGATCACGAAAAGCGCCGCATCCTGGCCTATCTGTATGCCGAGGCACGCGCGCTGGAATCGTCGAGCACGACCGAGCGCCTGGCCCTGGGCGAACGCATCGTGAACCTCGTGCCCGATGATCCCATCGGCCTGCGCCTGGCCGCCGTGGGCGCCATGCGCCTGCACCGCTTCGAGCAAGCCTTGCCGTACTGGAAAAAGCTGCAGGAACGTTCCGAGAACCCGGCGCAGTTCGACCACTACATCGAACGCTGCCAGGTATGGATCGAGAAGATCAACCGGAGAAAGGCGGCATGAATCCACCACTGATTACCGAGCGAGTGGACGTCACGTCCGATCTTCAGCAGGTTCAATCGCAGTTGGAGGAAATCGTCGCGGCGTCGGGCCGGGTTCAAGTTGCGCAGGAAAACCTGGCTCGGGCGAAGGTGCTTGCCCGGGATCACATGGAGGACTCGAAGGTCCGCTTCCTCCTGCTTCGATTGCAGGAGTCGGCGGGCCTGAACGAGGGCATGGCCGAGCAGTGGGCGACCCTGCTGCAGGAATGCCCGGACGATCTGCAGATCGTGCGCTATTGCGCCACGCGCCTGGTGAAGGAGCGGCACCTCGAAGACGCCATGGCGCTGGTTGATCGCCATCTGCCCGATTCGGCGGCGACGAATCCGGATCGCCTCTTCGCGCGGGCGAAGCTGCTGAGCGACATCCGCGCGCACGAGCAGTCCGACGCGCTGTTCCGTCGATTGATCATGCAGTACACGGACCGCAACATGCGTGTCGAGTTCGCCAAGCGCCTGCGCAAGCGCGGCCTGCTGGCCGACGCGTTCGAGGCGATCGCGCCGGTGGTCAAGCACCTGGCGCCCGGCAGCAAGGCGGCGGAACTGGCCGAGGGGCTGGCCAGCGACTACGCGTTCTACCAGCGCTTCGAATCCGAAGAGGCGCTGGCGGGCAAGGACGTGCGGATCGTGTCGATGAAACATGCGATCCTGCACTTCCGCGACCGCAAGATCGCCGAACATACCCCGGACAAGCCCGTATCGGTGGCGCTGGTCACGGGCAGCCTCGGGCCGGGCGGCGCCGAACGGCAATTGACGCGCCTGGCCGGCGAACTGACCCGGCTGGCGGCGTCTCCCGAACAGCAGCTGCCGGACATCCTCATGCGGCCCAAGAAGGTCGAAGTGCTGGTCAAGCAGCACACCGAGCCGTCGGGTTCGCCGAAGAAGCAGGACGACTTTTTCCTGCCCGTGCTGATCAAGGCGCAGATCCCGGTCACCGAGATCAACCGGTTGCCGGCCATCTCCGTGTCGCACCAGTCCGTTCCCGAAGGGAGCCTGGGCCGCCTGCTGGAGCAGCTTCCCCCGCCCGTCCACTATGGCGTGACGCGGCTGGCGCCGGTGCTGCGGGCCAACACGTTCGACGTGGTGAGCCTGTGGCAGGACGGCACGTGCCTGTTCGGCGCGCTGGCGGCGCTGCTGGCGGGCGCGCCGACCATCCACCTGGTGTTCCGCGGCCTGCCGCCGAACATCCGCAAGGACCGTTTCCGCGAAGAGTACCCGGAGCTGTACCAGGCCCTGGCCCAGGTGCCGGGCGTGCTGTTCGTCAGCAATAGCCGCAAGGCCGCGGAAGCCTATTCGGAGTGGCTCGACATCTCGATCGACCGCTTCCACATCCTGTACAACGGCGTGCCCGATCTGGCGACGGACGCGTCGGAGGCCGACAAGGAGAAGTGGAAGGCCTTCCAGGAAAGCACGAAGGACGCGACGGAAACCATCGGCGGCGTGTTCCGCCTGGAACCGGACAAGCGTCCGCAGCTCTGGATCAAGATGGCGGCGCTATACCTGAAGGACCGCCCGCAGGCGCGCTTTTTCATTGTGGGCGATGGACGCCTGCGTGAAAACATCGAGGCGCTGGCGCAGGAACTCAACGTGACGGGGCGATTGCTGCTGGTGGGCCTGTCGAACCACGTGGGCTATTGGTATTCGCAGATGGACGCCAGCGTGCTGCTGTCGCGCTACGAAGGCCTGCCGAACGTTCTGATCGAGGCGCAGTTGCTGGGCGTTCCGGTGATTTCCACACCGGCGGGCGGCGCGGAAGAGTGCTTCGTGGAAAACGAGACAGGCCATCTGCTCAGCGACGTGGACCATCCGGACATGCACGAGGCGTGCGGGAAGGTGGCGTCCATGGTGGATCTGGTGCGCAGCAATGAGGGCCTGAGGGCCAATAGCCGCCATCGGGCCCAGAAGCTGTTCTCGCTGGATGCGATGCTCACCAAGTTCATGAGCATCTGCATGCCCGCCATGACCGAATCCGAGAACGACGACCGCATCGATTATGCGCCGCGGCGCCTGATGCAGGCGTGATCGGCGCTGTTTGCGGTTACCTGGTAGTTGCTCTTTTTTAAGCTGCCGAAGCTGAAGGATCTTATGCAAATGAACGTCCCGGCCATGGGCCTGCGGCGCCACGCAACCCTGGCCATGCTGCTGCTTGCCGCGTTGACCCTCACGGGTTGCCAGTTGCCGCGGTCCGGCCCGATGCTCAGTGAAATGACAGGGGCCCACGATGACAAGGACGTCATCGTGGTGCCCGTGTCGCGCGAACTCGCGCAGAAAAGCAGGGTGCCCGAAGTGGCCGATTTTCCCGTGCGTTACCGCGACCTGTCTGAAGCGGGATTCGACAGCCTGGTGCCGGGCGACGGCATCAACGTGAAGGTGTGGGAGCGTGGCGGCCTGGGCGTGTTCGCGGCGGACCCGTCTGGCGTGAGCGACCTGGGCAACCAGGAAATCAACCGTTCGGGCTATGTCTCGTTTCCCATCATCGGAAAATTCCGTGCCCAGGGCCTGACCCTGGGACAGTTGCATGACGCCATCGTGGCGCGCATGAGCAAGCTCGTGGCCGGCGCCGACGTCAGCGTGACGCGCGCCGCCGACGCGCGCGGGCAGATGGTGACGGTGCAGGGAAACCTGACCAAGCCCGGCATGTATCCCATCACGCAGACGTCCCAGCGCCTGAGCAGCGCGTTGGCGCAAGCCGCGCCCGTGCAGGAGAATCCTGAACAGCTGGTCATCAGCCTGCGCCGCGACAACCAGGTGGCGTCGGTGCGCCTGTCGGATATCTACCGGAACCAGAACAACGACATCCTGCTGCGCGCGGGCGATGTCATCACCGCCTATGATTCCAAGGAATTCCTGACCGTGCTGGGCGCGGCGGGCCAGCAGGGGCGCGTGGCCATCAGCAAACGCAATTACAGCGTGCTGGATGCGCTGGCCGATTCCCGGGGCCTGGACGACAAGCTGGCGGATCCGCGTTCCGTGTTCCTGTTCACGCCCGCGCAGGCCGGCGCCGAAGGCAAGCCGGACCTGCTGCCCGTGGTCTACCAATTCGACCTCACTCGTCCGGAGCAGGTGGCGCTGGCGCGCGAATTCACGGTGCACGAAGGCCAGGCGATCTACATTTCGGATGCGCCGTTCACGCAGGTGCAGAAGGTCCTGTCGGCCTTCCGCGTCACGATGAGCGCGGGCTTCAGCGCCACGCGGGCCATCGACAGCGATTCCGGCTCCAGTTCGTCGGGCGTAGCCCAATAGCGTGTCGATGAGTAACGAGGATCGGATCAAAGGCTGGCGGTCGCGCCGGAAAGACAGTAACTACACGGTAGGATCCGGCGTCGCCGACTGGCGGCTGGATCCGGCCGCGCTGTTCGAAGCCAAGGCCACGCCGGCCGTCCTGCTCAAGCCGCTGCTCGCCCGCTTGCAGGGAGAGCCGCACGATTCCGTGGCGGCGCGTCGGACGGTGTACGAGGCCGTGCAGGCGGAGCTGGAAGCGGAGATCGCGCGCAGCGCGGTCGACGAGAACCTGGCCGACTTTTCGCGGCGGCGCCTGCGCATCATCGTGCGCCTCCTGGAACAGGACTACCGCGCGGGCGTGGCGGTATTCGAGTCCGGCTACATGCCGGCCAAGCTGGTGGCCGAGGACGAGCGCCTGGCCGCGGCGCATGCGCGTCGCGCGGAACGGCGCAAGCAGGACGAGGCCCGCGAAGCGCGGCGCCATGCGTCGCGCAACGACATCGCGCTGGAAATCGAGGTGGCGCGGGACGAAGCGGGCGACCTGGCGATCCTGCGAGACCGTCTGCGCGGCCTGCACGAAGGCCACGCGCCGGACGCGGCCGCCAAGGTCCGGCCGGTCGGGCGCACGCTGATGGCGATGTTCATCTATCAGCTGCGCGTCATGCATGGCGAGAGCCGCATCGCGCTGGTGTGGGCGCTGGTCGGCCCGGTGGTGCTGCTGACGCTGATTTCGTCGCTGTACATCCTGATGGGCACGCATTACATCCTGGGCATGGATGTGCAGACGTTCTCGCTGTTGGGCGCGACGACCTGGATCATGTTCCGGCAGATCGCCTTCCGGAGCAGCACGGCCTATGTGTCGGCCCGGGGATTGCTGAACTTCCAGGGCGTCACGCCATTGATGTGCGCGCTGGTGCAGGCGCTTATCTATGTGTCGGTGTACCTGGTGGTATTCGTGGTGCTGATCACCGCGGGCCATGCGATCGGCCTCATCACATTGCCGATAAGCTGGGCCGGCTTCTTTCTGTTCGTTGTGCTGATGGGGTGCTGCGGCACGGCGATGGGGGTGCTGTTCGGATCGATCGCGACCTACTGGCACTTCTTTCTCCGGCTTGCGCCGATCATCGAGCGGTTCCTGCAGATTTTCGCGGCCGTCTTTTTCGTATCGGAGCAATTCCCGGAGCAATTGCGTCCGTGGATGCTCTGGTCGCCGTTCGCGCATGGCATGCAGCTGCTGCGTTCGGCCTATTTCCAGGCGTACGAGTCGCACGACGCCAGCCTGAGTTACTTCCTGACCTCGCTGGTGTTCCTGATGGTGGTCGCGCTGATCGCCGAGCGTCTGGCCCGCCCCAACGTCCAGCCGATGTAAGGGAGGAGGAGCATGATCCATTTGAATGGCGTCACCGACGAGCCCTATGCCTTTGGCAGCAGGCAGCCGTTGCTGGCCAACGCCAATCTCGATATCCCGCCCGGGCGCTACGCCTTGCTCTCGCCCGCGCCGGAAATGCATCGCCAGCTCGTGGACGTGCTGTGCTGCCTGCGGCCGCCGCGCCAGGGCTTCGTCAAGCACGACGGCAATGTGTCCTGGGCGATCGGGCGGCAGGGCTTCATCCGCGGCAAAGCGAACGGCCTGAGCATGATCGATTTCGTCAGCGAGATGTACGAGATCGACGCCGATGCCACGCACGAACTGGTCGCGGACCTGGTCAGCGACCCCAAGTGCCTGGCCAAGCCCATGGAGCATTGGCCGCTCTACGCGCGGCAGGAGTTTTCGTTCGCGCTGGCGCTGGCGCCGGCGTTCGACGTCTACGTGATCGAAGGGAGCATTCCCTTCGAGCCCTGCCGCTTCACCCGTCTCTGGCTCGCCCTGTTCGAAGAGCGGCTGGTGGGCCGGACACTCATTTTTTCCAGTTACCGCCAGAATCAGTTGGCGGACTACTGCTTCAAAGGCTTGATCTATGAACGAAGTGCGCTCAGCATCGAAGACGACCTCGACCAGTGCCTCCGCAGGTATCCCCCGCGACGATCACGGAGCGACTCCGGCACAGGCGACGACGTCCTCGGAGGCGGCTTCGACGAGGGCCAGCTCGGGTTCTGAGGGCGGCTCCGAGATCGAACGCCGTCGCCGCGATCGGCAGTCCGCGCTGCGCGAACGCCGCCGCCATCGCTGGATCAACGCGCTGATCGTCATCGCGCCGGTGGTGCTGGCCCTGCTTTACGCGTCTTTCGTCGCCACGCCGCGCTATGAGGCGGAATCGCGGTTCTTCGTGCAATCGGCGTCCGGCCAGCAAGGCGGCGCGGGCGCGGCGGCCAGCCTGCTCACCACCGGCAATTCGGGCGGCATGCTGGGCGGGTTCGTGGATGGATGGGCGGTTGCGGACTTCCTGAAGTCGCGCGACAGCATGCAGCAGCTGGACAAGAAGGTCGGCCTGCGCCGCTACCTGACGAACGACGGCCTGGACCCGCTCAATCGCCTGTCGGAGGATTCCAGTGAAGACGACCTGTATCGCGCCTACCAGGCGTCGGTGCATGTCTCGTTCAACGCGCTGGAGCAGATCGACGTGCTGCGCGTCAGCGCGTTCTCGTCGGAAGATGCGGCCATGCTGTCCAAGGAGCTCATCGGCCTGGCCGAGGAGTTCGTCAGTTCGATGAACATGAAGGGCGTCGCCGACAAGCTCAAGGTGAGCGAAGAATCCGTCAAGCTGGCCGAGGAGAAGGCGCTGTCGTCGCGAGACGCGCTGACGACATGGCGCACGAAGCATGGAAACATCGACCCCAGCGCGACGGTGTCGATGCTGCTGAACCTGTCCAGCCAGCTGGAAGGCGAACTGAGCAACGCGCAGATCAACCTGGACAAGATCCGCGCCTTGGACAACAAGGACCACTTCATGCTCAAGCCGGCTCAGATGCAGGTGGTGGCCCTGAAGAAGCGGCTGGCGTCCGTGCGCCAGCGCCTGAGCGGGGACGGCAACACCGAGGCGAAGCAGCTGAAGGAATACGAGTCCCTGCGCAATGCCCAGGTGTTCGCGGATTCGAACCTTACGCTGGCTCAGCAGTCTTACCAGCAGGCAATGACGGACGCGTTGCGCCTGCAGCGTTATCTGTCGATCATTGCGCAACCGGTGCCGACGGACCGCCCCAGCAGTCCGCGCCTTGGCATCCTGCTGTTGCAGGCATTGGCGCTGGGTTTTGTGCTCATGTTCATCGCTCGGGTGGCGATGGCTTTGTTGAGGGGGCTGCGTCATGGTTGACACGGTTATCGAAAATCGCCGGCCGGCGGCCGGCGACGACGCGAAGGACGCCACCGCGCGCCTGCGCGAAGTCATCGGGCAGATCCGCGGCGCGGCCGACCCCGAGCACGACATGGCCGCGCTCGAACCGGCGCTGCGCCAGGCGACGGACGGCTGGAAAGATGCCAGGCGGCTGCTGGTCTCGCCCTATGTGCGCGAGGGCCGGTTCGGGCCCGCGATCGCCGCGCTGGTCGTGCTGATCGCCGTCTATCCCGCGCGGGTCGAGGAACGCCGCCTGCTCGCCAGCCTGTACGGGCGCATGGAACAGTGGGACAAGGCGATTGCCGAGGCCGACGCCGCGGCGGGCATCGAGCCCGGCAATGCCGCGCTGCACGCCGTGCGAATTCAACTGCGCGTTCAGGCGGGCAGGGTGCCCGAGGCGGCGGACGTCGCCCGCGCGACGCTCGGCCTGGCCAAGAGCGAACCCGGCGAAGCGCATTCCTGGATGACGGCCTTCGTGCGCAACGGCGATGCGGCCGAGGCCGCGGGCATTGCGGCAGGGCTGGACCCGGCGCAACTGCCCAACGAACGCGTGGCGACGATGGCGGTGCGTGCGCTGATGGCGGACGGCCGCAACGTGGCGGCGATCCAGTTCGGCGATGCCTCCCTGCGCGCGGGCCACGATTGCCCGGCGCTGCGCTCGTCGCTGGGACTGTCGCACCTGCGTCGCGGCACCGAGGAAGACCGCAAAGTGCATGCGCTGGCGCATTTCGAGGCGGGCCTGCAGGCGACGCCGGAGGATGTGAGGCTGCTGACGCTTTACGGCGAAACCCTGCTGCGCGCGGGCCGCTACAAGGAAGCCGTGGCACCGCTGGCTCGCGCCCTCGAACTGGCGCCGGAACTGGAGCAGACGCGGGCGCTGTATGCGCGCGCGCTGCGCTACACCTTGCAGTACGACGAAGCGGCCAGCCAGATGATGATGCTGCTCGAGAAGACCCCCGACAATCTGCTCTGGCAGCGGTCGGCCATCGGGGCGCTGACGCAGGCAGGCCGCAGGGAAGAGGCCGAGGCGCTGTTCACGCAGTACGTCGCCAAGCGCGGCGCGCGGCTGCCGGACACGTTCCAGGAAGCCCTGGCCCGCATGGAGGAAAGGCTGGACACCGCGCCCATCCCGCAGGCGCGCCTGGATTGGGCCTGGTCGATGCGCGGCGATACCTCCATCGACCGCGCAACCTGGGAGCGCCGCGCGCGCTGGGGCCACATGATCGATCATCTTCTGTTCGATTGGCTCGAATGCCGCGAGGACGATGTCGAAGAGGCAATGCATCTGCTGGGCGAACTGGATACGGGCGAGCGCTTCTTTGCGCCCCTGCTGGCCGCCGGGCGCGGCGTCGTTGTGGCCACGGCGCACGTCGGTCCCATGTATGCGGGGCTGATGGCCCTGGAGCTGGTGGGCATTCCGTCGCGGTGGCTGGCGACGGCGCCCAGCATCGCGCAGAGCAGCTATTCCGCGGCGCTGATCTCCACCGCCGACCAGACCGAGGCGCAGGTCGCCAAGGCCTGCATGCGGGCAATCAACGCCGGCTTTGTGCTGTGCCTGGCCATCGACGGCGCGGCGAACCCCGCGGCGCCGCGCACGACCTTCGAAGGGCAGGACGTCACCTATTCCAGTTTTGCATCCCATCTGGCGCATCGCCTGGGCGTGCCGTCGGTGTTCTATGCGCCCCGCTGGGAGAACGGCCAGGTGGCCTACACGCTGGAGATGCTGCCGGCGGCCAATCCGGGAGAGGATGCGGAGGCTTATTCGCAGCGCTGGCAGAAGGCGTATTTCGAACATCTTCGGGAGCATCTGGCAGGGCCTCCGGAGAACCTGCGCCTGAGCGGCGGCATCTGGCGCCACGTGACGGCCGCGGATCGCTCCGCGCAAAAATAGGAGCAACCCAGGATGCTTGCACGAAAGAATGTAGCGGCCTGCTTGCTGGCGCTGGCCGCCCTGTATGGCGGAGCGGCGGCAGCCGACGAGCGCTGCGCGGCGCCGGATGAACAGTGCCCGTTCGTTTCCGCGCTGCTGCAGCAACGCGAAGGCTATGGCGCCAAGGCCACGGGCGGACTGGGCGGAAAATTCATCGAAGTGACCTCGGACAAGGACTCGGGACCGGGCACGCTGCGCGCCGCCCTGAAGCAGGCCCGCAAGGGACCGACGTGGATACGCTTCGCGTCCGACATGACCATCGTCCTGGAATCCCAGTTGCGCGTGCCGTCCAACACGACCCTGGACGGACGCGGCAAGCGGGTGGCCCTGATCGACGACGGCCTGGGCGTTTATGGCGTCCAGAACGTCATCCTGACGCACCTGACCATCGACGGACGCCTGAACCGGCTTACGCAAGCGGTGAACGTGGCCAACAACAGCCGCGACGTGTGGGTGGACCACATGGACCTGTCGCGGATGTCAGACCGCCTGCTCAATGTAAAGAACGGATCGACTGACGTGACGATTTCGTGGACCAAGTTCCACAACTCGAACAAGGTCATGCTGCTCAACAACATCACCTCGAAGAACCTCTTTCAGAACTACGACCGCGATTCGATCGCGCGCGTGACGCTGCACCACAACTATTTCTTCAATACCGTGCAGCGCAATCCGCGAGCGCAGTTCGGCACCTTCCACCTGTTCAACAACTTGGTGGAGAACTGGGATTTCTATGGCATGAGCTTCAGCCTGGAAGCCAAGGCCCTGGTCGAGGGAAACATCTTCAACAACGATGCCCAGCGCAAGTGCGTGGAGCCGGAGTTCTTCCCGACGGTGGAAGGCATCAATGTGAACTACTGCCGCTATATCCCCATGGCGCCCAAGCGCAGCGCGCTGGACAACGGCGATTCCGATCGCGGCGCCTACGAGAAGCGCAAGGATCAGCACGGCTACACCCGCGACTACAAGGCCTTTCTGCGGCTCAAGGACAACCTGTATCTGGGCGACGCGAAGCCGGTGCTGCAGGACTACCGTCCCGAGTCGGCGCCGACGCCGCCCTACTGCTACGGCTACGAAAAGCCGACCCAGGACCTGGCGGAGAAAATCCGGAAGTTCGCGGGCAATACGTCCGGGAATACGCCGTTGCCTGAATCGCGCACCGGCGCGGGTTGTCCGGGGTAGGCCTATTCGAAGGCCTTCTTCTTCCAGAGTTCCCAGGGCCGGTTCATCACGCCGCCCATCATCTCGTCGGCCAGCGCGGCCTCCGCGTCATTCAGGTATGTGATGTCGCCGCCCAGGCCGATGGCCTTTTGCTGAAGCGCCGCGTTCATTTCGGTGTACACCGCGCGATAGACCGCGACCTGGATGTCGCGGCCGGCCGCGACGAACCCGTGGCCCCGCATCAGCGAAATGGTTCCCTGTCCGAGCGTCGCCGCCAGCGCCTTGCCGTGGTCGCGGTTGCGCACCAGCATGTCCGTGTCGCCGAAGCAGCACCGGATATCGAAGACCGGGGCGCCAGCGCCCAGGAATCCCGCCATGTGATAGATCGGGCGCAGCCGGACCGATGAGCCGGCATAGGGAATGACGGAGGGCGAGTGGCTATGCACCACGGCATGCACATCGGGCCGGGCGCGATAGATTTCGCCGTGGATATAGCGTTCCAGGTAGGGCTTGCGGTCGTCGTCGCCGACCGCTTCCGAGTCCTGGTCGAAGGTCATGATGTCGTCGGCCGTCACCAGTTCCGGGGCGAGCGAACGGGACAGCAGGAAGCGCTGGGGGTGTTGCGGGTGCCGCACGCTGACGTGGCCGAAGCCGTCCAGCACGCCGAAGCGCGCCAGGATGCGATTGGCCACGACGAGGTCGTCGACGCAGGATTTCAGATCGAGGGTGTTGCTCATGCGTGATCCTTGTTAACTGGGGAGAAAGGGCGGCTATTCGAGCGTGATGCCGGACTGCCTGGCGAGCTTGCCGTACACGTCCAGGTCCTTGGAGACCTGCTGCGTCATCGCGCTGGCGCCTGTTTTCTCGATTTCGTAATACCGGTCGCGGAATTCCTTTTGCACGGCGGGATCGGCCATGGTGGCGACCACCGCGGACTCGAATCTGGATCGTTCGGCGTCGGGCAGATTGGGCGGGGAAAAGATGCCGAACCAGACCGAGATGTCGAGATCGCCGAAAGGCGGCGTTTCAGCGATGGCCGGCAGGTCCGGCATGAACGACACGCGCTTGGCGGACGCCACGCCCAGCAGCCGCAGCTTGCCCGCTTCCGCGTGCGGCGCCAGGTTCGGGATCGTGCTGAACAGGATGGGGACCTGGTTGCCCAGTCCGTCGTTCACGGCGGGAGCGCAACCCTTGTAGGGGACATGCACCATCGTCAGCTTGCCGGCCTGCTTGAATGATTCGCCGGAGAAATGCTGCGGCGTGCCGTTGCCGCAGGAAGAGTAGCTGAGCTTGTCCGCGTTCTTCCTGGTGTAGTCCACCAGATCCTGCACGGTCTTGGCGGGCACGGCGGCGTTGACGCCAAGGGCGACGGGCGCCGTCACCAGCAGCGATACCGGGGCCAGCGCCTTGCGCACGTCGGGCGTGCCGCGCATGTCCAGGCTGGCGTTGATCGTCAATGTGCTGTTGGTCAGCAGGAACGTGTAGCCGTCCGCCGGCGATCGGGCTACCTGCGCCGCGCCGATGTTTCCGGATGCGCCGGGTTTGTTGTCGACGATGATCGTCTGGCCGTCGAGGTGGGCCGGAAGCTTGGAGGCAATGAGCCGGGCCACCACGTCGGCGCCGCCGCCCGCGGCAAACGGTACGATCAGCGTGATGGGACGGGCGGGATAGGCGCCGGCGGCGTGGGCGGGGCCGAGGCCGGCCGCCGCGCTCAGGATCAGGGCTTGCGGCAGCCGCCGCGATAGCCAGGCCAGGGGCATGATGTTGTCTCCGATATATAGGTATTGGTTGTGCACCCATTATCCGAGCCGCTTTCATACCGCTTCAAATGAAATTATCTTATTGCCCATACGAAGTTTGGTATGGGTCGTGCAGCGTGCTTCCTAGGCGGGGGAGACCAAAACCTTGCCCACATGCCGGCGTGTTTCGACGGCTTCGTGCGCGTCGGCGATGTCTTCGAGCGCATAGGCATGCACCTGGGCGTGATGCAGGCTGTCATCCGCCAGCCATTGCGTGAGCTGCGCGATGGCCCTTTGCTTGAGCACCGGCGGCATGGTGTACACCAGCAGGAACGACAGCCGCAGGTTGCGCCGCATCAGCTCGCGCACCGGCAATGCCGGATTCAGGTCGGTGTCGGATGCATAGGCCGCGACCTGCGCGCCGTTTTCGGCCAACGCCAGATTGCATGGCAGGTTGCCCGCGAAATCCAGGTCGATGAAGGCGTCGAAGCCTTCGCGCTGCCGCCGGGCCAGCCATTGCCTGGCCGCGCCGGGAAGGTCGGCGCCGCGTGGTGCGGTCTCGATGCCGGCCGCCAGTGCCGTGCGCGCCTGTTCGGCGTTCGATACGCTGGCCAGCACCTCGGCGCCGCGCAGGCGCGCCATTTGCGCCGCATAGAACCCCACGGCGCCTACCGCGCCATGCACGAGCACACAGCGGCCGGGCTGCGCATCGATCTGTTCGTTGCAGTACCAGGCCGTCAGGGCTGGCACGCCGAGCGACGCGCCCACTTCCATGGGCACGCCGTCGGGCAGGGGGACGGCCAGGCGCTCGGGCACGGTCACCATTTCCGCGGCGGTGCCATTGGGCCGCCCGAGCTGGCATTCGTAAAGCCAGACCCGCTGGCCGATCCGGCTTGCGTCGACACCCGCGCCCACCTGTTCGATCACGCCGGCGCCGTCCTGGTGCGGAATGGTGCGGGGCCAGGGGTTGGCGCGCGCCCCGGCGCCCCGGCGCGTCTTGACGTCGGAGGGGTTGACCCCCGAGACGGCGACGCGGACCTGCACCATGCCGGGGCCGGGCGCATCCGGCGGCACGTCCCCGACCCGCAGCACGTCGCGCGCGGCGCCGGGTGTTTCGTAGAAGGCTGCTCTCAAGTGGGCTCCTTATCGATTTGGCATGCCCAGCACCGCCTTGGCCACGATGTTGCGCTGGATCTCGTTGGAGCCGCCGTAGATGGTGGTGACCAGCGACTGCAGGAACGGCGCGGCAGGGATGAGCGCGGTGCCGTCGTTCATCGCCACGCCGCTCCAGGTGCCGCCGGCTTCGTCGGCCCAGCGCACGATCTCGCGGGCGATGCGGACATAGGTTTCGGTGGCCAAAACCTTCAGGCCCGACACCGACGGCGGGAGCAGATCCCCGCGCCGCACGATGTCGGCGAAGCGGCCATACAGCGCCTCCAGTTCGCGCACGTCGCCCAGCAACTGGGCATAAGTCTGGCAGAACTCGGGCAATTCGAACAGGGACTGGCTGTCGGCCAGCTGTTCCAGGTGGTGCAGGGCCTGGCGCGACTGCTGCGGGCTGCCCGCGAAGATGCGCTCATAGCCGAGCAGGTCCTTGGCGATGGTCCATCCCATGTTCAGCTCGCCCACCAGGTTCGTGGCGGGCACCTTCACGTCCTCGAAGAAGACCTCGCAGAATTCCTGTTCGTCGATGATGTTGGTGATGGGTCGGATGGTGACGCCCGGCGACTTCAGGTCAATCAGCAGGAAGCTGATGCCGGCCTGCGGCTTGACCGTCTTGTCGGTGCGGACCAGGGCGAAGATGTGCGTGGCGTCGTGGGCGAGCGTCGTCCAGATCTTCTGACCGTTGACGATGAAGTGTTCGCCGTCGCGCAGCGCCTCGGTGCGCAGCGACGCCAGGTCCGAGCCGGCGTTGGGTTCGGAATAGCCCTGGCACCAGATGTCCTCGCCCGACAGGATGCGCGGGAGGTAGCGCGCCTTCTGCTCCGGCGTGCCGTGCTGGATCAGGACGGGGCCCAGGTTGATGATGCCCTGGTCGGGCAGGCGCGCCGCGCCCCAGCCTTCCATTTCCTCGAAGAAGATCAGCAGCTTGGCGGGCGACAGGGCCATGCCGCCGTGTTCGCGCGGCCAGGCCGGCGCCAGCCAGCCGCTGCGCGACAGGGTCAGGTACCAGTCGCGCACTTCGTGCAGGCGCAGCCGGCGCGGCACATGCCGCAGGTGCTGCGGGTAGTTCGAACGCAGGAAGCCGCGCACCATCAGGCGAAAGCCCTCGTCGCTCATGGCGGCGTAATCGTCGCCGGATGCCGCGACGCCGTCGGCCTGGGTGTTGCCGCCGCCCTGCTGGCGCAGGGCCAGGTAGCGCGCCTGCAGCGTGCGCGGGCTGCCCAGCCAGCTTGCAAGGTGCAAGGCGCGCTTGAGGTAGAGGCCGATGTCGTACTCGTCGGTGTAGCCGATGGCGCCATGCAGCTGAACGGCTTCGCGGCACAGCGCGATCACGCGTTCCGCGATGCGCGACTTGGCCAGCGCCGCCACGCGCGCCAGCGACGCGGGATCCTCGCGCACTTCGCGGTAGCTGTCGGCTATCAACGCGCCGCAGGCCATGACGCCGACATAGGCGTCCACCATGCGATGCTGCAGCGCCTGGTTGGCGCCGATCGGCCGGCCGAACTGCACGCGGGTCTTGAGGTAATCGAGCGTCATGCAGAAGACGCGCCGGGCGATGCCGTAGAGTTCGCTGCACTGCAAAAGGCGCGTCGTTTCCAGCGCCTGCTGGCAGACGCGGTCCACGGCCTCGCCCTGCGCGACGATGCGCGAGCCGGGCAGGAACACGTCCATCTGCAGCGTGCACAGCAGGCTGCCATCCGCGCGCAGTTCGGTCTCGACCGTCACGCCCGCGTCGTCCGGCCGCAGCCAGACCAGCGTCGGCAGTTCGCCGCGGCGCGCATGCACCAGCCAGCCGGTGGCGCCCACCGGCGACACCCACCGCTTGCAGCCCACCAGGCGAAGGCGGTCCCCCTCGATGCTGGCCGAGGTCGACACCGACGTCGGAATGACTTCGCCGGGGTTTTCCTGCCAGGCCAGGCCCAGCACCGCCGAACCGCTGATCACGTCGTCCAGCAACTCGCGCGCCAGCGCATTGTCCGCGAAGGCCGGCAGCACCAGCGCGGCCATGGCGCCCGCGCCCAGGTAGGGCTCGGGCAAGGGCGATTCGCCGACCGCGGTGGCGATGGCGCCCAGCACGTCGATGTCCAGGCCCAGCCCGCCCAGGTCTTCCGGCGCCGTGACCGAGGTCCAGCCGGCCTCGGCCAGCGCCTTCCAGGTGGCGCCATCCCACCCCGGATTGGCGCCGCGCAGTTCGCGCAGCCTGGCCAACGGCGACACCTGGGCCAGGATGCCCGTCGCCGCCTCCATGAACTCGGCGTGCCGGGGCAGGGGGCCGAAAATCGAAAAAGTATCGAGTGCGTTCATCGTGGTCCTTCAGTGACGGCATAGCTTGGAATAGGAGCTCCAGATTCTAGGGGTGGGTCCGCGGCCGGTTCATAACGCTTTGTTGAGAGCTGCTATTACAAAACTGCTGGGGTGCGATGGCGGGATCCTTCCTAGAATTGCCCCTAAATCAAGACAAGCCGCAACGGCGAGGAGACAGGAAGATGCGAGCATTGTTGGCGGGGATGGCGGTATGCGTGTCCATGGCGGGCATGGCGCCGGCGGCGCATGCGGCGGGCGCCGCGGTCGAGCGCATCGTCGTGCCCTATGCGGTCGGCGGCGTGACGGACCTGTACGGACGCGTGCTTGCGGAGCGCCTGCAGGCGGATCAGGCGAGCCCCATCCTGGTGGACAACCGGCCGGGCGGCGGCGCGGCGATCGGCACCGCGTACGTCGCGAAAAGCGTGGCGGATGGCCGTACGCTGCTGCTGGGCAGCGTCGGCACCGCCACCAATCCAGCAATGATCAAGAGCATGCCCTACGACCCGCGCGACATCGCGCCGGTGGCCCAGGTCGCCATCAGCCCGCTGGTGCTGTACGTGCGGGCGGATCTGGCGGCGGACATGCAATCGCTGCTGGCCAATGCGCGCAAGAAGCCGGGAGGCCTGTCATTCGCCAATTCCGGGGTCGGTTCCAGCCCGAATCTGGCGGCGGCGCTTTTCGCGCGCCAGGTGGGCCTGGAAGTGACCCACGTCAGCTACCGCGGCACGTCCGCCGCCATCAACGATCTGCTCGGCGGCCAGGTCGACGCCTATTTCGACACGCTGCAGGCGATGACGCACGTGAAGTCAGGCCGCATACGCGCCCTTGCCGTCGCGGCGCCGGAGCGCCTGGACCAGGCGCCGGACCTGCCGACGCTGGACGAACTGGGCGTCAAAGATGTGTACGCATCGAGCTGGTGGGGCATCTTCGTGCCCGCCAAGACGCCCAAGGCGCAGATCGACAGCCTGCAGGCGCGCCTGCGCAAGGTCATCGATGATCCGGTCGTGCAGCAGCGGGCGCGCGAAATGGGCGCCGTCGCGATCTTCCGCGACCAGGCGGCGTTCCAGCAGTTCTTTGACGGCGAGGTGGCGCGCTGGAGCGACATCATCGCGGCAGAGAAGCTCTCCGCACAGTAAATCCATGGCAAAACCGACCGAATCCGCGGGCTGGGACCTGCGCGCCCTGAGAATCTTTTCGATGGTGGCGCGCAGCGGCAGCATCACCAAGGTGGCCATCGACCTGGGCGTCAGCCAGCCCGCCGTCAGCCGCTATCTGTCGATGCTGGAAAAGCAGTGCGGCGGCTACCTGTTCACGCGCAACGGCCGCGGCGTCGGCCTGACGGAACTGGGCAAGCAGGTGCAGCCCGCGATCGAGCAGGTGCTGGCCAGCGCCAGCGGTCTGAACGACGTGGTTGCCGCGGCCCATGGCCAGGTGTCCGGCACGGTGCGCATCGGGACCCTGCCGTCGCTGAGCAATGCGCTGATCATTCCCCTGCTGCTGCGGCTGCAGCGCGAGTATCCCGCCATCCATGTGCAGATCGTGGAAAGCGCGGCCGGCCAGATCGAAAGCTGGCTGCAGCACCACGAAATCGACATCGGCCTTCCGTACCGCAGCCACGATGCGCTGGGCAGCGACGAAGACGTGCTGCTGCGCCTGCCGTCGTATCTCATCGGCCCGCCTGGCGACCGCATCACGGCCGAGCGCCAGGTGCCGTTCGCCAGGCTCGACGGCCTGCCGCTGGTGCTGTCGCGCAAGCCGTCCTCGGTGCGCATGATGCTCGACGAAATGGGGCGACGCCACAACGTCAACATCAGCGTGTCGGTGGAGGCCGACTCGGGCTTCATCCAGAAGCAGATGGTGGTGCGGCGCGCCGGCTACACCTTGCTGCCCTGGCATTTCGTGGCCGCCGAGGTCGAGCGGGGCGAGCTGCAGGCGTCCGAGATCGTCCAGCCTTCCGTCCTGCGGATCGTGTCGCTCATGCTCACGGACCGGCCGACCCAGGCCGTGAAGGTGGTGACCGCGCTGCTGCGGGAAATCGTCAGTGAATCATTGACCCAGCTCGACGCCCGGCAACCGGGCGCGGACTGATAACAACGAGCCGGCCGCGATGGCCAGGCCAACAGGAGACAGACCTTGATCCGCTTCATCACACGCGTTTGCGCACTTGCGCTGGTGTCCAGTTCCGCGCTGGCCGCCTATCCCGACAAACCCATCAAACTGGTGGTGCCGTTCGCGCCGGGAGGCGGCGCCGACCTTACCGCCCGGGTCGTCGCCGAGACCCTGTCGAAAAAGCTCAAGCAGTCGGTCGTCGTCGAGAACAAGGCGGGCGCGGGCGGCGTCATCGGGGCGGCGGCCGTCGCGCGCGCCGATCCGGACGGCTACACCTTGCTGTACACGACCCCGGGCCAGCAGATGACGCTGCCGTTCCTGATGAAGAACATGCCGTACGACCCGGCCGATCTGCGTCCCGTGTCGCAGGTGTCGCTGGCGCCCAGCGTGCTGGTCGTCAACAAGCAGCTGGGCGTCAATTCGCTGGAAGAGCTTATCGCGCTGGCCAAGAAGCGGCCCGGCGAGCTCAATTACGTGAGCGCCGGGATCGGGGCCAGCAGCCACCTGAACGGCGAGCTGCTGCAGATCCTGGCCGGGGTGCGCCTGCAGCACGTCCCGTACAAGGGCACGGGCGAGGCGGTCAAGGACCTGGTGGGCGGCAATGGCGACATCGCGATCGACACGGTGGGCATCTACACGTCCTTCATCAAGGACAAGCGCCTCGTTCCGCTGGGCGTGACGACGCCGTTCGAAGTGCCGCTGCTGCCCGGCGTGCCGCCGATCTCCAAGACGCTGCCCGGCTATGACGCGTCGCCGGTGAACTACATCTCCGTGCCCAAGGCCACGCCCGAAGCCATCGTGCAGCAATTGGCCGAGGCCCTGCGCGAGACGATCGCGGAGCCGGCCGTCAAGGAAAAGATGCTTGAGCAAGGCATTCTGGCCATCTCGAACACGCCCGACGAGATGGCGCAGCTGCTCAAGAAAGAACAGGCCCGTTGGCGCGACGTCATCAACAAAGCGGGCATTGCCGAGAAATAGCCGGTTGGAGTCATCAGCATCATGTCATCGCAGCAGTCTCATCCCCTTTCCCATATCCGCGTGCTGGACCTGAGCCGCGTCCTGGCCGGCCCCTGGGCCAGCCAGACGCTGGCCGACCTGGGCGCCTCGGTCATCAAGATCGAGCAGCCGGGGGCGGGCGACGACACCCGCGCCTGGGGTCCACCCTTTCTGGAGCATGAAGACGGATCCCGCTCCAACGAATCGGGCTATTACCTGATCTGCAATCGGGGAAAGCGGTCCGTCACGGTCAACCTGAAATCGCCGCGCGGGCAGGCGCTGATCCGCAAGATGGCGCGCGAGGCCGACGTGGTGCTGGAGAACTTCAAGGTCGGCACGCTGGACCGCCTGGGCCTGGGCTACGAGCAACTCAGCAAGGAGAATCCGCGCCTGGTGTATTGCTCCATCACCGGCTTCGGGCAATCCGGGCCGCGCGCGCAACAGCCGGCCTATGACTTCATGATCCAGGCCATGAGCGGGCTGATGAGCATCACCGGGGAGTCGGACGACCGTCCCGGCGGAGGCCCGATGAAGATCGGCGTCCCCATGGTGGACCTGATCACCGGGCTGTACGCCAGCAACGCCATCCTGGCCGCGCTGGCGCGGCGCGAAGTGACCGGGAAGGGCGATCATATCGACATGGCGATGCTGGATGTCGGCGTGACCCTGCTGGCCAACCAGGCCATGAACTACCTGCTGACCGACGCCGTGCCGCCGCGCCGCGGCAACCGCCATCCCAACATCCAGCCGCAGCGCGTCTATCCGTGCCGCGACGGCCACATCATCATGGCGGTCGGGTCCGATGCGCAGTTCGCCAAGCTGTGCCGTGTGCTGGGCCACCCGGAGATGGCGCAGGACGAGCGCTTCCGCACGAACGCCGCGCGGGTCGTCAACCTGTCCATCCTGGATCCCTGGCTGGACGAGCAGGTCGTCAAACACGACAAGGCGGCGCTGCTGGCGGCGCTTGACCGCGAAGGCGTGCCGTGCGCGCCCATCAACAACATCGGCGAGGCCTTGAAGGAGCCGCAGGTCGTGCACCGCGAAATGCTCTTTTCCACGCCGCATCCCGCAGGCATGGACATGCCGCAGATTCGCAGCCCCTTTCGATTCCGCAACGCGTCGCTGCGCCTGGGCGACGGTCCGCCGACGCTGGGCCAGCATACGGACGAAGTGCTGGCCGAACTGGGCCTGACCGCGGACGAGATCGCCGGACTGCGCGCCGAACAAACCCTCTGAAACCCCAGGAACATCATGCCCGATTACCGCTTTGAGACTCTCCGCGTTGAACTGCAGGATCACGTCGCCACCGTGTGGCTGGCGCATCCGCCCGTCAACGCCGTCAACACCCAGCTGCTGCTGGACCTGACGCTGGCCATGGACGCCTTCGGTGACGATCCCGACGTGCGCTGCGTGGTGCTGACGGGCGAAGGCCGCGTCTTCTGCGCCGGAGCCGACCTGAAGAGCCGCGCGCAGATGCTGGAACAGCCCGGCGGGCTGCCCCAGCATTCGCGCCGCACGCGGGAACTGTTCCACGCCATCCGCGAGTGCCCCAAGCCCGTCATCGCGGCGCTGAACGGCCCGGCGCTGGGCGCGGGCCTGGGCATCGCGGCCTCCTGCGACATCCTGATCGCTGCGGAAGGCGCATGCCTGGCGCTGCCGGAAGTCGACGTCGGCCTGCTTGGCGGCGTCAAGCATGCGCAGCGCCTGTTCGGCCATTCGCGCCTGCGCCGCATGATGCTGACCGGCATGCGCGTGACGGCCGAGGAACTCTACCGGCTGGGCGTCGTGGAGGCGTGCGTGCCCGCGGACAAGCTGCTGGAAGAGGCCCGCGCGATCGCCCGCCAGATTGCCGGCAAGAGCCCGGCCTCGGTGCGGCTGATGATCCAGACCGCCAACGCGATCGAGGACATGAGCCTGCGCGACGGCTACCGCTACGAGCAGGACATGACGGCCCAGGTCGCCAAGACCAACGACGCGCAGGAAGCGCGCCGGGCTTTCCTGGAAAAGCGCGCGCCCGTGTTCACGGGAACCTGAGCGCGCCGCGCGGTGCGCGCTTGCCGGTGAGCGCCAAAAAAAGCCACCCGACGAAGGTGGCTTTCGTTGCGCTGTGCGGCGGGGCGGGAAGGCCGCGCCGCACCGTCCGGGCGTCAGACCCCGAGCGGTCCGCCGTCGGCGCGCTGGATCACGACCGTCGACGAGCGCGGGCGCACGGTGCCCGTCGTCGCGGTCGTCGCATCGTCCGTATCGTAGGCCGGCCAGTTCACCGGGTGCTGGATGTTCAGGAAGATGCTGGTGTAGTCCGGCGTGAAGGCGAAGCCGGTGACTTCGGCTTCGTTCGGGCCGATGAAGAAGCGGCGCAGGTCGGCCTGGTTGGACGCGTTGATCGCGGGGCCCGTGCCGGTGCTGTCGGCCAGCGCGCCGGGAATCACGGCCAGCATCTGGTCGTTGGTCGCCTTGGCCACGTTGTTGTTGCGGCCGCCATCGATGCCATTGTCGGTCTGGATCCACAGGATGCCGCGCGGGTCGAAGCCCAGGCCGTCGGGGCTGGCCAGCTGGTTCAGCGTGGTCAGGCCGGAACGGTTGGTGTCGGCGTCGGCGCCGGCATCGGAGCCGAACACGAAGATGTCCCACTTGAACTTGGTCGAGCCCGGCTCGTCGTGCCAGCGCACGATGTGTCCGTTGACGTTGTTAAGGCGCGGGTTGGGGGCGTTGGTGCCCTTGCTGGCGTTGCGGCTGGTGTTGTTCGTCAGCGTCAGGTAGATGTCGCCGTTGGTCGGGTGCGTGGCCGTCCATTCCGGGCGGTCCATGGGCGTGGCGCCCACGAAGTCGGCCGCGCCGCGCGTGTTGATGATGATGTTCTCGAGGCTGCCGAATTCATCGGCCAGCGTGCGGCCGCCCGCGCCCACGGTGGAACCGGTCAGCGCGATCCATTGACCCGTGCCGTCGGCGTCGAAGCGCGCGACGTACAGCGTGCCCTTGTCGAGGTACTTGGCGCCGACGGCGAGGCGGTCGGTGCGCTCGGCGTCCTTCGGATCCCACACGGCTTCGGACACGAAGCGGTAGATGTACTCGAAGCGCGAATCGTCGCCGCTGTAGAAGGCCAGGGGCTTGCCGGCTTCCGGCGTGCCATAGGCGCAGCCTTCGTGGGCGAAGCGGCCCATCGCGGTGCGCTTGGTGGCGATGCTGTTCTCGTCGAACGGATCGATTTCGACCAGGTAGCCGAAGCCGTTGACCTCATTGCGCCAGTCCTGCGTGAAGTCGGCGCCGGTTTCGGTGACATTGAAGCGCGCGAACTCGCCCTGGACTTCCAGCGGGTCGGTGGCGGCCGTTTCCCATTGGTAGCGACCCTTGTCGGCGGCCACGCCCACGCGGAGCTGGTGCGCCGGCTGCGTCCCGGTGTTCACGAAGCATGCGGCCCAGTTTTCCTCGGCCGTGATGTAGGTGCCCCAGGGGGTATAGCCGTTGCCGCAGTTGTTGTTGGTGCCGCGCACCGTCGTGCCGTTGGGGGAGTACGGGGTCTTGACCCAGTCCGTGCCGCCCACCGGGCCGGCCAGCTTCATCGGCGTGGCCGACGTGAAGCGGCGGTTGTAGCGGGAGTTGTGGACGATGTTCCAGCGGCCGTTCTCGCGGCGCACGTGCAGGATCGCCACGCCATGCGCGTTGACTTCCTTGCGGATTTCCTCGACGGGGCGCTTGCCAGCGACCAGGGTTGCACCGCTGGGGTGCAGGGCCTTCTGGTCTATGTATTCGTGGTTGACCGCCAGCAGGCCTTCCGTGGAGCTGCCGTTGATCGGGAAGAAGTGCATGCCGTCGTGGTGCATGCCGGTGGAATTGAGCAGGTCGGCCGAGGTGTTGTTGCCGTTGCGGTCCCAGGGGCTGGCGTTGTCGTTGAACGGCGTGCCCCACGGCGCGAACACGTGGGCGACGTAGCCGGCCGGGACGACACAGGCGTCGGTCATCGAGGTGGACAGGGATTCGAAGCCCAGCTTGACCGGGGCCGGGGGCTGTTCGCCGCCGGGCACTTCCGGGGTAGGGTTCGGGTTGCCGCCATCCACGGCGTCGTCATCGTCGTCGCTGCTGTTACAGCCGGCGAGGCCCAGGCTGGTCACCGTGGCGAAGGCGGCGGCGAGGCCGCCGCGCATGACCATGCGGCGGGACATGTTCTTTTCCATGATCTCGCTGAAGGGCGTGCTCTGGCTGGGATTGCGGACGGTCTTGTCGGAGATGGACTTGCTCATTTGGACTCCTGGCGTTGGTCTGTGCCTGATGGGGACGAGCAATACTAGAAGTCCGAAGTGAAAGGTTAATGACAGATGACTGAAACTCTGTGGCTTGCCGTGGCGATGTCAAAAACAAAGGGCTGAGGCCGCGTGCGCGGCGTCAGCCCTGTCTGCGAGGCGGCGCGCATCGGGATGCGCGGCTACCTGTTCTCGTCGTCCATGGTCAGTCCGCCTTCCTTCATGATGCCTTGCGCGATCTCTTCGGCCGACTTGCCGGCAAAGCCGTGTTCGCCGGCGGTGATGCGCAGGCTGTCTCCTTCGAGCGGACTCATCAAGGTGGCCGAGGACAACAGGATGCCGTTCGAGCGCAGCTGGATGCGCTTGCCGACGCGATCGCGGGTGAAGTCCGCCAGCGCTTTGCCGCTGTCGGGTGCGAGCTTGATGTCGACAATGCGGGCGTTGGTGTGCGGGTCGGCGCCTGCCGTGGCCTGCTCGACCTTCAGGGCAACCGTCTCGGCATGGGCGGCGAAGGGCAGGATGACGGCAACCATCGCCGTCCAGGCAGCATGTCTCAATGTGGGCATGGAGGACTCCTTCTGATAGGCCCTCCCATCCTAGCCGATGTCGCGCCCGCGCTTGACCTCCCCGGGGAGGCGGGGCGGGAGGTGTTGCTCCCAATAGATAATGGTTATCATTGCCATTTTGGACGGCTGCGCCTGGCCGTAGAAACCTTGGGGATCCATTCCATGTCCAGCAGCGATGCAAGCCTGCACCGCCGGGCGGAGACGCTCTACGCGGAACATCACTCCTGGCTGGCGGGATGGCTGCGCCGCCGCATGGGTGGAGAGGAAGCGGCGGCCGACCTGGCGCAGGACACCTTCCTGCGCGTGCTGACGGCCCGCGAGGCGCCGGCGCTTCTGGAACCCAAGGCGTTCCTGGCAACGATCGCGCGGCGGCTGTTGGCCAATCATTACCGGCGGGAAGCCATCGAGCGGGCCTACCTGGACACCCTGGCGGGTTTGCCCGAGGCGCAATCGCCCGGGCCGGAGGACCGCAAGCTGATCCTGGAAACGCTGTGCGCGATCGACCGGGCGCTGGACGCGTTGCCCCAAAAGGCGCGCGAGGCGTTCCTGCTGGCGCAGCTCGAGGGCATGAAATACGAAGACATCGCCGTCCGGCTGGGTGTTACGCCCCGCACCGTGGGCAACTACATGGTGCGCGCGGTCCAGGCGTGCTTTTTCGCGCAGGAGCATTCGGCGTGAGCCGCCAGTCCGCCACGATGTATGCGGGCGGCCTGCCGCTGTCTCCCCGCGTCGCCGAGGAGGCGTCGCGCTGGTACGTGCTGTTCCTGTCCGGCGCGCAGACCCAGGATGAGGAGCGCGCATGGCGCGACTGGCGGGCCGCGGACCCCGACCACGAGCGGGCGTGGACCCATCTGGCGCTTGCCGATGCGCGGCTCCGCGACCTGCCGGCCAAGGCGGCGTACGAAGCCTTGTCAGCCGGGCGCCATCAGAAGGGCAGGCGCAAAGTGCTGCTTGCCGCCGCGTTCTTCGCCACCTGCATGGGGCCGGCGCTCTGGGCCGCGGACAGGAATCGGTGGCTGCGCATTTCTCCGGACTACGCCACAGGCGTAGGCGACCGGCGCGACGTGGAACTGGCTGACGAAACCCGGGTCACGCTCAACACCGACACGCGCATCGATGTGCGGTTCGAGGCCGGCGAGCGGATCCTGCGCCTGCGGCAAGGCGAGATCCTGGTGGCCACCGGCCATGCCGGCGGCTACGCCGCCATGCCTTTCAGCGTCGATACCGCCTATGGCCGCATCAAGGCGCTGGGCACGCGTTTCGCGGTGCGCCTGGAGTCCGATTCCGCGCATGTGGCGTTGCTTGAGGGCGCGGTGGAAATCAAGCCAGCCGGGCAGGGGGCAAGCAGTCTCGTGCTGGCGCCGGGACAGACCGCGCGCTGTTCGCCGCAGCGGGCCGATCTGGCGGGCCCGATCGGGGCCGGCGACATGGCCTGGCTGCGCGGCGAACTGGCTGCCGACAACATGCCGCTGGCGCAGTTCCTGGAAGCACTGAGCCGCTACCGCCGCGGCGTCATCTCGTGCGACGAACGGGCGGGCCAGCTCAGGATTTCCGGCCTGTTCCCCCTGGCCGACACGGACAGGGTGCTGGACGCCGTGGGCCGCCTGCTCAAGGTGACCATCACGCGCCGGACGTCCTACTGGGTCGTGGTGTCGGCGCCGGCCTGAGCGGCACGAGGCCGTCGCCTGCCCACCATAAAAAAAAATTTCCCGCGCCTTTCCGGTTTTGGAATTTCGCGTGTCCTCCTAGTTGAACAGGACCGAAATCCAACGTATCGACATCGGACATCATGGCCAGAATGACAGGCGACGGCGTGCACGCCGCCCTTTCCCGCAGGGGGAAGGGCGCACGCGCCTGCGTCGCCGCGATCATGCTGGCGCTTGCCGTCCAGGCAGGCCAGGCCGCCGCATCGCTGGACGGACCCGCGGCGCGGGCCGGCGTCAGCCTGCGCTATGAGGTGCCGGCCGGCCCCCTGGTGACGGTGCTGCAGCGGATCGCCAGCGAATCGGGCGTGCTGGTGTACTTCGATCCCGCGCTGGCTCGCGACCTGGACAGCGATGGCCTGCAAGGCCGCTATACCGTCGAACAGGCCTTCGCGCAGGTGCTGACCCGGCATGGCCTCGAGGCGCGCCAGGACGTGCCGGGCAGCTATCAGGTTCTGCCCGCATGGACGCCCGCAGCCGCCCTGTTGCCCCTGACCCGGGTGGAGGGGGCGGCCGTCGGCGACGACGGATTCGTTGCGCGCACCGCCATGGCCGCCACCAAGACCGCCACGCCGCTCAATCGCATTCCCCAGTCCGTGTCCGTGGTGACACAGGCCGAGATGCAGGCGCGGGCCGCGCGCACCGTCACGCAGGCCCTGCAGTACACGCCCGGCGTGCAGATCAACAACTACGGCAGCAACGAGGTGCGCAACGACTGGCTGGTGCTGCGCGGATTCGATGCGAAGCTGACGGGCGATTACCGCGACGGCCTGAGCCAGATGCCCTACGACCAGATCCGCGCGCGCATGCCCGCCTATGCGCTTGAGCGGGTCGAGGCCGTGCGCGGCCCGTCTTCGTCGCTCTACGGACAGGTGGCGCCCGGCGGCATCGTCAATCGCGTGACCAAGCGTCCCCCGGTTGGGGAGCTGCGGGAATTCATCGTGCAGGCCGGGTCCTTCGACACCCGGCAGGCCTTTCTGGACCTGGGCGGGGCCGTTGGCGAGCGCGCGAGCGCCAGCTACCGGTTGACCGCCGTGGCGCGCGACGCGGGCACGCAGGACAAGTATGACGACAGCCATCGCTATCGCGACGACCTCGCGTACGTCGCGCCCGCCTGGCGGTGGCGCGACGCCGATACGTCGATAACGCTGTTGGCGCATTACCAGCGCGACCGCAATGACGGGGAGTCGCGCGCGTATTTTCCGACCCGTACGCTGGTGGGCGATTACGCCTATGACCTGAATGAACGCGACTTCTACAGCGTGGGGTATCTGTTCGAGCATCGCCTGGACGGCGCCTGGACACTGCGGCAGAACGCGCGCTACCAGGCCGGCGACATGACGCTGCGCAACCTGTATCCGCTGGCGCTGGCGGCCGATGGACGCACGCTCTCCCGCGCGCAGCTCGAGGCGCGCGAAAACGCGACGGGCGTGGCGGTGGACACGCAGGCCGAAGGCGTGATCGAAGCTGGGGGGATGCGGCATACCGTGCTGGCGGGACTGGATTTCCGCCGGCTGGCGGGTGAACAGGATTACCGGCAGGCCATGGCGCCTTCGCTGGATATCCGGAATCCCGTCTACGGCCGGCCGATAGCGCCGCTCGGCGCCGGCCAGGCGGTGCTGGACGTGCGCCAGGTCAGCACGCAATGGGGCCTGTACCTGCAAGACCAGATCCAGGCCGGCGCCTGGACGGTGACGCTCGGCCTGCGCCATGACCGATACGCCGATGAAACGGACGACCGCCTGGCGGCGGAACGTTCGCGCGCGCGCGACAACGCCGTGACGTGGCGCGCCGGCCTGTCCTATGAGTTTCCTTCGGGCGTCGCGCCCTACGCCAGTTATGCCACGTCCTTCACGCCGCAGCCCGGCATGGATTTCGGCGGGACGCCGTTCTCGCCGGCCAAGGCGGATCAGGTCGAGGCCGGCATCAAGTATCAGCCCGCGGATTCGCAGGACCTGTACACGCTTGCCGCCTTCGATCTGGACCAGCGCAATGCCCTGACCTCGGACCCCGACCCGGCGCACCCGGGCTTCAGCGTGCAGTCGGGGCGCCTGCGGTCACGGGGCATCGAACTGGAAGCCAAGATCAGCGGCGCTGGCGGCTGGGACCTGGTCGCGGCCTATACGTACAACTTGGTCACCAATGTGTCCAGCAACGACGGCGGACAGGGCAAGACACCCATCGTCACGCCGCGCCACATGGCCGCGCTATGGGTGGGCCGCCGGTTTTCGCACGGCGCGCTGTCGGGCTGGCAGGCGGGCCTGGGCGCGCGATACATCGGCACCACTTACGTGGATGTGGCGAACCGGTTCAAGAACCGGCCGGCCACGGTGTTCGATGCTTCGCTCGCGTACGACACCGGTCCTTGGCGCTTCTCCGTCGACGCCATGAACCTCTTCAATCAAGAAGCCGTGGTCTGCCGCAACGACCGCTTCAACTGCCGCTATGGCGTCGAACGAACGGTGCTTGCCGCCGTGGCGTACCGCTATTGAGCCTGCCGCAGGGCACATTCCGCATTCCGAAGGGATCGCCGCAGCCGGCCCGGCCGCGGGAGCGCAAGAAAGGAGTTGCATCATGCCGCATCCGGCAACCGCCAGGGATGTCCTGGCCGCGCTGTATCAGACGCACCGTCGCCAGTTGCTGCATACGGCCACGCGGATACTCGGCTCGCGCGACCTGGCCGACGACGTGGTGCAGGATACGTATCTGAAGCTGCTGGAACGTCCCGCGCCGCAGGACCTGCGCGAGCCCGTGGCGTATCTGTTCCAGACCGTGCGCCATCTTTCCATCGACTATCACCGGCGGCGCGCGCTCGAGGCGCGCCTGTTCGCCGGACACGAGGACGGGCAGCATGCGGTGTCCGACGACGTGGCGGAGGATGCGGCAGTCAGCCACCAGGCGCTGGCGCTGGCGGCCGACGCCCTGGCCAGGATGTCCGCGCGCACGCGCCGGGCCTTTGAACTGCACCGTTTCGAAGGCTGCACGCAGCGTGACGTTGCGCGCGAGCTGGGCGTGTCGGCCACGCTGGTCAACTTCATGATCCGCGATGCCGACGCCGCGTTGACCCCTTGCAGGGAATATCTGCTGCCCGGCTAGGGGGCTTCATGCCTTGGGGCCGCCGCGTGCGCGGCCCCAAGGCATCGCCGGCTACCAGCGATAGGCCACCGATGCGATGACGGTCCGCTCCAGGCCGTAGCGGCAGTTCAGCGTGTTGTTGCGACACACGATCGTCTCTTTGTTGAAGAGGTTCGTCGCATCGACCGCGAAGCGCCATCCGTCGATCTGGTAATGCACGCTGGCATCGACCATGAACGATGATCCGTTCTCGATGGTGTTGGCGACGTTGACGTACGTCTTGCCGACATAACGCACGCCCGCGCCCATCCCCAGTCCCTTGAAGACGGTGTCGGGCAGGGTGTAGTTCATCCAGGCGGAGGCCATGTGGCGCGGCGTGACGATGGGGGTGTTGCCCACTTCCGCCGGGTTGTTGCTCTTGTTCACCTTGACGTCGTTCAAGGTGTAGGAAGCGATCATTTCCAGGCCGCGCATCAGGCTGGCCTTGCCCTCCAGCTCGATCCCGCGCGAGCCGATTTCGCCGGTCTGCACGCTGAAGTTCGTGTTGCGCGGATCCGGCGTCAGCGCATTGCGCTGCGTCAGATCGAAGACCGACAAGGCCACCAGGCTGTCGGATCCGGGCGGCTGGTACTTCACGCCGAATTCGTACTGCTCGCCCCGTGTCGGCTTGAAGGGCGTGCTGTCCATGCTTACGCCGCTTTGCGGCAGGAACGACGTCGAATAGCTGACATACGGGGTGATGCCGGAGTCGAACAGATAGGCCAGGCCGAGCCGGCCAGTGAAGGCGGTGTCGCGCTGTTCGACGGTGGTGTCGGTCAGGCGGTTGCGGCTGGATCCGCGCGCCCAGTCCTGCCGGCCGCCCAGCGTCACGACGACCTTGTCGACCCGGATCTGGTCCTGCACATACACGCCCAGCTGCCGGTTCACGTCCTTCTGGTCGATGATGGTGTTGGCGGCGGAGGGATAGGGGATGTTCTGACCGTAGACCGGGTTGTTCAGGTCCAGGTCGGGCGCCATGCCCTGGCGGTACCACTGCTGGCCATCCTGGAACTTGTAGTCCAGGCCGGCCAGCAGCGTGTGCGACACGCGGCCCAGGTTGAACCGGTATTCCGCCTGGTTGTCGACCACGACACCGTCGGCGTTTTCCTTGGAGACCAGCGCATAGCGCTGGATGGTGTGGCCGTCGGGCCGCAGGCGCAGGTTGTAGAGGTCGCGCTGGTCCAGCTTTCCGTATTGATAGCGGGCGTTCTGGCGCAGTGTCAGGGCATTGTTGTAGCGATGCTCGAGCAGGTAGCCGATGGCGTACTGCCTGCGGTCGTACCGGTTGAAGTCATAGTCGCCCACCGGGACATGGGTGGGATACACGGGCCGCGATTCTCCGTCGGTGCGGTCGCGCTGGAAGCTCGTCAGCAGCGTGAACGACGTGTCCGCGTTCGGGCGCCAGGTGAAGGCGGGGGCGATGTAGCCCAGGTCGTCGGGATAGCGGTGGCTGGAGTCGTACTCGACCTGGGTGCCGGCGTCGCGCAGGATGCCGGTCATGCGGTACAGATACTTGCCTTCCTCATCCATCGGGCCGCCGACGTCGAATGCGGCCTGGCGGCGGTCGAAGTTGCCGGCCTGCAGGACGATTTCGCCGAATGCTTCAGCGGTGGGCCGCTTCGTGATGCGGTTCACCAGGCCGCCGGGCGCCACCTGACCGTACAGCACGGAGGACGGCCCGCGGATGACCTCAACGCGCTCGAGCGCGTAAGGGTCGGTGCGCGCGCGGATCTGGTCGTACGGAAGCTGGCTGAGCCCGTCGCGGAAATCGCCCGTCAGCTTGGCGTCAAAGCCGCGCAGGACGATCCAGTCGTTGCGGACCTCGGCGCCGCCGAAATTCGTGATCTGCACGCCGGGCACATACTGGATGGCCTGCGTAACGGTCTGCACGCCGCGGTCACGCATTTCCTGCGCGCCGACGACAGACACCGATTGCGGTATCTCCAGGAGCGGCGTCGCGGTCTTGCTGCCCGTGGTGGTCTCGCGCGCCACCAAGCCCTGGACGGGACCGGTGGCCGCGTTGTCCAGCGTGTCGCCACGGACGTTGATCGCGGGCAGCGTGGACACGGCGGCGGCATCCGGAGCGGCCTGCTGCGCCAGCGCCGGTGCGGCCAGCGCAATGCCGAAGAGCATGGGATAGCGCAGCGCACGAAGCGCGTGCGTGCGCGGCAATACGTCGGGAGTCTTCATGGTTCTGTCGAGTAGTAGGGGCCTTGCGGCATAGCGGATCGCCAGCGCCTGCATGGCGATCCGTGTCCTATTACTAGACGAACGTGGGGCAAATCGGTTTAAGGCGGTTCACCGGTTGCGCGGTCCGGGGCGACGTTGCGCCGCCTTGCGAATCAGGGCTGTCCCGACGGCCGGATGCCCAGCGCCCGCATCCACGGCGTGTCCGGCAGCCCCTGGATGGGCGGCATGCCGGGCTGGGGAAACCCCGGCGGATTGCGCGCCGCGTCCTGCAGCACCGCTGTCCATTCGCGCGGGTCCACGGGCTCGCCCATGCGCACCTTCAGGTCCAGCAGGTCCAGCGCGGCGCGGCGATGGCCGGCCTCGGCGGCGGCGCGGAACAGGCGTTCGGCCACGTTGTAGTTCTTGGGAACGCCCCGGCCCATGCCGGCAAGCTCGCCCAGGTACGTCTGCGCGGGCGCGAAGCCCTGGTCGGCCGCGCGCTGGTACCAGAGGGCGGCGGTCTGGTAGCTTTGCGCCACATGCTGGCCGTTCTCGGCGACCAGCCCCAAGGTGGTCATGGCCACGACGTCGCCCGCCCTGGCGCGCGCAACCAGCGCCTCGAGCCGCGGCTCGTCCAGGTATTGCGCGCCGCGTTCGATCTCGTATTCCCACGCGCTCAGGCGGGCCTTGATCAGGTCGCGTCCCAAGGCGGGCGAGGGCCCGCGGCCTGGTTGCGCGGGCTGGCCGCCGGGCACCGCCGGCGTCTGGCCGTCGGCCAGGCTGGCGAAGGTGATCGTGCCGACGAGGCTGCTGGCGTAATGCGGGACCTGCCGGTAGGCGGTGGCCACCTGCACGTCGCCCGTCAGCTGCTTGAAGAAGCTCTCGACGGGCGTCGACGCCGGCAGCGCGTCCAGCCCCTGCGCAAAATAGAACGCATAGGGACTGTGGCGGGGACCATCGCGGCCGAAGCCGTCCTCGGCCGTTGCGCCGGGCTGCGTCGAAAACGCGATCAGTTCGCCGCCTGCCGGCACGGTGTGCACCAGGCCGGCGGCCGGAGCGCCACGCGTGAGATTGGTGCGGCAGGCGTCCAGCACCAGCAGACGCGCGCGCACGTCGGCGCGGCGCAAGGCCTGCGACACGCGGCGCATGCTCAGGGAGTTCTGCTGTGCGGTGCGGATGCGCACCTCGGCCAGCGGCAAGGGAAGATCGACGCCGAACAGATAGTTCACATCGTCCAGCGCGACGGCGTGGCCGGCGAAGTAGAGCAAGGCCAGGTCCGCGCCCGTGGCGCGTTCGGCGAATTCGTCCACCGCGGCTTCCATCTGCGCGGTGGTGATGTCGGTCAGCATGGCGACGTCGAAGCCGCGCTTGCGCAAGGACTCCGCGATGAGGCGGGCGTCGTTGACGGGGTTGGCCAGCACGTTGGCCGCGACGGCATAGCGCGCGTTGCCGATGACCAGCGCGAACCTGCGCTTTGCCGGCAGGGGCTCGGGCGTCAAGGCGCAAGCCGCGCGCGGGCCCAACGCCCCGGCCCCCAGGGCGGCGGCCAGGGACGCGGTCAGCAGGCGCCGGCGCGCCGCGAACTTCGCGCGGGCTTGCTTGGAGTCCATGATCGCGTTCATGGCCGGGGGCATCCGCCGGCCGGGCCGGGCGTCGCCGACAGCGCGCCCAGCGCCGCGGCCGCATCGCGCAGCGACGATTCGCGCGTCGCGGCCAGCACGAAGCGGCCGTCCTCATCGGGGCCGGCGACGATGGAAACGGCGTACTGGGAAAGCGTGTTGCGCAATTGCCGGGCGGTGACGCCATCGGGCAGGTCCACCGTCAGGGTCGCGCAGGCGCCGCCGCCGCGCGTGAGCGTGCCGTCGGCGGCCAGTTCTTCGGGAGGCGCCTGCAGCACCAGCGCGACGGACAACATGATGGCCAGCGCCCAGCCCATGGGCATCAGCAGGCTGGAAACGCTTGGCCACGTCCATTGCCAGGGGCGGCGGCGGGCGGCCTGCCCGGCGGCCGCGGATTGCGTGGACTGGGCCAGCGCACGCAGGAACGCGCTGTCGCGGTCGGCCTGTCCGGTTTCGTTGTGGGCCAGTTGGCGCGCCTGGGCCAGCGCGAGCCATTCGGCCACCTCGGTCCGCAGCGCGGGGTCGTTCGCCATGTCGGCCTCGAAGGCGCGGCGGGCGGCGTCGTCCAGTTCTCCGGACAGGTAGGAAAGGATGCGGTCTTCAGGCATGGTCATTCCATTCCTTTGCGCGTGCAGTCGGCCACGAGCTTGCGCGCGGCATGCAGGCGGCTTTTGACGGTCGGCACGTGCAGGTCCTGCAACCGGGCGATCTGCTCCATCGGGGTCTCGTCCAGATACAGGAACATGGTCGCGCGCAGGGTGTCGCTGAGCCTGTTGAGGCAATCGCGCATGCGCTTGACGACGGACAGGTGTTCATAGGCACGCGCCGGATCGGCGAATGGCGAGGGGTCGCCAGGATCCTCGGCGTCGCCGAAGGCGTTCTCCGCCTGCTCGTCGTCTTTGTCGGGATGCTTCCACTGCACTTCGTGGCGGGTGCGGCGGTGCGCCTGGATCAGCTCGTGCAGGGAACCGCGATACAGGTAGCCCCCCAGCTTGCTCAGCGCCAATTCGTGCGCCGCCCAGCCGCCGGCAGGCTGTCCATGCAGAAAGCCTTCGTCACGGAACGAGCGGGTCTGCAGGAACTTCATCAGCGCGTTGTTGAAGGCGTCGATGACGCCGTCGGGCGACGTGGTGAAGAACTTCTTGCGCAGCTTGAGCGTGATGTGCTGCTCGGCCTTGTTGCGGAACTCCAGGGCATAGCGGGGATCGGCATGCATGATGCGCAGGAGCGCGTCGACGTTGTTGATGACGTAGCGCTTGGGTTCGAGCGTGTTCATGATTCGGATTCTTGTTGCCGGGCCGGACGCGGCACGTCGGCCCTTCGACGGACAGGCGCCGCCGCGCTCGGGGGCGAGCGCAGCGGCACCTTAGCCGTGCATCCGCCGAAAATCAAGCGCGGCGGCGCAGGACGGCAATGCCGCGGACAGTGAATCCCAGGGCGATCGCCAGCGACAGATAGAAGCCGAAGCCGAAGCTCAGGCTGTTCCAGAGGGTCGAGGCCATGTCTTGCGCCACGTTGCGGCCGGCGCGCGAGCTGCCCATGAAGCCGGCCAGTTGCTGGCTGGCGCCCATGAATTCGCGCACCTCGGAAATGACGCCGGCCAGCGCGATGCCCCACAGCGCCAGGGGCGCGAAGTAGCCCAGCCTGGCCGCGCGCTGCGGCAGCAGCGAGGGCAGCAGCGGGCCGGCCACCGCCAGCAGCCACAGCGGCGCGTAGAAGCCCGCGCCCGAGCCCTGGCCGGCCAGCGCGCCCTGCATGTTGCCGCCGTTCAGCAAACGCAGCAGGTCGTAGAAGCTGAGGCCGGCCTGCGAGCCCATCATGCGCACGGTGATGACCGAGAACACCGTGGTGGCCAGCAGAAACAGCAGTGCGGCCAGGGCGTCGCCGCGATTGACGCGGGCGGCGGCGGCGCGGGCCCAGCGGCCGCCGTGGGATCCTGCCAGCGTCAGTGCGTCGCGCAATTCTTTTCCTTGCATGGTGATTCCTTTTCGGGTTGGGAAGACAAGTGCCTGCATGAAGGGCTACGCGTGGCGCCGAAAAAGGTTTGATATATTTCTCGCGAATTTTTTTCGAACCTTTTTCAGGCCTGAACGTAGCGATAGGCAAAGGCGCGGATTTTCCCGTCGCCTCCCAACCTCACGGAGAATCAACACATGTCCACGACCACCCCGCTCGCTGCCCTTTATCAACGCGTCGTCCAGGAGGAACTGGGCCTGGTTGCGAAGGTCGATGACGACGGCGACGTGCTGTTTCGCCATCCCGACCTGGGCACGATGTTCTTCAGCCTGACCGAGAACGATCCGGAGTTCTTGCGCCTGCTCTATCCGAACTTCGTCTCCGCCGAAGATCTCGGGATGAGCCAGGACGTGCTGCTGGCCGTCCTCAATGCCGTCAATCACCGCTGCAAGGCGGTCAAGCTGGTCATCCAGCAGGGACGTGACGGCGCGGCCGGTCGGGTGTCCGCGGCGATAGAGGGCTTCGTCGCCGCAGCGGACCAGCTGCCCGCCGAAGACCTGCTGCGCGGCATCATCGCGCGCTGCGTTGCCGCCATTCGCCACAGCGCGGGCGAACTGCTCAAGGAAGCGATCGAGCTCAAGCAGGCTGGCGCGCAAGCGGCGGATTGATCCAGCCGCCACGGGGCCTGGACGGGCGCCTTTGCGCCTACACTTGTCCCCCGGCCCGTTCAACCATCATGGAAACAACAATGACCGCTCGCGCTGCCTGCCTCCTTTCCCTGTTGCTCGTGGCCGGCGCTGTCCATGCCGGCTCCGCGCCGGCCTCGCTGTCCTGCGTCTCGGAAAGCGGCAAGGTGGCGCTGCAGGGCGTCATTCCCTCGCCGTCGTCGGATGAGCTGGCCCTGACGCTGACCTATGTCACGTCCACCCTGAAGTTCAACTCCGACGACTCGCCGGGGTACGTGGTGGCGAACTTTCCGCAGTCTGTCTTCACGCTGATCGCGCCGACCGACGGCCAGGCGCTGACCCTGTACGCGCTGCCGTCCACGGTGGCGGTGAAAAAGAATGCGGACGGCGATATGGCTGGCGCCTTCCAGGCCAGGCTGCTGGCGCCGCGCCCCGGCGGCAAGCAAGCCAGCGGCTACACCACGCCGCTGCAGGCGACGCTGAACTGCGACTACAAGTATTCGCTGTAGCCGCGAGGGCGGCCGAGGCATTCCAACCGCGCCGCGCGTGCCGACGCGGAACCGCGCTTGAAGCAAACTGAGATCCGTCAATGACGCGGCAACGACTGTGCCACTTCCACGGACTGGGGCGCACGCGTCTGAAGTAACATCAAGGGTTGTCAGGTGTGTTACAAATACAAACAATTGACATCGCGCGATGGGTGAGCGGCTTTGCCCCATCGTCCAGACAGGCCAGCGTCTGAGAAACGCATACGCGTCCACGGCGCTGGCTTTTTTTCCGGCATAGTTTGCGGCGGCCCGGTCCGGTCGGGTTCAGTCGCGAAAGCAGCATGGCTACACAACCGCAGTTTCCCGATCCTACTCGCGTGATCGCGGCCTTCGATTTCGACGGCACGCTGACCCAGCGCGACACATTTGTCCCCTTCCTGGCCCATCTTTCATGGATCGGGCTGTTTGGCGCGCTGTTCAAGGCGGCGCCCGCCCTGGCCGCCTTTGCCCTGCGCATGCGCAGCAACGAATACGCCAAGATGGCGCTTTGCCGGGGTGCGCTGCGGGGCCGCTCGCGCACCGACCTGGCGCACGTGGCGCGCGCGTGGGTCCACACGATTCCCCTGCGCCCCGCGCTCGTCAAGCGGCTGCGGTGGCACCAGCAGCGCGGCGACCGCTGCGTGCTGGTGAGCGCTTCGCCGGACATCTACCTGGAAGAGGTGGCGCGCTACCTGGGCTTTGACGACCTGATCTGTACACGCATGGCGGTCGACGGGCAGGGCAGGCTGACCGGCGACTTCGACGGTTCCAATTGCTGGGGCCCCGAAAAAATCCGCCGGCTGGTCGAACGCTTCGGTCCGCGGGACCAATACGAGCTTCATGCCTATGGCGACAGCCGGGGCGATCAATGGCTGATCGACGCGGCCCAGCACGCGTGGTATCGCGGCCAGGTGGTCAAGCCATGAACGCGCTGTTTTCGCTGCTGCGTCCGCAGCAATGGCTCAAGAACGGCTTCGTGCTGATCGGCCTGATATTCAGCCACGGATGGTCCGACCCACAGCTGGTGTTCGCCGTGGGCGTGGGCTTCGTGGCGTTCTGCCTGGCGTCCAGCGCGGTCTATGTGCTGAACGATTACCACGACCGCGCCGCCGACGCGATCCATCCCAAGAAGCGGCATCGCGCCATCGCCAGCGGCCGGATCGGCCTGCCGGCGGCCCGCGCGCTCATTGCCGTCCTGTTCGTGTCGGCGCTGGGCCTGCCGCTCGCGTGCGGCTTATGGCCGGTGGCGCTGGCCGTGGCCGGCTATCTTGTCCTGAATATCGCCTACACGCTGCGCCTCAAGCACAAGGTGCTTGTGGACGTGTTCTGCATCGCAACCGGCTTCATGATCCGGCTGGCCTGCGGCACCTATGCCGTCGGCATCATTCCCTCGCGCTGGATGCTGCTGTGCAGCTTCATGCTGACGCTGTTCCTGGGCTTTGCGAAGCGGCGAGCCGAGATCGTCGCGGCGCCCGGCGGGGCTGCGTCCGAGCAGGGCAGCACGCGCATGGTGCTGCGCCACTATTCACCGCAATTGCTGGACATCCTGGTGGCCATCACCGCCAGCGCGACGCTGCTTGCCTACGGCCTGTACACGGTGGATGCCGAGACGGCCGCCCTGCACGGCACGCAGCACCTGATCATCACCTTGCCCATCGTGACGTTCGGCGTCTTTCGCTACATCTATCTGCTCTACCGAGGCGGGTCGGGCGAAGAGCCTGGCCGGGATCTGCTCGGCGACAACCAGATCCGCATCGCGGTGCTGGCGTGGGTGGCGGTGGTCGTATTACTTGTAAGGACGTGAACATGGCATATCTGTGGCTGATACTCAGCGGGGCCTGCAGCGTCGCGGCCAGCGTGGCGCTCAAGGCCGCGGGGACCGGCCCGGCGCAGGCGACGCTGACGGCGCAGGCGCTGCCCTACCTGGCCGCGGTCGGCGCGTATGGGCTGGGCTTCGGCTTTTACGCGCTTGCGCTGCGCCAGCTTGACCTGACCCTGGCCTATCCGCTCATGGTTGCGTGCGCGATCGCGGGCGTCTTTATTTATGGCCTGGTGTCCGGCGCGGAATCCATCTCCGCCATGCGCATGGCGGGGGCGGCCTTCATCGCGGTCGGCGTTTTCCTGATGTCCAGGTAGGCGCAGGGGCAATCCATGAAACGTTTCTTCAGCAGCGCCGGCTATCGCTGGTTTTTGTTGCTCTGCGCCTATATCGTGGTCGCGGCTGCCGTCATGAATGGCTTCTACACGAAATGGCGGCTCAATGACGGCCATCCCGCGCTCGGGCTGGCGCAGATGGTCGACGGCACAGCCCATCGGCCCTATGTCTATCGACAGTTCGTGCCGGCGCTGGCCAACGGCATCCAGGCGCTGCTGCCGCAGGCGACCGTGCAGCGGCTGTCCGAACGCCTGTCCGAGCCGCGGCGCGTGAACAGCCGGTCGGGGCTGGCGATGCGCTACCCCGCATCCGAAGCGCTGTCGCCTGCCGTCACGCTGCGCTATCACCTAGTCTATTACCTGACGTTCCTGGCCTTGCTGGCGGCGCTGTTCGTCATGCGGCGCGTGTGCCGGCAAGCGGGCGCGGACGCGGCGGCCTCGGCGGTGGCGCCTGCCGCGCTCGCGCTGATGCTGCCCTTTTTCCTGACGGAGGGCGGCTACTTCTACGATTTCGTCGAATTGCTGTTCATGATGGGCGCGGTCCTGCTGGCGATGGGCGCATCGCGCGAAACGCCGCTGCGGGTGGCGGCCCTGCTGGCGCTGGCGGGCCTGGCCACCTGGAACAAGGAAGCGTTCTTCTTTTTCACGCCGGCCCTGTATCCCTTGCTGCGGCGCAATCTGCCGCGCGTGCAGGCGGCCGGGCTGGTGGCGCTGCTGCTGTTCGTCTGCGGCTGCGTGTATCTGGCGCTGCGCATGCGCTTTGCGGGCAACCCGGGCTCGACGGTGGATTACCAGCTGTGGGACAACCTGCGTTTCTACGTCGATCCCGGCAATTGGCTGCGCACGGAAAGCACGTACGGCATCCTGTTGCCGCGCGGATTTGGCCTGGTTGGCGCACTGGCGTTTGTCGGTATCGCCGTGAACGGCTGGGCGCGTCTGCCGCCGGCCTTGCGGCGGCACGCGCAGCTGGCGCTGGCCATCAATCTGCCCTTGTTCGTGCTGTTCTGCTCGCCGGGTGAAATGCGCAACCTGAGCATGCTGTATCCGGCGCTGTTGTGCCTCCTGACGCTCTCGCTGGCGAAATGGATGGCCCCGCAGGCCGACGCGAATCCCGCCGTTACCCTGGAAGTCCGATGACCCGTTTTTTCAATTGCGCGGGCTACCGCCGCTTCCTGATGGCCCTGCTCTACGTGATGGTGGCCGCCGCGGCGTTCAATGGCTTCTATACGAAATGGCGACTGAACGACGGCCACGGCCCGCATTCGCTGGCGTCGATGGTGGACGGCACGGCCTATCGGCCCTACGTGTACCGGCAGTTTGCGCCGGCCATCGCCAATGGCATCCAGGACTTGCTGCCCGCGGCCACGGTCGAGCGCATCTCCGAGCGCCTGGCGGACCCGCGGCGCGTGAACAGCCGGTCCGGGCTGGCGATGCGCTATCCGGCCTCCGAGGCCATGCTGGCGCCGGTCACGTTGCGCTATCACATCGTTTACTACCTGACCTTCCTGGCCCTGCTCGGGTCGCTCTTCGCGATGCGGTCGCTATGCCTGAAGGCGGGGGCGAGCGCGCCGGCGGCAACGGTGGCGCCCCTGGTCGTCGCCCTGCTGCTGCCGTTTTTCCTGACCGAGGGCGGCTTCTTCTACGACTTCTTTGAAGTGCTGTTCATGGCCTGCGCCATCCTGCTGGCCTGCCGCATTCCCGTTCACGCGCCGGCTCGCGCGGCGACACGCCTGGGGCTGCTGGCCGTGGTGGCCGCCGTCGCCACCTGGAACAAAGAGGCGTTCTTCTTTTTCGTGGCGACGCTGTACCCGTTCCTGCGGCTGAGCCTGACACGAATCAAGGCGGCAGGCGTCGTGGCTGCGCTGGTGTTTATCTGCGGATGCGTCTATCTGGCGCTGCGCATGCGGTACGCGGGCAACCCGGGCGGTTCGGTGAGCTTTCAGCCGGGCGCCAATCTGTTTTACTTCCTGGACCCGGGCAATTGGTTCCGCACGGAAAGCACCTACGGCATCACGCTGCCCAAGGGCCTGAGCGCGGTGATGGTGCTGATGATCGCGGGCGTCGCCGTCACGGGCTGGAGCCGACTGCCCGCGGCATTCCGCCTGCACGTGCTGGCGGCCCTTGCCGTCAATGTGCCGCTGTTCCTGCTGTTCGCGGCCGAGGGCGAAGCGCGCAATCTCAGCATGCTGTATCCCTCGCTCCTGGTTCTGATGGCGGCGTCCCTTACCGCCTGGATGAAGGCCGCCGCGCCGTCCGGCGCGGTCGGCGACGCGCGGGCCTAGCCGACCGCGCCGGGCGCGTCCGCGCAAGCCCGCGCTCCGTGGGCAATCAGCCTTGCCCGGTGCGCGGCGATATCGCCGGCGCCGCCTGGGCCTGAAGCAGGCAATCGATGAAGCACTGCGCCGCGGGCGTGGGCGGCGAGTCCGCCCGGGTCAGGATGGACACGCGCGCCGCGGGAAGCGCGTGGGCCAGCGGCACCATGCGCAGGCTGCGCGGCAGCAGCTGGTGGTCGAACAGATTGCGCACGAAAATGCCCAGCGCGTCGCTGTCCGCGATGATCGCCAGCGCCACCGCGATGGACTGGCAGGGGATGACGTCGCGCGGCGGCGGCAGCGCGTGCGCCGCGAACGCCAGGCGCAGCAGGTTGGCGGGCGCCTGCACATTGCCGGGCAGCAGCCAGAGCGCCTCGTGCAGGTCGGCCAGGGTGCGCGCGGCGCGCAACGGATGGCCCGCGCGGGCGCCCACCGCCAGGGGCAGGGTGAACAGGGGGATGCGGGCGTAGCCGTCGTCGATGTCGCCGTCGTACTCCGTCTGCACCAGGAAATCGTAGTGGCCGGAATCCAGCTGCTCGTGGCTGTAGGGCGGCGCGACCTCATTGAAGGCCACGGCGACCCGGGGCATGCGCGCGCGGAACGCCGCCAGCGCGGCCGGCAGCACGGTCAGCGCCGCGGAACTGATGGCCAGGTTCAGGGTGCCCCCTTCGCCGTCGCGCATCTGCCCGATTTCCTCCTGGGCCTTGCGGGCTTCCTGCAGGATCAGCACGGCCCGCTTGTACAGCGCCTCGCCATAGGCCGTGAGTTCCACGCCCTTGGCGCTGCGTCGCACCAGTTCGGCGCCCACGCTTTGTTCCAGTTCGCGAAGGCTGCGCGTGGCGGCCGGCTGCGTGACAAACAGGGCGCGGGCGGCGGCGCGGATGCTGCGGTGTTCGGCGATCAGTACAAAGGCGCGTAGTTGGCGCAGATTCATGGAATGGGTCCGTCCGGTTGTCCCCGAGCATGGCGGCGGGGAACGACAGGCATATAAGGAAAAGTGTTCACAAGAACGAAAATACTGTCTTTTCCTTATCGTGCGCCATCCGTATATTCACGGCGATGGGGCAGGCACAGCGTCCGGAATCACGGGCCGGCTGCCCCCGGATCGGACATCAAGGGGAAAACATGTCTATCGCCATCGCCGCCGCGCCAGGCGGCTCAGGGTTGTACACGCCGTCCATGCGCCGCCGCGTCATCGCGGGCACCACCATCGGCAACGCGCTGGAATTCTTCGACTTCACCGTTTTCACCTTTTTGATGCTGGTGATCGGACCGCTGTTCTTTCCCGCCGCCTCCGGCTACGGCCAGCTGCTGCTCACCACGGCTACCTTCGGCGTTGGCTTCCTGATGCGCCCCGTGGGCGGCATGCTGATCGGTTCGTACGCGGACCGCCACGGCCGGCGCGCGGCCATGACGCTGACCCTGTGGCTGATGGGACTGGGCTGCGCGCTGATCGCCGCCGCGCCGACGCATGCCCAGATGGGCGTTGCGGGGCCGGTGCTGATGGTCATCGCGCGCCTGATCCAGGGCTTCGCGGCGGGCGGCGAGGTGGGTGCGTCCACCACCCTGCTGGTCGAGCATGCGCCGCCCGGCCAGCGCGGCTTCTATTCCAGCTGGCAGTTCGGCAGCCAGTCGCTGGGCGTGATGCTGGGCGCGCTGACGGTGGCGATCCTGACCGCGGCGCTGACCAAAGCGCAGATGCAGGCCTGGGGCTGGCGCGTGCCGTTCGTGATCGGCATCCTGACGGTGCCGGTGGGCGCCTACATCCGCCGCAATCTGGAGGAAACGCTGGAGCCCGCGCCCCAGGCGGGCGCCGCGCGGGCGGCCGCGTCCAGCCACCAGCCGCTGCGCCGCGTGTTCGCCGAGCACAAGAGCCTGGTGGTCAAGGGCATCCTGCTGGTGATCGGCGGCATGGTGTGCGCGCAGATCATCGGTTTCTACATGCCGGCCTACGCCACCAAGGAACTCGGGCTGCCCGCCACGTCCACGCTGTTCGCCAGCGTGGTGCTGGGGGCCATCGGCTTTGTGCTCGCGCCCTTCGTCGGCATGCTGGCCGACAAGGTCGGCCGCAAGAAGGTGATTTTCTGGTCGCGCGCGGCCACCGTGTGCGCCTTGCTGCCGTGCTTCCATTGGCTGGTTTCCGCGCCCAGCACGGGCCGGCTGATGGCGGTGATCGCCCTGCTGGCGGTGCTGCTGGCCATGCAGACCGCGCCGGTGATCACCATGCTGCCCGAACTCTTTCCCAAGGCCGTGCGCACGACGGGCATGTCGGTGGTGTACGGCCTGGGCATTTCGGTCTTTGGCGGTTTCGCGCAGTTCTTCGTCACCTGGCTGCTGCACGTGACAGGCAATCCGATGGCGCCTGCCTGGTACCTGATGGCGACCGTGACGCTTTCCACGGTGGTGCTGTTCTGGATCCGCGACCGCACCGGCCACGACATCGACAGCCAGGAGCCCTGACATGCAAGCATCGACCAGTTTTTTCTCCAGCAGCTATGCGCAGGCGCGCGAGCGCTTCCTGGCCGCGGCCGGGAAGCTTGCGGCGCGCGTCCAGTCCTATCCTATCGAGGCAGCGGGCAGCCAGGGCGAGGCGCTGGCCACCGACGTGGCGCTGATCGGCGACGCCGACGCGCCGCGGGTGCTGATCATGACGTCGGCCACGCACGGCGTCGAAGGCTTCTGCGGGTCGGGTTGCCAGCTTGCGCTGCTGGATGACGCGCCCATGCTGGAACGCGCACGCCGCGCGGGCGTGGCGCTGCTGCTGGTGCACGCGGTGAATCCGTACGGGTTCTCGTGGATTTCGCGCACCGACGAAGGCAACGTGGACCTGAACCGCAACGCGCAGCCCTTTGATGGCGGGCCGTTGCCGGCCAATCCGGGATATGCCGAGCTGCACGGCCTGCTGTTGCCGCCTGAATGGCCGCCCACCGAGCAGAATCGCCAGGCCATCGCCCGCCACGTGGAGCTGCATGGCTTGCCCGCGACGACGCAGGCTGTTTCGCGCGGCCAGTACACGCATGCCGATGGCCTGTTCTATGGCGGCGACCGCCATGCGGCATCCCTCTTGAACCTGCGCCGCATCCTGCAGGATCACGCCAGCCGCCATGCGCGCATCGGCTGGATCGACGTGCATACCGGCCTGGGTCCGCGCGGGCACGGCGAGAAAATCTACGCCGGCAGGCGCGACGACACGGAAGTGGCGCGCGCGCGGCTATGGTGGGGCAGCGACATCGCCGTGCCGTATCAGGGCAGCTCGGCGTCGGTGGACATTACCGGCCATCTGGCAGGCCTGGTCTACCAGGCCTGCCCGGCATCCACGTCGACGTCGATGGCCCTGGAGTTTGGCACCCAGCCCTGGAGCGACGTCGTGCAGGCGCTGCGGGGCCGCAACTGGCTGCGGGCGCATCCCGAGGCCGGCGACGCGCTGCGCCGCGACATCCTGCAGGCCACGCTGGATGCCTTCTATTGCGGCCAGGACGACTGGCACGGCATGGTGCTGGGCCAGAGCCGCGTCGCCGTGCTGCAGGCGCTTTGCGGCCTGGAAAACGAGCGCTAGCCGTCTGCGTGAACCCGGCGGTTGCACCTGCGCCGCGCCCGCGCCTAGGCGGGTTGCACCGCTTGTGGCGCACTCGCAGGGATAACCCGCGACTTTCAGCATGTCGTGGGTTATCCCTAGTTGAGCCGCGCAGCAACCCCTCTATATCCTTTGGTTAACCAGAGGAGCCATAGAGTCTCCGGAGGAGTTTCAAACAGAGCCGGCAAGCTGCTGAAAGGAACCGGATTTGCATAACGCGCCTCCTTTGAACTCAGCCGTCGCGGCCTCGCGGGAAAAGCCATTGCGCGTGATCCCCTGGGCCACGTGGCTGCACCGTGTCTTCGTTGTCCTCATGTATGCGTTCATGCTCAGCCCCATCGTGCTGGTGGTCTGGCTGAGCTTCTTCAAGGACGCCATCCTCTATTTCCCGCCGTCCGGCTACACGCTGTCCTGGTACGTGAAAGCCTGGGAGAACCCCGCGTTCGCCAATGGATTCCTGTTCAGCCTGCAGGTCTCGCTGGTGGCCGCATTCATCGGCGTGGTCATGGGCGTGCTCGCGGCGGTCGCCATCGCGCGCTACCGCTTCCAGGGCAGCAAGGGCATCAATACGCTGCTGCTGTCGCCGCTGCTGATCCCCGGCATTGTCGCGGGCGTCGGCATCTACCTGTTCTACCTGCGCGCCGAAGAGGTGCTGGACCAGGACCTGGTCGGCACCTTCGGCGGGCTGGTCATCGCGCACGTGTGCCTGACGATTCCGTGGACCGTGCGGCTGGTCACGGCGGGCATGGCGGGCCTGGACGGCTCCATCGAGGAGGCCGCGCGCAACCTCGGCGCCAGCGCCCCGGTCGCGTTCATGCGCGTGACGCTGCCCATGTTGCGGCCTTCCATCGTCGCCGCGGCGCTGTTCAGCTTCGTCGTGTCGTTCGAAAACCTGGAGCTGTCACTGTCGCTGGTGGGACCGGGCCGGACCACGCTGCCCATCGCGATCATGCAGTACCTCGAATTCAATCTGGACCCGACCATCGCGTCGGTGGCTTCCGTGCAAATCCTGCTGTTGGGCATCATCATGCTTGTGACCGACCGCTATGTGAAACTGAGTCAGGTGGTGTAAGAAATGGCGAAGGTCTCGATCGAAAACATCCGCAAGCAGTTTGGCGCGGCGGTGGCGGTGTCGGATTTCTCACTGGAGATCGCGGAAGGCGAACTGGTCACGTTCCTGGGGCCCAGCGGCTGCGGCAAGACCACGACGCTGCGGATGATCGCCGGCTTCATCACGCCCACGGCAGGGCGCATCCGCATCGGCGAAACCGACGTCACGCGCCTGCCGGTGCACAAGCGCGACACCGGCATGGTGTTCCAGCGCTATGCGCTGTTTCCGCACATGACGGTGGCCGAGAACGTGGCGTTCGGGCTGGAGATGCACAAGGTTCCCAAGGCCGACCGCGAATCGCGCATCCGGCGCGTGCTGGACATGGTGCGCATGACCGAACTGCGCGAGCGCTATCCGCGCCAGCTGTCCGGCGGGCAGCAGCAGCGGGTGGCGATTGCCCGCGCGCTGGCGATCGAGCCCAAGGTGTTCCTGCTGGACGAACCGCTGTCCAACCTGGATGCGAAGCTGCGCCTGGAAGTCCGCGAGGAAATCCGCGCCCTGCAGCAGCGCCTGGGCCTGACCACCGTCTTCGTCACGCATGATCAGGAAGAGGCGCTGGCGATCGCGGACCGGATGGCCATCATGCATGACGGCATCGTGCAGCAGGTGGGCGCGCCCGATACGCTGTACGAGCGACCCGCCAATCTCTTCGTGGCGGACTTCCTGGGCAAGATGAACGTCTTCACCGGCCGCGGCCAGGCCGACAACCTGTTCCAGACCAAGGCGGGTCAGCAGATCGCGGCGCCCGGGGGCGGCGGCGCCACGCACGTGGGCGTGCGGCCCGAACGGGTCCGCCTGCAGGACCAGCCGTCGGGCGGCAATGCGCTGGCGGGCGTGGTCGAGTCGTCGCTGTATCTGGGGTCGGTGCTGGAGGTGCGGGTGCAGCTCGACGGCGGCGACCGCATGATCAGCCAGATCGTCAACGGCGGCGTGCGCGGCGCGCCGCCGGCGCCGGGCGCGCGCGTCTATGCGTGCTTCGAGCCCGACGATTGCGTTGCGTTCACGCAATAGGAGGCGCGATGACGACCGCAACGCAGGACGGACGCCCCAGCCGCTGGCTGGGACCGGGGCTGGCCTTTCCGGCCTCGCTGGTGGTGCTGGTGATCATCATGATTCCCATCCTCCAGCTGGCGCGCTACAGCTTCAATCATTTCGATCCGGTCGAGATGATGCAGACCGCCTTCACCTTCGAGAACTACGCCAAGTTCTTCGGTGATCCCTACTACCGCGACATCTTCTTCACCACGCTGGGAATTGCCGCCCTGTGCACGGTGCTGGCGCTGGTGCTGGGGTTTCCGGTGGCGTATTTCCTGGCGCGCACGCAGAGCCGGTACAAGAGCCTCTTCGTGATCCTGCTGGTGTTTCCGCTGATGATCGGCAACGTGGTGCGCGCGGCCGGGTGGATGGTGGCGCTGGGCAACGCCGGCGTCGTCAACGCCGTGCTGCAGGGGCTGGGCATCATCGACAAGCCGCTGACCCTGATGTACACGCCCACGGCAGTGGTGATCGGCACCACCGCGGTGGTGATGCCCTATCTGATCCTGACGCTGCAGAGCGTGCTGGAAGGGATGGACCTGTCGGTGGAAGAGGCCGCGCGCAACGTGGGCGCCAGCTTCTTCACCACCTTCCGCCGCATCGTGCTGCCCATCGCCGCGCCGGGGGTGGCGGCGGGCACCATGCTGGTGTTCATTCTCTGCATGAACGCATACGCCACGCCGGTGCTGCTGGGCGGTTCGGGCCTGACCATGATGGCGCCCGCGCTGTACGACCAGATCACCAAGGCCTCCAACTGGCCGTTCGGCGCCGCGCTGGCCGTCATCCTGGTCTGCGGCACGCTCATCATCGCCCTGCTCTCGAACTGGCTGATCCACCGCCGCTATATCAAGACCATGGCGTCCTGATCACGATCCCACCACAAGGAAATCTTCATGGCTGCTGTACTGTTCAAGAACGCGAACCTGCTTGATCCCCTGCAGGCGGATCTGCTGGAAGGACACCATGTGCTGGTGGAGGACGGCGTCATCAAGGAAGTGTCGGACAAGCCGATCAGCGCGGCCAGCGCCCGTGTGATCGACGCCGCGGGCCGCACGCTGATGCCCGGCCTGATCGATCTGCACGTGCACGTGCTGGCCACGCAATTGAACCTCAGCACGCAGGGCGTGCTGCCGGATGCGCTGGTCATGATGCGGGCGGTGCCCATCATGGCGGCGATGCTGCGCCGCGGCTTCACCACCGTGCGCGACGCGGGCGGCGCGGGCTGGGGCCTGAAATGCGCGGTCAACGAGGGCACGGTCAAGGGGCCGCGCCTGTTCATCTCGGGCCGCGCCATCAGCCAGACGGGCGGCCATGGCGATCCGCGCCCGCGCTCGGATCACCTGCGTCCCATGAGCTTCTGCGGCTGCTGCTTCCGGGCCGGCGACATCGGCCGGGTGGCCGACGGCATCGACGACGTGCGCAAGGCGGTGCGCCAGGAACTGCAGATGGGCGCGGACCAGATCAAGATGATGGCGTCCGGCGGCGTGGCGTCGCCCACCGACCCCATCGCCTCCTATGGCTACTCGGAAGAAGAGATCCGCGTCATCGTCGACGAGGCCGCCAGCCGCCAGACCTATGTCATGGCGCATTCCTACACGGCGGACGCGATCGAGCGCGCCATCCGCAACGGCGTGCGCACCATCGAGCACGGCAACCTGGTGGATGAGCGCGTGGCGCGCTTCATGGCGGAGAAGGGCGCTTTCGTCGTGCCGACGCTGGTGACCTACGAGGCCCTGGCCAATGAAGGCGCCGACTACGGCCTGCCACCGGATTCCGTCGCAAAGATCGCCACCGTGCGCACCGCCGGGCTGCACTCGCTGGAAATCTACAAGAAGGCCGGCGTGAAGATCGGCTACGGCTCCGATCTGCTGGGCCCGTCGCAGCGCCTGCAAAGCGACGAGTTCCGCATCCGTCGCGAGGTGCTGTCCGCGCAGGAGGTCATCCAGTGCGCCACCACCACCGCCGCCGAAGTGCTGAACCAAGTGGGCCAGCTTGGCCGCATCCAGCCGGGCGCGCTGGCGGATGTGCTGCTGGTGGACGGCAACCCGTACCGCGACCTCTCCTGCCTGCTGGGGCAGGGCGAACATATCGCCCTCATCATGAAGGGCGGCGAAATCGAACACAACGGACTGGGGGTGTAGGCGCCATGAGCGATCCCACGTTTTCGCAATCGGAAGTCGGCGAAGAGTCGCGCGACGTCAACGCCGCCAAGGGCTGGCATCCGCCTTCCGCGCCCGCGGCCCGCGACCGCGGGCTGGGGCCGTTTCCGCGGCTGATCCTGCGCGGCGCCACGATCATCGACGGCACCGGGGCGCCGCCCTGGGGGCCGGTGGACATCGTGATCGAGAACGACCGCATCACGGCGCTGGTCAACGTGGGCACACCGCACAAGGCCATCGACCCCAAGCGTCGGCCGGGTCCGGGCGACCACGAGATCGACTGCCACGGCAAGTTCGTGACGCCGGGCTTCGTGGACGCGCACGCGCACATCGGCACGCCGTATCACGCGATGAGCGGCATCGTGCCGCCCGCCGACTACATCTACAAGCTGTGGCTGGCGCATGGCGTCACCACCGTGCGCGAGATGGGCGCGATGGGCGGACTGGGATGGACAATGGAGCAGCGCGAGCTGTCCGCCGCCAACAAGATCGCGGCGCCGCGCATGATCGTGCATTCGGTGTTCCCGGCGGTGAATGATCGCGTCAAGACCATCCATACGCCCGAACAGGGCCGGGAATGGGTGCGCAAGCTGGCCGCGCGCGGCGCGGACGGCATCAAATTCTTTGGCGCCCCGCCCGCCATCATGGAAGCGGCGCTGGACGAAGCGGCCAAACAGGGCCTGCGTTCGGGCTGCCACCATGCGCAGATGGCGGTGACGCGCGTGAACGCGCTGAAGTCCGCGCGTTGGGGACTTACCAGTTCGGAGCACTACTACGGACTGCCCGAGGCGCTGTTCGAAGACCGCGTGGTGCAGTCGTTTCCCACCGACTACAACTACAGCGATGAGTACTACCGCTTCGCGGTCGCGGGCCAGACCTTCATGCAGGCCGCGCAGCCGGGATCGGCCAAGTGGCGCCAGGTCATGGACGAATTTCTGGAAATCGGCCACACCTTCGTGCCCACCTTCAACATCTACGACGCCAACCGCGACCTGATGCGCGCGCGCCGCGCGGACTGGCACGACGAATACACCTGGAAGGCCGTGTGGCGCTACTTCCAGCCGCAGCGCGGCGGCCATGGGGCGTACTGGTATCGCTGGAGCACCACCAACGAGATCGAATGGAAGCAGAACTACCGGCTGTGGATGCAGTTCATCAACGAATACAAGAACCTGGGCGGACGCGTCTGCGCGGGCAGCGATTCGGGCTTCATCTACCAGATCTACGGCTTCGGCTTCATCCGCGAGCTTGAACTGCTGCAGGAGGCGGGTTTCCACCCCATCGAAGTGCTACGTGCGGCAACCTCCCACAGCGCCGCGCTGCTGGGTATCGACGAGGACACCGGCTCCATCGACGTGCAGAAACGCGCCGACCTGCTGATCCACGACCAGAATCCCCTGACCGACTTCAAGCTGCTGTTCGGCACCGGCGCCATGCGCCTGAACGACGACACCGCCAAGGTCGAGTGGAAGCGCTGCCTGCAGACCACCATCAAGTCGGGCGTGGTGTACGACACCGCCGAACTGCTGGCGGACGTGCGCGCCATGGTCAGGGACAGCTGGGCGGACGACCCGGACGGCGAACGGCCGCCGACGGGCGGAGCGCCGGCGGGATCGCCCTGCGACAGCGGCGAGGACGCGTCCTGATGGCCGTCGACCTGTTCCTGCTTTGCGGGTTTCTCGGCAGCGGCAAGACCACGCTGCTGGTGGACTATCTGCGCGATCCGGAGTCCAGGGACACGGGCGTGATCGTCAATGAGGCGGGCGAGGTCGGCGTGGACGGCGCCATCGTCGCCAACGACAGCGACAACGTGCCCATGACCCTGATGGCCAACGGCTGCGTGTGCTGCTCGCTGCGCAGCGACCTGGTGTACACGCTGAGCGCGCTGCTGGATGCGCCGCGGCCCGAGGGAGCCGGCCCGCTGGCCCGCGTCGTCCTGGAATGCAGCGGTTTGTCGCGCCCGGGTCCGATCATCGCGTCGCTGGCGGATCCGGAACTGGCCGGCCGGGGCTTGCGCCTGACCGTGGTCTGCACCGACGACTGCGCGCGCGATCCCGATGCGCTGGCGGAAATGGACGAGGCCATGGCGCAGTTCGGCGCGGCGCATCGCATCGTGCTGACCAAGACGGACCTGCTGCCGCCATCGGAACTGGACGCGCGCGCCCGGCGGGCGGCAGCCTTGAATCCGCTGGCGGCCGTCGTCGCCGACCCCGACCGCCGGCGCGCGGTGCAGGCGGCGTTCGCTCCGTCGCAGGGCGTCGCGGACCTGGCCGGCCTGGCGGCGCGGATGCTGTCGGCGGGCGGGCAGGGCGCGGCGCATCCCCGCATCCGCGTGATGGCCGCCCGCGCGCGCGCCGGCATCAGCTGGACCGAATTTTCCGAATGGCTGGACAACCTGGCCGGCCTTTGCGGCGAACGCCTGTTGCGCGTCAAGGCAGTGGTGCGCGTCAGCGATTGCGAGGAACCCATCCTGATCCAGTCGGTCGGCTCGACCTTCAGCGCGCCGCAGCGCCTGACCCGCCAGCCCGATGCGCGCGACGCAATCATCGTCATTGCCCGCGACATCGAGGCGGAAGAAGTCCGCGCGTCGGCGCCGGACGCGCCGGTGGAGATGCTGGCCTGAACGTCGTTGAACCCAAGGCCGCTCGGCCGGGCATGGCCCGCCGCGCGGCGCATCGTAGCTAGTCCCCTTCGATACGAGGTTGTTATGCAAGAGAAAAACCTGACTCGCCGTGGCTTCATCAAGACGGCCTCCGGCCTGGCCCTGGCGCCCGCCCTGGGCTGGGTGCCCGGCATGGCGCATGCCGCCGAAAAGGAAATCGTGGTGGGCACCTGGGGCGGCGATTACCAGAACCTGCTGCAGCAGATCATCAATCCCATCGTCGCCAAGCAGGACGTGAAGGTGGTGTACGACACGGGCAATGCCGTGGGCCGCGTCACCAAGCTGCGCGCGGAAAAGAACTCGCGCCGCGGCAGCATGGACGTGGCGCTGCTGGGCGAGGTCGACATGTACGACGCGGAGCGCTCCGGCACGCTGGAACCCGTCGATGCCAAGAAGCTGCCCAACCTGGCGCATGCCATCGACACGCTGAAGACGCCGTACTCGATTCCGCACATCTTCAGCGCCATGACCCTGGTCTACAACACCGAGAAATTCCCCACGCCGCCGGATTCGCTGCAAGTGCTGCTGGATCCGAAGTGGAAGGGACAGGTGGGCTTCTCGGACATTCTTTATCTTTACAACTCCGTCTTCGTCGGCCTGGGCGCGGGCGGCAACACGAAGGACTTCGAGGGCGGAAAGCGGTTCCTGGCCAAGCTCAAGCCCAACGCGCCGCGCATCTATCCGTCCAACGAAGCGGTGGCCGCCGCCTTCAAGTCGGGCGAGATCGCGATTGCAGTCATGTGGAAGGCGCGCGCGCTGCAATGGAAGGACAGCGGCCTGCCGCTGGGCTTCGTGATTCCCAAGGAAGGCTCCGTGCCTGTGTCGTTCGAAGCCGCCGTGGCCAAGAACAGCCGCAACAAGGACGCGGCCTGGGCCTACCTGAACGCCATGCTGGACCCGCAAGGCCAGATCGGCTTCGCCGAGAAAATGGGCTATGCGCCCACCGTCACCAATGCGTCGCTGCCGGAGGCCTTGAAACGTGTCGGCTTCTCGGACGCCGAGGTCAAGCTGCTGCATGCGTATGACCTGAAGGGGTTGACCGAGAAGAAGGCGGAAATGCTGGAGTTCTGGAACAAGGAATTCAAGGCGGGGTGATCGGCCGGGTGACAGCGCGCGAGCCCCGGTCGGGGCTCGCCAGCGCCTTGCGCCGCCACTGCCCTTGAACAGACTGCCGCGCCGCGCGGGCGCTTATGCCAGCGCCGTGACGAGGGCCACTTCGTCATCGGGGTCGCCGTCCTCGAGGCACCGGCAGGGCAGGCCGTCCAACGCCGCCTCCACCAGGCGAAACAATTCGGCGGACCTGAAGTTCACCTCCAGCCAGAGCGAGCGTCCGTCCTCGTTCATCAGCCGCATATCGTAGGCGGCCAGGGTATTAAGGCGCCGGTCCTTCAGGCAGACCTCATCGCGGCCAGCCTCGCTGCAAGCCTCGCTCGCTTTCAATCGTTCCAGGACGCGTTGCGCCGAGCCGGAACCAGAAAGCATCAATCGGTATTCGTAACTCATGATCCGTGCGGCCTTGCTCTGACAGAGGGGTCGGATTGTTTATCACGAGTTGAGGCAGCGGCGGTCTGTTGGCGGGCTCGTTCCGCTGAAATGGCGCGGGCCGCAACCCGGTCCGTCCGGGTCCGTTTTGGCCCGATCGCATTCCGGCAGCCCCTTGCGTCATTTCTGAAATGTTATATCATCCGCAAGCTATTTGTAATGATATAACATCCGAGAGGGCAAAGATGAAACGTAAGAAGCAGGGGATCCACAGCGCCGGCGGCACGGCAATTCCCCGTCGCGCAAGTCGCCGGACTCCCCTGAAACCGCTGGTGTGCTCCCTGATGCTGATGGCGCCCGTCGCCCAGGCCCAGACCGAAGCCGATGGCAGGCAGGTCAAGACCGTGGCGCCGATCACGGTGTCCGCCAATCCCCTGGGTCTGGACCTGAACAGCACCACGATGCCGGCTTCGGTGCTGGAGGGCGACGCGCTGATCGAGCAACGCAACGGCACGCTGGGCGACACGCTCAAGAACCTGCCCGGCGTCAACAGCGACACCTTCGGCGGCGGCGCCAGCCGGCCGGTGATCCGGGGCCAGACGGCGCCGCGCGTGAAGGTGCTGTCGGACGGCTCCGAAGTGATGGACGCGTCGAACATCTCCCCCGACCACGCGGTGACCGTGGAGCCGCTGCTGGCCGAGCGCATCGAGGTGCTGCGCGGACCGGCCACCCTGCTATACGGCGGCGGCGCGATCGGCGGCGTGGTCAACGTGGTGGACAAGAAGATTCCGACCGAGGTGCCGGAAAAGGGCATTGCGGCGGAAGCGGAACTGCGCGGCGCGACGGGCACGAAAGAGCGCGCCGGGGCAGTGGGCATTACCGCGGGCGAGGGCCAGTTCGCGGTGCGCGTCGAAGGCATGAAGCGGCGCACCAGCGACTACGACGTGCCGGACTGGCCGGGCGGTAAGCTGGAGGGCTCGTACAGCGAGTCGACGCAAGGGTCGGTCGGCATGTCGTGGATCACGCCGCGGGGCTACGTCGGCCTGGCCTTCACGCACCTGCAAAGCGAATACGGCCTGCCGGGGCACAACCACGAATACGAGGGGTGCCATCCTCACGGCACCCACCTGCACTGCGGCGGCCACGACCATGACCACGAAGGCGAGGAAGAGGGCCACGACCACGACCACGAGCATGGCGGCGTGCCCTACGTGAAGCTGCGCAGCAATCGCATGGACCTGCGCGCCGAATACCAGGATCCGTTCGCCGGATTCGAGAAGATCCGCCTGCGCGGCGGACTGACGGACTACCAGCACGACGAGATCGAAGGCGGCGAGGTCGGCACCCGATTCAAGAACAAGGGCTACGACCTGCGGCTGGAACTGCAGCACAAGCCCATTGCGGGCTGGCGCGGCGTGATCGGCATGCAGAACGCCTACAGCGACTTCCGCGCCGATGGCGAAGAGGCCTTCCTGCCGCGCAGCAAAACGCGTTCTTACGGGCTGTTCGTGCTGGAGGAATACCAGCTGAACGACTGGCGCTTCGAGCTGGGCGCGCGCCAGGACTGGCAGCGCATCTCGCCGTCGGACGGCGCGCCGCGCAACAGCCTGTCGGGCACGTCGCTGTCGGCCGCGGCTATCTGGGACTTCGCGCCCCAGTATTCGGTGGCGCTGTCGCTGTCGCGTTCGCAGCGGCTGCCGAACGCCCAGGAACTGTACGCGGACGGCATCCACCTGGCCACCAACACGTATGAACTGGGCAACCCGGACCTCACCCGGGAAACGTCGCACAACATCGACCTGACGCTGCGCAAGCACTCCGGCGACACCACGTTCTCGGCCAGCGTGTTCCACAACCGCGTGAAGAACTACATCTACGCCAATACGCTGGACCGCTACGAGGATTTCCGCCTGATCGAGTACACGCAGCAGGATGCGGAGTTCACCGGCGTGGAAGGCGAACTGCGCCACCAGTTCACGCCGATTTTCTCGGCGGCGGTGTTCGGGGACTACGTGCGCGGCAAGCTGACCGGCGGCGACGGCAACCTGCCGCGCATTCCGGCCGCCCGCGCGGGCGTGCGGGGCAATGTGAAGTGGCAGCAGTGGTCGGGCGGCATCGAGTACGCGCGCGTGTTCGCGCAGAAGGACATCGCCGCCTATGAGGACACCACGCCCGGCTACAACATGGTCAACGCCGTGGTGGCCTATCGCGGGCAATATGGCGCGACCGGCTACGAGGTCTTCCTGCGCGGCACCAACCTGCTGAACAAGCTGGCGTACAACCACGCGTCGTTCATCTCGTCGGTGGCGCCGCTGCCCGGGCGCAGCGTGATGCTGGGTGTGCGCATGACGTATTGATCTCTGTATTGATCCTGTTTGGGGGCGGCGCCGGGCTGTGATATTTTCCCCGGATGCCGCCGCCGGCGGCGGCTGAGAATGCGCCAGGAGCCCGCCATGCTGAAGTTCGCCGCCAATCTGTCGATGATGTACACGGAACATGCGTTCCTGGACCGCTATGCGGCCGCCGCGGCGGATGGCTACGCGGGCGTGGAATGCATGTTTCCCTACGAGGCGCCCGCCGCCTTCGTGCGCGAACGCATGGATGCGGCCGGCGTCGCGCAGGTGCTTTTCAACGCGCCGCCCGGCATCACCGCCCAGGGCGACCGGGGCCTGGCCGCCTTGCCCGGCCGGCAGGCCGAGTTCCAGGCGGGCATCGAGCAGGCGCTGTCCTACGCCACGGCGCTGTCGTGCTCCAACGTGCACGTGATGGCGGGCGTGGCGCCGCCCGATACCCCGCGCCAGGCCATGCTGGACTGCTACCACGACAACCTGGACTGGGCGGCCCGCCAGGCCCGCTCGGCCGGGGTCACCCTGCTCATTGAACCGATCAATACGCGCGACATCCCCGGCTATTTCCTGAACCGCCAGGACGAAGCGCATGCCGTCGTGCAGGCGGTCAACGCGCCCAACCTGAAAGTGCAGATGGATCTGTACCACTGCCAGATCGTCGAGGGCGACGTCACCATGAAGCTGCGCCAGTATCTGCCCACCGGCAGGGTGGGCCACCTGCAGATCGCGGGCGTCCCGTTGCGCCAGGAGCCGGACCGCGGCGAACTCGATTACGGCTGGATTTTCAGCGTGCTGCGCGAATTGCAATACGCCGGCTGGATCGGCTGCGAATACCGGCCGGTGGGGGCCACCTCCGCCGGCTTGCGGTGGCTGAGCGCCGCCCGGGCCTGAATGGCGCCCACCCAGCCTTAACCCGCATCACAGGAGTCCCCCCATGTTCCAAGGCATGCTGCGCGTGCTGTTGTCCGCGGCGCTGACCGCGGCCGCGCCGGCGTCGCTGGCCGCCGGCTATCCGGACCAACCCATCCGCTGGCTGGTGCCGTTCAGCGCGGGCGGCGGCAGCGACATCGCCACCCGCATCGTCGCCAGGCATGTCAGCGAAACACTGGGACAGCCGGTGGTGGTCGAGAACCGGCCGGGAGCCGCCACCATCGTCGCGGCCCAGGAAGCCGCCCGCGCCGAGCCGGACGGCTACACGGTGCTGACGGCGGGAATGAGCACGCTGGCGCTCAATCCCTGGCTGTACGCCAGGCTGCCTTACGACCCGCAAAAGGACCTGACACCGGTGTCGACGCTGGTGGCGCTGCCCATCGTGCTGGTGGTCTCGCCGGATTCCGGCCTGCACACGCTGGCGGACGTGACGGCCTACCTGAGACGCGAACAGCCGGGAAGCTATGCGTCCCTGGGCGTCGGCAGCCCGCACCATCTGGCGATGGAGCTGTTCATGGAAACCATCAAGGGCAGGGCGACCGCGGTGCCCTACAAGGGGTCGCCGCCCGCCTTGCAGGATGTGGCCGCCGGCGTGGTGCCGGTCATGATGGCGGACCTGGCCGCCGCGCGGCCGCTGATCGACGCGGGCAGGCTGCGCGCGATTGCCGTTCCCGCCGCGCAACGCGCCGCGCAGCTGCCCGACGTGCCGACATTCGCCCAGGCGGGCGGCCCGGCGTTCGAAGCCGCGGCCTGGCAGGGCGTGGTGGCGCCCGCCGGCACGCCGGCGCCCGTGCTGGACAAGCTCAGCCACGCGATCATGCTGGCGCTGCGGTCGCCGGACGTCGTGAAACAGCTCTCCGGGCAAGGCATGGAACCGGCCGGCAGCACGCCGCAGGCATTTGCCGACTATGCGCGCGCGGAGCACGCGCGCTGGGGTGCGGTCATCCGCAGCAAGGCCATTTCGGTCGAGTGAGCGGGCCGCGTAACAGCCGCCGCAAGGTGTAACCGCCGCAGCCGGTGCGGCCGGCGCGGGCGTACGATGAAACGATGAGCATCCTGCCCGGCATCCGGGCGAGGAGATTGCCATGTCTCTGATCGTAGCAGCCCGATTCGAGGGCTTCGAGGCGGCGAAAGCCGCCGCCAGCCGGCTGACGTCCAGCGGCTTTCCAGACTGGGACGTCCACACCTTCTATGTGAATCCGGCCGGCGAGCATGGCCGCTTTCCCCTGGGCGGCGACCGGCGTTCCGATCCGGATTCCGGTCGCGCCGACATGGGCGCCTATCTGGGCGCGGGGGGCGTAGGCGCGGTGTTCGCGGTGTTCGGCGGCTTCGTGGCGTCGGAACTCAGCGACTCCATCGCGGCGATCCTGGCCGCTGCGGGGGTGGGCGCCTATCTGGGGTCGCTGTTCGGCGCGCTGTGGGTGACCGGGCACGGCACCACCCAGCACGGGCATTTCAATCCCGACGCGCATGCCGAGATCCGCCAGGCCGGCGTGATGGTCGCCGTGCGCACGCGCCCGCAGCGCGAAATGCTGGCCTGCCGCATCCTGCGCGATGCCGGCGGCGCCGACGTGGAGCATGCCAATGGCCGCTGGCGCAACAACCATTGGGAAGACTTCGACCCGCTGTCGACGCCCCAGCGTGAGCCGGGCTTCGGCTGAGCGCGCGGGGATCAGGCGGCGGCTTTGGGCGCCGGCCGCTTCTTGCGGCTGCGCTGCGCCGTCGCCGCGCAGCCCGCGGAAGCGACGATGATGCCGCAGATGGCCAGCCACTGGGTCCGGGACAGGTGTTCGTTCAGCACGATCACGCCGGCCAGCGCGCCCATGGCGGGTTCCATGCTGAGCAGCACGCCGAAGGTCTTTTGCGGCAGGCGGCGCAGCGCCACCATTTCCAGCGAATAGGGCAGCGCGCTCGACAGGATGCCGACGCCGATGCCGGCCAGCACCAGCTTGGGATCGAGCAGCGCCATGCCTGCGTGCGCCGCGCCCACCGGCAGGGCGACCATGGCGGCCGCCAGCAGCCCCAGCGATGTTGCCTGGCCGCCGTGCACATTGCCGGCCATCTTGCCGAAAATGATGTACAGCGCCCAGCAGACGGCGGCGCCCAGCGCGTAGGCGATGCCTTCGGGATCGAGGTCGTGGACGGACTGCCCGGTCGGAATCAGCAGGATCAGGCCGGCCAGCGCGCAGGCGATCCAGACAAAGTCGATCGCGCGCCGCGACAGCACCACGGCCAGCGTCAGCGGCCCGGTGAATTCGATGGCGATGGCCACGCCCAGGGGCAGCGTGCGCAGGGCCATGTAGAACAGCAGGTTCATGCAGGCCAGGGTCACGCCGTACAGCGCGATCTTGGCGGCGTTGCGGCGCGTCAGCGGAAAGCGCCAGGGCCGCCAGAACGCCAGCAGGATGATTGCGCCGATCACGATGCGATAGGCCGTGGTGCCCTGCGCGCCGACTTCCGGAAACAGCGACTTCGCGAACGAGGTGCCGACGCACAGCGATGCCATCGCGCCGATCAGCGACAGGGTGGGAAGCAGGGTGGACGCGGAGGCGTCGTGTCCGTTGTTCAAGGTCGCGGCGGTCATGATGAAGTCTTGCGCAATGCGTGGGGGCGGTGTCGAGCCGGCGGTTCAGGGCGCCGGGTTGAAGACGGTGGAGTAGAGCACATACAGGGCCAGCGCCAGCATGATGGCGCCCAGCAGTCCCTGTTGCATCCGCAGGAACCACGGATTGCGCCCGACCCAGCCGCGGATGCGCGACGCGCCGTAGGCGAAAAAGCTGCCATAGGGCAGGCTGAGCGCCTTCATCGTGACGCCCAGCACCAGCATCTGCACCCAGACCGGGCCGTTGTCCGGGCTGGTGAACTGCGGCAGGAAGGCGATCATGAACAGCAGCACCTTCGGGTTCAGCAGGTTGGTGATGAAGCCTTGCCAGAAGGCGTCGCGCGCGTCGCCCGGGCGCGCCGCCAGCGATACCTCGGCGGCGCGCATGCAGCGCACCATCGCCTTAATGCCCAGATAGCCCAGGTACAGCCCGCCCGCGGCCTTGATGCCGACGAACAGCGTGGGGAAGGCGCGCAGCACGGACGCCAGGCCCAGCACCACGGCCGGCACCTGGATGAAGCCGGCCGCCACGTTGCCCAGCACACTGTGGAAGGCGGGCCGGAACCCCTGCGTCATCCCCCGCGACAGCGTCAGCGCCATGTCCGGGCCGGGCGTGAGCTTGAGCGCCGCATCGGCGGCGAGAAAGAGCAGGAACAACTGGAGTGAGGGCATTGCGGGGTGCGGCTGAAAATTCCCGCGTGGCGGGCGGAGGGTTCCCAGTGTAAGCAAGCCTCTTGAATATTTCCTGCGTCCGGCGCGCTCGAAATGAAGTTTCCCGTCTTATTGGCGCCGGATTCCGTCGTGGTCGGGATTAGAATCCGCCCGATAGCCCCTTTCCGCCCCGCACCTACCGTCTCCGGATTGCCATGGAACTCGACGACTTCGACCTGCAGATCCTGCAAAGCATGCAGGAAGACAACCAGCGGACCAGCCAGGACGTGGCGCAGCGCGTGAACCTGTCCCCCGTGTCCTGCCTGCGCCGCATGAAGCGCCTGCGCGAGGCCAAAGTGGTGACTGCGGACGTGTCGGTGGTCGATCCCGCCGCCGTCGGGCGCGGGATCACCATGGTCGTGCTGGTGTCGCTGGAGAGCGAGCGGGCGGACAAGCTGGACCACTTCAAACGCGCGATGCAGGGCGCGCCGGAAATCATGCAGTGCCTGTCCGTCACGGGTGAAGTGGATTTCGTCCTGACCCTGACCATGCGCGACATGGCCGAGTACGAGGTCTTCGCGCAGCGGCATTTCTGGGGCAATCCCAACGTGAAGCGGTTTTCCACGCTGGTGGTGATGAGCCGCGTGAAGAACGGGCTGACGGTGCCGGTGGCGGCTGGCGCCTGAGGCGCCCGCCGGCAGGCGGTTCAGCCGGATTCGGCAGGCGGCGCGGCGGGCGGCCTGGCGGCCAGGGCCTGGCCCGCCTCGTCCGAAACGCTGCGCAGATGCAGCACCTGTTGCGGAAAGGGAATCTCTATGCCGGCCTCTCGCAGCGCGTCATACATCCGCGTCAGCAGGTCGCTGCGAATGTCGATCCAGCGGTCGAAGTCGTAGGTCCATGCGCGGACGCTGAAATCCAGCGTGCTGGCGCCAAATCCCATGAACAGCACCACCGGCGCGGGGTCGGTCACCACGCCTTGCGTCTGCCGCGCCACGCCGTCCAGCAGCGCGATCACCTGCCTGGGGTCCGTGCCGTAGGCCAGGCCGATGGTGGCTTCGATGCGGCGGCTGCGGTCCAGCATGGTCCAGTTGGTGAGTTTGTCGGAGAGCAGGGTGCCGTTGGGCACGATCACGTCGGCGCCTTCGAACGTCTTGATCCGCGTGGCGCGCATGCCGATGTCCCGCACCTGGCCCGACGTGCCGCCGATTTCCACCACGTCGCCCGGCTGGATGGGACGTTCGAACATCAGGATCAGGCCCGACACGAAATTGTTGACCACGCTTTGCAGCCCGAAGCCGATGCCCACGCCCAGGGCGCCGAACACGATGGTCAGCTGGCTGGTCTGGAAGCCCGCCGCGGACAGGGCGATGCCCAGGCCCAGCAGCAGCACCAGGTAGTACGTAAGCGAGGCGATGCTGTTGCCCACGCCGCGCGGCAGCGACATGCGGGTCAGCAGCTCGTCGTGCAGGACCAGCCGTATCGTGCGCGCGGCCCAGAACGCGATCAGCACCGAGATCACGAAGATCAGGATGTTGCCCAGGCTGATCGAGATCTGGCCGAACGCCACCGTGTAGGACAGCACCTGCGTGACGGCCGCGTAGGTCGCGCGCAGCACGCGGAAGCGGTCCATCGTGTACACCGCCCAGCCCACGACGGCGGCCGCCGTCAGCAGGCGGATGAGCAATTGCACCAGCGGCGGCGCATGGTCGCGCGCCAGCCTGAACCGCGAGATGCCCTGTCGCGCCAGCAGCAGCTGCAGCAGCGTGATGATGACGGTTACGCCGGCGTAGAGCACCAGGCCGAAGTAGCCGCTGCCGATGATGCCGCTGGTCAGCATTTCCGACAGCGACACGTTGCCGATCAGGTTGGCCCCCAGCGACACGCACAGCAGGGCGGCGGCGCCCCAGGCCACGGCGCGCAGGGCGCGCACCAGGCGTTCGGAGCCGGGCGGATACGCCTGGCGCCTGCCGCGCGCCAGCAGCCACAGGATGGCCGCCAGCGCCAGCGCCGCCATCACGACGGTGGAGATGCGGTAGAACAGGGTGTTGGCCAGGAACAGGAAGCCCAGCCGTTCCGCCAGGAAAAGCAGGGTGATGACGCGCGGCCAGTAATCCAGGTGGCGGCGGCTGGAGGGCGGCAGCAGGCGCATCACGGGCAGGGCCGCCAGCACCAGCGCGATCTGCTGCACCATCAGTGGCGCGTCCGGCTCCAGCGCCAGGACGCCCAGCATGGACAGCAGCACCCAGGTGGACAAGGGCCGGCCCAGCACGCCGGCTGCCGTCTCGCTCATCACACCCGTGCGGATCGCGCTGCGGCTCTTTCTGGCCAGCCAGAGCAGCAGGGGCAGCAGCAGCAGCTGCAGGGCATACAGCGCGCGCTGATTGCCGGTGCCGGCCGCGTTGTACTCGCGGGCAAAGCGCAGTTCGATGTCCAGCCCTTCCCGCAGAAGCGCCAGCGTGTGTTCGTGGGGGTCGGTCGTGCGCGCCAACGCCCACAGCGGTGGCGAGTCCACGCGCAGCAGGCGTGCGTCGACGTAATCGATCGCATCAGTCACCTGGCGCTGCCCGGCCTTGATCTGCTCTTCGATGGCGCTGGCGCGCTGCTCAAGTTCGACCTGTCGGGACAGCGGGCCGGAGAGCGCCTCGCCTGCCGCGGTCAGCTGCGTGATCACCGCGTCGACTCGGTCAGCCAGCGCAGCCGGCAGGCTCGCGGCCCCGGGCCCGTCCTTGATCGCCTGCCACGCCGTGCGCCGCCGCAGCAGCTCCGCCGCGTCGCTGGCATACCAGGCAATCGCCTGCCGCATGTCGGCGCGCCAGCGCGACAGCCGCCGGGCGTCGAACAGCCAATGCCGCTCCAGGCTCTCCAGCCGCATGATGGGAAAGTCGCGAAGTTGGGCGGGCTGGAATTCGAAGAGTTTCTCGTCGGCGGACCGCGCGATCACGTCCAGCGCGGGCATGAAGGCGGCAACGGGGTCGGCCGTGGCGGCGCGCTGCAGCACGCCTTCGGCGTAGCGCAGGTCGGTGTCCGCCCGCAGGGGGATGTCTGCCATCTGGATGACGGCCGGCGCCTGCGCCGCAGCATCCGGCGCGTCCGCGCCCGGCGCCGCGCGCGCCCATCCCAGGGCCAGTCCAAAGAGGCAGAAAAGGATTCGTGCGCGGGGGCGCATATCGCGACTCCGTTATGGGCTACGGATACGGACTGCGGGCTACGGACTTGCCGCGACGGGGGAATCTGAGGCGGGAATCTGATGCGGGAATGGCGGCCTCTCACGATATCGCGAAATGCCGTGCGCTAGAAGGGGAGACAGGGCATGCGCGGGCGCGCGCGCGCCGCAAAAGCAGAAAGCCCAGCCGCATTTGGGTGCGGGCTGGGCTTTCCAGATTCTGGTGGCCTGGGGCGGAATCGAACCACCGACACAAGGATTTTCAATCCTCTGCTCTACCGACTGAGCTACCAGGCCAACGAAGCCCGCAACTATACACAAATTGGCGGCGTCGTGGGGGCGGGGCGGACAGGCAATCAGGCAATCGGCGCCTGGGCAGCGCTTCCCGCCGCAATCCACGCGGACACAAAAAAACCCAGCGCAGCGGCTGGGTTTTTTTGTGGAACCGAAGCTCCCGATAATTCTTTTGGTGGCCTGGGGCGGAATCGAACCACCGACACAAGGATTTTCAATCCTCTGCTCTACCGACTGAGCTACCAGGCCAACGAAGTCCGCAACTATACACAATTTTTCCGACTTGTGCCAGTTGGGCGGGATGCGGCCACTTTTTTTGCGGACAGGCCGGATTGCGGGTGTTCCAGGCGGACGGAAAACCGGAGTGTTGGGTGCAAGGCACGAAAGCTGCGGCTTAAGGTCGCGGTTGGGGGACGGGGATGGCCTGGGGATAACCCGCAGGGGTATAATCGTTAGCGGTTTGTTGTTACAGGTGGATGGCCGCGCGCGCTTGATGCGCGACAAGCCGGCTGTGACGCATTGTTCTTATAGTGGCAGTACTTAACGCTTAGCCGCGGGTGGCGTCGGCCATCTCTCTCACATGTCGGTAGCTGTCCTTGCCTTCGGTCTGAATCACACGTCCGCGCCGGTTTCGGTCCGCGAACGCGTGTCCATGCCCGTCGATCTGGTCAAGCCCGCCCTGGAAGGCCTGCGTTCGGCATTCGGCGGCTCGGTCCGCGAAGCCGCCATCCTGTCCACCTGTAATCGCACCGAGATCTACTGCGCGGCCGACGGCCACGTGGCGGATCAGTTGCCCGCCTGGCTGGCCGAACACAACCGCCTGGATGCCGGCACGCTGCGCCCGCACCTTTATCGCCATCACCAGGACGACGCCGTCCGCCACGCGTTCCGCGTGGCCAGCGGCCTGGATTCCATGGTGCTGGGCGAAACCCAGATCGTGGGCCAGATGAAGGACGCCGTGCGCGCCGCCGGCGAAGCCGGTTCGCTGGGTACGCTGCTGCACCAGATGTTCCAGCGCACCTTCTCGGTGGCCAAGGAGGTGCGGTCGCAGACCGCCATCGGCGCGCAGTCGGTGTCCATGGCTGCCGCGGCCGTGCGCCTGGCCGAACGCGTGTTCGGCAATCTGGACCAGGCCCGCACGCTGTTCATCGGCGCGGGCGAAATGATCGAATTGTGCGCCACGCACTTTGCCGCGCAGCGTCCGCGCAGTATGGTGGTGGCCAACCGCACGGCCGAACGCGCCGAACTCCTGGCCAACCGCTTCTCGGCCAGCACGATGAAGCTGTCCGACCTGACCGACCGCCTGTCCGAGTTCGACGTCATCGTTTCCTGTACGGCAAGCTCCCTGCCCATCCTCGGCCTGGGGATGGTGGAACGGGCTACGCGCCTGCGTCGCCACCGCCCGATGGTCATGATCGACCTGGCCGTGCCGCGCGACATCGAACCCGAAGTCGGCCGCCTGGACGACGTCTACCTGTATTCGGTGGATGACCTGGGCCGCCTGGTGCAGACCGGCACCGATGCCCGCCGCGCCGCGGTGGTGCAGGCCGAGGCCATCATCGAAACCCGCGTCCAGGGCTTCATGCACTGGATGCAGTCCCGCGAAGTGGTGCCCGTCATCCGCGACCTGCACCAGGCCGCCGAAGACGTCCGCGCCGCCGAACTGGAACGCGCGCGCCGCCTCCTGGCGCGGGGCGAATCGCCCGAAGCCGTGCTTGAACAGCTGGCCCACGGCCTGACCCAGAAGTACCTGCACGGCCCGCTGGCGGCGCTGAACCGCAGCGAAGGCGACGACCGCAAGCAGCTGCTTGCCTGGATGCCGCGCCTCTTTCCCGGCCGCGATTCCCGCCGTTAGCGGCTCTGCCCCACGTCCCGCCTCCTGGCGGGCGTTCGTTTTTTGGGCGCCCGCTGTTCCTGTCTTCTCTTTGGTCCTCCCCTCATGAAATCTTCCATGCGCAGCCGGCTGGAGCATTTGTGCCATCGCCTGATCGAGGTTGACGCGCTGCTCGCCGAACCGGAAACCGCGTCCGACATGGACCGCTTCCGCAAGCTTTCCCGCGAACGCGCCGAACTGGAACCGGTGGTCGAAGCGTTTACCGCCTTCGCTCGCACCGAGGAAGACCTGGCAGCCGCGCAGGAGATGCTGTCCGATCCCGAATTGAAGGCCATGGCCGAGGACGAGATCAAGGCGGGCCGCGGCAAGCTCGAATCGCTGGAATCCGCGCTGCAGCTCCTGCTGCTGCCGCGCGACCCCAATGACGGCCGCAGCGTGTTCCTGGAAATCCGCGCGGGCACGGGCGGCGACGAAAGCGCGCTGTTTTCCGGCGACTTGCTGCGCATGTACACGCGCTACGCGGAACAGCGCGGCTGGCGCGTGGAGTTGATGTCGGAGAGCGCGTCGGAGCTGGGCGGCTACAAGGAAGTGATCGCGCGCATCGACGGCGACGGCGCCTATGGCCGCCTGAAGTTCGAGTCGGGGGCGCACCGCGTGCAGCGCGTGCCCGCGACCGAGGCGCAGGGCCGCATTCACACGTCGGCCTGCACCGTGGCCATCATGGCCGAGGCCGATGCAATGTCCGAGATCGTGATCAACCCCAGCGACCTGCGCATCGACACCTTCCGCGCCAGCGGCGCGGGCGGCCAGCACATCAACAAGACGGATTCGGCGGTGCGCATCACCCACCTGCCGACCGGACTGGTGGTGGAGTGCCAGGACGACCGCTCGCAGCATCGCAACAAGGACAAGGCCATGCAGGTGCTGGCCGCGCGCCTGAAGGACAAGGAAGAGCGCGAACGCCAGAGCAAGGAAGCCGCCGAGCGCAAGAGCCTGATCGGCACGGGCGACCGTTCCGAGCGCATCCGCACCTACAACTATCCGCAGGGCCGCGTGACCGACCACCGCATCAACCTGACGCTGTACAAGCTGCAGCAGATCATGGAAGGCGACCTCGAGGAACTGACCGGCGCGCTGATCGCCGAGCACCAGGCCGAGCAGCTCGCGGCCCTGGGCGACGACATCTGAGGCGTTGGCGATGACCGCGCCCCAGCTCGGCAGCCTGCTGCTCGACGTCCGCCTGCCGCGCCTGGAAGTGCGCATGCTGCTGGAGCATGTGCTGGCCAAGCCGCGCGCGTGGCTGCTGGCGCACGACACCGATCCGCTGGCGCCCGAAGTCGCGGCGGCCTACGAAGCCCTGGCGCAGCGGCGCCTGGCCGGCGAGCCCATGGCGTATCTGCTGGGCAGCCGCGAGTTCATGGGGCACATGTTCCGGGTGACGCCCGACGTGCTGATTCCGCGCCCTGACACCGAGGTGCTGGTCGAGACCGCGCTGGAATGCGTGGCCGCGGTGGCGGGGCCGGCCGTGCTGGACCTGGGGACGGGCAGCGGGGCGATCGCGATATCGATCGCGCTGGCGCGCCGCGATGCGCGCGTGATGGCGTCCGACGTCAGCGCGGCCGCGCTGGCGGTGGCGGCCGCCAATGCCTGGGACCTGACGGCGGCGGTGCGTTTCGTGGAAGGCAGCTGGTACGAGGCCGTGCCCAAGGGCGAAGGCTTCGACCTGATCGTGTCCAATCCGCCCTATGTGGCCAGCGACGATCCGCACCTGGATGAGGGCGATCTGCGATTCGAGCCGCGCGGCGCGCTGACCGATGGCGCGGGCGGGCTGGACGACCTGCGGCGCATCGTCCAGGGCGCCGGCGGCCATTTGAAGCCGGGGGGGGCGCTGTGGATGGAGCATGGCTGGGATCAGGCTCAGGCGGTGCGGGATATGCTGGTCCAGGCCGGGTTCGAGGATGTGCACAGCCGGCGGGATCTGGCGGGCATCGAGCGGGTCTCGGGGGGACGGTTGCCGGCGAGGGGTGTCTGACACCCGCGATGCACCTGTTTAAGGGGTAGCGCATCTCGCTTTGGTGTCAGACACTTGGGCAGGGGCGGGGTATCTCGCTTGGGGCGGTGTCCGTTACAGGCCGACAGCGCTTGAATTTCCTGGATATACCGGCGCCGGGCCGGGGTAATCGGGGGCGTTTTCCCGGCTGTACCTATAATTGGCGTATTCCGTTTTGCCTGTCCAAGAGACCACCATGAGCGACGTTCAAGAATTCATCCGCGAAACCGTGACCCAGCACCCCGTCGTGCTGTTCATGAAGGGCACCGCCCAGTTTCCGCAATGCGGCTTTTCCGGCAAGGCCATCCAGATCCTGAAGGGCTGTGGCGTGAAGAAGCTGGTTACCGTCAATGTGCTGGAGGACGACGAAGTCCGCCAGGGCATCAAAGAGTTCTCCAACTGGCCCACCATTCCGCAGCTGTACGTGTCCGGCGAGTTCATCGGCGGTTCGGACATCATGAACGAAATGAACGAGTCCGGCGAACTGAAAACGCTGCTGGAGCAATCCGGCGCAACGGCGTAACGCTTCCATGCGGCGGCTGGTCATCGGCATCACGGGCGCCACGGGCGCCCTCTACGCGGTGCGCATGCTGCAGGCGCTGCGCGGCGTGGACGATGTCGAAACCCATCTGGTGGTGTCCGCGTCGGGCGTGCTGAACATCAAGCACGAACTTGATGTCAGCCGCCAGGACGTCTACGCGCTGGCGGACCACGTCCACAGTGTGCGCGACGTGGGCGCCACGCTGGCCAGCGGCGCGTTCCAGACCGCGGGCATGGTGATCGTGCCGTGCTCGATGCGCACGCTGGCGGCGGTGGCTCACGGCCTGTCCGATAACCTCATCACGCGCGCGGCCGACGTCACGCTCAAGGAACGCCGGCGCCTGGTGCTGATGGTGCGCGAGACGCCCTTCAATCTGGCCCACCTGCGCAACATGACGGCAGTGACGGAAATGGGCGGCATCGTCTTTCCGCCGCTGCCTGCGTTCTATCACCGGCCGACGTCCATCGAAGAAATGGTGGACCATACCGTGGCGCGGGTGCTGGAGCTTTTCGACATCGTCGTGCCCGGCCCGCACTGGGAAGGCACGTAGGAGAAGTGCGGGCAGGTGCGGGCGTTACGTTGCGCTCGGACAAGCCCGCGCTGGCAGCTCGGGAAGCGGCCCCGCGTGCGGGACTTTGCCGACTGCGGCTGCCCTTACTCCACCAGGCCCAGGCCGTTCAGCGCAGCCAGGTTTTCCGGCCATTTGCGGGCGCGCGCGTTCTGCAGTTCGATGCGCGCCCAGGCCATCCAGCCGGCCCATTCGATGCGCTTGTCCCACGCCGTGCCCCAGGCCTGCAGCGCGGCCAGGCCGGCGGCGGCGTGCCGTTCGGCGGCCTCGAAATCCCCTGCTGTCAGCGCAAGCTGCGCCAGCAGCAGGCGCGGTTCACCCACCCAAGGATTGTGTTCCACCGCCGCTTCCAGCATGTGGCGGGCGCTGTCCATTTCGGTCAGCGGATGCATGCGGGTGATGACCTGCCAGTACAGCGCGCTGGCGGCGGCCTCGTCGCGCGGGCTGAGCGTGGCGCGGCAGGCGTCGAACGCGGGCGGGATCGGGATGCCGGTGTCCTGCGGCATGCGCGACAGCGGGGCCAGCAGGTGCGACAGCATCGACAGGATGTTGGACGGCGGCTTGAGCGGGCCGGGCCACAGCGACGACGCCCAGTTCGTCTTCAGGTCGCGGCGCTGCTGCTGCGGGTAGCCCGCGAAGATCTCGTCCTGCCAGTTGTGCCATTGTTCACCGATGTCGGCGGCGGACACGACCGTGAACGCCGCGATCTGGCGCGGGGTGAAGGTGAAGGCCTGCCCGTCGGCGCCTTCCAGCGTCAGGCCTTCCGATCCCATGCCCTGGCCTTGCAGGATGGCCTGTACGAACTTCGTGCGCGGCATGGCGCAGAACAGGCTGACCCATTCCTCGGCTTCTTCGCCCAGTGCTTCGCGCAGCGTGCTGCGCTCGCGTTCGCGGTCGAACAGGGTGAGGTCGACGTATTCATTGCCGTAGACGCTGTGGAACAGGCCCAGCAGGCGCACTTCGCGCGGCTGGTTCCAGAGCGCGAGCGTGCGGTAGACGCCCAAAAGGTGATGCTTGAACGTGCCGGCCTTGTGCCAGTCTTCGCCGGCGCTGCGCGCGAACAGCAGGTCCAGCAGGACGGGCAGGTCGGGGTCCACGGCGGCGTAGTGGTCGGCCAGCAGCGCGCGCGCGTGCGGATGCAGTTCAGGGGTGGTGGACATGGCGTGCAAGGGGGTGTGTGATTGAAGGCAGGCTCTATTGTGTCCGGATGCGGCTGTGCTGTCATCGCGCTGCTTAATACGGAAATCCGCATATCAATATGAATATTCATCGCTTCCGGTTTTGAAGCGCGGTCACTAGAATCCGGGGTCATTCTTACTTACCTGTAGAGACTTCCCATGCGCCTTCGCCATTCCCTGGCTGTCCTTGCCACCTTGATCGGTTTCGCCAGCACGCAGGCGATGGCGCAGGACGCCGAACTCAAAGTGGGCGTGACTGTCGGTCCGCACGCGCAGATCGGCGAGGTCGTGCAGCAGGTCGCCGCGAAGGACGGCCTGAAGGTCAAGCTGATCGAATTCAGCGACTTCATCCAGCCGAACGCCGCGCTGGACGCAAAGGAACTGGACCTGAACATCTACCAGCACAAGCCTTTCCTGGAATCGCAGAACAAGGCGCGCGGCTACAAGCTGGTGCCGGTGGCGACCGCCGTGGTGCAGCAGATGGGCATCTATTCCAAGCGCGTGAAGTCGCTGGACGACCTGCCGCAAGGCGGCAAGGTGGCCATTCCGAACGATCCGACCAACGGCGCGCGCGCGCTGCTGGTGCTGCAGGCCGCCAAGCTGATCAAGCTGAAGGACGGCGTGACGGTGACGGCGTCGCTGTTCGACATCGTCGAGAATCCCAAGAACCTGAAGTTTGTCGAGATCGAAGCCGCGCAGCTGCCGCATTCGCTTAAGGACGTGGACGCGGCCGCGGTGAATTCCGCCTACGCCATCCCGGCCGGCCTGTCGCCCGCCAAGGACGCGCTGACGCTGGAAAGCAAGGAAGCGCCGTTCGCGGCCGTGGTGATCGCCGCGCGCGAAGACAACAAGAATGATCCGCGCATCGCCCGCTTCATCAAGGCCTACCAATCCGACGAGGTGAAGGCCTTCGTCGCCAAGCAGTTCCCCGGCGCCTACACGACGTCCTGGTAAGGCGACGGCGCGATGTCCACGCTGACGATCTATCCCGAGGACGCGCCCGCAGCGGGGCGGGTGCTGGACGACGCGGCCGAGGTCCAGCGCGAACTGGCCGCCATCGGCGTGCGTTTCGAGCGCTGGACCGCGCAGGCGCCGCTGGATCCCGGCGCGCCGCAGGAAGCGGTGCTGGCGGCCTACCGTCCGCAGATCGATCGCCTGATGGCGGAACGCGGCTACCAGGCCGTGGATGTCGTCAGCCTGGACGCCACGCATCCGGACCGCGAGGCCCTGCGCCGCAAGTTCCTGGCCGAGCACACGCACGCGGACGACGAAGTGCGCTTCTTCGTGGCGGGTAGCGGCCTGTTCGTGCTGCACGCCGAGGGCCGCGTCTATGCGGCGCTGTGCGAAAAGGACGACCTCATTTCGGTGCCGGCGGGCATTGCGCATTGGTTCGACATGGGATCGTCGCCGGCCTTCACCTGCATCCGGCTGTTCAACGATCCTGCCGGCTGGGTCGCGCAGTTCACGGGCGACGATATCGCCACGCGCTTTCCGGTCCTGCCCTAACGCTGCTTGCGCGGCACGCGCGCGGGCTTGCTTGCGCCCGGCGCAGGCTCCGTCCGGGACAGCCACATCCGCGCCTGTTGCGCCAATCCTTCCTGCAGCAATTGCGCCGGCGCGCTCATGGCGCGGTCGCGCGACCACACCACCGCCAGCACCGGATCCTCCAGCGCCAGCAGGTGGCGCGTGGCCAGGCCCTGGCGCTCGGCATAATGCGCGCCCAGGCTTTCGACGATGGCCACGCCCAGGCCCTGCGCCGCCAGCGCGCAGGCGGCTGACGACTGCGCGGCCTCGATGATGGGGCGATAGGGCAGTCCGCGCGCTTCCAGCGCCTGGCGCGTCGCGCGGCCCGCGGGCAGGGCGGGCGCCAGCACGATCGGCCCGGCGGCGGCCACCTCTTCAAGCGTCAACGCGGGCTGCCTCGCCCAGGGATGGTCCTGCGGCATGACCGCATGCAGCCCCAAAGGCGCGAGTCGCAGGCTGGAGACACGGTCGATGTCCGGCGGCGAGCCGATGATGATGCCCAGGTCGATGCGGTGGTCCACCGCCATTTCGATGATTTCCAGCGCGGTGCCGGCGCGGACGGTCACCGCCACCGCCGGATGCGCCCGGCGCATGCCGGCCATGGCGGGGGGCAGCAGGCTGGACGCCGCGATCGCGACGGCGCCGACATCCAGCCGCGCCAGCGCGCCTTGCCGGATGTCGACGGCCAGGCGGTCCACGGCCTCGATGCCGGCCAGCGCGTTGAGCACTTCGGGTATCAGCGCCCGGCCCTGGCTGGTGAGGTGCAGGCGGCGGTTCTCGCGGCTGAACAGCGCAAAGCCCAGCCGTGTCTCCATGTCGCGCAGCAGGGCGCTGGCGGCGGGCTGCGTCATGTTGACCGACGCGGCCGCGGCGGTGACGGTGTCGTGCCGGTACATCGCGCGCAGCAGCAGGAGTTCTCGACGGTTGAACATATGAAATTCATATGGAAATAGTCAATTCATCTATTTGACCATATGAGCGGCAGCCCGCCAGAATAGCCGCATCGAATCCCGAATCATCACGCCGCACAGCCGCCACATGCCCGCCAATACCATCGTCTCCGTCGCCTGCATTCCCCTGCGCCTGCCGTTCCACCACTGGAGCCCGTCGCCGCTCTTTGCGGGCCGTCCGCGCGACAAGCTGGACAGCGCGCTGGTCCGCCTGCAGACCGAGGACGGCACGGTGGCGTGGGGCGAGTCGTACTGCGTGGAGCCGCGCGCCCTGCAGGCCATCTTCGAAACCCTGATCGCGCCGCTGGCCTGCGGCCGCGAGGCGGACGACGACACGCTGCTGCCCGGCATGCAGCGCACGCTGCACAATCTGGGGCGGTCCGGGCCCGTGGTGCATGCGCTGGCGGGACTGGACATTGCGCTGTGGGACCTGCGCGCCAAGCGCGCGGGCGTGCCCCTGTACGAACTGCTGGGCGGCAGGCGCCGCGAACGCGTGCGCGTCTATGCGTCGCTGCTGCAGTACTACGGCAACGCCGAACGCCTGGACGCCGTGACCACGCGGGCGCTGGACGAGGGCTATACCGAGATCAAGCTGCACGAGCGCACCGCCGATGCGCTGGCCGCCGTGCGCCGCAGCACGGGGCCGGGCGTTCCCATCATGGTGGACACGAACTGCGCCTGGCTGCCTGGCGAGGCCGAGGCCGCCATCGACGCCATGCGCCCGCATGATCCGTTCTGGATCGAGGAGCCGCTGTGGCCGCCCGAGGACGACCGCGCCCTGGCGCGCCTGAAGCGCGCCTGCGGCATTCCCTTGGCGGTGGGCGAGAACGCCGGCAGCGCCACCGATCTGGAGCGCGTGGTGGATACCGAAGCGGCGCAGTACGTGCAGCCCAGCGTCATCAAACTGGGCCTGACTGCCGCGTGGCGTATCGCGCAAAAGTGCGCGGGTACGAGCGTCGTCTGCGCGCCGCAGGTGGCGTTCTTTGGCCCCGGCTATCTCGCCAGCCTGCATCTGATCGCGGCGCAGCAGGCCGAGGTATCGCTGGAACGCCTTTACGTCGAACTCGCGCACGTGCCTTACGGCCGCAGCGTGCCGATCGCGGACGGCTGGGTCAACGTGCCGGACGGCCCCGGGCTGGGCGCGGATCCGGAAACGGCGCTTGCCGAGGGCCGCTACAGCGCCTGACCCCCAAGGCGGCACAGGTCCAAAGAGGCCGCAAAGAACATAAACCTGGAGACAAACCCATGCATCAATCGCGCAGATCGTTCCTGATCAACGGCACGGCCCTGGCCCTGGGCGCGGCCGTCCTGCCCTGGACTCCCGCGGCGCGCGCCGCGCAGTACCCGGACAAGGCGGTCCGCCTGTTCATCCCGTATCCGCCGGGCGCGGCGACCGACACCCTGGGACGCATGGCGGGCCAGGTGTATGCGCAGGCCCTGGGCCAGCCCTTCGTCGTGGAGAACCGCGGCGGGGGCGGCACCACCATCGGCACGCGCGCGCTGGCCGTGTCGGCGCCGGACGGCTACACGATCGGCATGGTCGATTCCACGTTCACCATCAATCCCGCGCTGCTGGGCGATCGCCAGCCGTACGACGCGATCAAGGATTTCGCGCCGATCTCGCTCATGGCGACGGCGCCCTTCGTCATGGTTGTGCACCCGTCCGTCAAGGCGACCGATCTGGCGTCCTTCCTGGCGCTGGCCAAGGCGCAGCCCGGCACGCTGTCGTACGGATCGGCGGGCGTCGGCAGCGGGCCGCATCTGGCGGGCGAGCAACTGCGCCAGCAGGCGGGCGTGGATGTGCTGCACGTGCCGTATCGCGGCGGCGGCACGGTCATCACCGACCTCCTGGGCGGCCAGGTGCAGTTTGCCTTTGCCACCGTGCCCACGCTGCTCGAGCACATCAAGGGCGGACGCCTGCGCGCGCTGGCGGTCACCAGCCCGCAGCGCGCAAGCCAGCTGCCCGACGTGCCCACGTTCACGGAGGCCGGCCTGCCGGGCGTGGACATCTCGCCTCTGTTCGGGTTGGTTGCGCCGGCCGGCGTGCCCGATCCCATCATCGAACGCCTGTCGGCAACGCTGGGGGAGTCCGTGCGCAACGGTGAACTGCGCGACAAGCTGGCCGGGCTGGGTTTTCAGCCGGTGGGCAGCACGCCGGCGCAGTTCGCGCAGCGCATCCGGGACGACGTGGCGAAATGGACGGCCGTGATCCAGCGCGGCGGCATCAAGGCGGAGTAGGCGTGCGCCCAATGCAAGCGGCCCCCGTTTCCGGGGGCCGCATTTTTTCGCCGTTCAGGCGGCTGCCGGCGTCGGCGCGCGGTACGTCTTCTGGTAGTGCACCGTGAACGTCTTGAAGGCGTCCAGCGCTTTGTGGGGATCATGTCCGGGCTTGACCAGGAAGCTGTCGAAGCCGACGCGCGCCTGGTAGTGGATGGTGTCGATCATCACGTCGCCGACCGCGCGCAGTTCGCCCTGCCACTGGTAGCGGGTGCGCAGCAACTGCGCCAGCGAATAGCCGCGGCCGTCGGTGTAGACGGGGAAATCCACGGCGATGAAGTCGATGCCGGCGGGGTTCAGCGTGCCGTCGGCATCGGCCAGTTCGGCCAGGTCGGCGTCGGGGTTCAGCAGCACGGCAACCGGATGCTTGTGGCGGCGCAGCGTGGCGCGCGAGGTCTTCCAGACGGACAGCGGAACGATCCAGCCGGGCTCGTCGCCGGGCACCTGGCCTTCCGCGGGCACCTCGGGTTCGGGCACGAAGGGGCGCGAGGCGTCGGCTTCCAGCTTGCCGTTGCGGATCAGGTGCGGGCCGGGGGCGTCGTGGGCGTAAACATCAGACATGGGCGGCCTCCGCGATCTGGGTGGGTTTGGCGAAGGCAGGGTCGGCGTAGACATCCTGCTTGAAGGGATCGATGCCGACGCGGTCGACCACGTCGATGAAGCGTTCTTCTTCGCTGTCGCGCAGGCCCAGGTAGGTGCGGATCAGGCGGTCGACCACGCCGGGCACCTGATGGCGGGCGAAGGACGGTCCGATGATGCGGCCGACGGCCGCGCCGCCGCCGCGCGTGGATTCGAGATCCGGCAGCGGCTTGGCGGCGCCGTTCTGGCGGCCGCCCAGCGTGACCTGGTACCACTCCTCGCCGGCCTTGTCGACGCCGAGGATGCCGATGTGCCCCACGTGATGGTGGCCGCAGGAGTTGATGCAGCCCGAGATGTTCAGGTCCAGTTCGCCGATTTCGAACAGGTAGTCCAGGTCGTCGAACTGGCGCTGGATGGCTTCGGCCACGGGAATGGAGACGGCATTGGCCAGCGCGCAGAAGTCTCCGCCCGGACAGGCGATGATGTTGGTGAGCAGGCCGACATTCGGTGTGGCCAGGTTCAGCGCTTCCAGCTTTTGCCAGAGTTCGTGCAGGCGCGCGCGGCGCACGTCGGCCAGGATCAGGTTCTGTTCGTGCGACACGCGCAGTTCGCCAAAGCCGAAGTCGTCGGCCAGGTCGGCCACGGCGTCCATCTGGTCGGCCGTGATGTCGCCTGGCGGCACGCCCGTGGGCTTGAGCGACACGGTGACGGCGGCATAGCCGGCCACCTTGTGCGCATGCACGTTGGTGCGCAGCCAGCGCGCGTAGCGCTTGTCGGCGGCGGCCAGCGCGGCGGTGTCGTCGGTGTCGGCGGCGGCGGATGCGTCGTACTGCGGCCAGACGAAGCGGGCCTTGATGGTGTCGACGAATTCCTGCGTGATGGTGTCGGGGCCGCCCTTGATGCGCTGCCACTCTTCATCGACCTGCTGCGCATAGACTTCGGGCGTCAGGTCCTTGACCAGGATCTTGATGCGCGCCTTGTACTTGTTGTCGCGCCGGCCGTGCAGGTTGTAGACGCGCAGCGCGGCCTGCATGTAGGTCAGCAGGTCCTGCCATTCCACGAAGGGGTTGATCAGCTTGCCGACGATGGGCGTGCGGCCCATGCCGCCGCCGATCCACACGCGGAAGCCCAGCTTGCCGTCGCGCTCGACCGCCTGCAGGCCGATGTCGTGCACGCCGACGGCGGCGCGATCCTGTACGGCGCCGCTGACCGCGATCTTGAACTTGCGCGGCAGGAAGGCGAATTCCGGATGCAGCGTGGACCACTGGCGGATGATCTCGCACCAGACCAGCGGATCGACGAGTTCGTCCGGCGCGACGCCCGCGAAGTGGTCGGTGGTGGTGTTGCGGATGCAGTTGCCGCTGGTCTGGATGGCGTGCATCTGCACGGTGGCCAGCTCGGCCAGGATGTCCGGCACGTCTTCGAGCTTGGGCCAGTTGAACTGGATGTTCTGGCGGGTGCTGAAGTGTCCGTAGCCGCGGTCCCACTTGCGCGCGATGTGCGCCAGGGTGCGCAGCTGGCGGGACGCCAGCATGCCGTAGGGGATGGCGACGCGCAGCATGGGCGCGTGTCGCTGGATGTACAGGCCGTTCTGCAGGCGCAGAACGCGGAAATCATCTTCGGTCAGCTGGCCGTCGAGGAAGCGGCGCGTCTGATCGGCGAATTGCGCGACACGCTGTTCGACTAGCTGTTGGTCGACGGGGTCATACACGTACATGTCTACTGCCCTTGAAGTCTTCTCGGTCTGAGCCCCTGGAGGCGGCAGGCGCACGGCGCCGGCATGGGGGGGTTCATAACCGTAACAGCCAGCCGCCGCGAGCGTCTAAGTCATTCTGGTAATAAGGAAATAAGGCCCCCACGCCGCGCGCGCGTTGCGCGCTTGCTGCCCCCCGAGGGGGCTGCCTGTATGGACTGAGGAGATAGGTGACAGGTGTACAGGGACATGGGTGACACTTTTCCGGTTAGGTGCCCGGGAGAGTTCCATGCCTTGGAGTCCTGTTACCGTGAACGATCAAAAAAGCGAGTTTGTGGCATTGGCCAGCCAGGCCGGTGCGAGCGCAAGGCGGCTGTTGAAGCCTACTTACTTGTATGGGCAGTCACATTGTTCTTGCGCAAGGCTGCGTTTGTCGCCTACAGCGCCGCGTTGACTGCCCAGCGCGCCACCAAAACCAGGATGGTCACCAGGCAGGCGGCCAGCAGCAGGCCGGTGGCGATGAGCGGGCCGGGTTTGTTGTGGGCGATGTCGGCGTCGTAGCCGCGGCCGCGGCGCACGCCGAAAAAGGCCCAGAGCACGGAGCGGACCGTGCGCAGGATACTAAGCATATTCGGCTCCTGGATGGGCGGACAGGGCCACTGTAGACGCGGCGGCCGCGGGCCGGCAGATGCAGATCCGCTTCAGACGGCCGTATCAGATGGCGGCGCGGCGCCGATGCCGCGCACGATGTGTTCCAGCAGTTCGCGTGCGGCCGGAGAGATGTGGCGGCCGGCGCGGCTGAGCACGTGCAGGCTGCCCTGGTTCAGGATGGGATTGGCCAGCGGCAGGCTGGCCAGCCGCTGCGCGCCCATGTCGGCCGTGACGGCGATCGGCGGGGTGAGGGCGTAGCCGATGCCGGCTGCGGCGAACTGCCACAGCGCCTTGAAGGACGAGGTGGTCAGCACGTTGTGCAGGCGCACCTGCTCGCTGATTTCGGCGGCCTGGATATGCTGGCGCACGCCGAAGCCTTCCTGCATGGAGGCGCCGGGGTAGTCGGCCAGGTCGGTCAGCAGCAGGGGACGCCCCAGCCGCGTCAGGGGATGGTCCTGGCGCACGATGGCGCGGATGGGTTCGGGCCGCGAGTAGTGCGTGCGCAGGCGGGCGTCGGTGGGCGGCTGGAACACCAATCCTATATAGGCGCGGTCGTCCACGATGCGCTGGACGATCTCGGACGTGCGGGCGACATCGATGTCCAGCGTGACTTCCGGATGGCTGCGCCAGTAGCCGGGCAGGACGCGGTCGAACATGAGTTCGACGAAGCCCTCGCCCAGCACCAGGTCGATGTGGCCTCGTTCTGCCTTGCGCAGGCTGTCGATCTCGGAAAAGAAGCTTTCCTGGATGTTCTGCTGACGCGTGACGTAGCGGGCCAGGATGTGGCCGGCGTCGGTGGGCACCACGCCGCGCCCGCGGCGTTCGAACAGCGCCATGCCGCAGTCGCGTTCGAGTGCCGCAATGGCCCGGCTGACGGCGGAAGGGTCCATGTCCAGCGCTTCGGCCGCGCCGCGCACCGACCCCCGGCTCATGACCTGCATGAAGTAATGGGTGCGGCGGGAATCGAGTTTTTCATCCATGGCGCGTGCTCCGTGGCGCAAGTGCGGCGGAATATCCACGGAATTTGGCTAGGGTTTACCCTAGCTCCTGTCGTTTCCGTGCAAAATTTTCCCAGGAATAGGCGTTCCGTTGCATTTTACGCAACGTTAATGCCCCTGTGGTGTCATGGTTGCCCGCCAGGCCCACGGGCGAAAATTCCCAGTTCCGCCCGAGCGGCCGGCGCGCCCTGCGCCGCCTGTCCGGCCTGCCCGGGAGGAGGGGCGCCATCGCCGCCCCGGCTTGCGGTCCGCCGCCACGACTACTACTCACGTTTCAGGGGAATCCGATGTCTCATGCCAGCGCCAGCCTGGCCCTGCCCACCATGCCGCTATCGGACCGCGTCCGCATGCTTGCCGCCATTTTGCTGGTGGTGGTCATTGCCGAAGCGATCGGTAGCGTCACCTTCGCGGTGGGCCCCGGCAAGATCATTCTGCAGCCGATGCTTTGGGCCATCTTCATTGGCGCCGTCGTCGCGGCCTTCGGCCAGCGTCTGCCCGCGAGCGTCGGGATCGACAAGGCCATGCAGACCCGCATCAGCGGCTATCTGCAATACGCGCTGCTGCCGTTCCTGGCCAAGCTGGGCCTGATGGTGGGCGGCGCCTTGCCGCAGGTGCGCGAGGCCGGCTGGGCGCTGGTGTTCCAGGAATTCGGCCACTTCTTCGGCACCATGGCCATCGGCCTGCCGCTGGCGCTGCTGCTGGGCATCAAGCGCGAGGCCATCGGCGCCACGTTCTCGGTGGGCCGCGAGCCCAGCCTGGCGATCATCGGCGAGCGCTATGGCATGAATTCGCCGGAAGGCCGCGGCGTGATGGCCGAGTACATCACGGGCACCGTGATCGGCGCGCTGTTCGTCGCGCTGATGGCCGGCTTCATCACCAGCCTGAACATCTTCGATCCGCGTTCGCTCGCCATGGGCGCCGGCGTGGGCTCGGGCAGCATGATGGCCGCCGGCGTGGGCGCGATCGCTTCGCAGCAGACGCCGGAAATGGCGCATCAGGTGGCCGCGCTGGCCGCTGCGGCCAATCTGCTGACGACCGTGGTGGGCGTGTACTTCACGCTGTTCATCTCGCTGCCCACGACCATCTTCCTGTACGGCAAGCTGGAACCCGTGCTGGGCCGCTTCTCGCGCGGCAAGGCCGACGAGGCCGTCGTGGACAGCAGCGTGTCGGAAGACGTGCCCGCGCACAACGCCAAGATGGGCTTCGGCGACCGCCTGACCGCCTACGTGATCTGCGGCCTGTTCGCGCTGGTGGGCAACCGCCTGGGCTACAACGTGCCGTTCGCGGACGCGCTGCCCGGCATGGGCATCATCGTCCTGCTGGTCGTCCTGACCGATCTGATCCTGCGCGTGATTCCCAAGCTGCCGGCCGTGTTCGTGCTGTCGCTGATCGCCATGACGGCGGGCTGCCCCGGCGTGCTGCCGTACTCGGACCAGATCATCGCGCTGGTCGGCAAGGTGAACTTCCTGCCGTTCACGACCGTGATCCTGGCCATGGCCGGCCTGTCGATCCTCAAGGACCTGCCCGCCTTCCGCAAGCTGGGCTGGAAGATCGTGGTGGTGTCGCTGGCCGCCAACGCCGGCACCTTCCTGGGCGCCACAATGATCGCGGAATTCTTCCACTGATCCGACTGCGCCAGACGAGAAGGCCGCCTGCAATCAGGCGGCCTTTTTCATCGTCGAGCCGTCTCAAGATGAAAACGCCCCCTTGGGGGGCAGCAAGCCGAAGGCGCGGGCGCGTCCAGGTCAGGGCGCAGCGCCGGGCCGGTAGCGCGCGTTGTCGGTCACGTTTTCGGTGGCCCCGATGTTGGCGACCTTGGGAATGCCGATGCCGGCGGCTTTCAGCACGTTGGCGGCCTGCAATTCCACCTGGGGATTGCCCATCGCGACGCGGTAGGGCTGCAGCGGAGCCAGCCCTTCGATGGTGCCCCAGTCGTTGGCGGCGTCGGCGCGCTGCGCCACCGGATCGGGGCGGGCGGAGAATTCCTCTACCGCGCGCCGCATCCGGGATTCGGCGTACAGGTCGCGCAGTTCGTCGAGGTTGGCCGCCGGGGCGGCGATCAGCAGGGGCTCTGCGGAGGCCGCATCCTGGCCTGGGACGCGCGATGCCTGGTAATCGGTCCTGGCCGATCTGGCGGCCTGTGCCTGCGCGGTGCGCTGAGCCTGCCGGGCGGCCTGGTTCTGCGCCGCACGTTCAGTTTCCCAGTTGGGGCGGGTGTCATCCAGCATCGGCACGCGCGCCGGGTAGGGCGACGCGACGCGGGGAATGGCGGAGATCGCTGCAATGCTCATGCGGGGCTCCCTGTCGTGGTTGACCTACAGGTTGGTCCGTCCTTCGCGTTACAAGTTCACTGTAACAGAGGAAGCGGCGCGCCGCCCGCGTGAGGGATCAGCCGTCCGTGGAGACCGTGATCGCCTCCCACGCTCGCATTTCCTGGTCCAGAGCGGATAGCTTGCCCCTGACCAGCGCCAGCGCATCGCTGCCCAGCAGCAGGTGCGCGGGCGGGTGATCCGCAGCCATGGCCGCGAGCATGGCGCGCGCCGCCTTGCGAGGATCGCCCGGTTGCCGGCCGCTTTTCTCTTCGCGGGCCTGGCGGATGGGATCGAAGATGGCGTCATAGTCCGCGATGGCGCGGGGCGTGCGCGTCATGGACCGGCCGGCCCAGTCGGTTCGGAACGACCCCGGCGCCACGGCTGTCACGGCAATGCCCAGGGGCCGCACCTCTTTGCCCAAGGCTTCGGAAATGCCCTCCAGCGCGAACTTGCTGCCGCAGTAGTAGGCGATGCCCGGCATGGTGATGTGGCCGCCCATGGACGTGATGTTCAGGATGTGGCCGCGCCGGCGCCGGCGCATGTAGGGCAGGACCGCCTTCATCATCGCCACAGCGCCGAACACGTTCACGTCGAACTGGCGCCGCATCTCCGACAGCGGCGATTCTTCCATGACGCCTTCGTGCCCGTAGCCCGCGTTGTTGACCAGGACATCGATGGCGCCGACGCTGGCCTCGATGTCCGCCACCACGCCGTCGATGGCGTCGAAGTCGGTCACGTCCAGCACGCGGCCAATGGCGGCGCCGGGCGACAGGGCTTCGAATGCGATCCTGGCCGGGTCGCCGCGCACCGTGCCGACGACGCGGTGACCGGCGGCCAGGGCTTCTTCGGCGAGCGCGCGGCCGAAGCCGCTGCTGACGCCAGTGATGAGCAAAGTCTTGGGGGATGTCATGAAGCGACTCTCCATTGTCGATGGGAGAGTGCATGGTAGTCTTCACGATCATGCCAGATAAGCCGAATTCGGCTGTCTTTATTGCATAAAACTATGAGCTCCACGCCTGCTGCGCTTCCTGTTGCGGATGGCCCCGCCAGCGCTGAATCCCCCATGGCCGCGCTGCTGCGCGGCCTGGCCCCCAACGAGGGCTACAACCTGACGGCCCTGCCCAGCGTGCGCGTGCTGCGCGCCAACCGGCCGCTGGCCCGCACGCCCGTGCTGTACGACCCCGGCATCGTGATCGTGTGCCAAGGCCGCAAGCGCGGCTATTTCGGCGACCGGCTGTATCTGTACGACGAGCACCATTACCTGGCCGTGTCCGTGCCGGTTCCGTTCAGCATGGAGACCGACGCCTCGCCGCAGCGCCCGCTGCTGGCGCTGTACCTGCACCTGGATTTCGTGCTGGCGGCGGAACTGGCGGCGCAGATCGACAGCGCCGGCCTGGAAGCGCCCGTCCAGGCGCCTCAAAGCATGTTGTCGACGCCGATGGATGACGCGATGCGCGCGTCCGTGCTGCGCTTCATCGAGGCCTTGACCCGGCCGCTGGAGGCCGCGGTGCTGGGTCCGGGCCTGTTGCGCGAGCTGTACTTCCGGGTGCTGACCGGTCCGCAGGGAAGCGCGATGCGGGAAGCGCTGTCGCTGCGAGGCCAGTTTGGCCGGATCGGCAAGTCCTTGCGTCTCATCCATGCCGGATACGCGCAGCCGCTGGATGTGACGCAACTGGCGGAGGAAGCGGGCATGAGCGTTCCCAGCTTCCACAGCCATTTCAAGGCGGTGACGCAGGTCTCTCCCATGCAGTACGTGAAATCGACCCGTCTGCACCAGGCGCGCCTGCTGATGGTGCGCCAGGACCTGACCGCGGAGACCGCGAGCCAGGCCGTGGGCTACACCAGTCCGTCCCAGTTCAGCCGGGAGTTCAAGCGCCTGTTCGGCCTGACGCCGGCGGCGGAGGCCCGGCGCATGCGCGAGGGCTTCGCCATTCCGGCGTTTGCGAATGCGGCCTACGTGTCGTCGCACTGAAGCGGCGGAGGGCCGGTCCGGACGGCCGGTTCGGACGGCCGGTTCGGTCGGATGGTTCCGTCAGGGCTTGGTGGCCTGCATCGAGGGGCGCTGGCTGAAGGTTTCGTACCAGGCCGCGGTGGCCGGGTGCGAGGCGCGCCAGTCCAGGTCCGGAAAACGGAAATCCAGGTAGCCCAGCGCGCAACCGATGGTGATGGTGCCGATATCGAGCCGGCCGTCGAGCCCGGCGGCGTTCTTTTCGATGAGCGCGAGGCCGTCGCGAACCTTGCCCAGTTGGCCCTCGACCCAGCCATCCCAGCGCAGCGCTTCGGGACGCAGCGCGGTTTCGTAGCGCGCGAGCAGGGCGGCGCCCAGCATGCCGTCGGCCATGGACTGCTCCGTCAGGACCTGCCAGCGGGTCTTGCCGGTGGGAAAGAACGCGCCGCCGCCCAGATCGTTCAGGTACTCGCAGACCACCGGGCTGTCGAACAGGATCTGGCCATCGTCGGTGATGAAGGTGGGCACCTGGCCCAGCGGGTTGCTGGGGATGATGGACTGGTCGCGCGCGACGGGACCGGCGGCGCTGGGCAGCTTTTCGATGCGGTCGGCCAGGCCGAGTTCATGCGCGATGACCATGCACTTGCGGACGAAGGGCGAGGCGGGCGAGAAGAAGATTTTCATGGGGGTCTCTGTCGGGGGAGAGGCGACAGTGTTGCGCATGGGGTGGGGGCTGTCCATATGGACTTTTCCCGCGCGGTTTTGTTGTCCGGGAATTCGTTGGTTCTTTAGCCGCGTGGCGCGGAGGCGGCGCGGGGGAGGCGGGTCAACGATTGCGGTCCGGAGCGTTCGCGCCGGCGGGGCGGTGTGGGCAGCGGGTGCTTCGGGTGAGGCCCGGCGGGAAGGTCCAGCCGGCGTGGTGCGGGAGCCTGGCGCCGGGGCAGAACGCGCAGGCGGCGCCGGGCGCCGCCTGGCTTATTCGGTGATGCCGGTTTCCAGGCAGGGCTTGAACTCGCCGGTTTCGGGATCGCGCAGGAACAGGACGCCCGTGGCGACGCCGAAGTAGGTGCCGTGCAGTTCCAGTTCGCCCCTTTCGACGCGGCGGCGGATGGACGGGAAGGTCATCAGGTTGTTCAGGCTGTGCTCGACCGTCGCCAGTTCCAGGCGCTTCAGGTTGGCCTGGCGATCGCCGGTGCCGGTGTCCAGGCCCTCGGCCACGGATTCGATCTGGGACATCCACTTGCCGATGAAGTCGGCCTTGGCCAGCGGCTTGGCGTCGTCGAAGAAGAAGCGGATGCCGCCGCAGGAGGCGTGGCCCAGCACGACGATGTGCTTGACGTTCAGGCCGTTGACCGCGAATTCGATGGCGGCGCTGGTGCCGTGGTAAGACGATTCGGAGTCGGGGTCACAGGGCGGCACCAGGTTGGCCACGTTGCGCACCACGAACATTTCGCCGGGGCCGGCGTCGAAGATGACTTCGGGCGACACGCGCGAGTCGCAACAGCCGATGATCAGGATTTCCGGGCTTTGGCCGATTTCGGCCAGCTTTTGATAGCGGCTGCTTTCCGTCTGGAAGCGCCCGTCCAGGAAAGATTGGTAGCCTTCGGAGAGTCTTTTGGGAAACATGATCTTCACTTCCTAGTATCGAGGCCAGGCTTGCTGGCGCGCCGGCAGACGCAAGAAGGGGCTTCGTGTGGAAGCCCCTTTTATCGAGCCGGCAGCCTGGATTTTCCCATAACTGGCCTGATAACCCCCTGTCTAGACCCTGATTCGAAAAGGGTTTTTTTGCGCGGGCGCAGGCGGGCGGCGTTACCGGGCGGACACATCCAGCGGGGCGACGCGGGCGAATTCCAGCGGCGTCACGGCCTTGACGACCTTGATCTGGCCCGGGCGCAGGGTGCCGACGACGTCTTCGCTCACCCGGCCGACTTCGCGGTTCTGCGCGTCGTACAGGACGTAGGTGAGCAGGATGCTGTTGACGGGGCGCGCGGACTGGTTGGCCAGGAAGCCGGTGATGGTGGACAGGTTCTGGTTGACGTCGCGCACGGCCTGGACGTTGCCCAGCGTGACGCCGTAGGCCAGGCTTTGTGCGCCCGCGGCCCCGGACAGGGCGGCCAGCGCGGCGATCGCGGCAAGGACAAATACTTTCATCGGAGTCTCCTGGAACCGGCAGCGCCTGGCGCGTAAGGGGCTGGCCTGCTTCTGCCCGCAGCACGCGGGCCATGCTTATATCACTCCATTCCGCGGCGCGATACAACGGGCCAGACGGATGAATGGGTAACAGGTTGCGCCTGCCGTTGCGCGGCCGCGCGGATTGTCCGATGATGACCGGGCCGGCGCCTTGGCCGGCGGACCGTGCCGTCCGTCATGCGCGTGTCATCACGCCCACGGGCGCTCAAGGGAGGAACTCATGCTTTCCCGTACCAGCCAGTTGGCTTCGGCCATCCTGTTGTCCGCGTGTTTTGCCGGCGCCCAGGCGCAGACCCCCGCCACGCCCTCGACCACCAAGACGCCCACGGCGCAGCAGCAGCGCATGGCGGACTGCAACAAGTCGGCGGAAGGCAAGAAGGGCGACGACCGCAAGGCCTACATGAGCAGTTGCCTGAAGGGCGAGGAACCCGCCAAGCAGCTGACGCCGCAGCAGCAGAAGATGAAGGACTGCAACGCCAAGGCCGCGGAACAGAAGCTGGCCGGCGACGCGCGCAAGACGTTCATGAGCACTTGCCTGAAGGGCTGATTGGCCCCGGGGAGAAAAAACGCCAGACGGTTTGTCTGGCGTTTTTCTTTGGGGTGGGTGGCTTGTGCGGGGGTGTCTGACACCCATGATGCGCCGGGGCAGGATGAAGGCTGTCTCTTGCGGGTGTCAGACACCTGAACCATATCTGGACACCGGCAAGTCCGTGCGCTCAAGCGGTCGCGATCGGCGTGACCGGCGAACCGATCGCGTGCGGCAGCCGCAGCGGCGGCGCTGTCAGCATGAAGTGGTGGCGGCCGTTGGCGTGCAGGAACTCGGCCAGCTCCTTCAGGTACCAGAGTTCGGCCAGCGGCAGGCCCAGCTTGAAGAGGCAATGGTGGTGCAGCGGCAGCATGGCGCGCGCGCCGGATTTTTCGCGGGCGGGGTAGGCTTCGACGGCGTAGTTGTCGGCGCAGATGGCGGCGATGCCGCTGTCCGTGATCCATTGCAGCAGAGCCTGGTCGGTGCCGTCCAGCGCGGCGCCGTAGGTGTGCAGCACCTCGGGGTCCGGCGTGCCGTTCATGGCGACCACGGCTTCGGCATAGCCGGTGCGCAGCACCAGCATGTCGCCGGGTTCGACCTGGATCTGGTCCGTGGCCAGCACGTGCATCAGTTCGGCGTGGCCGATCAGCGTGCGGCCCGGGCCGTAGTGGCGGAACAGGTCCACCAGCACGCCGCGGCCCTGCATGCCTTTCTGCGCCAGGTTTTCGATGCCCAGCTTCAGCGCGGCCGACGGGCCGCCGCTGTTGCAGCCGCAGCCGGTGTGGTCGCCATCGGCCGGGCCCACGACGTCCACGCCGGCCTGGAAGCCGTTGTAGTAGCGCAGCTCGGGCTTGCCGTCGCCGTCGGCGTCGAACAGGGCGCCCACGTGCGCCAGCGCGTCCCACTGCGTCGAATACTGCATGGACAGCAGCACCTGGTCGTCGCTCAGCACGTCCAGCGCATCCGGGTTGACGTTGCGCAGCGGGAAATTCAGGTAGGGCGTGTCCTTGAGCTTGGTGGGGCTCAACTGCGGCGGATGTCGGCGCGGATTCAGGACATTGCCGCCGGGCAGGTCCAGCGGCAGGGACAGGCAGAAGGTCTTGCCGGCGCGGATTTCGCGCGCGCCCTTCAGGACCTGTTCTTCGGTGATGAGGTTCAGGCGGCCGAGTTGGTCGTCGGGCCCGAAGTCGCCCCAGTTGGAGCCTTCGGGCCGGTGCTTCCAGCGTTGCATGCGGCTTACTCCGTCAGGAAGTCGACGACCGCGCGGGTGAAGGCTTCCGGTTGCTCCCAGTTCGAGATGTGGGAGGTGTTCAGTTCTACATAGCGCGCGCCGGGAATGGCGGCGGCCAGTTCCTGGCCTTGCACGGGCGTGGCGGCCAGGTCGTGCGTGCTGGCGATGACCAGCGTGGGGGCCTTGATGGACGAGACCTGTTCGCGGAAGTCGGCGTCGCGCAGCGCGGCGCAGTTGCCGGAGTAGCCGGCGTCCGGCGTGCGGCGCAGCATGTCGATCAGCACCTGCGTCAGGCCCGGTTCGGCCGCGCGGTAGCCGTCGGTGAGCCAGCGCTCGACCAGCGTGGGGGCCATCTTTTCCAGGGTCTGCTCGGCCACGGCGGCGATGCGGGCGCTCCAGCCTTCGGCCGAGCCGATGCGTGCGGCGGTGTTGCACAGGATCAGCTTGCCGACGAGTTCGGGGCGCGCCAGCGCCAGCCACAGGCCGGTGGGGCCGCCCATGGACAGGCCGCAGAAGTGCGCGCGCTTGATGTCCAGGTGCGCCAGCAGTTCCGCGACGTCGTTGCCCAGCTGCTCGAAGCTGTACTCGCCTTCGGGGATCGAGGACTTGCCGTGCCCGCGGGTGTCGTAGCGCAGGACGCGGAAGTGCTTGGTGAGTTCGGGGATCTGGCGGGCCCACATGTCGGAGCAGGTGCCCAGCGAATTGGAGAGCACGAGCACCGGCGCGTCGGCGGGGCCATCGATGACGTAGAACAGCCGTGCCTGGCTGAGATCGGCATAAGACATGTGGGATTCCTTGGGGAAAGCAGCGGCCGCGCGATCGGCGGCCGCGGGGGCATTACAGGTGGCAGACGCCGTCGACGTAGGCCTTGCGCCAGCGCGTGATGGTCACGCGGTCGAACAGATCGGCCTGGGCGAACGGGTCTGCGTCGATGAACTGCTGCGCGGCTTCGCGCGTGTCCAGGTCGACGATGTACAGGCCGCCGCCGGCGTCCTTGCCGTCGTCCTGCAGCTTGGCGCCGCAGGCCAGCAGCAGCTGCTTGTTGGCGTCCAGGTATTCCAGGTGCGCGGCGCGATGCTGCTGGCGCACTTCCTGGTGGTTGGGTTTGTCGAAGGTTTCGATGATGTAGGGCATGCGATGCTCCTGTCAGATCGCCGAGGGGTGGCGCGCAAGCGCGGTGACTTCGATATCCATGTACGGGAACAGCGGCAGGGACGACAGCAGCGTGTGCAGCTCGTCGTTGTTTTCGACGTCGAAGATGCTGACGTTGGCGTAGCGGCCGACGACGCGCCACAGGCTCTTCCATTTGCCGTCGCGCTGCAGTTGCTGCGCCAGGGCCTTTTCGTCGGCCTTCAGTTTGTCCGCGCGGTCGGCGGGCATGTCGACGGGCAGATTGACTTGCATTTGAACCATGAACAACATGATGGACTCTCCATGATGCCGTCCCGGCCAGCCGGGACGGCGTATCGGCAAAAACTCAGCGGGAAAACTTCAGCGGCAGGCCGGTCAGGCGCAGCAGGTCGTCGGCCGTGACGTCGCCGAACATGTCGGTGACCGTCACGCCGTCGGCGCGGATGTCGAACACCGCGACGTCCGTGTACACGCGCGACACGCAGCGCACGCCGGTCAGCGGGTAGGTGCAGGTCTCGACCAGCTTGCTCTGGCCTTCGCGGGTCTGCAGTTCCATCATCACGAAGACGTCTTTCGCGCCGATGGCCAGGTCCATCGCGCCGCCGACGGCGGGGATGGCGTCGGGCGCGCCGGTGTGCCAGTTGGCCAGGTCGCCGTGCTGCGACACCTGGAAGGCGCCCAGCACGCAGATGTCCAGGTGGCCGCCGCGCATCATGGCGAACGAATCGGCGTGATGGAAGAACGAGCAGCCGGGCAGTTCGGTCACGGGCTGCTTGCCGGCGTTGATGAGGTCATAGTCCTCTTCGCCCTTGGCGGGCGCGGGGCCCATGCCCAGCATGCCGTTCTCGGTGTGCAGGATGACTTCGCGGCCGGCCGGCAGGTGGTTGGCCACGAGCGTGGGCAGGCCGATGCCCAGGTTGACGTAGGCGCCTTCGGGGATGTCCTGCGCGACGCGGGCGGCGATCTGGTCGCGGGTCAGTTTGGTGCTCATTGCTGCTCCTTGGCGGCCGGCTGGGCTGCGATCTGCACGACGCGCTTGACGAAGATGCCGGGGGTGACGACGGTTTCGGGGTCCAGCTCGCCCAGTTCGACGACTTCACGGACCTGCGCCACGGCGACGCGCGCGGCGCTGGCCATGATGGGGCCGAAGTTGCGCGCGGTCTTGCGGTAGACCAGGTTGCCCCAGCGGTCGCCGCGCTCGGCCTTGATGAGCGCGTAGTCGGCGTGCAGCGGATATTCCAGCACGTACTGGCGGCCGTTGATTTCGCGGGTTTCCTTGCCGTCGGCCAGCGGGGTGCCGTAGCCGGTGGGCGTGAAGAACGCGCCGATGCCGGCGCCGGCGGCGCGGATGCGCTCGGCCAGGTTGCCCTGGGGCACCAGTTCCAGTTCCAGCTTGCCGCTGCGGTACAGGCCGTCGAAGATCTGCGAGTCCGCCTGGCGCGGGAACGAGCAGATGATCTTGCGCACGCGGTTGGCGCCCAGCAGCGCGGCCAGGCCGGTGGTGCCGTTGCCGGCGTTGTTGTTGATGATGACCAGGTCCTTGGCGCCCTGCTCCAGCAGGGCGTCGATCAGTTCCATGGGCTGGCCGGCGGTGCCGAAGCCGCCGATCATGACGGTGGCGCCGTCGGGTACGTCCGCCAGGGCGGCCGCCGCGCTTGCAACAAGCTTAGAGATCATGATGTTCGCTCATAGGTGGCGTGTCATAATTTGTTCTTCATTAGAACTTTCGTTCTTCTGAAGAACATCGTTTCATGGGGAATGCGGGGCGTCAAGGCATGCCCGGACGCCGCAATCTCCATCGTTCGGAGTCGCCCAACAGGGGCAACGCAGGGCTCGCCAGCGGCGGGCCTTTTACTCTTGGGACCAGACGGATGGCCGAGCAAGATCCCCAGCAACCCAGCGACAGCTACGTGCAATCCTTCGCGCGCGGCCTGTCGGTGATCCGGGCGTTTGGCCCCGACCGTTCGCAGATGACGCTGTCCGAGGTCGCGGCGGTGACGGGGCTGACCCGCGCCGGCGCGCGCCGCATCCTGCTGACGCTGGAGCACCTGGGCTACGTCACGGTGGACGACCGCAAGTTCTCGCTGACGCCGCGCATCCTGGAACTGGGCTACGCCTATCTGTCGGGCACGCCGCTGTGGAACCTGGCGCTGCCCTACATGGAAGAAGTGGCCGAGCAGACGCGCGAGTCCTGTTCCGTGTCGGTGCTGGAAGGCGCGGACATCGTCTACATCCTGCGCCTGTCCACCCACAAGGTGATGACGATCAATCTGGCCGTGGGCAGCCGCCTGCCGGCATGGGTGACGTCGATGGGCCGCGTGCTGCTGGCCGGCCTGCCGGAAGCGGAACTGGACCGGGTGCTGGCGATGAGCCAGATCCAGGGCTATACCGCGGACACCGTCACCGACATCGCCGAGCTCAAGCGCGTGCTGGCCGGCGTGCGCGCCGACGGCTACGCGTGCGTGGCGCAGGAACTGGAGCCGGGGCTGCAGTCGGTGGCCGTGCCCATTGTCGACCGCAGCGGCCGCGTGATTGCCGCGATGAACGTCAGCGGCCACGCCAACCGGTTTTCGCGCGAGGCCATGCTGGCGGCGTTCCTGCCGCCGCTGCGCCACGCCGCCGACCAGATCAACCACGCGCTGCTGCGCCGCTAGGCAAGGCCAGCAGGCAGGCGCGAGGGTGGGCCGGACGGACATGGCGGCTACGCTCAGATGGGGGCGACGCCCAGCGTCGTGCCGCCGCAGACGTACAGCATCTGGCCGGTGACGAAGCCGTTGTCGGGCGACAGGAAGAACATTGCGGCGCGCGCCACGTCTTCGGGCGTGCCCAGGCGCTTGACGACGATGCTGTTGATGATGCGTTCGGTCTGCGGCGCGCCGGCCGGATTGCTCTTGGTGAAGAGGTCGGTGGCGATGGGGCCGGGGCCGATGGCGTTGACGGTGATGCCGTCGCCGCCCAGTTCCATGGCCAGGGTGCGGGTCAGGCCCACCAGGCCGGCCTTGGTGGCCGAATACACGACGCGGTCCGGCTTGCCCAGCGCGGCGCGGGACGACATGTTCACGATGCGGCCAAAGCCCGCTTCGCGCATGGCGGGCAGCGCCGCCTGCACCAGGATGAGCGCGGTGCGCAGATGCAGGTTCACCACATAGTCCAGATCCGCCAGCGTGGCCGTGTCGGCCGTGCCGGGACGGGTGGCGCCCGCGTTGTTGACCAGGCCGACGATGTTGTAGGCGCTGGTGACTTCGCGGGCGACTTCCTGGGTGCGCGCTTCATCGGTCAGATCGGCCTGATACGAAACCAGACCCGCCGGCGGATTCTCGGGCAGCTTGTAGTCGATGTTGACCACGGTGTGGCCGGCATCCAGCAGCATGCGGATGATGGCGGCGCCGATCCCGGCGCTGCCGCCGGTGACGAGATATGCGGTGGGTTTGCTCATATCGATTCCGTTCGGTTCAAAAAAACACAGCTACGACAATAATCCTCACCCCCCCCCCCCCCCGAGCGGGGACACCGCCAGATCCGGCTCCGCCGGTCTGCAGGTGTCGCCCCTGGGGGGGCGCGCGGAGCGCGCTGGGGGGGCCCTATCAATGCGTCAGGTAGCCCCAGGCGAGGACGGCGGTGATGTGGATCACGCCGACCCACAGCATCATGATGACGGTATAGCCCATCACGTCGCGCAGCTTCAGCTTGGAAAGCGCCAGCGCCGGCAGGATCCAGAAGGGCTGCACGAGGTCGTTCCAGGCGTTGCCCAGCATGACGGCCATGGTGGTCTGGTTCAGGGCGCTGCCGATTTCCTTGGCGGCGTCGATCATGAACGGACCCTGGATGACCCAGTGGCCGCCGGCGGACGGTGCGAAGAAGTTGATGACGAACGAGCTGATCAGGCCCCAGAACGGCAGCGTTTCGGGCGTGGCGACGTCGACGAAGACGGCGGAGATCGTGGTGACCAGGCCCGAGGCGGCCATGATGGCCATGATGCCGGCGTAGAACGGGTACTGCAGGATGATCCCGGAGATGGTCTTGATGCCTTCGGTCAGCTTGGCGACGTAAGCGGCCGGCGTGCCCAGCAGGATGATGCCCAGGAACAGGATGATGAAGTTGATCAGGTTCAGGTCCAGCGAGCCGCCGTCCATGAAGTGGAAGACCACGTAGGCCACGCCCAGGGCGCCGATCAGCAGGCTGAGGATGCGGCTGTTGTTGAGCTTGGAGGCGATGGTGCCCTTTTCCAGCATGTCTTCGCCGGCGTTGGACGCGTTGGCGTCGCGGTCGATGTCGGGGTTGACCTCGACGATCTTCTCGCCCTTCTTGGGGTGCAGCCAGGCGTTGAGCAGGGGCAGCGTGACGATGATGACCAGGCTGGTGATCAGCATGGGCACGGAGAAGATGGTTTCCGACAGCGGGATGGTGCCCATCTGCTTGGCGGTGGGGTGGCCGGGGGTGGCGACCAGGACGGGGATGCTGGCCGACAGGCCCAGGCCGTACATGGTGAAGCCGCTATAGGCCGCCGCGATGATGAGCGGATAGTGCACGCCCTTGACCTTCAGGGCCAGCTTCTTGGCGACGATGCCGCCGATGACGAGGCCAAAGCCCCAGTTCAGGTAGCTGCCCACGCCGCCGACCAGGGTGGCGACGATGATGGCGGTGTGCGGCTTGTGCACGTGGCTGACGATGCGGTTGAGCAGGCGGTCGGTCAGCGGCGCGGTGGCCAGCACGTAGCCCATGGCCAGGATGACGGCCATCTGGGTGGTGAAGGCCAGCAGGCTCCAGAAGCCTTTGCCCCAGGCGCGGGTGATGTCGCCGATGCCCTGGCCTTCGATGCCCATGGCCAGCAGCACGGTGAGTAAGGTCAGCGCGATCGCAAAGACGAAGGGATCGGGCAGATACTTGCGCATCAGCTCGGTAAAGAATGAAGCCAATTTATTCATGATGCCTCCAACAAACTCCGTAAGGCGGTTCTCTGATGTCCCGCGCCGCCGCGCATCGGGTGGCGATGCGCCAGGTTGGGACGATTGCTTTTCTTTGTGTGGTTGGGCTCGTGGCCCGATGGCGCGGTCGGTCTTGGCCGCCGCGCCTTGTTTTGTGGATTCTGGAGAACCTGCTCAGGAGCCGCTTGTCTTGCCGGTCAGCCAGGCGGCCAGTTCGCCGAGGGCGGCGCTTTTTTCGCGCAGCACGCGTTCGCGGCGTTCGGGGCTCCAGGTGTAGAAGCCCTGGCCGCTTTTGGCGCCGATCTGGCCGCTTTCGACTTTGCTTTTCAGCAGGTCGGACGGTTCGGTGCGGTTTTCGAGGTCTTTGTAGAGGTAGCTGGCGATGGCGTAGTGGACGTCGATGCCGTTCATGTCGCGCTGTTCGAGCGGGCCGGACAGGGCAAGTCGGATGCCGAGGCTCCACTTGACGACTTCGTCGATGTCTTCGGCGCTGGCGACGCCTTTTTCCAGCAGCGAGATGGCTTCGCGGGCCAGGGCATGCTGGATGCGGTTGGCGATGAAGCCGGGGATGTCCTGGCGCACGAGCACGGGGCGCTTGCCGGCGAAGCGCAGGGTGGCCATGACTTTGGCGACGGTGTCTTCGGAGGTGGCGTCGTTGCGGACGACCTCGACCAGCGGGATGACGTCGGCGGGGGTGAAGAAGTGGGTGCCGACGAAACGATCGCGGCGCAGGACGGCGCTGGCGATGGCGTTGATGGACAGGCCCGAGGTGTTGGTGGCGAAGACGGTGTGCGCGGGGCACAGGGAGTCGAGCTTGGCGAAGATGCCGCGCTTGAGATCCAGGTTTTCCGGGACGGCTTCGATGACCAGGTCGCTGGTGGCGGCGGCTTCGAGGCCGGGTTCCAGGCGGATGCGCTGGATGGCTTCCTGGACCTGGCCGGGGGCGTAGACGTTCAGCTGGCGGTCGATGGTCTTCAAGGCACGCTCAAGGGCGCCTTCCATCGGGTCGATCAGGACGACGTTGAGTCCCTTCGAGGCGAACAGTGCGGCGATGCCGCTGCCCATGGCGCCTGCGCCGATGATGGCGACGTTCTTGAGGGGAGTATCCATGATGGCTCGCTTGGTGCTTGCGGCTGCTGCTGGCAGGCGGGCACGCGGGGGATCAGGGTGAACTCTGTCTCTTCCAGGGCGCCTTTCTGTGCATGCTTGGCCAGAAAAATCTTTGCGTTCTATATGCGAACATTTGTGCGTATATAGAATTTCTGTTGAAGATAGTACTAAAAGTCGCGGGGGGTGGACAACTGGGGGATTGGGGGTGTTCGCGGAGTGGACGGGGTGGGGAGTGCTGACCAAGGTGTCCGGCCGGTGTTGAAAGTGCTGGCCAGGTGTCTGACACCCCAGGCGCTGTCGCCACGGTCTGCGGATTGTCTGCGTGGGTGTCTGACACCGATCGCGTTGCCGAGGTGTTGCTGGCCGAGGGCGGCGTGCCTGGGACGCCCGGCGCGTCGGCGGCCTGGGGTGCGCGGGGCTACGATTGCGGTCCGGAGCCTTCGCTCCGGACTGCCCCGACGTCAACCTCGTCCGCCTTCGGCTCCCTACGGTTTCCCTCGGGCGCATCTACACGCCCCGCGCACCCCAGGCCGCCGCCACGCCGGGCTCTGGTGATGGAATCTTGCCGGGTGCGCGGGGCGGTTGGGGTTCTTGAGGTTCTTGTCGCCGTCGGGTGTGGGTGGAGCGTCTTGCGGGGCCCGCCTCATGCCGGCCGCGCGGGCGGCTGGCATGAGGCTTACGCGGTGCCTTGCGTCGGGAGGGCGCTTCGAACGCCTGCCAGGTGTCAGACACCCTCAAGCGCCGCCGCCGCGGTTTGCGGATTGCTTCGCCGGGTGTCTGACACCCTATGCGTCGGTTGCGGAATGACAAGCCACGCAAAGCTTGTTCCCGTCCGGATCTCGAAAGTAGGCGCCGTAATAGTGCGCGTGATATTCAGGCCGAAGGCCGGGAGGGCCCTCGCAGGCGCCGCCGTTCTCCAGTGCCGTGCGATGCGCCCGGCGCACGGCTTCTCTGGATTCGGCCATGAACGCGACCATCTGGCCGTTGCCGGGTGCATGGGGCAAGCCGTTGTAGGGCCTGCAAATAACAAAATACGGGCGTTGCTGCCCATGGCTTTGCCAACCTGCCCACGGCCGGTCTCTGTCGCAGAAGCGCGATTCGACCCCAAGGATCTCGAACACGGCGCTGTAGAAGCGCAGCGCGTGTTCAAAGTCGCTGACGCTGACAAAAACGTGCGAGAACATGTGGGCGTTCCTGTGGCGGCGGCTTACCCCGAATTCCTCAGCCCCGCCGCAATCCCGTTGATCGTCAGGTGGATCGCGCGCTGCACGCGCTTGTCGACGTCGGCGGTGGGATGCTTTTGCGCGGCGCGGTGGCGGCGGATCAGGTCGATCTGCAGGTAGTTCAGCGGGTCGATGTAGGCGAAGCGCTCGCGCAGGGAGATTTGCAGGGTGGGATTGTCGGCCAGCAGTTCGCGCTGGGTCAGGAGCTTGAGCATGGCGAGCGTGCGGCCGTGTTCGGCGCTGATGGCGCCGAAGATGCGTTCGCGCAGGGCGCGCTGCGGGACGAGCTGGGCGTAGCGGGCGGCGATGGCCAGGTCGGATTTGGCCAGCACCATTTCCATGTTGGAGAGCAAGGTGCGGAAGGCGGGCCAGTCGCGGGCCATTTCGCGCAGCTGGACCAGGCGGCCGCGGCGCGAGCGGGGGGCGTCGGGGGCGCCGGTTTCCAGGTAGGCCTCGATGGCGGAGCCCATGCCGTACCAGCCGGTGAGCATGAGGCGGCATTGGGCCCAGGAGAAGCCCCAGGGGATGGCGCGCAGGTCTTCGATGCGCTGGCCTTTTTTGCGGGACGCGGGGCGCGAGCCGATGTTCAGGCCGGCGATTTCGCTGATGGGGGTGGCGGCGAAGAAGTATTCGGCGAAATGGGGCGTGTCGTAGACCAGGCCGCGGTAGGTGCGCTGCGCGGTTTCGGACATGAAGGACATGGCGGGGCCGTGGTGGGCCATGTGCGCGTCTTCGGCGCTGGTGGCTTCGGCGCGCGGGGCGAGGCTGGATTCGAGGGTGGCGGCGACCAGCAGTTCGAGGTGCCAGCGGCCGACTTCGGCGTCCTTGTATTTGCTCTGGATGACTTCGCCCTGTTCGGTCAGGCGGATCTGCCCGGCGACGGTGCCGGGCGGCTGGGCGAGGATGGCGTCGAAGCTGGAACCGCCGCCGCGGCCGACGGAGCCGCCGCGGCCATGGAAGAGGCGCAGGCGGACGTTGCGGGCGGAGAAGACGTCGACGAGCGCGCGTTCGGCCTGGTAGAGCGACCAGTTGGAGGTGAGGAAGCCGCCGTCCTTGTTGCTGTCGGAGTAGCCCAGCATGACTTCCTGCGCGCCGTTCTGTGCCCGTTTCACGCGCTGGCGGATTTCGGGCAGGTCGAGCCAGGCGGCCATGATGTCGGCGCCGCGTTGCAGGTCGGGAATGGTTTCGAAGAGGGGCACGACCATGAGGCCGTCTTCGGGCGGGATGTCCTGGCCGGCGGGGGCGATGAGGCCGGCCTCTTTCTGCAGCACCATGACTTCGAGCAGGTCGCTCAGGGTTTCGGTGTGGGACACGATGGTCTGGCGCACGGCCTGCTTGCCGTAGCGGGCGCGGCCGGCGGCGGCGGCGCGCAGGACGGCGAGTTCGCGGGTGGTGTCTTCGCTGTAGGCGATCCAGGGCGAGGCGAGCGGACGCGCCTGCGCCATTTCGGCGCGCAGCAGTTCGACGCGTTCTTCTTCGTTGAGCGCCAGGTAGTCCAGGGGCTTGCCGTTGCGCGTGGCGCCGGCGCGGGAGAACAGTTCGGCCAGGGCGCTTTCGTGGACGTCGGAGCTTTGGCGCAGGTCGACGGTGGCCAAGTGGAAGCCGAAGACTTCGACGGCCTGCTGCAGCCCGGCCAGGCGCAGTTTGGCGACGGGCGCGCCGTGGTGGGCGGCGAGCGACGCGGCGATGACGGCGAGGTCGGCGGACAGTTCTTCGGGCGCGTCGTAGGCAGGGGCGGCGACGGTGCTGCGGCGGGCGAGGTCCTGGCCGGTGAGGCGCAGCGCGGTGGCGGCCAGGCGGGCATAGACGCCGACGAGGGCGCGGCGGTACGGTTCGTCGCGGCGGTGCGGGGAGTCGTCGCCGCTGCTGTCGGCCAGCGCCAGCAGTTGCGGGTCGGCGGCGATGAGCAGGGTGGTGATGGACAGTTCGGCGCCCAGCGCGTGGACTTCCTGCAGGTAGTGCTCGAACAGGACGGTGGCCTGGCGCAGCAGGGCGCGTTCGAGGGTGGCGGCGTCGACGTTGGGATTGCCGTCGCGGTCGCCGCCGATCCAGCTGCCCATGCGCAGGAAGGGTTCGAGCGGCGGGGGCGGGGCGGCGAAGGGCTTGGCGGATTCTCGGTTCAGCAGCTTGGACAAGTCGCCGTACAGTCGCGGGATGACCTGCAGGAAGGTGCTGCGGTAGTACGAGAGCGCGTTTTCGATTTCGTCGGCCACCGTGAGGCGGGTGTAGCGCAGCATGCGGGTCTGCCACAGCGTGGCGACGCGGCCGAGCAGGGCGGTGTCGAGTTCGGCCAGTTCTTCGGGGGTGAGCTGGGCTTCGCGCTGGGCAAGTGCGGTGGAGATTTCGCGGTGGACGTCCAGGGTGCTCTTGCGCTGCACTTCGGTGGGGTGGGCGGTGAGCACGGGCATGACGCAGGCCTCGGCCAGCAGCCGGCGGATGCGGGCCACGCCGACGCCTTGTCCGCCCAGGATCTGGATGGCTTCGCGCAGGCTGCCGCGGGCAGGCGTGCTGTCGGCCAGGGCGCGGGCGCGCTGGCGGCGGTTCTGGTCGCGGTCTTCGGCGATGTTGGCCAGGTGCAGGAAGTAGCTGAAGGCGCGTGCGACGGAGTTGGGGTCGCTGCCCTGCAGGCGCTTGACGCGCTGTTCCAGCAGTTTGCTGTCGGCGTCGTCGCCCTCGCGGCGGAATTTGACGGCGGTGCGGCGCAGGGTCTCGATGGTGTCGAAGACGCGCTTGCCTTCGCATTCTTCGATGACCTCTCCTAACAGTCGGCCCAGGAGCCGGATATCGTGACGCAAGGGTTCTGCGGAATCGGACTGCGTGCGCTTGGCATTCATCGTGCGGGGATCCGTCTGATGGTTGTAGGAAAGGGGGAAGTCGAAGCGGGCGTTGCGGGTGAACCTAGAAAATGACCCGGTCGATTTTACGCAGCGTTCCTTACGGGCAAGCCCGTTTGCTCGGTTAAAGTTCCAGTTGTCCCTTCGTCATTCCAGAAGCCCCCTTTATGCAAAATCATCAACGTCGCGCGCTCGTGCTGTTTTCGGGCGGCCAGGATTCCACCACTTGCCTGGCCTGGGCGCTGGACCGCTATGCCCATGTGGAAACGGTGGCGTTCGATTACGGTCAGCGCCATCACATTGAACTGTCGGCGCGGCTGAATGTGCTGCGCGAGATCCGCGCCAATTTCCCGGACTGGGCGCCGCGCCTGGGCGAGGACCATCTGCTGGACCTGAAGGTGCTGGGGCAGGTGGGCGATACCGCCATGACCAGCGACCGGGCGATCGAGATGCAGGCCAATGGGCTGCCGAATACGTTTGTGCCGGGGCGCAATCTGCTGTTCCTGACGCTGGCGGCGGCGCTGGGGTACCGGCGCCAGCTGGATGTGCTGGTGGGCGGGATGTGCGAGACGGATTTTTCCGGCTATCCGGATTGCCGCGACGACACGATCAAGGCGCAGCAGGTGGCGCTGGGGTTGGGGCTGGGGTCGCGGGTGACGATCGAGACGCCGCTGATGTGGATCGACAAATCCGAGACGTGGGCGCTGGCTTATGAGCTTGGCGGGGATGCGCTGGTGGAGACGATCGTCGAAGAGAGCCATACCTGCTATCTGGGCGAGCGGGGGGCTCGGCATGATTGGGGGTATGGGTGCGGGGAGTGTCCGGCTTGCAAGCTCAGGAAGATCGGGTGGGAGAAGTGGGTGGTGGCTTCTGCTGCCGAGGGGTGATGGTTTATTGGGGGTTTGGTTTTTGAGCTTTTGGGTTTTGGGAATTTGAGTTCTTGAGCTTTTGAGCACTGGCGGGATTCGGGCTGCGTTGCGGGTTCTTTAGACGCGCGGCGCGGCGGCGGCCTGGGGTGCGCGGGGCTACGATTGCGGTCCGGAGCGTTCGCTCCGGAC